>JBBDXG010000001.1:0-54566 GCA_040902435.1 Fimbriimonadaceae bacterium
TCCTTCTTGTTGTTGATCCCGTTTGCCATGTCCCTCCCTGGTTTCGGCGGATGCGGCTGTAGTTTCTAGGGCGTCTCCGGCGGTTTCTCCACGGAGTGTGGCCGTGCTTCGGAGTTGGCTGGCGCGGGCCGCGCGCTCTGTGGCCTGTCGCCCTCGCCCTCCGACCGGTGTCCGTCGTCACGCGTCCCGTCCCGCCGGACCGCTGGCCGCAGACTGGCGGCTCGAGGCCGTTGATCGCCGTCCGACGACGTTCGGAGCACGCCCGGCTGCCTGCGCCCTAATGCATTTCAGCCTAGAAAGAGCCCCGCACCCGCCTCGCCGCCTGCTTCCCAGGCTCCCGCCGTCGTCGGTGTGCGTCGCTTTCGTCCCGTCCTTGACTCGGCGCGTGCGGTTGCCGACGTTGTCGTAGGAGAAGGTCGAAAAAAGAGCGGGAGGCAGAGGATTACCTCGGCCACCCGCTTCGCGGCGCAACCTTCTCTACTTGCCGCCGATAGTTCGCGGCAACAGAGGCCGTACCCTCTTCGGCTCTGGTGCAGCCGGGGTCCGCTCCGGACTCTCCCTGGCACCATAGCGCACGATGAACAAGAGGAGGCCTAAGGCCTTCTCTCTGACCGTCAAGGACTGGTCGTCGAGCACCATTGACGACAGGATCGACTCTGCATAGTCGTTTCGATCGTAACTCAGTCTCTGGACAACAGTCAGCCTCACCGCCTCCGCGGGGTGCTTGGAACTCTCAATCAAGGCGACCATCATTTCGTGTTCAGCTTTTTGGTCGCCTTTTGGAGGGTGGGCCGACAGCAACGCGGCCGACCTTCGTTTTTCGTTAGTGTTGCTCAAGTAGCCCTTCATCAATTGCCAGTCTTCAGCCGATGATGACTCACTGAGTACGAACATAGCTACGCGAAAGACTTCATCGTCAGGAGAGGCAAGCGCCCCTCTTGCGAGGTGCAAGCCACTCGGCTTGTCCAAGACTGAGAGCGAGACGAGCACTTCTGTCTGTGCAAGAACGTCAGCGCCGTGATAGATCGTGTTCAACCATCGAACAGATTGCTTGTCTCCGGCGACCTGTAGCAGCTTGACGCACAGAGCCTGCAAGTCCACGTCCGCCGTCCGGCCATAGCAGTCTTCGAGCACGCGCGGATCCATCTTCTCCTGGAACAGATCGAATTCGATCTCGATCCTGTCCTTCTCGGCGGCCGCAACGTACGATTCGAGCTTCGTTCGCAGGGCGTCGTTCGAGGTCTGGCACACCCCGCTCGCTGCCGTCAGGACAAGGCCCGTGAGCAGCACGTATGTCATCGTTTGCTTATACATCATGTTCCTCTCACTCATAGCTTAACGTTCTTCTTGATACAGCTTTCGATCCGGTAGACGACGTCACGCCCCAGGCCGGATCCACCGTGACTTGAGCCCAGTATTCCTACACAGTGGGCCATTTCGTGCAGGAACGTCAGCGAATCGAACCTTTGGCCCTCGCATCCAATCATGACACAGTCGCAGCCTTTGATGTTCTTATCCTCGAAGGCTTTCGCTGCCTCTATCGCATCAAGGCAGTTCTTAGCCGCATTGCTGGTAGCAAAGCAGTACTCAACAACCAGCTTCATCTTGGAGTCTTGTATCCCCTCACCTTTCGTGAGCGAGTCCGAAGCAGCGACCTTGATTGTTTCTGCTACCGTCGGACCGTCCTTCGAGCCATGCGAGCCCTCGTCGCACCTTGACTTGCACAACTCAGGCAGATTGCGCTCACAGATAACGCATATCCGCTTCCCTGGCTCGGTCTTAGTACCCTTGCTCTTACAGTAGCGCACCATCTCCTTGAGTATGCTTTCAATCTTACCACGATCAATGCCTCCAATGCAGTCAATCAGCTTCTGCTTGCAGTCTGCTTTTCCGTCCCGAAGACACCGATCCAGTGCGTCGCAAGCGCTCGACAAATTCGACTTTACATTAGAAGTGCAGTCATACACATCCACGTAGTTTCCTGTAGGATCGGTCAGGGTTACCGGGCTCATCATGGCATAGCCATAGGACGGCTCGCTGGGCCAATATCCGTCAGTTGACGTGAACATTGCTTGCAACAAAGCCATGTGCCTATGACGCAGATATATCGTCGCCTCGTCGTACGTTCGCCGTCCCCCTATCGCCCCGATCCAGAGGAACTTCGGGTCGGCTCCTGCGCCGGTCTTGCTGAGTTGGGAGCCATAGGGCTTGTAGCGGTAGGTGTTCACGACGTCGCCGCTGGTGTCGGTAGTCGCTACGACGGAGCCGAGGCCGTCCCGGACGTAGTCCGTCCGGGAGCCTCCTGTGGTCTTTTCGCCGACGATGCGGCCGTTGACCGTATAGTAGTTCGTTGTTGGCATTTCTCTCTTCCTCTCTTATGACCTGCCCTGCAGGTAGTCGCTCCCGTCCCAGACGAGAGTGGTCGTTCCGCCCGAAGTCACCTCGGAGCGCTTGAGCCCGTCGCTTGCATACGTGTATGTTACGACCGTCGCGCCCTGTTGGTGGCGATTCATGCGGTTCTCCTTGTCGTAGGCCATGGTCACGGGGTCCGAGCCCTGCAGCGCGGTGACCGTCTGGTTGCCATCGTCGTCGTAGGTGTACGTAGTGACGAGGCTTCCGTCCGTGCTCGTGGTGAGCTGGCCGAAGGCATTGTAGTTGAAGGTCACCACGCCGCCGGTCTCGCTCGACGTGAGGCGATCGTCGTTGGCGTCATAGCTGTACGTGTAGTCGTGCGCTCCTGTGCCCGTCGTCTGACCCCGCGTCAGTCGGCTCTTGCCGTCGTAGGTGTGCGTCGCCCTCGCGCCGTTCGAGTCCACGGTGACGGTGAGGTTGCCCGCGTCGTCGTAGCTGTATGTGAAGCGCGGGAGCACTGCTGTTCCTTCGGAACAACAGTGGCACACTACAAGGCGGGTGGCTGGGAATTACCCTGCCACCCGCCCGCTGATCGAAGTTAGACTAGTTCTTGCTAGTCCACCGCTTTCCACTCATGAACACCCACTCGATCTCCGATCTGCGAGATGGGAACTGCCTAATCGATTCCTCGATCACTTGCTGCACCTTTGCCGCATGATCCACATCGAGAGCTGCTAGATCAGCTTGAATCAACGGTCTCGATGGGCTGTGCAAAATGACCAAGACACCAGTCGGGCCAAGCTCAATCAGGGATTGCGCTCTTGCGGCCAGCAGATTCTCTGCCGCCGATGCCGAGTCGCTGTTGCTCAGACATAGTACTGCCACTTTTCCTTCTCTACCTTCCTTCATCAGCTTAGATGGAATCAATGCAAACTCAATCGCATCCATAGACCTGAGCGTTTCCTCTTCACGATTCCACTCTTTAATCAGATCCGCGTGATCTGTGATGGCATCAAGAACGAGTTCGGCAACGTGTTCCACGGAGATCAGCTCGGAGGCATTGACCGATTGTGCGCTGCTCTCAGGTTTGTCCAGGGGTCCGATTCCCTGTTGATGACAGCCAAGGAATGAAAACATGAACATATACGCTAAGAAGCAATAACTTCTATACCATTGGGGTTTGAGCATTTTTCCTTTATTAACCTCTTCAGTTCCTCTACTTCAGAAGATCTAATGGTGACACAGCCACTAGACCTATAACGATTGTACTCGGCACCTCCATGAATTGTGAAGCTGCCTGAGTGAAACTCACGTTCCGGGTAACAGCCCTGCAGCCTCCCTAGTTCCTCGCTATCGCATGGCCTCAGTCGCATACATACTGCTCCCTCGCCCCAAGCCAGATTCCCGGAAATGGCGCCCATGTCAAACCACTCGCGATCGAAGCACCATCTACCTGGCGGAATTCTGCCTGCATTCTTTACGTCAGCAGGAAGACTGTCCCGACCTGAACCTGCAGCCCAACACTTAACAGTTTCCCATCTACCTTCTGACGTACTTGTCTGGAGACAGAAAAAGCAACCGGTAACAGGTATAGGCTGGCTAGAAAAGCACCAGAAGGTCATCCGACATTTGTTCTTAACAGGATCGAGGCCAGCAGCATCTGAAAGTGATACTGGGATCTGCATACTGTATTGGTAGGATGATAGTCTGGGCCACAGCGGATCAACAGTCATCCACTGTCCCATGAAGGCCTGGTAGTACCGGGCTCTCACGTAGGTCAGCTTCGAGACGATGTCTCGGAAGTAGCCGAGGGTGCCGACGAACGTAAAGGGCGTGGTGGAGGAGCCCGAATGGCTCTCGACCTCCCCGTACGCCGCGTACTCCCATGTGTCGGTGACCGCGCCGGTGGAGTCCACCAGCGCGACCGTGCTGCCGAGCGGGTCGGGGACGTAGCCGCGCTCCGTCCCGCCCCTGTTCTCATGGACGATGCGTCCGTTGAAGTTCGTGTATGTGACAGACATTGCCATTTTAGATCTCTCCTGTGTAGTCGGCCCCGTCCCAGACCATGGTCTTGAGAGAGGTCCCTGGTTCGTGCACCGTCCTTCGCAAGCCGTCACCTGTGTAAGTATACGTCGAGAGGCTCGCGTCTGGGTGCGTTATTTTCGTCATCCGGTTCTCGTCGTCGTAGACGTAGCCGGTCGTCGTTCCGCCCCTGTTCTCGGTCGTCTGGTTCCCGTCGTCGTCGTAGGTGTACGTGACTCTGGTCGGACCGTCCTGCAGGGTGGTGACCTGCCCGAAGGCGTTGTACGTGAAGGTCAGCGGGCTGAGCCCCTCGTGCCACTTGACTGTGAGGTTGCCCACGTCGTCGTAACTGAAGGTCTCTCTTGCGCCTGAGCGCTGCTTGCCCGTGAGGCGGTAGCCGTCGTCGTACGTGAACGTCGTGACGACCCCGTCCCTCGTTTGTTTGGTCTTGTTCCCCGCGCCGTCGTAGGCGTCCACTATGGTCGTGAGGTTGTCTCCTCCGGTGACGGCCTGGACCTCGGTCGTCATGCGACCGGTAGCGTCGTAGGCGTATGTGCGCGTCTCGTCCATGCCCGAGAGGAACGTCGTCTCCTGTCCCGCAGCGTCGTACATTGACGTGAAGGTCCGGTTGCTCGGGTTCTTCTCCGTCTCGGTCCTGTTGGCCGCGTCGTAAGAGTAGGTGTGCCTTCCTCCGTCGGGATTGATCATCAGCGAGCGGTTACCGACGTTGTCGTACTCGTACGTGATCACCAACCCGCCAGGCGAGGCGACCTTTGTGTTGCGCCCAGCGTCGTCGTAGGCATAGGTGGTCGTGCCACCGGGATCCACCATCGTCGTGCGCTGGCCTGCCGCGTCGTACGCGTAGGTCACGCGACCCGACGTATCGTACTGGACGGTCACCTGCCTTCCAGCGGCGTCGTAGCTGATCGTCTTTCTCTTTCCAGACGGCTGTATTACAACCGTGTTCTGCCCTGCCGCGTCGTAGACGCTGGTCGTCACCTTGCTTATCTGGTTGGTGATGGTCTCCTGCCTTCCCGCGTCGTCGTAGGTGTACGTTATGACACCGAGGTCCGCGTATAGCACGGTCGTCACCTGTCCGGCGAGGTCGTAGCTCGTCGTGGTGGACTTGCCCAGCGGGCTCGTCACCGCTAAGACGCGGTTGCTGTCCGACTCGTACGTAGTCGTCGTGACCTTGTCGTTCGCGTCCTTGACGGTCTCGACGCCTCCGACCTTGTTGTAGGTCGTCGTCGTCCTGTTGTTGAGAGGATCCCTCTGCTCCACGACTCCGCCGTTGGCCGAGTAGGCGGTCGTCCAGGTCTTTCCAAGCGCGTTCGTCGTCGCGGTCGGACGGCGCAGCGCGTTGTAGGCGAAGGTCGTGCGCTTGCCGAGCTGATTGACCGTGGCGTTCAGCCGACTGTCGGCGAAGTACACGCTGGTCGTATAGTTGCCGCGCGCGTCCTGGACGGACTCGAGGCGGCCCGCCGCATCGTAGTTGTATGAGGTGCGGTTGCCCAACGGATCCACGTCCGCGAGCTTCTGCTTGGCCGCGCTGTACGACGTCACCCAGCTCTTGCCGAGCGCGTTGGTCATCGTCGTGCTGTAGCCCATGTTGTCGTACAGGTGGCTCGTCACGTTGCCGAGCGGGTCCTTTTCGGTGAGCGGGTTCGCCCATCGGCCGTACGTCGTCGTCCACCGATTTCCGAGCGGGTTGACGACGGCCGTGCGCAGGCACGAGTCGTAGACGTAGGTCGTCTTCTCGCCCGCGGGGTTGACAGCCTGCACGACGTTGTCGCCCGCGTCATAGACGAGCGTGCTCTTGCGGCCGAGAGGGTCGGTGACCGTCTTGAGGCGGTTGAGCGCGTCGTAGGTGTTGGTCGTTACGCCGCCGTCGCTGGCCACGACGCTCGCCACGTTGCCCTTGCTGTCGTAGTTGTAGGTGGTGACGAGGCCGCGCTGGTCGGTGTGCGTCTCAAGGAGGCCGTCGCCGTTGTAGGTGAAGGTCTCGCGGTTGCCGCGCACGTCGGTCCGCCCCGTTATCAGGCGCGAACCGTTGTAGGCCATCGTCATGCTCTCGCCGAGGGCGTTGAGTATGGTCGTGAGGTTGAGCGATGCGTCGTACATGAAGGTCGTGCGGCCGCCGACGGCGTCGCGGTGCTCCGTGAGGATCCCGAGATCGCCGTTCGACCAGGTCTCGCTGATGCTCAGAGGCTTCGTCATCGTCGCCCTGAACGCCTGGACGTCGTAGGTGTAGCTTATTGTGTTGCCCTCGGGGAGCTCGAGAGTCTCAATGACGGCGAGCGGGACGTCGAAGTTATAGGTCGTGCGCGCACCCGACGGAGACTGTATGCCTACGTGGGCGGCGGTGCCTGAGTTGTTCGACGTGTACGACCATATGGCGCCGCCGACGCTCATCGTGGCGATGTTGCCGTCGGCGTCGTACATGTAGGTCGTGGCGAAGCCGCGCGGGTCCTCATAGCGGTGGAGGAGGTCGCCGACCTCGGCGTCCGCCCCGGCGAGCGAGTAGGCGTACTTGGTGGTACAGCCGGTGGGCTCGATGAGGGTCGTCAGTTGCTCGTCGGCGTCGTACTGGAAGGTCCATCGGCGGTTGTCCCAGTCCTCGATGTAGCTGAGCATCGAGATCGAGCTGCCGGCGATGTAGCTGAACGTCACCTTGTCGCCGCCGGGGACGGTGATGGTCTTGAGGAGCCCTTCCTCGGCGCTGGTGCCGTAGGTGTAGACCTGCGCCACGCCGGAGGGCGTCACGACGCGGACGAGCTCGTACTTCTCGCCCGTGCTCCTTTGCTTGGCGTAGACCATCTTCATCCCGTGGGGGAACCACTCGGTGAACTCGTCCGACGCGAACGAAAGCGTCGTGCGGTAGCCGAGGTCGCTAGCGAGGTAGGTCGTCACCCCGCCGGAGCTGCCGACCTTCTGGTAGGAGTAGCGCGTGAGGTCGCCGTGGACGACCTGCGCGTTGGTGTTTTGAAATGAGACGACATAGGCGCGCACGGTCGCCGAGCGGCGCTGGCCGTACTCCGTGGTCGTCGGGTAAGTGGTGCTGTAGTAGAACTCGATGTTGAGGTCGAAGGCTTTGGCCTTGAGCATGACGCTCGGGGCGAGGCCCGAGTCTCCGACCGACTGGCCGCCCGAGCCGCGTTTGAAGTCGCGGTAATCGGACTGGCACTTTCCGTTGGAACAGTTAGGCATTGTCTTTGTTTCTCCTTGGGTTCACGGGATGTCCACGATGTCTGCAAAAAGCGTGCAGCCGACGGCGAAGCCCAGGCCGCCTGACTGTGGATAGTTGAGTTGTGGCCCTGTTGGGTTGTCGCCCGAGGGCAGGACGTATGCGTACGTGCGGACGCACGGGCTCGAGTCGGCAGAGGCGCAGTATCCGCAGTCGCCTCCCGTCGGTTGCGCCGCGACCGCTTCGTTAGCGAACGGGACGCCGCAATATAGAATCATTTCTTGTTTTCTCCTGTTTGTCTTAGTTGTTGGTCGTGGCGCGGGCGGCGAACCGCCCGCGCGGAGCGATGACGGTTCTCCCCTTAATCCGTAGGTCTGAGCGCCTTGCGCAGGGCCTCGACGGCCATCTGCGCCATCTCCTCTTTCCCTTCCGGCAGGCCGCGCAGGAGCACGAGCACGTCCTGCGGCTCGATGAGGCCGGCGAAGTCGGTCGTGCGGCCGCGCGCGAGCTGGCAGACGAGGCTCGCGCTTGCGATGGAGGCCGGGCAGCCGTTGCACTCGTAGGACGCCTTGGCAATCCTGTCGTCCGAGACGGTGAGGTAGAGCTTGATGTAGCGCCCCTCGCCGGGGATGCCGACGCACCCGACGCAGGTGGCGTCTGGGAGCGGGCCCGAGTTGCGCGGGTTGAGGACGTGGTCCATGACCGTTTCGTTGAACGCCATCCGTCTCACCCCTTCGCCAGCGCCTTTTCCAGCCCCTCGATCTGGCGCGCGGTCTCGACGTGCTCCGGGTTGAGGTCCTGAGCACGGCGCATCCAACCGAGCGCGTCCTTGAACCGCCCGCGCCGAAGCTCGCGCACGCCCAGAAAGTAGGCCGACTCTGCGTCTCCACTTTCTTGGAGGGCCTGCCAGTGCATTGCCGCGTCGTCCTCCCGGCCGTGGTTGAGGAGCCACGCCGAGTAGGCTTTCTTGGGAACCAGGTGTCGCACAGCGATCGGTCCCATCGTCGCCAGGACGTTCTCTGGCCCTCCGACGTGCTCGGAGTACTTGATCGTCATCTCGGCCCAGCTCTTGCACTGGCCCGCCTGCTGTTTGACGTGATCGAGCGCGAGCCTCGCCGCAGCGAGGTCCTTGTTGACGAGCGCCTGGTCGAAGAGCTCGAAGGCGCTGGGAAGGAAGTGCGGTGCCTGCTCTAGCGCCTTGAGGAACTCGCTCTTTGCTTCGTTGTAGTCGCCGAGCCCGATGAGCACTCCTCCCATGTTGTGGTGGGTCTTGAAGCCTAGGATACCGACGTCCATGCTTGAGAAGTACCCGGCTGGATCGGTCTCGAGCACCTTGCGGTAGTGTTCGAGCGACTGCTCGAGCAGGCCTTGGTTGGAGAGGATGAGACCGAGGTGGAAGTGGAGCTCGGGATCGTCTCCGACGGCCTCAAGCCCGTTCGTCAGCGTCTCGACCGCCTTTTCCGTCTCACCGAGCTCACGGTACGAGACCGCCTGGAGCGCGTACGCCTTGCGGACGTGGGACTCCTTGGGGTCTGAGACGCCCAGGCACTTCTCGAACCACTCGATGGCTTCTTTGTGGCCGTCGGTGTAGTGGGCGGTCATGCCGAGGTTGAAGAGCACGAACGGATGGTCCGGTCTGTCTTGGAGGTCGAGCATCAGCAGCTTTTCGTCGCGCAGCCTCTTCTTCTTCTGCCCTTGCTCGGAGGTGTCGTACCCGGAGTGGAGCACGTACGCGCTACTTCGGACGATCTTGCCCTCGTACCGCCTGAGCGAATGGAGTATCTGCTCGTGGATCCTTCCCTCGAACTGCAGGCCGGGCAGGTTTCGGAACAGTTTGACGTGGTCTACGCGCGTGCCGCCCCCCGGCCCGTCGTCTACGAACTGGACGGGCACGACGAAGGCGAGGACGTCATTGCCCGCGCTGAGGGCGGCGTCC
Organism: Fimbriimonadaceae bacterium; assembly: GCA_040902435.1. GTDB lineage: Bacteria > Armatimonadota > Fimbriimonadia > Fimbriimonadales > Fimbriimonadaceae > JADFMN01. Next base: position 9,495 of record JBBDXG010000001.1, read on the forward strand.
AGGACGGCTTGGCCGCACTCTAGCGGAAGCGTGTCGTCCGCGTCCATCCAGAAGATCCACTTGCCCTTCGCGCCGCGGATGGACTCATTGCGCGCTGCGGCGAACGAGTCGGGCCATTCTATGCTCCTGACGCTTGCTCCGCAGTCCTTGGCGATCTCCATGGTGCGGTCCTTCGATCCCGTATCCACGACGATCATCTCGTTGAAGAACGGCTTGGCGCTCGTGAGACAGTCCGCAATGACCCGCTCTTCGTCCCTAACGATCATGCATAGCGAGACGTCGGCCTGTCCGCGCTTTCGCTCGGTCTCCTTCATCGTCACCTCAGGCTTGCGCGATTCGTCGAACCTGATCCTTTCGCCCGAGGTCCCTGCGAGGTGGGACGCGTAGCCGGACTCGAGGTCGGCCCTCCATTTGCCCAAGTAGAGCCCCAGGTTGTTGCCCAGCAGCTCGCTCGGCTCTGCCACGACCTTTCGGAGCGTCTCCGACCCGCTGTGGTGGACAAAGGAGTTCGCTGCTATTACGAGGCGCCATCCAGCCCTCCTGAGCCGGTAGCAGAGGTCGTTGTCCTCGTACGTCCCAAGGCCGAACCTCTCGTCGAACGCGCCGACCTCGTTCAAGGCCGTGCGCTTGACCGCGAGACAAAAGCCAACGAGCATGTCAACCTCGATCGGGTCCTTGGCCTGTCGGGCGAAGTCTTCGGCGAAGAGGTCTAATCGCGAGACGTGGGTGTAGGTCGGCGCGATGCGTTGAAAGTGGCCGCAGTTGTTCGTGAAAGGGCCGCTCGCAGCGATCGTGCCTTCGCGGACCAGCGGTTCGATCAGGCGGATCAGTCCAGACCGAGGGACGATCGTGTCGCTGTTCAAGAACAAGACGACCTCGCCTGTGGACTCCGCACACCCTTGGTTGCACGCCTTTGCAAACCCTCGGTTCTCGTTATTGAGGAGCGTCTTGACGAACGAAAAGTCGCTGCACACCTCGAGGCAGTCGTCCGGTGAAGCGTTGTCGACGACGATGACTTCGTGTAACAGGTCGCTACAGTCGGCGAGCGAACGCAGGCACTCGCGCAGCAGTTGGCTTGCTCCGTGGACCGGGATCACGACCGAGACTTCCGGCCAGTCCTCAGGCTTTCTGAGGGCTGAACGAATGTCCGTCGTGTGCCTGTTGTACGTGTCCGCGACGGCGTGAAGGCACTCAGGTACAACGATGCGTTCTGCGATCCCGTAGGCTTCAGGATGCGTGGGGTGCAGGTCTCTCAGTGTCTTGTCGCGGTCCCATCCGTGCCAGACGCCGCTCCACCAATCGTGGACGACTTCGTCGCAATGGCTGTACGTCTCGATCTTGCGCAGTATCCGTGCGTCCGGCCCGACGTATGAGAGATGGTGGACGATGCCGTGCTCGGCGTTTAGGTAGAGGGGGCACCCACCGTCATAGTCCCGATTGTGCGTCGGCCGAGTTCGGTGCAGATTGATCATGACGCAGGGCCTGAACCGTTCGCGCGGCCTGACGACGTACTCTGGCGACTTCCAATAGGTGTCCCACTCGACGTACACCCTGTCCGCCAGTTCGTCCTGCGCGATCTTGATGAGCGTGTCGAGCAGCCCAGGTTCGTAGATCTCGTCGCCATCGGGTATCAGCGCGAGGTCGTACCCACGCTCCTTGCACTCCCGGAGAGACGCTTGCCGATGTTCGGCCTCGCTCGGCCATTCACCGAGGACGACCTCTGCACCAGCTTCTGCGGCTATCGTCGCGGTCCTCTCCCAATCGCCGGCCTTCCCGTTCCAAGGCACCCTGCTGACGAATGCGATGACGTCCAGCCTTCCGGCGAGAGAGGCAATTGAGTCGGCGAGATAGTAGTTGTCGTCGTGCAGATGATAGGCTGCAGCCACCCTTTTCTGGTCAGTTTTCATTTTCCCTTCCTAACGGCGTCGGTGTTGCGTACGCCGTCGAATCCTAGTTTCCTTTGCCGCCTCCATAGCGGACAATGCCGAACCCTGAGCTGTGCCAGTCGAGCTCGAGCTTTGGCTCGTGCACTGAGTCCCAGAACGACTCCATTTCTGCGTTAGCACGGATGTCGTCATAGAAAACGTCGCCACGAAAGCCGTCTGCATGAAGCTTGAGGTGTATGAGACGCTCCGTGAGGCCGAGATGGTCAATGTCTACGAAGGCGACGTCGAACTTGCAATAGTCGAGGCGAAGGACGTCAGACGCCGTCTCGCACTTTCTAAAGGCGAGGCGACCAGTGAAGATCGCAGGGTCTGCGACCGACCAGTCGGTCAGGTCGCAAGTGACGACCGACCCCGCGTACTTGGCGAGGCAGACCGCGCTCGCCCCTGTGCACGTGCCCAGTTCCAACGCGCCGTTGACCGAGAACGTCCTGCAATACGCCGCTAGACCCTTGAAGTACTTGTCGTGCCACAGCCAGCGCTTTACCTGGATCGGCCAGTTGAACCGTTCGACCTCCTCGTCGAAGCTAACCCCTGGAATGGCCGATTCGACTCGTTTGACGTCCATTTCGAGGGTGGCCTGAACCACGCCTCTCCACGCAGCGTCAGCGGTCGTTCGCTTATCGGTGCCACTCTGGCCATGTTGCGATGATGAAACTCGGGTGTCCATTTCTCTTCTCCTTCGTTCTTGTGTCGTCTCTTGGGATCCTTAGTCGCGCACTGCGATCGTCGGCTTCAGTTCTACTAGCTCTATGAGCGACCCGACGCGGACCGGCTCCACGTGAGCCTCGCGTGTGAGCCGCCAAACGACTTCAACCGCCTCTCGCGCTTTTTCGACGTCCTTGTCCGCGATTTGCACGTCAATCGGCCTCATCCGGATCGGTCCTGATCCACAGAGCCGTCTGAAAAATCCTCGACCCCTGTACGTTCCAACGAACCCTATCTGTAGTCTTGCCACGTGTCTTCCTCTTACTTGTCGCGCGACCGCTCGCTAAGGCGTTCAATCGCTTCAGTCAGCTTGTCGAGCCGCTTACTAAAGTTCGACAGCATCCACCAAACGACCATTACTGCCGTTCCGGCCATGCCTATGCGATCGGCTATCTCCAATCCTGGAATATCTTGCACAACGAACGCCGCTCCGGCGATGACGCTAATCGTCGCGGTGCCTAGATTAATGTGATGTGTCATCTTCTTGTCTGTTCTCCTGCTCCCCGCTATCCGCCTTTCGATTGCACGTGCGCGGGATCCCAGCCGATCTTTCCACCCCATTCGAGCGGGTCAAACCGCGTAGACCCGTCGAGCAAGAACCGCTCAAGCTCTTTGCGCATCTTCGGCGGAAGTCCCCAAAGCCCGCCCCAATCACAGCCCTGCGTAAGCGCAAGTCGCCCGATCATCACCCAGACGCAGGCTGGCGCCTCCCAGCCAAACTCAGCGTCCACGATGTCAACAGCCCGCGCCTTTCCGTCTGGGCCAGGCAAGTGCAGGGAGCGCATCGTCTTCGAGTAGCCCTTGGCGACGAGCGCCCGTTGCTGCTCGGCAGTTCGGAGCGCATTGTTCACGGTCAACTCGAGGCCCAAGCCCCGTCCGTTGCGAAGAACTGCTTCGACCTTGGCGCGGAAGTTGCCGCGGTCGGTAATCTCATCTAGATTCACTGCCATCGTCTCGCTCCCTCAAAGTCCAAATCCCTTGCTTGTGCCAGGAAGGGTCTTCGGTGCGGGAACCGCGGAAGGAAAGCGGAATCTCGCATTCCCAACCACGGTTCCCGACCTAGCGCTCCTTCGAGCGCGTTCTCCCAGAGGGCCTACGCCCTTCACCCCTTCAGACGCAAGTATTACGCATATAGTTCCTATTTGTCTACTGTTTTACGTAGAAATTTTTCTACTTAATTTAACGGGGCATAGGCTTTCTATGCGCTTGCGCAAGGCCGATGATTGAAGACGACACCGATCTGCCTGCGGGCAGGTTATGCGACGATAGGCTACGCGGCTTCGCCGAGGAGCCTGCGCCAGCGAGAGCCGTCGAGGCGGGAGAGGCCGGTGAGCTCCACACCGACGACGTTCTTGCCGCGCTCCTTGCGGACGTGCCGGACGACGCCCGTGCAGACGACGGGGCCCATCGGGGTCTCGAGCTCGAGGCTGATCTCGGTGCCCTTGGCAAGGTCGGACTCGACGAACAGCCCGACGCCCTTGATGGACACGTCCCTGACCTTGGCCTGGAAGGCCTGCCCGCCGACTTTGACGTTGGCAAACATCTGGTTCACGAGCACGCGGCTGGCCTCGCCGTTCTCGACGACCTGGAGGTGGCCGTAGATGAGGAAGGTCAGCTTGGCGGGCTCGGCGGCCTGTCCGCCCTCCGGGGCGTCCTGGGCGGCTATGCCTTTCAGGGTGGCGTTGACGCAGGCCTTGATCTTGGGGCCGTAGGCCTCGACGTAGAACTTGTCGCCAAGCTCGGAGCCGATGGTGTCGTCGGTGGTGACGATGAGGGACTCTCCACGGAAGTACTGGATCCAGCCATTGACGAACTTGGCGTCCTTATGGCGGCAGAGCCGGCACCGGGTGCCGACGAAGACCTGTGGATTGACGAGTCCCATTCCCTAGGCTAATTGTCGGCAGTTTGAACCTGGCCCGCCCAGTAAAAGTGACTGGTTTGGGCGGCCTAGGCCCCCGAATAGTGTGATAGGCTGACGGTGCATGTCGAAGGCAAGCGAGCGACCGAACCCAAGCCGGCAGGTCCGGGCGGCCCAAGACCAGTTCGTGCTGGAGTGGGGGCGGATGAGTTCGAGCTGGGGGATCAACCGGACGATGGCTCAGATCCACGCGCTGTTGCTGGTGACGGGCCACCCGTACAGCGTTGACGACCTGATCGAGCGATTGCACATCAGTCGCGGCAACGCGAGCATGAACCTTCGCGGGCTGATTGACTGGGGGATCATCCAGCGGTTCCGCAAGCCAGGCGACCGCAAGGACATCTACGTGAGCGACGACGACATCTGGCACGTGTTCTCGCGCGTGGTGCGCGAGCGCAAGCGGCGCGAGATTGACCCGACGATCGGCGCGATCCGCGAGTGCCTGGCAATGATCCCAGAAGAGGACAAGTCCGAAGAGGCAGTGGTGCTACGGCACAGGCTGACAACCTTGCTGGACGTGTTCGCTCTCATTGACATGATCTTCGAGCAGGTGTTTTCCAGCGACGAGGCGTTCCGGATCGCCGTAGAAACGTACAAGTCGGCCGGGAGCGGAGGCCCGTCCAAAACCTAGCGAATCAGCCTATTGCCGCTTCAAGGCGGCAGGGGTATGGTGACTTCTAATGCATCAGCAGAGCCCTTCATTGAGGAAGCGCGAGGCCGTCATGAAAGTGCCGGTGCTGCCGGTTCGTGACACGGTGCATTTCCCAGGGGTGATCCAGACCCTGCTGATCGGGCGCGACATGTCGCTGCGTGCGCTGCACGAGTCGCTCGAGCGCGGGCGCGAGACGCTGGTGCTCAGCCAGCGCAACCACACGGTTGACGAACCGACGGCCAAGGACCTGTACCGCGTGGGCACGGTGAGCGAGGTCCTGCACGTGCTGCCGCTGCCGGACGGGACGATGCGCGTTGTCCTGCGCGGGCTTGCGCGCGCGAAGGCGAGCAAGGTCACGTTCCGGTCGGGATACTTCATGTGCGAGTGTGAGTTCTTGGTCGAGGAGAAGGAGAAGAGCGAGCGGATTGACGCGCTGATGCGCGAGTGCGTGAGCGCGTTCCAGCAGGCTTCGTCCTTAGGGCTACAGGCGCCGCCGGAGGTGCTCGACATCATCGGCACGATGCAGGACTCGGGAGAGCTCTCCGACACGATCGCGCACCACCTGCCGAGCCTGAACACTGCGACCAGGCAAGAGCTGCTCGAAGAGCCAGACGTTTCCAAGCGGCTGGAGCGGCTCGTTCACGTGCTGATGCGCGAGCTGCAGGTGTTGGAGCTTCAGACTGCGCTGCGGAGCAAGGTCGAGGAAGAGCTGGGGCAGACTCAGCGCGAGTATTACTTGCGCGAACAGCTGCGCGCGATCCAGCAGGAGCTAGGTGGCGAGCAGGACGTCTACAGCGACGAAGGCGAGGCGTACCGGAAGAAGATCGAGGCGGCGGGAATGCCGCCGGACACACACGAGAAGGCGGTGCAAGAGCTGAGGCGGCTCGAGCGAGCGCCGAGCAGTTCGCCGGAAGGGATGGTCATCCGCAACTACCTCGACTGGCTGGTCGAGCTGCCGTGGCAGAAGGTGACGGACGACCTGATTGACGTTAAGAAGGCGGCGGCGGTCCTCAACCGCGACCACTATGGGCTCGAGAACGTGAAGGATCGCATCCTCGACTTTCTGGCCGTGCGACAGCTCTCGAAGTCCTTGCGCGGCCCGATCCTTTGCTTCGTCGGCCCTCCGGGCGTGGGCAAGACGAGCATCGGTCGCTCGATCGCGGAGTCGCTGGGCCGCAAGTTCCACCGCATCTCGCTCGGGGGCGTGCGCGACGAGGCGGAGATTCGCGGGCACCGGCGCACGTACATCGGTTCGATGCCGGGACGGCTGATGCTCGGGATCCGTCAGTGCGGCACGAAGAACCCCGTGTTCATGCTCGACGAGATTGACAAGATGACGAGCGACCTGCGCGGCGACCCTACGAGCGCGCTGCTCGAGGCGCTGGACCCGGAGCAGAACCAGCACTTCAGCGACCACTACATCGAGGCGACGTTTGACCTGAGCAACGTAATGTTCATCGCGACGGCCAACCTGATCGAGAACATTCCGGCACCTTTGCGCGACCGCATGGAAGTCATCCGGTTCCCGAGCTACACGGAGCAGGAGAAGCTGCACATTGCGCAGAAGTTCCTTGTCTCGAAGCTGCTCGAGGAGCACGGACTGAAGAAGAGCCAGATCAGTTTGACGAAGGACTCGATCGAGAAGATCGTCCGCGAGTACACGCGCGAGGCCGGTGTGCGCTGGCTGCAGCGCGAGATCGCGACCGTTTGCCGCAAGACGGCGAGGATGATCGCCGAAGGCGAGAAGCACAAGGTGGTCGTTGACCAAAAGACCCTGGAGAAGATGCTCGGCAAGTCGCGGTTCCGCTATGGGCTCAAGGGCAAGAGCGACGAGGTCGGTGCGGCGACGGGGCTGGTGTACTCGGAGTACGGCGGCGACATCATCACGATCGAGGCGAACCTCAGCCAACCGTTCGGCGAGCAGCCGCAGGTCAAACTGACCGGGTCGCTCGGGGACGTGATGAAGGAGTCGGCGATGGCCGCGATGACGTACATCCGCGCGAACCAGAGGCGGCTCAGCCCCGAGAAGGAGTTCCGCTACGACGTTCACATCCACGTCCCTGAAGGCGCCGTGCCGAAGGACGGCCCGAGCGCGGGCGTGACGATGCTGACGGCAGCGGTCTCCGCCTATACGGGCAAGGCCGTGCGTCGCGACTTCGCGATGACGGGCGAGATCACGCTGCGTGGAAAAGTGCTCCCGGTCGGCGGAGTACGCGAGAAGGTGCTGGCGGCGCACAGGGCGGGGATCAAGCACGTGATCCTTCCAGCCGAGAACATGCGAGACCTGGACGAACTGCCCGAGGGCCCGCGGTCCGAGCTGCAGTTCCACCCCGTGAAGACCGCCGACGAAGTGCTCAAGCTGGCGCTCGTGTGAGCGAGGTCAGTCCACTGCGAGCGCCTGTCTTTTAGGGCCGAGCCTCAGCATCTGTTCGAGAGCCTTGAGCGCAGGCGCGCGGACTTCGTCCGGCACCGAGACCTGGTTCATGACTCGGCCCGCGACCAGCTCTTCCAACACCCAGCACAAGAACGAAGGGTGGATGCGGTACATGGTCGAGCACGGGCAGATCTGAGGGTCGAGGCAGAAGACGGTCTTGTCGGGGTTGTTGTTGGCAAGTCGGCTGACGAGGTTGATCTCTGTGCCGATAGCCCACTTGGTGCCGGGCTTGGCGTTTTGGACCGTGTTGATGATGTACTCGGTGGAGCCCATGAAGTCCGAGGCGTCCGCTACCTCCATCGGGACCTCGGGGTGGACGAGGATGTTCACGTCGGGGTGCTCGCGCCGAGCGTTCGTCACCTGTTCGAGCTTGAACCGGCCGTGGACGGAGCAGTGGCCCTTCCAAAGGATGAACGTCGCTTCTCGGATGCGTTCTGGCGTGTTGCCACCGAGCGGTTTGAACGGGTCCCACAGCACCATGTCGCGGACGTGGTCGTAGCCCATCTTGACGCCCGTGTTGCGCCCGAGGTGCTGGTCGGGGAAGAAGAGGACTTTGCTGCCGAGCGTGAATGCCCACTCGAGCGCCTGCGGCGCGTTTGTGCTCGTGCAGACCGTGCCACCGTTCTCGCCAACGAACGCCTTGAGGTTGGCAGCCGAGTTGATGTACGTGACGGGGACGATCTGTGACGTATCGGTGACTTCCGCGAGCTGTTTCCAGCAAGAGCGGACTTGGAAGTGGTTGGCCATGTCGGCCATGCTGCAGCCGGCGGCGAGGTTGGGGAGGATCACCTTTTGTCGGGGCGGGGTGAGGATGTCCGTGCTCTCGGCCATGAAGTGGACGCCGCAGAAGACGATGAACTCAGCCTCGGCCGAGTCGGCGGCGTTGTTGGCGAGCTTGTAGCTGTCGCCGATGAAGTCGGCGTGCTTGATCACTTCGTCGCGCTGGTAGTGGTGGCCGAGGATAGTAAGGCGACGGCCAAGCGACTGCTTGGCCCGCGCGATTCGGTCAGAGGCCTGCTCGTCGGTGAGCCCGGCGTATTCTGGCGGCAGGGGCGCCTGGTACATGTCTTTCCGTTGTTGCCCGGACGCACCGCCGAAGGGGCTTGTGGCGACTGCGCTTCCCGGACGGCCACAGTCCTTTCGGACGGGGATGTTGTGACCGCTCTGGCCCTATTATACAGCCCGTGTGCTAGGCGAACGGGTCCACGATCCGGACGCCGGCGATCTTGTGGCCGTGGCTCAGGTCCTCCGTGTAGAGCAGACTGCAGTCTGCGCTCAGGGCCGCAGAGACGATCAGTGCATCCCAGAAGTTGATCGCGTGCTCCTCATGCAACTCAACAGCCGCCAGGGTCATCTCTACGTTGTGCGGGACAATGCGAAAGCTCCGCATCGACTCCACAATCTCAACGACCTCGATGTGCCCCATGCCGTACTTGCTGAGTCCGACGCTGACGACTTCGTTGACGATTTGCGTTGAGATTACGCCGAGTCGGGATGCAGCCAGCTCTGCGAGCAGCTCTTCAGCCAGCTCGCTTTTTCTTCGATCCCTTCTGTCGAGAGCGTACAGGATCACGTTTGAATCCACGAAGGCTAGGTCGGTCATAGATCTCCTCGCGCGTCGGGTACTTGCCGTCGGTCTTAATGTCGAGTTTGTCTGCGAGCGCGAATAGCCGCTCCAGGTTCTTCACGGGGTCGAACTCGGCCTCTTTCTTCAGAAGGCGGCGGACGTATTCCTGGAACGAGATGCCCTCTCTCGCCGCCGCGAGGCGCGCGGCCTTGAGCAGCCCCTCGTCCAGGCTGATCGTGACGTTCTTCATACGGAGATTATACCACACGAGTCCTGTGTACACGAGTTCCGTGTGGTATTCAGGGCCTTCTGGCCTTCGCCAGGTTCAAGATCGCTGACTTGGCGTCTTCGAGGCCGAGTCCGTTCTCTTCCAAAAGGCGGCTCTGATCGCCGTGGTCAATGAACTTGTCCGGTAGCGCGATGATCGTGTGCCGCAGCGCGAGGTCCCGCTCGACGAGCTCGTCCCGGACCATCTGCCCGAAGCCGCCGATCCGCGCGCTCTCCTCGATCGTGAGGAGGTTGCCCGTCTCGGCCGCGAGGGCGAAGACGGTGTCAAAGTCAATTGGCTTGATCCATCGCGCGTTGACGACCTGCGCCGAGACGCCTTCTGCAGCGAGCTGCGTCGCGGCCTCCCAGGCGGTCTCGACCATCGAGCCGACGGCAACGACGGTCACTTGCGGCTTGGTCTCAGACGGCGAACCGAGGACTTCGGCCTTTGCGAACTCGATCGCGGTGCGGCCCTCCGGAAGGTTTTCCGGTGTGGAGCCTCGCGGGTATCGGATCGCGATCGGGCCCTTGTCGTACTCGCGCATGAAGAAGAGCATCTCGCGCAGCTCGGTCGTGTCGCGCGGAGCGATCAGCGTCATGTTGGGGACGCAGCTGAGGTAGCCGACGTCGAAGGCGCCGTGGTGCGTCGGCCCATCGGCTCCGACGAGGCCGGCGCGGTCCATCGCGAAGCGGACTGGCAGGTTTTGGATCGCGACGTCGTGCAGCACCTGGTCGAACCCGCGCTGTAGGAACGTCGAATAGATCGTGCAGAAGGGCCGCATGCCCCCGGCGGCGAGCCCTGCGGCGAACGTCACGGCGTGCTGCTCGGCGATCCCGACATCGTAGTACCTGTCGGGGTACTCCTCTGCAAACTTCGTGAGGCCCGTGCCGTCCGGCATCGCGGCCGTGATCGCGACGACCCGCGGGTCGTCCTTGGCGAGCTCCACGATCGCGTCGCCGAACGCCTTGGTGTACTGGACCGGTCCCGACGACTTCTTCGGCACGTCGCCCGTCTCAGAGCAGAACGGCGTGACGCCGTGCCACTTGCGAGAGTCCTCCTCGGAGAGCTCGTACCCCTTCCCCTTCACAGTGATCGCGTGGACGAAGATGGGACCGTGGACTTGTCGCAGGTTTCGGAATATCTCCAAGAGCGACAACAAATCGTGCCCGTCAACGGGACCGATGTACTCGAACCCCATCTCCTCGAACACAGTCCCCGTCTCTTCTGGCGCGAAGTAGTGCGTCACGCCGTGCCGGAAGCCGGCCGCGAGCCGCGGCGCTGGGCCGGGCACGCGCTCGATCAGGTCCTTTGCGCGGTGCGCCCAGTCCTGGACCCTCGGGCGGGAACGCAGGCGCGTGAAATAAGAGGTCAGCGCGCCGACGTTCGGCGCGATGGACATGCGGTTGTCGTTCAGGACGACGGTGAGGTCGGTGCCCATTTCGCCCGCGTGGTTGAGCGCCTCCCAGCTCATCCCAGAGCAGATCGCGGCGTCGCCCGTCACGGCGACGACCCTTTCGCTCGTGCCCTGACGGTCGCGCGCAGCGGCGAATCCGAGGGCTGCGGAGATCGAAGTGCCGGCGTGCCCAGCGCCGAAGTGGTCGAGCTCGTGCTCGGCGCGCCGGAGGAACCCGCTCAGGCCCTTGTGCTTCCGCAGAGTGTCGAACCGCGGCAGACGGCCGGTGAGGAGCTTGTGCGGGTAAGCCTGGTGGCCCGTGTCCCAGACGACCTTGTCGGGGGGCATCGAATAGGACGCGTAGAGCGCGACGGTCAGTTCGACGGTGCCGAGGTTCGAGCTGAAGTGCCCGCCAGTCTGGCTGACCTTGTCAATGATCGCTTGGCGGACCTCGCCTGCCAGCTCCAAGAGCTCCTTGTCCGAGAGCTTGTGCAGATCGGTCGGGTTGACGATCTGACTCAGGTGCTTGTAGGTCGCGTCCATTGGTTCTGTCTGCTCTACGGCTGAAGGGTACCTAGGGTTGGGCCACGGGCTCCCAACGCTCGGCGATCAGGCCGGCCAATCGCTCGAGAAGCCGGACCTCGTCGGCCCGGAAAGCGCCGACCTCGTGGCCGTCAATGTCAATCTGCCCGAGCGTCGCGCCGTTCCTCTTGATCAACACTACGGCCTCGGACTTGGTTTCCAGGCTGCACGAAAGGTAGTTCTCCAACTTGCTGACGTCTTCGATGATCTGGTCGCGGTCTTCTGCGACGGCAGTGCCGCAGACTCCCTGCCCGACAGGAATGCGGGTGTGCTCGGTGGGCGCGCCGACAAAGACGTCCAGGACGAGCTCGTCTCCTTCTAGCTTGTACACGCCGGACCAGTCAAACCCATCCAACTTACCAAGTTGGTTCATGCAGAATTCACGGAACTCTCTTCCTGACAAGGCAGCGGCATGGCAGGCTCGCAGAACCCCCGTGTACCGCTCGTTATGCTCAGTGGTATCCCGATTCGTCACAATCGCACGGGCCTAGGTGGCCCCTGGACTAGTATGGGACTTCGGCGCCAACGGACGTCAGGACGGCCATGAACCGGATCGTGCTCGTCGTCGAGGACCAGCTTGAAGACCAGCTCCTGATCAGCCGGGCCGTCAAGTCGGTCTGCTCCGAGGTCGCGGTCGTCATGACGGAGACCGGGGGCGACGCGCTGGACTACATTTATCGTCGCGGCCCGTACGAATCGCGCGAGCTATCTGAGAACCCGAGCCTGGTCATTGCGGACCACGTTCTGCCGGACATGTTCGCTTGCGACCTCGTCAGGCGCGTGCGAGAGATCGTCGAGGCAAACTCGCTGCCCGTGTTCGTCTATGCGACGAAGATTGACGGCACCACCTACAAGTACTGGGACCTCTCGATTGACGGGCCGATGAAGAGGCCCGACGATCCGGCAGAGTTCCAGCATGTGGTCATGGACGCCGTGCGCCGCCACTTGCAGATCGTCAACTAGCCGCCGACCGAGTCCAGCCACGCGCGCACCGCATCGTCGGTCGCATCTCTCTCTCCAGGAATCAGTTCCAGACACGGGATGCCGTCCCACATCGCGCGCTCAAGCCCTCCGGCGGCGACTTTGAGCCCTTGTCCCTGCACTCCGACACTTGCCCCTGGTTCGAGCCGCGTGCCCTTTAGGACGCTTTGGGCCAGCCCTATCAGGAACCGGTACGCCGCCTCCTTAGTCTCTTGGCGGATGCCATACATCTCCACTTCTGGGTGGTCGAACTTGACGAGGCCGAGCGTGTAGACGTGCAGAGTGCCGTCGTGCTCCCGGTGGTGCACTTGGACGTGGTCGGCCGCAGCGATCAGTTCGCCGGCGGGACGGTGCGAAAAGACCTGCGACGGCAAACGGTACACCTGTGAGACCGGGTCGGCGATGACTCCGTCCGTAAGCGCAGCCAACCGCTGTGCCAACGAAAGGAAGAAATCTAGCGCGGGGTACACGGCGGGATCGTACGACTCGAACGTGAGTTGCATGATGATCCACGTAGACTCGACGCGCAGGCGCAGTTCGGGGTCCCAAGCCTGCGCGGCCTCTGATCGCGCGAACGAGGATGGGTCAAACCCCGCTTCTTCTTTCGGTAGCACCATCATCTTCAGCACGGACTTCTGGTCGGGCGATGAGAGCGCGTAGACGCCGCGCTTGAGCGGTTCCGCAAGGTCCCTTTTCGAAGCGTCCGCCGCCATCGGCGCACCCAGTCCTGCGACCGCCCCGCCTTCGCCCTTGGGGTTCAACACTTGAAGAAGGCTCGGGAGCTGCGCCTTTGCGGCGAGCACAGAGAGGTAATAGGCCTTGTTGATCGCGACGCCGGGACCCTTGGGCTTGCGAAAGCTCAGGACGCGCTTCAGTTTGCGGATGGGGCCTTGACCTCCTGAACGCGCTCGAGCGCAGGCACCCGCTTCTTGACGCGCTCCCACCACGCCGCGACCTCAAAGCCCTCGTAGTGCGCGAGATAGCACGCGCAGATGATGAGGCCGAAAAGCGGGATGTTCATGCGGTACTCGATTCCGGCGTGGAGCAGGACGCCGGCGAGGAGCACCCACTTGCGGAGCGGCCTGGCGAAAACGAGCGTCGCCATCGCCAGCTCTATGAGCAGCGTCGAGTAGGTCGAGGCCATGATGAACGGCTGTTGGTCGAAGAACGACGGCACCGGGAACCGGTCGAACTCGTCGAGCTGTGGCGGGTACCAGGTCGCGGTCCCGTTCAGCCACCACTCGCCGAACGACTTGTGCCAGACGGTCGTGAAGTAGACGATCGCGAGCTGGATCTGCATCATCCGCTGCGGCCAGAGCGAGACCTCGGCCGGTTCGACGGGTGCAGTGCCCTTGCGCCGGGCGAACAGGCGGTCAAGCGAGCACGCCGCGCCGCTCGGCGCGATGGCGATGAAGAACAGCATCGCGCGCATGAGCGTGTCGCCCGAGTGCAGGATGTCCGGGCTGCGGTGGTGCAGGCTCGTCACTCCAATGAAGAGCGCGATCGAAGCGACGCGGGTGAACAGCCCGAGCGCCGTCATGAGCGCGGCGAGCATCGTGAGCGCGTAGAACGCCGCCGTCACGCTTGGGTTCGTCACGTGCTCAAGAAGGTCGAAGCGAGCGAGCCCGGCGTTCCACCTCTGCAGGAGTGAAGTCGGGACGTATCCGACCTCGGTGAACCAGGCCTCGAAGTCAATCGCGACCATGGCGAGGTTGACGAACACGATCGAGCCGAACACCGCGCGGAAGAGGCCCATCGTCACGGGCGAGCCGTAGCCGAACATCCACTGGTGGAACGCGCGCAGGACCTTCATCAGCGCACCTGCCTCTGCAGCTTCTCGATGTCCACCATGTAGGTGAAGAACGAATAAGTCTTGTACTCGGGCGCTATGTACCCCTCGACAGGTGGGATCGGGTTGGTCGGCGGGATGGTCTTGAAGTGCCGGCGAAGCGTCACCTTCGTCGGAAAGTTCCCGTCGCCCCTATAGCTGAGGTAGGCGACGCGCTGTGCGATCGGCGGCCACTTGTAACTGTAAGTGTCGAGATGCGTGTTCTCGACGAACTTCCGGTACCGCTCCTTGAAGTACCGCTCCGTCAGCGAAAGCTCCTGCATGACGGGGTACTTGAACTGCACCACCTCGCCGTTCTGGTACTCCACGATCGCGTCTATGTAGACGTCAACGTTAGCAGGGTTAGGCGAGAACATGTTCCACGCCTGCCAGAACCCCGAGAAACCCATGTAGTAGCGGGCGGGGTCGGCGTTCTTGATCCAGAGCCTGTTGTAAAGCAGGTAGTAGTTCGGAGCGTCCTTGACCGTTTGCGCGAACGAGGGCTTGGGGGCTGTCGGCGGCTCGACGCCCTGCTCGATCTCAGCGCCGGTCTGAAACCCTGCCTGCCTGGTGATGCGTTCTGGCGGGTCGGGCACCGTCCAGGAGAAGACCAAGAAGAGGTGCAAGAACACCCACGCTTGGACCGCCCAGTGGACCCCTTTCTTCTTCACTGGCTCCGCCATCTCCCCTAAAGTATGGCCGAGCTAGAGCGACGAGCGGCTCGTGTCCATGTCCTTGACGAGCGGACCAAGCACCTGGCGCACGTACCCGGGGTCCACGACGACCTCTTTTGGCGCCCTTTCTGGGGCGTCGTAGAGCAGGTCTTCGAGGAGCTTCTCGATCATCGTGTGGAGGCGCCGCGCCCCGATGTCTAGGGTCTTGCCGTTGACCTCGGCCGCCATGTGCGCGATCTCGTCGAGTGCGCCACCCTCGAACGTCACGTTCACGCCGTCCACGGCGAGCAGCCGCTGGTACTGCTTGGTCAGCGCATTGCGGGGCTCGCGGAGGATCCGGCAGAGGTCGTCCTCCGTGAGCGGGTCGAGGTGGACGCGGATGGGCAGCCGCCCCTGCAGCTCCGGGATGAGGTCGCTCGGGTCCGATTCATGGAACGCCCCAGCACAGATGAAGAGGATGTGGTCCGTGTTGAGCGGCCCGAACTTCGTCTGCACCGTCGCGCCCTCGATCACCGGGAGAAGGTCGCGCTGCACGCCCTCGCGGCTGACGTCCGGACCCGCGCCCTTCACCTTTGGCATCGCGACCTTGTCAATCTCGTCGAGGAAGATGATGCCGGTCTGTTCTGCCCGCTTGAGGCCCTCTTTGTGGAGCGCGTGCTGGTCAATGGCGTTGCGCGCTTCCAGCTCTTCCAGGAACGGGAGCGCCTCCTTCACTTTGATCTTGCGGTACGAACGCTGCTTGCGGTTGAAGGGGGACATGCTGTTCATGTCCAGTCCCATCTCTTCGAGCCCCTGGTTGCTGAAGACTTGGAGGAACGGGCTTCCCTGCTCTTCGGCTTCGACGTCCAAGAACATCTCATCGTGCTTGCCGGCCGAGATCTCCTTGCGGAGCCGTGCTCGGCGGTCCTCGCGCGTCTCTCGCGGCTCGGGCCCCTCTTGTGCCTCCGTGACGTGGTGGCCGATGAGGCCGAACGGGCTCACCTGCGACGAGTATTCCGGGTCGTAGGGCTCGACCATGTCAATGAGCCGCTCCATGGCCGCATCCTTCGCCTTCGGCCGCGCCTCCTCGATCATCTCCCTCTCGACGAGCCGCACGGCCGATGCCGCCAGGTCGCGCACCATCGAGTCCACGTCGCGACCGACGTAGCCGACCTCGGTGAACTTCGTCGCCTCGACCTTCACGAATGGGGCGCGAGCGAGCTGCGCGAGGCGCCTGGCGATCTCGGTCTTGCCGACGCCGGTCGGGCCGATCATCAGGATGTTCTTGGGCGTGACCTCGTTGCGCTCGTCTTCGGGGAGCTGCTGACGCCGGAACCGGTTGCGGAGCGCGACCGCGACCGCCCGCTTCGCCGCGTCCTGGCCGACGATGTACTGGTCCAGTTCGGCGACGATCTGGCTCGGGGTCAGGTTCTCGATCGGCAGGGGCATCTGGGTTGGTTGTACCAGGGGACTGTGAGTCGCCTACGTCGTATTGGACCTACCCGGCAATGCTGGCCGCGGCCCCTGCGACCCTGTGCGCGGCCTCGACGGCCTCTGCTTCCGTCGTGGCGGGCCCGAACGTGAAGCGTACGCCCTTGTCGGCTTCCGCCCCCCATCCGCAGGCAAGGAGAACGTGGCTCGGCTCGATGCTCCCGCTGCTGCACGCCGCGCCAGCGCTGGCGGCGACGCCTTGGCGGTCAAGCAGGATCAATAGGCTCTCAGCCGACACGCCTTCGAAACCCAGGTGGCAGTGGCCCGGCAAGCACGGCTCGTCTTCGACCGTAAAGTGCAGCGGCGGGGTCTCTTGCTCGGTCAGGGCGCGGCGGAACGCGTCACGCGCCCGCGCGCGCTTTGCGTCATATTCCAAGTCGTCGGTCACGGCTCGTAGTGCAGCGGCGAAGCCGACGATCGCCGCGACGTTCTCCGTTCCCGCCCGCATCTCGCGCTCTTGTCCCCCACCGAGCGCCGTCGGCGAGATCGGGGTCCCGGCACGGACGTACAGCGCGCCGACGCCCTTCGGCCCGCCGAGCTTGTGCGCTGCCACTGCGACCAGGTCCGCGCCCAGGTCGTCCACCTTCCACCGCTTGCCCATGCACCAGGGGAACGTCTGGACGGCGTCGCAGAACACGATGGCACCGAGGTGGTGCGCAAGCTCAGCGACCTCGGCGACGTCGGTCACCGTGCCCAGTTCGTTGTTCGCGTGCATCGCCGCGACGAGGTACGTGTCGTCTTCTATAGCGTCGAAGAGCTCGTGGACGTCCGGCCGCGCGAGCTCGTCCACGTTGATCGTCTCCCATTCACAGCCGAGCTTCTCGACGAGCGTCCTCGTGTTGATGACGGCGTGGTGCTCTGAGGCCGGCACTAAGAAGCGCCTTCGTGAAGAGCCGTTCGCGATCGCAGTGCCGACCATCGCGAGGTTGCACCCCTCCGTCCCGCTCGACGTGAACACGACCTCGCCGAACAGGCAGCCGAGCGCGGACGCGACTACTTCGCGCGCGGCGTCTATCGCCTCCCTCGCCTTTCGCCCTTCTTCATAGAGCGACGACGGATTGCCGTGTTCGCGCTCGAGCCACGGCGCCATCGCCTCCCTCGCCTCCGGGAGCAGCGGTGCCGTCGCGGCGTAGTCGAGGTAGATGCGCCCGGTCATGCCAGTAGGTACGCCATGAAGAAGATCGCGCCGTTGTGGACGACGTGCAAGACGATCGAAGGGACGAGCGAGCCCGAATAGTAGCGCAAGTACGCCGCCACTGCGCCCGTCGTCATGAGTGCCGGCCAGATGAGCGGGCCCTGCGGATGGATCGCAGCGAACAGGAACCCGCACGCGAGGACGGCGTAGATGGGACGGCTGAGCTGGCTGGCGAGCGCCGGAAGCAGCAGCCCACGAAAGGCGATCTCTTCCAAGATCGGTGCGAGCACGACCGCCATGAGCGCGATCGCCAGCCAGTCCAAGCCCGAAGCGCTCGCAAACTCGCTCGAAATCGGATGGGACGGCTCAGGAAGGAACCGGCTTAGCGCGTTGACGCCGACTAACACGAGCACCAAGATCGGGACCGTACACAGGTAGCCGTACAAGCCGATGCCCACCAGCTTTCCGAACGGCCGCTTCTTAGAAACGACTTCGCCCAACGAGTCCGACCTCCCAACAACGGAAAGCTGGAGCATCGCCACCGTGACGGCCAATACGAGGAACAGTCCGATCGCGGAGACCCACAGTCCTTCGAGCCGGCCAAAGATGCCTTGCTTCTTCGCGCCGTCAACTACGAGTGACAGAACAATGAATGCGACCATGTAGAGGGAAAACCGCACCATGTAGCGATCGCCGTCGGCGCGGTCGAACGCGCCGAACCCGACCGGGCGCAAGAGCGGGCCTCCCAGCTTTCCGAGGAACAGGATCAAGCACACGATCCCCGCTAGCACGACCAGTAATCCGACGACAAACGTGACCGCTGCCTTGCCGATGAAGCCCTTGTCTACGACCGCTTCCCGCCCGCTCGGCAATCCGATCATCTCCTTGGCGTGGACCTTTGCCAGCCGGACGGCGAACTCGTCGGACTTGGCATTAGAGAACGAGTCCACCAGTTCCTGCGTGACGACCGCTCCTCCGTAGATCTCTGCCATTTGCCGCGCATACTCGTCCCTGCTTCTGCGCAGTCTTTCTATCGCGACCGGGGGCGGTTTGTCACCGAGCTCGTGCGCCGCGACGATCGCGACGCGCGCGGCTTCGTCCGAAGCAGGCGCCTCCGCCAGCGCGTCCTTCGCGACCGAGCGCAGACCGTCTTCCATCGCCGACTTCAGCGCCGGAACGTCTGCATCGCGCAGCGAAACCTGGTACTTCAGCGACTCCTGGAGCGCAAACGACTCTGCCGGCTTCGAGAACTGTCCCACGTACCCGCCGATGGCAGCGAATATCGAGAGACCAAGCATCACCAGCCCGGCGATCCATCCACCAATGAAGCGCGCGGGCCGCGCCGGTGGGGGCGGCTCGGACATCACCGAAGGCGGAACACCGGTCGGCTCGGTCAGGTTCGGCTCTTCGGTCATGCGTGATGCGACTATACATGACCCCGGACAACGTCAAAGAGGGACTATAATGAAGCGGTGGTAGACAGTCATCTACCCTTCATGGAGCGCGACCCCCGGCCACTGCGGGTCGTCTTCTTGGACCTCAACGCGTACTTCGCCAGTGTCGAGCAGGCGGAGCGCCCGGAACTGCGCGGCAAGCCCATCGCCGTCGCGCCCGTCATTGCGGACGGCGGCACCGTCATCGCGGCCAGCTACGAGGCGAAGGCGTTCGGCGTCAAGACCGGCACGCTGGTGGGCAGGGCCAAGGAGCTCTGCCCCGGGATCGTCATCGTGGACGGCAGGCACTCGCTCTACACCCACTACCACGACAAGGTGATCGAGGCCGTCGAGACGGTGCTCCCCGTGGACAAGGTCAAGAGCATAGACGAGATGAGCTGCCGCATCATCGGCAAGGAGCGCGAGCCGGAGGAGGCGCTCCGATTGGCCAAGCAGATCAAGGAGGCGATCAGGGAGCACGTCGCGCCGAACATGACGTGCAGCGTCGGCATCGCGCCCAACGAGTTCCTCGCCAAGCTCGGCACCGACATGATGAAGCCCGACGGGCTCGTCATGATCCAGTCGCACGAGCTCCCCGACAGGCTGCGCGGCCTCGACGTGCGAACGTTCTGCGGAATCAACCGCCGGATGGCCGCCCGCCTTGGCTCTGCCGGAATCTTCGACTCCGACGGCATGATTGACGCCACCCGCGACGAGCTGCGCCGCGCGTTCGGCTCGGTCACGGGCGAGCGCTGGTGGTATCTGCTCCGCGGGTTCGAGATCGTGGAACCACCGACCCAGCGCCGCTCGTTGGGGCACTCGCACGTGCTTCCGCCGGACAAGCGTTCGGAAGCCGGCGCGAAAGACGTCATGTACCGACTGATCCAGAAGGCGACCGCACGGCTCCGTGACGAGGGCCTTTGGGCGACCGAGCTCCACGTCCGGGTCGGCGCCCGCGGTGGGAGCTGGGCCGTCTCGACCAAGCTCCCACCGCTCCAGGACACCGTGAGCGTCGTGGAGCGCTTCCACGAGCTTTGGGAAGACCGCGACTTCAGCGGCACCCCCCTGAGCGCCGCCGTCACCTTCTGCGGCCTCCACGAGGTCGGCGAGGTGACGCCGAGCCTCTTCGACGACACCGCTCGCCGGTCCGAGGCAAGCCGGGCCGTGGACAAACTCAACCGGAAGATCGGCAAGAACAGCATCCTGCTCGCCAACACGCTCAGGGGCAAGGACACGGCCCCCGAGCGCATCGCCTTCACCAAGACCTCGCTATTCAGCGAGGGCAAGGGGGACAACGAGTGGCAACCGCCAAAGGAGGGACCTCCCTAGGCCCCGATAGATCGCGGCCCCGCCGGGCGACTCTCTTGTCACCTTAGGTCAGAAAGGACACCGGATGGAGACAGGAACGAGCCAGGCAGCCGCGATCAAGCAAGGGCCTTCGATGTGGGAGGAGGGACGGGCTATGAACCCGACTGAACTGCAGCGGCTGTACCTGGACGACGTCTGGCGGTACGTCTCTTCGCGGCTGGACAGGCCAGAAGACGCCGAGGACGTGACCATGGAGGTCATGGCCGCGGCGTTCACCAGGCTCCGGGACGACACCGTCGTCGCCGAGCCCAGGCTCTGGCTGCTCACGATCGCGAAGAACAAGGTCGCCGACGCCCTGCGCCGACGCTACCGGCGGCGGGAGACCCCGCTCATGGACAGTGAGCAGGCTCGGGGCACGGACCACCTTCGGCGCTTCGCCGTCAACTCCATCCTCGACAAGCTGCCGGACGACCAGAGCCAGGCGCTCGTTCTCAAGTACGTGAACGGGCTCTCGACCGACGAGGTCGGCTCTGTGCTCAAGCGGAGTCCGGAGGCGGCCAACAGCCTCCTCCAACGGGCGCGCCAGAGCTTCCGGGAGCTCGGGGCGGGGACGTTCGATCTGACCGACCGGGAGGACGAAGACCAATGAAGAACCTTTTCGACAAGCAACCGATCTCCGACGAGGCGCCGCGAGGGCTTCGCAACAAGGTCGAATACGCGTCGCGGCAGCAGCCGCGAAGGGCGTGGTTCGCACCGCGCTACCGATGGGCCGCGGCCGGCACGGCCGTCGCAGCCGCCGCGGTCGCCGGCGTCATGTTCTTGGTGCCATCGAGCGCCGAGGCCAAGACGTGGGACATGGTCCAAGACGCATACGGCAAGGTCCGTGGGATGCTGATCCAGATGCGGTTCGACGATCCGAACGGCGCAAGCGGCGAGATGCTGATCGCAGGCAAGGGCAACGATTGGCGCGTGAGCTTCAAGAACACCGGGGACCACGGCCCCGACAACATGGACATCTCTTACTCTCCTGGCGAGCTCACGCTCTGGGACGGCGGAGACACGGCACAGGTCATCAGCCTCGGCATGAACATCCCGTTCCAGCCGGAGCAGGTCATGCAGGGCATGGCCGAGCAGCTCACGGCGTCCAAGATCTTCGAGCAGCACGCCGACGAGATGGGTCAACGCGTCCGCGTCGAGCAGCCCGTGGTCGTGGACGGCCGCCGCGTGTACAACGTGTACATCACCGACCCGAACAAGGCCGGAAACCAGGTCCACGTCGTGGTTGACGCCGAGACCGACCTTCCGATCAGCATGAAGATGCAGGGCGAGCGCGGAGAGAGCATGCACATGAGCTTCGAGTTCAACGGCGAGTTCGACCGCAGCCTGTTGCAGCCCGTGCTGCCGTCGGGCGTCAAGTTCAAGCACACAGACATCAAGTCTATGGGCGGCGAAGGCAAGGACATGTTCCGCGGCCTCGAAGAGTTCGGCAACGCGATGGAGCACACGCACGACGATGGCAAGCCGCAAGAGGACAAGAGCGAAGTCCGCATCGAGCGGGCGGTCAAGCTCGGCTGACGGCTCTTAGGCTCCAAATGTGAGAGCGTCCCGGTCCTCGGACCGGGACGCTCTTCTTTGTCCGGGGTACCGCGACTACTCCGCGTCTTCCCGCGGCAGGTACTCGTTCTTCGAGAACCACCATCCACCGAGGACCAGGAACCCGATCCCGACTGTCAGGAGCACGATCCACGCGTAGACCGGGTTCACAGCGCTCGCGTTGTTCTGGATCGCAGCAGCGACGGCACCGAACGTCTTGTTGGGGTGCGTCGCGAGCACGCTCATGTACGTGCTGATCGTCAGCAGGTACATGTCGCCGTCGAGGATCGGCACGAACGCCTCCCACACGAACGTGAACGCCAGGATCGCGATCATCGCACGGTTGATGATCAGCGTGACGAAGATGAACAGCGAAGTGTAGGCCACGGAACCCAGAAACATAATGAGCATGTCCATCCAGACCATGCTCTCGCCCAAGAACCCTGGTCCGAGCATCACGAACGCGACGGCGAACAGCGAGATCCACGACATCACAGTGACCGCGACGACCGCCGCCATCCCGCGCGAGAAGAGGATGACGTTCCTCGGCACGGTCCGCGTCACCAGATAGACGATCGTCTTCTGCTCGACCTCTTGCGAGATCACCATCGTCGTGAACATCGCAGCGGCGAGCGCGACGATGCGGTACACGATGAGGCGGACCAGCATCCCGTACTGGTCGGCGCCGACAGGGATGCGAGACATCTGGTCCCACAGAAGCGAGACGAGACCGAGCACGATCGCCAGCAGCACCCACGGTATGAACCGCCCGATCCGCAGCATGTCCTTCAGAGTCGAAGTGAAAACGTAAGCGTGCATCTAAGCCTCCACCAAGTAATGGAACACGGACTCCATGTTGTTGTCCGGGCTCTCGAACCCATAGACGCGCAGGCCGTGGTCGAGCACGAGCCCCGGCAGGGCGTCGTAGAACATCGCCGGCTGCTTCGTCCTGATCTCGACCTCGATGTCGTTGGGGTCCACTTCGGCGCTGATGACATAGGGCAGCGCCATGAGCCGAGATGCGACCTCCCGAGGTTGGTCGGTCTGGATCCTGATCCTATGCGGGTGCCGATCAATCAGCTCGCGGATGGCGCGCAGGTCGCCGCTCGCGAGCATGCGGCCGCGGTGCATCAGCATGATCGAGCGCGTCATCTGCTCGACTTCGAACAAGATGTGGCTGCTGACGATGACCGCCTTGCCCTTCAGCGCCTGTGCGCCCAGGTAGTCCATGTACTCGCGCCGGCCGATCGGGTCGAGCCCGTTGAGCGGCTCGTCGAGCAGGATGATGTCGGGGTCGTTGAGCATCGCCTGGGCGAGCTTGATGCGCTGGCGCATGCCCTTGCTATAGCCCTTCAGCCGCTTGTCGCAGCGGTCCGCCATGCCGACCTCGCCGATGACGAGGTCCGTGCGCATCGTCGCGCCCTCGTGCGTCATTCCGTTCATCCGCGCCATTCGGTACACGAACTCGCGCCCGCTGAGGTGCTCGGGGAAGTTGTCAATGTCGGGGACATAGCCGAGGCGCTTGTAGACCTCGACGTTCGCGAACGGGTCCATGCCGAAGACGCTGACGCCGCCCGTGGTCGGGTGCATCTGGCCCGTGATCAGGCGCATCATCGTCGTCTTTCCCGCGCCGTTCTGCCCCAGCAGCGCGGTCACGCCCGGCCCGATCTCGACCGTGATGTCGTTCATCCCGATCACCTGGCCGTACCAGACGCTGCAGTTCTGGAACGAGATCAACCGACCACCTCCACCGCGCGGACCCGGCGCCAGACCAGGCGCAGGGCCAGCGCGCTCAGCAGCACGACAAGCCCGATCGCCATCCACGGCGCGGGACGGTCCACGTCCACCGCAGCGTTCGCACCGATGAAGAGCGACGCAGAATCAATGTCGAGGAAGATCTTCGCGACGCCGATGTTGAGCCCGTCAATGGACAAGTAATAGAGCTTCTCAGACAGACTCCTCATGGACTCAGGCGCGTTGTCCGACTCTGCCAGGATGATCCCGATCACGACCGTCACAAAGTTCAGGATGAAGTAAATGCCGACGTACGTCGCCCCGGCCATCCGCCCCTGGTTGAACATCGAACTCACACCGAGCACAAGGCTCGCGTGCAGCGCCGCGGCGAACGCGGTAAACCCGACCACCCTTAGCGGGAGCAATGGATCGTCGGAGATGAACCCGTATTCCCTATAGTTGAGAGCCCCAAAAATGTAGAACCCGATGGCCGGCAGCAACATCGCGAACGCGACCGGCACGAACACCCCCACCCACTTCCCCCACAAGTAGTCGCGCTTGGTGCAGGGCTTGCTCAGATAGACCAGCAGAGCGTTCGAGCGGTTGTCGTTCGCAATAGCGCCAGCCCCCGCGATCATTGCGATGAACAGGAAGAAGATCTGTCCGAACGAGAACCCGTGAAGGAACTGCGCGGTCCAGTCAATCCCTCCGATCTGTTCGATCGCCTGCCTCGCCTGCCCCGGCGAGCCAGCCGTCATTGAATTGAGGAAGAAGAGCACGATGCTCATCACCGTGTAGTACCAAGGTGCAAAGAGCAGCGTGATCCACCAGTACCACTTGTTCTTCACGACACGCATGATGTTGGACTTGGCAATGACCTTCCACCGCTGCGTCGGCGGATCGAGCACGCCGTCGTAGCCGCGGTACGTCAGGTCGGCGATCGGGCCAGTGGCGTTAGACATGCACGGCCTCCAAGAACGCCTCTTCGAGCGACCGCTGCGCCAACGCCAGGTGCCGCACCTGCGCGTTCGCCCGCCGTGCCGCGTCGAACACGTGCCGGGCGGTCTCGTCCAGCTTCGCGTCCCCATAGATCCGGTACTCGCCCTTGCGAAGCTCCTCCACCATCATCCCCATCTTCTGAATGTTGTCCACAAAGTCCAGGTTGTGCTCGCGCAGCTCGACGTCAACCGGCGCGCCTTTCACCGACTTGAGGTCGCGTATCTGCCCCGCGGCGCGCAGCTTCCCGCCGAGCAGAACGACCACGTGGTCGCAGATCCGCTCGATGTCCTTGAGCAGGTGCGACGAAACGAGCACCGAGAGCCCCTTGCCGTGCGAGACCGACCGGATCAGCTCCAGCATCTCCTCGCGGCCGCGCGGGTCCAGCCCGTTCGTCGGCTCGTCCAACAGCAAGAGCTTCGGCCCGTGCACGAGCGCCTGCGCCAGCTTGATCCTCTGCTTCATGCCGGTCGAGTACGTCTCGACGTTCCGGTAGCGCGCCTCGCCCAGCCCGCAGTACTCCAGAACCTCGTGGGCCCGCCGCAGCGCCTGGTTCACCGGCAGCCCCGCCAGCTCGCCTGCGAACGCAACGAACTGCACCGCGGACAGGCCGGGGATGTGGCAGTCCTGCTCGGGCATGTAGCCGACGTTCTGCCGAACCATCTGCCCTTCCTTGGCAAAGTCGTGGCCGAGCACGTGCCCGCCGCCCTGGGCCGGGTCAACGAACCCAAGGATGGTCTTGAGCAGCGTCGTCTTCCCCGCTCCGTTCGGGCCAAGAAGACCGACGCAGCCCTCGGGGATGCTTACGGTGAAGTCCTCGAGGGCCGTGAAACTGCCGTACTTGACAGTCAGGTTCTTGAAATCGGCGACAGCCATGGCGAAGGTCTTGGGCAGTTTACGCGCAAGGTGCGCGTCCCGTTGCCGCAGGGGGGCGAAAGGTAACCTGAAACGGACTTATGGAAGAGACGACCCTTGTCCTGATCAAGCCCGGCGGGGTGGAGCGAAACCTGATCGGAGAGATTACGCGGCGGATCGAGGCGCGCGGGCTGCGCGTGGTGGGGCTGAAACTGATGTCGGCGCCGAAGGCGCTGGTGCAGGAGCACTACGCCGAGCACAAGGCGCGGCCGTTCTTCAAGGACGTGGTCTCTTACTTGACCAGCGGCCCAGTGGTCGCGATAGCCGTGCGCGGCACCAACGCGGTCAAGGCCGTCCGAGCGATGATGGGCGCGACCAACCCGATCGAGGCCGAGCCCGGCACGGTCCGCGGCGACCTCGCGCTCTCGATAGACGACAACCTCACGCACTCGTCCGCGGACCTCAAGGCGGCTAAGGCGGAGCTCAAGCTCTGGTTCCCTGAGAAGCTCCCTCGGTAAGTGCAGAGTGCTGAGTGTATAGTGCGGAGTGAACGCGGGACTACTCCGGTAGTTCGATCACGATCACCTCGAAGCGCCAGGATTCGGGCATGAACGCCGCGTGCGAGTCTGCGAACGAGACGACGTTGCCGCGCTTCGTCTTGATCCGGTACGGGAGGAGGTCGAGGAGGCCGTTCGCGTTACGTGAGAGGTCACTTGACTGGAACGTCAGCGGGGTTGCTTCTGGCTGTTCGACCTTCTCGTTGGCGACCCCGGACAGCGGCCGAAAGAAGGCGAACCCGTACTCGCCCGCCTCGGGATCCAAGAGCGTCGGATCAATGAAGATGGCATCGCTCCTTATGTATGGCGCAGACGCGTCCATCCACCGGTCGGCTCGCGGGAGTCTGCCGTCGTAGTCCGAGGCATACATCAAGAGGCCGAGCGCCTGCTGCTTGACGTTCGAGAGTGAGCTCTTATAATTGGGAGCACCGAGATGGCCAAGAATCGGGATGAACAGGACTGCACCAAACAGCAACACCACAAGCAGCAGAGCCGTGATCGCCGCGATGTAGAGCCATCGTTCCCGAGGTCGCAACTTAGCCTGAACCTCACTCATGTTTATCTTCCTTCACAAGCGATGGGCCGATGACGAGAGTGATCGGATGTTCGGGCCAGGTGGGTGGGAAGCCCTTTACGTGGCCGTCGAGCAACGCGACGTAATTCACCTTTCCGTTGCGCGGGACAGCGGGCAGGGTCGAGAGGTCGCTGTGCGCGTTGCGGCCCATCAGTACCGACTGGAACATGAGCGGCACCTTGTCCGGGTCGAGAACGGTCCTGGTGTCTATGCCTGAGAGCGGTTCGAAGAACGCGAGCCCGTGCTCGTCAGGTTTGCGGTCTTTGATCGAAGGGTCGTGAAACAGTTGTTCGTTCTTGGTGTACGGTCCAAGGACGTCCATCCACGCCTCTGCCGGAGGCAGGCGCTCGTCGTAATCGTATGCGTACATGATGTTCGCGATCGCGAGCATCTTGAGGTTTGAAAGCGGATGTCGCCGATGGCCTTCTCCTGTCACGCCCATCAGGACAGGGTACAGAATCGCGCCGCCAATAAGGAGGAGCACCACGACGATCGCGAGTTCAACGAGCTTGATCCCTGCCGCGCGGGGCAGCGAGGTCCGGGGATACGGCGAAGGGGAGTCGCTCATGGCGTTGGCAGGATTATCTCCACCCTCGGTCTCTCCCTGATCGCTTTGACGTGGCCGTCCAGGAACGCCATCAGGTTGACCTTTCCCCAGCGCGGAGGGTCCGGCAATAGCTCAAGCCCGCCGTTCGCGTTCCGGCGCAAGTCGGTGGAGTCGAACATGAGCGGCACCTCCTCCTTGTTCTGCACCGCCCACTCCTTCAGGTCCCCGAGCGGACGGAAGTAAGCATGCCCGTACTCCCCGTCCTTGATGGCCTCGTGCGCAGAGGCAAACACGCGCTCGCTCTTGTTCGGCATGTACGCAGAAACCTGATCCACCCACGACTTCGGTGACGGGCCGAAACCGTCGTTGTCCGCGACGTACATCTCGTGGCCTATGGCCGCCTGCTTAAGGTTGCTCAGCGAAACTGACTTCCTCCCAGACCCGCCGCAGGCGCAATTGGTCTGGAAGAACATCAGGCTAAAGAACAGCAACAGGCCCCCGACGTACAGGACCGTCACCAGTGTCGAGACACCGTGCACCAAGCGCTGCTTTCCCATGACCCTATTATAAGACAGCTCCCAACAAGACGAAGCCCCGGCGAAACGAATCCGCCGGGGCCGAGGGGCGCGGAGCCTAGTGCCCGTGGGACTCGATGCAGGCCTTGCAGGCCATCTTGCCGTCGTGCATAACGAGCTCGGCCGAGGGGACCTCCTTCCCGCACAGCTGGCAACTAGCCATCTCATCCGTAGATGGGCTAGTTGTCGCGTCAGTCGTGCTCACCGGTGCCTTGCCCGAGTCGCTTGTCGTCGCCGAGCCGTCTGTCTCGTCGGTCGCCGTACATCCGGCCGCGACGATCGCCGCGCCGGCCAAAACTGCCAATAGTGCCTTTGCCATGTCTTTTCCTGATGGCCGCCCGGCGGCCTAGCCATGTCAATACAATTACCCCACGAAGAGTTCCTGCAGGACAAAACAAAGCGGCCGTGGAGGAGAACCTCCACGGCCGCGACCGACCTACGCTAGGCTTACGCCTTTCGTCGGCGGCGAAGCAGCGCGAGCGCGCCGATTCCGAGAGCAACCATTGAAGCCGGCTCAGGCACCGGCGTCGTGTTGAACGACCAGCTCCCAAACGTGCCCGTGTCGAACTGGGCCCAATCCCGAACGTTCAAGGTCCAGACACCGTTGGGGCTCGTACCGTTATAGATCGAGAACGGGTTGTTGTTGATCAACGGAAGCCCACCCACCTGGTCCGCAAGCGTCGTCGAACGGTTGTACGTGCCCGGAGCGATCGCAGTGATTGCGTCTGCCGCGACTGCTGCTGCGTTGAAGTCGGCGCCTCCAGAATCCACGAAGCGATAGGTACCGATCAAGTCGGACGAGTCACCAAAAGTGGTAGTTCCGGTGCCGCGAACGCGGGCGAAGGCGTGGGTCATCACGCCGCCTGGGCTCACAAGCTCTACTTCGACGTCGCCTGACCACGTGTGAGACGTGAAAGTGACATCGAGCCAGTTGAACGATGCGATGTTAGCCGCGCCGGCGACGTTGATCGTCGTAGACAGCACGCCCGGCGTCGTGTTCGTCAGGATCCCGTCAGGGATCGCTCCACCCGCCCCCGGTCCAAACGTTTGTGCGAAGGCGCCTGCCGTCAGCCCAGCACCCAAGATTGCAAAAGATAGTCTCCTCATAAGAACACTCCACAGATGACCAGCCCAAGCATCCCTGGTCAGTCAAGGCCCACTATACACACTTCCGTCCACTTTGGTATGACAATTGCCTGCGACTCTGGTATTTCTGCCTGGAACAAACGTAAGGCGACCCTATAACGCCATTTACGCGGCAGGTCTGGATCGCGGGTTCGGACGTGATCGTATGGCGGACGTAGGTCGGTGCGCGACCTGGGAGCACCGCCGAGAGCCGCTCCCCTATGTACCGCCCGCCAATTCGACGCGGATCGTCGCTTTACCTGCCTTGCTCCTTTACTTCCCGCCCAAGCCGCTGAGGTGGACGCCTTCGATGACGTGCCGCTGCGCGAAGAAGAACAGCAGAACTGTCGGGATGGTCGGTAGCGCCCGCACAGGCCGCCTGTCCGACACGGTCGTCGTCATTACGTTGCCGTAGCGGCGAGCCACCGGAGTTTCCGACTCGGATACAATCCATGTCAACCTTGACAAGTGGCGCCAGATGAGGGTTCGAAAGTGGTCGGAGCTGTCGTCAGCTGACAGGGCCGCGCGGTGCCTGCTGTGCTTCGCCGCGCCGTACCTGGCGATGCACGTTCTTAGCGCACCGGTGCACGTCACCTCCGCCATTCAGTATGGACCGACCAAGCGCCTGTGGGACTACTTGATCGAGTTGGGCATCGCCATGTTGCTCGTTGTATTCTCATTGAAGAAACGGCGGTGGGCGCTCAACGCGTCCATCGTATGGCACATTCTTGCAATCGTGGTCTGGCTGCTCCTCTTGTCGCGAGTGACGAGGCCGTTTGCTCCGGTTCCGATCGTGATCACGAGCGTGTACCTTGTTTGTTTCGCAGGCGTCGCTAGTTTCTCTTTCGTCCTTTTGCGCGCGCTTAAGCGTGAACGCGAATCAGAAGTGGGGAACTCCTCGCAAACAGAGCGAAGTGACGCAAGAGGGACTGAAGAGACTGAGTCCTGAGGAGCGGGAGCGTCTCGACTCGCAGGCACCCTTGTGCAATGGAAAGCGTGATTCGCGAGCAACCTTGTGCGTGGGCTGGCCGTACTGACAGTTAGCGAGGCGATCCGTGGTTTCCAAGAACGACTATCCAGTTTGGGTGCCGGTCGCGATGTTCGGGGCGTTCATCGTGCTGTTCTTCAGTGCGCCTGCGGTGTTGGACGACTCGAAGCAAGTGGTTGTGCTCAGCGAGATCCCATACGCCTGGCTGATAGTCCCCGCCATCGTTCACCTGTTCCTCTGCTCGCTGGGGCTACGCGTCTACGAATGGCCCGACTTCGATGACGACGAGCGCCGCTTGTTCTTCCGTCGCCTCTGCCTACTTGCTGTCGTCGAGGTTTGTTCTTGGTACGGCGGCATGGTCGTCGCCGCGCTGCTCGGCTGGTCGTATGACGGCGGCATACTGCTCGCGATGGTCGCGCCTACCTTGGTCGTGCTCTATTGGTTCTTTCAGAGGCGACCGAAGCAGGTGTGGGACTGAAGTTACTTTCCCCCAGCCCGCTCAACTACACGCCCTCGATGAAGTAGCGCTGGGCGAAACATGAATGCAGCACAGTCAATGAAAGGAGCGGATCGCTTCTTCGGGATATGCTCTCTCCATGGACACAGAAAGACCGCCGACGCTCCACCAACTGATCAAGGCGCGGCTGGACATCGTGCGCGAGGACTTGGACGAGGCCGTTGCGCGGATCAGCGACGACATGCTGCCTTGGGCTCCCGCGCCCGGGATGCGCACGATCAAGGGGCAACTGGAAGAGATCGCGGCACCGAGGTCCAAGTCGTCACGTGGATGCGCGAGGGCGTGCAGATCCCTTACGCGCAGGCGATGAAGTTCGACGGCGACACGGACAGCCTCGCGGGGCTGAAGGAAGTGCTGCGCACCGTGCGCGCGGGCACGCTGGAGTTCCTCGGCTCACTCAGCGAAGAAGAACTTGCGACGCCTGCGCCTTTTCCTGAGCGGTGGTTCGAGTCCCTGCGGCTGCCCTCGGTGCCGCTGAGCGAGGCGTTCCGCAGCATCGCGCAGCACGAGTGGTACCACACAGGGCAGTTGGTCTCGTACCTCTGGGCACGCGGCGACGATCCGTACAAGTGGTGAGGAACGGCGGTGATTGGGAGCAGATCGGTTTCTCCAGCCGCGCGGTGTTTGTGGACGTGCGCCCACCGCTCGTTCTTGGCCAACCGGAGCAGCGCGAATACCGCGCGCAAGGGATCGTCGGCAACACGCGCACCGGGGACTTGTCGGATTTGGCCTCGGTCGTCACGCTGACGTAAGGTTGACTTCGCCAATACACAGCTGAAGACTCAAAGTGAATCTCAGTGATACGATCCGCTTCCGCCTGACACTTGGCACTGCTTCCCTTCATCCCAAACGCACCCACGGTAGTCAAAGAAGGCGCCCTTCGATTCGGTCGACACGAACTGCACCTTGAAGTCATAACCAACGTTCCACTGTGCCATTTTATCCAAGTACCGTCGCTGCACCAGCTCAATGTTCTGTACAAAGTTCCAGGTGGGCCCACCATGCAGCACACCAAAACCCTTGGGATTCAGCGACCGATACGCTTCGCGAATAGCCCGTTCGACATAGGGGTTGCGCGGATCTGTCTTTACCATTCCGTACTCATCGGTCTTAAGATTGATCGGCATTGTGATCGTCTTGGCCGTGCGCTCGAAGCCACTTTCGCCAACTCTGAGCCAATATGGGTTCTTCGTTGCATCATCGATCAGGATGCGCTTTGCGCGTTCGGCATCGCTGTTTTCGACGAACACGGCGTAACTCAGCGAGCCCATGATCGTGACACCAATGCCATGCAGGCTCAATAAATTCGAAACGTGGGTCTGCGCGATGCCGTCTGAGCCCCTGATCACTGCGATCGAAGTCCAATCGCCGAGCCAGGTGTTCGCGGTTGAGAGTTCAATGTCGAATGACCCTTCGATCGTTGGTGCAATCCGCGACTGGTCGCCAGACAGCACTGCCGGGGACGCAATCAGCAACCCTGCAAAAGAGGCAGCCATCGATGAAACGCGGCGGCTCATATCCCCATGATACGGCAATTTTCTAGAGATCGTCGGTAACAGTTCAGCAGTCAGGCTTACTTCCCTCCCAAACCGCTCAAATGCACGCCCTCGATGAAGTACCGCTGGGCGAAGAAGAACAGCAGAACGGTGGGGATGGTGGCGAGGGTCGCGAACGACATCATCAGAGCGAACTCGCCGCCGCGCTCGCCCTGGAACATCTGCAGCGCGTAGGCGATCGGCATCTTCTCCGGCGTCGAGACGTAGATCAGCGGACCCATGAAGTTGTTCCACTGCCCCATGAAGGTCCAGATGGCGATGCACGCGAGCACCGGCTGGATCTGCGGCACCATCACCTGGAACAGCGTTCGCAGGTACCCGCACCCGTCAATCTTCGCGGCGTCCTCCAGCTCCATCGGGATCGTCTTGAAGAACTGCCGCAGCAGGAAAACGTTGAACGCCGCCGCGAAGAACGTCGGCACCCACAGCGGGTAGAGCGTGTCAATCCAACCGAGCGAGCGGAAGATGAGGAACGTCGGGAGCATCGTCACCGCCGCAGGCAGCATCATCGTCGCGAGCATCACGATGAAGAGCTGGTTGCGGCCAGGAAAACGCAGGCGCGAGAAGCCGTAACCGACGAGCAGCGACGACAGCACGGTCCCGATCACCGACATCACGACGAGCACGAGCGTGTTCTTCAAGTAGGCAAGGCCGTAAAACGTGTCCCACGGCAGCCACTCGAGCATCTCGGAGTAGTTCGCCGTCCGCAGCCCCACCTCGCGCACCGGCTCGGTCTCGCCCATCGGCCTTTGCAGCGTCTGGCCCTCCAGGGAAGCGGGCGCCTGGACCTTCACGACCACGGCGCCGTTCTCCACCTCCTCGACCACGTACCCCTGCACCCGCTGGCCCTCGTGCTCGAACGCGACGACGCGGCCCTGCCGCGGAACCTCGCGCAGGGCGGAGCGCTCCGTTTCGAACTGCCGTCCGCGGATGTTGAACGGCCGCTCGATCTCGAACAGCAGCCGCCCTCCGCTCGCCGCCTGCACGACGGTCCCGAGCACGCTCCGTCCGCGGTAGTGGGCCTCGAACAGCGGCCGCTTCTCGTCGTGGAACGGCACGGTCAGTTGCACGCGCGGCACCCACACCATCCCCTTCGCCGTGCTGATGTCCTGCTCCTCCTTGAAGCTCGTCACCAACAGCCACGCGAACGGGATGCCGAAGACGATGCACCCGGCGATGAGCACGACGTGCACCACCGCCTTCTTCAGGAGCCCTCGGGCGCGCGCCATCTTCTCCGTCCACACCATCACAGACACAGCGACGACGGCCAGGAGCACGACGGTCAAGAGCTTCGTCGGCGAAGCGTAGATGACGCCGCGGAACACCTGCACTTCGCCCTTGGTCTCAAGGAACCACCAATAGAAGAGCGCGCCGCAGACCAGCCACACGGCGAGCGCGCCCAAGCGCGTGCGCCGCTCTTCAGCCGTGATCGCCGTCACGCTCTGCACGCACCGGGCGCCCGCGAACGCGAGGCACGCGAGCGCCCCGACCATCTGGAACGGCATGAGGAACCACACCAGCGGCACGGCCCACCCGTCTTCTGACGGCCGGCCAGAGGTCATCGGCACAAAGCTCGCGACCAACAGACAGACGGCCGCCACGGCCGCGGACTTCACGATCGCGCGCCTGCGCGCATTCTCCGTCCCCGTCTCCCGGCCGAACATCCACCGGAGCCCGACGTATGCGCCACGGGCGACCGCGAGCCACCCGACCCAGCTCAGCGCCGTCCCGACCACGAACAGCCACTCGGCGCTCAACTGTCCACCTCGTAGTGCACCCACTTCTTCGCGACGATGAACTGCACCGCCGTTATCGCCAGTGCGATCAAGAAGATCAGCCAGGCGATCGCGCTCGCATAGCCAAGCTTGAAGTAATAGAACGCGTGCTGGAAGAGGTAGTACACGGGCACGAGCAGCGAATCGTTCGGGCCAGAGTTCTCGCCCCTCACCGCCACGTACACGCTGTCGAACGTCTGCAGCACGCCGATCCCGCCGATCACCGTCTGGAAGAAGATCAGCGGGCTGAGTTGCGGCACGGTGATGTTCCAGAACTGCTTCATCGGCGACGCGCCGTCTATGTTCGCCGCCTCATAGAGCTGTGAAGGGATCCCTTTCAGCCCCGCCAGCCACAGGATCATCCCGCCCGCCGCGCCCCAGAGCCCCATCGTGATCAGCGCGGGCTTCGCCCAGTGCTCCGAAACGATCCACGCCGGGTGCGGCGTCCCGAACCAGACGGTGATCGTGTGCGACCACACCCAGTTCATGATCCCGCGCTGCGGGTCCGCGTTCAAGATCCACAGCCACAGGATGATGCTCGCGATCCCAGGCACCACGTTCGGCAGATAGAACAGCGTGCGGTAGTAGCGCAGCCCGCGCACGCCCGCGTTCAACAGCATCGCCGTTGCGAGCCCCGTCACCAGCCCGAGCGGCACGCCGACACCGCCCAAGTACAGCACGTTCATGAACGCCTTCGTCAGCAGCTCGCTGTCCTTGTCGAAGAGGTCTGAGTAGTTCCCGCCGCCCACCCAACGCGGCGCGTCGAAGATGTTGTAGCTCGTAAAGCTCAGGTACAGCGAAGCGAGCATCGGTCCGAGCGTGAACAGGAGGAACCCGAGGATCCACGGCGACACGAACAGCAGCCCCCACTTCGCCTCGTGCCACGCGAGGCGGCCCAGGTTCTGCCGCTTGTACCAGCCGATCAAGAGCGCGACGCCGACCAGGAACCCCGCGATGCCGGTCACGGTCGGCACCGTCAGGTTGGCGACCGGCAGAGACTCTCGGTTGTTCACCTCGTCGAGGTAGTCCTGCACGCGGTCCTCGCCAGACTGCAGCGCGTCCTCGACCGAGAGCACGTCGAGCATGGCCATCTCCATCGCCCGCCTGTGCTCGTCCCAAAGCCTTTGTCCCGCGAATGTCGTCGGGCGGAACCGCGCCACCGGCATCATCGAGATGTGCAGCTCTCCTGCGGCCTTCAAGTTCCCGGTCGAGGGCATGAACGTCTCGATTGCGATCCTGTTGGTCTCGATGTGCGCCGTCGGCCGCGGCACGTACGGCCTCCCTCGCGCGCGCTCCAGGTCTGCGAACGCCCTCATCTCTTGGATCCGCATAGCGGGCGAGCTCACGTGCTTGATGAACTTCCACGCCATCTCCCGGTGCTTGGCGCCCTTCGGGATCGCCCAGCAGAACCCGCCGGCCCACGTGATGTACTGGTCCTTCGCGTCCGCGAAACGCCCACGCTTATAGAACCGGTCGTCCGGGATCGGCGGCGGCGCGACGGCAAAGTCCAATCGCGGCGCGTAGCGGATGATCCCAGACATGATCCAGTCGCCGTCAATCTTCATCGCGACCTGGCCCGTGAAGAACGGGTCCGCCTCGTTGCCGCGCAGCGACGCCCGGAACTTCTCCGCCTTCGCATACCCGCCGCAGATCGCATACCCGTCGTACATGAACTGCAGCGCCTCGCGCGCCTCCGGCGAATTGAGCGTGCACTCCTTGCCGTCCGCCGAGATGAACGACGCCTCGTTCTGGAACGCGTACATGTACAGCCACGAGTTGCCGAAGTTCGGCAGGAACCCTGCGCGCTTGAGCGTCCCGTCGGCGTTGAACTCCGTCAGCGCTTTGCTGTACGCGAGCACTTCGCTCCACGTGCGCGGCGCGCGCTCCGGGTCCAGCCCGGCCGCTCGAAGCTCCGCCGCCCTCTCTCTAAATGCCGTGCGGTTCCAATAGAGGATCCGTGTGTCCGCCATCCAGGGGATCCCATAGACGCGCCCTTCGTAGATGCACTCGTTCCACGGCGCGTCGTAGTACTGCTCGCGCACAGGAGTGTCGGGGTCCTTGCCTGCGTCTCGCGCGATCAGTGGATCGAGCGGTTCGAACGCGCCGAGGTGCGCCCAGTCTGGGACGGCGAAGCGGTCCTGGAAGATCACGTCCGGCGGGACCCCGCCGACGATCGCAGTCATCAGCTTCTGCGGGTTCATCCGCCCGGCGCCCATCCCGAGCATCTGCACGCGAACCCCTGGGTTCGCCTCTTCGAATCGCCGGACGACCGCGTCCATCCCCTGGTCGTTCGGGCCGAGCTGCATCCCCCACACCACCAGCTCTATGTCGGGGGCCTCGGTCTGGGCCCCAATAGGCGCGCACAGGAGCGCGAGAAGCACGACGACCCAGAAAAGCCTCCTCACCATGCGCAAACCGATCTTACTTGCCCCGACAGGCGACTTTTTCTCCAAAACAAGCGAACATTTCGGGCGCCGCGTCTGTATAATCCTTGCAGGACGGCGGCAACGCTGTCCTCGATCCGAGGCCAAATGCCGGGAGACCGGCTACGGGGGACCCGACTATCGGGGTGAATCGTCCGCGAGGACGTAGGGCTGTTCTTGGTCCGAACCCGTCAGCTAACCACGTCGGCCTTGACAAGAACCGGTTGGAGACCGTAGGAGGAATCGAAGAAGATAACTTCTAAACTAGCACCTGTGGACGGCAGCGGCAACGGTGCGCGCACCCAACGCAGGCGTGATGAACGTAACCGCAGCGCACCGGGCGACCGGAACGCCGCGAAGACCCAATCAGAGCCCGCTGGCACCGGATCGGCCCTCATCAGGCCGTGCGCATCACCATTCGGAGCGGATGCCAAAGGGCTGCACTGAGTCGAGAGGGCCGGTTGCTCAAAGCTGAGCGACCGGCCTCTTTACTGATCGCCCTGTGGATTTGCGAGCCGCGTCCAAACGGCTCAATAGCGCGCCAGTCCCGGTGGGCAGTGCGTCACAAAACGTGGAAGATGCCTAAAGTGAGCGACGATTCGGGTGCGACTGCGCGGGCGGTAGAATCGGGCGGCCCCTATGCGCGCACTAGGCCCGAGTCAGAACCGGCGTCCAGAGGTCGGCGCGAGTTGAGCGAGCGTCGCCGCGACCCCGTCGCGTCTACCCTCGGCCTCCTCACCTTCCTCGGTGGTGTCGGGCTGATAATCGCCGCGTTCGCCCTCGCGCGAGAGATGTTCGCGACTCCTCCAGACGTCGCGATGGGCGTCAGCGAGGGCCAGACCCTCGACCTCAACGTCGTCTTGGCCTCTGGAATGGCCGTGCTCATGAAGGTCGTGCTGCTCGTCGTCATGGCCGGGTTCGGGTCCATGGTCGCCAGCCGAGGGATCAGGCTCTATGTCGGCGGCGTGGCCACGGCAGAGCCCAAGGAGGACACTAAACCCCAATAGGGTGCCACACGGTCTTGATTTCGACGAACGCCTCGATCTGCTCCGGCCCTTGCGCCTTCTCGCTCAGCCACCACGCCCGCGGCCGCTTCTGACTAAGGCGAAGGCGCTTCAGGTTCTCCGTCCCAAGCTCGATGACCTCGCGGTCCAGCGCCTCGTCGCGGTAGTCCATCGCGTTCACGTCCATGTGCCGCGCCATGTGCGGCACCAGCTCTGCCTTCTGCCCGGTCAGCAGGTTGACCACGCCGCCCGGCAGGTCCGAAGTCGCCAACACCTCGCCGAACTCCAGGGCCGTCAGCGGATACTTGTCCGACGCGACCGCGACGCACGCGTTGCCGCTCACGATCACCGGCGCGACCTGCGAAACGAGCCCGATCAGCGCGGTGCCCTCGTCCGCCACGACCCCGACGACACCCATCGGCTCTGGCACTGAAAAGTCGAAGTACGCCGCCGACACCGGGTTCACGCTCCCGAACAGTGCGCCGAACTTGTCCGCCCACCCACAGTAGTAGACCAACCTGTCAACCGCCGCCTGCACCTCGGTCCGCGCGGCGTCGCGGCCCAAGCCTGCCTCCCGCGACAACAGAGACTCAAACTCCGAATAGCGCGCCTCCAACATCTCCGCCGCGCGGTAAAGGACCTGCGCGCGGTTGTACGGCGTCCGCCCCCGCCAGTCGTCGAATGCATTGCGTGCGGCCTTCACCGCGTCGCGCAGGTCCTTGCGCGACGCGTGACAAGAGTTCGCGATGAACCGGCCCTGCTTGTCCAGCCGCTCCATCGCGCGACCGGACTCCGACCGCACGAACTTGCCGCCGATGTACAGCTTGTAAGTCTTACTCACCGCCAAGCGCGACATCACACGACCTCCAGATACGGCGCAAGCCCGTGCTTGCCGCCCTCGCGCCCATACCCCGACTCTTTGTAGCCGCCGAACGGCGACGCCGGGTCGAAGCGGTTGAACGTGTTCGCCCACACGACGCCCGCGCGCAGCTCGCCGAGCATCTTGAAGATCTTGCTGCCCTTGTCGGTCCAGACGCCCGCGCTCAGGCCGTAAGGCGTGTTGTTCGCCTTCTCGATCGCCTCGGCAGGCGTGCGGAACGTCATCACCGACAGCACCGGCCCGAAGATCTCCTCCTGCGCGATCCGGTGCGACTGCGCGACGCCGGTGAAGTAGCTCGGCGGGAAGAAGTAACCCTTCGACGGCAACGGCTGGCGGCCCTTGTGCAGCACCGCGCCCTCGCTCACGCCGCACTCGACCAGCTCGCAGATCTTGTCGAGCTGCATCTTGCTGTTGATCGCGCCCACGTCTGTGTTCTTGTCGAGCGGGTCGCCGACGCGCAGCGACTGGATCCGGTGCTCGAGCTTGCGCACGACCTCGTCGTGCACCGACTCTTGCACTAACAGCCGCGAGCCCGCGCAGCACACGTGCCCTTGGTTGAAGTAGATCGCGTCAACGATCCCCTCGACGGCCTGGTCGAGCGGCGCGTC
The DNA here is from genome assembly GCA_040902435.1 of Fimbriimonadaceae bacterium. Taxonomy (GTDB): domain Bacteria; phylum Armatimonadota; class Fimbriimonadia; order Fimbriimonadales; family Fimbriimonadaceae; genus JADFMN01. The sequence continues at coordinate 48,096 of JBBDXG010000001.1, forward strand.
CTCGAACACGATGTTCGCCGCCTTGCCGCCCAGCTCGAGCGTGAGGTGCCGCGTCTTCGCGCTGCGCTGGATCAGCTTTCCGACCTCCGTCGAGCCCGTGAACGCGATCTTGTCAATCCCTTGGTGCGAGACCAGGGCCGCGCCAGTCGAACCGTCGCCCGTCACGATGTTCACCACTCCCGGCGGCAGGTCTGCGTCCTGGATGATCTGCGCAAGCAAGAGCGCCGTCAACGGCGTCGTCTCCGCCGGTTTCAGCACCACCGTGTTCCCCGTCGCCAGCGCGGGAGCGATCTTCCACGCCGCCATCAGCAGCGGGAAGTTCCACGGGACGATCTGCCCCGCGACACCGAGCGCACGGACACTGCGGCCCGGGAAGGCGTACGCCAACTTGTCCGCCCAGCCCGCATAGTAGAAGAAGTGCTGCGCCACCAGCGGCACGTCAATGTCGCGCGACTCGCGGATCGGCTTGCCGCCGTCAATGCTCTCCAGCACGGCCAGCTCGCGCGAACGCTCCTGCACCAGCCGCGCGATCCTGTAGAGCGCCTTGCCCCTCTCCTTGGGAGAAGTCTTCGACCAGTGCTTCTCGAACGCCCCGCGCGCCGCACGGACGGCCTTGTCCACGTCCTCCTTCGTCCCCTTCGCCACGCGCGCGAGCCGCTCCTCCGTCGAAGGGTCAATTGTGTCGAAGTACCCGCCCTTCGCCGGCTTGACGAACTTGCCGCCGATGAAGTGCCCGTACTCCTTCTCGATCTTGACGAGCTTTCGGCTCTCCGGCGCGGGCGCGTACTCCCACTTCGCGCCGAACGCCAGGTCCGGCCTACCGTTCCCAGCCCGCACGGCCCCGCTCGCTTGCTTCGTCTTCGACATCGCGTCAGTCCAGTGTGAAGTAATCGCCCGACTGGTAGTTGCCGGTGCGCTGTTTTGCAAGCTGCATCAGCACGTCGTTCAAGAGCGTGCTCGCCCCAAACCGGAACAATCTCGGCGTCAGCCAGTCGTCGCCGAGCGTCTCCTTCACCATCACCAGGTAGTGCAGCGCGAGCTTCGCCGCGCGGATCCCGCCCGCCGGCTTCATCCCCACCCTGCGACCTGTGTCCATGTAGTGCTCCCGGATCGCCTCGAGCATCACCAGCGTCACCGGCATCGTCGCTGCGGGCGTCACCTTGCCGGTCGAAGTCTTGATGAAGTCCGAACCCGCCTCCATAGCGATGTGGCTCGCTCGGCGGACGTTGTCGTAGGTCTCCAGCTCGCCGGTCTCGAGGATCGTCTTCAGGTGCGCCCCGCCGCACGAGCGCTTCACGGCGACGATCTCTTCGTACACCGTCTCATAGGCGCCCTGCATGAACGCGCGGCGGTTGATCACCATGTCAATCTCGTCCGCGCCGTCCGCGACCGCGCGCTCGACCTCCTCGACGCGCTCGTCCAGTGCGGTCTGCCCGCTGGGAAAGCTCGTCGCGACGCTCGCGACGCTTACGCCGCTGCCGACGAGCGCCTGCTTCGCCGTCTTCACCAGTGCCGGGTAGACGCAAACGGCCGCCACGCTCGGCACCGTCGGGTCGTTCGGGTCGGGCCGCACCGCCTTGGCGCACATCTGCCTCACCTTGCCCTGCGAGTCCTTCCCCTCCAGCGTCGTCAGGTCCGTCATCGCGACGACCATCCTCAGCCCCTGCTCCTTCGCGCTCGCCTTGATGCTGCGCTTCGTGAACTTCGCCGCGCGCTCGTCCGCGCCGACCTGGTCCACCGGCCGGTCGAACGCCCCGGGGGACAGCAAACTCGCAAGGCTCGGTCGCGCCATCGGCTACGAGGATACTAGAAGGGGATTGGTCGGGATGACAGGATTTGAACCTGCGACCTCCTCGTCCCGAACGAGGCGCTCTACCAAGCTGAGCCACATCCCGACTGCGGGCACCGATTCTACCTTTGACCCCTGCCAGGCCCAAACCCATCTGCCAAACTCAAATCGGTGCACGTCCAGCCCTACTTCCCGGAGCCGATCACCGTCCGAGGCAACGTCGCAGCAGAGAGCTATGGCGTCACCCTCCGGTTCATCCGCACAGTCATGGCTGGGCACTTCGTCTCTGTCGCGCTCACGGCGGGCGTTGCGAGCTTTCCGCCGGTCGTGGACACCCAAGGCGCCGCCCGAGTCTTCCTCGCCTGCCTGCTGGCCCTCACGCTCGTCCGTCGCTTTCTCAAAGGCGGGGCGGCAGACAACCTCCTTAGCCTGGCCCTTCTCGTTCCGACGGTCGCCAGCCTCGGCGCCCTCGTCCGGCTCGGCCTAGACGCCGGGCTGCCAGTCTGGATCCCCTTCCTCGCCTATCTCATGTCCTGCGCGTACGGGGCGGTCTGCGGCCGGGACTTCAGCTTCGTCGGCCAGTTCGTCATTACTGCCGCCTCACTCACCGTCGCCCTCATTGCCGCTTTTCTGCTCGGGTGGCTCGGCTGGTCAGAGGCAGCCCTATGGGGGCTTGGGGCCATCGCTCTGGGCCTGTACTACACCTACGACCTCGCCGCCCTGCTCAGCCGGAGGCGACTCAATGAGGCCCCCGCCGCCGTCGCAGACCTCTACCGCGACCTCCTGAACTTCCTCACCTACTCCGTCCGAATCGTCCTCCACTGGCGCAGGTTCAGGTTCATATGATCCTGCGGGTCACCGCCTACGTCCGGCCCCACAGGCTCGAACAGGTCAAGACGGCCGTCGCAAACCTCGGCGTCACCGGGCTTACGGTCACCGACGTCCGCGGCTGCGGCAGCTCCCCCGAGCTCGCCTCCTCCTTCGGGGGCCAGGACGTCCTCGTAGCCTTGCCAGTTCGCAGCAAGGTCGAGGTGATCGTCGAGGAGGCCCTGGTCGAGCCCCTCATCGCCGCGATCTCGGCCAACGCCCGAACCGGACAGCCCGGCGACGGCAAGATCTTCGTCGAACCGATCGAGGACGCCCTGCGCATCCGTACAGGTGAAAGAGGCCCCGGCGCAGTGTGACTTTGGGCAATCTCAGGCGTCATAATGACCGTGAGGGTCTTTCCCATGTTTAATCGTTTCGTTGGAGCTGTCGTACTGTCCGTCGCGCTGGGCGCGGCGGCAACTGCCCAGATCGTCGTGAACTCGGCGACCAAGGACGGAGACACCGTCAAGGGCCAGCACAGGTTCCGGGTCACTGTCCAGTCCCAGAGCCTCGTCTCCCAGGTCGAGTTCTACGTCAAGGGCAACCTCGTCGCCACTGACGAGAGCACCCCGTACGAATACACGATTGACACCCTCGGATTCGATGACGGTCCGCTCGCAGTCGTGGTCGCGGCCTATAACGCCGACGGCAACTCCCAGCGCGTCACCCTCAATTTGACCGTTGACAACGGCCTTGCCAAGGGCGTCGCCCACCACGTGGCCGTCGCCGAAGGGCTCCTCATCGAGCAAAAGTGGGATCAGGCGATCCAGACCTGCCGAGTCGCCCTCAAGATCAGCAGTACGGACAACACCGCCCGCCTGGCCATGGCCCGCGCCTACTTCGGAAAGGGCATCTACGACCTCGCGCAGAAGTTCGCCGAGGACGTCGTCGAAAGCGACCCATCCAACGTCGCCGCCCGCGAGCTCCTCTCCGGCATCAGCCTCCGCCAGGCGTTCCGCGCGATGACGACGAGTTCCGACCGGGACCAGACTCTCACGATCGTCTCCAGCGCGCTACGCAGCGCGGCCAGCAGCCGCAGGTCGGCCCTCGGCGCGATGATCGAAACCTTCGGGGTCGTCACCCCTGAAAACCGGATGAGCTACACCGACAGGCTGATGGAAGCGGGCCGGTTCTCGCTCGTGATTGACCAGCTCACACCAGTGTTCAACACCGACGAGCGCGACAGCCAGCTCGCCAACCGCCTCGCCTACGCCCAGCTTCGCGCTGGCCGATATGCCGAGGCGCGGACGACCATGACCCGCCACATGAGGCGAGGCGAGCCCGACGCCTACGGTTTTGCGCTCAAGGCCGTGATTGACGACTGGTTCGGAGACGCGCAGGGCTCAGCCAACGCCGAGCGCGAAGCGCTCCTCTACGACCCCAGCGACCTCGGCGTCCGCACGGCGCAGGCCTTCCTCGCACTGCGGCGCGGCAATAACGCGACCTTCGCCTCGATCGCGACCAACGTCGCGCAATCTACGAGCGCGAGCCCGATCACGAACTACTATCTCAGCGCGATGTACTACCTGCAGGCGCAGTTCGACAGCAGCGACAACGCCTTCCAGGCCGGTCTGCTTGCCGACCCTGCGATGTACCACCTGTACATCGAGCGGTTCAACCAGTCGGTGTCCTTCTACTTCAGCAGCAAACCCAGCGGCGACGACAAGAGCTACCAGATCGCGTTCGCAAAGTCCTTCGCTGAGGGCGCCCTCGAGGCCAAGCCCGAGTCCTTCGAGGCGCTCACGGCGCTCGCGCTCATCAACTTCATTGACGGCAAGCTCGACGACGCGATCCGCCTCGGTCAGGCCGCGGTCGCAGCAGGGCCGCAGTACGGTGCGGCGCACTACACGCTCGCCGGCGCCTACTTCGCCCGCAACATGTCGGTCGAAGGGCAAAGGGCGATGGTCGAGGCCGCCAAGTACGACAAGCACCTCGACGGCATCCGAGCCCCCAAGGTCGAAGAGGCCTGGCGCTACTTCTACCGCTACGGGCGAACGCCGCTCCTGTCTGTCCGGGGCGCGCAACCTGCCCCGCTGGTATCCTGAATCCGTCGGGGCGTGGCTCAGCTTGGTAGAGCGCCACACTGGGGGTGTGGAGGCCGCGAGTTCAAATCTCGCCGCTCCGACCAGAAACTAGTTCGGGTAACGGGAAACGTGTGACGAGTAACGGGGTTCTGCATCCGAATTCCCGTCTCCCGTCACCCGATCCGCGTCTCTCGTCTCCCGTCTCTCGTCTCCCGCCCCCCGTCACCCGATCCGCGTCTCCCGTCTCCCGTCACCCGTCTCCTCCAACGCGTTCAAGCTCGGCCTGCCCCTGAAGAACACAAAGTACACGACCGCCGCCACGACAAGCCACACGATCCCGATCCATGCCGCGTTGCGTGTCGGCTCGTCGAGGAACGAGCCTATCACCACGAGGCACTCGCCCACCACGAACAGAACCGGCACGACCGGATAGAGCAGGACGCGCACTGGGCGTTCGGCGTCCGGGCGCCTGGACCGCAGCACGATGACAGCGAGCCCGGTCAGCAACATGAAGATCGCCTCTACCATCACGACGCCGGTCAACATAAAGTCCACGCCGTTCTCCTTTGCGAGCCACAACATCACCAGGCCCAGCCCCGCGATGAGCGTGATAGACCAATACGGAGTGTGGAACCGAGCGTGCACCTTGGCGAACGGCGAGAAGAACCGACCGTCCCGCGCCATGCCGTAAAGGAGCCGAGGGCTGGATAGGTACGAGGCGTTCAAGACGCCGAACGCTGAGACGGCGACGAGCCCCGCCACCATGCGCGCGGCGTTCTCCGGCACGACGCGCCCGACCGCGTCCGCAGCAATCGTCTTCGTAATCGCCATCGCGCCCGCGCCGAGCAAGTGAAGGTACGCCCAGTTCGCCAAGAGGTACACGACGATCACAATCCCGACACCGCCGATCAGCGCGAACGGAATGTTGCGCTTTGGGTCTCGAATCTCCCCGCCGATCCATAGCGCGTGCTGCCAGCCGCCAAAGGCGAACAGTACGGGGATCAGGCCCGCGAACAGCAGCAGTGCGGGCGACCCCTCCGGCTTCGCGAGCGGGACGACCGGCGCAGGGGACGACGGCTCGAAGAACGCCGCGATTACGATGATGCCGACCAGCGTCAGCACCTTCGAGAAGACCGTCACGTTCTGGATCGTCGCCCCGAACCTCACACCTACGATGTTGTTGACCGACAAGGCGACGATAAGCGCGGACGCGATGAGGATCGCCTTCATGCTTCCTGGGTCAGAGGCGCCGTCGAGCATAAAGCACAGGTTGTTCGCGCACACCAGAGACATGATCACCGCGCCGCCGCACTGGATCGCCGTCGAGTTGCAGAACACGTACAAGAAGCCGCCGAGGGGGCCATAGGAGTCGCGCAGCGCAGCGTAGTGCGCCCCCGAGCGCGTGTACATGCCGCCCAGTTCGGCGAATGTGAGCGCACCCAACATCGCGATGGCGCCCCCGATGATCCAAGCCCACATCGCCAGGCCAGGCTCACCGGTCAGCCGGACGACCTTCCCGGGCGAGAGGAAGATCCCGACACCGATGATCGCACCGATCACGATGCACGTCGCGCTCACCGGCCCCAGAACGCGATCGAGGTGCGGACGCTCTGCCATTTGAGGGAGAGTATTGTCCGGGTTTGTGCGGGTTTGCACGGGTTTGTTCGGAGTTGCTAGGGTTTGTTCGGATGCAGAGGCCCCGTCTCCCGTCACCCCTCACCCGTTACCCGTCTCCCGTCTCCCGTCTCCCGTTACCCGTCACCCGTTACCCGTCTCCCGTCTCCCGTCTCC
>JBBDXG010000002.1:0-53766 GCA_040902435.1 Fimbriimonadaceae bacterium
AGAGTCTGTCACCGACTCGACCCAGCCGACGAGGTTGTAGGTCCCCGACACCGTCGTCCCGTCCGGCGCCGTCACCTCGACCACGTTCTTGTAGCCGTCGTACTCGTAGGTGGTCACCCTCTCCAGCGCGTCCTCGACCGAGAGCAGGTCGCCGTCGCCGTCGTAAACGAGCGTCGCCGCAGTGCGCTCCAGCGGGTCCTCGATCGAGGTCGGCGCCATCGAGCCCCCCGCGTACGCGACCGTCGTGACGTTGCCAAGCGGGTCCTCGACCGACGTCAAAAAGTTGTTCGCGTTGTACGTGTACTCCCAGATCCGGGTGAGCGGGTCTGTGCGCGTGACGAGGTTGCCGTCGGCGTCGTGGCTGAACAGCCACACCTTCCCGCGCCGGTCCGTGTACTCGCTCAGCTGCTTGTCCAGGCTCCACTCGAACGCGTCGGAATACTCCGCTTCGTCCACGGTGCTGGCGAGCATTCCGCCGCTGTAGTTGTGCACGACCTCGTTGGCCAGGGGGTCCGTCATCGTGACCGCCGTGTCCGTGTAGGCGAAGGTCCACGTCTCGTTCAGCGGGTCCGTGTAGCTGGTCTCGCGGTCCTCTGAGTCGTAGGTCCACGTCCAGACTTTGCCCTCCAGGTCGGTCTCGGTCAGGATGTTGTGGCCCGTGTCGTAGGTGAACGTGCGGTCGTGGCTTACAGTTTCTAGGTCCGGGTATGTGATCCCGGTCAGTTGCAGCGAGCCGTTGTAGGCGAACTCCCAGACTCGGTCGAGCGGGTCTGTGACCGACTCAATGAGCCCGCTGCCGTTGTACGCGAACTCCAGCGCGCGGCTGTCCTCGTCCGTGACCGCCGTCACCTTGTCGTTGCCGTCGCGGGAGACCGTGACGGTGTTGCCGAACTTGTCCTTGACCGCAGTCAGCCGGCCGGTCGTGCTGAACTCGAGCACGCTCTGGTGCTTGGTCGTGAGCGTGAACGTCCCGTTGCCTTTCTTGACGAGCGAGTCGTGCACTCCTGCGGTCGGCGTGAAGTCCCCGTTGAGGTCCTCGGTGTACGGGTGCCGCGTGCCGTCGTGCCAGCGCACGATGCACGAAGACCCCTGCGTGTAGTCCACCTTGACGTCATAAGAGTGGCTCCACCCCTCGCCGATGTCGAAGTTGTACGTCCCCATCGAGTTGTGATAGAGGTTGAAGCTGACGCGCGAGTCGCCCGCGCTCGACCACCCGGTGACCCCCTTTGGCGTGAGCCGGTTGCCGGTGTTGGTGTTGAGCTGCGAGCCTCCGCCGCCCTCTCCACCGCCCTCGCCCCCGCCTCCTCCTCCTCCCACCGGGGGCGGAGGCGGAGACATGAGCAGGCCGAGGACGTCTATGGACGCCCATACCATGTCCGGGCGTTGGAAGTGCTCCTTGAGGAGGACCTTCTGCATGTCGTTGAGGAGCATGGGAGTCCACGTCCCGGCGCGGCCGATCGGGTCGCGGCCCGGGTCAGTGCCCAGCCAGACGGGCCGGCGGGCGTCGGTGAACGGGCCGGGGCGGGGCTTGAGGCGCTGGATCGCCTTTTCGACCCCCTCCTTGCTGGACAGGAACATCCAGTTGAACCCGACAGGGGCCGACCCGTACAGCAGCACCACTGACAACAGCAGCGCGAACGGATTGACGCCGACGACGATAAAGCGACTCTGCTTCATGTCATTCTCCAGTCCCCGAAGGGCTACCTCGCATTATTACGGAGGCTTTTCTAAAAGTGCGGAATGTTTTCCACACTCGAGGAGTTTCATCCGCGAAATAAGGGAGATTTAATGTCGCGGTCTGCGGGCAGGGGGAACCGGGCGAAGAGGCTTTGGTATCGAAGGTCTGGCTGCCCCGCAGGGACTCGAACCCCAACCGACGGTACCAGAAACCGGTGTCCTACCATTAGACGACGGGGCAGCTCTGGAGCCCAGAGTATGGCAGGCCCGACAAAGGCGACGGGGCGCGGGCCCCAAAGCCCGCGCCCCGCGCGTTCGAAGTTCAGCCGCTTAAGCCGCGTATCGGTAGGAGACGTACTCTTCCTCGCCGTCCAGCACGTGCTGAAGGCGGGAGTCCGTCAGGCCGGAGGCCTCGTTCTCGTCGCGCGCCACGAACACGACCTTGCTCGCCCCCGCGAGCTGGCTCGCGTCGCGCGCCGTCATGAACGTCTCGAGGACGTTCGGGTCGAGCCGCTTCGTCGTCGCAAAGTCGAGCACCAGCGAGAACTTCTGTCCCTGGCGCTGTGCCAGGCACTCGCGAAGCTCGTCCACAAAGACCTCTGCCTCGCCGTTCGTGATGCAGCCGCCAAAACTGGCTTCGATTCGCGAAGCCTCGGGGTTCCAATTGATCAAATACATAACCGCAACCAGCCTGTCGTAGAGTGCCGGGCTTCCCTGGCCCGACCTACGGTTCTTATTCACGGAAGCCGGACGCAAACCGCCCGCACCATTGACAGGGTGCGGGCGGTTCTAGCTGATTTTCGGGCAGTCCTATTGCTGGCCCGTACTGTTAGCTGGCTTCCTTGATCTGCTCGGCCGTCAGCAGGATCGGTTCGACCTTGGAGGCCAGGATCCCTTCCGGGATCACGACGCGCTTGATGTCATTGCTGGAGGGCACCTCGTACATCACCTCGAGCATGATGTTCTCGATGATCGCGCGCAGGGCGCGGGCGCCGGTCTTGCGCTTGATCGCCTCCTTGGCGATCTCCCGCAGGGCGCCGACCTGGAACTCGAGCTCCACGTCGTCGAGCTCGAAGAACTTCTGGTACTGGCGGACGATCGCGTTGCGCGGCTCGGTCAGGATCCGCAGCAGCGAGTCCTCGTCGAGCTCGTCCAGCGAGGTGATGACGGGCAGGCGGCCGATGAACTCGGGGATGAGCCCGAACTTGAGTAGGTCCTCGGGGAGCACCGCGCGGAGCACGTCCTTCTTGCGGTCGGCCTTGCTCTGGGGGTCGGCTCGGAACCCGAGCACGTTCTCCTTCTGCCGACGCATGATGATCTCGTCGAGCCCCTCGAACGCGCCGCCGCAGATGAACAGGATGTTGGTCGTGTCAATCTGGATGTATTCCTGTTGCGGGTGCTTGCGCCCGCCCTGTGGCGGGACGTTGGCGGTCGTGCCCTCCAGGATCTTGAGCAGCGCCTGCTGCACGCCCTCGCCGCTCACGTCGCGAGTGATCGAGGGGTTGTCGGTCTTGCGGCCGATCTTGTCAATCTCGTCCACGTAGATGATGCCGCGCTCGCAGAGCGACTTCGCGTTGCGCGGGTCGAGCTGTTCCGCCGACTGGTAAAGCTTGAGCAGGATGTTCTCGACGTCCTCGCCGACGTAGCCCGCTTCGGTGAGCGCGGTCGCGTCGGTCATCGCGAACGGCACTTCGAGCATCCGCGCGAGCGTCTGTGCGAGCAGGGTCTTGCCGGAGCCCGTGGGCCCGACCATCAGGATGTTGCTCTTCTGCAGCTCGACGTCGTCGTCCTTGTTGGTCTCGTGGATGCGCTTGTAGTGGTTGTAGATCGCGACGGAGAGGGCGCGCTTGGCGTGCTCCTGTCCGATGACGTAACCGCTCAGGTACTCGACGATCTCCTTGGGCTTGGGGACGTCCTTGCGCTTGACCTCTCGGGCCTCGAGCCGTGTGCCGTCAACGGGGTCGCTGGTCTTTCGGGCGGCGGCTGCCGGGGAGTCGGCCCCGGTCAGGAGGATGTCGTTGCAGAGGCTGACGCAGTCCGAGCAGACGGCACCGTGCAGCCCGACGATGATCTTGCGGCCCTCTTCTTTGGGCTTGCCGCACAGGCAGCAACGGTTGTTGTCCTCGAAACGCGCCATATCTAAGCAGTCCTACCGGGCTCAGCGTGAGCCAGGCTCAAGCACCTTGTCTATCAAACCGTAGGCCAAAGACTCGTCGGCCGACATGAAGTGGTCTCGGTCGCAGTCCTTTCTTACCTGGTCCTCGGGCTTGCCCGAGGCCTCGGCCAGGATATTCATCAGGGTGTCCATGTAGCGGTCGGCCTCGGCCAGGGCGATCTTCATGTCCGACACCGACCCCTGGGCCCCGCCGCTCACCTGGTGGATCATGACCCGGCTGTTCTTGAGGGCGTACCGCTTGCCCTTCTTGCCCCCGGCCAGCAGGACGGCCCCCATAGAGGCGGCCTGCCCCACGCACATGGTCGCCACGTCGGGCTTGATCATCTGCATGGTGTCGTAGACCGCAAGCCCGGCGCTCACGTGCCCGCCCGGGCTGTGGATGTAGAACTCGATGTCCTTGTCCGGGTCTTCCTTCTCTAGGAACAGGAGCTGGGCGATGAGCAGGTTCGCGACGTAGTCGTCAATCGCGGTCCCCAGGAACACGATCCGGTCCTTGAGCAGCCTGGACCAGATGTCGTAGCTTCGCTCGCCCCGAGCCGTCTGCTCGATGACGAAAGGGACGCCCATCATTGTCTCTTTCATGAATTCTCGATCCTCTCCAGCTGTAAGTCCGTTATCGGGTTCAAAGTGCCCTGGTTTTAGGGTCGGTTGAACCTAAATCGGCCATTCAGGCCCCTGCCCCAGGGTCAACTTCGGTGACCGTCGCGTGCTCGTTGAGGAGCCCCATGACCTTGGAGTACATCGTCCGGTAGACGATCTCGTCCCTGATCTGCGGCCCGTACTCCTTGGCGAACTTCTTAAGTTCGGCCTCCGGCACCCTGTTCTCATACGCCACGCGGAGGAACTGCTCGTTCGCGTCCTTGTCCGTGACCGTCATCCCCTCGGCGTGGAAGACCTTCTCGATCAGGACCGCCCTCTGGACCTGCGTCTTGGCCTCGGCCTTCTGGGCCTCCAGGAACTGGGCCTCGTCCATGCCGTTCTGCTGGACGTACTGCTCCAGGGTCGCGCCCTGCTTCTTTAGCTCCTCGGCGATTTCGGTGAGCCGCCGGGCGGCGACGCTCTCCCAGGCGGTGTCGGCGACGTGGACCTCGCTCTTGGCAAGCAGGTCCTCCAGCAGCCGCTCGTTGACCATCTCCTGGCCCATCTGCTCCTTGGCCTGCCTGATGCTCTCGCTGATGCGGGCCCTCAGTTCGTCCACGTTCTCCACGTTGAAGCTCTTGGCGAACTCGTCGTCCAGCTCAGGGAGCTCGACCGCGCTAACGCTCCGCACGGTCACTTTGCACTTGTGCTTCGCGCCGGCGAGGTCCGCCTCTTGGAACCCCTCGGGAAAATCCATCTCGACCGACTTGATGTCGTCCACCTTCATGCCGATCAGCGCGCTGTCGAGGTCGGCGAAGGTCTGGCCGGCGACGACCATGAAATTGCGCCCGTCGCCCTCGGCGTCCTCGACCTTGATGTTCACGAGCGCGTTGTCGCCCGGCTTCATCCCGCGCTCGACAGGCTGCTTCTTGCCGCTACGCGAACGAAGCTCGTCAATCTGACGGTCAATCTCTTCGTCGTTGACGGTGACCTTGAACCGCTCCGCGCTCAGGGACTTGTAGTCGCCGAGCTCCACCTTCGGTGCGAGGGGCACCTTGACCGTGTACTCGCAAGCTTCGGTGGCGCGGTCGAACTCGACCTTCTCGATCTGCGCCTGCCCACCCAGCGTCAGCCCCTCGTCCTGCACGGCGGACTTGAAAGTCGCGTTGATCGTCTCCTCTTGCGCGAGCGCGTCAATCTCCTCTGCGGGGATCATCTTCTCGAGCACGTGGACCGGCGCGGTCCCTGGGCGGAAGCCGGCGACCTTGATCCTCTTCGCCAGAGCCTTCACCGCCTTGCGCACGCCAGCCTGCACCTGCTCCGCGCTGCACGTGACGGTCAACGACACGGTGCAGGGATTCAGGTCTTCGCGGGAGACGCGCATGGGGGAGGCTGTAGTCGAGCCCATCGGGGGCTCGATTCTACCAGAGCCTACGCCGTCTTCCAGGCCTCGGGGACGGCGTTCAACACGTCTGCCAGGGCGTGCTCGACCCGCTCAAACTTGAACCTGAAACCCCGGGAAAGTGCGATCTCAGGCACGGCCCTCTGGCCGGTCAGCAGGACCTCCGACTCCTTTCCGACGAGCCCGGCAAAGAGTTTGAGGAGCCCTGCCGGGACGCCCGGCACTGGGGGTCGGAAGTACATCCGCCTGAGCGCGGCCATGAACTCTGAGTTCGTCACCGGGTACGGGGCGCACACGTTGATCGGACCGGTCACCGGCTCGTAGAGGCACCACTCGAACATCCTGAGCACGTCTTGCGAGTGGACCCAACTGACGTACTGCTTCCCTGAACCGAGCGCGCCGCCCACGCCGAACTTCGCCGCCATCGAAGCGGCCTTGATGAACGGCGAGTTGCGGTCGAGCACAACGCCGAGGCGCGCCACAACCTTTCGCGTGCGTGGGGTGTCTTCCGACAGGCAGGCCGACTCCCACTTCTTGCAGAGCTCGCCCATAAACCCGCTCCCTGCCCGCGTAGCCTCCGAGACCTCGCGCGATCCCGCGTCGCCGTAAAACCCGACCGCGCTCGCGTTGATCCAGACCCTCGGCGGCGTGCCGCACTTTCGCACCGCTTCGGCGATCGCTTGGGTCGGCTGCACGCGCGAGTCCTCGATCAGGCGCTTGTTCTTCTCCGTCCACGCCATTGCGACTGAGACGCCGCTCAGGTTGATGACGGCGTCCGCGCCTTCGAGCGACTGCGCCCAGAACCCGTGCGTCCTTCCGTCCCATTTGACCTGCCCCTTTCCCTCGCTGCGGCTCAGCACGACGACCTCTCGCCCCTGGTCCTCGAAGCGCGAGCGTAGCAGGCTGCCGATCAGCCCGGTTCCACCCGCGATCACGATCTTCGACGCATCCATGCTACAAAGATTCTAGCCCCTTTTCCGAGTTCATCCACTCGCCGAACAACGACTGCTCGACGCCGAGGCTCTGCAGGATCCTCGCGACTACCGAGTCGGCCAGGTCCTCAACGCTCGCGGGCCTGTGGTACCACGCCGGGCACGCCGGAATGACCGTCGCCCCCGCCTCGGCGAGCGTCGCCAGGTTTCGCAACATGATCACGCTCATCGGCATCTCGCGCGGTACAACGATCAGCTTCCGCCCCTCCTTTAGGCACACGTCCGCGGCGCGGGTCATCAGGCTGTCGCTCACGCCGTTCGCGATCCGCCCCGCGGTCCCCATCGAGCACGGCACGATCACCATGCCGTCGTGCAAGAACGAGCCGCTCGCCGGCGGCGTAAAGTAGTCCTTCTCGTCGCAGAGCCGGATGTTCGGGCACTCCTGCCCGAGCCAGTCGAGCGCCGAGAACCGCGCGCGGTCAATCACCACGCCCAGCTCGGTCAGGGCCACGTCCACGGCGTTCGCGCTCAGTATCAGGTGGACCTCCTCAAAGGCCCGGGCCGCGTGGCGCAGAAACCGCTGCGCGTAGATCGCGCCGCTCGCGCCCGTGACCCCAACGACCAATCGCCCTGTGGACATGCCTCAATCAGAGTCTACGCCATCCCCGCCAGCGTCCATCCTAACGTGGGTATGCGGGCGACGACAAACCCGACCGCCGAGGTCGAGGCTGGGCCATGGTCGCGCAAGGCGTTCTGGGCCGTCATCGCCGTCGCCTTCCTCGTGCGCGCCGTGTGGATGCTCAATGTCAACACGATGCCCGTCACCGACTTCGACTGGTACTTCCAGAGGGCGGTCGAGATCGCTGGCGGAGACGGCTACTCGGTGGACGGCGAACCCACCGCATACTGGCCGGTCGGCTATTCGGGCTTCCTTTCGATGTTCTTCTTCGTGGTCAAGCCGACCGTCACGTTTGCAAAGCTCCTCAACCTGCTGCTCGTCCTGTTTTCTGTCGGGCTTTCGTTCCGGCTCGCGCACTACCTGTTCCGTTCCAACGCGGTCGCGGTCGCTTCCTCGCTGCTCCTTGCGTTCCACTTCAATTGGATCGCCTACAGCGGGATCCTCGCCAGCGAGCCGCTCTACACGGCGCTCACGCTCTGGGGCACTTGGATCTTGCTGACTAGCAAGAACGAAAGGGGACCCTGGACGTGGGGCGGGCTCCTCTTCGGTCTTGCGACCCTCGTACGGCCGCAGGCCGCGCTCATGCCCGCGATCGTGCTCTGGTGCGCGTCGCGCTACGACGGCGACCGGTCGCTGCAGTTGAACCTGCCAAAGGCGCTCTGGACCGCCTACACGATGCTCGTGCTCGTGCTCGTCCCTTGGACCGCACGGAACATCGCCGTCTTCAAGTCGCCGGTCGTCGTCAGCACGAACATGGGCGACAACCTCCTGATCGGCAACCACCCGGCGGCCACAGGCGGATACATGGACCCGACGAAGTGCGGGGTCAACGTCTCCGGCCTCAGCGAAGTCGAGCGGAACTCGAAGACGACCAAGGCCGCCCTCGACCACATCACGGGACACCCCTGGCGGACCGTCCAGCTATGGCCGGCGAAGGTCTGGAACACGTTCGGCCGCGCGAGCGACGGGCCCTATTGGGCGTTCATGAAGACGAAAGGACAGCTCACCACCCCCGGCGTAGGCGACGACAAGAAGCTCTTCCTCGCGTCGCGGTCCTACGCCGCGTGGTACCACGGCGCGCTGATGGTCCTCTTCGCAGTCTCTGTGCCCGTCCTGATCGCCACAAGGCGAAGGCTCGTAGCCCACATGCGCATCCCCGTCCTTGGCTTTGCGCTCATCGCGTACGCCATGGTCATCAGTGTGGTCTTCTTCGGCAATCCGCGGTTTGCGTTCCCCGTGATGCCGTACGTCGCGATGTTCGCCGGCGCGCTACTCGTGATGGTGTGGACGAGCCTCGCCCCAGTTAAAGACAAAGGCCCTGAGGACGGACCTCAGGACCTCGCCTAGAAACTCTGAGTCTACGTCTCCCACACGAACTCGGTGAGATAGACGACGAGCACCGGCCCCTCGTGCGACTGCCAACTCTCGTTGTCCGCGTCGGTCGTCGGTGCCTTCGCCGGCTTGTGCCCTGGGTTGCGCTTGCGGTACAGCTCGTTCACGGCTCCCGCGATCTCCTTCTTCAGCCTGCCGACGTTGTCCGATCGTTGCAGGTCAGTATACGTTTGGTTTGCGAGGATCGCGCGGATCGCGTCAACGTACGGCGCCATCGCCTCGACGCCGGCGCCCTCGCCGTGGCCGCCAGCTTCGCTGAAGAGGTGCGTCCCCTCCGCGAGGTGGACCATGACGGACGCCTTCAAGAACGTCTTGCCGTCGGTCGTGTTGACCATGTACTCGCCGAGGCTCAGGACGTGCGTGTTGTCACCGAGCTTGAGCTGGGCCGCCTTCTCAGTCTTGCCGCCCGAGGCCATCTTCAAGCCAAAGAATCCGCCACCTCCGAGCACCGCGACGAGCACGATGATCACGGGCAGCTTGCCCTTCTTTCCGCCTTTCGACTTTTTAGCCTTCTTAGGCTCTGCGTCCTTCTTGACTTCCTTCTCTTCTGCCATCCGTCCTCTCCTGGCCCGCTCGGGCGCATGGGCCATGAAACCCTCTCTGAACTTATCGGGTTGCGCGGACCCCCTCCTTAGCACCAAACTGGGCGCAATGGAGCGGATCGCCGAGATCGAAGCACAGGCCAAGAAGGACGTCTCCGCCGCCCGTACGACCGCCGACCTTCGCGAGGTCGAGCTCAGGTACCTCGGGAAGCAGGGCTCTGTGACAGGCCTGATGAAGGAGATCGCCACGCTCCCTCCAGACCAGCGCCCCAGCTTCGGTCAGGCCGTCAACAAGGCGCGCGAGAAGGTCGAGAGGCTCGTCAAGGCCCGGGAGAAGGCCCTCAAGGGCAAAGAGTCGGCCAAGCAGTCCGAGGCCGAGCGCATTGACCCCACCATGCCGTCCCGGCCCCCGCGGGTAGGGGTCGAACACGTCCTGCAGCAAACGACGAACAAGATCAAGAAGACGCTGTCCTCGCTCGGCTTCACCTACTACGAGGGCCCGGAGCTCGAGGAGTTCCGCTACAACTTCGACGCGCTCAACTACCCGCCGAACCACCCGGCGATGGACGAGCAGGACACGTTCTACGTGTCGGACACACAGATCCTTCGTACGCAAGGCACCGCGATCCAAGGTCGCGTATTCGAGACGCACAAGCCGCCGTTCCGCGTCTTCACCGTCGGCCGCTGTTTCCGCAACGAGGCCGTAGACCGCACGCACGGCCACACCTTCCACCAGGTGGACGCGTTCATGGTGGACGAGGCGATCTCGATGGCCGACCTGAAGGGCACGCTGCGCGCGTTCGCGAGCGACATGTTCGGCGACGGCGCGCGCGTGCGCTTCCGTCCCGACTTCTTCCCGTTCGTCGAGCCCGGCGTGGACTACTCGATCTCGACGCCAAAGCTCTTCAACGGAAAGTGGGTCGAGCTCGGCGGCGCGGGGATGATCCATACCAACATCCTTCAGCGCTACGGCATTGACACTGAGGTGTACTCCGGGTTCGCGTTCGGCCTCGGCGTCGAACGCATCCCAATGATGGCGTACGGCATAGACGACCTCCGCCTGTTCTACGAGAACGACCTGCGGTTCCTGGAGCAGTTCAGTTAATGCCGCTCGTTCCGCTTGACAAGGCAGAGCTTGTCTTCGTCATGCCCGTCGGGCCGCGCGCGAACGTGGAGTACGTCCTCGACACCGTTGACTCGATCCGCCACAACATGAGGGCCGTCGGCCTGTTGCTCGGCGTCGAGGAGGGCGCGGACGAACTGAGGGCCAAGCTGGAGGCTGGCGCGCCAGACGCGACCGTGACCTTCGTCAGGCTCCCAAAGCCGCCAGGCAAGGGCGGATACAACACGAAGGGCAAGCTCTTCCTCAAGACCGCGCGCCTCTTGCGCGAGGCCGTACAACGGAGCCCGGCGAAAGCGGTCATCAAAATAGACGACGACGCGATCATCCTCCGCCCCGGGCTCGAGGAGGACATTGAACAACTGCTCAAGTCCAACCCGCGGTGCGGAGGGTTTGGGACCGTGCGACACGGGTTTCGCGGTCCAGTCCGAAAGACGCCGATGCGGCGCGCGCTGTTTGAGTCCACGGTCATGTGGTTCAAGGACCCGGCCGTCGCGCGGACAGTTGCGCCTCTCGTCTTTGGCTCGATGCTGCGTGGCAAGAGGCCGAGCCTCAACGTAGCCGGAATGTGCAGCGGATACACGCGCCAGTGCATCGAGCGCATGGACGCCCTCGGCCTCTTCGACCGCGATGAACTGATCCGGTCGCTGTCGCAGGAGGACCGCCTCCTCAGCAGCGCCGCCATGAGGCTCGGCTACGACCTGTGCGACTTCCCCGCCGAAGGCAACCCGTACGGTTTTCACTGGAAGCACCTCCCGGCCTCTCCCGAGGTCCTATGGGAGTCCGGGGTCAAGGTAGTCCACTCCGTCCACGACCAACAGTACGGCACCGAGGCGGAGATACGCGAGTACTTCCGTCGCCAGGTCGGAAGGTAAACTTGCTCGATGGACGATATGGGGAAAGTCATCCGTGAAAAAGTGGCGGGGTATAGAGAGTTAGAAGAGCTGCAAGCCGCAGAGCGGGCAAAGGAGACCTTTTCGGACCGGGCGCGCGCACTGACGACGATCCTCAAACAGTCGGTATTCAAAAAGACTGCAGATCCGGAAGAAGCGGTCGTCCGTGAGCGCTGGGTGCGGCTCAAGAGTGCGTATGAGCGAAGAGGAACTTAGTTCGACGGACTGGATAGCGGCCGTCGCCGCGTTATAGTGTGCCGCCGAAAGACTGAACTCTAGAGTCGCAGTCATCGGCGGTATCGCCGTCTCCCTCCGGGCGCGGCCACGTTACACGCACGACCTTGACGCGGTCATGTGGCAGGGCGACCACGGTCTCCAGGCGATCCTTGACGCCTTCATCGCATGTGGCTTCGCCGCGAAGTCCAACGATCCAATCGCCTTTGCCAAACGTGCTCGAATCTTTCCGATCGTTCATTCAGACACAGGGTTTGAGGTGGACGTCTCACTAGGAGCGCTTCCTTTTGAAGAAGACTTGATCCGCCGATCCGACCTCGTCAGTTATGAGGGCGTTGCGTTCCGACTCGCAACTTCTGAAGACCTCATCGTAATGAAGCTGATAGCAGGCCGAAAGCAGGACACTGTTGACATCGCGAGGCTTGTCGAAGCCGCCAAGGGCCTCGACTGGAAGTACATCAGGCGACACGTCAAGGCGTTCGCCAGGGAACTCGACCTTCCTGAAATGGTCACGGCGCTGAATGAGCTCTCGGGCAAACAGCACTGAGCAAAGACCTTTCATTTCAAACGACAAGCCAGTACAATCCCACCGACGTGAAGATCACCGAGTCCATGCTGCGAGACTACGTCAGCACGCCGCTCTCCGCCCAAGAGATCGGCGACCTCCTGACCATGTCCGGCTTCGAGCTCGAGTCCCTCGACGACGTCAACGGCGAAAGGGTCTTCAACTTCGCGATCATGGCCAACCGCGGCGACGGCGCGAGCGTCATCGGCATCGCGCGCGAGCTCCTCGCCAAGGACACGGGCGCGAAGAAGACCGAGACCTTCGAGCGCTCCGACATCCGCTTCTACACGACGGACCTGAACGACGACGCCTGCGGCGCCTATGCGAGCGTCACGATTGAGACGGAAGGCTGCAGCCGATACGCGTGCCGCGTCTTCGAGGACGTCAAAAACGGCCCTTCCCCAGACTGGCTCCGCGACCGCCTGGAAAAGGTCGGTCAACGCCCGATCTCGCTCCTCGTTGACCTCACCAACTACGTGATGTTCGAGACCGGACAACCGCTGCACGCGTTCGACCTCGACAAGCTCGCAGGCGGACGCATCGTCGTGCGACAGGCGATCGAGAGCGAGAAGAAGTTCACCACGCTGGATGGCACCAAGAGGGCGATCACGCGCGACGACGTGATGGTCTGCGACGCGGACAAGCCCGTCGCGATCGCCGGAGTCATGGGAGGGCTCGAGACCGAGGTCGGCCCCGGAACGAAGCGAATGCTGCTCGAGAGCGCGAACTTTTCGCACGTCGCAGTGCGGAACACTCGGACGCGCATCGGGCTGCAGACGGAGGCCTCGTACCGGTTCGAGCGCTACGTGGACCCTGAGCAGGTCGTCGCCGCGCTCAACCGCTTCGCCGAACTCTACGAACAGGCCACCGGCGAAAGGCCCGTGCGGGGAGTCATAGACGAGTACCCGCGCACTCCTCACAGGCCGACGATCGCGGTGAGAATGTCGCGGGTCGAGCGAATCCTTGGCACGCACGTCTCTCAAGAGGACGCGACGAACTACCTCAAGCGGCTCGGGTTCGAGGTCTCGCAGGGCCAGAACGAAATGGTCTGCATAGCGCCCACTTGGCGCATTGACATCGCGCAGGAAGACGACCTCGTCGAGGAGATCGGACGCATCCACGGCTATGAGAAGATCCCAGAGCGGCTGCCGCGCGGCGAGACCACGCGCGGCGGAGTGTTCGGCGAGCAGGCGCGCGTGGACGAGGTCCGCAACGCTCTCTTGCGCTGCGGGCTGACTCAGACGATCAGCCACTCATTGCGCGACCTCCACGCCCTCGACGCTCCGGGTAAGCGCGTCCAGGTCCGAAACCCGCACTCGCCGGAGATCGCACACCTACGCAACAGCAACCTCCCCGGCCTGGCAGAGGCCGCCAACAGGAACGGCAACGAGAACCTCCATCTCTTCGAGATTGGCCGCGTCTTCGCCCCAGGGCGCGAGCACATCGGCCTCTCGATCATCGAGACAGGCGCCGATGCGACCGAGGACTGGCAGAAAAAGCAGTCGCCTACGGCCGACTTCTTCAGCATGAAGGGCGTAGTCGAGACGGTCTGCCGGACCGTCGGCTGTACGTTCGCAGTTCCGAAAGACCCCGACCAGCGTTTCCATCCGACCAGGCAAGCGACAGTGCTCGTCGGCACAGCACAGGTCGGCCAGATCGGTCAGATCAATCCCGCTGCCGCCGAAGACTGCGGCCTACCCAAGGAGTCCGTACTCGCCGAGCTCGACCTCTCCGCCCTCGTCGCGTGCCCGCCGCACAATGTCCACTATAGTGAGGTCAGCCGCAACCCCGCCACACAGCGCGACGTCGCCTTCGTGATCGAAAAGTCCGTCCCATACGCGACCATCAGCGCCTCCATCGAAGATGCTTGCGGCGACGTCCTCGAAAGGCAGTGGCTCTTCGACGTCTACGAAGGCCAGGCGATCCCGAAGGGACAGCACAGCCTCGCCATCGCGCTACAGCTAAGAAAGAGGGGCGCGAACTTCACGGACGAAGAAGCGAACCAGGTGCGGGACCGCGCCGTTCAGGCGCTCGAAGCTCTGGGAGCGAAACTGCGCTAGCGACGAGCCGGAACACAGCGACGAACATCAGCACCACGAACGGTGCGCGTAGCGCCGATGGCAGATAGTGATAGTGCCCGAACGGCTTGAGCCACGCCATCGGCAAGAACGCGACCAGGGAGAGCAAGAAGAACCCGACGAACAGCCATCGCGTCTCGCGCGACGCCCACCCTCTCACAAGTGCCGCGGCGTTTCCAACGAACCCAGCCACAGGCGACCAGAACACGGTCGTGAACACAACTATCAAGCCGGAGGACAGCGTGCCACCCAACAAGTAGAGCCCATAGAGCGCGGGCACCGTGTAGCTGCCTAGTGCGATCCAAACGCCCGGTCCCGATCGGAACTGCTGGTCTTGGTATCCCGACACGTCGCTCGGCACCAACTGAGCGCGCAAGACCAAGTAACCGACGAGCAAGGTCCAAAAGACGACGTGCGGCCACCAGGTCGAACGAAACCCCCGCAACCAATACATCAGCCATACGCCAAAGAGCAGCGCAGGCAACATCACCGCCTGCTCATAGCTCCCCAGAGCCAGCCCCAGCCCGACGGCGCTCAACAAAAGCAGCGTGGCCCGCTCAAAGCGCCCCATCCCGCCGACCGTCGCAGACTTAGTCGCCGGAACGTCCACTGAAGTCGCCGGAGAGTGCTCGCGCCGCGCAGACAAGCGCACGACCCGCGCATAGCTCGCCAACGACAGCAGCGCGAACACAGTCATCACAGAAGCGGTCCGGCCCGGCAGCCACGCCACGATCCGCGACGCGAAATCGTTGACTGGGAAGAGCATCTCCGGTAGGAAAAGGCACGCGCTCGACGCAAGCACGATCGGCCAGACCTTTTCCCGACCGCCGCGCAACAGCCCGAGCAGACAGACGACCCAAGACCAAGAGACCACGGCACCTAGCAACTGCGATGGCACGTTCGAAACGTGCCACACAGCGAACAGCGCAGTCGAAACGCCTGTCAACCAAGGAGAGTCCGTCGCCTCGCGCAAAAACCAGAACAGCAATAGGATGCACGAGACCGCCAACAGCGCGTTCGTCGTCCCGAACACCGATGAAACGTGCGAGTCGGACGCCCCTTCCCTCGCCCCGGAGACAGAATCGTCCATCTCGAACGACAGGGTCGAGACCGGGCGGTAAAAGTGGTTCTGGAGCGGCCAATCGCCCCTGAACCACGCCAAAGGGTCTTGGACCTCTCGGATCCTAGCGAGGAGCACCGCAGTGTCCGTGTCCTCGAGGAGCGCAGGCGACGACCACCGACCGGCGAAAACGAGCGAGCACAGCCCCAGGACCACCGCCAGCCAGGGTGCCCAACGCATCACGCAAGCACTATACCGGCACGCCGCCAGGCTCAAATCCTTGGCCCGGCCTAGGTCCCTGGAAACGGGCGGAACATTTCAGGCGTTGCCGCGTGTAACTCTTTGAGACCGGAGGACACAAGGCAATGGATTTCTTCAAGAAGGCAGCGGCACTGGCGCTCTCCGTCATCGGTGCGCTCTTCACGAGCGTCGAGCCGCCCAAGGCGGACGCCCAGGTCCAAGCCAAGCCCGTCGCCGTACAAATCCCCGCCCCGACGAGGGTCGCCAGCCTTGAACTCCAAAAGGTGCTACTGGGGCGCGAAGCGGAAGGAAGGCTGACTGTCATTGTCCTCAACACCAGCAGCGAGCTGCCAGCGCGCGACTTAGCGAGCGAGCGCTTCCTCTCGCTGATCGAGGTCCGGCCGTCAGTCAAGCACCCGCTCACTACCACCCCCTGGTACATGAGCGGCCAGCTGTTCGCCGCACCAGCAATGGACGACGCCTCCGAGTTCTTCCGAGCGCTCGTCGCGAACGACTTTGAAGTCAGGTAACCGGCCTTAGCAGACCGGGCTACCCGCCGCCACCGATCCTCACACGATCCCGAGGCGGCCTGATGTCCGGCCGAGGGTTCTTGCGCACTTCCTCCAACAACACCGCTATCGCACGGTCCACCTGTGGATCAACGCCGAGCACGAACGCGTTTGGATCGCTCGGCACGTCAATGTCCGGTTTCACCCCCTCGCCCTCGATGATCCACCCGTCCTTCAGCGTGTACATCCCATAGTTCGGCACGCTCACCACGCCGCCGTCCACCATCCCCCACCCGGGCGAAGAACCCACCTCGCCGCCATACGTGCGACGGCCGATGATCGGCCCGAGCCCAAGGTCGCGCCAGCGGTGAGGAAACTCCTCGCCGCACGAGACGTTGAACTCGTTGATCAAGCACGCCTTCGGCCCGAGGAACCAGTCCTGCTGGCGCGACCACGGGTACTCGCTGTTGCGCATGTTGAAGAACCCGCTCAGCTTCTCGTCGAGGATGTCAATGATGATGCTCTGCGTCCATCCGCCGTTGTTGAAGCGCGTATCAATCAACATCGCCTCCTTGTTCCGCTGCGGATAGAACTGACGGATCAGATCGCTCACGTCGCCGTTCCCCATCGCCGCGAGGTACACGTACCCCACCTTTCCGCCCGACTTCTCATCAACGTACCGACGGTTCGTCTCGATCCAGTCCACCAGCCGCATCCGGTTCTCGTTAGCGACCGGCTTCACATACACCGTCCTAGCGCCCTCCATCGAAGCAACCGAGTTCACGACGAGCGAGACCGTCTTCCCCGCGCGGCCGACGAGCCCGGCAAGGAAGTCGCTCCCGACGCGCGCAGGCACCCCGCTCACAGCGATCAAAAAGTCGCCCTCGCTCACGCCCAGCCCGGGCTCCGCGAGCGGCGACCGCTCGGCCGTCAACAGCCCGTCGCCGCGAAGGATCTTCGCGATCTTGTAGTAGCCGCTCGGGTCGGCCACCAAGTCCACTCCAAGGAACGAGCCGGCAACAGGCGAGCGCAGCTTCTGCTCGTCGCCGACAGAGAGGTACTGGTGAGAAGAGCCCAGCTCCGCCTGCATCCACCGGATCAGCTCGTCCAGCTCATCGCGCGAACGCACGCGCGAGAGGAACGGCGAGTACTTCCGACCGATCGCGTCCCAGTCGTTGCCGTGCATGTTCTCGACATAGAAGTAGTCGCGCAAGTGCCGCCAGGCGTCCCAAAAGATCTGCTTGTACTCCTGCGCGGGGTCAATCCGCAGCGTCAGCCCGCCGGCGTCCAGCCGGCCCGCCGTCGCCGCGTGATCCTTCCCCGCTACGTCAACAACCCGCATCCCGCTCAGCAGCGCCTTCTTACCGTCCGCGCTCACGTCCAACACCGAGCCCGTCCCGAACGCACCGCCGGCCTTCTTCGAAACGTCGTAGAACGAGACCGCGGTCCCGTCCGAAACCAGCAACCGGTCCGCGACGAACCACATGTTCGTGTAAGTCCCCGGCGCGATCGGCAAGACGATCTGACGGGACCACAGACCGTCGAGGTCCAGCTTCGTGGTCGGCGTCTTTGGAGGATCGGCTTTTGCAGGCTCCACCTTCGGCGGATCCGCCTCGACCGGGTTCTCTGCGATGAACGGCGACTTGCCGTCCTTGTCCAGCACGAGCAGACAGACCACCTGCGGATCCTTCGTGTTCACCTGGTTCTGAAACGGGTCGTTCGTCGTCACGAAATTGCGTGCGCTCAGGAACGCGAGATACTTCCCGTCCGTGCTGAACGCAGGAAGCGTGTCGTTCGAGTAAGCAGTCCCCAGCGGGTGCTTTGTACTGTTCGCAATGTCGTAGAGCGCGATGCGCCCATAACCCGTGATGCCGTCGGTCTCGACGTAAGCCATCCACTTGCTGTCCGGAGAAAAGTCGAAGGGAGTCCCTGTCCACGTCGCATACGCGTGGTTGATCTCCCGCTCGCTCCCGTCCGCCACGTTGATCAGCCGCAGCTTCATGTTGCTGTCGTTGAGCCCGATCCACTTGCTGTCCGGCGACCAAACGTAGTTGACCAAGCGCCGCTTGCCGTCCTTCGTCACCTGCCGCGGATTGCGACCGTCGGCGTCCGCGATCCAAAGCTGCTGCTCGCCGCCCTCGTCGCTCAGATACGCGACGTGCACACCGTCTGGCGACATCCGCGGAGTCCGCAGCCGCATGCCGTCCTTCGCCATCCAAAGCTCTGAGGCACCCTCGCCAACAGGAAGCGAGACGATCTGCCCCCGCGCCTCGGACAAGACCCTTTTCCCAGTCTTGCTCAGAGAGGAGTCGCCGGCGTTCGCCGTCGCGGGCACGCGCACGACGCGCATGTGCATCGTGTCGCTCGGCATCTCGAACCTCACCGCGCTCGTCTTGCCCGTTGCGATGTCGAAGACCTCCAGCTCCTGCCCCTTCTGGTAGATCAGCCGCTTGTCGTCGCCGTTGAGGTCCTTGATCTCGAACGGGTACGGCCCCGCCACACGCGTCGCGTTCCCGCCGTTGGCCGAAACCCGCATCAGTGAAAAGCTGTTGCCCTGCATGTTCACAAAGTAAACGTTGTCGCCCGCCCAGTACGGAAACTCGTTCGTCCCAACCTGGTTCGTGATCTGCTTAAAACTCTTTGCCCCCAAATCGCAGGTCCAAATCTGGTTCTGCATCCCGCCGATGTAGTGGAACCACGCCGTCGTCGCGCGGTTGAAGCGTGTAAACGCGAACCGCGGCGCCGACTGAGAGAACGAAACGTGCTGCCCGAACTCCGTCGGCAGGTCAACGGGCGCGCCGCCGCTCGCGGGCACCATCTTCAGGTCGTACGGCTCCGGCATCTGCATCGTGCGGTACACCACGTGCGTCCCCGTGTTGTCCCACCCCTGCACCGTCGCGAACACGTAGTGGTAGGTCAGCCGCTTGGGTGTCCCGCCCGCGGTCGGCACCACGTACGCCTCGCGAACCCCGTCGTACTCCGCCATGAACGCGATCTTGGACCCGTCCGGAGAAAAGCGCGGGTACATCTCCGCCCCGTCGTCCGTCGTCAGCCGCCTCGCCTTCCCCGAAGCCAGGTCGCCGAGCCACAGGTCTCCCTCGCTCGTAAAGACCACCGTGTCCCCATGGATGTCCGCGAACCGCATGAAAGGCGGCGCGTCCTGAAGCGACGAAGAAACGACTAGCGCAAAGAGTGCCGAAACCAACATAGACCTACCTGCCCGGGTTTTACTCGATCAGGCGGGCGACAGGTTCCATTTAGAGTGCGGCGATACATCGCCGCACTCACCGGTCCGCACTTTGGCGCGCCCGGTCAGGCTGAAGACTTCGTCCCCGGATGCAGCTTGAGCCCTTCGTCGTACTCATCCATGCCAGGGAACACAAAGAACCAGCCGGGTTCGTTCCCCTTCGGGAGCAGCCGCACGTCTTTGACGTTGACCGTGGTCACGCGGCCGTCCTTCCATCCGACGATGAAGAACCCTGTCGTGGTGCCCCTGCCCTCCTCGCCCTTTGCGATCGTCACTTTCGTAGTGACGAAAGTACTGCAGAAGAAGGAGACCTCGTCGTATAGCGCCAGCTTCGTTGGAACCGCGAACGAGTCGCTGTCATCTTCGGGGAGGCGCAGCAGAGAATGGTCCAGTTGCAGCGGGTCCCAGTTCGCGCCCATGAGCGCCACGTTGAGGTTGTAGGCTTGGTTCAAAGCGTTGTCAACCCCTCCCTTCTTCGGCGCGAGCGAACCGTCTAGGTGGGAGGTCACAGTGCGAGTCAGAGCAAACCCTGCGGCGAGGGTGACTAGTACTAAGGCGGGGGTCCGCCAAGAGACAAAGCCGGCCGTTCTCTTCATGTTGCTTTCTCCAATTCTATGGTCGTTCATGGCGCACCGGGTGGAGGCTCGGCGGGTGGAGGAAGGATCCACGGGTTGGTGCATTGCACGCCGGGGTCCTGTCCCAGTGAGCAATTGATTCGCTTGCACGTGCCCTGAAGCACGTGATATGTGTTGTAAATCTCGTACTCCTCAACGCTGAAGCTCATGCAGTGGGGTGGCGGAACTTGGTCGTATTCCACGCACCGCTCCTCGACGTCCGTGCGAACGTAATGCACGTGCTGGTCGGGTTCGAGATCGCAGCCGTCTTGGACGCACTTGATGCACGACTCTTCCGTGCATGCCTCCGCGCCAGGCACCGGCCCGACAGGGCCCGCCCCGGATACGATCGAGATCGCTGAACCGACCAAGAACGCTGTGACTATCACCGGCCACGCTTGGCGTTTCATATCTACCTACCCATACGACGGCCCAACTGGGGCGGCATGTGCAATAGGGGAAGGAGGCCTAGAAACCCCGTAAAAACACCAGCCAGCCCCCTTGGGAGCGCGCGACCGGTATGGGAGTGCGCGGGCGCTCCAGGGCAGGTTTCCACCTGAGCGAAGGCCAGCCCGCGCTTTCCCATCTCTCGCGCCATTCTCTAAAAGTCGTCGTAAACCTTGACCTTGTCTGTCTTGAACGACATCACGCTCTGCACGAACGGCCTGTCTCCATTTTCGATGAACCACCGCGCGGAGCACCATGGATAGTCCTCTGGGCGAGTAACCAGGCCGTGGTGGACCGGGTTTCGAACGACGTAAGCAAGCCGCGCCATCACGGACTTCTCAAAGGTCAAGCGCAAGTCCCAAGACCGGTACCAAACACGGCGCCCACGCGCACCGTCCAAAGCGTTCAGTCTGTTCGCCGTCACGGTGTGGACTCGAGAGCAAAGCTGTGCGGCCGCGCGATCACGGTTCGGGCTGACCCCGACGAAGTGGTAGTGGTTGGCGAACACTGCCCACGCCATCATTTCCCAGCCTAGCTTCTCTGCCGTCTCGAGCAGGACATCGTGCAACATCTCGATCCGGGGATCGTCGGCAAAGACCTTCTCCCTGTGGTAAGTCGCTGCTGTAACGAAGTAGAGCCCAGGAGCCGTCACGCACTTCGAGGGAGCGTGGGGCCAGGTTCTCATGTCTGCTATCGTACCAAAGGGCGCAGCCGACCATGGAAAAGCGCGGGCTGACCCATCGCCAGACGATACACTTCGATCAAGCGCCCGCGCACTCCCAAAGCGCACGACCTAAGCCCTCCAAACGTCCCCGATTTGAACCTATCCCGGGGGTACAATCAGCCCAGTTTCAGGGCCTAGAACAGGAGCCGAACACAGGCCCGAAAACGTCCAGGTTTAAGCCGTGCCAGCAGAAGAAGCCTTCACCATCCAGGTCGTAGACATCGAGGAGGAGCTCTCACGCTCTTACGTCAACTACGCGATGTCCGTCATCATCGCGCGCGCCCTCCCGGACGTCCGCGACGGCCTCAAACCGGTCCAAAGGCGGATCCTCTATGCGATGCACCGGCTCAACCTCACGCCCCAGAACCCCACCACAAAGTGCGCAAAGGTCACCGGCGACACCACCGCCGACTTCCACCCCCACGGCAACGAGGTCGTCTATCCCACCCTCGTCCGAATGGCGCAGACCTTCTCGCTGCGCTACCCGCTCATTGACGGCCAGGGCAACTTCGGGTCCATAGACGGCGACTCCCCAGCCGCCATGCGCTACACCGAGTGCCGACTCACACCCATCGCGATGGAGATGATGGAGGACCTCGACCGCGAGACCGTGGACTGGATGCCCAACTACCTCCAGACCATCAACGAGCCGACCGTCATGCCGGCCCGCTTCCCCAACCTCCTTTGCAACGGCGGCCAAGGGATCGCCGTCGGAATGGCCACTTCCCTCCCGCCGCACAACCTCACCGAGGTCTGCAACGCCATCCTCCACCGGATTGACCACCCCAAGTGCTCCCTCGACGACGTCATGGTCCACCTGCCCGGCCCCGACTTCCCAACCTACGGGCTCATCATGGGCAAGCGCGGAATCCGCGACGCCTACGAGACCGGCCGAGGCAGCATCATCATGCAGGCCAAGACGATGATCGAGCCGATCGAGAGCGGCAAGAGCGCGATCGTCATAACGGAGATCCCCTACCAGGTCAACAAGACCAACCTCGTCAAGAACATCGCCGACATCGCCAAGACCAAGAAGTTCGACGGAATCACCGACGTCCAAGACTACAGCGACAAGCTCGGCATGAGGGTCCAGGTGGACCTGCGCCGCGACGTTAACCCCAACAAGGCCCTCAACTACCTCCTCAAGAAGACGCAGCTCCGCACCACCTTCGGCGCGATCATGCTCTCGCTCGTGGACGGCGCGCCGCGCGTCTCGCCGCTCCTCACCGTCCTCGACGAGTACGTCCGGCACCGCACCGAGGTCATCGAGCGCCGCACGTGGTACGAACTCATGCGCTCCCTCGAAGAGGTCCACCTCAACGAGGGCTACCAGATCGCACGGCGCTTCCTCGACGAGGTCATCAAGACCATCCGTGCGAGCAAGGACACCGGCGACGCACGGGTCAACCTCGTCCGAAAGTTCGAGATGTCGCCGTTCCAGGCGAACGCCGTCCTCGCTATGCCCCTGCGCCGGCTCACACAGCTCGCGCAAGAAGAGCTCGAGAACTCCTACAAAGAGGCGCTGCGGCGAGCGCAGGACCTCATGGACATCCTCAGCAACCCTACGAGACTGATCACGGTCCTCAAAGACGAGGTCACGACGCTACGGGACAAGCACGGCGACGAGCGCCGCACCAAGATCATCGCGCGAGAGGCCGGAGAGTTCACTGAAGAAGACCTCATCCCCGAAGAAGAAGCGATCATCTCGATCTCACGCGACGGGTACATCAAACGGATCTCCACCGACGCCTACCGCCAGCAGAAGCGCGGCGGCAAGGGCATGAAGAACGTGCAGAAGTCCGAGGACGAGCCCGACAACGTCTTCCAGGTCAACACCCACGACTACATCCTTTTCTTCACCAACAAGGGCAAGGCCTACAAGCTCCGCGCATACGACATCCCCGAATCGTCCCGCTATGCCAAGGGAATGCCCGTCATCAACTACATCGCGATCGAGGGCGACGAGCGCGTCACCGCGACGATCAACGTCAAGGAGCACAAGGGCAAGGGCTTCCTAACAATGATCACGCGACAGGGCGAGATCAAGCGCACCGCGCTCGACCAGTACCAGAACCTGCGCAGCAACGGCCTCAAGACCTTCGACATCGAGGACGGCGACGAGCTCGGCTGGGTCCTCAAGTCCGACGGCAAGGACGATATCATCGTCGTCACCCACAACGGACAGAGCATCCGCTTCAAAGAGACCGAAGTGAGGGACCGCTCGCGCACCGCTGGAGGCGTCCGTGCAATCAAGCTCCGCAAAGCCGACTTCATCGTCAGTGCAGACATCGCCGACGACACTGCCACGCTCCTCGTCGTCGGCGAGCACGGCTTCGGCAAGCGCACCAAGATCAGCGAGTACCGAAAGCAGGGCCGTGGCGGCAGCGGCATTCTCACGATGAACTGCACAGCAAAGACCGGAAAGATCGTCGGCTCGCGGATGGTCAACGACAAGGACAAGCTCCTCGTCCTCACCTCCGGCGGCAAGGGCATCCGAATGAAGGTCAAGGACATCCGCCTCGTCGGCCGCGTCGCACAAGGCGTCAAGCTCATTGACCTGCAGGACGGCGACAAGGTCGCCTCCATCGCCGTGCTCGTGGACGAAGAAGAAATGCAGAAGCAAGCCGGCGAAACCAAGCCCAAGCCCAAAGCCGACCTCTTCGAAGAGTAGCTCCCCTTCCTCTTGCGGCGGATGTCCGTGCCGCCGGAGGAGGAAGGGGCTGGGGGATGGAGGTCCCGCTCATCCCGCCCCCTCCATCCTTCATCCTTCCCCCTTCCCCCTTCCCCCAAGGTATCTTCCTCCCCAAGCGAGTCATGGCATTCACACCGCAGCCCAACCGCACCGTAGACTTCGACGTCATCACCGAGGGCTTCAACCTCCTCTTCAAGCACTGGCAGGTCTACGTCATCCCCGGCCTGATCATGTTCCTGCTCTACGTCCCGTACGGCATCGTCTCATTCATGCCGCTCATCGGGATGTTCAGCGGGGACTTCTCGAGCCCGGCCAACCCCTTCGAAGGCATGTTCCTCCAACTCGTGCTCGCCTTCATCCCAGGGATCGCCTCCATCTTCCTCTACCCCGGCATCGTCAAGTACACGATCAACGTCTCGCGCGGCGCGCCGGCCTCCACCAGCGACCTATGGGAAGGGTTCAAGGACCCCCTCGGCTACTTCGCCGTCGCGTTCATCACCTGGCTTGTCGCCATAGTCGGGTTCTTCGCCTGCTGCATCGGCGTCTTCGTCGCAGTAGGCGTCATGATGTTCGCGCTCCCACTGAAAGTCGACACAGGAAGGACCGCCTCGCAGTGCGTGGCCGAGAGCTGGGAGATGCTCAAGCCCCACTGGCTCATGGCCGCCGTCCTGATGTTCGTCATCTACCTCATTTCGCAGCTAGGGGCAGTCGCGTGCTACGTCGGGCTCGTGCTGACGATGCCTTTCTTCTACATTGCGCCGACACTGCTCTACAACCGCTTCGTCGGCTACACCCCCGTCGCAGCGCACAACCCCGCCTCCCCCTACCCCCGCGGACAACAACAGGGCTCCGGCATCGGCGAGCAGCCTGCGCCGCCATACGACCCGCTCAAGCCCGAAGGCCCCCAGGAGTAAATGTACAACGCACCGCCGCAGTACCAGCAGACCGGCCCGACGGGCGTCCCCATGCCGGGCATTGACTGGGGCACCATCGGTGACGCGTTCAAGCTCCTCTTCGCGCACTGGCAGACCTACTGCACCGCTGGCGCGGTGTTCTTAGCATCGCTCCTGCCGCTCGGCCTTGTCTGGCTCGTGGTGTTCGTCCTGGACTCGCAGACCTCAGGCTCGGTCGCGAACAGCCTCGCACTCATGTTCGCGGTCTTTGGCGGCGTCTTCTTGCTCATCATCGCCTTCACCGGCATCGTCGCAGCAGGGATCGTCAACTTCACGCTCAAAGTCACGCGCAACCTCCCCGCGTCAACGTCCGACCTATGGATCGGGTTCAAGAACCCGATCCCTTACGCGGCAGCCGTCCTCATCGAGGTCCTAGCTTCGACCGCAGGTCTGTGCGCGTGCATCATCGGCTCACTCTTCGTCACCGGGCTCCTCATGTTCAACTTCCCGATCATGGTTGACCAAAAAGTCGGCGCGTGGGAGGCGACGAAGCGCAGTTGGGAGATGCTGAAGTCCGAGTGGCCGATGGCTGGTGTCTACATGCTCGTCCTTCAGATCATCAGCCAGCTCGGGAGCTACGCGTGCTACGTCGGGCTTGTCCTGACTGTGCCCTACCTCTACATCGCACCGGTCCTCCTCTACAACCGATACATGGGTTACGGACCGCAGGCCGCGCACAACCCCGCCTCCCCATACCCCCGCGGACAACAACAGGGCTCCGGCATTGGCGAACAACCGCCGCCGCTCTACGACCCGCTCAAGCCCGAAGGCCCGCCGCAACAACCCTAGACGCCGAACGCGTGCCCCTCGATCTCGTCCGCGACCGCGTACAAGCCCCGCTCAGCACGCACCCGCGCCTGCATCTTGCCGATGTGCCGCTGCGCTTCCTCGAACGTCATCTTCGGGTTCTCAAACTTCATCCCCCGCGTGGCCAAGACCATGTCGAAGAACGCAGTGTTCTCCGTCAGGCCGCCGCACTGCTCGCTCCCCGGACCGACCGCCGTCACCAGGACGTGGTCCGCCGTGTGGTTCAGGCACGTGAACACCACCTTGTTGTAGTTGCCCAGCACAGACGCGAGCGTCATGTTCACGGACCGGAAGAACTGCGACAGCTTCATCGCGTGCTCGCCATTGATGGAGGCGACCACCGCCTCCGCCTCGACGTCGCTCACTTCGACGCCGTAGGATGAATTCAGAACGTCCTTGACGCCCGACACGGTCGCGTTCGCCCGAAGTTTCGGCATGACTGTGTCGAAGCTCCCCTTCGTCTTGAGCAGCGACTCCATCCCTGCCGTCGAGTCGAAGTACTGCGCACCAGCGCCGTTCAAGCACGGCCCGCCCGTCGCATGGTCGGCTGTCACGATCACGAGCGTCTCGCCGTCGGCGAGCGCGAAGTCCACCGCCACCTTCACCGCGTCCTCGAACGCCATCTGGTCGAACACCATCCCCCCGATGTCCGCGGCGTGCCCCGCGTGGTCCACCTTCCCGCCCTCGATCTGAAGCAAGAACCCCTCAGACGACCCGCGCAAGTTCTCGATCGCCGCCGTCGTCATCTCAGCAAGCGTCGGCACCTTCGACTTGATCGCATCGTCGTTGTCACGGTCCACCGTGTAAGGCACGTGGCTGTTGCTGAACACGCCGACGATCTTCGGCGCCTTCAGACCTATGACAGAACTCCTGTCCTTCACGACCGCGTACCCCGCCTTCGCAAAGTCGCCGTACAAATCGCGCTTGTCAACGCGCAAAGACGGACTAAAAAACCGGTCCCCACCACCGAGCAGAACGTCCACCCCGCGGTCCAGGTACTGCACAGCGATCTCCGGCTCCTTCCCGCGGTCCGAGACGCTCGCCGCAAACCCGGCCGGCGTCGCGTGCGTCACCGTAGTCGTCGTCACCAGCCCGGTCCTGATTCCCTTCTCATGAAAAAGCTCGTGCAGAGTCCGCAGCGAGGTCCCGTCCGGGAACATGTTCACCTGCCCGTTCCAGATCCGCCGACCACACCCCCACGCCGAGGACGCAGCCGAAGAGTCCGTCACGACCGAGCTTAGCGACCGCGTCGCATGAAGGCCCGTCGTCGCGTACGGCTCGCTCATCAGCGTGCACCAGTACGAGGGCTTCCCGTGGGCCGCTCGCGAAAGCCCGTCCACGATCGTCGCCACCGAGACCGCCATCCCGTCTACGGCGCAGAAGATCACGTTCTTCGCCTGCTTCCTCTGCGAGCCCGAAGCCTGCGTGCCGCCGCAGGCCGACGCCGCCATCCCGGCGGCCATCGTCCCAATGAAACCTCTGCGAGAAAACTTCATACCGCCACCAGCCTACCGCGCCTTCATCATTCGTTAACCAACTGTTCTAGCGTCCGCTCCAACAGCCGGTGACCGTCCAC
Organism: Fimbriimonadaceae bacterium; assembly: GCA_040902435.1. Classification (GTDB taxonomy): domain Bacteria; phylum Armatimonadota; class Fimbriimonadia; order Fimbriimonadales; family Fimbriimonadaceae; genus JADFMN01. The sequence goes on from JBBDXG010000002.1 coordinate 27,139, forward strand.
CGTCCGCACAACGCCCGAACGGTCCACGATGAGGATCGTCGGAATCTGCCGGATGCCGAACCTCGTCGGCACTGTCGGGTCGCCGTCCGTGTAGAACTGCGGCCAGGGCATCTCGTTTGCGGCCAGGAAGTCCGTCAGCGCCTTCTTGCCCCCGTTCTCTTCCGGCTCGTCCAGGCTCACACCGACGAACTCCACGCCCCTAGAGCGGTACGCAGCATAAGTCGCTTGCATCCGCGGCAGAGACTCGATGCACGGCAGGCACCACGTCGCCCAAAAGTCCACGACGACCACTTTCCCGCGCAGGGAGGCCGCCGTCACGCGCCGTCCGGTCCTGAACTCGTCGAACTCGAGCTCAAGCGTCTTGCCCAGTTGCGGCAACACCGACGCCAGCGCCGCAGCGTTTTGTCCGTCCGGCGTGTTCGGGTACTTCTCCGCGAGCCGTTGGTAGGCCGTGCCGATCTGTTCGGCCGTCGCGCCATTGGCCAAAGCCGCGAAATTGTAGATCGCAGTGCCGCGCGGGTCGCTCGGAAAGGCCCCTGTGAACTCGTCCGCCACGCGAAGGATCTCTCCTGCGTCCTCGCGGGCGATGTAGCTCTTGTAGAACGCCGTCCAAAACGCCGCGTGGCGCGCCAGCCCATCGTTCGACGACGTCTTCGCGGCGTCTCCGATCTGCGCGATCACAGCGCGCGCCTCGTCGTCGCTCATCCCTTCGCGCATCCGGCTCTCCCAGTACTCGCTCATCAGCGCCGCAGCGCGGTCGTGGTCCGGGTACTTCTCGAAGAACGCTAGAACCATCGGCCCGCGCTCGCTCCACGCGTCCGCGACATCCTTCACAAACTCCTCCGGCGCCTGTCCGCCGAACGGCATGCGCGGCACCTTCACCGCCTCGATCTTCTCCAGCTCTGCAGCCGCTGGGTCCGGCGCGGGGACTGACGCCTCCTCCTGGCCACAGCCGACGAACAGGACCGATAGCCCGAGCAACGTTAATACTAGGAATGCGCGCATGTCTGAACGTTAAGGATACAGCGGCCTTACCAAAAGTTCCCCGCAGGTCCCGGCCCGTCCGGCGGAACTCCCCTCTCCGCGAATGCCCGTGTCGCGGGGAGGGGCAGGGGGTGGGGCAAATGAACGGAAACAGTCCGTTCCACTACCTCCCTCGCAAGAACGCCCCCCACGCCACCAGAGCACCACCCAGCACCAGCGCCGCCACGCCACCGACCACGATCCCGTCCCGGCGAGACGTCGAAGCCACCCCCTCCTCCGCCGACTTTCTGTCCATTACGTCCGCCGCCGGGACAGCGGTCAGCACCAACAGCCCCAGAAACACCACCACCACGCCGACAGAGATTAAGAACGCCTTCGCACCACGCACCCAGGCAGTCTACTGGAGACCCCTCCCCCTTGGGGGAGGCCAGGGAGAGGGTCCAAACAGTAACAGCCCTGTCCATCCATCCTTCATCCTTCATCCTTCGTCTCCTGCCCCCCAAGGTATCTTCTGTCCCATGCGTCGCCTCGCACTCGCGCTCTCCCTCCTGCCCCTTCTTGCACAAGCCCAAACCGCACAAGGCTACGTCTACGAGGACGCCAACAAGAACAACAAGAAGGACGCGAACGAACGAGGCATAAGGGGCGTCAGGGTCAGCGACCAGAGACAGATCACCACCACCGACGCGAGCGGCAAGTGGACCCTCCCTGCCTCCAACGACGCGATCTACTTCGTCATCAAGCCCCGCGGATACAAAACGAAGATGGGCGAGCACAACCTCCCACACTTCTATTACATCCACAAGCCCAACGGCTCGCCGACAGGCACGAAGTACGAGGGCGTCAAACCCACCGGCCCGCTCCCCACAAGCATTGACTTCCCGCTCTACAAGCAAGAAGAGCCGACGAAGTTCAAGGCCGTCATGTTCGCCGACCCCCAACCGCGCGACGTCAGAGAAGTCGAGTACGTCACCCACGACGTCGTCGAAAAGCTCATCGGCACCGACGCCGCCTTCGGCGTCACGCTCGGCGACATCGCCTTCGACAACCTCGAGACCTTCGGCCCGCAGAACGCCGCGATCGGGCTCATCGGGATCCCCTGGTACAACGTCATCGGCAACCACGACATCAACCTCGACTCGCCCGACGACCACCACAGCGACGAGACCTTCAACCGCGTCTTCGGCCCCGCGTACTACTCCTTCGACTACGGCCCGACCCACTTCATCGTCCTCGACGACGTCGAGTTCCTCGGCGCCGGCAAGGGCTATCGCGGCGGCCTCGGCGCAGAACAGATGCAGTGGATCAAGAACGACATCGCGCTCGTCCCGAAAAATCAGCTCGTCGTGCTCATGATGCACATCCCGCTCGTCAACGTCGCAGACCGACAAGACCTCTACCGCCTCATCGAAACACGCCCGAACGTCATCAGCATCTCCGGCCACACGCACTACCAAGAGCACATCTTCATCGGCGAGAAGGACGGGTGGAAGGGCATCAAGCCGCACCACCACACCGTCAACGTCACCGTCAGCGGATCGTGGTGGCAGGGATCGCCCAACGAGCTCGGAATTCCGCACACGACCATGCGCGACGGCGCGCCCAACGGCTACAGCGTCTTCACGTTCGACGGCACCAAGTACTCGATCGAGTTCCGCGCAGCCGGCTCGCCGGACGATCACCAGATGAACATCTACGCGCCGGAGGAGGTGAGCCGAGAGGGCGCGTCAGAAGTGACGGTCACCGTCAACGTCTTCGGCGGGTCCGAGAAGTCCGTCGTCGAAGTCCGACTCAACGACGGCGCGTGGGTGAAGATGGACAAGGTCCTCAAGCCGGACCCGAAGTACGCCGAGGCCGTCGCGCGCGACGCGCAGCTCCAGCGCCCCTTCCGCCCGCTCCCCGCACCGATGCAGTCCCCGCACCTCTGGGAGGTCCCGCTCGACAGGCTCTTCGGAGGCCAGCGGCCCTACTGGGGCTCGCACACGATCGAAGTCCGCGAGACCGACATGTTCGGCAAAGTGCACACCTCCCAACGCATCATCCGCCTGACGTGATTAGCGAGGTGCTGGTGGCAGAGGATTACCTCGGCCACCCGCTTCGCGGCGCAACCTTCTCTACTTGCCGCCGATAGTTCGCGGCAACAGAGGCCGTACCCTCTTCGGCTCTGGTGCAGCCGGGGTCCGCTCCGGACTCTCTCTGGTACCGTAGCGCACAATGAACAAGAGGACACCTAAGGCCTTCTCTCTGACGTTCAAGGACTGATCATCAAGTACCATTGGCGACAGGATCATCTCGGCATAGTCGCTACGCAGATACCGCAGCTTTTGCACAACGGTCAACCTGACCTCCTCAGCAGGATGCTTGGAACTCTCGATCAAGGCCACCATGAGCTCATGTTCCGCTTTAGCGTCGCCGCGAGGAGGCTTTGCCCACAGTAACGCGGCCGACCTTCGCTTATCGTTAGTACTGTTCAAGTAGCCCTTCGTCACATGCCAGTCCTCGACAAGCGACGAATCATAGAGCACCGCCAAAGCGCACCTGAATACCTCATCATTGGGGGAGGCAAGGGCCCTCCTTGCGAGCCGCAGGCTGCCTGGTCGGTCAAGAACTGAGAGCGATGTGAGGATCTGCACTTGAACAAGAGGACTGGCATCGGAATAGCGCTCATTCAACCATCGTAATGAAGAATTGTCACCAGCGACTTGGAGCAACTTAACGCACAGTGCCCGGCGGGTGGCAGGGATGGGGACGGGGAGGGGGCAAGGGGCGTCAGATGGAGGGGGCGCGGCCCCCTTCCTCTTGCCCGGATGCATCGTGCCGGGGAGGAGGAAGGGCTGGGGATGGAGGTCGCCCCGCCCTCAGGTTCAAATTGACACTTTTTGGGTTTTTGTCCACTATGTGGAACTTTCCGGCCTCGGTGTGCGTCACAATAGTCAAGCCGCCCGTGACAGGGCGACAACCAAAGGAGAACAATGCACAACGACACCAAGCCCCGACGGCCCAGAGTCAGCCAGTTCAAGTCGGTCCAGCAGTTCTGGGCCTACCACACCAACCACCCCGAAGAGTTCAGCGACATGGACGCCACCGGCATCGTCCAGATGGCCGCCAAGGTCCGTGAGCGCACCGAGCGCCTAGCCTCGCAGCGCAGGCCCTCAAGCCCGGAAACGACCGGCGACAAACGGGATTTCCAACGGGAAAAAACAGCTTCAATGGACGGGATTGGACGGGAATTGAACGGGAACTCTAGGGCGGCGCGAACAAACGGAGTTCCTTCCGACCAACCCGAACAGCCCATCGGCTACAAGAACCCACCGACCGAACACCGATTCAAACCCGGCAATCCCGGCGGACCCGGAGGCCAGACCGGACCAAGATCAATGCGCAAGCACATCCGCGCCGTCCTCTTCGGAGACGAGGTCGAGGACGGCTTCGCAATGGAAGTCACAAAGTCGCTCTTCCGACAAGCGATCAAGGGCAACACCCACGCCATCCGAATCATCTGCGAAAACGGCAACAACCGCCGCAAGAGAGTCTGACTCCCCTTCCTCTTGCGGCGATGTCCGTGCGCCGGAGGAGGAAGGGGCGGGGGATGGAGGTAACCAACTATGACAGTCCTTTCGATTTGTTCTTCATCCTTCAACCTTCGCCCGTCCCCCTCGGTATCCTCCCCTCATGCTCGCAACCATCGCGCTCATGACGGCCATGACAACCCACTCCGACCACATGGACTGGTGGCGGGAGGCGAAGTTCGGGATGTTCGTCCACTGGGGCCTTTACGCCGTCCCCGCCGGCGAGTGGCAGGGCCGCAAGATCGGCGGCATCGGAGAGTGGATCTACAACTCCGCGCAGGCGAAGATGGGCGACTACGAGGGGCTTCAACGACAGTTCAACCCCACAAAGTTCGACGCCAAGCAGTTCGTGGGCGCCGCCAAGGGCGCGGGGATGAAGTACATCGTCATCACCAGCAAGCACCACGACGGCTTCGCGCTCTTCGACTCCGCCGTGACGGAGTGGGACGTGATGGAAACGCCGTTCAAGCGCGACATCCTGCTCGAACTCAGCAAAGAGTGCGCGAGGCAGGGGATCAAGATGTGCTTCTACCACTCGATCATGGACTGGCACCACAAGGACTATTCGCAGCGCCGCCCCTGGGACCCGCGGCCGGAGCTGGGAGCACCGGACATGGACCGCTACGTCGCGTTCATGAAGGCGCAGCTGCGCGAGCTGCTCTCGGGGAAGTACGGCAAGATCGGGATCCTGTGGTTCGACGGCGAGTGGGAGCCCGCGTGGACCCACGAGCGCGGAGTGGACCTCTACAACTACGTCAAGTCGCTCGACCCCGACGTGATCGTGAACAACCGCGTGGACAAAGGGCGCGGCGGAATGGCGGGAATGTCTCTCGACGGCTTCAAGGGCGACTACGGCACGCCCGAACAGGAGATCCCCGCGACCGGCCTGCCCGGCGTGGACTGGGAGTCGTGCATGACGATGAACGACACCTGGGGCTTCAAGAAGGACGACCACAACTGGAAGTCAACGGAGCAACTGCTGTTCAACTTGGTGGACTGTGTCAGCAAGGGCGGAAACTTTTTGCTCAACGTCGGCCCGACTGCAGAAGGCCTGATTCCCCAGCCTTCGCTCGACCGGCTGAAGGAGATGGGCGGGTACGTGCGCGTGAACGCAGAAGCGATCTACGGCGCCGGCCCCTCCCCCTTCGCCCGCCTTCCCTACCGCGTGACGACCAAGCCCGGGAAGCTGTACGTCCACCTGTTCGGCGATCAGCAGAAGGAACGGCTGGTCATTCCCGGCCTGAGTCAAACGGTGATCCAGAGAGTTTATCCGCTCAACGATCGTTCGAACCAACTCAGAGACATGAATGTGATATGGCCACCCGACACTGAGTACAACTTCGATCTCTCGTCATTGAAACCAAACAAGGTCATGACGACCATCTGTCTGGAATATACAGGGCCGTTACGAGTGTTTGTCCCACCCTTACTTCCGAACGCGGACGGGGTGCTGGCGCTTCACGCTACCGACGCCAAAGTCCACGGTTCGACCGCACGGCTAGAGCACCGCACCTCCGGGGCTGACGCAAATATAGGTTACTGGACGAACATGGACGACTACGTGACGTGGGTGTTTGGATTGCCCACCAAAGCAGAATACGAAGTTCTGATCGAGTACGCCTCGATACAAGAGGCCGACGATGCGCGAATCGAGATAGAGTTCAATGGAAGCCTTCTAGGCAGTGCGAAACTGGAGTGCGAGTTGCCAGCCACCGGAGGATGGGATAAGTACGTGACACTACGTGCAGGTTCGTTCGCGTGTCCTGTCGGCGGCAAGTACACGCTCACCGTCCGCCCGGTCGAGATGAAGAACGGGTTTGTGATGAACCTGCGGAGGGTCGTCTTGCGACCGATCCCCCTCTCCTCTCCGGGGGAGAGGGGTTAGGGGTGAGGGGAACGCTTGAGACTACTTCCGCCGTCGCAGCAGCAGCGCGCCCAGTCCGAGCGCGACGAACGTCGCCGGCTCCGGCACCGCGCGGATGTTGTCGAAGCCTGCCATCGCGACGATCGGGTCGCCCTCGGGCCCCGGACCGCCGGCCTGGTGACGGAACATCATGCGGTCCACGTCAACGATCAGGTCCGCGTAGCTCTGGGCCCCCTGCGCGCGCGTGAGGTCCGCTTCGAGCACAGAAAAGACCATGGACTGCCAATTGCCACCGACCAGCAACGGCTGCGCGACCGTCGAGGTCCAGCGCGTGTCGCCGCCCGTGAAGTCGAACAAAACGAGCCGCATCTGCAAGTCGGTCTGTCCCAGGTTCCGCATGTGCAGCGAGACCGCGGTCACGCCCGCGCCTTGGAAGTCCCCGGTCCACTGCGTGTTGTTGAACATCGCGAGGCGGCTGCCGCCACCCAAGCCGCCGAACGACTCCACCGACAAGAAACGGTCGCCGGCGCCGGCCGGGCCGCCGTTCGGCTGGTTGATGATGTTCCCACCGCCGATCCAGAACTGCGCGGTCCCGTCCTGGAACGTGTCCACCTGCCCGAGCACGATCTGTGCGCTCGCCCCAGTGGCCAGTACGAGCAAGAAGACGGCGATGGCGGGTTTGAACATGGTCGTCGTTATTCTAGTCCCTCGCGGCGAAAAAGTTCCAATGATTGGGCCAGTAGGAATGCGGGGTTTGGACCCGACTGCCACAATGGTGCCGTGCAGAAGACGACCCTCTACATCCCCACGAGGAGCGACAAGCTCGGCCTGCAGGTCGAGGTGCGCGACACCGTCTTCTCCGCGGTCTCGGAGTTCCAGCGGATCGAGGTCGTGGAGACGGAGACGCTCGGGCGCGTGCTGCTGCTCGACGGGCACGTCCAACTCAGCGAGCTGGACGAGCACGCCTACCACGAGTCGCTCGTCCACGTCCCGGCGATGTCGGTGCCTCTTCTCCGCCGCGCGCTGGTCGTCGGCGGCGGCGACGGCGGGGTCCTGCGCGAGCTGTGCCGTCACTCGACGGTCGAGCGGATTGACATGGTAGAGATAGACGCGACTGTGATCGAAGCCTCGAAGGAGGCGATGCCGACCGTCTCCGGCGGCGCGTTCGACGACCCTCGCGTGAGCCTGTTCATCGAGGACGCGTTCGCGTTTGTGAAGCAAGCAGGTGAGAAGTACGATTTGATCGTCGTGGACTGCACCGACACTTATGAAGAAGAGGAGGGCGAGCTGAGCGAGAGCCTGTTCACGCGGGAGTTCTATGAGGACTTGCGGCGGGTCCTGTCGCCCGGCGGGTTCGTCGTTTCGCAGGCGGACAACCTGGTGTTCTGCCCGTATTCGACCCGCGACGCAGTGCGCCGGTTCTCAGAAGTGTTCGAGACCGTCGGGACGTACTGGTGCATCGTCCCGTCGTTCGGCGGTTTCTCCGGTTTCGTGTGGGGCAGCGACGGCGCTTCCCTCTCACCGACGATCGGAGACGCGCCGACCGGCCTGCGATACCTGGACGCGACGACGTACGCCCTGGCGATGAGGCCGGTGCCGTTCAGCGCTCCAGGGTGAGCGTCAGTTAGCGGCCCACTTTGCGGGGTCTTTCTTGAACACTTCTGGGCAGCCGTCGCAGCAGAAGTAGTAACGCTTGCCTTCGTGGTCGTGGAATCCGACGGCGGTGTTCTCCGACTTGATGACCGATTTCATGACGGGACAGATCAGTTCGCCGTCGCCGTTCGTGAAGGCGACGGGCTTCATGTCGCCCTTCGCGGGAGGAGCGTCCATTGCCGTCGTGTCGGCTGCCTTCGGCTCGCCCTCGACCTTTTCGTCGTCGGCGCCGACAGGGCCGGAGCCCTCGTCGTCCTCGGTCGGACTTGTCGCGGGGCCGTCGTTTCCGGTCCTCAGGCCGCCGTCAATGGACTTCGTGCTTCCGGTGGTTTCTTCGGTCGTGGCGTCGGGCGCGCAACCGCAGACGATGAGCGCGAGGGCCGCGAAGATGAGAAGGCTCTTCATGGTTAAAGGGTACCAGGGCCAGGCCGGATTGGTTCCGCGAACCGAAGTAGAATCGTGCGCCGTGCTGCTTTCCGTCAGCGGACTTTCCAAGAGCTTTGGCATTGACATCGTGCTCGAAGACGTGTCCTTTCGCGTCGAGCCGAAGGAGAAGGTCGCGCTGGTCGGGCGGAACGGGACCGGAAAGACGACCCTGCTGAAGATCCTGACCGGAGAGCTGGAGGCGGACTCCGGCTCGGTCCATTTCGCGCGCGGCGCGAGGATCGGTTACTTGCGGCAAGAGGCGCCGGTCCGGCCCGGCCGGACCGTCTTGGAGGAGGTCGAGTCGGCGAGGGAGCGGGAGATCGAGCTGCGTCGGCGGATGGCGGAGCTCGAGGAGCGGATGCTCGCCGGGCCGACGGACGAGGACCTCGACGAGTACGCGCTGGTCCACGAGCACTTCTTGGAGGCAGAGGGGTACAGCGCGGAGAGCGACGTGCGGACCGTGCTCTCGCGGATGGGTTTTGCGGAAGAAGAGTTTTCGAAACTGACCGAGTCGCTGAGCGGCGGCGAGCGGACGCGGCTCGCGATCGCGCGGCTGTTGCTCGAAGAGCCGGAGCTGCTCGTCTTGGACGAGCCGACGAACCACTTGGACCTGCAGGCGACGGAGTGGCTCGAAGGGTGGATCACGAGCTATCACGGCGCCGTGCTCTTGGTGAGCCACGACCGCGAGTTCTTGGCCAACACCGCGCAGAGGACGATCGAGCTGCGCGAGCACCGCGCGGAGGCGTTCCCGGGCGGGTTTGAGAAGTACCTCGCGCTGCGCGCGGAGCGCGACGCGCGCCTGGCCGAGGTCGCGAAGCGACAGGACCAGCAGATCGCAAAGCTGGACGAGTACGTGCGGCGGTTCATGAACTCGCAGCGCACCGCGCAGGCGCGCGGTCGGCTGAAGCACAAGGAGAAGCTCGAGGGCGCGCGCGTGAAGGTGCCGAAGTCGCAGCGCTCGATGGTCGCGGGCGTGAAGGCGGCGAAGCGCTCCGGCGACATCGTGGTCGAGTGCCGCGACCTGTCCGTCGGCTTTTCTGACGAGACGCTTTTCTCCGGGCTCGATTGGACGGTGCGGTGGGGCGATCGGTGGGGCGTGATCGGTGAGAACGGCGCGGGAAAGTCCACGCTGGTGCGGACGGTCCTCGGTGAGCGCGCCGCCGTCGCTGGAACCGTGCGGCTGGGGTCGAACGTGGAGGTTGGGTTCTTTGCGCAGGACGCGGAGGGGCTGGACCAGTCGTTGTCTCCGCTCGAGTTCCTGAGCTATGAGTGCGGGATGGACGCCGGCCCGGCGCGCGACCTGTTGGGTCGGTTCTTGATCGAGGGCGACGACGTGTTCCGGCAGATCAAGACGCTGAGCGGCGGGGAGAAGAACAAGCTCGCGCTCGCGCGGCTGTCGAACCTGTCGCCGAACTTGCTCGTGCTGGACGAACCGACGAACCACCTGGACATGGCGTCGCGCGAGGCGCTGGCGTCGGTGTTGCGCGAGTATCGCGGGACGCTGGTGCTCGTTTCCCACGACCGCTGGCTGTTGCGGCAGGTGACGTCGCAGATCCTCGATGTCCGGCGCGAGGGGGCGGTGCTGTTCGGCGGGAGTTACGACGAGTACCGCCGCAAAGTGCGCGGGGCATCGAAGGTCGTCGTTCGAGAGCCGGTGTCTTCGCCGCAAGAGGCTTTGTCGCCGCGAGAGCTGAGCAAAGCGATCGAGCGGCAGAAGAAGGAGCTCGCGGAGAAAGAGGGCGGGGTCTCGTTGTTAGAGCGGCGGATTTCTGAGCTGGAGCGCGAGCTGGCGTCGCCGTCGGAGGGCGCGGACCTGGTCGCGATGACGACGCGGTATGGCGAGATGAGAGAGGAACTGGAGCGGCGGGTGACGGAGTGGGAAAGCGCGGGGGAGAGGCTGGAGGAGTTGGAGGGGAGAAGGCGTGACGGGTGACGGGAGACGGGAGACGGGAGACGGGCTTAAGGGGAAAGGACTCTTGTTGTTCGCCCCTCACCCCGAGCCCCTCTCCCCCGGAGGGGAGAGGGGGCAGTAGTCACACATTGCGACGCCCTACCCGATCACTGCCGCACAGCGGGCGAGGCGGGAGGAGGTGCCGTCGTGGACGGCGTACTGCGACCCGGGGTGGATGCAGCCGCCGCCGTGCCGGCCGGACTTGTCGATCGCGTAGAACTGCAACTGGAAGTCGGGCACTCCGGGCGAGCGCAGGAGGCGCTTGTCCACCGTTTGCGCGCAGATGCGCTTGAGCACGTCCACGCACGCGGCCTCCGGCGCCATTCCGTGGCGCATGTTCTCGACGACGATGCGCGAGCCGTTCATGAGGATGTTCGCCTCGCCGCGCCCTGTGGAGCCGCAGGCGCCGACCTCGTTCTCGACGTAGACGCCGCACCCGATGAGGGGCGAGTCTCCGACGCGGCCGGGGATCTTGTACGCCAGTCCGCTCGTCGTCGTGACGCCGCTCATGTCGCCCTTGTCGTTGAGACAGAGGCAGGTGATGGTGCCGGTCGGCCGCGGCGGCCTGTTGCGCTCCTGCGGAGAGATGTAGTCGTCCTGGTCGCTGAGGTTCTCCTTCCATCGCAGCCACGACTGTCGCGCGGCGTCGGTGAGGAGGTCCTCTTCTTTGAAGCCGTGCATCTTTGCGAACTGCAGCGCGCCGTCGGCGACGAGGAGGCAGTGGTCGGTGCGCTCGAGCACGAGCTTTGCGACGCGGCTCGGCGTCTTGATGTTGCGCAGCGAGGCGACTGCGCCCGCGCTGTACGTCGGCCCGTGCATACAGCTCGCGTCGAGCTCGACGACGCCGTCCTCGTTGGGCAGGCCGCCATAGCCGACGCTCATGTCGCTGGGGTCGAGTTCGACGATGTTGACGCCGGAGACGGCGGCCTCGAGGGTGTCCTCGCCGGCCCTCATCATCTCGATTGCCTTGTCCACGGTGCGCATCCCGTTCGCGCTGCTGACGGCGAGGAAGCCTGCGGGCCTCTTGGGGGCGACGCCCGCGAGGGCGGACGCGCCGAGCCCGGCGGCGGTCGCTGCGGCGAGGAGCTCGCGGCGGGTGAGAGAGAGGTTGCTGCTCATGGCGTGATCTTATCCCGGCGGGGCGTGTAGAATCTCATCAGTCAAGGTGGCAACTATGAATCTCGCTTCACGCTTCTTACTTCTGATTGTCGCGCTAGTCGCGACGACCGGGCTTGGTCGGCTCCAGGACACAGAGCCTGTCGTGCTCCGGTTCAAGTTCAAGCCAGGCGAGACTCTGAAGTTCCGATCGGTCAACAACGAGACTATGACTGCGGGCGAAGAGAGCGACGACAAAGTGACGACGATGACGATGGGGGTCACGGCAGGGGAGACGAAGGACGGGTGGGCCGATGTGAGCCTCGGCTTTACCGAGCTCGAGTCCACCGATCCGTCAACGGCGGAGGTGTTCCCGCTGTTCTTGGACGTGAAGGTCGGGATGAAGGTGGACGGGCGCGGGACAGTGAAGGAGCTGACGGGCGCAGCGACGAAGGCGGAGAGCGAAGCGGTCGCCGAGATCGTTGAGGTGATGTTCACCGGCGTGATGAACGGCGGGTTCATGGGCGTTCAATATCCGGAGAAGGGGGTGAAGGTGGGCGACACGTGGACGGCCACGCTGGACGCGGACGAGCTGATGGGCGGCACGCTGGACATCGCCACGGGCGGCCAGGCGACGGTGAAGGGCAAGTTGGACTTGAAGTACGAGATCAAGTCGTTCAGGACGTCGAACGGTCTGAAGCTGGTGGAGATCGCGTACACGCTCTCCGGCACCCCGACGATTGACATCGGAGTGGCTTCCGGGACGATGGTATTGAAGTCTAGTGGGACCGTCCTGACAGACGTGGCGAACGGGATGCTGGTCCGAATGAGGCAGTCCACGACCGCCGTGCTCGACCTCGGCGTGGTCAAGATCGAGAACTCGAGCGAACAGTTCATGTGGCGGATCTGAAACGCACGGCGGGCGAGTGATGTAACCTATTGGTATGGTCATCGCCGCCATTCTCTTTGCCGCCCTTCCGCAGACCGCCGTCGAGCTCAAGCTGAAGCTCCGCGAGGACGAGGTCGTCAGGTTCCGGAACGTGTTCAACGTCGTCACCTACTCTCCGGACAAGATTGACGAACGGGTGCAGAACTCCCTGATGTCGTTCACTTTCGGCGCCGAGAGGGACGGGAAGATCGCGGTGAAGGCGGTGGTCGAGGAGTATGAGGGGATGGACGCCGGGAGCAACGGCGCCGGCCCGGCGATGAAGCAGGTCAACCTCAGTTTTGACCTCGACAAGAAGGGCGGCGCGGGCGCGGTGAAGCACACGACGTCGAACCCTGCGCTGGAGCCGGTCGGGGTGCTCTTGTCGAAGACCCTTTCGGGGATGAACTCGATCGGGTTCCTGGGACTGACATTGCCGGAGAAGTCGGTGTCGGTCGGCGAGACGTGGTCTCGGAAAGTCGAGGCGTCGGACTTCCTCGCGCCTGCGCTCGCTCCCGGGGGCGACATGTTCCAGGTGGACGGGATGTACGACGTGCTGTTTACGCTCGTGGACGTGACGAACGTGAACAACAAGCGCCACGCGCGGATCAGCGTGGACGTGAAGGGCAAGTCTGAGCTTGCGATCAATTCGCCGGATATCAGCATTTCGGGGACGCTGACGGTGGCTTCGACCTCTTCGGTGTTGTTGGACTTGGAGACGGGGTTGATCTCGAGCGCGAAGACGGACACGACGGCGAACTTGGACCTCGGCGAGGCCGAGGCGCAGATCGTGATGTGGAGCCTGTTGTACCGGAAGGTGTGAGGGGGAGGGGGAGTGAAGGGAGACGAGAGACGGGAGACGGGCTTAAGGGGAAAGGACTCTATTGTTTGCCCCTCACCCTTCCCTTTTGCGCGGGTCGGAATATGGGTCGCCATCTTCCGACGCGGCAAATCCAGGATACGGGGAGAGGGGGCTCAGGCACGACCTCACGACAAACCCTCGGCACAGGATGCAGAGAGTGCAGTTAGAGTCTGCGTTTGATGACGACTTTTAGAGCTGAGTAGCCGTCGAGCTCGAAGTGTTCGACGCGGAGCTTGTGCTTGCCGTTGAGTCTGACGCGGCGCGTTTCGGTCTTTGGTCCGTGCCAGGTCCAGTCTTCGAGGATCGTTTTGCCGTCGAGGATGACGCGCACGCCGTCGTCGCTGGTGATCTCGAGCTCGTAGTCGCCCGCGGCGATGGTGAACTCGCCTTCGGCGAGGGTGAGGAACTGGTCCGCGGGGACGCCCTCGGCCGGCGAGCCGCCCCACGCGAAGTTCAGTTCTGAGGTCTCGACCCTGCGCAGCGGAGTGGTCGTGATGATGCGGGTCCACTCGCTGTTGTAGCGCGGGTCTTGCGTCGCGCGGTCGTACGAGAACCACTTGACGACCCAATTGATCGGCGCGAAGAACTTGGAGTGCGAAAACCGCACGGGCTGGCCGGCGGCGGTCTTGTTGCCCTTGTAGTCGGTGGTCGCCCCACCCTTGTACTCGAGCTCGACGAACATGTCGCTCACTTGGGCGGTGTCCATTCGTACGACGAGGGTGCCTGGGACGGTGCCGCTGTAGGCGGAGACGCTGCGCACGCCTCGGGTCTGCACGACGCGGAAGGTGCCCTTGGGCCCGAGAATGTCGAAGTGCTGGTCGAGCGCCGGTTCGGTCGTGACGGTGCGGCCGGTCGCGCTGTCCGCGCGGCCGCCCTTGATCTGCACGAGCCTGCGTGGCCAGAGCACGGGTGAGCGAAAGTCGTACGGGCCCCACTCGTCCACGAGGATGTACTTTCGCCCGCGGAGCTCGTTCGGCTTGATAAACGGGACCTTTCCTCCCGCGATCGGTGCGGGCGCGAACGGTCGCACGATGTCGTTGTGCGCGTTTAGCTGCCCTGTCGGGCTTTCGACGACGAACGGGCTCCATCCGACTTGGAACTGCTGGAGGTACTCGTCTCCAGTCCTTTCGCGGTCCACCAAGAGGTTTCCGCTCGCCGTCATGGGGATCGGCGCGGGCTTGTTCCCCGGGTCAACCGTCCACTCGTTCTCTGCTTCCGGCTGCGGCAGGGCCATGCGGAAGGGGACGTGGAACTTGTTGTTCTGGATGACGAGGCCGGGCGTCTCCTTTTCTGTGACGAAGAGCTGGTCGGCGCGGAAGAAGGTGTTGTCGGTGACCTTGAGGTCGGCTGATCGGCTGACGCGGAAGACTGGGCCGGTGACGTCGCGGAAAGTGTTGTGGGAGACGGTGTTGTTGCGGCTGCGCGTGTCGCGGTTCTTGCTGTAGCCCCAGTTCGGGTCCTCGCTGTCCTTCTGCCACAGGACGATCGCCATCCGGTCCTTGTTGAAGACGTTGTACTGGACGACGTTGTCCTGGCCGTGCTCCCAGGCGATCGCCTCGGCGTTGAGTCCGAAGGTGTTGCCGAGGACCTTGGTCTCCCACGAGTATCCGGCCCAGATGCCGTGCCAGCACTCGAGCATGAGGTTGTTGACGAAGGCGTTCTTGCTGAAGGTGGCCTCGATGCCGTTTGTCGGCGCGTGGCTGAAGTCGTTGCCGAAGAGGAGGTTGCCGTTGCAGCCGCCCTGTCCGGTGTCCATGGTCGTCTGTCCGGCCCAGAGGAAGAACCCGTCGCCGCCGTGCGTGACGGAGTTGTACGCGAAGACGTTGTCGTTGGACTGTTCGTAGACGAGGATTCCGGCGGAGTCCTGGCCGCGGTTGTAGACGCCGTGGGAATAGCCGCGCACGCACCAGTCCACGCTGTTGTGCATGACTCGGTTCTTGCTGGACCGGTACATGCCGATGCCGAGCGAGGAGAGGAACGAGAAGTCGTTGTTCCAGACGAGGCCGTCGTCGCACTCGGTAATCATGAGCCCGTTCTGTCCGCCGGTGACGGTGCAGCCCTTGACTTCGAAGTCGTCGCAGTTGCGCAGGTAGATGCCCGCGCCGAACCGGAGCCACTCGTCCTTTTCGTTCTGGTGGTAGGACATCCAGTCGCTGCCGTCCTCGCGGTCGAGGGTGCTGAGGAGGCGCTGCTTCCAATTGTAGGAGAGGTCGCAGTCAATGATCTTGAGGCCGGGGGTGTTTCTTGCTGCGATGCCGACCTTGTAGCCGTGGGCGTTGAGGTTCTTGATCGTGACGTTGACGCCTTCGACGTAGACGGCGGTGCCCTTGCGCTTGTCCGGCTCCGTCGTCGTGCTCGTGCCGCGGAGGGTGGCGCCGTTGAAGTCCACGGTGATGCCGTCGCCCTTGACGACGATGACGCCGGTCGTGGCGGTCTCGTCGGAGCTCGGAAAGACGTATTCGTTCTTGCGGACGGTGACCGAGGACGTGATCTCAAGTCCAGGTTTGAGGACGAGATCCTGTGGAGTCAGCGTTATGGCGATCAAGGGGAGCATTTGACTTGATTCTACTTGCTCAATCCGAAGGAACGTCGAGGAACCAGTGGCCGGCCAAGACTCCGGCGCACATCACCTTTCCCTTACTAAGTGCTCGTGCATTGCCTCTTGGTGCCCGCGAATGGTAACGTCTCCGATGGAGAGGCCAATGGAACGAAGTTTCAGGATAGGGGTTTTGCCGGTTGTGGGGTAGCTGATAGCGATTCCAGTCTGCTCAACAGCGCCGACCACGGGTTTTGTCCGTGCGATCCAAACCGCCCCGCACTATGAGATCTCCTACAGCGGGGGCACTTGGTTGTCGGAAGGCAACTCGCCCGACCTTGACGGACAGTACGGCTGGTCGGAAGAGGAGGGCGCTTATGGAGCCAACATTCCGTCAGGCGGTGGAACGTACTTTGGTGAAACACCGGTCTTTGTCACGAGCGAAGGAACTGCGACGTGCGAAGGCACGATTACCGTTACCTTTACATGGAACGATGGGGGAGACGAAAACAACCTACCGCCACCAGTCGTTCTGGTCAAAGAAACCTCTATCGCCGAATGGGATGGCGACGACGGAAACTGCGTCAATGGACTGGGCCACGATCCAGAAGCGACTTCACACGGCGAAGTGTCAGAGGGCAGCATGTGGCGCGCAGTCGAAGACCCTGGCCCGACATTTCAGATCCAATGTTCGCCATCAGCCTGGGCGACGCTTGAGGAAGTCGAGTACCCGCATCTTGCGGCTACCGCTGAGGTTTGGTGTTCGGTAGAGTGCGTTGTAACGACGCTTCTGTTATCCGGCGTGTTGGAACCTGGTGTGGACAACCGGCTCATGATTGGCCAACGCTTGGAAGCAGAAGTCACATACGATGGTGATGTGCCAACGAGCGCGAACGACGTTTACCTATGGTCAACAAGCGAAGGTGACCCGTTCACGGACTATACCGCAGACGAGGAAGAGGGTGATTTCTTCCCGTGGTCGCCGGGCGAGGAAATCTCGATGCAAGTCTACTTTGCTGAGCCTTCGGACGACATCGAAGTTTCTGCGGAAGTAACCCTCAGCTACATCAACCCTCAACTTGGAAGCCCTGACATCGAGTTCACAGTCTATGCGAACGTCGAAGCTGTTGCACCGAATCTTGG
This sequence comes from Fimbriimonadaceae bacterium, assembly GCA_040902435.1. Classification (GTDB taxonomy): domain Bacteria; phylum Armatimonadota; class Fimbriimonadia; order Fimbriimonadales; family Fimbriimonadaceae; genus JADFMN01. The sequence continues at coordinate 44,147 of JBBDXG010000002.1, forward strand.
GATTAATGTAGTAATGGGCTACGGTGACCTCCTCTATGCCACACAGCAGCCACAGAATTGGCCCCCAGTAGGAGTTAGTTTGTCAAATCCAACGAGGCTGGGCCTGTGGCACGCCGTGAGAAACAGCGTGCCTTGGGGAGTGTGGTTTGTCGGCACTGTTGACACCCCAAACGACTTCGATGACGGCGGCAGCGGGACTTGGAATTGGACGCAGCTCGTAACCAGCACAGATCGTTGGTACCGAAACTCAAGTAGCGAGTACTACGATCGCAACTCAAACTTCTCCACAGGCGACCCGCGCCTTGACAAGGCCTTTCCTTACGAGGCAACGTATTCCGCTGATGGAAGTTCGGGCGTAGCATCGGACTGTCCAAGCGAGCCCATTGAGAGCGGGCATGAGGAAATCGAGATCGAGGATCACTTCCACATGTATATGTTCTACTTGCCTCCCGGATACGACTCGAACTTCGTTCCCCTTCGACGAGTAACTTGGTGGTGGCAGGCGCATGCATTGAAGGGAACTCCGAATTGGTCAATCACTCAGCGCGATGAAGACGCAACAGTAGACAGCGTCGAGTCGGGCCTGCCGCAACATCCTGAATGGACAGACAACATCGCCAATTACCCAGGCTATACTCTAAGGAGCAGTCTGATCTTCCGATAATGAGGTACAATCTATGATACAGATATCCATGCGACTCGTACTTGCAACCAAGTTCTGGCTTTCTGCTATCCTTGTGGTTCAGTTGGCACAAATCGGCTTCTGCGATGCCAAAGTGCAGCAAGCAGGTCAGCGGACGGCGCCACCCGAGGCAACGAAAGCAATCACGGAACTTTACGACATTGCATTTCGCTACGTCAACGTCGGCAGGGAAGCGATTGAAAAGGGAGACTATCGCGCCGCAGAGCGGGCGGCACGAGCCGGGCTTGCGGTAGTGCCGGATTGGCCACGATTGCTGCAACTCCAAGGAGAAGCGCTGATACGGCTCGGAAACTACCCGGAGGCACTATCCGTATTGACAGAAGCTAATGACAAGAGCAAGGATCAAGCTACTTACGCCAGGATAGGGTTTTTGCTTGCAAGAGTCGGTCGTGCAAGCGAGAGTTTGCGGATGGCCAATGCAGGCTTCGTTGAGAGGATCTTGCCGAAGACGCTTGAGGGAATGTACCCAGTCCCGACCGGAACCGCTGGCCTTGAAGCGTATTGGCTGTTCGCGATCGGCATGATCGCAAACGAAGATGATGAAGCGACATACTACTATACGGCATCGGAGGCGCTCGACTCGTCGCCAATAGCACTCAACCGACTGTTTGGAAAGATCCACCTTCGCAACAAGCGCTACGCAGAAGCGAAAGAGAGCTTTGATCGGGTGCTCAGTTCTTCGAAGGATGAGCGGCTGCTCAGAACTACGAAGCGCGACCGAGACATGGCCGACGCACGCCAAAGAAAGGCGGCACGGTTGACTGGCGGCGGTTCCGTAACAGGCGGGGGATAGAGCAGGCCCTACCCTAGTGTCTCATTTGATGCTGCCCATGGTGATGCCCTTGACGAAGTGCCTCTGGAGCAGCAGGAACACGACGAGGATGGGGACCATGACGACGACGGCGGCCGTCATCTGCAGCGGCCAGTTGGTCTCGCCGTAACTGTTCTTGAAGACGCTCAGGCCGACTTCGAGCGTGCGCATGTGCAGCGAGTCGGTGGCGAGCAGGGGCCAGAAGAAGTCGGTCCACACGCCGATGAACGTGAAGACTCCGGCGGTCGCGAGGGCGGCCTTGCTCATCGGAAGGACGAGGCGGGAGTAGATCCGGAACTCGCCGGCGCCGTCGAGCCGCGCGGCCTCGTCGAGCTCTTGCGGGATCTGCATGAAGAACTGGCGCAGCAGGAAGATGGAGAACGCGCTGCTGACGCCGGGGACGATGAGCGCCATGTATGTGTCGAGCCAGCCGAAGCTGCGGACCATGAGATAGACGGGGATCTGCGTCACGGGCCCGGCGAACATCATGCTGAGGAGGAACACGACGAAGAGCGGGTCGCGGCCCTTGAACCTCAGTCGCGCGAAGCCGTAGGCGGCGAGGCTGCAGACGAAGAGCTGGCCGAGCACGACGGCGACCGAGACGACGAGGGAGTTGACGAAGAATCGGCCGACTGGGATCTCGCTCTTGAGGAGGACGATGCCGTAGTTCTCCCAGTGCGCCCGATCGGGGACGATGTTGTGCAGTTCCGGGATCTTGTCGCGGTTCTCGTGGAGGCTGACGAGGACCATCCAGACGAACGGTGCCATGAGGAACGCCGCGAGGGCGAGCATGAGGGCGTAGCTGAGGGCGGCTTTTGCGAGCCTCTTCCACGCACTTCGCCTCGAGACCATTGTCAGTGATTATAGAACCTTGGTGAAAGCGACGCCAAAGCGACGCGCTCCAAAGTATCCTTTCCGCCATGCACGACCTGGTTAACGCGTACTACCTGTGCTGGGCGAAGCGTGACCGCGAGGGGGCGCGGGCGCTCTTGGCCGACGACATGAAGTTCCGCAGCCAGTGGGACAAGTTCGACGACCCGGACGCCTATCTGGAGGAGTGCTGGGGGCTGCGCGCGGACGTGCAGTCCGTGATGGTGTTCGAGTCGAGCGTCGAGGGGGACAAGGGGTTCTTCGCGTCGGAGTGGCTCGTGAACGACGGGACGTCGTTCGGGGACGCTGCGTACATCGAGGCGCGCGACGGGAAGATCGGACGGGTCGTCGTGATCAGCGCTGGCGGGAACGTGCTGCAGCAGTTCTCGTAGGCTGGGCCGGTTCTCTTCGAGTAAAATGCGTGCATGGTGCTGCACGTCGTGCTTGAAAAGGGCGAGGACGGCTTTGTCATCGCTAGTGTCCCGGCACTGCCCGGCTGTCATACGCAGGGCCGCACGCGCGAAGAAGCGATCGCGAACGCGCACGAGGCGGTCAAGGGCTGGTTGGAGAGCCAGGACGACACTCAGCCAGAAGGCGAGTTCGTCGAGCTACTTTAGCCGCTCGTAACTCTTTCGACGATCCTTTCAATGGCTTGGTCGGTGGTCTGCGTGCCGCCTAGTCGCCGCTCCCAAATCTCGATCGCCGCTCTTGTAGCCTCACCCATTCGCTCATACGCGCCGTGCGAGACGCCGAACGGGACGTAGCCTTTGCCTATGTCTTGCTTCGCACGATAGGCGGCGGTCGCGAAGATGACTGCGTGCGGTGCCTCGCGGTACCGTGGATCCGTCGTCGCTACGCCTTTCGACGTTAGAGCCTTGCGGAGCCTGTTGAGCGCGCTGTCCTCGTCCTTGTGCCGCTCGTCGAGCGCGTGCATCGCTTCGTGGACGACCGCCTCGACAACTTCGTCGCCCTTGAAGGACGCGACACCGATCACGCAGACCGGCCCCTCGATCGTGCGGTACGTCGCGGCGCCGGGCGCTGGAGCGTCCGGAACTAGGAGCACGAGGATGGGAGGGTCCTGTTGGGAGAAGCCAATGTCCTTTGCGGCCAGGTCTATTGCGCCCTCGACACTGGCGGAGTCGTTGAGCCGGGCCTTGGTGCGGTCCAGTGCCGGCTTCTCCGCGGCGACGAGCCGCTCCCTTCCCTTGCGGCCGAGCTTTTCGATCTCGTCGGCGATCTTGGTCGCGAGGGCGACTGCGTCTTCAAACCCTGGACGCTGCGCAGAGCCCTTGATCGCGGCCCGGAACTCTGAGGGGCCTGGCGACACCGAAGCGATACCATCGAGCGCTCCCATCGCGAGCATCTGGCTCCTGTCTTTGCCCGCGGTGCGCGCGAGCTCGACAGCGGGCCCATATCCTTCGACGGTCGTGCCAGAGCGCACGGCGAACCACTGCTGTGCAAAGTGGTTATCGAGGAACGTCAACTTTGCGGTCGCCAGCAGGAGCAGCGCTGTCATACGAGGATGTTACTCGTGCGAGACAAGCGTCCGCCAAAGAGAAGGGCGGCACCACTCTAAAGAGCGGAGCCGCCCGTCTGCTTCCTTCCTATCTAGTTGCCGCCGCCGCGGACGCCGGGGGCGCCGCCGCCGCCCGGGCCTGCTCCCGGTGGCGGGCCCATCTTCTCGAACTCGAACTTCTTGCCGAGCATCTGGGTCCACTGCCTGCGCTGTGCGTCGGTGAGGAGCGCGAGGACCTTGGCCTCTTGTTCCTTGCGTCGCTGTTCCATCTGCGCCGGGTCGAAGCCCTGCGGCGGGCCGCCCTGCTGTCGCTGTCCGCCCTGGCCGCCTCGGCCTCCTTGGACGCCGCCTTGGCCGCGCTGACCGCCGGCACCTGGACCGCCCTGCGGTCGCATCGCCTGCATGATCTGCTGGCGCTGTTCGTCGGTGATCTTCAGCTTTTCGGAGACGTCGGGCCGGAGGACCGCCATCGGGCCGGAGAGCTGGAGGTCGAGCTCGTGGTACCGCTTGTACTGCGAGTCGTTGAGGACGCCCTTGACCGCGGAGTCAATCTTCTGCATCTCTTCTGGGTTCTGTCCCATTCGTCGGCCGCCTTCCGGCGGGCCGCCTTGCTGTCGCTGTTGGCCCTGACCGCCTTGGACGCCGCCCTGCTGGCCGCCCTGTCCGCGCGGGGGACCGCCTGGCCCGCCAAACCCGCCCCGTCCGCCGGGCCCGCCAGGGACGACCTCGCGCAGCTTTTCGATCTGCTCTTGGGTCAGTTTGAGTTCCTTTTGGACGTCGGTGCGGAAGAGGATGGCCGGTCCGCCACTCATCATGCCGCCGCCCATCATGCCGCCGCGCATCATGCCTTGCCCGCCTTGCGGTGGGCCGCCCTGGCCGCGCTGCGGCTGGGCGAAGATCATCGCCGGGACGATCGCCAAGACCGCGATCGCCGCTGTTCTCGTTAGGTTGTTCATCGTTTGCCTCTGTCAGTTCGTAGGCCCGTTCTTGGGGCCTCTGAGTGTATTGAACGATATTGGTGTGAGGGAATTGTGAGGGTTGGGCGGGGGCGGCGGGTTTAGGGTCTCGGGAGGATGAGGGAGGCGGTGGTGCCTTGGTTGGAGGCGCTTTCGATCTCGATGCTCCCCTGCATCGCGGCTGCGAGGGAGGCGCAGATGGCGAGGCCTAGGCCGGTGCCGCCGTCCGCGCGGTTGCGCGAGGAGTCCACGCGATAGAAGCGCTCGGTGACGTGTTCCAGGTGCTCGGCGGGGATGCCTTCGCCGTCGTCTTGCACAGTAATCCGCACGTGCTCGCCTTCCTCTTTTGCCGACACGGTTATCCTTCCGTGCGGGTCGGTGTAGCGCTGGGCGTTGGTGAGGAAGTTTGTGAGGATGCGCTGCACCGCGTCGGCGTCGCCCCTCGCCTTCGTGCCCGGTGCGACGTCTACGCGGATGCGCGGGTCGTCAGCGAGAGACTTGACCGCGTTTCTCGCGCAGTCGCCGATGTCAATGGCCTCGCTCCCGAGCGCGATGCCACCCGCGTCTGCGCGGGCGAGTGCGAGGAGACCTTCGATGAGACGGGCCATGTCGTCGGCCGCCGCGTCAATGCCTCGCAGCGCCTCTGTCTTCTCCGCCTCGCTCGTCTGCTGTGTCAGGCTCGCGCTCGTCAGGAGCTTGACGCGACTGAGTGGCGTACGGAGCTCGTGCGATGCGTCGGCGACGAAGCGCTTTTGGTTCTCAAACGCACTCTCTAGTTCCGTGAACGAAAAATCGAGGCGTTCGATCATTCCGTTGAACGTCTGCGCAAGTCTTGCCAGTTCGTCGTCGCCGTGGACGTCGAGGCGCATGCTGAGGTCCTCTGCGCCGATCTTTTCTGCCGCGTGCGTGACGTCTTCGACCGGCTTGAGCGCGCGGCGCACGAGGAACGCGCCGCAGAGCCCGGCGACGAGCACTGCGACCGGGAGCATGAGGAGCAGGACGTTGCGCTGTTGCGCGAGCAGGGCGTGGGTCTCCGTGAGGTCGCGGCCCGCCTGGACGACCTGCCAGCCGCCGGACGGCATTGTGCGGCGCAAAGAGACGACCCGGACCTGCGCCCCCTCGAACTCGACGGTGCGGTGGTCGCGGGCTCCTTGGGCCGCTGCGAGGAATCCAGCTTCGCTCAGGACCGGTTGGTCCGGTGTGACGCGGCCGTCCGGGTCTATCGCGCGCGGCGCGAGCGGGTCGTTGAGCATGCGAGCGTCCCCGCGAGGTGCCATCCCCTGCATGCGTCCTCCCGGCCCTGCCCCTTGCGGAGGGCCCGGCCCTCTCATGCGCTCCAAGAAGACCGTCAGGTCGCGGTCAATGTTGCCGATCACAGCGCGCTCGGTCAGGACCGCTGTGGTCGCGCCGAAGGAGACGAGCACGATGAGGAGTACGGCGACGTTCGCGGCGATGAGCTTCGCGCGGAAGGACTTCACGCTCCCTCCGTCTTCATCGTGTAACCGAGGCCGTGGACCGTGTGGATGAGCTTCTGTCCGTGTCCCTCGTCTATCTTGCGTCGAAGGCTGACGACGTGGAAGTTGACTGTGTTAGGCAGGCTCTCGTCGTCGTTCCACACGCGCTCGAGGATCGCCTGTCGGGTGAGCGTGCGCCCGGTGTTGCGCGCGAGGGCCTCGAGCAAGTCGAACTCGCGCGGCGTCAGCTCGATCCTCTTCCCTGCCCTCGTCACGGTCCGGTTTCGCGAGTCGAGCGTGAGGTCTGCGACCGTCACGGTGTCCGCTTTCTGGGCGGCTTCTCTTCTCTTGAGCGCGCGCAGCCGCGCGAGGAGCTCTTGGATGTCGAACGGTTTGACGAGGTAGTCGTCTGCACCGGTGTCGAGCCCTGTGACGCGGTCCTCGACCGCGTCCTTCGCGGTGAGCATGAGTACGGGCGTCTGGATCCCGGCCCTGCGGATGCGCCGACAGACCTCGAAGCCATCAATGCCCGGGACCATGACGTCGAGCACGATGAGGCCGAAGGACGACTCGGTCGCGCGGCGCACGGCGTCTGGGCCGTTGTCGGCGATGGTCGGGCGATAGCCCTCCTTGGCGAGGGCCTTTGCCAGTCCTCCCGCGATCACCTCGTCGTCCTCGAGCACCAGCACACGCATCAACCTGTATTCTGGCCGCGAAACGTGAGGAAGCTGTGAGGCCGCTACTTGCGCACATTCCCTCGGCGCGCAGCGCGAAACGAGGAAAACGGCAAAGCCTAATGACCCATGTGCCCCGCGTGTGTTCCGCCCTGCATCTTGCTGGGCCGCAGGCGGACGAACACTCCGAGCGTCACCGGGCTCGATCCATAGAAGGCGTCGAGCGAGCTCGGGAACGAGTAAAAGCCCGCGTACGCGCCGACTCCGAGGTCGAGGCCCTGGAACTTTTTGATCTCCTTGACTCCACCGACGAGGAGCTTGTTGACCTTGTATGTGCCCGGCGGGACGCCGCCGAGCTCGTCCTTCGCGACGTTCTCCCATCGCGCGAAGTAGGTCGTGTCCCCCCGCGAGTAGGTGCCTTCGAGCAGGAACGCGTCGGTTGACTCGCCCTCCTTGTAGTTCCTGCCGAAGGCGGCGGTCACCGCGAGGTTCGCTCCGCCGCTGAGCTGTCGGTTCCAGGCCGCGGACGCGGTGAGGCGGTGCTGGCTCACGCCCGGTTCGTCCGGCTCCGGCTCGTCTAGGAAGCCGTAGCTGGCATTGAACGCGAGGTCCTTGCTCGGCGTGTGGGTTATGCGTCCAGAGACGGAGTTGAGGCCGATGTTGTCTGGCGAATAGCGGTTCTCGTCCGGTTCGTGGCCGTTGAACAGCGAGCCCTCGACCTGCCACTTGTCGTTGTTCACGCCGAGCGTGGCGACGCCCCAGGCGATGTGGGTGCTGTCGAACCAGTGGTGCCCGATCGGCGCCTCGGGGATCTCGACGCCGCTCGGCCGGTGCATGAACGTCGGACCGCCGAGCGCGGGTTCCGCAACCGGGCCGCCGTACGCGAACACGCGCGCGCCGTTGCCGATGTCGTAGCTGTGCGTCACGGCGACTTCGACGAAGAGGTCGTGCGGGTGTTGGAAGTCCGTGAGCGGGACGCCGTACGCGGTCTCGCCCGTTTGGAACAGGTTCGGATAGCCGAACTGGCCGTTGAAGACGGGGTCGAGCGAGAGCATGACGCTGAAGCCCTTCGTGTGCCTTCCGTCAATTCTGTTTCCCATGAGCATGAGCATCGAGTTCGAGTAGAAGCGGCTGTCGCCGCGCTCTCCTCCTGCGTCTGTGAAGTTGTACGTGACGAACCCCATCGCGCTGAGGTCGTATCCGCTGCGGTTGCCGAGGTGCTTCATGTACATCGGCGAAGACTCGGGCAGCAGGCTCGTACCGGAGCCCTCCTTCTGCATCCCCCACGTGTTGAGCCGGCCCTGCATCGTTTGTGGTGCAGGCGTCTCGCCTGCACCCGTGCGGAACTCGAAGCTCTGCGTCGCCTCGCCTGCTGTGGGGGACTTCGCGGTGACGTCCACCTTCCAAGGGCCGGCCATGCTGAACGTGACCGTCGCGGTGTAGGTGCCGTCGTTGTGGTTCGTGACGGGCGGGCGCTTGACTCCCATGTCCATCGTCGTCATGTTGACCGCGAGCGTGACGGTCGCGTCCTTGACCGGGTTGCCGCCGTGGTCATTGAGGTGGACCTGGAGCACGTTGGTGCCGACGACTGCGCCGGTGTGGATCTGCGCCTCGACCATGAGGTGCTGGGCGCTCGCGGTTGCTGTCGCGAGGAAGACGAGGGTTGCAAGGGCGGTCTTCGCGGGTGCCATTCCAGTATTAAAGCACTCGCGGGTCTTGCTGGGCGCCCGGTGGCTAGGCGTTCTGCCACTGGATCGCGCGGAGGTCGGTGGTGGAGTCGTCGCGCACCACGGCCTTTCGTCGGATCCGGCCGATCACCCACCCATAGCGCGAATCGCGGTTGCCGTAGTCGTTGCGCAGGATCGGGGACCCGAAGGAGTCCACCCGCCACGTCGAGCCGTCGTAGCCGTTGACTTTGATGGCTCGGTTCCAGACTTCTTCGATGACCGTTGCTGAGAGGCCCATGTTTGTACCGTCGCTGTCCGGACGGTCACACTGGGCAAGCCTCTTGTGGGGGTTCGTCCACCGAAGGGAGTTGCTCGTATTGTACCATCTTCAGGCTCAAAACAGCCAAATGGCAGATGAGCGGGTCGCGAACCGCCACAATATAGGGCGTAACGCGCGCTGCGCACGAGTGAACGGCTCAGAAGCCAACGACAGACAGTCCTTGATTTCGGTCCCCTCTTTATCTCAAGTCCCTGCGGGCGTTCAAGGACAAACAATTGGCTAAAAACCTATTCATCGGAAACCTCTCTTACGGCACGTCGGAAGCAAAGCTCCGCGATGCCTTCTCCAAGTACGGCGCGTCTCAGGTCCGCATCATGGACGGCCGCGGCTTCGGCTTCGTCGAAGTCAGCGACGACCAGGCTGCCACGGCGATCTCTGAAATGAACGAGACCGAAGTGGACGGCCGCAAGATCATCGTCAACGAAGCTCGCCCGCGCGAAGAGCGCACAGGCGGCGGCGGTGGCGGCTATGGCGGCGGACGCAGCGGCGGCAACGGCGGCGGCGGCGGCGGCAGCTATGGCGGCGGCAACCGGAAGTCCGGCGGCCGCGGCGACCGCTGGTAAGCGGGCGCCACTGACACGACGGGCCGGGGTCTCGCGCTCGGCGACGACGTATTCAAGCGTTTCGGG
>JBBDXG010000003.1:0-50771 GCA_040902435.1 Fimbriimonadaceae bacterium
GGCCCCTCCCGTCGTCGCCTTCGCGGTCTTTCAGAACGAGGCGGTCGCGATCCTCATGGGCGTCGCCGCCGTCCTCGGCCACACGTTCAGTCCGTTCCTGAAGTTTCGCGGAGGCAAGGGCGTGGCAACGAGCCTCGGCGTGCTCTTTGGGAGCGCGCCCATCGTCGGCGCGGCCGTGTTCGCTGTCTTCCTCGTGCTCTTTGCCCTGACGAGGATCGTAAGTCTCTCTAGCCTATCGGCAACAGCGTGCGTGATCATCGTAGGGCTCCTCACTCACCAGGGCTGGGTTTTCTTCGCGGTGTTCGGGCCGCTCGTCCTCTATGTCTTTGTTCGGCACCGGGACAACATCGCGCGCCTGATCAAGGGCGAGGAGCCGAAGCTCGATATCAAGTCGAAGCTCAAGGACAGGGAGAAGAGGGAGGATACGATTGGCGACTGACGCTTTCGCCAGCCTCGGAGAGTCGCCCGAGATCGCAGCCATTGGGTGCGTGGCACTTGTGCCCGTCGCCATCTGGGTCTGGTCGGTCATCCACTGGTTGGTCATGGGAGAAATGGACGTCCTTTTGGGCGTCGTCGGGATCGTTGTCGCGCTGCTCCTTGGCACGGTCGCGATGATGCCCCCCGAGCCCGTCTACTCGCCGATAGCGCTGGGAGGAATCGTCGGCATGATGATCGTTTTCCCGATAGCCAAACGTCAGTTGGACAGACGCGCCAACATAGAGATCGAGGTCGAACAGATCGAGAAAGCCTACCGAGCCCTCAGCGAGAGGCCCGAGAGCGCCAGCGCCCTCTTCAGGCTGGCCGACTGCCTCTATGGCCGCGGCCTGGTCGGGCCTGCGGTCGAGCTGGGAGAGCGCGCCCTGGCCGGGATGCCCAAAACCGTATTTCCCGACGAGAACCGGGCGGTCCACCACTGGCGGCGCTCGGCGAGCGACGCGTCGCACTTCAGGCCCCTTCCTTGCCTTGAGTGCGGTCACTCGAACCCGTGCGACGTGGCGTTCTGCGGGTCGTGCGGGGCGCCCTACCTGGCTGCCTATGCCAAGGGCAAGTGGCTCGGCTCTTCGCTGGCTCGTCGGCTCGTGGCGTCGTGGGCGGCCGCGGTCGTGTCGTTGCTCGGGCTGCCGCTGACGATCAGCACCATCGAAGACGTCTATCTCGTCGTCCTGCTCAGCGCCGTGCAAGTCGGGATCGTGATGCTCCTGCTCTGGCGCGCGTTCTTAAGCAAGGAGGCGATTTGAAGCGGCTCGACAGGTACGTGCTCAAGGAGATGTTCACGCCGATGCTCGTTGGCACGATCGTCATAGCGCTCCTGTTCATGGCCAATGAGTTCATCGCGATCTTTAAGAACTTCGAAGTCACTCGGCTCCCGTTCGAGGCAATCGTACAAATGGTCCTCTATCGCATGCCCTATTGGCTGAGCCTGACGCTCCCCTCGGGGACCGCGATCGGCGTCGCGCTCGCGGTCTCGCGCCTGGCGCGAGAGAGCGAGATCACGGCTATGCGGGCCGCCGGCGTGCCGATCCGCCGCATCTTCCTTCCTGTCATTCTGGTCGGACTGATCGTGTCTGTCGCAAACTTCCTCATCGTCGAGAAGCTCATCCCGCCCTCTATGAAGGCGTACCGCAACGTGACGAGCCGCTCGAGCGTGCTCGCCTCGGCGCCAGCTTTCAAGTCGAACGTCATGCTGCAACTCGACCGGTATACAGCGAACTTCGGCACGATCCAGCGCACCGCCGAAGGGACGGTTTTGCTGAAGGACATCGCCATCTTCGAGCGCCCGAAGTCCGGCGAAGTCTGGCTCTACATCGCCGACGAAGGAGTGTACGACGATGGGGTCTGGACGATCGCCGACGCGTTCATGTACCAGATGAGCGGCACGGACCTCATCGCGAGCCAGGGCCAGGACATGGTCATCAACGAGCGGATCAGGGTCGGCGACCTCTTCATGCAGCCGACCCCAGACGAAGCGACCATCGCCGCCCTCCAGCAGGCGATCAAGCAGGGCAGGGCCGCGAAGACCGACACGACGATCCTTGAGATCGCGTACCACGTGAAGTTCTCGCTCCCGGCCTCGTGCCTGGTGTTCGCGCTTGCCTCGGCCGCGTTCGCCGTCACTATGATGCGCAGCGGCCCGTTCGTCGGGCTCATCGTGAGCATGGGGCTGGTCATGCTCTTTTACAACGTCCACATCGTCAGCACGGAGATCGTCGGTCGAAACGGCTGGCTCTCGCCAATGCTTGCTGCGTGGCTGCCGGACATCGTCTACGCGCTCGTGGCTGTGGTCTTGATTTGGAGGGCTGAGTGAGGGGTCGCGCCCTCCTGGCCGTTCTCGCTCTCTCTGCGGTCGTCAGGGCACAGACGCAGGGCAACCAGCTCCCGCCACCAGACCCTCAGAAGCCCGTGCCGTTTAAGCTGATCCACGCGGACCGGATCGAGTCTCCGGACATTGACAAGGAGATCGTCGTTTCGGGCAACGTCCACGCCCAGTTCAAAGGCTACGACATCTACGCCGACCGCCTCGTCGGGAACCGCTCGACTGAGGTCTTTCGCCTCGAGGGCAACGGGCGCCTCGTTGGCGAGAAGTCCGAGATATTCGGCGACGTCGTCATCATTGACTTTCGCAACGACACGTTCACGTTCGAGGACGGGCGCGCGCGGCTCTCGCCTGAGATACTCAAGGGCCAGGCGAAGGAAGACGTGTTCGTGTCAGGCGGGTCCGGCACCGGTACGCAGAGCGCCTTCACGATCAAGAAGGGCGTGTTCACGACGTGCGACAAGCCGATTCCGCACTCAAAGTTCGTCATCGAATCGAGCCTGATCAAGCCGGGCAAGTACGCCGCGCTCAAGAACGCGCGGCTTGAGGTCCTTGGGCACACGATCTTCGGGATCCCATACCTTGTGCTCCCCCTCGTCGAGAACGGGACTCGTTACCTTCCCGACTTTGGCCAGAGCCCGGACGAAGGCCAGTACGTCAAGACGCGCATCAGCACCCCGCTGCGAGGCGACGACTACTTCGACACGCGAGTTGACTACATGACCCGGCTCGGCCCGGCGCTGGGGCTCGACTACCATTACGACAACTCGCTCATTGACGGCCGGTTCGAGTTCTACACGGTGCTCGGGGAGAACAAGTCCAGCATGGCCAAGTCCTCACACAAGCACGAAATCGGGCCCGGCACGTTCAACTTCGACGCGACCTACCAGCAGCAGAACTACCTCACAGCGCCACAGTCCACGCTCCTCAACACGCGCGCACAGTACGTCATGCCCTGGACGCAAGGGAACACGAGGCTCTCCTGGTACCGCGTGACCAACGACCGCTCGACCTTCAGCTCGGCCTCGCAGTCGTACGCGCTGAGCGACACGCACTCGTGGACGCGCAAGTTCTCGACCCAGCTGGACTTGAACCTCTCGCAGACAGCGAGCACTTCAACTTCGAGCAGCACGCAGTCGGACCGGTTCGACCTCCGGTTCACCGGTCGTTCGGACTTCGACATGTTCACAGCGGACCTGCTCTACCAGCGCAGCATTCCGATCGGGAACACGGCCAACTTCTTCAGCGCGACCGACCGCACGCCGATGCTCATCCTACGGACCGACGGGGCGCGCCTGCTCGGGACGGGCTCTGGCCGGCTCTGGCCGTTCCGTACGGAGTTCTCGGTCGGCGAGCTCGCCGACCCTGCCTCCGGCGGCTCCATCACGCGCATTGACTGGACGTCGGCCCTGGCGCGTACGGAGACCAAGGGCAACAGCTCCCTGCGCTGGTCTGGCGGGTTCAAGCAGGGGATCTACAGCGACGACACGGCGCAATACGTGCTCGACTACAGTCTTGGCTGGCAGTACCGCTTCACGCGGCGCTCGAGCGTGGACATCGGATATCGCAACCACCGCGCCTTCGGGTTTACGCCGCTCTCGATGGATCGCACGGGCCGCAACGACGCGCTCTCCTTCGACCTCAAGTGGCAAGCGTTGAAGGACCTGCTCCTGACTGCACGCACCGGCTATGACGTCCTGCAGGCGGACCGGGGCAACGTCCCATGGCAGCAGTTGTGGTTCCAGACGGCGTACATACCGTCCAAGGAGTTCCAGCTCAAGACGTCGAGCACGTACGACACGTTCAGCCAGGTCTGGAGCAACATGCGGCTCGACGCGAGCTATGTGGACGGCGACTTCCAGGTCGGCATCGGGACGCGGTTCGACGGCCGCCGTTCGACGTGGGCCACAACGAGCGTCTTCATCCAGGGCCTGCGCGTCGGGCGCACGACCTTTGGGACCGCGCTGGACTACAACGGCTTCACCGGCCGCTTCGACGCCCAGCACTACAGCCTGATCTACGACCTGCACGAAGCCGAGGCCGTCCTCGACATCATCGAGAACAACATCGGGTTCCGCTCGGGGCGACAGATCGCGCTCTTCATCCGCCTCAAGGCGTTCCCGACCCGCTCGCCGTTCGGCAGCGGCACGCGCGGCCAGGCAGTCGGCGGGGGCACGGGCTTCGGAAACTAGGAGCTCGCGCTGTTGTAAGAGCGCAGGGCACGAATCCAGAACAGGCGCGAAGCAACGATTGCAACGACGGCCCACGCAAACCCGAGCACGACCATCCACGGGTCGAACCCGCGAACGATCTGCCGGGCCGGGATCGTCGCCATGAACGCCAGAGGGACGTAGTAGACGAGCACGCGCTGGATGCCGGCACTGAAGATGTCCACCGGATACCGCGAGATGTCCAGCGCAGTCTCGCTGAGCACCCAAAGGTTGTCAACTCGCACGAACCAGACGCTGAGCGTCATCATCGTGATGCTGAGGCTGTAGAACATCACGAGCGCGCACAGGAAGAGCGCGAAGTACGCTCCCCACTGCACGGCGCTGACTGACTGGCCGTACTGGCCCAGCCCGTACCACAGCATCAGGGCCCCCGCGACGAACGACCCGATCTGGTCGAAGTTGAACCGACGGGTGGACGCCCAGAACTGCGAGTCCAAGGGCTTGGTCAGCACGAAGTCCAGCGTGCCCTTCCGCACCATCTCCGGAATCTCCATCAGCGACCGGAAGAACAGCCCGTGCACGGCCGAGAGCAGAAACGTCGTCGCGCCGAGGATGAACCCCTCACCGCGACCCCAGCCCGCGATGCTGTCCGTGTTCCGATAGATGACGAGCAGGACCATGAGGAACCACCCGACCCACACCATGTTCTGCAGGATCTTAGCGATGAAGTTGGCGCGGAACTCAAGCTCGCGCACGAGCGAGCTAGTCAGGAAGACCTTGTAGATCCGCCAGATCCGTGCCACAAGCACAGCGTACCGCCGGCGGTTCTATACTCTGGGCATGCTCGGTGTGCTCTGGACGGCGCTGTTCTCGCTGCTGTCGGCGTTCGCCGGGTCAGCGCTCTTGAAGAAGTGGGCCGCGCACCTGGACCCTGCTGAGCGCGCCGGGCTCTCTGGCCTCGTCGGGCTGGGCACGGCTGGCCTGCTCACCCTCCTGATCGGTCTGTTGCCGAACGGGCTCGGTTTCGCTCTCTACGTCGTGCTCGCCGTTTTCGTCGGACTTGCGGTGCTCTCTGTTCGGGACGGATTCCTGCAGGGCTTGCGGCCACGCACACAGGGCGTCTACGACGTCCTCGCCTTCGCGGCCCTCGCGATCATCGGCCTGCTCGCGCTCGTCGCCGTCCTCGCCCCAAGCCTGAGCACCGACTGGGACTCGATCGCCTACCACCTCGCCGTCCCCAAGCTCTGGCTCGCTGCGGGCCAGGTCGCATTCATCCAGGGCATCCATCACTCGAACTTTCCCTCGACGATGGAGATGCTGTTCATGTGGGGGCTCGAATGGGGCGGGCAGAGCGGCGCAAAGGCGTTCTCGCTCATGGTCTATGTCTTCGGCTGCCTCGCGCTCTTTGGCCTTGCGCGCCGCTGGTACGGGCGGAGCGCCGGCTGGTGGGCCGCGATCGGCTTTGCCGGGATCCCCGTCGTCGCGTGGGAGAGCGGCACGGCCTACATTGACGTCGCGCACGGGCTCTTCACGGCGCTTGGCACAATCTACGCTGCGGAGGCGTTCGCAAAGGAGTCGGAGCACAAGAGCGCGCTGGTGCTGTCGGGCATCTGCCTTGGCTTCGCGCTTGGCACAAAGTACACGGGCCTACAGGCGCTCGTCGCCGTCGCCGTCGTCGTCGGGCTCGCCGGGCTTCTCCAAAGGGACTTCAAGCTCGCTGTGCGGGCCAAACTCACGATCGCGGTGATCGCGCTCCTGATCGCGTGCCCTTGGTATATCAAGACCGCCATCTACACCGGCAACCCCGTGTACCCGTTCTTCTACAGCGTGTTGGGTGGAAGCGACTGGAACGACTGGCGTGCGGCGATCTACAAGGACGAGCAGCAGAGCTTCGGCGTCGGAACGAGCCCGACGGACATCGGCCACGCGGTGCTCGGGCTCGCCTACCAGCCGGGCCGCTACACGAACCCAGGGCAGACCACCGGCGGTGGCTTCCCGACGGGTGCGATCGGTTTCGCTTGCCTCCTCGCCGGCGTGTGCGCCGCGACGTGCGGCCGTCTGAGGAGGGAAGAGCGGCTGGTCCTCGCGGTCGTCGGGCTCGGGTTTCTGATGTGGTTCTTCCTGTCGCAACAGAGCCGTTATCTGACGATGCTCGCGATCCCGCTCGCAGTCTTGGGCGCGGGCCAAGTCTCGCGCGTCAAGTGGGGTCCGGTCGTCGCAGCCGGGTTTGTGCTGCAGGCCGCCGCGACCTCGTGGCTAGTCTATCGGTTCCAGGGCCAGATCCAGCTCGACGTCGTGACCGGCAAGGTGACCGCCGAGGAGTATCTAAGGGGCTATTTTCCTTTCTACCGAGCCGCCGAGAAGATCAACAGCCTCCCCGAAGGAAGCAAGGTTGCGCTCTACGACGAAGTCTTCGGCTTCTATCTCGACACGCCGTACTTCTGGGCAAACCC
The DNA here is from genome assembly GCA_040902435.1 of Fimbriimonadaceae bacterium. Lineage (GTDB taxonomy): Bacteria > Armatimonadota > Fimbriimonadia > Fimbriimonadales > Fimbriimonadaceae > JADFMN01. Next base: position 6,939 of record JBBDXG010000003.1, read on the forward strand.
CGGGCACTCCATGTTGATCCCGTACGAGAGCCTCGAAAACGGCGAGCAGTACATCCAGTCGCTGCGAGACCTGGGGTTCACTCACATCTATCTGAACATGGCGTACGCGGATCAGCGCTTCCGCGACGCTCTTGACGGCACCTCGCCCTATTCGCCGCAAGAATGGGAGAGTCTGTCGCCGGACCTAAACCTGAAGTGGAAGCTCCTCGTCGCTGACGCGGCGAACCGCCAACTCATCCGGGACGTCGAGGGTGACAGTGAGCTGGGCCTTGGCGAAATCGTGCGCTAGACTCTGCGCATGAAGTACCGGCAGCTCGGCAAGTACGGCGTGAAGGTCAGCGAGGTCGCCCTCGGCGGTTGGCTGACCCACGGGCGGTCCATTGACGACGACACGACTTCGACAATCGTCCACCGCGCCTTCGAGCTCGGCATCAACTTCTTCGACACCGCCGACGTCTACAACCGCGGCGAGGCGGAGAAGGCCCTGGCGAAGTCCATCAAGGGATTGCGGCGGGAGAGCCTCTTCGTTTCCACGAAGTGCTTCTTCCCGATGAGCGACGAGCCGAACGACTCAGGCCTGAGCCGAAAGCACATCACCGAGAGCGTCCACGCGTCGCTCAAGCGGCTCAGCACAGACTACGTGGACCTGATGCAGTGCCACCGCAACGACCCGAGCGTGCCGATGGAGGAGACCGTCCGCGCGATGGACGACCTCATCCGCCAGGGCAAAGTCCTCTATTGGGGCGTCAGCGAGTGGCCGGCGGAGCGGATCGCAGAAGCGTGCAACGCCGCGAGAGAGCTGAACTGTTGCCTGCCCGTCTCAAACCAGCCCGTCTACAACATGCTCAACCGCTACATCGAAAAGGACGTGCTACCAACGAGCGTGTCGCTCGGCCTCGGCCAGATCGTGTTCTCGCCGCTCGCCCAGGGTGTCCTGACGGGAAAGTACAAGCCCGGCCAGCCGCTCCCGGAGGGCTCGCGCGGCGCAGACGAGAAGTCGAACATGTTCATGGGCAACGTCCTCACTGACGAGACCCTCCAGAGGGTCCAGGGCATCACGGCGCTGGCGGAAAGGCACGGCTGCACGACCGGGCAGTTCGCCCTCGCCTGGTGCCTGAGACAGCCGGGTGTGAGCAGCGTCATCGTCGGCGCGACGAAGGTCGCGCAGATCGAGGAGAATGCCGCCGCCTCCGGCCTGGAGGTCCCCCAACAAGCGTGGCAAGAGGCCGACGCGATCCTTGGCCCCCAGTCCTGAAGTTGAACCTGTTTCAGCGGTATAACACCCCCCAGGAACCCGTGCCAAAGCCCGACGAACGCAAGTCCGCCCGCGCCCCGCTCCGCCAGGACGTTAGCGACCGCGTCGCCGATTCGCGCGGCGCCGGAGAGACCGAGTTTGAGAAGCCCAGGGGGGTCAAGTGGGTCGAGATCAAGTCTGGCCTGACCAGGGCGTTCGTCTACGACCTGCCCGAGCCCGTCACCGACTCGCGGCTCGACGTCCTTTCAAAGGTCCGCAGCGCCGGCGTCAGCATTGACTTCGTCAAGTTCGGCCAGGGAGCGATGTCGTTCGTGGCCGCACAGGCGGACCAGCCGGCTCTGGAAGCGGCCCTCAAGGGCACGAGCGCAGAAGTCGAGGGGGGCTGCTGCGTCGTCATCGTCCACGCCGTAAACATGCAGGACGAAGAGGGCCTCGTCGCAAAGATCGTCAGCGAAGTCATTGCGAGCGGCGAGAGCGTGGACCACATCGGCGACATGCACGACCGCGTTCTCCTCGTTGCCGACCAAAAGACGGGTGAGCGCCTGGTCAAAAAGCTCGAGAAGACGTTCGGCAAGGAGGGGAGCGAGTGAAAGTCAAGGTCATGAAGTTCGGCGGCACGAGCGTGCGCTCGCCCGAGGCGCGCATGAGGGCCGCCCTGCGCGTGATCTCTGCCAAAGAGCAGGGCTTCTTCCCGGTCGTCGTCGTCAGCGCGATCGGCCGCACCGGCGAACCCTACGCCACCGACACCCTGATCGGGATGCTCAACGACATTGACCCGAACGTCCGGCCCGACCAGCGCGAGATGGACCTCCTCATGGCGTGCGGCGAAATCCTCTCGTCGGTCATCTTCGCGCACACCCTCAAGACCCTCGGCCACACCTCGATGTCCATGCGCGGCGGCCAGGCTGGGATCAGGACCGACGGCGTGTACGGCAACGCGCGAATCCTCGGCGTCAACCCGCTCGGCCTCTTCGAGGTCATCAAGCGCGGCCACATCCCGGTCGTCTGTGGCTTCCAGGGCGTCTGGACGCAGGGCGGGCTTCCGGGCGCAGAGCTCACGACCCTCGGCCGTGGCGGTTCGGACACGACTGCCTCCGCCGTCGGGGCGGCCCTCGGGGCCGCAGCGGTCGAAATCTACACCGACGTGGACGGCATCAAGACCGCCGACCCGGACTTCGTCCCGGACGCCCCGACGCTGTCGCGTGTGACCTACGACGAGGTCGCGGAGCTTGCCTATCTCGGGGCGAGGGTCGTCCATCCGCGCGCGGCGGAGATCGCGATGCGTTACAGCGTTCCGCTCTGGGTCAAGAACACCTTTACTGACCACCCGGGCACGGAGGTCGTGCCCCGCGAGAGCTTCCCGGGCAGGCGCGTGACCGGCGTCTCGCACACGGGCAAGCTCGTCCACGTCCAGTTCGACCTCGACGGGGTCAAGGTCGCGCACAAGACGCAGTTCCAAGCACGGGTCTACGAGATGCTCGCGAAGGAAGGCACGAACCTCCACATGATAGACCTCAGCCCTGGCAGCATCGGGTTCGCCGTCCCGCGCTCGCAGTTCCCAGCGATGGAGGACCTGTTCGACGGCCTCGTGGTACCGATCGCAGAGGGCGGCAGCAGCCTCTACGTCGTCCAACGCCGAGACAAGCCGACGCGCGCGGCAGAGACGCAGACCAGGCTGCTCCAGTCGCTCGGCGACCCGGTCGCCGTCCCATACGTTGTCACTGAGGGTACGACGATGGTCTCGCTCGTCGGTCATGAGTACATGCAGCAGCCGGGCGTGTTCCAAGACGTCCTCGCCACACTGCACACGAACCGCGTCCCGGTCACGCAGGTCAGCGACAGCGACTTCTCGCTGAGCTGCCTCGTGCCAGAGTCGGAGCTTCGCACGGCGGTCGTCTCGCTGCACGACCGGTTCGTCAAGCAAGGAGCCTGACGTGCGGATCGCGCTCCCCGAAGGGCGCCCCGCTGTCATGGGCGTGCTCAACGTGACCCCGGACAGCTTCAGCGACGGGGGCATGTTCCTCGACCTTGGCGCGGCGATGGCCCATGCAGAGAGGATGACCAGCGACGGCGCGGACCTGATTGACGTCGGTGGGGAGTCAACCAGGCCAGGCTCGGTGCCGGTCTCCATCGAAGAAGAGCTGAAGCGCGTCCTGCCGGTCGTCAAGGCGCTCGTGATCGAGGGCTGCGCAGTCTCCATAGACACGTCCAAACCTGAGGTCGCCAGACGCTGCCTCGAAGCCGGGGCGCGCGTCGTCAACGACGTGACGTCACTAAGGGACCCTGCGATGGCAGCGGTCTGCGCCGGAGCCGGCTGCACCGTCTGCCTGATGCACATGCAGGGCGAGCCGCGCACGATGCAAAATGACCCCGTCTACGACGACGTCGTGCGAGAGGTCCGAGATGCGCTGATACGGTCTGCTGGCGCAGCGATGGAGGCAGGCGTCAAGCGAGAGGACATCTGGATTGACCCAGGCATCGGATTCGGCAAGACGGTCCAGCACAACCTAAGGCTCCTCAACAACCTCGAATTCCTCGTCGCGACGGGGCACCCCGTGATGGTCGGCGTCAGCCGCAAGTCGCTCATCGGAAGAGTGCTCGGCACCGACGAGTCCCCTGCGCCCATCGAACAGCGCCTCGACGGCACGCTCGCGGCACAGGTGATCGCGCAGTTGAAAGGTGCGAAGATCGTCCGGACGCACGACGTCGCTTCCGCCGTCCGCGCCGCCAAGCTCGCGGCCGCTGTCACTCGGTCGGATTGAGGAACTTGGTTGCGGCGTCCGACCGCGTCTCTGGGTGTTTGATCTGGCCCCCCAGGTTCGCAGTCTTGACGAAGAAGTACATGCTCACCAGCAGGAGCACGAGCGGCAGGACCATAAGTGCGAACGGGATATCGTGCAACCGCCGCACCGCGAACAGCCCGCCAAACCCGATGATCCCCGTCGCGAGGCCGATGATCCACGTCACCTTCGCGCTGTCTTCGTGCCTCTCTAGCTGCTCGTAGCCGGGAGAGTCCGGCCCGAACTGCGACTCCTCGGCCGCAGTACCGCTGAAGTACGCGCCCGCGCTCGACAACGCCACCAACAGCATCAGTCCGAGCGAGAGCTTCTTGATCGCCGTGCTCTTCGAGACGAGCCCGACAAGCATGACGATCAGCGTGACGAACGCAAACGCGAAAGGCAGATGGTTGACGACGAGGTGCAAGTGTGCTGCGTTCATGGCGGCCCTGCTCTAGGTACAGAGTCTAGCACCGGGCCGTTAGCTACACTTCGGTCAGTTTCCAGTCCCCGCGCTTGAACAGCCACATTGCCGCGACCCCCTGGATCAGTTGGGTCGCGGCCATGCTGAGCCAGGCCCCGTCCGCGCCCATGTCCACGCCAGGGACGGTCAGAAGGCCGAACACCGAGATGCCCGGCAGGGCGAGCACCGCGGCCAAGGGCACCCTGACCCCCCACAGGGTCGCGACCGAGAGCCACATCGGCCTGCGCGTGTCTCCTGCGCCCTGCATGGCCCCGATCAGCACCATCGCGTACGCAAAGAAGACCTCGGTCGCGGCGATGTAGCGCGTAAAGCTCGCCGCGACCGCGGCGGTCTGGGGGTCGCCGGGCAGGACCATCCTGGCCAGCGGCTCGGCGAAAATGAACAAGAGCACGGACACGACCGCGCTGACGATCCCAGCCTGGTGCGCCGCCGTCCAACCGAGCCTCTCCGCCCGGTCGGGGTCCTTCATCCCGAGGCTCTGGCCCACGAGCGCGGCGGCGGCGACGGAGAGGCCGAACGCCGGCATGAACGCGAACGACTCGATCGAGAAGCCTGGCCGGAGCGCCCCCTGCGCGTGCATCGAGTCCGCCAAGTTCTTGAGCACGATCGTGAACGCGGCGAGCGACGTCACGCGTACGATGGACATCATGCTCGCGGGGACTGCGATGCGCAGGATCCTCTTCGCCCATGCGAGCTCGGGCATCTTGAAGACCAGCCTCGTCTCCAGGGGCGTGCGCGCGCTCCACACGACATAGAGCAGCGCAGCGACCCAAGAGCTCACTGCCATCGAGATCGCAGCACCCATCAAACCCATGCCCGCGCCCGGGATCGTAAACGGCCCGACGTCCCGAGTCGGCAGCACCAGCACGCAGTTGAGCCCAATGTGGAGGGCGATCTGCAGGCCGCTCATCACCATCGGGCTCCGAGTGTCCCCGATCCCTCGCAGCGACCCCGCCAAAGACTGCACGATGAACACCGCCGGCAAAGAGAGCGCAAAGATCGAGGCGTACATAACGAACAGGCTCCGCACCTCGGGGCTGTCCGCAGAGACGAGCAGGCGAGCAGCGCCGAGCGCACCGGGGAACGCGAGCACCGCCAGCCCGAGGCCCACCCAGAGCGACAGGCTCAGACACTTCTCGTTCGCCACCACAGACTCGTCGTGCGTACCTGCGCCGTAAGCGCGGCTCACGATCGCCGTCGCTGCCATCCCAAGCGCCATGCTGACCGAGAACAGCAGGAAGATGAACGACGTCGAGGCGCCGGCAGCGTTCAGGGCCTCGGGGCCGACGTAGCTGAGGAAGAAGTTGTCGAGCAGGAAGTTGAGCGTCTGGAGCGAGTTGAGGGCCACGGCGGGCCACGCGAGCGTCCAAACGGTGCGCAGCGAGCTCTCAGGCGCGACCTGGGGCCGCTCTTCGGGTCCGGTTACGGCAGGCACGGCGACGTTCCGATTCGGAACAGTCGAGTGTAGCCGCTAAGTGTGCCGCGGCACGGGCCCGAGTAAGGCTAGAAGCCGCCGCGCGTTTCGTTGACGGCGACCGCTCTCGCGCCTGTCGGCGGCACGAACAGGAACGACGTCCCTTGTGGCAACTGCCCGCGGAAGATCGTAACGGTCCACTGGATCGTCCGTAGACGGCCAGAGATCGTGGACTCCTCGAGGTATTCGGCACCGTTCAGTCGCCAGCCAAACCCCGGCTCGTTCTTCATGATGTACGTCAGCCGGCCCGGTGCTGGCACGGTCGAAGTGCAGACGATGCTCTCGCCCTCGATCTTCACGACTGCGCTCGGGCGCCAGGGCTGCCAGTTCGAACGCTGGCCGACGCCGGCAGAATAAGTGTCTTTGAGAAGCTTGGCCAAGAACGTCTGCTCGTCCTTCGAACGCAGCAGCACGTTCTGGAAGAGCCGCTCGCGCTCCTTGCCGATGAACGCCGCAGTGGCGTAATCGGCGCTCGTGTACTCGCGCTTAATTAGGTCGTAGTTCCAGAACCGCTCTCCGTCGGCCGCCGCCCTCGTCAGGAGCTGGTTGCCTTGGTACTTGAGGAACTCGATCCGCGGAACGTTCCGGCCGTTGAGCAAGACGTGGTTCACCGAGGCCATCGCCCGGAACGTCGTCTGAACCTGGCCGTCCGTCTCGGTCCCGTCCAGGACCAGGGTCAGGTCGGTATGGGTCGCAAGCTCGGCCATGGCCCCGTCCATCATCATGCGTGCCGTCTGCAGGTCTTGACCTAGGGCCAGACCTGGCAGGCTCACGACGAACAGTGCCCAGATTCGCTTCACGTCTTTCTTAGACCTTAATTCCCGCCCGAATGTTTCCAGGCAATATACTGGCCTTTGACAATTCGTTCCCATCGTTTGGGAGGGTTCTAGATTATGAGCGCATTGCTACAAGAAAAAGAGGCCTACGAGCAGTCCTCGCTCTACCGGCTCCGCCACTCTGCGGCCCACCTCATGGCCCAGGCGGTCACCGAGCTCTATCCAGGCTCAAAGCTGTCCATCGGGCCACCGGTCGAGAACGGCTTCTACTACGACATAGATTTCCCCAGCCCGATCAAGGAGGGCGACCTCGGCAAGATCGAGCAGCGCATGAGGGAGTTGGCCAATCTGGGCATGCCGATCGTCCGCCGTTCGGCCCAGGACCGCGCCGACGCCCGGCGCATCGTGCTCGAGGAGTGCACGCTCGGCCAGGGCCAGGAGACGGCCCTTTACAAGCTCGAGCTGCTCGATGCCATCCCGGAAGGCGACCCGATCTCCTTTTATGAGCAGCGAGCGACGGACAAGCAGGGCAAGGAGAGGGTCTTCATTGACCTCTGCCGCGGCCCGCACGTCGAGACGACCAAGGAGATCAAGCACTTCAAGCTGATGTCCATAGCCGGGGCGTACTGGCGCGGGGACGTCAAGAACAAGCAGCTGACCCGCATCTACGGCACCGCGTTCGAGACCAAGGACGAGCTTGAACACTACCTTGCCATGCTCGAGGAGGCGAAGAAGCGCGACCACCGCGTGCTCGGCCGCGAGCTCGGCCTGTTCATGTTCTCGCCCGTCGTCGGCCAAGGACTTGCGCTCTGGCTGCCGAAGGGCGCCGTCCTGCGCGAAGTGCTCGTGGACTTCATGAAAGAAGAGCAAGTCAAGCGCGGCTACTCGCCAGTCGTGACGCCCCACATCGGCAACTCCAAGCTCTACGAGAAGTCGGGGCACATCATCGCATACAAGGAAAAGATGTTCCCGTTCATGGAGGACGACGAGAAGGAGACCCACATCCTGAAGCCGATGAACTGCCCGTTCCACATCGAGATCTATCAGTCGGCCCTGCGCTCCTACCGAGACCTTCCCATTCGGTACGCTGAGTTCGGCACCGTCTACCGCTACGAGCAGAGCGGCGAGCTGGCAGGGATGCTCCGCGTCAGAGGGCTCACCCAGGACGACGCGCACATCTTCGTGCGCGAGGACCAGTTGCTCGAAGAGTTCAAGGGCGTCGTTGACCTGATCCAAGTCACGCGCGACAGGCTCGGCCTGACCGACCTGCGCTTCCGCCTCGGGACCCGAGACCCGGTCTCCGACAAGTACGTCGGCCACCCGGACAACTGGGCGCTCGCAGAAGCCGCGATCGCGAAGGCGTGCGACGAGATGGGGCTCGCCTACGACGTCTCAGTCGGCGACGCCGCGTTCTACGGCCCCAAGCTCGACGTCATCGTCAAGGACGCGCTCGGCCGCGCCTGGCAGATGGGCACGGTGCAGGTGGACTACAACCTCCCCGAGCGGTTCGACCTGGAGTACATCGGCGAGGACGGCAAGCCGCACCGGCCGATCATGATCCACCGCGCGCCGTTCGGCTCGCTCGAGCGGATGATCGGCTTCCTCACCGAGCACTACGCCGGCGCGTTCCCCTTCTGGATGGCGCCGGTGCAGGTCGCCGTGCTGCCGATCGCAGACCGCCACAACGACTACGCAGAGGCGATCGCGACTGCGCTGCGCGGCTTCGAGGACAAGGACGCCAAGCTGACCGGTGAAATGACCGACTTCGCAAAGCCCGTCGCCGACCTCGACAAGCCCTTGCGCGTGGAGGTAGACGCACGCCGCGAGACCCTCGGCAAGAAGATCCGCGAGAACCAGCGCATGAAGGTCCCCTACATGCTCATCGTCGGTGACAAGGACATCGAGTCGGGCACCGTCGGCGTGCGCAGCAGGGAAGGCGGCGACCTCGGCGCGATGAGTCTGGCAGAGTTTGTGGTTCGGTCAAAGGGATAGTCACCGGCAGGCACAGCATTTCAAGGTGCCTGCCGGGCTGAGACAACCTATGGGATTACGGGTTCACCAGCGACTTCGAACAGCTCGAACGTCACCCGATGGACGGTGTCCGATGTGATTTGGTCTACAGGTGAGAAGATCCCAGACCCCCCATTAAAGTCCGTGTGATGAGCGGCACCGTCGGAAATGTTCATGTCGGCGTACCAGCCACCTGATCCGTCGGGAACAAACACGCCGCCGGTCACGACCTGCCCAAGATAGGTCCAATCCCCTGGACTCAGCAGGGTCGGCGTTGGGGCGCCGTACGACAGAAGAGGCTCAAGGCCAATTCTGTCCCAGACAAGCCCTGCGGGAGGAGTGGATTTGAAGAGGTGAAGTGAGCTCGGAAGCTCCACGTGGGTGCCGGTAATCACCGCGTCTAAGAGCATCGTACGCGGCGGATTCGGTTTCTGGAGGTAGATCCATCCTTTGACCGTCCGGATGCCCCAGACGTGAAACTTGGCAGAATAGGAGACCGTCGGATCCGGCTCTTTTTCGCCGATCCACGCGACCCGGACACCTCCATAGAACGTCTGCGAAGCGGAGTAGTACTGGTGTCCGTTGAGGGTTGATTGGTACTCGCCGGCGACCCACATTCCGTACTCGAGCCGGTTCGTGCCTTCGACCGAGTCTCGGAAGTAGATAGTCGGCTCCGTTCCGACCCACGTGTAGACAATGTTGTTGCTCGTTACGTAGGGGAAGAGGCACTGGGCGACTTGCGCAGGCGCGACTACAGCGATAAGCAGAAACCCGGTGATTGAAACTAACCTAGAATGGTTCATAGTCTTTCTCCGCCATGAGCCTATCCCCGAATCTGGCCACCTGTCAATAATGCGGGGTTAAATGCATCGGCCCTGGCCCCGTTCTTGCCTCAGATTAGGATATGCGTCGCCGAGCCTTCACCATCGTCGAGCTCATGATCGTCGTGATCGTCCTAGCGGTCCTGAGCGCCATAGCGATCCCGGCCTACGCGACCTCCCGGGCTCAATCCCAGGAAGCCGCCTGCGAGGTCAACCGAAGGGCCTTCGACCAGGCAAAACTGCTGTGGATGATGGACAACGGCAAGGTCCAGGGCGACGACGTCTACTTTCGAGACCTCCTGCCCGACTACATCGAGGCTCCCCCGATCTGCCCGCTCAAAGGAACCTACGAACTGAATGGGCTCGAAGGGGAAACGACCTGCTCCGCGCACGCCAATAACGGCAATTCAGGTCGAAACACCAGGCATTAGCCCGCGACCTGCGCCCCGGAAGTGGAAAGACACCCTCGGAGCCGCCATGCACCGCAGAAGGGCCTTTACCTTGGTCGAGATCATGATCGTCATCCTGATCATTGGTCTGCTTCTGTCCATCGCCGTGCCCCAGTTCATGAAGTCGCGCGAGACCACGCAGCTCAAGGCGTGCTGGGAGAACCAGCAGAAGCTCGAGGCGGCGAAGCACATGTGGATGATGGACTATGGAGTCTCGTCTGGGACGGCCCCTGCGATGGCCGACCTCGTGCCCGAGTACATCAAGGTCGAGCCGAACTGCCCGACGAACGCGACCTACGCGCTGGGCACCGGCCTGGTGTCGGTCACGTGCCCTGACCACGCGGCCCCCTAACCAGGCAACGGCTTAGACTGCTGGACGAATTCGAGCGCCCGCTGGGACACGATCACATCGCGTGGTTCCAGCGGGCGCACAAGGCTCAACCCCGAAAGGGTCCGACACCGCGACAGAGCGACGTACGACTGGCCGTGGGAGAACGCCGGTCGGTCAAGGTCCAGCCGCACCTTCTCCAGCGTCAGCCCCTGCGACTTGTGGACGGTCAGCGCCCACGCCAGGCGCAGAGGGATCTGGGTGAAGCTCCCCACCGCCTCGCTCGTGATCCTGCTCGAATACCGGTCCCACGAGTACCGCTTCTTGTCCCACGTCTCTGGCTCGACCCAGTGCTCGCCGCCTTCGAAGAGCTTGACCTTCGCGCGCTCGGCCTCCAGCTCCGTGACCTCGCCCAACGACCCGTTGACCCAACCGCGTCCGTTCTTGACGAACATCACCTGCGCCCCCGGCTTGAGCGCGAGCACCTCTTCCGTCGGCGTCTCTCGTCCAAACGTCCCCACGATCGTCGCCTTGAAGATCGTCGGCCTACCGGTCAGCTTGGCCAACCGCTGCAAGTTGATCGAGCCGGCGCGACCGTTCGTCGCCGTCAGCGTCACGACCCCCTCGCTGCCAAGGTCGGCTCCCACCCGCGCATTGAAGATCCCGAGCTCGTCCGTGTTGCCGTCCCTCAGCCGGTTCAGTGCCCAAAGGAACTCCTCGTCGTCCCTTTGGCGGTGCACCGTCGTCAGTTCGTAGACGTCGAGCGACGTTGCGCGCACCGCAGTCGAGTCGAAGAAGAACGCGCTCTGGTACCGGTCCGACATCATCTCTTCGTCCGCGCCCGACTGGACGACGGGCTCGAGCTGCATCAGGTCGCCGAAGCAGACGACCGTCACACCGCCGAACGGTTCGTCGTGCCGCTCGCGGTTGCGCTTGAGCGAAAAGTCAATCGCGTCCATGATGTCGGCGCGCACCATAGAGACCTCGTCAATGACCAGGCACTCCAGCGCCTCGATCAGCCGGCGCTTTGCCTGCCCCTTCTTGAAGAGCGGCACGGACTCTCCGTCGAGCTGGAGCGGTCCAAGAGGAAAGTTGAAGAAGCTGTGGATCGTCTGGCCGCCGACCTGCACGGCCGCGAGGCCGGTCGGGGCCAGCACGACCGCCTTCAATGGCGTAGACTCGACAAACTTGCGCAGGACCGTTGACTTGCCCGTGCCGGCCCTGCCCGTCACGAAGAGGCAGCGCCCATAGGTTGGGAGCTCAGGGATCGCCGCAAGCGCAGTGACCTGGTCGCGGCTGAGCTCGAACGGGGGCGTCCCCCCTCTCCCCTCCGGGGGAGAGGGGCTGGGGGTGAGGGGATGAGGAATCGCTCGCCGAGGCGGTCCAGTCTGCATAAGGAAAGTGGCGCGGCCGGCGGGACTCGAACCCGCGACTTCTTGCTTCGGAGGCAAGCACTCTATCCGCTGAGCTACGGCCGCGTGCCGCGAACCATCGTACCTGCCACAAGCAAGGCAGGCTCAGCGGGCCCGTGTACCGTTACAGGCGGTCGGACACTGGCGTTCTTCCACCGTTTTCAGGTTCAAGAAAAACTAGCGGGCAGGAGCGTTGCGCCCCTGCCCAGCCGATCCACAAGAGACTCTGGCGTCAGCGTCCGCCGCTGCTCTTGGCGCCGCCGCCCATCATCATGGCGTCGCCCGAGGCCTCTTCCGGCGTCATGTCCGGCGTGTCGTTCTGGCCAGCCTTGGTGGCGGTGGCCTTAACTTCCTCGTTGAGGTCCGTTGTGTCCTTCTGTGCGCACCCGATGAGGCACGAAGCCACAAGGGCCGCGGTTACTACGAAAATCCAGGGTTTGTTCGTGTTCTTCATGAAACCGTCCTTGCTCTCAAATCGGACAGGGCCACGGTCGAACCGGGGCCCTGTCCATTGTCGGGCCTACGAGGGCTGGATTACTCCAGGTCCCAAAGGTAGGCGGCGCGGTCGAAGATGAAGCCCGTCCAAGCGTTCTGGACGTTGCATCCTGCGGCTAGCATCGGGATTCGCATCGCCTTGGCGTGGCTGTCAGAGAAGCCAGTGTTCGCGATCTGGCTGTGGTACGGCCAAACGCCGCCCCACACGTTCCAGGCCAGCGGTGCGCCTGGGTTCCAGCCGCCCCACCACCAACGTCCGATGCAACCACCTGCAAGAGGCGGGAACGTGTCTGTGGTGTCGGTCAGTCGTCGGCACGGTGGGTCGAGACCCCAGTTGCCGCCACCGGACGGTGCGCCTGTGGACGTGCGGTCCCACACCGAGTTCACGATGTAGATGGACTCGGCGGGCGCCTGAACCTGGTTCTGCGACGTACCGACTGCCATGAACAGAACGCCGATGCCCGGGCAGTAGTTCATGACCGAGTAGTACTGCGTGTTCTGACCGTAGTCGGCCTTCAGGCCAAGGTTGAACTTGAGCTGCTCCTGTTGGTAGGCCGGCCGTGTCGAGGACGGGACTGGGGACGTGTCGTCGCGCTCCTGGTCACCGATCGAAGAGCCCGGCGAAGACAGGATCTTCAGGTTCTTCATGTACGGCTGGCAGATGTTGCCGACCGTCTGGTCGGGCATCAGCGGGTTCGCGTCATAGGTGTTGCGGTACTGGATGATCGGGAACCGATCGTCGAAGTCCGCCAGGTACATGTGGGTACCTGTCAGGTACTGCTTCGTGTTGCTCAAGCACGCGGTCTTCTTAGCCGCTACCTTAGCCTGGGCGAACACAGGGAACAAGATCGCCGCGAGGATCGCGATAATCGCAATCACCACCAGCAACTCGATCAGCGTGAACGCTTTTTTGTGCGAGTTCATTTTTATCTCCAAAAGTGCTCCCGGCCCCGCTAGGCGGAACCAGGGTTGCCGTCTTAACTATACAGGGACTTTTGGCGGATATGCAAGGTTTTGTGGAACTCGGGCGATTTAGGTTCAAAAGCGAGTTCGCGGGCACTGGCCCAGGTAAGAAAAAACGCCCCCGGCCCTAAGGCCGGGAGCGTCTTCGGACTTCCACGATTCTACTTGTCGCCGAGCTTTGAGCCTACCATTGCTTGGCTCTCAGCCTCAGATGTCGGCGGGAGCGTGACTTCACCAGCCCCGACTTCCGCTGCACCAGCGCCCGACCTTTCGACCGGTGCCGCACCAGAGGTGTCGGTCTCGATCTCCTTGACTTCCAGGTCACTACTCCCAGAGTCACCACAGCCAGCGACGAACAGCGCCGCCGCAACCATTGCCAGGATCGTGGAGAGTCTTTTCATTATAGCTCGTCCCAGAGGTACAGCTGCAGGTTGTTGACCACCGTGGTCGAGGCCGCGGTGTTGATCTCGAAGGTCGTGCCCTGGCCCATGGCCGCGGGCGGCTTGGCGGAGACGTGACCGTCGGTCCAAGCGATGACCATCTGTCGGCCGGCTCGGATGGAGTTGCCACCCGTGCGGACGCCAGCGTCAATCTTGTTGTTGTTGCCGAGCGTGAACACGAAGTTGCCGCTGTTGGAGCCCCAGTTGCCGAAGCACCATTGCGGGATGGTCGTGCAGTGCGGTGAGTCAACGCTGAAGTTGATCATCAGGCCGCGCGGAGCGCCATACCAGACGACCGTGTTCGGACCGAAGTTCCATTCGGCCGTTGACCACTTCGAGCCCAAGAGGACCGTCTCAGCCGGGTTCTCGAGCTTCGTCGTGCTGATCGGGCGGAAGCACGGGTCGTTAGGCAGACAGTACGGAGCGCTCAGGTAGGTGTAGTTGTAGCCGTACACCGTCGCCAGGTTCTGGGCGGTGAGCGGCGGCCAGCCGACCAGCGGGGCGAACGGCGGGGCCTGGGGATCCTGGAGGATCTGGCCGTTCTTCATGTAAGGCATGGAGAGCCAGGTCCAAGTCGAGAAGCCGTTAGTACCGATGCACGCCATGTGCGGTGCCGCACACGGGCCCCACGACATGTAGATGGCGTTGACGTCGTCATAGTCCGCCGAGTACATGATCGTGGCCAGCGACAGCTGCTTGGAGTTGCTGATGCTGGCGGTCTTCTTGGCCGCTGCCTTCGCCTGTGCGAAGACGGGGAAGAGGATAGCCGCCAGGATCGCGATGATCGCGATCACGACGAGCAGTTCTATAAGCGTAAACGCTTTCCTATAAGAGTTCATTTGTATCTCCAGCCCCCTCGGGCACGGTCGTGCCTGAAGGGACTGCCATTACTATACAAGGCCCGTGCCAGGAAAATGCAAGGATTTTTAACCAACTTTTTAATTGGCCCTCAAAACCACCGGGGAGGCCCCGGCAATTTGGCTTGCTGGCAGGGTTTCCGGGCTCTGCCGGCCGGCTCTGGCCGTAGCCTAGCTGACGCCAGATTGGGCTCGGGCGACCCACTCTGGGTTCAGGTCGTCCATGGCTCGGGACCGCACCATGCTGTGCCCGTGCTCGATGAAATAGTCGAACTCCTCGGGGAACGCCTTGATCGCCCCGACCACCGGCCACGCCGCCGCGTCGCCCAGTCCGCAGAAGGATCGGCCGTCTATCTGGCTACAGACCTCGAGCAAGAGCTCCTTGTCGCCCGGCTGGCCGTTTCCTCGGAGGATGCGTTCGAGGACCTGCTCCATCCACCGGGTGCCCTCCCTACAGGGGGTGCACTTGCCGCACGACTCTACCGAGTAGAACTTGGCCGTTCGCCATATGAAGCTGACGATGCAGGCGTGCTCGTTCAAGAAGATGCACCCGCCAGAACCCACCATCGAGCCG
Organism: Fimbriimonadaceae bacterium; assembly: GCA_040902435.1. GTDB lineage: Bacteria > Armatimonadota > Fimbriimonadia > Fimbriimonadales > Fimbriimonadaceae > JADFMN01. The sequence goes on from JBBDXG010000003.1 coordinate 22,054, forward strand.
ACCTCGGCCATCTCCTCGTAGCCGATCACCGCCCTCTCGCACGCCTCCTTGCCGATCATCGGCACTGATGAGCCGCCCGGCACGCACGCCTTGAGCCCGCCGCCCTTCATGCCGCCGGCGAGGTCCAGGAGCTCCATGAGCGTCGTCCCGAACTCGACCTCATAGTTGGCTGGCCGGTTGACGTGCCCGCTGACTGAAAAGACCTTGGTGCCCTTGGAGTTCTTGGTGGAGGCGCCCATGGTCGCGTACCACTCGCCCCCACGGTCAATGATGCTCGGGACGCAGGTGAAGGTCTCGACGTTGTTGATCAGGGTCGGCAAGTCCCAGAGTCCCGCTATCGTCGGCAGGGGGGCGTGGGGGAACTTGAGCCGCGGCATCCCTCGCTCTCCCATGAGGCTGCTCATCATCGCCGACTCCTCGCCGCACTCGTAGCTGCCGGCGCCCATGTGGACGTAGAGGTCGAAGTCGAACCCCTTGCCCATTATGTTTCTGCCGAGCAGGCCGGCGGCGTAGGCCTCGTCAATGGCCCTTCGCATGGCCCGCGCGGCGTCAACGAACTCGCCGCGGATGTAGACGTAGCCGACTTCGGACTGGGTGGCATAGCCGGCGATCGTCATGCCCTCGACGAGCAGGAACGGCGTCTGTTCCATGAGCTGCTTGTCCTTGAACGTCCCGGGCTCGCCTTCGTCCGCGTTGCAGAGCACGTAGTGCGGCTTCGTCTTGTCCTTGGGAAGGCCGTTCCACTTGATCCAGGTCGGGAAGCCCGCGCCGCCCCTTCCTCTTAGCCCACTTGCCTTGACCTGGTCAATGACGCCCTGCCGGCCCATTGCGAGCGCCTTCTCCAATGCCCTGTAACCGCCCGTCGCCTTGTATCCGCTGAGGCTCGCATAGGCAGGATCGCTTGCGTGCTGGAGAAGGAGCTTGGTTTCGCCCATGTCGGCCTTGATTCTACTCGTGGCGGCCTGAGCCTGGCTGAACTTCGGACGCGCGACGGGGCGGGCCAAAGGAAAGACGCCCCCCGTCCTGTGACGGAGGGCGTCTGTGGCGGTCCACGATACTAGTTGCCGGTCGCTGATCCCACGCGGGCAGCGGCCTCTTCTTCAGTCAGGCCCGGGGTCGCCTCCATGGTGGAGACGTCCGCCGCTCCGGTCGAGCGCTCAACCGGAGGTGTGGCGCTCGTGTCCGTTTCGATGTCCTTGGCGTCGAGTGCGTCTGCGGCCTTGTCGCCGCATCCGACGATCGCAATCGCCGAGACTATCAGGAGCAGGATCGTGGAGAGCTTTTTCATTATAGGTCGTCCCAGAGGAAGAGCTGCAGGTTGTTGATCACCGTGCTCGAAGCTGCGGTGTTGATCTCGAAGGTCGTGCCCTGGCCCATGGCCGCGGGCGGCTTGGCGGCGACGTGACCGTCGGCCCAACCGATGACCATCTGTCGGCCTGCTCGGATGGAGTTGCCACCCGTGCGGACGCCAGCGTCAATCTTGTTGTTGTCGCCGAGAAGGGCCACGAAGTTCCCACTGTTGGATCCCCAGTTGCCGAAGCACCATTGCGGGATCGTGTCGCAGTGCGGCGAGTCAATGCCGTAGTTCATGGCCATGCCACGCGGGGCGCCATACCAGAAGATTGTGGTCGCGCTGTACGGCCACTCGCCAGATGACCACTTCGAACCCAAGAGGACCGTCTCAGCCGGGTTCTCGAGCTTCGTCGTGCTGATCGGACGATAGCACGGGTCGTTAGGCAGACAGAACGGCGCGCTCAGGTACGTGTAGTTGTAACCGTAGACGGGCGTGATCGCCTGTGCGCCTGACGGCGAGAAGCCTGCGGGCCAAGCTTGGATCGGCGGAGCCTGCGGATCTGCGAGGATCTGCGAGTTCTTCGTGTACGGCTGGATGATGAACGACCAAGGCATGGTGCCTTGACCGCTGTAGTACGCGACTGCGCCCGGAGCAGTCGTCCAGGTCTGGTAGACGACGTTGACGTCGTCATAGTCGCTCGAGTACATGATCGTTGCGAGCACCAATTGCTTGGCGTTGCTGATGCTAGCGGTCTTCTTCGCGGCGGCCTTGGCCTGTGCGAATACAGGGAAGAGGATGGCCGCTAGGATCGCGATGATCGCGATAACAACAAGCAGCTCGATAAGCGTGAACGCTTTCTTGTGCGATTTCATTTTTGGAGTCACCAATATTGCGAGACGCCCATCGGGCTTGCCCGAGAGCGCCAGTTCAAATATACTCCAATTTCACGCCAAACAGTCCACTAATCGGTCGAATCTGTTGCATTCGAACTCTTTTCGAGGATTGCTATGTGCCAGATGGCGCCGATTATAGCGATCGGCCGCGGCTAACCTAGGACGGCTCTCCAGAGCCCAAGTGGACCTTTACGACCTCGTCTGCCAGCTTGACCACCGAAGATCCAGGGGCCTTGCGGAGCCTGTCCAAGAGGGCGTCCACGCCGGACTCGTCCATCGGGCCCAAGTACTCCTCCCCGACCTGGAACACGGGTGCGCGGTCGCACGCGTCGAGGCATTCGACCTCGTGGAGGGTGAAGACGCCGTCCTCGGTGGTCTCGCCAAAGCCGACTCCTAGCTTCTGTTTCAGATAGTCGGCGAGCTTGTACGCTCCACACATGTGGCAGGTGAGGCACGTGCAGACCTCGATCATGTGCCTTCCGACCGCGTGGTCGGTGTTGTACATCGAATAGAACGTCGCGACACCCTCGACTTCGGCGTAAGACCGCGAGAGCCTGTAGGCGACCTCGGCGAGTGCCTCCGGCGGCAGGTGCCCACCGTGCTCCCGCTGGGCGATCCAGAGGCCAGGCAGGATCAGCGACTTGAGGTCGGGATAGTGGCCCTTGAGCGCTTCGAGCTCGCCGACCGCCTTCGGGCTGAACTTGAGCTCGAGCTGGTCAGCGCGGGGGGCCGTCGGGCGCCCCTTGCCGTTCGAGAGCTTGATCAGCTCGCTCACCGGTCAATCTCCCCCAGCACGATGTCAATCGAGCCGATGATCGCGATCAGGTCGGCGATTAACCGGCCCTTGGCAAGCACCTCGAGCGACTTGAGGTTCATGAACGAGGACGGCCGCTCGTGCCAGCGGTAAGGCATCGCGCTCCCGTCGCTGACGACGTAGAACCCGAGCTCGCCCTTGCTACCTTCGACCGCCGCATACGCCTCTCCGACAGGGACCTTATAGCCCTCCGTATAGAGCTTGAAGTGATGGATGAGGGACTCCATTGACGTGTCGAGTTCAGCCCGCGGCGGTGGGGCCACCTTGCGGTCGTCGGTCCAGTGGCCTCCCTCAGGGAGGTTCGCCATCGCCTGGGTGATGATCGTGTTCGACTCGCGCATTTCCGCCAGCCGCACGAGGAACCGGTCGTACACGTCCCCCTTGGTCCCAATGGGGACTTTGAAGTCGAAGTCCTCGTAGCTGCTGTACGGCTGGGCCTTGCGGAGGTCGAACGGCACGCCGCTGCCGCGGGCGATCGGCCCCGAGCACCCGAGCGCCAGCGCCTCGGCCCCAGTCAGTACCCCGACGCCCTGCGTCCGCTCCTTCCAGATCGGGTTCTCGACCAGCAGGTCTTCGACCGTGCCCAGCTCGTCGAGGAAGTCTGCCTGGAACGCGAGAAGGCGCTCCTCAAAGCCCGGCGGGACGTCGCCCCGAAGGCCGCCGGGGACGATCCACGACGGCATCATGCGCACGCCGGAGAACATCTCGAACAGGTCGAGGATCAGCTCCCGCTGCTGCATGATGTAGAAGAACGGGGTCATCGCGCCTAGGTCGAGCGCGTGGGTGCCGAGCCACACGCAGTGGCTCGCGATCCGGCTCAGTTCGGCCAAGACGACGCGCAGGTACTGGGCTCGCTTCGGGATCGCGCACCCCAGGAGCTTTTCGACCGCAAGCGCGTGCGCCAGGTTGTTGCCGTTGGCGTTCATGTAGTCCATGCGGTCGGTCATGACGACGCACTTGTGGTACTGCTGGAACTCAGCCTCCTTTTCCATCCCGGTGTGGAGGTAGCCGATGACGCATTGGGCCTTGATTATCGTCTCGCCTTCAAGCTCGCAAATGATCCGGAGGACGCCGTGGGTGGAGGGGTGCTGAGGCCCCATGTTCACGACCATCGTGCTTTCGCCAGTCCGTTGGAAAACGGTCTCAGTGCTGGGGATGAAGGTCTTGCCGGCCATGGCTGTGAACTCGGATGATCGTACCTGAGCGGGCTTGGGCTGGCCGGCTCGTCAAGACCGACGCTAGCGGCCGCCGACGTCTTCGCTGCCAGCCTTGCCTTCGAAGCTCTCGCCTGCGTGCGGCGACTGTACGTCCTCGACCGCGGGGCCCTTGGTGCCGAGGTCGAAGACCACGTCCTCTCCTCCCAGCCCGACGTCTTTGCGGAGCGGGTGCCCCACCCAGTCGTCCGGCAGGAGGAACCGCTGGGTCTGCTCGTTCCCAAGGAATACGATCCCGAACAGGTCCCACGTCTCGCGCTCGGGATACTCGGCGCCAGACCAGACGCTCATCAGTGTCGGTACGGTTTGCCCGTCGTCAACCCCGACCTTGAGGAACAGCCTCGAGTCGTGCTTGGTCGAGTAGAGGTTGTGTACCACTTCGAACCTGCCCTCGAGGTCGCGCGCGTGCTCCCAGGTGAGGTAGTCAACGCCCAGGCACTCGACGTAATAGTCGTAGGCGAGCTCTGCGTCGTCGCGGAGGAACTGGGCGACGCGGGCAAGGCGGTCTCGCTCGACGCAGACGTAGGCGTCGCCGCGCTTGTCCTGCACGGACAGGATTGCATCCCCGAACCGTTCACGGAGCTTGGCGACGTCCCGGCGCGACTCGACGACCACGGTCAGCGCGCCCCCTCGGCCCTTGCCGCCCTGGCGGCCGCGGCCCGGGCGGCGATCGGCGTGTCCGTCAACTTCTCTGGCGCCAGGGTCGTGGTCTCGTCCCAGTCAATCGCGCCCACTCGCAGGACATATGCGTCGCCGATGATCCACAAGAGCATATAGATCCCGAGCGCGACGCCGCTGAAGACCTTGAACTCCTGGGGCGCCTCGCGAAAGACCTCCATGAGGCTCCAGAGGAAGATCACTTCGATGTCGAAAAGGACGAAGATGATCGCGACGAGATAGAACTTGACCGGGAACCGCTCGAGCGCAGACCCGACCGGCTCGACGCCGCACTCGTACGGCGAGGCCTTGTACGGCGTGACTTTCTTAGGTCCCAGGAGCCAGCTTCCGACGACCATGACCGCGCAGATCAAAGCGGCTGCGACGAGCAGGACCAGGATCGGCAAGAACTCGCCGGACATGGTTCGATCTTACCTTCGGCCAGAGGCCGGGAGTAGACTCGCGCCGTGACGTTTCCTGAGCTGCTCGAGGGCGTTGTGAACGGCGTGGACCTCACCCGGGAGCAGGCCAAGGAAGCGATGCGCGTGCTGATGTCCGGGGACCTCGACGACGCCCAGACCGGCGGACTGCTTGTCGCGCTGCGGATGAAGGGCGTCAGCGCAGCGGAGCTGGCCGGGTTCGCGGAGGTGATGCGTGAGAACGCGACGGCCGTGGCCCATCGGTTTCCGAACCTCGTGGACACGTGCGGCACGGGCGGCGGGCCGCCGACGTTCAACCTTTCGACTGGTGCGGCGATCGTCGCGGCCGCCGCAGGGGCGAAGGTCGCCAAGCACGGCAACCGCGCGGTCACAAGCGCGTGTGGCAGCGCCGACGTCCTCGAAGCGCTGGGAGTCCGGCTTGGAGGGGAACCCGAGCAGCTCCTCTCATCGCTCGAGAACATCGGGATCGTGTTCCTGTTCGCGCCGAACCACCACCCGGCGATGAAGCACGTCGGGCCGGCCCGCAAGGCGCTAGGGGTTCGGACCGTGTTCAATCAGCTCGGCCCCCTCGCCAACCCGGCTGGGGCGACGAGGCAACTGGTGGGAGTCTATGGTCCAAACCTGGTGCGGCCGATGGCCGAGGCGCTCATCCTCCTGGGCTCCGAGCACGCGTTTGTCGTCCACGGGGAGGGCGGGATGGACGAAGTCTCTCCCTGCGGTAACACCCTGTTTGCCGAGGTCGTCGGCGGCAAGGTCAAAGAGGGCGTCCTGACTCCGCAGAGCTTTGGCCTTGATGCCCTGCCGAATGAGGCACTTTTGCCTGGCACGAACGCAGAGGCAAACGCCAGAATCCTCAAAGAGGCGCTGACTGACAGCGAGTCCGTCCGAGCGCAAGCGCTGTTGCCGAACGCGAGTGTCGCGCTTGTTTTGGCCGGAGTGGCCACAGACCTGCCGGAAGGGGCGGAGAGAGCACGCGAGGCAATCGGGAGCGGTGCGGCGGAGCGGACGCTAATGGAGCTGGTGAGTTGGACATCTTAGGGCGCATCTTCGATCAGAAGAGGCAGGACGTGGCCGAGCAAAAGGCACGGATCCCGCTGAAGATGGTCAAGTCGCTCGCCGCCGACGCGCCGCAGGCCCGGGGGTTCCGCTCCGTTCTGGAGAACAGCCCCCACAGACCGGCGCTCATCGCCGAAGTGAAAAAGGCGAGCCCTTCGAAAGGAGTGATCCGGGCAGACTTCGACGCTGTGGCCATCGCGAAGTCATACGAGGCCGCAGGGGCGGACTGCCTCAGCGTCCTGACCGACGCGCAGTTCTTCCAGGGTTCGCCCAGGAACCTGACGCTTTGCCGTGAGGCGACGAGCCTTCCCATCTTGCGGAAGGACTTCACGGTGGACGAGTACGACGTTTGGCAGTCGAGGGCCTGGGGGGCGGACGCGGTCCTCCTGATCGTCGCGGGCCTGACGGCGAGCCAGCTTCGTGAGTACAGGGAACTCGCCCAATTCTTGGGAATGGACGCGATCGTCGAGGCGCACGACAAGAAGGAGGCTGACAGGGCCCTTGCGTCCGGTGCGACGATGGTCGGGATCAACAACCGCGACCTCAAGACGTTCGAGACGAGCATCGAGAACTCACTGAAGCTCTTGCCGGGCTTGGCAAAGAAGGCGATGGCGATCAGCGAGAGCGCGATCGAAGACTGCGAGGACGTCGAGAAGCTCAGGAAGGCCGGAGCGCGCGCCGTGCTCATTGGGACTGCGTTCTGCAGCGCTCCCGACATCGAATCAAAGGTCAAGGAAGTGATGGGCTGGTGACCAGAGTCAAGATCTGCGGGCTGACGCGGCGAGTGGACGTAGAACTGGCGATCGAGCTCGGTGCCCACGCCGTCGGGTTCGTCCTTGAGCCGTCGAGCCCGAGGTGCGTCGGACTGGCCGAGATCGCGGACCTCCTGGACGGGGTCCCGCCTTACGTCGCGCGGACCGCAGTGATGGGGCCGTTCCAGCCAGGCAAGCACCTCTCGTCCTTCGACGCAGTGCAGGCGATCGGCAGCAGGCGGTCAATGCTCGATGCGAGCCAGCGCGCCATCGCGGTGCTCCGGCTCGGCTCGGGGGACGAGCTTCCTCCCTGGGACGACATTGACGCCTTGCTCATTGACGCGCACGTCGAGGGCGAGTACGGCGGGACAGGGCACGCGATCAACCTCCCAGCGGCAAGGGCCGCGATGTCGGACTCAGTGAGGCCCGTCATCGTCGCCGGTGGGCTCACAGCCGACTCTGTCGGGGCCGTGATCAAGGAGCTCCGTCCGTTCGCCGTGGACGTGAGCAGCGGCGTCGAGTCCGGGCCAGGCGTGAAGGACCGTGGTGCGATGAGGGCGTTCTTCGCGGCAGTCTTGGAGGCCGACCGGTCCCTCGTCCCGTAGCGAAAAACCCCGCCTCGGACGGCACGTTTTCGGCGGGTTTGCAGTTAGAACTCCATGGCGGGCCCGCCAGCCAGGCTCTAACTAGGCCACTGGTATACTCGCCGCGCATTTATACAGGAGACAAGACCAGTTTGAGCCTTGCGATAGAAACGAAGAAGCTGACTAAGACGTACAGGTCCCGAGGTGGGAAGGGAGTTGACGTCGTCAAGGACCTCGACCTCCGAGTGGAGCGCGGCGAGATCTTTGGGTTCCTCGGCCCCAACGGCGCAGGGAAGACCACGACGATCAAGATCCTGCTCGGCATCATCCATGAGACGTCGGGCGAGGCGTACGTCCTCGAGAAGGAAGCGGGCGACATCGAGGCGCACAAAAGGCTCTCTTACCTCCCGGAAAGGCCGTACTACTACGAGCACATGACCGGTCTCGAGGTGATGCACTTCTACGCGTCGCTCTTCAAGATCAACGACGACGCGCTCTGCAAGTCATTGTTGGAGAGGGTGAACCTCGCGAACGACATGAACAGACCGATCTCCGAGTACTCGAAGGGGATGCAGCAAAGGGTCGGGCTGGCTCAGAGCCTCTTGAACGACCCGGAGCTCCTTTTCTTGGACGAGCCGACCGGCGGTCTCGACCCGATGGCGCACAAGGAGGTCCGCGACCTCATCCTCAATTTCCGGGACGAGGGCCGGACCGTCTTCATATCGAGCCACGAGCTGAGCGAGATCGAGCTGATCTGCGACCGCGTCGCGATCATCAACAAGGGCATCGTCATCAAGCAGGGGCACCTGAACGAGCTGCTGACAGGCGCGCGCATCGAGCTCGTCTTCAGGGGCCTGGCGCCGGACAAGGCGAAGGAGATCGCAGGATCCGACGCCGTGGTCTCACAGAGTGGCAACAGCACAGTCATAGACATGGCGGCAGGGAACAACACGGACGCGATCATTGACAAGGCCCGCGCCGGCGGCGGAAGCGTCGTCAGCGTCATCCCGAGGAGGCTGCGCCTCGAAGACCTCTTCGTCGAGAGCGTCCGCGAGCACACTGGGGGTGCGGCGTGAGCATCATCCTCTCAATCGCCAGGACGACGATCGGCGAGGCGGTCCGACGCCGGATCCTCCTCGTCATCCTCCTTATCGGCATCCTCTTCCTGGTCATCGCGCCGAGCCTCAACATGCTCACGCCGCGCCAGGAGACGACGGTCCTCAAGGGCCTGACGCTGGGCGTCATCCAGATCACGAGCGCCGTGATCGCGCTCGTCTTGACGGTCTACATGCTGCCTAACGAGGTCGAGCGCCGGACGATCTACACGATCCTCTCGAAGCCCGTCCAAAGGTGGCAGTTCTTGATCGGCAAGTATCTCGGCGCGGTCGGCGCGCTCGGCCTGATGATCGCCATGATGACGTTCACGCTGTTGTTCGTCTACGCGGTCATGCAGTCTCAGGAGAAGCCCGCCGCGCCCATTGCGCTGTTCATCGTGACCCTGATCGCCCTGGTCGCCCTGACGAACAAGCTCAAGGACAAGACCTCAGGCCAGGTCGTCATCGCCGTATTGGCCGGCGGCCTCATGGCCACGCTCTATTGGATCGGAATGGCGACCGGTCAGTTGGAGACGTTCAGCGACTTTGGCAAGACCGCCGCAATGTTCTTCATCCAGATGTGCCTGCTGGCCGCGGTCGGTGTGTTCTTCTCGACGTTCGCGTCCCCGGTCGTAAACTTCTTCCTTTCAGGAGGGGTCTACATGATCGGCTCGCTCTTCAACACGCTCTTCGACGCCGTCGCTGAGAACGCGGACATGTCGCCGTTTGCCAAGGGCGCAGTGCAGCTCTTGCAGTCCATCATTCCGAACTTCCAGAACTTCAGTGTTCAGAACACCACGGTCAACCCGAACCAGTTTATACGCGGCGAGTTCAACCATTACATGAACCTGACCGGCTACGGCGTGCTCTACATCTCGATCCTGCTGATCCTGGGGATCATCATTTTCGACAGGAAGGAGGTGTAGCCCGGTGAAGGTCAATGCCGCGAAGATGCTCCCGCTCCTGATCCTGCTGTTCGTCGGGCAGGCGTGGATGCAAAGGTCCGTGATCTACCCGTTTTGGGGCAAGCACTACGCGCCGCGGACGGACAGCGACCTCTCCTCTCTCTCGCCCGACCAGATGCTGTTTGCGCTCGCTGGCTTCCGCGAGATGATCGCCGGCCTGCTCTGGGTCCGCGCAGACGCGTACTTCGACGAAGGCAACTATGACGCGATCCTGCCGATGGTGCGCATCGTCACGATGTTGGACCCGAAGCAGCTCGATGTCTACGCGACGGGCATGTGGCACATCGCGTACAACTTCACCGACGAGTCGCAGCGGTCGGACAGGCGCTACATCTCTCCCGCGCTCGCGCTCGGCAAAGAGGGTGCGCGCCTCAACGGCTATACCTACGAGCTTTGGTTCGAGACCGGGTGGATCTGGTACCACAAGATTGACGACAACTATGGCGAAGCGGTCTACTACTTCGAAAAGGCGAACGAGTACGACTACGACACCATTTTTGCGGACCTCAAGGCCGCAGGGCTGAACGACGCGGAGGCGGACTGGAGGGCGCAGATCAACGGGATCCCCGAGGCACGCAAGAACCTCTTGGCGCCCGCCTACTTGCGGAACGGCGACGTCATCGCCGCGCGAGACCTCTATTGGAGCCTCCTGCAGCGCGCCGAGGAGAAGATCAAGACGAGGCAGGGAGACCTCTACGTCGGTTCCAACAACCGGGACACGATCGAGGGCAACTTCGACAACATCCTCGTCCGCATGGCCCAACGAGGCGAGTTCGCACGGCTGCGGGGCGAGACGGACATGACCGGCTACGACGTCTACCCGCCCTTCGACGTTGGCTTTAGCGTCAGCGTCAGCGTCATTGACTACAAGGTCCTCTTGGTCGAAGGAACGTGGGGCGTCCTGCCCGTCGGGACGCGCATCCGCTTCATCTTGCGCGACGCGGACTACCAGGGCGCGGTCCCGGGAGGCATGGTGTGGGACAAGGGCGACGAGGTCAGTTTCACGGTCAACCCGAACGAGACCTTTCTCCAGGACCAGCTGTTCGTCCGAAACCAGCGCTTCTCCCGGCGCGTGGACCTGAGCCGAGACGTGACCATGTACCCCCTCACCAAGCAGGACTACGTCATGGAGTTCTACTACAACCCGCGCAGCGCGCCCGCGCATATCCAGGACAAGTTCGGATTCAACGGCGAGGGCATGACCGACTCGAACTTCCTCAACTCGGACATCAGGGAGGGCCAGCGCGTCGTGTTCGCCCAGCTCAAGATCACAAAGGACATGATCCTGCGCACGGGCGATTACCGAAAGGGGCGCAAGCAGGCGATCGTTGCGACGCAGAACTACGACCCGAGCAAGTACACTGGCGGCAGCGGAGAGGTCATCCAGGTGCCGGGCCTTCGCTCGGATCCACCAAGTCCATAGGGCAAGCGCCGGCTCCGGCGGGATGCTAAGATAAAGCGTCCCGCCGGGAACTGCGCGGCAGATGTGCGGCGAACCCCGCCAGGACCGGAAGGTAGCAACGGTAAGTCGTTACACTGAGCGACGCACCATTCCCGGCGCTTGCCCTCTGGACAGCTTTTTGAGATAACCGTGTCGCACCTCGCACTCTATCGAAAGTACCGCAGCCAGACGTTCAGCGACCTCGTCGGGCAGTCGCACGTCGTCAAGACGCTCCAAAACTCGATCACAACGGGCAAGTTCTCCCACGCCTTCCTCTTTACCGGCCCGCGCGGGACAGGGAAGACCTCGACCGCCCGCCTGCTGGCCAAGGCGCTGAACTGCCTCAAGGGCCCATCGGCGGAGCCCTGCAACGAGTGCGAGGCCTGTATTTCGATCACGAACGGCAACTCGATGGACGTGCTTGAAATGGACGCCGCCAGCGAGGCTGGGGTCGAGAACGTCCGAGAGGCCATCGTCCAGGCCAGCGAGTACCACCCCACGTTCTGCCAGTTCCGGATCTTCATCATTGACGAGGTCCACGACCTCTCGAACAAGGCCTTCGACGCGCTGCTCAAGACGATCGAAGAACCGCCCGAGCACGTGGTCTTCATCCTAGCGACGACCGAGTACAACAAGGTCCCACCAACGATCCGCTCCCGATGCCAGAGGTTCGAGTTCCACCGTGGGACGATCCAGGACATCACGAACAGGCTGGCGTTCGTCGCCGACAAGGAGGGGATCGAGTACGAGCCCGCGGCCCTGACGGCGATCGCGCGGATGGCCGACGGCGGCTACCGCGACGCCCTGACGCTCCTCGACCAAGCAGTCCTCACGACCGATGGCAAAGTGACGCTGGAAGTCGTCTACGGCCAGCTCGGACTCATCGCGGACGAGACGAGCGACGCGCTGCTCAAGGCGATGGCGGACAAGGACGTCGCCGGGATCGTGAGGGGCCTCGACGAGATCTACCGGACAGGCAAGGACCCGCGCAGCATCGTGGAGTCCCTCCTCTTGAGGCTCGCAGAGCTGACCAGGGCCGCCTATGGCGTCGAGGTCGGTGGGCTCTCCGACTCGTCCTTGGAGGCGGGCCTCACGAGCACCGCGAGCCAGCTCGGCAAAGACCGGCTCCTCGCGTTCCGGTCCGAGCTGTCCGTCACGCACCGGGAAGTGCGCGACGTGAGCCTGCCGCGGGTCTGGGTCGAGGCGGAGCTCGTCCGCATCGCGTTCGCGGACTCCCCGCAAGCCCCAGTGCGACCACCGGCGGAGCCGGTGCGCGCCGTCGTAGCGACAGCGGCCAAGGCCCCCAAGCCCGAACCAGCAAAGGCCCGCCCTGCCCCTGCGACGAACATCGTCGCGCCCAAGGAGACCGGCGACAAGGACTTCGACCGGCTCACGAAGGCGTGGCTCGAAGTCGTCAAAGAGCTCTCGGCGCAGTCCAACTCGGCCTCGCAGCGGCTGCCCAAGAGCCGCGTCCGAGAACAGCTCAAGAGCGGCACCGTCGTGATCGAGTTCGAGAGGCTGTCGGACGCCGAGTGGGTCCAGGAGGGAGCGAAGGTCAGGAAGGCGGTCATGGAGTCCTGGTACAAGCACAGCGGCGGGCAACAAGAGCTCAAGTTTGAGGGGTCGCGGTCGAACGGAACCAAGCCCGCCTCGCCCGAGACGACGACGGTAGAATTGCCCGCAGAGGGCGAGTCGCTGCAGAAGCTGGGACAAGAGGTCTTCGGCTCGGGCGACGGCACTTAGGCAGTCATCGGCGGCAAGAAGGATGAAGCTCCCCAAACAGTTCGGCGGCGGAGGTCTCACGGAGACGCTCGCGAAGGCAAAGCAGGCCATGGAGCGCGCCAAGGCGCTCGAAAGCGAGCTCGAGGACGAGCGGATCGAGGTCGTCAAGGGGCCGGTCAAGGCCGTCTTCAATGGCACCGGCCTGCTACAGACGATTTCCATCGAGCCCAGCGCGGTGGATCCCAACGACCTGGAAATGCTCGAAGACCTGCTGGTCGGCGCCGTGCGCGACGGGTTCGCGCAGGCCACCGCCCTTCGCGAGAAGAGGCTTGCCGAGATCATGCCCGACCTCCCGCCGGGACTCAGCTTCTAAACCCTGATGCTGTTCGCGCGCCCACTCGCCGAACTCATCGCCCAGTTCGAAAAACTGCCGGGCGTCGGCCCCAAGTCGGCCCAGCGCCTCGCCTACCACGTCCTGCGTATGCCAGAGGACGACGTCAGGCGGCTCTCCGACGCCCTGCGGGCGGCCAGGGAACTGCTGCGCTTTTGCGAGGTCTGCCAGAACGTCAGTGAGAACGAGGTGTGCGAGATCTGCGCCGACCACCGCCGCGACACGTCCATGATCTGCGTCGTCGCGGAACCCCGCGACATCGCCGCCGTAGAAAGGATCAATGAGTACCGCGGCCTGTACCACGTCCTCCACGGACTCCTCAGCCCAATGGACGACGTCGGCCCAGAAGACATCAAGGCCAAGGAGCTCGTCGCAAGGATGAGGGACGGCGTGACAGAAGTCATCGTCGCGACGAACCCGACCGTCGAGGGCGACACGACCGCGCTCTATCTCGCCAAGCTCATCAAGCCCCTCGGCGTGCGCGTCACGCGGCTCGCCCACGGCATGCCCGTCGGCGGCGAGCTCGACTACGCCGACAGCGCGACGCTGCTCTCCGCCCTCGAATACCGGAGGGAGATATGAAGGCGCTCGTGATCGGTTCCGGCGGGCGCGAGCACGCGCTCGTGTGGAAGCTCGCGCAGGAGGCCGAGGTCTTCTGCACGCCCGGCAACGCCGGCATCGCAAAGATGTGCTTCACCGCCGACGTCCTGCCCAAGGACAAGGAGCGGATCGTCACGCTCGCGCAGCGGGTGGAGGCGGACTTCGTCGTCGTCGGGTCCGAGGAGCCGCTCATCCACGGCCTCGGCGACGACCTGCGCGCCGCGGGCATCGCCGTCGTCGGGCCCAGCAGCGACGCCGCGCAGCTCGAGGGATCCAAGGCGTTCAGCAAGCGCATGATGGTCGAGGCGAAAGTGCCGACCGCCGACTACGGAGAGTTCAACGACCCCGATTCGGCGAAGCACTACGTCGCGGAGATGTTCGCAAAGGGACGCAACGTCGCCGTCAAGGCCAGCGGCGCGGCGTTCGGCAAGGGCGTCACCGTCTGCCTCACACAAGAAGAGGCAGACGAGGCGATCGCGCAGGCGATGATCGAAAAGGCGTTCGGCACGGCGGGCGAGACGCTCGTCATCGAGGACTGCCTCTTCGGCAAGGAGTTCAGCCTCCTCACCCTGGTCTCCGGCACGAGCTACCGCTCGCTCCCCGTCGCGCAGGACTACAAGCGCGCCTACGACGGCGACCGGGGGCCGAACACGGGCGGCATGGGCTCGTATTCGCCGGTCGCGTGGCTGGGCGAGGACCTGGTCCGCACGACGGAGGAGCGCGTCGTCGAGCCGCTCCTGAAGAACCTCGCCGTGCGCGGCATTGATTTCCGCGGCGTGCTCTTCAGCGGCATCATGGTCGTCGGCGGCGAGCCGTTCTGCCTCGAGTACAACGTGCGCTTCGGCGACCCGGAGACGCAGACGATCGTGCGCCGCCTCGGCGCGGGCTTCGCAGAGGCGCTGCGCGCGGTCGCGAACGGCGAGCCGGTCCCGGAGTTCGAGGTCGGCGGCCACGCGGCGATCACCGTCGTGATGGCGAGCGAGGGCTACCCCGGCAAGGTCAAGATGGGCCGCTCCGTCACGATCCCGGACGACCTGCCGGAGGAGGTCGTCGTCTTCCACGCCGGCACCGCGACGCTCGTGGACGACCTCGTCACCGCCGGCGGACGCGTCCTCGGCGTCTCCGCCACCGGCAAAGACCTCCCCGAGGCGAGGAAGGCGGCGTACGAGGCCGCCGAGAGGATCGAGTACAAGGGCAAGTCCTTCCGCACCGACGTCGGCGCGTAACGGCCGGCGGGTTGGCTCGGGTTGGTTCGGGTTTGTCCGGGTTGTCCGGGTGGTGGCGGCGGGGACGGCGGGTATCGGCGGGGTTTCATGCCTCAGGACGCGCCTGAGGTGGCGCGTGTTGGCCTGGCTCCGAGTCCTGAGGCTTTCATGGCGCGAGCCAGCGGCCAAGCCTCAGGACTTAGAAGCCATCGCCCGACAAGTGCAGCCCGCGCGTCCTGAGGCATGAAAGGGACGTTCGGGCTGGTTCGGATCAACCCAGAACAAACCCGAACAAACCCGAACCTCGCTACTACGCGACACCCTTGCCCTTCGCCGCCCGCTTGCGCGCGGAGCGCGGCCATTCGCCGCGCAGGGCCTGGAGCGCCTGGCGGATCGAGACGAGGAGGTTGATCACCCACAGGATCCCCATCGCGACCCACCACAGCGCGAACCGCAGGGCGAACCCCCACCAGTCAATGTTCTGCCAGTCGTCCTGGTAGTAGCCCCAGAGCCGCCAGACCGTGAAGCCCAGCGACACGACCATCGCGGTGCCGATGAGGACGTTG
Organism: Fimbriimonadaceae bacterium; assembly: GCA_040902435.1. Taxonomy (GTDB): domain Bacteria; phylum Armatimonadota; class Fimbriimonadia; order Fimbriimonadales; family Fimbriimonadaceae; genus JADFMN01. The sequence continues at coordinate 37,742 of JBBDXG010000003.1, forward strand.
AGCACGACCGTCTCCACCAGCGACTGCCGCGCGTGCGCCGCGACGAACGGCCTGCTCGTTCGCGTCACGAAGTAGGCGACCAGCGGCGCGAGCAACGGGAAGAAGACCGCACCGGCGTGCACGCCCGCCGCCAGGGACCGGTCGCCCTGTTCCGGCACTGCCAAGGCCGTCTCTGCCATCGAGATTGATTACACCCTTCCGGCCCCGACAGTTGCACGGTCCCCAGGTACGCTTTTGGAGCCCGATGATCGAACGCTACTGCACCCCCGCGATGACCGCCATCTGGAGCCGCCAGGCCAAGTACGAGCGGTGGATGCAGGTCGAGGTCGCGATCTGTGCCGCCCACGCCGAGGACGGCACGATCCCCCCTCAAGACTTCAAGCAGATCAAGTCCAAGGCGAGGTTCGACCTCGCACGGTGCGACGAGATCGAGAAGGAGACGCGGCACGACCTGGCGGCGTTCGTCCGCAACCTCGAGGAGAACATCGGGCCAGCCGGCCGGTGGATCCACCTGGGGGTCACGAGCTACGACGTGATTGATTCGGCGCTCGGCACAATGCTTCGCGACTCGTGCGACCAGCTGCTCAAGAGCGCGAAGGGGCTCAAGAAGCAGATCGTCCGACTGGAGGCCAAACACAAGAAGACGCCGATGATCGGGCGCACGCACGGCGTCCATGCGGAGCCGATCACGTTCGGGCACAAGTGCGCCAGTTGGAGGGTCGAGCTCGACCGCAACATGGAAAGGCTCGAAGAGGCCAAGAGACAAGTGGCCGTCGGAAAGGTCAGCGGCGCCGTCGGCATCCACGCGCACGTCAACCGGAAGACGGAGGCGCGGATCTGTGCCAGCCTCGGGCTCTCGCCCGATCCGGTCAGCACGCAGATCATCAACCGCGACAGGCACGCCCAGTTCTTGAACACGCTCGCGCTCCTTGGCGCCGGGCTTGAGCGAATGGCGACGGAGCTGAGGAACCTGCAAAGGACGGAGATCCTCGAGGTGCAGGAGGCGTTCAAGGCGGGCCAGAAGGGAAGCAGTTCCATGCCGCACAAGCGAAACCCGTGGAACAGCGAGACGGTCGTCGGGCTCGCGCGCGTCTTGCGTGGCAACGCCCACGCGATGCTCGAGAGCGTGTGCACCTGGCACGAGCGCGACCTGACCAACAGCAGTCTGGAGCGCGTCGTGCTTCCCGACTCGTGCCAGCTCACCGATTTCATGCTCTTGCGCATGACGGCGGTCCTTCAGGGGCTCGTCGTCCTTCCCAAGAACATGAAGGCAAACCTCAGGCTCATGGGCGACCTCGTCTACAGCGAGCACCTTCTAAACGCGCTCATCAAGAGCGGCATGTCGCGCCAGGACGCGTATAAGGTCGCCCAGCGCAACGCAGAGAAGGCTTGGAAGGGCGACGACTTCAAGGAGTGCGTCCGAAGGGACCCGCAGGTCGCCAAGAGGCTGTCCAAGGCCGAGCTCGACAAGGTCTTCAGCCTGTCGCACCACCTGCGCAACGCCTAGCCCGACACCAGGCCCCGAAACGCCGTACAATGGAGCGTGATGGCACCCCGCGCCCGCACCCTCGTCGTCCTCGCCGCCGTCTCGCTCGTCGCGGCAGGGCACGCACCCGATCCCAATGTCGGGCCGCTCTCCTATAAGACGGAGGCCAAACGTGCGGACCTTGTCGTCCAAGAGATCGCGGCGCAGGCCGGCCTCACACTCGAGTCCACCGACGACGCGAAGCGCCACGTGCTCGTGATCGCGGTCACGGACGTAGAGCCTGACGCTCTCCTAGAACGGATCGCGCTCGTCACGTCGAGCAAATGGGACGTCGTGGGAGAGAAGCGCACGCTCGTGCCCGACCAAGACGTGCGGCGCAAGGAACAGGCGACGAAGGACGCCAAGCGCGTCGAGGCCTTCAAGAAGGCGCAACAGCAGATGCGCGACGAACTGAACAAGAAGCCCGGCGTGCGCCCGCCCGTGGGGATCGGTGAAGAAGAAGAAATGGAGGAAGACTACGACGTCCCGCCCTCGCCGGCAGAACAGGCCCTCAAGCAGCTCGCCGTCCTCATTGACCCGAACGAGGTCGCGAAGCTCGGCGACGACGGACGCATCGTGTTCTCCTCGTCACCCAACCGGATGCAGCGCGCCATGCGCAACAACCAAGTGACGCGCATCCTCAACGACCTCGTCGCCAGCCACAACGCATGGGCCGCGGAAAAGATCAAGGAGCGCGAGGCGATGAAGGCGGCGACGACCGATCCGGAGACCCTTGCCTACATGGACATGTTCGGCGACGAAAGCGAAGCGAAGCTGTTCGAGACCCCGCCTTCGAAGGCGCTCCTCGTCCTCGAAATCGGCTCGGGATTCATGTCGTTCATGAGCGGCGAGTCGCCGGAGGTCAAGCTCAAGGTCTACGACCAGAAGGGCGCCGTCATTGCCCAGGCCAGCGAGACGATGGGGAACTCGTGGTACGAAGACTTCGCTACATCGGAAGAAGAAGGAGAAGAGGCCCCTCCCAAGGTCGCGCAAGAGAAGATCACGGAAGCCGACAGGACGCTCATACAGTTTAGCGAAAAGTCGAAGATCCTCAGTTCGCTCAATCCGGGCGAGAGCATGAACTTCAACTTCCCAGCGCCGCTATTGGACCTCCTGAGCGACCCGGTCACGCACGACCCGCTCGGGTTCCACCACACCGACATGGTCCACGCGATCGCGAAGGCCAAGAACCTCGACGTCGTCGCGAACCTCTCCGACTCCGACATGGAGATGTTCAGCATGGGGATGGAGGAGCGCGGCGTCACCGTCGGTCAGGCCTACAACGCCTTTAAGAACGAAGGGGGCTCGACCGTCACCGAGGCGGATGGCTGGCTGACGGTCGCTCCGGCCGACCCCATAGTCGCACGCGAACGGCGTCAGGACCGCGTCGTTCTGAAAGCGTTCATCACGAGAGTCCGACAAGAGGGGACCGCCTCCCTCGATGCGATCTCGTCGTTCGCCCTCTCGTCGCCCAAACCGGACTTCGAAAGCGGGCTCGTCCTTTATCTCCTCGCGTTCGCGCCGAGCACCCTTCAGGGCCTCATCGGGCAAACGATGGACTGGGACACCCTGCAGCTCTATGCGAGCATGCTTCCGAACCAGAAGTCGAGCCTGCGCCAGGGAGGGCGCGTCCCGTTCGGGACGCTCACGACCCAAGCGCGCAACATCCTGACGCGCATGTCGTTCAGCTGCCGCGCTGGGATCAAGCCCGCCGCCGACCTCCAAAAGACGGGCGAACAGCCGTTCTCTTGGGGCCTGATGGGCGCACTTTTCGGCGGGGGCGCAAGTAGCTTGGCCGAGGAACCTACAGAGGTCATGCCGAACGGACTTCCGCCCGATGGCGCCATCGAACTCAAGCTCGTCAACGAGCCGATCGGCACGACAGAAGGCTCCTCCGGTTCCTTCTTCTTGGGAATGGGCGCACTTGGCGCCGACGAGTTCGCGATGTTCGAGATGATGAAGGAGTTCGCGCAGGCGAGCGGAGAGGGACTCGGCGAAATGGGCGAGATGTTTACGGTCCCAAAGACGATCAAGCTCGGCTCGCGAGAGAAGCTGAACTTCTTCTTCTGGCTCTCGCCCAACGCGGGAATGCACAAGACCCTGATGGACGACACGGTCCCAAAGAACGCGCCGACCGTGGACACGTCGAACCTCCCGCCCGCCTTCCGACTGTTGATAGACCAAAGGAAGAAGGCGATCAAGGAGTCGCCTTACGGAAGAATGCTCGGCGGATTCGGCGGGATAGGAGGGTAGCGCACGCGCATGTGCGCGCGCTACTCGTTCTTCAGCGTCCAGGTCTTCCAACAGGAGTTCGACCTCGACCCGGACGGCGTCCGGCCGCACTACAACATCGCGCCGACCGACGTCGTGCCGGTGGTCACACAAACGGAGAAGGGAAGGGCCCTCGAGTTCATGCAGTGGGGGCTCGTTCCGAGCTGGGCGAATGACCCCACCATCGGCAACAAGCTGATCAACGCGCGCGCAGAGACGCTCGCAGAGAAGCCCAGCTTCAGGTCCGCGTTCAAAACGCGCCGCTGCCTCTTGCCCGCGGACGGCTTTTTCGAGTGGAAGGGAGAGAAGGGCAGCAAGCAGCCGTTCTTCATACACATGAAGTCACAGCGCCCGTTCGCGTTCGCCGGGCTCTATGAGTATTGGGAAAGCCCGGACGGAGCGCTCGTCACCTGCACGATCATCACGACAGAGCCCAACGCACTGCTCGCGACGGTCCACACGAGAATGCCGGTGATCGTCGCGAGGTCCGACTATGACGCCTGGCTAGACCACTCGGTCCAAGAGACGACGAGCCTCATGCCGCTGCTCGCGCCGTACCCAGAAGGCGAAATGCAGATGCACCCCGTCATAAGGGCGATGGGCAACCCTGGGTTCGAGTCACCGACGATCGTCGAGCCGATACCGGCCGACACGCTCTTCTAGGTCCGATCGAGCGCGAGCTCCGTCGCACCGAGCGCAGCGAGCGCCGACTTCTGGTCCGCCAACGGGCTGACGCGGACCTGTCGCCCCGCGCGCAGCGCCTGCTTGGCCAGCCGATCCATGTTCCCGCCCGGCGCGACGCACACGAAGTCGAGCGAGTGCGAAAGCGAGGCGACGAGCCCGTCCCTCATCCTGTTGCTGTTCGGGTGGTACCCCTGTTCCGGGCTTACCCAAGTCACGGCAAGGTCCGTCTTGGTGTCGAACTTGTATCGCCAAAGCCTCGCCGCACGGAACGGCTCTTCGTTCAAGTCTTCGCCGAAAACTTGGAAAAACCCCTGGTCCAGCACCAGGATCCTCGGTGCCCCCCAGCGGAGCGGAACGACCGCACCGCGCTGGTACTCCGGGGTGTCGTGCCCGCTCACGAGTACTCGCCCGTCCAGCACTCCTTCCTCCACCACCCGCTCGATCTGTTCGAGCGCCGCAGGCGGCGATTTGCGCGAGCTCATCACGCAGAACGTCCTGCCGTCTAGCAGTCGGGCGTTTCCGTACAGGAACAGCACCCCCGGCGGGTCAGGGTCCATCGCCTCGACGCGTCGCGGATAGTGCGCATCGGCCGTCGAGACGATCTCGACGTCGTAACCGTCGAGCCTCTTCTGCAGCCGCTCGGCGTCCTTGATGCGCCCCTTGACGTCCGCGATCCATTCGCCCGCCGCCTTCTTCGTAAAGCGATACTCCTCGCGCAGCGCTTCTTCGCCCAGCCGCAAGAACTCTTCGATCGTGCGTCCGAGCAGGTCGTTGCGCGTCAGGACGCGCGTGACCGTCCTTCCACCGATGCCCGGCGTGAGCGAGAGCGCGACAACGAGTGTGCGGCGCGAGACTGGCATTCACTCCACCGCCCTGTGCGCGGCGCGCAACATGACTTGAACGGCCCGCTCACCGCTGGTCTTCATCGCCTCGCCGACCTCTCCGTGCGAAAGAGAAGACGAAGACAGCCCTGTGCCGAGGTTGGTGACGACGGCGAGGCAACCGTACGCGACTCCCGCCTCTCTCATCGCGATCGCTTCGCTCGCCGCCGTCATACCGACGACGTCGGCACCGAGCCCGCGCAAGAGCGACACTTCGCCCGGCGTCTCGTAGCGAGGCCCGTTTACGTTTGCGTACACGCACGAGCCCAGCACGCCGTCCTCAACCAAGAATTGCGAAGCCGGGAAGGGCAAAGTAAAGTCGGTGTGACGGACCGAAGACCCGAACAGGGTCGTCCCGCGCCCGCTGACGTCGAGGAAGTCCGTGCACGTGGCCAGCGTCCCGACGCCCCAGTCCTCGCGCAACGACCCCACCGCGGCGGACGCGAAGCAGGCTCGCACACCCAACTGCCGGAGCCCGCCGGCCGCCGCCTCGTATGCGACGGCGTGCGGGGGGACCCTGTGGCCGAACGAGTGCCGGCGGACGACCACCAGCGATAGGCCAGAGTGCTCCACCAAGCGCCCCCGCAGGGCGCCGAATGGCGTCGGGACGAGCAGCGCCTGGCCGCCGAGGGCCTCGAGCCGCTCGCCGATCCCCGTGCCCCCGACCAGCCCAACGTCTGCCTTCAGCACGCCCAAATCTTACCGTGGGCCATACTTCCGCATGCCCCGCAGCATCACGTTCGACGGAGCCGCGCGCACCGTCACGGGGTCCCGCCACCTCCTCACCATCAATGACAGCAGGGTCCTGATTGACTGCGGGCTGTTCCAGGGCCCGCGCGAAGTCCGAGTCCGCAACTGGGAGCCGTTCCCGTTCGATCCTGCGGAGATTGACACCCTCCTCCTCACACACGCGCACACGGACCACCTCGGGCTCATCCCTCGCCTCGTCAAAGAGGGGTTCAAGGGCGAGGTCCACGCCACTGCGGGCACGATCGCCCTCGCGGAGGTCTCTCTCCCGGACGGGGCAAGGCTGCAAGAAGAAGAGGCGAAGTACCACAACAGGCACGGCACGTCGAAGCACGAACCGGCACTGCCGCTCTACACCGAGTCCGACGCCTATGAGGCGCTCAAGCGCTTCAAGAGGGTCCACTACTTCCAACCGGTCCCGGTTTCAGGCGGCGCGACCGCGCGCTACCTCCCCGCCGGGCACATCCTCGGCGCGGCCCACATCGAGGTCACGTTCCAAGACGGCCTCGTCGCGCTCTTCTCAGGAGACATCGGTCGCTATGACCGCCCGATCATCAAGGATCCGACCGAGATCTCGAACGCGGACGTTCTGGTCATGGAGAGCACGTACGGCGACCGCCTACACACGAAAGAGAACACGATGCAGATACTGCAGGACCTCATCACAGAGGCCCACCGGACCGGCGGCGTGATCCTCGTTCCGAGCTTTGCGATCGGTCGCACGCAGGAGCTGCTCTGGTACGTGCACATGCTGACCGAGGAGGGACGCATCCCCCACATTCCGATCTACGTGGACAGCCCGATGGCGACCGCGACGACGCTGCTCTACACGACCCACACGGAGGACCACGACAAGGAGATGAAGGTCAGCATGGACAAGGGACAGTCGCCGATGAAGCCGGACCTCGTGCGATTTGTCCGAGACCGCAACATGTCGAAGGCGCTGAACCAGGCGCCGGGCCCGATGATGGTCATTGCCGGGAGCGGGATGGTCAACGGCGGCCGCATCCTCCACCACCTCCGTGTCCGCCTCGGCCACCCCGAGACCGTCGTGCTCTTTACGGGATACCAGGCCGAGGGCACGCGCGGCCGCGACATGATCGAGGGCGCAGACCACGTCCGAATCTTCAACGACGACATCCCAATCCGGGCCAGGATCGAAAAGCTCAACTCGCTCTCGGCGCACGGGGACAGCGAGGAGATGCTCCGCTGGCTCTCGTACCTGAAGAACCCGCCGAAGAAGACCTTCCTGGTCCATGGAGACTACGAGGTCCAGCTCGAGTGGCGCGAGAAGATCGTCGAGCGGTACGGCTGGGACGTTGAGGTTCCGGCGCCCGGCGACAGCTACGAGTTCTAGCCGCTCCGGCGCACCCACACTTGCATCGCGTTCGCACCTCGGTTCGCCCAACGAAAGTAGGGGACGAACGTCGCGATCCGCGCCTCAGCCTTGTCTCCCGTCGCAACCGAGTACAGGGCTTCGCCCCACCCACCATCCAAGAAGCCGGCGGCATCGAGCGTGACCGAGCCGCGCGGGTCCTGGTGCTCGCGCTTAACAAAAGGAGCGCCCAGGTCCGCAGACCAGTGGTGCGGAGCAGTCCCCAGGTCGTTCTGCTCAAGACAGAAGACCAACGGCCCGCGCTGCAGCGCGACGCGGCCTGCCGAAGACAGCAGCTTTGGATGTGGCGCGACCCACTCTGGACCCATCGGAGCGGCGACCTTTACGACGTCTCCCGCCGCCCACGCGCGCTCAACACAGAAGAACCCGCCTTCTGCCCGGCCAGAAACCGCGTCTCCGTTCACGGTCACAGAGACCTCTTGCGACCACTCAGGCTCACGCAGCGCGACGACCCGAAGGCCGTCCGCCTCGTCCACCCGCAGCTCGTAGTCGCCCGACCAAGGATAGTTGCCGCTGACCGACAGGCGCGCACACCCACAGTCGTACTCGCCAGACAGCGGTAGTGCGACGTACACCGCGTCGCTCGAACGTGCCAGCGCGTACTGCGACACCGACAGCACGAGCCGCGCGATGTTCGGCGGGCAGCAGGCGCATGTGAACCACGGCGCGCGCTCGTGCCGCCCGTCGCTTTCGAGCGGGTTGTCGTAGAAATAGCGGTCGCATTCGAGCGAGACCCCGCTCAAGACTGCGTTGTACAGCGCACGCTCTAGCACGTCAACGTAACGCGACTGCCGGTGGACCAGGAACATCCTCCACGCCCAGTACACCAGCCCGATCGCGGCGCACGTCTCGGCGTAAGCGTCCATGTTGGGAAGGTCGTAGTCGTCCGTGAAACCCTCGTTGCGGCCCGACGACCCGATCCCGCCGGTCACGTACATCCGCTTCGATACGAGCCCGTCCCAGATCGTCGCCAGCGCCGACATTGTCGGCAAGTCGTCTTCCAGCGTGTCCACCGCGCCGCTGTAGAAGTACACGGCCCGCACCGCGTGCCCGACAGCCCGCGTCTGCTTCGCGAGCGGCAGATCGTCCTGGGCGTAGGCACCGTCGTACCCTCCGTCCTTGACGTACAGCGGCTTGACGCCCGGCGTCAGGGCGACGACCTCAGGGTCATCGAGCTCGGCCTCGAACGGGCTTGGCCGCGACCCGCGCGCGGCGATCAGCCGTCCGGCGTACCTTGCGTACTTCTCGTCGCCCACAGCGTCCGACAACCGGACCATGGCTAGCTCGATCTCCTGGTGGTCCGGGTACCCAGGCCGCTTGCCCGGCCCGAACACAGACATCACGTGGTCTGCGGCCCTTCGGCCGACTTCGAGCAGACGCGCGTCGCCCGTCGCCTCATGGTGCGCCACCCCGGCCTCGATCAAGTGCCCGATGCAGTACATCTCGTGCAGCGCGTTCAGGCTCTTCCATCGCATGTCCGGGCACGTCAGCTGCACGAACGAGTTGATGTACCCGTCCGGCATCTGGGCGCCCTCGATCACCGAGATCGCCGCGTCAACCGCCGCCTCGACCCCGTCCCCTTTGCCTACGGACGTCGCATACGCGCTAGCCTCGATCAGCTTGTAAACGTCGCTGTCGTTGAACCGGAGCCCCTGGAACCCCCCAGACTCTCCCCGACCGCACCGCCGCAGGTTCTCGAGCCGGCCCGTCTCCTCGCACTGTCGCCACTGGTGAGGAAGGCCCGAATCCGCCATACTCCCTTGCCAGGCGGCCCAAAAGGCATCGCGAAAGCGGATCTCGGACAGCCTGAGAGTGGTCAGTCGGGTTCGCACCAAGCAAGTTTAGCGGGACCGCGAAGGAACCCGAGTGCCGGCACCGACATTAGGAATTACAGGCGCGGTTGTGTCTTCGCGCGGATCGGCCCACTTCAAATGCAAAACCCAAACCAGCGTCTACAGTACGAACGCGCGGTGAAGGGCGAGCTCGCGGTCCTCTACCGCGTCGCCCGGCGAATGGGCGCGACCCCCGAACAGGCTGAGGACCTCGTCCAGACCACCCTCGTCAAGGCTTACCAGGCTTGGGACACGTTCGACGGTCGGTTCCTTCGAAGCTGGCTGATCCGAATCCTCCGTAACGAGCGTCTCATGGAAGTGAGGGCCGACAGGCAGGAGCCCTCGCTCGACCAGAACCCCGAGATCGAAGTCGCCGCCGGGCCCTTTTGGGACGATTTAGGCCGGAAACTTGAGGCTGAGCGCATACTTGCGGAACTCGATGCCCTGCCGGACATTTATAAGATAGCTATCCACCTGATAGACGTCGAGCAAATGACGTACGAAGAAGCCGCCGAAGTCATGGAAGTCCCAATTGGAACTGTTCGATCAAGGCTCTTCCGCGGTCGCGAAATGCTGAGAAAGAGGGTGCTGCGCTTAACAGGAATGCTCGGACAGGTGACCCAATGAGAGTGGACTGGCAGCGATACATTGACGGCGTCCTGACACCCGAAGAGAAGGTTGTGGCAGACGGTCTCTTGCGAAGCGATCCCAGCGCCAGGCGCGAGCTCGAAGGTCTCAAAGAGTTCAAGAGGGCCCTTCGGGAGTCCGCCCTGCGCGAGCCCGTCCCCATGAAGAGGCTCAATCAGGCGCTCGCCGTCGCGACTGGCCGTGGTGCGAACCCGCGCACGATCCTGCGACCCGCCTTGCTCGCCGCCGGGCTGCTTGCGGCGACGGCACTGGCGGTCGTCTTCGCCCTCAACTACGATCCCAACCCCTACGATTTTCCGCCCATGAAGCGCGAGCGCTTCACCTCGGCGACGGCGGCGCACGCTTGGGCGGAGAAGGAGACCGGCCTCGAACTCCTGTTCGTTGACCTGGCTCCGATGGGCCGGACCGTGGGCGCGCACGTGAACGGTGCATCGGCCTGCTTCGACTTCGACGTGGACGGAACGCTCGTCCACGTGCAGGTCGCCCGCGCGAAGTTCAGTGCGAAAGGATGCAAGACCGTTCCGACCGACGACGGAAACGTCCTCATCCATGAGAAGTCGGCCACCGTCTACTTGAACTGCGGCGAGTTTGGGTACGTCGTCTATGGCAGCGACGCGCAGACAGGCGTCGCGATCGGCAAGGCCCTGCTGCGCAACTGCCCGACGGACGGCTCCTAGCCCCTACGGCCTCTCCGCACGCCCGCTCGACAACGATCTCACCACCGCGTCCATCACTCGGACCGTCTCCAAGCCCTCGGCTAGGTCCGGGGAGTTCGGCTCACCACTGTGCAGCGCCGCGGCGAAGGAGTCCACAACGTTGCAGAACTCGCCGTAATGCATCCCCTTCAGCTCGTGCCGATAGTAGTAGCCCGCCATCGAGTGCGACCAGTCCTCCTCGACCTCCGGCCCGCCGTCCGCACAGTACGTCAGCCGCAGCTCGGGATAACGCGCGAGCGCAGAACCCTTTGTGCCCTGCAAGTGGCACTCGATCAACGAACGGCCCCGCGGCAGTTCGTGGACGCCATAGTTGCCAAAGGCGCGCCCGATCCGGCCGTCCTTCGTAACGAGCGTCGCAGCGATCACGTCCGGGCTCTCCAGACCGACCGAACGCCCCAGCGCGCTCACCGACCCAAAAGCGTGTACGCTCGAGATCTCGCCAAGGTACTGCCGCACCAGGTCAACCGGATGGCTCAGCCCCAAGTACGCCCAGTGCGTCTCTGAAAGCGACCAAGGGCTCTTCTTGTAGAACCAGTCCATCCGGTGCGAGTACTGCGCGTCAACCACCTCCGCCTCCCCGAAAACGCCCTGCTCGAACAGTTCGCGCATGCGCAGGAACGGCTCATAGAACCGCGTGGACTGCGCGACCTGCAGCCGCATCCCCGTCTCGCGCGAGACCGCGAGCAGCCGTTCGCCCGCCGACGCGTCGTTCAACAACGGCTTCGTGCATACGACGTGCTTACCGGCCAGGAACGCCTGCTCGATCTGCGCAGCGTGCAGACTGTCCGGCGTGTAGATCGCGACGATCTGTACGTCGTCGCGCGCGAGCATCTCGTCGTAGTCGGACGTCGTCCACAGCCCAGGGCACGCGTCCTCCGCCTCGCGCCGCTTCTCTTCGGAAAGGTCGCACCCCGCGACGGCCCGGCACATGCCGGAAGCGCGGAGCGCCACCAGCATCGTCTGCCCCTCGTGAAGCCCGACCACCCCAACACCAGTCCGCTCCTCGAACGGGACCTCGCCCCAAGACCGCCGCCGACCCACGACCGGATCGCCGGTAGGCAAAGAGTCAGCGTGTTCCCGCACCCCGCGATGTTACATGAACCCGCGCCGCCCCGTCACAGCAGCCTTCAACCGGAAGCACCCCTTGGGAGCTGGCTCGAACAAGCTGGTAGCATCCCAATACTATGTTGCGTAAGTTTTTCCTTCCAGTAGCCGCGATGCTCGTGCTCGGCGCGGCGACGCTCTCCGGCGGGTGCGGCGGCGCAGGCGGCACGACCCTCGCACTGATCAGCATGCTCCTGGTCGCCGACTACGGAAACAACAGGGTGGCCGGCTTCACCGACATGGCTGGGTCAGGGTGGGTGGCCTACGACGACGTCGGGGGAGGCGCCGGCCAGATCAGCGGCCCCTACAAGATCGCGGTGGACTCTCAGGGCCGGATCTACATCTCGGACTACAACAACAGCCGGATCGTGAGGATTGACGACATCACGGGCGCAGGCTGGGTCTCCTTCTCGGTCGGCAGCGCGCCAAGAGGAATCTTTGTTGACGGCGACGGCCGGATCTACTTCGCTTTGGAGAACCACACGGTGAACAGAATGGACGACATGACCGGAACGAACCTTGTCACTTTTGGGACATCAGGCTCGGGCGTCGGTGAGTTCAGCACTCCCACCGCCATCTACGTGGATTCCCAGGATCGGATCTATGTCGGCGATTCAAGTAACTCGCGGATCGTCAGGATCAGCGACATGGGCGGTGCGGGCTGGACGACCTTCGGGTCGAACGGCACTGGCGTCGGCGAGTTCGGCAGCAACATCGAAAAGATCGTCCGAGGCGAGGGCGGAAATCTCGTGATCTCGGACTACGATAACGACCGCCTAGTCAGGATCAATGACATTTCCGGCGCGGGTTGGACGACCTTCGGTTCGTTCGGCGCCGGTGACCTTCAGTTCGATAATCCGAGCGGCGTCCTCTATGATCCTCGCATGGACCAGTACTACGTCGTGGACAACGGGAACGACAGGGTCGTGCGGTTCGACGACTTCGTCGGCACGGGCTGGACCGCGTTTGGCGCGTCAGGGAGCGGGGTCGGCCAGTTCGGCGACGCGTACGACCTCGCCGCGCTTCGATAAGCCGCCCGCTACCAGGTCCAAGGGCCGCGGCTCGTGAGAGCGGCGGCCCTTGACCCCGAACCGTGGTGCGGCGGGGAGTTGCGGCGGAGCCGGGTGGCCCCGCCGCAGATTGGAGACTACGCCGCGATCTCGAGCACGATCTCCTCGTTCTCCCAGATCCCAGCCACGTTCGAAGGGATCGTCGTCTCGCCGTTG
>JBBDXG010000004.1:0-7976 GCA_040902435.1 Fimbriimonadaceae bacterium
GAAGTCGTCCGAGTACCCGATCGCCCTCGACCGCAAGAAGGTCAGGAAGACGGCGATCCACCATTCGTCGTCCGCGCGAGCATGAGTGACCTTCAGATAGCGCCTACTTTGGGGCGCCCCTCCCCGACAACGTCAATCCTGACTCTGGTGGCTCGTCACGCCACCGCTGAAGTGCGGAAGTGCTCGCTTCAACGCCAATGGGGCTCCAGACGGAGCGTATTGCCGAAAACCCAACCGCAGGGCAACAGGAGCAGGCTGCATGAAACCCGGTGAGGCGTCATCCGAAGCGGACATCATCCCAACTCCCCGCGCGTTGACTGGTCGCCGAGGAGAAGCGGCTGTCACGCGCCTCGTCGCCTGCCCGCGGTGCTCCCGACCCCGCCATCTGCGGCCACTCGAGGCTGGCTTTCAGTGCGCGGACGTGATCTGCAAGTTCTGTGGCTTCCTGGCGCAGGTCAAAGCGACCATGGTGTCCCCCGATAGGCGACCATCCCGTCTACTGGGGGGCTCTTGGGCACGGCAGCACGAGCAGATCCTCGCGGACATCTTCCAGGCTCTGTTCATCGTGACGCTTGCCCAAAATGGAAAGCCGATCGCGATCTACTACGTCCCGTCACACATCCTGCGCGCGCACCCCGCGGTCTATAGGCCGCGGAACGCGCTGGCTGCCACGGCCCGCCGACCCAACTTCCGTGGCTTCATGTACGACCTCACGCAACTTCCGGAGGTCGGAATCCAGCAGGTGTACCCACCAGATTCTGAGTAGGAGGTCTGCAGTGGACGATCAGGCGGGCGACGCGGCTGATGTTCCCGCGAGCCAGGTCAGCGCGCGTGCGTCGAAGTACTCGCACCTGCTTTTGCGCACACCCAACGGCATCCGAATGCGCGGGGGTCACCAACCGTGAGCGGCGAGAACCCCGGGCAGGACGCCGTGGCACCGTCATGGGTAGACGAGGTTCTATCTCTTGCCCTCAACAGTTACCTCCAACTACCCGAGACGGCCAAGACTGGACTCGCGGTGCTCATGTGGTGGTCTTGGATCGCCGGACCACCCGAGCGCATCGGAAAGGTTCTCGCCGGACTCACCGATGCCACGAGTAACGCGGCGGCCCGCGCAGCGACGGAGCGCGGGGTTGAGTCAGAAACAGAGAAGATCAGGCGCCTCATAGGCCACTTGCAGACGACCCGTAGCAGCCCCACTGCTCACGCCGCGGCGCAGGTTCTACTCAATGGCATGAGCTCTGACGGATACCCCGTTCATTTGATCCACGCCATGAATCTGACGGGCGATCAAGTTGAAGGGGTCCTACAACAGACAGGTTGGCTTCAGGGTGCATTGAGTGGGGTCGCGGGCTTGGAACTGCGCGCACTCGGAGGGTTCTTATCAGAGGTCGAGCCGTCGCCCAACGGCCAACTCTCTTGGCAGGACGAGGCCTTCTCCTCTCCAAGAGGCTGGCTTGACGGAATGCTGCCATACGCCGGCTGGACTGAACTAGTCGAGAAGTGGGTTCAGGAAGTCCCGAGCGCGGCACCCGAGATTGAGTGATCGGCATGGCAGGGACAAGACCCCTGCATCAGGTGGCTGCTCCACCGTCAGTATCGGACCGTCATGAACGAAGCGACGGCACGGATCAAGATCAACCACTTGTTGGAGGCCGCCGGTTGGCGGTTCTTCGCGAACGGCGCGGGGCCGGCCAACATCGTACTCGAGCCGAAGGTTGGGGTCACGCCGCAGCAACTCGATGGGCTCGGCGAGAACTTCGAGAACACCGCGTACGGCCACATCGACTTCCTCTTGCTCGACTCGAAGGGCTTCCCGCTGCTCGTCCTGGAGGCCAAGTCCGAAGAGAAGCAGCCTCTCGTGGGGAAGGAGCAGGCTCGCAAGTACGCGAGGAACCAGAACTGTCGGTTCGTGATCCTGTCGAATGGCAACCTGCACTACTTCTGGGACCTCGAGCGCGGCGACCCGCACATCATCACGGCCTTCCCGACGCCCGAGTCGGTGACCGGGTACAGCAAGTTGGACCCGGATCCACCCATGCTAGTCGCCGAGCATGTCGGGGACGACTACATCGTCCTCACCCAGCGCCCGTCGTATGCGCACGAAGCAGCTTGGAAGAGCGAGGACGAACGGCCGGAGTACATCCGATCCAACAAGCTCAGCTTCCTCCGGCCCTATCAGCTGAAGGCCATCTATGCCCTGCAGGCGGCGGTGAAGAGCGGCAAGGACCGCTTCCTCTTCGAGATGGCCACCGGCACTGGCAAAACGCTCACCGCAGCCGCGGTCATCAAGTTGTTCCTGCGGACCAACAACGCGAGCCGGGTGCTATTCCTCGTCGACCGGCTGGAGCTGGAGGAGCAGGCGAAGAAGGCGTTTGTAAGTCTGCTGTCTGCCGACTTCCAGACCGTGGTGTACAAGGAGAATCGGAACGACTGGCGGCGGGCGGAGATCGTGGTCACGACAGTCCAGTCACTGCTGGTCAACAACAAGTACCAATCCCTCTTCTCGCCGACGGACTTCGACCTTGTCATCTCCGATGAGGCACACCGGTCGATCGGCGGCAACGCCAGGGCCGTGTTCGACTACTTCATCGGCTACAAGCTCGGGCTGACGGCGACGCCTCGCGATTACCTGCGATCGTTCAACGAGAACGCGAACGACCCGCGAGAGGTCGAGCGACGGCTCCTGTCCGACACGTACCGCACCTTCGGCTGCGACAACGGCCAGCCGACCTTCCGCTACTCGCTTCTCGACGGTGTGAAGGACGGGTACTTGGTCAACCCGACCGTCGTCGACGCGCGAACGGATGTGACGACCAGCCTGCTCTCTGACGAGGGGTTCGTCGTGACCCTGACCGATGACACCGGCGAGGATCAGGAAGAGGCGTACAAGCTCCGCGAGTTCGAGCGACGGTTCTTCTCGCCGGCGACGAATCAGCTGTTCTGCAAGATTTTCCTGGAGAACGCGCTTCGAGACCCGGTGAGTGGTGAGGTCGGCAAGTCAATCGTGTTCGCCGTCAGCCAGAACCACGCCGCCCGCATCGCCCAGACGCTCAACGAGATGGCCGGCCTCATGTTCCCGGGCCGGTATCAGTCGGACTTTGCCGTCCAGGTGACGTCGTCCATCTCCGACGCCCAGCAGTTCACCATCAACTTCGCGAACAACAACCTGCTGGGATCCGGCAATTTCCTGCCGTCGTATAAGACGAGCAAGGCGCGGGTCTGCGTGACGGTCGGCATGATGACGACCGGCTACGACTGCACCGACATCCTCAATCTCGGGCTCTTCCGTCCCATCTTCTCCCCCACGGACTTCATCCAGATCAAGGGCCGCGGCACGCGGAAGCACAACTTCCTCGAACAGCTCTTCGACGACGGCATCCGAGCCGGTGTAACCGAGCCGGAGAAGGCGACCTTCAAGCTGTTCGATTTCTTCGCCAACTGCGAGTACTTCGAGACCGATTTCGACTACGACGAAGTCCTGAAGCTCCCCCCGCTGAAGCCAAAGACGAAGGACGACATACCAGACGGCCCCGACGGACCAACCCCACCGCAACCGATCGGGACCTACGAGCATCTCGGCGCGGACATCCTCGCCTCGATCCAGGAGGAGACGATCGGCTACGAGGGCATGCGCATCGACCGCATGTACTGGGAGCGATTCAGCGACACCGTGAAGGACGACCCCGAGATCGTCGAGGCAGTGCAGGCTGGCGAGTGGGACCGCGTCATCGACTACGTGAACCGCGAGGTCATGGAGAAGCCGGAGGACTACTACTCACTCGAGAAACTCCGGAAGGCCACCGCGGTGGACCGCCGCGTATCCCTCCGCGAGATCTTGGAGAAGGTCTTCGGCCTCATCCCCGACTTCAAGTCGAAGGACGAGATGCTCGAGGAGGAGTTTGCGAAGTTCGTGGCGGACTACAAGCCCGAGGTGGCGACGGAGATCCCCGCCATCAAGCACTACTTCAAGGCCTACCTCACCAGCAGCCGCATCCGTGACATCATCGACAGCCGCCGATACGCCGAGCTGGCGACGACACCGATGCTCAGCTCCGGCGACTTCTCCGCCGTCCCCGAGCGGTATCGAAGGCTCATCCCCGAGTACATCAAGGACTACGTCTCCCTGAACCAGTTCGCCGCATAGAGGACCGATGCTCGACACCGAGACCAAGCGCCGAATCGACACCGCCCGCGACATCCTCGTCGGCAAGCTCCCGGACCCGAAGGGCCAGGTCGAGCAGATCACGATCGCCCTGACCTACAAGTTCATGGACGACATGGACGCAAGGTCGGAGGAACTCGGGGGCGAGCGCACCTTCTTCGATGGCGACTTCCAGAAGTACGGCTGGGCTCGTCTCATACGCGGCGGCCTCGGCGGTCACGAGATGCTTGGCCTCTACTCCGAAGCGATTACGAAGATGCCGGAAAATCCTGGCATCCCTCCGCTGTTTCGTGACATCTTCAAGAACGCTTATCTGCCCTATCGCGACCCAGAGACCCTTCGCGCCTTCCTGAAGGTGATTGACGAGTTCGAGTACGACCACTCGGAGCGCCTCGGCGACGCCTTTGAATACTTGCTCTCTGTACTCGGATCCCAGGGCGATGCTGGGCAGTTCCGCACCCCGCGCCACATCATCGATTTCATTGTTTCGATCGTCGATCCGAAGAAGGACGAGACGGTCCTCGACCCCGCATGCGGTACGGCTGGATTTCTGATCTCCTCCTATAAGCATGTCCTGCAGGCGAACGCTGATCGGGACGGGAACAGCACGCTCACCCCGGACGACCGCCAGCGCCTCGCAGACAATTTCCGCGGATACGACATTTCGCCCGACATGGTTCGCCTGTCCCTCGTCAACATGTACCTGCACGGATTCCCTGATCCACAGGTCCACGAGTACGACACGCTAACGAGCGAGGACCGCTGGAACGAGCGTGCCGACGTCATCTTGGCAAATCCGCCGTTCATGTCGCCAAAGGGTGGCATCAGGCCGCACAACCGCTTCTCGGTTCAGTCGAGCCGGAGCGAGGTCCTGTTCGTCGACTACATCGCAGAGCACCTGACCGCCAACGGACGAGCCGGCGTGATTGTGCCGGAGGGGATCGTTTTCCAAACTCAGACCGCCTATCGGCAGCTCAGGAGAATGCTCCTCAGCGATTCACTCATTGCAGTAATTTCCTTGCCGGGCGGAGTCTTCAACCCGTACTCAGGCGTGAAGACCTCGGTGCTTGTTCTTGACAAGGCGCTTGCCACGCGCTCCGACGACATCGCGTTCTTCACCGTAGATAACGACGGTCTTGGTCTAGGGGCGCAGCGACGCCCAATCGACAGAAACGACCTTCCCCAGGTTTTAGCGGAGGTGCGCGAATTCATGCGCCGGATCCGCGAACGCGACGCGATCGATGACTACTCGCCCGCGTTTGGGCACGTCGTGTCCAAAGAACTCATCCTCCGCGACCCTGAATGCACCTTGAGCGGCGCTCGATACCGCACCGTTGGCGCGCGGTCGTCGCAGTATCCCGTTGTAAGTCTCGGCGAAGTTGCTGAAGTCATCGCCGGTCAGTCACCGCCAGGCGAGTCGTACAACGAGACCGGAACGGGCCTGCCCTTCTACCAGGGAAAAGTCGCATTTGGTCCCGTCTTCCTAGGTCCGCCCCTGCGGTGGACAACGGAGCCGCAACGGGTCGCCGAGCCCGGCGACATCTTGATGTCCGTGCGGGCGCCGGTCGGACCCGTGAACGTTACTAACCACCGGATTTGTATCGGACGCGGTCTGGCCGCGATACGTCCGGACGCCGGTCGCCTTGTACCAGAGTTTGGTTTCTATGTCCTGCGGAGCATTGAGAATCAGATCACGGGGAACTTGGGTGCCGCGTTTGCTTCGATAAACCGAGCCGACATCGAGAAGATTGAGATCCCCCTCCCTCCCCTCCACGTTCAGCAAGAACTCGTCAACGAGCTACGGGACTACCAACGGCTGATAGATGGTGCCCGGGCAATCGTCGACCACTATCGACCGAGAATTCCTGTCGACTACCGCTGGCCGGTCGTCCGCGTAGGCAATGCGGATCTTTTCGCAATCGAGAGCGGCGGCACCCCGAGGACGGACGTGGCCGAGTATTGGGGCGGCTCGATTCCGTGGGCCACCCTCATCGACCTTCCCTCGTCTGACTTCGTGTCGCAGATCACATCCACTGCACGCACGCTGACGGAGCGCGGGCTAGCAGAGTCGTCCGCGACCCTGCTCCCCGAGGGCACCGTCGTAGTCTCGACTCGAGCCACCATTGGCCGTGTCGGGATCGCCCGTGTCCCGCTCGCCACGAACCAAGGTTTTAAGAACGTGATCATTCGCGATTCAGTTGAGGTGAACCGGGCATACGTCGCGTTCGCGCTAAAGAACCTCGTCCCAACCATGGTTGCTTGGGCAACCGGTGGAACATTCAAGGAACTGTCGCGCGCCAAGTTCGCGGAACTCGAAATACCCCTACCACCCATCGAAGTCCAGGAAGCAATCGTTTCCGAGATCGGCGTGGAGACTCAACTCGTCGCATCAAATCGCGAGGCGATAACTCGGTTCGAGGAGCGCATTGCATCCGCACTCTCGCGACTTTGGGGCGCTAGCCTCGAGGTGAGTGCGTAGTCGTGAGCCTGGACGACGCCGCCTCATTGACCGACTACCTTCCAATCTCCTTCCAGAGTCCGAAGGAGCAGGAGTACGTCGCGTTTCTTTGGGATGCCTTCGAAGCTAACTATGAAACAGGCAAGTACCAGTTTGCGTTTCTCGCGTACCACATGCTGACGATGAGCTTCGTGTACTTCGAAATTTGGCAGATCCGCCAGACGCGGCCGAAGGACTTCGCAATGGCCATGGTCGGCTTCAACAAGGATTTGGAGCAGGAGCTGCTGGAGGCGACATCACCATTCACGTTCTGGCGCGTTAACGAGAGCAGCGTCGTGAGGTTTCTAAAGCTGATTGGGTGCGACAACGGCAAGGTCGGTACGTACGCGGCACTAGTGAAACAGCGCAACGACACGGCCCACCCGAATGGGAACATCTTCTTCAGCACCCAAGACGCTCTCGATGCAAAGATCGGGGAGGTTCTCCGGGTCGTCGAAGAAATTCAGTCCCACTCGACTCCCGTCGTCGAAGACTGCTACCGAGACTTTCTCATGCAGAGTGCCGAGTCCGATGCACGCGAATACCCCGACGCTGGAGACGAGGTTCGCGAGGCACTCGTTCATCGCCACTACCTGTCGCAGCGGGATATCGATGTCTGTTTAGAGATGGACCTGGCGCCGGTGGCTGTAGGGCCGGCCGCAGCAGGCGTAGGCGAGCTAGACGCGGCCTTACGGTCAGCGTACGGGCCTAGCGGGGCATGACAACAAGGGCTGAGCTGTAGTCGACCCTCGCCCCTGCTGTCGGCGCTTCATCGGCCGTCATGTTCCCGCCTACGCGATCACGCCCTCAAGAGCACCCTGACGTTGCCCCGCAGTTGATGCACTTGTAGCAGGACCCGTTGCGGACCATGATCGAGCCGCAGTCCGTGCAGGCCGGCGAGTCCGCGGTGTCGAAGACGACGGGCGCCTGACCCGCTGACAGCCGCTCGGCGCGATCCTTCGCCTCCCCGTTCTGCGCCACGATCTTCAGTCCGTCCAGCAGCCCATTGGCAACGACCTCGGGCTTCGCCGCAACCACCTGCCCCACCGCGGCCACGATCTCCTCATCGGACACATCGGCCCCAGTTGATGCCTCAGGCTGAACGGAAGCCACTGGTGCTTCACCCATCCCAGCCGAACGTCCCGGAGCCGCCTCTGGGCTTGGTTGAGCCGCTGGCGGGGTCGCGGCGGCGCGGGTTTGAGGCGCCGCCGGGCTCCCGCCAGAGGCTTCCCCACTCACAACAGGCGCCTCCGAGAGGCTCAGCTGACGATTGATGATCCCCACCGCATGCTTCTCATCGGCCGACATGAACTT
>JBBDXG010000005.1:0-44111 GCA_040902435.1 Fimbriimonadaceae bacterium
CGGCAGATCCCAAGGGGGAGGGGTGACCCGGCGGTCGTTGGAAGGTCAGCGAAACCGGTAGGGGCCGGCGGGAAGCGGCGGGTGATTGCGAAGCTGAGGGTCCGCACTCCTTAAAGAGAGTGGGGGGTGCGGGCACGCGGCCCACACCCCCCGGTTTCCCGCGCCGGCTAGCCGTTAGGAGCCGTGCGGAAAGTCAGGTCTTCGTCGAGGCGCACGCCGAACTCCGTGCCGGCCTTGAGGCTGACGTCGTTGTACTTCGTCGAGTCCACCTGCGTCCGGCCGAAGAGGTAGCCGAGCGCGCCGCCGATCAGTCCGTCGGTCAGGATGTTGCCGTCGGTGATCAGCGCGACCAGGATGCCGGCCGCCGCGCCATAGCCGACGTACTTGAGGTCGTCGGGCGCGTCTTCGCGGGCGCGGAAGGTGCCATCGTCGTTGATGACGCTCTTCGCGTCCAGGCCGATCAAGGAGCCGTCAAGGGCGTAGACGTTGCCGTTCGGGAGCCGCACTCGGTCGAACTCGAGTCCGATCACGCCGGGGGCCGTTCGCGTCTTGGCACGGACGGTCGAGACGCGGCCTTCCAGGGTCGTGCCCATGGGGAGGCCTTCGTACTCGTTCTGCCCGTCAGTGTCGAGGGTCGCCACGAAGCGGTCGCCCACGCGGGACGCCGACGATGAGAGGTTGGTCTGCAACCTGAACGGGACGACGGTGTCCCTTCTGATCGTCATAGTGCCGTATGGAGGCGAGGCCGGGCTGCCCGCCGTCGAGATCTCGACGGTGCGAACCGGTGCGTTCCAGAACACGTCGTGTCCGAACGTCTCGCTGATGAACCTCAACGGGACCATCGTGCGTCCACGGAGGAGCACGGCCGGCGAGTCCAGGGGCAGGACCGAGCCGTTGACCGTCGCGACATCGGAACCGATGCGCATGACGACGACGGTGTCGGCGTTGGTGATCCGGACCTGGTTGAACTCCGGCTGCCACTCGACGTAGGCGCCCATGTGTTCGAACACGCCGCGCAACGGAACCATCACGCGCCCGTTCATCATCACGGGCTCGACGTCGGGATAGGTGACGTGCGTGCCGTCAACTGTCGTGTGTATCCGCTGTGCGGATGCGATTGATGCGCATGCTACGCACATTGTCGCTATTGCCAGTAAGTGTGTCTTTCGCATGTTTTTCTCCTGCACGATATGTCTGACTCAGGCTCTTATTGCCGGGGTCTCGCGCCCTAGGACTGTCTTTCAACCTGCTTGAACCGGGGTTGAGGTTCTCAAACCTCGTAGTTGCCGATGGGTTAGACTAGGACCATGCTCAGCCTCATTGCAGTCGCGCTGTGGTCCCAGTCCCCGGCGGTGCCGATCTTCAACGGCAAGGACCTTTCCGGCTGGCACGAGGACGTGCCCGCCAACGACGGCAAGGCGGAGCCGGTGCCCGCGTTCGTCGTGCGCGGCGGGGTGCTGGTCTCCTTGGGCGAGCCCCGCGGCCACCTGATCTCGAACTCGCAGTACGAGAACTACCGCTTGACGATCGAGTACCGGTTCACGAAGGCCGCGGGCAACTGCGGCGTGCTGGTGCACTCCTCGATCCCTCGCGCGCGTGGGAACATGCTGCCGCGGTCGCTGGAGGTGCAGATGATGAGCGGCAACGGCGGCGACTTCTACCAGCTCGGCGAGACGATCAAGAAGCGCGGCGCGACCGAGCCCGCGTCTGGCATCCGGATCGCGAACATGACGGACGATTCCGAGAAGCCGATCGGCGAGTGGAACACGATGGTGATCGAGTGCAAGGGGAGCGATGTGAAGGTGTGGATGAACGGCGTGTTCGTCAACGACGGCGTCGAGTGTTCGGCGTCGAAGGGGCAGATCGCGCTGCAGAGCGAGGGGGCTGAGGTGGAGTTCCGGAAGCTCGAGATGGAGAAGGTGTGAGGGGAGGGGCGGAAGGCTGAGGGCCGAGGGCTGAGGGCCGAGGGCTGAGGGCGAGTGGCGAATGGATCAATGGTTTAGTGGCGCGAAGAAGACCTTCGCTTCGTATGCGAAAGTTATAGTGCCGCCGAGGTTGTTTTTCTCGAACAACACGCGGAGTTTTTCTAGATAGAGCGCGTGTTCGTTTGTGCCGGGCTTGGGGGCGTAGGACGACGAGAGCGAGCGGCCGACGAGGCCTGCGAGGTCGAAGCGCTGCTCGTTGGGGAAGCTGGCGGTCTGCATGGGGACCGGCGCGAAGAACTCGCGCAGCTCGTCCTCGACGGTGTTCCGGTGGTCGGCGTTCGCGTAGTCCGGGCAGTGGTCCCACAGCGCCTTCTCGTAAGCGACCATGAACGGGCTCGCGTCGTCCAGGCGCTCATTCCAGACGATCGCGGCCCAGCCGCTCGGCTTGAGGACGCGGCGGAACTCCCTCTTCGCGGCGGTCTTGTCGAACCAGTGGAACGACTGCGCGCACGTCACGAGGTCAACGGAGGCGTCCGCAAGGCCCGAGCGTTCTGCCGTCGCGGCGACGCTGTGGAAGCGTCCGTCGCCGGAGAGCTCCCTTTCTGCCGCAGCGCGCATTGGGCCGTTGGGCTCGACGGCGTAGACCGTCGCGCTGCGCGCGAGCAGCGCTTTGGCGAAGATGCCCGTGCCAGACCCGAGGTCGGCGACCGCGCAGCCCTCGCGAAGGCCGCACTCGCGGCCGAGAAGGTCGAAGAGGCCCTCGGGGTAGCCGGGCCTGTACTTCGCGTAGTCTTCGACCCTGTCGGAGAACCGTTCGCTGGCGTTCACGGCTGATTATGCCGTGAGCAGGCCGAACACGGCGTCGTGGAACGCGGGGCGGAAGTCGCGGATCTTCATGTTCGCCGCAGTCGGGTGGACCCGGTTGGTGAGCAGCACGGCGAAGATCTGGCTTTCAGGGTCCACCCAGATCGTCGTGCCTGTGTAACCGGTGTGGCCGAACGAGCGCATCGAGAACTTCGTGCCCGCGGACGCGTCCTCTTCAGCGCGGGTGTCGAAGCCGAGGCCGCGCGTGGACTTCTCTTCCTGTTTGTGCGAGAACAGTGTGACGACTTCTGCCGCGAACGGCGACTTGGGGGCTGTCCCGCGCGACGCCGAGGTCCCGCGCGGCGCAGCGGCGCCCATCCACGCGCGCGCGATCCGGGCGAGGTCGCGCGAGGTCGAGAACAGCCCCGCATTGCCGCTGATTCCGCCGATCACGAACGCGATCGGGTCGTGGACGACGCCCTGGACGTAGGTCTCGTGCACGCGCTTGAACCCGCGCAGGTCTTCGAGCTCCTTTCGCCACGGTTCGTACTTCTCGGTCGGCGCGCAGCGGCTGCGGTCCTCCAGCCCCGGCTTGTAGAACGTGTCGGACATCCCCAGCGGGGCGGTGACGTACTTGCGGACCAGCTCGTCCATTCCGAGCCCGGTCAGGCGCTGCATCAGCTCCATCAACGTGATGAACCCGAGGCACGAGTAGTCCGTCCTCGTGCACGGCACGGCGCGCAGAGCGGAGCGTAGGATCTCGTCCTTGGCCGCGAGCGCGTTGGTGTGCTTCTTCAGGTCGAGGTACGCCGAGAGCCCACTGTCGTGCAGGAGCAGGTTTCGCACAGTGACGTCGTCCTTGTCGTCGCCGACGAACTCGGCGACGACGCTCTGCACGTGCGCGTCGAGGTCGAGGACGTGCTCCTGGTAGAGCGCCATCGCGACGCTCGTCGTCGCGACGATCTTTGTCAGCGACGCAACGTCCCACAGGGTCTTTTCGTTCACCGCCGGGCTCTTGGCGTTGTAGGTGAAGCGCCCAGCCTCTGCGAACCACGTCTGCTCGGCGTCGCCGACGGCGCACGCCATCCCCGGCGCGACGCCGTCCTTGATGCCTTTGACCAGGATATCCTTCAGTCCCGCGACGACGTCCGACATCACTCGCCCTTGTACTCGATGATCTTGTTCATGACGGGGTACTCGTCCACCGAAAGCAGCTCGCGGCCCGCGCTCGTGACGCGGTAGGTCTCGACGCTGAACCCGGCGTGGCCGGGGTTCCGCACGCGCCCGTACCGGCCCGTGCCGATCAGGAGCTCCTGCGGCTTTGCGACGCCGACGACGTGCTGCTCGATCTTCACGGCCTCTTGGACGCGCCCGACGCCGACGAGTTCGATCGAGACGCCCGTCGCGGAGACGTGCCCCCGGACCGTGACCGGGAAGTCGTGCGGGTTTCGAAGGCGCAGGTCAATGTTCGGGAACGCTACGGCGGCGTCGCGCCCCGGTGGGATGTAGGTCGGCGCGTAGTGGTGCTTGTGCCGCTCGACAACCTCTAGCCCCGCGAGGAGCGCGGCGTTGTAGAGCGTCGAGCTGGTCTGGCACACGCCGCCGCCCCACGAGTCCACCAGAAGGCCGCCGAACGAGACGGGAGCGCGCCGGTAGCCCTTGTCGCGAGACCAGCTCCCGACCGTCTCGTTGAACGAGAACTCCGCGTGCGCCGGGATGACGGTGCCATCGAGCGCCTTGAGGCAGAGGATCGCGTTGTGCCGCTGGTCCTGCATCCTGCCCTCGAGCTGCGTCCTGTAGCGGGAGAGCGTGCGCTGCTCCCCCGCCCCCGAGCTCAGCCCGGCGACGACCGCGACAAGCGCGGCGCAGACGACGGCCAGGGGAAGGAAGCGTCTCATTGTGTGATCGCTAGCTTCGCCGTTCCCGTCGAAGCGCGGACGTCGGGCTGGTACATCATGGAGACCGTCGCCGGAAGGGCGATTCCGTTCCCGACCGCCTCGGCGCGGACCGTGTACTCGAGGATGTTTGCGCCGACGTTGATCTGGCTCATGAAGATCGCGGTGTGGTCGTCGAGGTAGCTCTGATTGCTCCACCAATAGTGCCAGTTCCAGGGCTCAAGGTCGCCTAGCTCGATCGCGCGGGCGCCGCTGAAGGCGGGGTCCGCGACCATGACGTAGTCCCGCGGCTTGTCGCTGGTGACCGTCAGCCTGCAGTGCAACACCTCGCCCGCCTTTGCAGACGTGACGGCGTTGGGCGATGGCACGAGGCGTATCGTGCCGTCCTCCATCTTCTGCGAGCGCATGCGGAAGTACTCGCGCTTGATCGTGAGCCCGTGTCCAGAGTCGCGCGGCCTCGGGTTCGGGTCGTAGACCTGCTCTTCGAGCTTGGCTGAGAAGTAGGCGCGACCCTGGCCCTCGACCACGACTTCGACCTCGTTTTGTCCGCCTCGTAGAGCCGAGACCGGGACGGTCACGGTCTCTTGCCGGGAGACGTCGCCGGGGCCGAAGCTGTACTTTCCGACTTCGTTCCCGTTGACGCGGACGGTCGCCTGGAACGCTGGGCGCGCTTCGTTCGACCTCTTCAGGTACTCGACCGCGCCGATGACGACCTGCGCCGTCTCTCGCGTGCTCGTCCACATGTCACCGCGCCGCTTGCCGGTCAAGTAGCGCAGCACCTTCGCCGGACGCGCGGAGCTTGGCTCCATCGCGAGCACGGCCTGCAGGGCGACGGCGGTCGGCTCGCTCCACCACTCGCCGGGCCAGGACATCGCGCTTTCTGTCTCGTCCGCGTTCTTGATGAGCTGCGCGTACGCGTCGGCGCGCGCCTTCTTCAGCGCGTCGGGAGCGTTGCCCTTCGTCGCTGAGACGGCGAGCACGATGTAGGAGAGCGTTAGCGAATCGTCTTTGACCAGTTCGACGGCAGGGACCGCCATTTGCCACTCCGACACGTTCACGCCGTGCAGTGAGAGCGCGTAGGAGAGCCGCGCGTACCCGCGCGCGACGTCCGCATCGTTCACTCGGCCGGAGTTCTTGACCGCGGCTTTGGACCAGACGATCGCGCGGTCGCGCATGTGCGCGTTGACGGGCGAGCCCGCCTGCTCGGCGTGGTAGAGGCCTTCGAGCACGTAGGCCGTCATGTCTGGGTCGCCCTGGTCGTACGTCCACCATCCGAACCCGCCGTCGGAGTTCTGCATCGTCCGCAGCCGCGCCTGGCTCTGCTCCGAGACGCGCTCGATCTTTGCGTCGAGGTCCGGGCGGGAGATCCCTGCGCTACGCAGGAGCTGGCGCACGACGACTGCGGGCATGAACCTGCTCATCGTCTGTTCGACGCACCCGTAGGGGTAGTCCACGAGCCCGTCCAGCGACCCGAGGACCGTGCCAAGGATCGAAGGCGTGAGCGAGACGTTCATCGTTCCGCCGATCGCGCCCGCGTTGTGGTCCATCGTGAAGACAGCGCGGCTGGTGGTGTCGCCTGCGTAGTAAGAGGTGAGCGTCGGGCCGTTGGTCTTGACGTCGAACGACATCTCTAGCGCGTCGTTCTGCCCAGTAGAGGCCGCAACTGCCGTGACGCGCACGTTCGCACGGCCGGGCTTGCCGGCCTTGATCTGCCACAGGACGCGCTGCGACCCGCGAGAACCTATCGTCACGCTGCGCGTGGCCGCTCCGGTCACGTCGAGCCCTTCGGTCTGCAAGCGCACCTCGAAATCTTGCGCCTGTCCGGTCTCGTTGGACACGGTCGCGCCGATCGTCTGGACCTCGTCCTGCACCATGAACGCCGGCGGGCTCAGGCGCACCATGACCGGCTTTCGCGCGACGACGTCCGAGCGGCCCTTGCCCGCCTTCGCGTCGGCGGTCACGGCGGTGGCAGTCGCGCGCCAGGAGGTGAGGTTCTCTGGTAGCTGCACCGAGAAGAACGCCGTGCCGTCCGGACCGGTCACGACAGAGGGCGCCCAGTGCGCCGTGTCGCGGAACTCCGTGCGGACCTGCGCGTCCACGCCCGACTTGTCGTCGCCATCGAGGTAGATCTCGGGGAACGAGAAGTACGTCGAGACCGAGGTCCACCGCCGCGGATAGAACGACTTGAGGGGGTCGCTGTCGTCCTCCTTGATCGCATAAATGCCCTCGTCCACGACCGACACGGCGACGTCGGCCTGCACCGGGCGCCCTTGCGCGTCCTTGGTCGAGACGATGTACGAGACGACGCCGCCTGGCAGGACCACGTCGCGGTCCGGCGTGATCTGCACGTCGAGCCTGTCCTCGCCCATGTCAATGACCAGGTTGCGCTGGGAGGCGTTGTAGCCCTTCTCTCGGATGTAGCAGACTTGGACGGTGGCGTTCGGCCTGCACTGCCGCGTCACGGGGATCGTCACTGTGGTCGCCTCGCCCTCGAGCTTCACGACGCGCGACCAGAGCACGTCGTCCGACTCGACCGTGACCAGCGCGCTGCCGCCCGGCTTGTCCGTCCGCACGACCGCGGTCACGGTGTCGCCGACCGCATACTGCTTTTTGTCCAGCACGAGCTGGAGGTCTGCCGACGGGCCGCCGAACCTCGCGCCATGCTGGTACACCCAGAGCGTGTCCTGGTCGGTGATCCGGCGTCCGCCGGAGTCTTGCGTCGTCGCCTTCGCGTAGAAGTCGCCGGGCGTCGCAGGGCGGAACGAGACGGTCGCTTCCCCCCTCTCGTCGAGCGTCACCTTTTGTTCGCCGCGCTTGCGGTCGCGGGTCTTTTTGCCGGTCCAGACGCGCTCGCCGAACTCCAGCGTCACGACTGCGCCAGCTGCTGGCGCATCACTGCCGACGCGATTGCCGCGCAGGCGCACGTTCACGGGCGCGCCAGGTGCGACGACGTAGTCTTCGAACGCGACGCTCAGGTCCATGGCGCCGCGCACGACGTCAACTTTTCCCGTGCCCTCGAAGAACCTGCCCGACGCGTCCTGCCCGCTCACGCGGAGCGTGTAAACCTGGTCGCTGTCGGTCCACCACCAGGGCCGCTCCACGTTCTCTGCCTGCTTCGTCGGCACCGAGATGACCGCTTCGCCTTTCTCGTCGGTGGTCGCCATGAAATCTCCGATGAAGTCGCCTCCATAGGAGTAGTCGCCTTCCTCCGCCCACCACTCGTAGTCCTCGTCGTCGAACGGCGACCATCTGTAGACGTCCGCCCTCGACGCCCACGCTGAGAGCTCGGTGCCGACGACGGGTTCGCCCGTAAAGTATTCGACCTTGACCCGGAACCGCGCGCTCTGGCCGCGGAGGTAGAACTTCTCTTCTGGAGTAACCGTGATGCGGAACTCCGGCTTGCGGTAAGCCGCGATCGGGATCCACTCGTTGTACTCCTGTCCGTCAATCTCGGTCTGGAGGCGATAGCTGCCCGTGAGCTCGGGGATCGTGCGGAACGAGCCGTCGAACCCGCCCATGGCGTTGAGCGGCAGCGACTCCGTCTCGATCTGTGTGTCGTCGGGGTCGTACACGCTGACGTTGACCGTTCGAGCGGTCGGCAGGCGGTAGCCGTCGGGGGTCGGGGTCCGGACAAAGCCCTTGAATTGGACCTCGTCGCCGGGGCGGTAGATCGTGCGGTCCGTGGTGACGTGCGTGGCGGCGAGCTGGCCGTCGGTGTCCTGCCACCAGTAGTACATCGCGAACGCCTTGCTGCCGCCGTCGCGGGCCAGCAGGACGTAGTCGCCGTTCTCCCCTGGCCCGCCCGTCATCGTCACCGTTCCGTCTGCCGCCGTGCGGCCGACGGCCCTGCGGCCCTTCGGGCCGACGACGTCCAGCGCGACGTTCGGCACCGGCTCCCCGCTCTCGATGTTGACCACGAACCCCGTGACGCCCTTCGGCGAGACCTTGGTTATGAGCCCGAGGCGCGAGACGTTGATCCACTGGTGGCGCACGACGCCGTCCACTTCCGCGCGGACGACATAGACGCCCTCTTCGAGCCGTGGAAGCTCGAGCGTCTCGGCAAACCGCCCATGCTTGTCGCGCGACGTGAGCGAATGCTTGATCTCTTTGAGGGCGACAGGATCTGGCGCGTCCTCCGTCTCGTCGCCGCCGGCGTACCAGTTGCGGCTGATGTTGCGCGCCAGGCGGTAGACGTTGCGCGACTCGAATATCTCGTCGTCGGAGAATCCAAAGACTTTGACGGCGACGTCCGTGCGCCTGGTCAGGCCTTCCATGACGATGCGCGGGCTCTCGCCGGGCGAGAACACGGGCTGGTTCGACTTGATCTGCAGCTCGTCGCCCTGCCACGTCAGCGCGACCTTCTGTTCGCTCTCGCCCGTCGCGACGACCAGGCTCGTGTGCGCGGAATACCCCGGCGCATAGGCGCGAAGGGTCGCAAAGCCGACCGGGACGTTGCGCAGCACGAACCTGCCTTGCTCATCGGCCTGCGTGCGGAACGTGACGAACCCATCGAGGTCCGCAGAGTAGGCGTAGGTCTCGATATAGATCTCGGCCTTGGAGAACGGCTTGCCGTCCTCGCCGGACGCGACGCCCGAGACCGTGCCTACTTCGGCCTCCTCGGCCACGCTGTAGCCGGTCGCGAGGAACGCGACGACCAGTGCGACGACGACGCCCGCGGCGCCACCCGACTTCATCCAGTTAGGCATTTGCAACGACCTTCACCTCACGCTTCCTGTCCAACAGCCACACGGCGAGCCACAGCACGGCCAGCCCCGCGCCGAGCCAGAGCAGCATCTTGACCTTCTGCGCCTCGTCGAGCACCAGCTCCCACGCGATCGGCCTGTAGGCGACCATCACGGCGCACTGCAGCGCCGCCGACCCGACCACGGACCAGTGCGTAGCGCTCGGGACGAGCCGCACGACCATCGGCGCGATGGCGAGCCCGACCATGATCCCGATCGCGCCCTTGGTCCCAAAGAACGCCGTCGCGCCCAGAACCGTCACGAGCGACATGAGGGCAACGACGAGCGCGCGTGGGCCGTGCTCGCGCTGCCGAAAGATGGCGTCTGTCGCGGCGACGAGCACCACCACACCGACGAGGAAACCTATCATCGCGTAGTGCTGGCCGATGTCGAACGCCTGCACAAGCTCGCCGTTGTGCTCTCGGAAGAGGCGGTACAACGACAGCCCCACGACGATCCACGCCGCGGGCAACAGGTCAGCCCGCTTTATAACGAGCAGCGCCGCAACGCCGAACATCGCGGCGACGCCCATACCGAGACCAAAACCGCTGCTGAACGCGAACGTCGCCAGCCCGAGCCAGATCAGCGCCACGACGCCCCAGGAGAGCACCGAGTGCATGTCCGGCTTTACGGCCCACGCCGTGACCACCGCCGCAACGACCGCCGCCACCGCGCAGACCCCCAGGTCGCCTTCACCCAGATACGACGCAAGCGCGAGCCACCCGAGCCCGGCAAGGACGACGACGGAGAGCGCAGGCACCGCCCACGGGGCCTTCTCGCCAAGGGCCCTCGCGCTCGCCCAATAGACAGCCACGGCCAGCAGGGCGCACCAGAGCGCGAGCGCGGGCACGTCGGCGATCTCCGCGCGATAGCCGATGCGCGCGATCATCGCGGCGACGCCAGCGACGAAGACGAGCAGCGTCGTCAGGACAGCCGCGCGCGACCGCTTGACGGCGATCAGGGGCAGGCACCCGACTGCGAGCCCGACCACCAGGCCGCCGAGCCGGACGTGAGACCCGACCGCGATCGCCTCGACCTCGTTCCCGAGCGCAAACGCCGCGATCCCGAGGCCCGTCACGAGCGCACCGAGCGCAGATTGGCCGAGACGGGCGGCCGCAAAACCGATGAGGACGCCCGAGAGGGCGCCTCCTGCCAAGAAGTAAAGCGCTATTCGCAGGTCGCCAGAGAGGAACTGCGCCCCTACGACGGCCAGGACCGCCGCTACCGCCGGCGCCAGCAGCAAGCGTGGCGCAACCACCCCCTTCTCTTCCCCCTTGTCCCTGATCAGCAGGGCGGCGAGCCCGACGGCGAGCCCGGCCCACGGCAAGTACTCTAACAGTGCTTTCATCCTTGGGGCACCACTGACATTCTACAGCTAGTGACGAACCATGCGATGGAACGGACTGCGACCTGCCGCGTCCGGTAGGCTTTACGGCAGCAATGCTCTATTTCGCGTACGGATCGAACCTCTCGCTCGAGCAGATGCGGCGGCGGTGCCCCGATGCCAGGCCCGTGCGAAAGCACCGGCTCACCGGCTTCCGCCTCGTGCTGCGCGGCACCGCCAATATCGAGCCCGCCCCAGGCGAGCTCTGCGAAGGCGCGATCTACGAGGTCTCGCCGGACTGCGAGGCGGCCCTCGACGGATTTGAAGGCGTTCCGACCCTCTACGACAGGCACTTCTTCGAGACCGAGGACGGCCCGGTGATGTACTACAGGATGGTCGAGCCGCACTACAACCCCGCTCGGGGGGGCTACGTCGAGACGATCGAGACCGGCTACCAGGACTGGGACCTGCCGACGGGCGGGCTCGAAAGGGCAAAAACAAGGCAGATCGAAGAATACGGGGCTCTGGCCTAAACGTCTCCAAAGCAGGGTCAATTGCGGTGAGCCGGATTCAGCTTCGCTGGCATATCTAACTTGGAGGCCCCTATGCGGTACGCCAAGCTCCTTTGTCTGGTCGCCGTCCTTGTGACCGTCGCGACAGCGTCGAACGAGACGCTGCCCCGCTCGGTCGCGGACGACGTCCGGTCGGCGATGGACAAGGCTGGCGCCGCGCTCGAAGACGGCGACAGGCAGCTCGCCCTCGCGCTCTACAAGGGCTCGCTCTACCCCGAGGGGATCAAGCTCGCGCTCGACGGCTCGACCGTCACCTCCGACGACCAGTCCCGCGCCGTCTACCTTGCGCTCGGGACGTGGGAGACCGAGCTCAAAGGCGACTTCCCCGTCACGCTGGTGGACGAAGTCAAGGACGCAGACGTCGTCATCCGCTTCGTGGACTCGATCCCGGACCGCGGCACCGACGCGCTGGGCGTGATCAAGCTCGAGAAGCGCTTCAAGTGGAGCCAGTCCAGGCACGAGGTCACCTACAAGGGCACGATCTCTATCGTAAAGACCTCGAACGGCGACCGCCTCGAAATGGCGGAGACCCGCGACGTCGTCATGCACGAGATCGGCCACCTCCTCGGCCTCGGCGACACGCCAGAGCTCGGGCTGCTCATGGGCCCGATGGAGCGCGGCCGCCCGGTCAACCGCCCGACCGCGGGCGAGGTCGAGGACATCAAGACCCTCCGCCGCGCGCTCCGCGAGCGCATCCGGTACGCCGCCACCGCGCAAAAGTAGCCTCCCGGCAAGACCACCAGACCGGGCGCACCCACGCATAATCGACAGTCTCACCCGCAAACCTCAAAGGGAAGAAGACAGTTAGATACGGAGGCACCGTGATAAGCGCAAACTCCACACTGATGGGAGCCCTAGCAAGCCTAAAGAACGTGCAGGCCCAAATCACGCAGACACTGAGCGCGATTGACCCGAACACGACCGACCCTCAGGCTGCCCAAGCCCGCCGCGACGCCAGAGCCATGCAAGTGCAGGCTTCGCAGGCGGCGACCGACATATCGAGCGCGATCCGAAAGTCGTCGCTCGACATCGAGGCTTGACATGCACGTCTCACGGACGGGCGACGCCTATTCGATCGCGCTGCAAGGCATGAGGTCCTCGCAGCAGATGCTCCTCCACGGCGCGCGTCAGATCGCGTTCGGAGGCATTGACGGGTACGCGGACGCGTTCGTCGAGATCATGCGCGCACGGCACTCCTTTTCCGCGAACCTCAAGGTCGTCCAGGTGCAGCACGAGATGGACCGCTCTCTGCTCGACATCATCGCCTAGCGAAGATTCGGTAACCTGACGATGTGGCGAAGACCCTGATCGGGACGCGCATCGCGGCGGTCTACGAGCTCCAGGCCGAATGGATGGAGCCCAAGCTGCGCGAGCTGGGCATATCCTGGTCCACCTTTCAGCTCTTGACCGCGGTCGCGAACGCCGGCGACAGGGCCTCGCAGATCGAGGTCGCGCGACGGCTAGGGGTTACGGCCGCGACGCTCAGCGAATCGGTCCAGGCGCACCTGGACAAAGGGCTCCTCTCCCGCACCACGCTCCCGCGCGACAAGCGGGTCAAGCTGCTCCGCCTGACGCCGGAGTCAAAGGCGATCGTGGAGCGGATCAAAGAGCTCGTCGTGCAGGCCGACGAAGCGATGACGCGCGGAGTGCTGCCGGACGAGATGACTCTCGTGGCCCGCGTGCTCGACCGCGCGATGGAGAACATGGAGTCGGCGCTTGACAGGGAGTGACGGGAGACGGGTGACGCGTAACGAGAAGAACAATGAGCTGCGTACTGAGTACCCCCCATCGTTGACCTACCTCCTATTGCCTTTCTCCTCTTGCCTCTTCCCCGACCCGTCACCCGTCACCCGTCTCCCGTCACTCCTTACACCCTTTCCTTCCCCTTCCCCGTCCTAACACTCGGGATCCTAGCCAGGCGCGCATGATTCGGATAGTGGGTGTGCAACGGCACGACGACGTCGGAAACGAGTTCGTGCTCCTTCAGAACCAGGGTTCGATGAAGATCAACCTGAAAGGACACATCGTCGCTGCACAGTCCGCGGTTGACGGCGGCGAAGTCGCCGACGCGATCCACATCTTCAACGACGACGTCGAGATCCTCCCTGGAATGTACGTCCTCTTGCGCACGTGCCCAGGCGTCGCGCACTGGAACCACACGCACGACCGGTACTCGACCTTCTATGTCTACATGCACCGCCGACAGTGCGTGTGGGCCCGGAACCCAGGCACGATCCACATCATGGCGCCGCAGCACAAGTGGGTCGAGCGCAAGCCCGAGGCCGCCCTCACCTAGTCGGCGTTGCAGAAGTTCATCGCGGCGTCGAGGCCCTCGGCCACGAACTTCTCGCACGCCACCGCCGCCTTCTCGACCGCCGCGTCAATCAGCGGCTTCTCGCCGGGGGTGAACCGGCTGAGCACGTGGTCCACGGTCTGCCCTTCTTTGCCGATCCCGATCTTGAGCCGGGGGTACGCGTCGCTCCCGATCGAGGCCTGTATGGACTTGTGCCCGTTGTGGCCGCCCGTCCCGCCCTTGGGCTTCATCTTTGCCCTGCCCGTCGGCAGGTCGAGGTCGTCCGCGACGACGAGGATCCGCTCGGGCGGGACGGAGTACTGCCGCGAGAGCGCGGCGACCGACTGGCCGCTGCGGTTCATGAACGTCATCGGTTTGACCAGCAGCACGGCCCTGCCCTCGTGCTCCCACGTCGTGTGTCGCGCGTAGAGCTTGAACGTCGCGAGCTTGACCTTGTGCCGCTCCGCGATCCTGTCTATCACCATGAAGCCCACGTTGTGGCGCGTGCGGTCGTACTCCGGGCCGGGGTTTCCCAGCCCGACGATCATCCACTCCGGTCTTCGGTTCGACTGTTTCTTTCGGAACATCGGCTAAGCCTCGATTATGCCCCTCATCACGAGCACGACGATGACGGCGCCTAGGGCGAAGCGGTAAGCGATGAACACGGCAGTCGAGCGCTTCTGCAAGTACGCGATGAGGAAGGCGATTGCGGCGTATCCGCTCGCGAACGCGACGAGCGTCGCCACGACCGTCGGCATCAAGCTGCTTGAAAGCAGATCCTCGCGCTCTTTGATCAGCTTGTACACGCCGGAACCGACGATGCTCGGCATGCTCAGGAGGAACGAGAAGCGCGCCGCAGTCGGTCGGTCCATGCCGAGGAAGAGCGCGCCGGCGATCGTGCTGCCGCTGCGGCTCGATCCCGGCACGAGCGCGAGCGCCTGCCACAGTCCGACGATGAGGCCGTCCTTGAGCGTGACGCTCGATAGGTCGCGCACGCGCTTGCCGACGGCCTCTGCGATCCACATCACGATTGCGACGGCGATCAGCATTCCTGCGACGAGCAGCGGCGATCGGAACGTCGTGTCTATCTGGTCTTCAAGCGCGAGCCCGATCACGACCGCTGGGATCGTCCCGATGAACACCGCCCATCCGAGGCGCGCATCTTGCGTCTTCCGCGCTTCTTTGTCGTAGAGCGAGCGGAACCACGCGCTGGCGGCTGCAACGAGGTCCTTCCAAAAATAGATGAGCACCGCGAGCGCGGTGCCGAGCTGGATGACGGCGGTGAACCCTGCCCCGGGGTCCGCCCAGCCAAAGAGCGCGGGGAGCAACAGGACGTGGCCGCTGCTGCTGATCGGGAGGAACTCGGTCAGGCCCTGCACGAGCCCGATCACGATCGCCTGGATCAGGTCCACATCGGCTCCTCTGCAGTTGGGACGCCGAGGAACCGGAACACGACGCTACGGACCCGCTGCGAGGCCTTGCCGTCGCCATAGGGGCTCACGGCCCTTGCCATGGCCTCATGGGCCGACGGGTCGCCAAGCAATGTACAACTTTCGGCCACGATCCTGTCCAGACCGGTGCCGACGAGCTTCGCCGTGCCGGCCTCGACGCCCTCTGGCCGCTCGGTCGTCTCGCGCAACACCAGCACGGGCACCCCGAACGACGGCGCCTCCTCCTGCACCCCGCCGGAGTCGGTGAGGATGAGCGAGGCCCTCTGCATGAGCTTGACGAAGTCCGCGTAGTCGGGCGGCTCGATCAGCTCGACCCGATCCTTTCCACCCAGGACCGCGGTCAGCGTCTCGCGCACGTCCGGGTTTCGGTGCATCGGCACTACGAGCAGGACGTCTGGGAACCGCTCGACGACTCTCGCAGCGGCTTCTGCGATCTGCCTCTGCGGCTCCCCCCAGTTCTCGCGCCTGTGCGTGGTCAGGAGCACGACGCGGCCCTTGTGGTCGGGGAACCACTCCTTGTGGTGCTTGCCGGCGACGAAGTGGACTGCGTCAATCCCGGTGTTGCCGGTCACGAAGACGTCCTCAGGTCTTGCACCTTCCCGCAAGAGGTTCTCAGCTGCCCAGCGGGTCGGCGGAAAGTGCAGCCCTGCGAAGAGCGAAACGGCCCGCCTGTTGAACTCTTCGGGAAACGGGTTCCAGACCGTGTCAGTCCGCAGCCCGGCCTCGATGTGCGCGAACGGGACCTGACGATAAAAGGAGGCGAGGCCGGCGAGAAACGTACTGGTCGTGTCTCCCTGTGCGAGCACGACCGTCGGCGACCGCTCGGCCATGTGGCGGTCCAGCCCTTCCATCACGCGCCCCGTGAGCGAGGCGAGCGTCTGGCCGTGCCGCATGACGTCGAGGTCCATGTCTGGCACGAGCCCGAACGCGTCGAGCGCCTGCGCGAGCATCTCCCTGTGCTGCCCCGTCGAGACCAGCACGGTCTCGACTTCAGTGTGTCGGCGGAACTCCAGCACGACGGGCGCGGTCTTGATCGCGTCCGGGCGCGTCCCGACGACGAACAGCGCGACCGGCCTATCCATACGCCCTCACGAGCACGAGCAACACGAGCGAGAGCGCGGCGGCGATCGTGTAGAGGATCCACACCGTCTGTCGCTGCGAGTAACCCTTCTTCAAGAGCGTGTGGTGCAGGTGCCGCTTGTCCGCCTGCGTGACCGGCTGACGGCTCACTAGGCGGCGCACGACGACGAAGATCGCATCGAAGATCGGCACGCCGAACACGAGGATCGGAATGAACAGCGCAAGTGCGGCGGCTGTCTTGAACGCGCCGACGATCGAGAGCGCAGCGAGCAGGAACCCGAGCAGCTGTGCGCCGCCAGTGCCCATGAATATCTT
Source organism: Fimbriimonadaceae bacterium (assembly GCA_040902435.1). Lineage (GTDB taxonomy): Bacteria > Armatimonadota > Fimbriimonadia > Fimbriimonadales > Fimbriimonadaceae > JADFMN01. Next base: position 16,402 of record JBBDXG010000005.1, read on the forward strand.
CGCCGGGTTGTAGTTGTGCCTGAGGAACCCGACGCAAGCTCCCGCGATCGCCGCTGCGACCAGCGCGACCCGGGGCTGCCCTTCATACGTCGCGATGATCGAGAGCGTCACCCCCGCGATGCTCGCGACCCCGGCGGCGAGACCGTCTATCCCGTCAATCGTGTCCATCGTCTTGGTGACGACGAAGATGTAGATCGCCGTGATCGGCACCGCCAGCCAGCCGAAGTCAATCCACGTCAGGTCGGAGTCGAACGGAGGGTAGTCCATGCCAGGCACTTGCACGCGACCCATCGGATCGAACAAGTACTGCACCGCGACGCCGATAACGAGCAGGTACAAGAACTGCCACCGAGCCTTCATCGGCCTGACGTCGTCGTACGCCCCGATGAGGACGAGCAACAGGCCGCACGCCAGCACGGCGATCAGGTAGTTCGGGAACGGCCTGTTGGGATAGGCGAACGGTAGGACGGCCAGGAGCGAGACGAGGATGCCGCCGTAGATCGCCATCCCTCCCCACCTCGGCGTCGGCTCAGTGTGGACCCGCCGGTCGTCCTGCTTCGGGTCGTCCACGGCGCCCTTGGCAATCGCCAGCCGGCGCACCAGCGGCGTCAGCCCCCAACTCACCACAGCCGCCACTACGGCGACGAGCAACGGGAACCGGAACCCCTCGAGGAATACGCCCGGGGACGCGGCGAGCAAGAGTCCTGCTTCAAGCACGTTCAAACTGCGACTCCACGGCCTCTAGGACGCCGTCCTTGTATCGAAAGACGTCCATACGGGATTCCCTGAAGAGCTCCAGTGAGAAATCATCGGGATAGTCGCCTTCATAGACGACCCTGGAGATGCCCGCGTTGATGATCATTTTCGCGCAGGTGTTGCAGGGCTGGCAGGTGACGTAGATCGTCGCTCCCCTGCACGCGAGCCCGATCTTTGCCGCCTGCAGGAGGCAGTTCTGCTCGGCGTGGAGGCTGCGCGAGCAGTGCCCGGCGATCAGGCACCCGCGGGGCCACTCGGTCTTGTCGCCGTCCGGCGGGCAGTGCGCGAGCCCTGAGGGGGCGCCGTTGTAGCCCGTGGCGACGATGTGCTTGTCCTTGACGACGATCGCGCCGACTGAGCGCCTCGGGCACGTCGAGCGGGTGGACACGAGGTGCGCGATCTGCATGAAGTAAGTGTCCCAGCTCGGCCGCTCCTGCATGGGGAGATTATGGCCGAGCGTGGGACACGTGCTGAGACGCTCAGGCGAACGTTAGCTTCCTTCCTTCGCTGCGCCTCCGTCCGCCGTGGGCTCCTCGGTCTTGGCGGGATCCACCGCCGAGTCGTCCGGCGTTATGACTTCCTTGTCCGGGGGCGTGAGCGTGACTGAGCCCACAGTCTCCGGATCGCCTGTCGGCGCCGGCTCTTCCTTCGGACAACCTGCAATGACGAAAAGTAGGGCGATAAGGATCGCCGCTGAGAGTGTCTTCATATGCATCACCTACCTTGGGTGTCCTCTCCCCCTAATGGAGTTCAATGGTCCTACTTCCTTTCGTTGTTGAAGAACGAGCCGTGGAGCAAGTCGCCGCCCTCCGGGTCGGCGAGCGCCCCGCCGCTCACGGACAAGTCCTCGCTCACCGTTCGGGCAAAGCCCCCGTTCTGGTCCGAGGCCCTGGCGTTCTTCAGGCTGTTCAGCGAACTGGACACGAAGTCGGTGATCGAGTCGGTCTTCGGCAGGTCGCCCTTGACGGCGACCAGGACCGACGATGCGAGCGCACCGCGGACGATGGACTCGGACGCGGACTCGAACAGCTTCGGCGAGCCGAAGTACTCGAACGAGTGGATCTTCCCGCCGATGACGATCACGACGCCCACGAGGTCCTTCTCCTTGCTTAGCACCCCCATGAGCTTTTCAAGCGAGGCCTGATACTCATCCGAATCCTTGCTCTCGCTATAGCCGTACTTTAGGCTCGAGCCGCCAGCGTTCGGAGCGGACTCGGCGTTGTACTCGCCGACGCTCGCCCACACGCTCTCCTGCTCACCGAGCATCGCTTCGCGCTTGACGCTCAAGGGAACCTGGCCGTCCTGCGGCGTAAAGTGCATCGAGCTTCCGCTCCAGCGTCCCGGCTCGACGCAGAAAACGGCGACCTCGGCCGTCTCGTTCGGCGCGATCACGACGTCCTTCGCGACGACCCGGTCCTGTTTGCCGCCGAGCAGCAGCTCGCCTGCCATCAGGATCAGAGGCTTCGGTCCGGTGTAATGGACTCTGAGCGTGTCCACTTCGGCGTACTCGCTGACCTCTTCGATCTCGATCCAGCCGTTCTTCACCGCCTCGGCCAGGGTGGCGTATTCGCCGATCTCTCCGTGCGAGTCCTGCGGCTTGCTGGAGACTGGGATGAGCACGAGGCTTCCCTCCTGGATGGCGTCGCCGAGCGAAAGGTCTTCAAAGTCAGGAACGGTCGCACCGCGGAAGCTGGCATGGACCGTGGGGTCGTCCGGGTTCCCAACGGTCACACTGCTCGAGCAACCGATTGCGGCAAAAGCGACGAAACTGGCGGCGAGCACGCCTGCCAAGTGGGTTTTATTCATCTCAGCCTCCTCGAACAGTTAGTGTAACGCGAAAGCCGGGGGGTTCACTCCCAAACGCAAAAAGCCCAGGCGACCATTTTTGGCCATTTTTTGACCATTTACAGGTTCAAAAAGTGCGAGGTTCCAAGACCCGACGGCGCAGGCCCGTTTTTCGCCGTCTTTTCGCCGTTTTTAGGTTCAAAAAAGTGGAGGATTCAGGCCTTGAGCGGCCAGGTCTCTATCTTTACGGAGGTCACGACCACCGCGTCCCCGGGCTGGATCTCGCCGTTGCGGCCCGAGGGCTTGGTCGCGATCTTGTCCACGACGTCCTGGCCCTTGACGACCCGCCCGAACGCGCTGTACTGGCCGTCGAGGTGCGGCGATGCCTTGTGCATGATGAAGAACTGGCTGCTCGCGCTGTCGGGGTCCTGGCTGCGGGCCATGCTAAGGACGCCGGCGTCGTGGGGAATGTCGTTGAACTCTGCCGGAAGGTTGATCTCGCTGCCCTCGATCTCGTTTCCGCCGGTGCCCCAAGACTGCGCCTTGCTCAGATCCTTGCTGTTGGGGTCGCCGCCCTGGATCATGAACCCATTGATCGTACGGTGGAACCGGGTCCCGTCGTAGAATCCGCGCCGGGAGAGCGTCTTGAAGTTCTCGACGTGGCGGGGCGCCTTGCCCGGATAAAACATAAGGACGATCTGGCCCTCGCCAGTCTCGATCACCGCGACCTCATCGCCGTCTTGCGGCGTCTTCGGCAGGTCCTTTGCGTCCTGCATGACGAAGAGGAGGCTCGCGGACACGACGATGACTGAGAGGGCGACGGACAGCATGGTTCGGACATTATGCCCGAACCATGCTTAGGCCCGGAAGGGCGCGCGCTACTTCAGTGGCCAGGTATCGAGCGTCGCCTTCTTGAGGACGACGGCCTTGGACGGCGGAACGGCACCGTTCAGCGCCTGGTCGGTCGGACCAGTCGCAACGATTTTGTCCACGACGTCGAGCCCCTCGACGACGCGGCCCCAGGCGGTGTAGGTCATGTCGAGGCTCAGGGCAGTGTCGTGCACGATGAAGAACTGGCTCGATGCCGAGTCCGGATGGCCAGAGCGCGCGGTGCTCATGACGCCCTTCGTGTGGGGCAGCAGGTTGAACTCAGCCTGGATGTTCTGCTCGACTCCGTCCACGACGTATCCTCCAGAGCCCCACGCGGCAGACTTCGACATGTCCCTGCTGTTCGGGTCGCCTCCCTGGATCATGAACCCCGGCATGCAGCGATGGAACCGCGTCCCGTCGTAGAAGCCCTCGCTGATGAGCTTCTTGAAGCGCTCGACGTGCGCTGGCGCGATCTCGGGATAGAACATGAAGACGATGCGGCCCAAGCTTGTCTCGAAGACGCCGACCGTGTCGCCGTCTGCCGGCGCGGTCTTGAGCTTGGAAACGTCGTACGGCTCAGGCGGCGGCGTAGACTTCGTGGTGTTGGTCTTCTTCACCGGCTCCTCACCGGCCATCTTTTCCGGGTCGCAGCCGATGAGGCCGATACCGATGAGGGCGGCAAAGCCGGCGAAAAGCAAGGTGCGTGCGCGCATCATGTCCAGATTATGTCACCCGGCCCGCCGTCGGTTCCCCAAAGGTAACCTGCCGCCCTATGCCCAGCGTGCAGTTCGACCGCTATTACCGCTACGACGAGCTGACGACGATCCTGCGGGCCTTTGAGTCTGAGAACCCTGGGCTGGTCGCGATGGAGAGCATCGGAAAGTCCCACGAAGGGCGCGACATCTGGCTGATGACTGTGACGGACGCCGCCACCGGGCCCGCCTCGGACAAGCCCGCGTTCTGGGCCGACGGGAACATCCACGCGAGCGAAGTGAGCGCGAGCACCGCCGTGCTCAAGATCCTGTCCCTGCTCTGTGAACAGCGGCCCATCCTGCTGAAGGACCGCGCGTTCTATCTCGTGCCGAGGTTCAACCCCGACGGCGCGGAGTGGGCGCTCGAGGACGTGCCGCGCATCGTCCGCTCTTCGACGCGCCCGTATCCGTTCGACGAAGAGGACCCTTACGGCCTCGAGCGCAAGGACATGGACGGCGACGGGCGCGTCCTCTCGATGCGCGTGAAGGACCCGAACGGGCCGTGGAAGGTCAGCGAAGAAGAACCGCGGCTGATGAAGAAGCGCTCGCCGGGCGAGGCGGGCGGCGTGTACTTTCGTCTGATGCCCGAGGGCGAGTTCCACAACTTCGACGGCGTCACGATGCGCGCGCGAAAGATCAAAGAGGGACTCGATCTCAACCGAAACTTCCCTTCTGCATGGCGGCACGAGTCCGACCAGAAGGGCGCGGGGCCATATCCGGCGAGCGAGCCGGAGGTCCGCGCGATCGTGGACGCGATCGCGAAGCGCCCCAACATCTGCGGCGCGGTGACCTACCACACGTTCAGCGGCGTGATCCTCCGGCCGCCGGGCCGGCACGCAGAAGACGAGCTGCCGCCGGAAGACGTGTGGCTGCTCAAGGAGATGGGACAGCACGGCACCGACATGACGGGCTACCCGTGCATCTCTGTGTTCCACGACTTCAAGTACCACCCGAAGCAAGTGATCACTGGGGTGTTCGACGATTGGATGTACGAGCACCGGGGCGTGCACGCGTGGACGGTCGAGATCTGGTCTCCTCAGCGGCAGGCGGGCATCACCGACTACAAGTACATTGATTGGTTCCGCGACCACCCGCACGAAGACGACATCAAGCTGCTCGCCTGGAGCGACAAGGACCTCGGCGGAAGAGGGCACGAGGACTGGCGGCCCTATTCGCACTCACAGCTCGGCGAGGTCGAGATCGGCGGTTGGGACCCGCACTACGCGTTCCGAAACCCGCCACCGATGTTCTTGGAGAAGGAGGTCACGCCTTTGGCCGAGTGGGCGATCTGGCTCGCAAGCGTATGTCCATGTCTGAAGCTCAAAGATGTACACACCGAGAACGCCGGGGACGCTGTTAGGATTCGGTTCGTGATCCAGAACACGGGCTGGCTGCCGACCAACGTGAGCAAGATCGCCGAGCAGAAAAAGCTCTGCCGAGGGGTCGTCGGAGAGATCGAGAGGGTGGGATCGGCAGACTCCTCGTGGTTGGTGGCGGGGCAGTTGCGCGAGGAAGCGGGCCAGCTCAATGGCTGGTGCCACGTCCCGGTCTCAGGCTTCGGGTGGCACATGGACGCCACCGACGACCAGGCGGTTTTCGAGTGGGTCGTGAGAGGGCCGGGGACGTACCGTCTGACCGCGATGCACGAGCGAGCAGGCGTCGTCAGAGCCGAGGTCGTGGTTTGAGGCGACGCGCGCCGGAAAATCGTCCACAATAGAGGCGAGAGCGATGTCCGATCAAAACAAGACTCAGATGCTAGGGGGAGCGCCGACGGCCGACCCCAACAAGACGGTGATGGGCGCCGCGCCCTCGATCAACACGACCGTCACGATCAAACCGGTCCAGTGCCCGGTCTGCAAGAGCTTCAACCCTCCTGGGATCATGTTCTGCAACGACTGCGGACTGATCTTCGAGAAGGCGCTCGACGGCGACGCGTTCGGCGCGCCGGCGGTGCAGCTTCCCTGCCTCGTTGACCAGAGCGGGCGCGAACACCAACTGCGGCCAGGGCCGAACGTCGTCGGAAGACAGGGCGACGTGGCGATCGAGGACACTCGCGTCAGCCGAAGGCACGCGGAGGTCGCCCTCAACGGGTTCGACGCGACAGTGCAAGACCTCGGCAGCACGAACGGCACGAAGGTCGGCGACGAAACGCTATTGCAGGGCGAGACGCGCGCGATCAGTCCCGGCGACGTCGTCTCGTTCGGCGGATATGAGATGACGTTCAGCTCTCCTGGCGAGACGAACAAGACGCAGCAGGCGCTGAGCGGGCGGACGGCGGCGATCGCGATCCCGCCGACGGTCCATACCGCGGTGGCGTGGCTGGTGCTCGACGAGGGCGAAGAGGTCGCGCTCAGCCCAGGGCGCTACACGTTCGGCCGCAGGACGGACAACGACGTCGTCGTCAGCGACCCGTACGTCAGCGGCAAGCACGGCGTCTTCGAGGTGGACGAAACGGGCGTCTATCTCACGGACACCGGCAGCACGAACGGGACCGTGCTCAACGACGCGAAGATCACCGCGGAACAACGCACGCAGCTCCAAAAGGAGGACGTCATCAAGCTAGGCGAGAGGACGATCCGCGTCAGGTTCAAGGAAGCGTGATGGAAGAGACGACGGCAGAGTACGCAGTCCAAGAGATCGCGCCACGCGCGCGGTTGCGCGTGCGCCCCAGGGTCAGCGTCGGCGCCAAGACCGACCTCGGCCGCGTGCGCGAGAACAACGAGGACAAGTACGAGTTCTTCGTACCGACGGGCGACGACGACCTCGCGTGGCGCGGGATGGTGTTCGTCGTGTGCGACGGAATGGGCGGGCACGAGGCCGGCCAGATCGCCAGCGAGCTCGCGTGCAAGACGTTCATTGACGTGTACCGCAACCACCCGGCCGAAGACCCGGCGGAGGCCGCCCGGTCGGCCGCGAGCGCGGCGAACCGCTTCGTGCTCGACGTCGCGCGCGCGGTGCCGAGCCGACGCGGGATGGGCACGACTTTGAGCGCGCTCTTCATCCTGCAGGACAAGGCGGTCGTCACCCAGGTCGGCGATTCGCGCGTCTACCGACTTCGCGACGGCGCACTGGCACAGTTGACCGTGGACCACACGTGGGTCGAGGAGACCGTCGCGATGGGAACGATGTCGCGCGAACTGGCGGAGGCCCACCAGTACCGCCACGTGCTCACGCGAGCCATCGGTACAGAGGCGGACGTACAGACAGACGTCTTCGTCGAGGACGTGCGAGAGGGCGACACCTATCTTCTCTGCTCGGACGGCCTCACCAACCACGTGAGCAACGAAGAGATCGAGGGCGTCCTGCAGAAGCTGGGGCCGGCCGAGGCCGCGTGGTCGCTCGTCGCAAAGGCGCTGGTCGGCGGTGGGAGCGACAACACGACGGCGATCGTCGTGCGCGTGGACGCGCTCGAGCTAGTCTGACTCTTCTGGGAACGAGACTCGGAACGTCGAGCCCTCGCCCAACCGGCTCTCGATAGAGACCTTTGCGCCGTGCGTCGCAGCCAAGTCGAGCACGACCCTTGTGCCAAGGCCGCTGCCGGAGGCGCGCCCCCACTGGGACCGTGCACGGCCCGAGAGGATGCGCCGGATCGTGCCGGGCGACATTCCAGGGCCCTTGTCGCTGACCTCCAAGACGTGGTTGCCGTCCTGGTAACGGGTCCGGACGACTACGTTTGCAAAGTTCTGGTCGAGGTCGCCCTTGTGCTGCACGAGCCACTCGTCCGGGATCATCTCCGCGGCCGCCTTGACCGCGTTGCCCACCAGGTTTTCTGCGATCCGCACGATGTAGAGGTCGTCGAACTCGAACGGCGGCGCGTCTTCCTGAAGGTCGAACTCGATGCCGACGTGCGACTTCCTCGCCTGCGACTCAAGAAACTGCACCCCTTGTTTGACGACGTGTGCGAACGACTGCAGCTTTTTCTTCGGCTCGAGCTGCTTGCCGGCGGCGAGGTCGCTGATCAACCGCGCAAAACGGTACACGCGCTCGGTGTACGGGAACCACACGTCGCTGTAGCTTGCTTCGAGGCGCACCAGATAGTCGCACGCTTCGCCTTGGATGTTCGCCTCCTTCAGCGCCTTTCTCAGTCCCTCGATGTTCTGCTCGAGCTCCGGGAGGAACGTCATGAGCACGCCCGCCTTGTTCGCGAGGTCGTGCGCCACCCGACCCATTCCCTGCAATGAAGCGACCTGCGCGCTCTCCTCCATAAATCGGCTGTGCAAGATAGCGAGGGTGCTCACGTCGGAGACGGTGTCGAGGACCATGAGGTCCTGCTCGGAGAACGTGCCCTCCAGCTTGTTCACGATCTGGACGACGCCGACCGGGGGCAGGTCCGCGATCTTCAGGGGCAGCGTGATCATGCTCTTGACAACGACGCCCGTGCGCTGTTCGATCTCCTTGCTGGCCGGGCTGCTGCGCATTCCTTGCCCGATTTCCGGCCTTCCCGACTGGAACACCTTGCCAGCGACACCGAGGTCGTCGGCGATCTCCGTCATCTTGATCTCGTCGGCGACCTCCTCGGGGAGGACGTAGCGGAACAGGAGCGTGCGAGTGGACGGATCGTGGATGTAGATGGTCCCGCCGCTGGCACCGACCGCCTCGACGCAGATCTGCAGGACTTCCTGGAGCACGACGTCAATGTCGTCCTGGCTCGCGAGCCTGCGCGTCGCCAGGTGGACGGCGTCGAGGAGGCGTGAGGACTGGTCCATGGAAAGAGTCGGCAGTCTACATCACCTCAAGGGGCGCGGAACCCTACGAATTCAACCTGAAACGGGCTAGAAATGTCCCCGTTCTCCCATTGACTACGCCGCCCGGGGTATGACCTGTTCGGCCATGGCCGCCTCCGCCCTCTTACTTTTCGCATTAATTAGCCCGCCGCAGGCCGCGACGGTCGAGATCCGGGAGGTCTTGACCCTGGGCCCGGTGGGGTCGGGGGGCCGCGTCCCGATCGCCACAAACGCCCTGGTTGACCGCCTGGTCCGGGGCCCGTTCGTGCCGCCGGTCGAGGGGGGCGTACTGGCCGAGAGGACCTGGACGAAGGCGACGGCGGGGGCCGACGGGGCGATCCAGAGCCGGGCGTTCCGCGGCGGGTTCGCGTTCGCGTCTGTGCGGTCGGAGGTCGAGCGGGTGATGATGCTTGAGGCCGCGGGGCACTCGTACGTGTACGTGAACGGCGAGCCGCGGGGCGGCGACCCGTATTCGTTCGGGTTCGTGCGGCACGCGGTGCTGTTGAAGAAGGGAGAGAACTCGTTCTTGTTCAACGTCGGGCGCGGTTCGTTGCGCGCTAAGCTCGTCGCGCCGGAGAGCGACCGGTTGTTCATCGAGGCGAGGGACTCGACGATGCCGGACGTGATAGTCGGCGAAGCCGGGGAGCTGTGGGGATCGGTCATCGTCACTAACCCGACAACGAGCGGGGTCTCCGGCGCGCGGATCGTGGCGCAGCTCGGTGACGGCGAGCACGTAGACACGACGCTTGGTGTTATGGAGCCTTTGATCTCCGTCAAAGTTCCCATTCATTTCATCGTTCCGGCATCGCTCTCGCTCGGCAAGGCGCGGCTCTCGGTGCGGATCGTCCACCCGATTGACAGACAGCCCTCGGTCTCTGAGATGACGATCGAGCTCGACGTCAGACCTCTGAGCGATAACCACAAGCGCACTTTTGTGAGCGGGGTGGACGGGAGCGTCCAGTACTACGCGGTGCGTCCGCCGTTCGAAAAGAACATCGCGACCGCAGACGCGCTGGTGCTCACCGTGCACGGCGCAGGCGTCGAGGCCACGGGACAGGCGGCGGCTTACGGCGCGAAGTCGTGGGCATGGATCGTCGCGCCGACGAACCGGCGCCCGTACGGGTTCGACTGGGAGGACTGGGGGCGCATTGACGCGATGGAGGCGCTCGCGGACGCGAAGCGGCGCTACATGCCGCGCGAGGACCGGATCTATCTGACCGGCCACTCGATGGGCGGGCACGGCGCGTGGTACCTCGGCGCGACGCACCCCGACCAGTGGGGCGCGATCGGCCCCGCAGCGGGGTGGCCGACGTTCTGGTCCTATGGCGGCGCGGTGCGCTACGCAGACCCGGACCCGATCGAGGCGATGCTGTTGCGAGCGGCGAACGTGAGCGACGTGATGAAGCTGCAACGGAACTTTCTGCAGCACGGGGTGTTCGTGCTGCACGGCGACGCGGACCAGACGGTGTCGGTCAATCTCGCGCGGCAGATGCGCACGTCGCTCTCAACGTTCCACCGCGACCTGGACTGGCACGAGGAGCCCGGCGGCGGTCACTGGTACGACAACACCCCGGAGCCGGGCGCGGACTGCGTGGACTACGGGCCGATGTTCGAGTTCTTCGACAAGCGCCGCCGCCGCCTGTCGAACGAGGTCCGGCGTGTGGAGTTCACGTCTGTCTGCCCACAGGTTTCGGCGACTTCTCACTGGGTGACGATCGCCCAGCAAGAGACTCCGCTCGTGCCCTCCTCGGTGGTCGCCGTCAATCCCATCGGCACACAGCGCGTAGAGGTTCAAACGACGAACGTCGCTTTCTTGGTCCTAGACATCGGTTCCTCGCCAATGTCCGCGACAGACCCGATTGACGTCTCCATCAATGGGACTGAGATCAAGGCGGTCGGGCCGACCGACGGACGAGTCTGGCTAGAAAAGTCGGCGGGCGGTTGGCACGCCGTTGGGGCGCTGCCCCGCGCTCACAAGTCGCCAGAGCGCGGCGGCCCGTTCAAGAGCGCGTTCAACAACCGCTTTGTGCTGGTGTACGGCACGACGGGGACGCCGGAAGAGAACGCATGGTCGTACGCCAAGGCGCGGTACGACGCCGAGACGTGGTGGTACCGCGGCAACGGGACGGCGACGATCATGTCCGACCGCGACTTTGGTATGGTGAACGTCACCAACGGCCCTCGCGGGCGGATGGTGACGACGAACATCGTCGCTTATGGCAACGAGTCAACGAACTCGATTGTCCGCGACATGCTTTCGCGGTCTGAGGTTCGGGTCGGTAGCTCGACCTTCCAGGCTCAGGACCGGAAACTGACCGGGACCGACCTCTCGGTACTCATGGTCGTGCCCGCATGGGGCGAGAGCGCGAGCGTTCCTCAACGCCTCGTCGCCATCGTAGGAGGCACGGGCATCGTCGGAATGCGCGGCACCGACCTCATGCCGTACTTCGTGAGCGGCGTGCACTACCCGGATCTCTTCGTATACGATTCGCGTATCCACTCGATCGGCTCAAAGGCCGTGCGCGCGGCGGGATACTTCGGCAACGACTGGTCGGTCGAGAACGGCGACATCGCCTGGCGCGACTAGCCCGATCTGCCAGACTGACTCACATGTTCTCCTCCGTGCGCGTATCCGGCCCGACCAGGCGATCGGTCAGCGTCGTATTCTCGAGCGGCCGGCTGCCGACAAAGTCCGAGCCAGCGGTCAGGGCTGCCGCAAAGCGTCCAGGCTTCAAGTTCGAGGCCGGGCAGATCGCAGAGAGCTTCGGCTCAGGGGGGCAAGCGATCGTCGTCGGCGTCGGCGCCGGCTCTTACTGCGACTGGCGCAGCGCCGCCGCGACCCTCGGTCGGTTCGCTTCGCAGTTGGGGCTGGAGAGGCTCAAGCTCGGCGGTGCCGCGCTGCATCCGACAGAAGCGACGATGGTCGGCGAGGCCCTCGGCCTGCTCGCCTGGGACCCCGTGCTGTACCGCGGCAAAGCGAGGCGTCCGCGCGCGGCGGTCGCGATCACGCTCGAGAGCGCGGACAAGGCGGTCCAGACGGCCATAAGGCGAGGCCTGAAGATCGCCGAGTGCACGAACCTCGCGCGCTCGCTCGTCCAGACGCCGCCGAACGTCGCGACGCCGGACGAAATGGCCGCGCGCGCGAAGGATGTCGCAGCGGCAGCCGGACTCAAGCTCACCGTGATGAAGGGCAAGAAGCTGGAAGACGAGCGCATGGCCGGACTGATCAACGTCGGCAAGGCCAGCGAGCACCCGCCGTGCCTCATTCGGCTCGAGTACTGCCCCAAAGGGCGCGAGAAGGACCGGCCCGTCGTCCTCCTCGGCAAGACGGTCACCTACGACACCGGCGGACTAAGCCTGAAGGACCGCAACGGGATGCGCGGCATGAAGGCCGACAAGGCCGGCGGTTGCGCCGTGCTCGGCGCGATGCTCGCGATCGCCAAGGTGCACAGGCCCGATGTGCGCGTCGTGGGGCTGCTCGTCTCGGCCGAGAACTGCGTCAGCGACGAGGCGTACCGCCCCGACGACGTGATCACGTTCCGCAACGGCGTGACGGTCGAGGTCACGAACACGGACGCGGAAGGCCGGCTCGTCCTAGCCGACGGGCTCTGCTGGGCGTGCGAGGTCGAGAAGGCGCGTTGCATCGTGGACATCGCGACGTTGACGGGCGGGGTCGTCCGCGCGCTCGGCACGGTCTACGCAGGACTCTTCGCGAACGACGAGGGGCTGTGCGAGTCGCTCGTCATGTCCGGCAACGCCACCGACGAGATGCTCTGGCGGCTGCCGCTGCACGCGCGGTACCGGGACATGATGCAGTCGCAGGTCGCGGACATTGTCAACTCGAACATGTCTGGGCTGGCGCACCCCGTCCAGGGCGCGACGTTCCTCGAGTACTTCGTCACGAAAGGCACGCCGTGGGCGCACATTGACATGGCCGGCCACGCGACCGTCGAGCGCGACTCGGGCCCGCGCGTGGGGGGCCCGCCGGGCTTTGGAGTGAGGCTCCTTAGCGAGTTCGTTAAGGGAACGGTCTGACCGCCGCCTACTTCTTGACCTTGAAGACGAGCTTGAAGTCGCCGCCCGGCGTGCCGATCACGGCGTCGGTGCGGACGACCTTTCCGGTCGCAGCGTCGAAGTAGCTCTTGGTCTCGATCGTCCCAGGCGTGTCCCCTTCAGGCACGAACTCGCCCTTCGACGAAATGACCGAGTACTTCTTGCCTTCGAGCTCTTCGGTGCCTGTGAAGGTGCCATCGGCCTTGTAGGTCGAGCCCCCCATCTTCACGTCGGCCTTGAACGTCTCGCCCTGTTTGAGCGCCTTGTTCGGGAGGTACCGCGTGACGAACACGATGTAATAGATGCTCTCGAGACCACCCATCACGATCTCCGTCGGCACACCGTGCTTGTCGAGCGAGAAGCTCAGCTCGGTGACGTCGGTCATCGGGATCTCCTGGCCCCCGAAGTTCGCGTTCGCGCTCTTGACCAAGATCGTGCATGGAGTCGTGCCCTCTTTCGTCGTCTCCTTGGTCGTGAGCTCGAACTCGGAGAAGACCTTCATGTCGGAGCCTTCGTCGTTGCCCGAAAGGTCAACTGTGTAGACGGTCTTCTCGTCCTTGACGAATTTGTGGGCGAAAGTCGTGGTGTCGGCCGCTTGGAGCTGCGCCGCTGCGGCCATGAGGGTGAGTGTTGCGATCATTGGGTTCCTCTCCACACGGGAGGTGGCGCAGGTTCTACCGTATCCACACCCCCGACGGTTGCACGTGCGGACAAGATTTTAAGGCCCCGGCTTACGCCAGGGCCTTCTTGCCGGGTAGGTGGGACAGTACGGCTCTCAGGAGGGACAGAGCCGACTGCCTTCGGGCTTGACCTGTTCTAGGCACGCCCGAAGCTGTTTGTGGGCGCGGTGCAACCGCGACCGGATCGTGCCGACGGGAGCGTTGAAGATCGTAGCGATCTCGTTGTAAGAGACGCCCTGCACGTCGGCCAGCCACACGAGCCTGCGCTGCTCTTCGCTGAGCTGGCTCAGAGAGACCGCCATCTCCTCCGAGACGGTGTCCTGCATGAGGACGTCCTCCGGGTTCGGACGCCCGTCCGAAGTCTCAAAACTGACCGTGTCGTCGGACCCGTCCGGCCGGATCGGGGCATCGAAGCTCACGACCTTCACGCGCCGTCGCCGGCTCCTGTTCAGATCGAGGAAAAGCCGGGTCACGATCCGGAAAATCCAGTTCTCGAACGGCTTGTCGCCCTCATAGGCCTCGAAGCCGCGATAGGCCCGATAGAAGGCCTCTTGCGTCAGGTCCTCGGCGTCGCTGCGGTTGCCCGACAGCCGGTACGCCAAATTGAAGACCTTCTTGTAGGTTCGACGCATCTGTGAGTTGAACCTGGCTTGGTCTTGCAACGTGATCGTCATATCGCTACCTCGCATTCTTGCTTGCAATCTAGACTTTTCTTTCCTATTTAGTCTAACCCTGGTTCGGCTGACCTTGTTCCAGAGTTGTTGGTTTCGTGCGGCCCGTATCGGTTTCACCAGTTGAGTGTCGTCAACCGGGGTTGGTGGAGGGCTGTCTTCGCCCCTTCCCTACAAACCGAACAGCGCCGTCCCCACAGTGTTAGACACACTCCGGGCCCGAACGGTTCGATGATTTGAGCCTAAGCGGCGTCTTTGACGTGCCGGGGAAGGTGGTCGGGGTTCAGGACTTCGTCCTCACGGCCAGCTAGAACGACGGCGCGTTCCATGGTGTTTTCAAGCTCGCGGACGTTTCCTGGCCACGCATAGGCCAAAAGGGCTGTGAGGGCGGTGTCGGAGACCCTGCGGAGCTTGCGGCCGTTCTCTGCCGCGTACTTGGCGAGGAAGTGCTCGGCCAGCGGCATGACGTCTTCCTTCCGCGAGCGAAGGGGCGGAAGGTGGATCTCGACGACCTGGAGCCTGTAGAGGAGGTCGAGCCGGAACGACCCGTCCTCCACCGCTTCGCCGAGGTCGCGGTTCGTAGCGGTGACGAGGCGCACATCTATCGGCGTCGTCTTGACGGACCCGAGCCGCTCGATCTCGCGCTCTTGCAGCACGCGCAACAGCTTGACCTGCGTCGCCGGAGGTACGTCGCCGATCTCGTCGAGGAAGAGAGTGCCGCCTCCCGCGGTTTCAAAGCGGCCCGGCTTGTCGCCGTCCGCTCCGGTGAAAGCCCCCTTGACGTATCCGAACAGCTCGCTCTCGAGCAGCGACTCTGGCAGCGCGGCACAGCTAAGGGCGACGTAGGGCGCGCCAGCGCGCGAAGACAGGTCGTGCAGGAGGCGAGCGACGACCTCTTTGCCAGTGCCGCTCTCGCCCGTGATGAGGATCGTCGCGCGCGAGTCTGCGACCTTAGAGACCGTCTGAATGACCTCCTTCATCGCGGGAGACTCGGCGATGAACGACTTTGATGGCGTGCCGGCGGGCTTGCTCGTCGGCGCCTGGTCGGACGACTTGATCGCGGCCTTGATCACCTTCTTCACGGTGTCGAGGTCGAACGGCTTGGTGATGTACTCGAACGCCCCGTCGCGGATCGCTTGCACGGCCTGCGGGATCGTGCCGTACGCGGTCATGATGACGACCGGCGTCTTTGGCCACGTACCGCGCACAGCGCGCTGCAGCTCGTATCCGTCAATGCCCGGCATCGTGACGTCGGTGAGCACGCAGTCCACGGCCTCGGACTTTAGGGTGGTCAGCGCGACGTCGCCGTTCTCGGCGACGAGCGTGTGGTATCCAGCCTTGTCGAGCGCAGCCTGCAGGATCCGCCTGATGTTGGTTTCGTCGTCTACGACAAGGACTCGTTTCTTCTCGCTCAAGCTCTGCTCCTATCGAACTGCACTGTAAACCGGCTTCCCTTTCCAAGCTCCGACTCGACGCTGACCTTGGCTCCGTGCCCGTCCAAGATCCGGCGGACGTTGCTCAGGCCGAGGCCGGTCCCGTCCGGCTTCGTCGTGAAGAACGGCGAGAACAGCCGCTCGAGCAGGTCCGGGGCCATTCCGTGCCCGTAGTCCGCGACCGAGAACCACCCGCTCTCGACCCTGACTTGCACCTTCGAACCGCGCGAACACGCCTGCCGGGCGTTCCGGAGCAGGTTTATGACGACCTGCCCCACGCGCCGCGCGTCCAAGTTAATTGTCGGCATGCCGGTGGCGACTTGCAAGGTCAATTCGACGCCATCGGCGTCGAATTCCGGCCTTTGCCGCTCGCACACGTCGGCGACGATTGCGCCGAGGTCGCAGGGGAGCAGCTCGAGTTCGAGCGGCCTGGCGAACGCCAGGAACTCGTCACAGAGGTTGCTGAGCTTTACGACCTCCTCGTCAATCACCGCGAGGAACTCGGCGGCGACGGAGGGGTCGTCGCGCACGACCTGTGCGGCGCTGCGGATCCCTGTCAGCGGGTTTCGTATCTCGTGCGCGACCGCGGCGGTCATCTGGCCGATCTCCGCCAGCCGGATCAGCCGCTCGGACTCGCGCAGCGCCGCCTCGTGGTCGGTGAGGTCCAGCATCGTCAGAACGAGCCCGCCGCTCGTCAGGGGCGTGCCGTGCAAGAGCCAGCTCTTGCCGCTGCCAGGGTCCAGCACGCGCACCGACTGCGATGCTCCCGACTCGCGAAGGGACTCGATCGCGCCCTGGATCGCCGGCGTGACGGACTCCGATCGGACCCAGCCCTTGCCCTTTCTCGAGACCAAGGCGCGCGCGGAGGCGTTGAACTCCGCGACGTTGCCGACTGGGTCGAGGACGAGCATCGCCGTGCTGACGCTGTCGAACACGGCCTGGAGCTTTTCGCTCGTGTTCTGGACCTCGTACATCTGGCGTCGCAGCTTGTGCATTAGCCGGGCGTTGGAGACGGCGAGCGCGACCATCGAGGCGACTGCCTTGGCCAGTTCGAGGTCGTCGGACTCAAACTTGTTGGCCGCTTCGTGGCGCGAAAGGTTGAGGACCCCGATCACCTCGCCGCTCGGCTCGATCAGCGGGACGATGAGCGAAGACGCCACTGAGCTCCTCTCCTTTGGGCCGATGTCAATCAGGTCCGGCTCGCTACCGATGTCGCCCAGGATCCGCGCGGTGCCCGCCGTAACGACGCGGCCAGCGATCCCTTGGCTGCGGACGATCACCGCGGAATCGGGGACCGTTGAGTGGCTGCCAGCGCGTGCGCGCACGCGGTAGAGCCCCGAGTCGTCGTCCGAGAGGAAGATGGAGGCGCCGCTCGCGTCGAACTTTGAGGCGGCCCGATCGGCGACCTTCTGCAGGTACGAGTCGAGGTCACCCTCGGCCAGCTCGTTGAGGCTGAAGATGTCCCACGAATCGTCCGAGCCCCATGCGGCCGCGCTCATCCATTACGAATTGTCGGTTGAAGCGGGGTGGCCAAGCAGGCTAGGCCCCGCCACCGGCCCCGCTCCTTTCGGGCGGTTGGATCCTTGGGACCCACTTCGGGTCGGCGAAGTAGGTGAGCCCGCCGATCTGGGCAATGAACATCCCAAGAGCGTCGCCGAACTGCGTGGTCGTCAGCGTGTCCCCTGGCCCCGCGACGAGCGGCCCGACCGGGCCGATGCACCCCCAGCGGGCGAGCTTCTCTATGCTCGCCCTCGTCTTGGCGTCGGGGTTGAACTTTGCCGCGACTTCAGGCTCCGTCCGGAACGGCCGAGGGGTGAACTGGTAGTGCGGCCGGTACGAATCGAACATCGCGTCCAGGCGGGCGATGACTTCAGAGCGCTTGACCGCCCTGATCGCCTTGTCCGTCGAAGGCTTTGCTGCTGGCATCTTGAGGACTGTCCGTATGGAGGCGTCAATCTTGTCGAGCACGGCGTTCGCCTCGCCGACTGTGACCGGTGCGCCCTGCGCGGACGCAAGGTGGAGGGCGGCCAGTACCAGTCCGAGCGTGAGCGCCGTCCTTGCCATGTCTACATCGCGGTGATGCCGCCGCTGTCGTAGATCTCGTCCAGGTGCTCCAGCGCGCGGCCCGTGCCTATTGCTACGCAGTGTAGCGCGTTGTCGGCTACTCGCACGGGAATGTCGGTGACTTTCGTCAGGAGCTTGTCGAGCCCGCGCAGCAGCGCGCCCCCTCCGGTCATCGTGATCCCTCGCTCGATGATGTCGCTGGAGAGCTCCGGCGGCGTCTGTTCGAGCACGGAGCAGATCTTCTCCGCGATCATGCGGACAGGCTCGGCGAGCGCCTCGCGGATCTCCTCACTGCTGACCTCGACCGTGCGCGGGAGCCCCGCGACCATGTCGCGGCCGCGGATCGGCATCGTGAGCTCGGGGTCGAGCGGGAACGCGGAACCGATCCTGATCTTGACCTCTTCGGCAGTGGGCTCGCCGATCATGAGGTTGTACGCGTTGCGGATGTGGCGCACGATCGCCTCATCGAGCTTGTTGCCTCCAGCGCGGATGCTCGTCGAGAGGACGATGCCGCCCAGGCTGATGACGGCGATGTCGGTGGTGCCGCCGCCGATGTCCACGACCATGTTCCCGCCTGGGCTGTCAATCGGGAGCCCCGCGCCGATCGCCGCCGCCATCGGCTCCTCGATCGTCATCGCCTTGCCGAACCCCGCCTCTTGCGCGGCCTTGATGACCGCGCGGCGCTCGACGTTGGTCACGCCGCTGGGGACGCAGATGAGCACGGTCGGTGGGACGAGCTGCGGTCCCTTCAATACCTTCTTTCGGATCTCGCTAAGCATCATGTGGGTCGTCGTGTAGTCGGCGATGACCCCGTCCCTGAGCGGCTTGACGGCCTGGATGTTGCCCGGTGTGCGCCCCAGCATCTCGCGCGCGGCGTTGCCGAAGGCGAGGATCTTCTTGGTAGCGACGTTGACCGCGACGACGGTCGGCTCTTCGAGGACGATGCCTTTCCCGCGGCGGTACACGACGACGTTGGCCGTGCCAAGGTCTATCGCGATCTCTGAAACGATCCTCAAGAGCTTGATTTTAGCCTGTGCGCGTAGTCGCGCTCCCAGGTCTCCTCATCGAGCCGCTCGATCTCGCCCCCGAGCTTGGTGATCCGCTCTTCCAGCCGGTCATAGCCTCGGTCAATAAAGTGGACGTTCTTGATGAAGGTCTCGCCCTCGGCAGCCAGTGCCGCGAGGCAGAGCGCGGCGCCCGCGCGGAGGTCCGAGGCGTGCACTACGGCCCCCGTGAGCCCCTGGACGCCCTCGATCAGGGTCGCGCGGCCCTCGACCCGGACCTTCGCCCCCATGCGGTTGAGCTCGGGGACGTGGCCGATCCGGCTCTCGTAGATCGTCTCCTCGACGACCGAGTTGCCCCTTGCGAGCGTGAGGACCGCGGCCATCGGCTGTTGCATGTCGGTCGGAAAACCTGGATAGGGCATCGTCTTGACCCGGATACCCTTGAGACGCCGGTCAACGGCGACGCGCACCCAGTCGGCGCCCTCGCTGACTTCTGCCCCGGCCTCGCGGAGCTTGTTGACCATCGCCGTCTGGTGCTCCGGCAGTATGCCGGTCACGGAGACGTCGCCGCGTGTGGCGGCGGCGGCCAGGAGGTAGGTGCCCGCTTGTACGCGGTCTGCCGGGATACGGAACTCGCAGTCGCCGAGCTGTTCGACGCCCGTGACGCTGATCGTGCTGGAGCCTGCGCCCTCGATCCGCGCACCGAGGCAGTTGAGGAACTGTGCGAGCGAGACGACCTCGGGCTCCATCGCCGCGTTGTTGATCGTCGTCACTCCCTTTGCGAGCACGGAGGTCGCCATCAGGTGCTGCGTCGCTCCCGCGCTGGGGAAGTCGAAGTAGATCTCGGTCCCTACCAGCCCCTCTGCGGAGGCCGTGTAGCACCCGTTCTCCATCCCAACGGTCGCGCCGAGCGCGGCGAGCCCCTTGAGGTGGAAGTCCACCGGCCTTGCGCCGATGAGGCACCCGCCCGGCATGGGGAGCCGGACCTTGCCGAGCCTGGCGAGCAAAGGCCCGAGCAGATAGAACGAGGTCCGGATCGGACGGACTCGGGTCTCGTCGGGCTCGTAGTAGTGGATCTCGGAGCAGTCAATGAAGACGCTGCCCTCTCGCCACTCGACCTTGGCCCCAAAGTCCTCGAGCAGGGCCAGTTTGATGCGGACGTCGGAGATCTCGGGGACGTTGTGCAGGACGACCTTGCCGGGGCACAGGGGCACCGAGGCGAGAATGGCCAGGGCGGCGTTCTTGCTGCCTGGGACCTCGACTTCGCCCGCGAGGCGGTTGCCTCCTTTGATCCTCAATACGTCCATCGTCACGTCACGCTCCCCTAAGAGATCATCGGCAACCCAAAGGCGGTTCAATAACCGATCCGATTCTACCGAATCCTCCCTGATGGAATTACCGGGTTTCCGAACAGGTAAAATGGTATATAACTTTCGGACGCGTGCGCGGCCCTAGTGGTCCCGCAAACGTATGAATCCAATAATGCACGCCAGCACCGTGTTTCGCATACGCCGAAGTCGGCCCGCACAGTGGGCCGACACATTGATACGCCCTGCCCGCCAGGGGCGAACCAAGGTCCGTATGCCGATGCATGCGGGCCTTTTGCGTGTGGGTGCCCCGTATGCCTGACTTCGACGTCCTCTTGCTGAACGCGAACTACGAGCCGCTGAACGTGTGCAACGTCCGGCGGGCCGTGTCGCTGGTGCTGGTCGGCAAGGCTGAGATCCTGCAGGACTCGAGCCTCTGCCTGAGGACTAGCGAGCGGGAGTGGCCGGCCCCCTCGATCGTGCGGATGCGCTACCAGGTGCGCAGGCCAATGCCGCAGCTCCGGCTCTCGCGGCACTCGATCCTGGCCCGGGACTGCCACACGTGCCAGTACTGCGGTTCCACGCGGGACCTGACGATAGACCACGTGCAGCCGCGATGGTCCGGCGGCCCACACACGTGGGACAACCTCGTCACGTGCTGCCGCAGGTGCAACCTGAAGAAGGGCGACCGGACGCCGGAGCAGGCGAAGATGAAGCTCTCGCGCAGGCCGCGACGGCCACAGTACATCCCCTATCTTTCGCTGCAGAAGTACATCCGCGCCGTCCGTCGCGACGATTGGACGCTGTTCCTTCCTGTCTTCGACGAGTTCGTCGAGCAGTACGCGCGAAACTAGAGCACGCCCTTCGGCGGCGTCAGCACGATCTCGTCGTACGACCTGTCCCTCGGCGTGTCAACCACCATCTTGATCGCTTCCGCGACGGCCTGTGGTGAGAGCATGTCCGCGCGGTCCGGGTGGCCCTCGATGGAGTCCCACAGCGCAGTGTCCGACGCGCCGGGGATGAGGCTCGTCACCCTGACCCCCATCGGCCTGTAGTCCCTGGCCAGCGAGCGCGAGAACGCCAGGAGCCCGGCCTTGGCGGCGCAGTAAGCCTCCGCGCTGGAGAAGGTCTGTAGCGCGGCGACGCTGACGACGTTGACGATCGTCCCCCGGCCCTCTTCGAGCATCGTCGGCAGGAGCGCGTGGGTCGCGCGCATCGCGCCGCTCAGGAGCACGTCCACCATGCGGACGGCGGTCTCGACGGGCTGTTCGTGGAACGGCCCGAATGCGGCGGTGCCGGCGTTGTTGACCAGGACGACCTCGCCAGCGCCCGACATCCCGACCGCGTCGGCGAGCTGGGGTCCGGTGGCTGGGTGGGAGACGTCCCCTGCGACGACAGTGACCGCGCTGGAGCCCGCCGCGAGGCACTCTTCGGCGAGGCTCCGCAGGACGTCTTCGCGTCTGGCGTTCAGGACGAGGGCGTGGCCGTCTTTGGCCAGCAGGAGCGCCGTCGCGCGGCCGATGCCGCTGCTCGCGCCTGTTACGACCGTCCTATAGGTCGCCACGCCGGACCTCAAAGCCGCTGCGGTCCGTCTCGCGGAGCGAGACGCGCTCTAGGACGCCAGGCACGTGGCCGTCCAGGGCACGGTAGATCTCGAGCGCGACGACCTCGCTGGTCGGGACCTTGCCGAGGAGCTCCGGCACGTCGGTGTTGAGGTGCTTGTGGTCGTAGCGGTCGAGCACGCGCTCTTTGACCGCTGCGTCCAGCGCTCCGAGGTCTGTGATGAAGCCCGTCGCCGGGTCGGGCTTTCCGCCGACCGTGACCTCGAGCACGAAGTTGTGCCCGTGCCCTGCGGGGTTGTTGCACTTGCCGTACAGGCGCAGGTTCTCTTCGTGCGAGATTGCGTCCTGTTGCAGCCTGTGCGAGGCCGCGAACTCGTAGCTGCGTGTCACCGTCACCTTGTCACCATCGCGTGTCCATTCTCCATAGAACAGCGGCGTCTCTTCGAGCTTAATGTGTTCAAGCCTCGCGCCGCCCGGCAGGTTCCCCGCCTCTTCGCGCAGGGAGAGCAGGAGGTTCTCAAGGCAGGGGGTCTTTGTGTCGAACCCCGGCACCTCGTCGTTGATGCTCCTCTGCGCGAACTTTGAGACGATCCGTTCTTGCAAGGCATCGTCAATGTCCTTGATGTTCACGACCATGCCCGTCGTCTCGTCCACTTTGCCGCTCGCCGTCACTTCCAGCACGTAGTTGTGGCCGTGGTTGTATCGCGACGCCCACTCGCCGTACATCGCGCGGTTCTCGGGCTCGGTCTTCGCGGCGTTCCAAAACCTGTGGCCGCTGCTGAACGAGACCTTTCGCGTGAGTCGGACTGTCGGCATCACTTGTCCCTGCGGTACGGCACGGCGAGCATCGCGGGCATCGCGGTCCCGCGGCCCACCAGCACGAGCACGCCCAGCGCGACGAGGTGGGGGAGCGCCTGCAGAAGCTCGCCCGGCACCTGCAGGTCGCGCGCCTGGAGCGTGTACTGCACCGACTCGGAGTATCCCACAAGGAGCGCGGCCGCCAAGACCCAAGCGGGGCGCCACCGGCCGAAGGTCACAATCGCGATCGCGAGGAACCCGCGCCCCATAGTCATCCCTGACGCGAACGATCCCGTCACGCCGACGGCGAGGTACGCGCCGCCGAGCCCGGCGAGCGCAGCGCCGACGATCGTGCACCAGAACCGCGCACTGATCGCAGAGAAGCCTGCGGCCTCGACCGCGTCCGGGTATTCGCCGGCCGCGCGCACGACGAGCCCGCGCTTGGTCTTGGCGAGGAACCACGCGAAGTACGCGGCGCAGGCGAGCAGCAACAACAGGACGACGTCGAGGTCCCCGAACAGCTTGGGGACCCGTTCGACGCTGATCAAGGAGCCGGTCTGCCCGAAGCGGGCACGGAAGAGCGTGTCGGTCAGGCCGAGCGCGAACAGATTGACCGCGGTGCCGACGACGATCTGGTCGGCGGCGAGCCGCAGGGTGAAGAAGCTCTGCACGACGCCGAGGGCGAGGGCGGCGAGCACGCCGAACAGCATCCCGAGCCAGGGCGAGCCCGTGGTCGCGCTGCCGAGCATCGCAAAGTAGCACGCGACGAGCATCACTCCTTCCAGGCCGATGTTGATGACGCCGGAGCGCTGGGCGACGGCCTCGCCGACCGCGGCGAAGGCGACGGGGGCGGCGAAGTGCAGCACTGCGATCGCGAGCATCAGCGCGTCCATCTATGCGCCCTCCGCCCGCGGCCTACGCGAGTCCAGCCACGCCTTGAAACCGACGAACGCGAGCACGGCCACGGCCTGCATCACGTACACGACCGTGCTGCCGAGCGTGTTAAACGTCGCGAGGTTCTCGCTTCCGGCGAACAGTCCGCCGAAGAACAGCCCGCTCAACAGGACACCGAGCGGGTGGAGTCCCCCGAGCAGCGCGACGGGGATCGCGAGGAAGCCCCAGTTCTGGCTGTACCCCAGGCCGACCTGTCCGATGAAGCCCGCGAAGTCAACGCCGCCCGCAAGTCCGCACAGCGCGCCGCTGAGGAGCATCGCGCCCATCTGCACGCGCGGGACCGGAACGCCGGAGACGCGCGCGGCTTCTTCGTTTTCGCCGACCAGGCGCAGACGAAACCCGCCCTTCGTCCAATAGAGATAGATGAACACTAGCGCTGCGGCAATGAACGGCAGCACGACGCCGACGTGCAGGTCAGACTGTGGATCGAACCGAGCGAACATCACGTCGTTCGGCAACTGGTCCGTCATCGGGTTTTGTTTGGACGTTTGCTGCAACGGACCCGTGACCGCGTAGCTGAGCACTTTCAATGCGATGAAGTTCAGCAGGATCGTGCTGATGACGACCTGCACGCCGCGCTTGACCTGCAGCCATCCCGCGAGCCCTGCGTAGAGCGCGCCGCCGAGCATCGCGCCGACGAGGATGAGCGGATTGAGCAGGCCCGGCGCAAGACCGACGAACGACTTGGCGACCCACGCGCCGCACACGCCGCCGATCACGTACTGACCTTCCCCGCCGATGTTGTACATCTTTGCGCGCCACGCGACGATGATCCCGAGCGCGCAGAAGACCAGCGGCGTCGCGCGCACGAGCGTGCGTGCGCGGCCGAACTCGTCGCCGGCCGCGCCCTCCCATAGGTCCTTGAGCGATTCGCCTACGGGAAGGCCGAAGACCCAGAGGCAGAGTACGACGACCGCGAAAAGCCCGATCGCGACGAGCGCGACTTTCTTCATCCGACCATCGCCTCTGCACCGCCTTCGCGCAACTCCCCACGGCTCATGAAAAGGGCCCTGGAGGACATTGCCGCAAGCTCGTCCAGGTCGGTGGTGAAGAGAACGACGGCCGCGCCGTTTTGTGCAGCTTCTAGCAGTCGTTGTTGTACATAGGCGGTCGCGCGGACGTCGAGCCCGCGAGTCGGATTGTTGGCGACCAGCAGGTCTGGCGAGCCCGCCAGCACCCGGCTGACGACGAGCTTTTGCTGGTTTCCGCCGCTCATCCCGCGGACAGGGTCGCTCAAGTCCCTGACCTTGATCTCGTATTCGCGCACCAGGCTTTCTGCGTGCGTCCGCAGTGCGCGCTTCCGCAAAAACGGCCCGGACCAGAACTCGCGGTTGTCTTGGACCAGGACGTTGTCGAGCAGCGACATGTCGAGCGCGAGGCCCTGCCGTTGTCGGTCCTGCGGCACGTAGCCGGTCCTGTGCTCGCCCACCGACCACACAAGCTCCCCGCCGGAGAACGGGCGCAGTCCGACGAGCGCTTCCGCCAGCTCGTTCTGGCCGTTGCCGTCCACTCCGCCGATCCCGAGCACCTCTCCCGGCGAGACGTGGAACGTCGCGCCGCGGACGGCCTCCTCGCCGCGCGCGCCCCGTACGTGCAGTCCGACGACGCTGAGCAACGGCACAGCGTGCGTCGCAGTGAGCGGCGAGCGCGACGGCGGGACTTCGCCGACCATCCACTCCGCGAGCGTCGCCTCGTTGACCGACGACGTCAGCGCGGTCGCGACGAACTTGCCACCGCGCAGCACAGTCACTCGGTCCGACACAGCCATCACTTCGCTCAGCTTGTGTGCGACGAGGACCACGCACTTCCCGCCGTCGCTCAGTCGCCGCAACACTCGGAACAGGTCGGCGACCTCTCCGGGCGAGAGCACGGCTGTCGGCTCGTCGAGGATCAGTACGCGCGCGTCCCCGGCGAGCGCCTTCATGATCTCCAACCGCTGCTGCACTCCCACGGGCAGCGACCCGGTCCTCGCGGACGCGTCGGTCTCCCAGCCGAGGTCCTTAGCGACGGCTTGAAGGCGCGATTCGACTTCTGTTTCGCTCAGCGCGCCACGCAACGAGTCCAGAGTGCCGAGCGCGAAGTTCTCCGCGACAGTGAACTCCTGCACGAGCATAAAGTGCTGGTGGACCATCTCGATCCCCAGCTCCCGCACCCTGTGCGGGTGCCCGAACGGATACTGCCCCGCCCCGTCGTACGCGACGGCGCCGGAGTCCGGCACGACGAACCCGGCGAGCACCGACATGAGCGTGCTCTTCCCCGCCCCGTTCTCGCCCAGGACCGCGTGGACCTCGCCGGAAAAGAACTCGAGCGAGACGCGGTCAAGCGCGAGGACGTCCCCAAACCTCTTGGAGACGTCCTCGACGCGGAGCGCGGGTGCGGACATTGGAGGCTAAAAGTCGTCCTTCGGCACGACCAGTTCCCCGCTCGTGATCTTCGACTGCATGTCGGTCAGCCTTTCGAGCAAGTCCTTCGGCACCTTTGAGACCAGGTCGTTGTTGATGGCGAACCCGATCGCGCCGTCGGCTATTCCCATGAGCGTCACGCTCCCTTTGTACGTGCCTGCCTCCACCTGTTCGGCGAGCGCGACGTACGCGGGGCGCGCGGAGATGACCGCGCTCGCGATGATCCCCGGCCCGTTCTGGTTGGAGTTCGCGCCGAAGGCGTACACGCCCTTTTCTTTGCACGCGTCGAACACGCCCTGCGCGCCGTCGTTCGCCTGGTGGATCACAAAGTCCGCGCCTTCGGCAATCGCGTAGAGCGTCGCCTGTTTGAACTTCGCGATGTCGGTGTCCATTCCCATATCAGGCTCGATGACGATAATGGCCGGGTCCGCCGCCTGCGCGCCCGCGACGTAGGCGCGAAACGTGGACTTGATGGAGGGGATGCTGTTGAACCCCACCGCCGCGATCTTTCCGGTCTTCGACATCGTGGCCGCCATATAGCCGCAGAGGTAGAAGCCCTGCTCGAGATAAAAGCGGAACGCTCCCGCGTTCTCTGCGGTGAGGTCGCCCGAGGCGGAGACGAACACGGTGCTCGGAAAGACCTTCGCCATCTCGACGCCGGGCGCGTTGTACTCGAACCCGTGCCCGAGGACGAGGTCGTAGTCCTTTTGCGCATAGGACCGCATCGCGTCCTTGATCTGCGCGTCCGTCGCTTCGCGGTTGTCCACTTCGCAGCCGAGCTCGTCCTTGATCGCCATCAGGCCGTCGTACGCCATGGCGTTCCACCCTGCGTCGGAGATCGCGCCGGGGGTGAGGAGGGCGACCTTGAACACGCCGTCGTCTTTGACCGTCTCGACGTTGGTGCCGTCGCTGACGCCGCCCGTGCATCCGACGAGGACGACGAGGACGGCTGGTAGGAGCCACTTCATGCGCGCCAGTTTACGCCGAAGGGCCGTTCCCCGCTGCGCTGTTTCCGGGCCTCTGGCCTGCGGCGCGCATGGCTGAGACGGGCGATCTCGCCGCACAGAGGAGCAAATCTCTACCACTGCGAGGACGCGCTAGAGACCCAGGCCGTGCTCGCGCCGGGCGCGCTCCAGCCTCGGGTCGCTGGCGATCTCCGCGCTCAGGTCCTTGAGCCTCGGGTCCGTTGGGTTTTGCTTCCTCGCCGCCTCGACGACGTCATACGCCTTCTTGAACTGGCCCGTCTCGACGAGCCTCTCGACGTAGGGGACGACGGTCTCGGCGGTGTTGCCCTGGAGCGAGTAAGCGCGCTCGTAGATCGCCTCGGCCTTCGCCTTCTCGCTGTTCAGCATGTGCGTCTTGCCCTGCCTGAGCAGCGACTTGACGAGAGCCGACTTTGCCTGGCCGTGGTTGGGCCGGATCCTCAGCGCCTCGTCGAAGTGGCTGATCGCGACCTTTTGGTCGCCTTTTTCGTCGTAGACGAGCCCGAGGCCGAAGTGGGCGTCGGCGTCGTCGGGCGTGCACTCGAGCGCGGAGTTGAACGCGCCCATCGCGTTTGGCCCGTCGCCGTTCTCCTTGAACGCGAAGCCGAGCACGCGCCAGGCCTCTGCGTTCTTGGGGTCCAGCTCGGTCGCTTGCCGCAGCGCCTTCGTGGCGCCGACGAAGTCGCCGGCCATGTAGTGCCGCTTTCCCGCCTCCATCAGCTCGGCCAGGGTTGTCGTTTCCATGGTGTCTGTTGATCTTATCTCACGGGCGTCGGGCGCCGGGTCAGGACCGGCAAGATCGAGACTGCGGATACACTCCGACCGATGTGGTGGCGGGGGCTGACGAGGTACCAGTGGCTAGTCCTGGGCGTCGCGTGGCTGGGTTGGGTGTTCGACATCGCGGACACCGCG
>JBBDXG010000006.1:0-26236 GCA_040902435.1 Fimbriimonadaceae bacterium
AGCCCTGGCAACCCAGGTCTCGACCCGCGCAGAGCTAGGGAGGGGGTGTTCGTCTGCCGCAGACCCGCTCGCCAGTTTCAAATCTCAAATTTCAAGTCTGAAATCCGCACGGCGAGCCCGGCCCGCCGAGCATCCCTCTCCCGCTCCACCGAACCGAAACACAACTAACCCCGGTGAGCGGGAGAGGT
This sequence comes from Fimbriimonadaceae bacterium, assembly GCA_040902435.1. Classification (GTDB taxonomy): domain Bacteria; phylum Armatimonadota; class Fimbriimonadia; order Fimbriimonadales; family Fimbriimonadaceae; genus JADFMN01. The sequence continues at coordinate 189 of JBBDXG010000006.1, forward strand.
TAGGTGAGGGCACGCCGGGTGCCCCTGTCTGGCCACGATGGGTGGCTCCACTCTTCAGACTGGTGTCCCGGTCCCGGTTTCAGATATCAAATCTCAAATCTGAGATCCGCACGGCAAGCCCGGCCCGCCGAGCATCCCTCTCCCGCTCCACCGACACGCGACCACAACAAGACCTGGTGAGCGGGAGAGGTTAGGTGAGGGCCCCGCTTCCTCCCCTAATTTCAGATTCCAAATCTGATGTCCGCTCCCCCGGAGCGCAGGCTTCCCGTCGCGCGCGCTTTCAGCCCGGTTCCATTCCCGATCTCAAATTTCAAATCTGAAATCCGTCCCGCCCGAACTCCCGAACTCCCGAAAAAACCCGGACCACAACAAAACCCGGTGAGCGGGAGAGGTTAGGTGAGGGCCCCGCTTCCTCCCCTAATTTCAGATTCCAAATCTGATGTCCGCTCCCCCGGAGCGCAGGCTTCCCGTCGCGCGCGCTTTCAGCCCGGTTCCATTCCCGATCTCAAGTCTCAAATCTGAAATCCGTCTCCGCACGGCAAGCCCGGCCCGCCGAGCATCCCTCTCCCGCTCCACCGACACGCGACCACAACAAAACCTGGTGAGCGGGAGAGGTCAGGTGAGGGCCACCGCGCCCCCGGGCGCAGGCTTGTAGCCCGCTCGCTTCCCACTCCCACCCCCACTCCCGCCCCCTCCCCCCACTCCCCGGTATCCTCACCCCACTTCAAATGCCCTTCGACCAACGCACACACAACTGCGGCGCAATCACCGCAGAGAACGTAGGACAAGAGACCGTCGTCAACGGCTGGGCGCACAAGGTGCGCGACCTCGGCGGGCTCCTATTCGTGGACGTGCGCGACCGCACCGGGCTCGTGCAGGCCATTTTCGACCCCGACACCGTCGCAGGCGCCGACGCCATCCGGTCCGAGACCTGCCTCAGCGTGCGCGGCGCCGTCCGAATGCGCGACGAAAAGAACCGCAACTCAAAGATGACCACAGGCGACGTCGAGATCGTCGCGACGCGGTTCGAGGTCCTCAGCCAGGCCAAGACGCTCCCCTTCCCCGTCAGCGACGAAGAGCAGATGGAGAAGGTCAACGAGGAGCTGCGCGTCAAGCACCGCTACCTCGACCTGCGGCGCCCGGCGATGTACAAGCGCCTCGCCGTGCGCGCCGCCGCCGTCCGCAGGATCCGCGCCCACTTGGACGCAAAAAGCTTCATCGAGGTCGAGACACCGATCTTCACGCGCTCGACCCCCGAGGGCGCGCGCGACTACCTCGTCCCTTACCGATTGGAGCCCGGAAAGTTCTACGCGCTCCCGCAATCACCGCAACAGTACAAACAGCTCCTCATGGTCGCGGGGGTCGAGCGCTACTATCAGATCGCGAAGTGCTTCCGCGACGAGTCGCAGCGCGCCGACCGTCAGCCGGAGTTCACACAGCTCGACCTCGAAATGTCGTTCGTCACGCAGGCCGACGTGCTCTCGCTCATGGAAGCTCTCACCCTCGACGTCGTCAACGGCCTCATTGACGAGTTCTCGCTGGAAAAGGAGAAGGTCAAGAGCTTCGCGTGGCTGACGTACGACGAGTCAATGGAGAAGTACGCGAGCGACAAACCCGACTTGCGGTTCGAGCTCGAAGTCTTCGACATATCGCCGCTCGTCAAAGACAGCGGCTTCGGCGTGTTCGCGAAGGCGGTAGAAGCCGGCGGGCGCGTGCGCGGACTCCGGTTCCCCGGCGGAGCGAAGCTCAGCCGCAAGGACGTCACCGAACTGGAGGACTTCTGCAAGTCCAGCGGCGCGAAGGGCATGGCATCGCTCTACATCGAGGGCGCAGAGTCGGAGGGCTCGATTGACGTGGACGGCCTCTACGTCCGCAGCTCGATCGCAAAGTTCTTCAAGCCGGAAGAGCTCAGCGAGATACTCATCAAGACAAAGGCGATGCCCGGCGACCTGCTCTGCTTCATCGCCGACTCGCAGGCCGTCGGCAACGAGGTCCTTGGCCGTCTGCGAAACCTCATCGGTGAACGCGCCGGACTGCGCGACCCAAAGAAGCTCGCATTCGCCTTCGTCACCGACTTCCCGCTCGTGGACTGGAACGAGGAAGAGCAGCGGTGGGACCCGACGCACCACCCGTTCACGTCGCCGAAGTCCTCCGACATGGACTTTCTCGAAAGCGACCCCGCGCGCGTGCGCGCCGACTGCTACGACGTCGTCTGCAACGGCACCGAGTGGGCTTCCGGCTCCATCCGTATCCACCAGCCCGACGTCCAAAAGCGCGTGTTCTCGCTCATCGGCCTGGACGAGAAGACCCAGAAGGAGCGCTTCGGCCACATCATCGAGGCGTTCGAGTTCGGCGCGCCGCCCCACGGCGGCATCGCCCCAGGCATTGACCGCCTCGTCATGTTCCTCATGGACGACGAGAACATCCGCGAAGTCATCGCCTTCCCCAAGCTCGGCGGCGGCTACGACCCAATGATGGACGCGCCGTCGGCGATAGATGAAATGCAATGGTCCGAGATGGGCCTCCGCCCTGCCCCCCTCTCCCCTCCCGAGGACAGGGGCTAGGAGAGTGGGGCCAACAATCTCCGCTTCCCCTCTCCCCTCCGGGGGAGAGGGGCTAGGGGTGAGTGGCCAACAACCTCCGTTTCCCCTCTCCCCTCCGGGGGAGAGGGGCCAACAACAAAAGTCCTTTCCGCCTGTCTGCCGTGCTTACAAGTCTCCTGCCCAAACACTGGGTCACAGACAACTACGCCGCAGACAGCGTTCCGATCCCCTCCAAGCTCTTGATCGCCCTGAACATCGCCTCGCGCGCTTGCACATCTTCCTCGACCTTGAACGCCTCGCGCAATGGCTCCAGCGCAGTCGTCACTCCGATCTTTTCAAGCGCTTCTGCGGCCTCGCGACGAATGACAAACATTGAGTCTTTGAGCATTGGGACCAAGTGCCTGACTGCACGAAATCCGAAGTGACCCAAGCCCTCGACGACGTCAGCAAGCGCCATCCAATCTCCAGTGCCAACAAGTCCTACTAGTGTTTGAAACGCCTGCTCGCGGTCTTCGTCAAGTAACGACCACTTCTGGAGCACGATCGCTGCGTGCGCTTTTACGCTGGGCTCGGTGTCTTCTCGCATGATCGCGCGTACGGTGCCGATCGCTCCGTCGCCGACTTTGGCTTCGGGCGGCATTCTGCTCAAAGCTTCGAGTGTGAACTGACGGTCGTACTTGTCTTCGTGCTTGAGGCCCTCTACGAGAACTCCGACGTGCGCCGCGGATCTGCACTTTCCAATCAAGTTGGCCACTGTCGCGTACCGGGCCTTGCCTTCCTTGTAGAGCGCAAGGACTGGCTCGATCGAATCCGGGTCGGCCATCTGGTTCAACCCTTGCCCGCTCGCGGACCGGACCATCTTGCTTTCGGCCGACAGGTTTTGAACGAGCGCGTGCATCGCCTCCTTGTTCTTCGACTTGCCCAGCATGATCGCGGCCCAGTATCGAAGGCCATCGTCGAGGTCGGAGCCGAGCACATCAATCAAGCCTGGTGTATAGTGCTCGATCTGATCGGCGATCCCTTCCCAGCAATAAGCGTACAGGGCCATGTCGAACTTCTCCTCGTCCTTCACATCCATTGCTCTGAGTTGTTCGACGAGTGGCGGCTCTACGTCGCGCACCCAGGAGTACGGGTCAAGGCCGCGCAGGCTCGGCCCTTGATAAAGCGACCCGTCCGGCTTGACGATCAAGTTGAACGGGGCCGTGAACGCCAAGACGAGCACATTGGTGACTTCCTCAGCCTCGGCACCAAACTCTCTCGCCCGCTCCGTCATCGCGGCGCGCAGCGTGTCCGGCGACTGGCCCATGACCTTGGTCGGTGTCAAGACCAGCGTCTCACCCGCGAGCACCCACGTCCCCTCGATCTCCAGTCGGAACATCTGGAACTTGCCGCCAGGACTGATCCTGAGCAGCTCAGTCCCCAACGTCGCCGCCAGCACCGACTCCGGATCTTCAAAATTCGCCCGGTAACCCCCGACGACACCGGCCTGCCCCACGGCCGCCGCGAACAAAACGCATGTTGCTAACATCACGATCCCTCTTTCAACCCTACTACACCCGGCCCCCCGTTCCAGTTGCACCGCCCCACATACCCCCAATTCGTGGACAACCCTAGACGTATAAGCGGCGGAAAAAGTGTCAGCAAAATTGCCCTTGACACACCAGGGGTAGCGGCGGTATGGTGGGGGAGATGTTTTGGACGCTAAATGTGGGGGTCGGCGGGGCGTGAAGTGCCCTTACTGCCAGAGCGAGGATCTTAGGGTCCTTGAGTCCAGGGCGGCCCGCGAGGGCGGGGCGATCCGGAGGCGGCGCGAGTGCGCCGCATGCAACCGTAGGTTCACGACGTTCGAGGAGCCGGAAAAGCCGCGGCTGCAGGTGATCAAGAGGGGAGGGCTGCGCGAGGAGTTCGACAGGGGGAAGGTCCTCGCGGGCATCCGTCACGCCTGCCACAAGCGGCCCGTTCCGGCCGAGGCGATGGAGGAGGCCGCCGAACAGATCGAGCAGGAGATGTACGACCTCCTCGAGCCGGAGGTCAGCACGACTCAGATCGGTGACCGGGTGATGGAGGAGCTGTTGCAGCTCGACGCGGTGGCGTTCGTTCGGTTCGCGAGCGTCTACCGGGAGTTCGACAGCCCGCAGGAGTTCGCCAAGGTCGTGAGCGCGATCAGGCGGACGAAGCGCGACGTGCGCAACCCCGGGGTCGCGGCGTCAATCGTAAAGCAGCTGGTAGACTGAAGTCTACTACGTGTTTGTCCATGGGAAGGATAGTGAGATGAAGATCAATAGGTATTTCACGAGCGCCAAGGGCGGCGCCTTTGAAGGAATCGAGTTCGTTCCGCGCACCAGCGAGATCAGGAACCCTGACGGCTCGCGCGTTTTCCACATGGAGGGCGTGATGGTCCCCTCCTCCTGGTCTCAGGTGGCGACCGACATCATCGCGCAGAAGTATTTCCGCAAGGCCGGCGTGCCGCAGTCGGAAAGCGGCGGCGAGACGGACTCCCGGCAGGTGTTCCACCGCCTGGCCGGTTGCTGGCGCTACTGGGGGGAGAAGCACGGGTACTTCGACACGGACGATGACGCGCAGGCGTTCTACGACGAGCTGTGCCACATGCTCGCGACGCAGAAGGCCGCGCCGAACAGCCCGCAGTGGTTCAACACCGGGCTCTATTACGCGTACGGGATCGAGGGCGTGCCGCAGGGGCACTACTATGTTGACCCGACCAACGGGATGCTCGAGCGCAGCGCGAACGCCTATGAGCGCCCTCAACCTCACGCGTGCTTCATCCTTTCTGTGAAGGACGACCTGGTGAACGAGGGCGGGATCATGGACCTGTGGACGCGCGAGGCGCGGATCTTCAAGTACGGCAGCGGCGTCGGCACGAACTTCAGCAAGCTGCGCGGCGAGAACGAGCGGCTGAGCGGCGGCGGAAAGTCCAGCGGGCTGATGTCGTTCCTGCGAGTCGGCGACCGCAGCGCCGGCGCGATCAAGAGCGGCGGCACGACGCGCCGAGCGGCGAAGATGGTGTGCCTGGACGTTGACCACCCGGACATCGAGAGCTTCGTGAACTGGAAGGTGATCGAGGAGCAGAAGGTCGCCTCGCTCGTCACGGGCAGCGTCCTCAACCACCGGCACCTGAACAACGTGATCAAGGCGTGCCACTCCGGAGGCGGGTGCGACCCGCGCGAGAACAAGGCGCTCTACACGGCGATCGCGGAGGCGAAGGCCGACGAGGTCAGCCCGAACTCCATCCAGCGGGCGATCCAGCTCGCCCAGGAGGGCGCGACCAGCATCCACTTCCCCACTTATGACACCGGCTACGAGAGCGACGCCTATGTCACAGTATCGGGCCAAAACTCTAACAATTCGGTGCGCGTGAGCAACGAGTTCCTGCGCGCCGTCGAGGAAGACCGCGACTGGGAGCTGACGTCGCGGACGAACGGGGACGTGCTCAAGAAGATCCGGGCCAAGGACCTGTGGGCGGACATCTGTTCGAGCGCGTGGTCGTGCGCCGACCCCGGCACTCAGTACGACACGACGATCAACGACTGGCACACCTGCCCGGCTGGCGGGCGCATCAACGCGAGCAACCCGTGCGTCACCGGCGACACCCTGGTGAGCACGCCGAACGGGTATCGCCGGATCCAGGACCTGGTGGGCGAGAGGCCCGAGGTCATCAACGGGCACGGCGGCCGATCGCGGACGACGCGCGTCATCAAGACCGGCCACAAGCCGGTGTTCGAGCTGAAGACCGCATCGGGATACCGGCTCAAGCTGACGGCGGACCATCGCGTGACGACCGCGAACCGCGGCGACGTCGCCGCAGCGGAACTGACGAAGGACGACACGGTCGTGCTCGAACGGGCCGGGTTCGGCAGCGAGTCGGTGTCGCCGGGAATGGCGCGGCTTATCGGCGCCGCGCTCGGCGACGGCTGCGTGACAGTCGGCGAAAACCAGGACCACTTGTTCGTCACGCTCGGAAAGTCTGAGGAGGCACTGGCCGAAAGACTGCGCCAAGACTTGGATACGCTCAAACGTGCCCCTCTCCCCCAACCCCTCTCCCCCAGAGAGGAGAGGGGAGCGGACGGACGGTCCACGCGCCCAACGAACGTGGTCGAGACCCCGACCTCGCAGCGCGTCGGCACATCGGTCGCGCGCGTGCTGGAAGCGGTGCGCGGATATGCCGTGCTCAACCAAGGTTCGGCGAACAAGAGACTGACCGACCAGGCGTTCAACCTCGATCGCGAGAGCCAGTGCGAGCTGCTGCGAGCGCTGTTCACGACGGACGGCACGGTGGCGGACTACGGCGACAAGTCGCAGTACGTCTCGCTGGACTCGACGTCGCTTGAGATGCTCGCACAAGTGCAGCTCCTGCTGCTCGGGTTCGGGATCAAGTCCAAGATCTACGAGGACCGCCGCGCGCTCGGTGCGACGACCGCCATGTTGCCTGATGGCCGCGGCGGCCACGCCGAGTACGCGGTCCAGCAGATCCACTCCCTGCGGATCTCGCGCTCCTCGCGCGTGGTCTTCGAGCAGGAGATCGGGTTCCTCCCCGAAAGCGAGAAGTCCCGACGCCTGAGCGCACTCAACCGGCGCGTCTCGGCCTACCAGGACCACCTGTACGACCGCGTCGCGTCGCTCACGCCGTGCGGCACTGAGGACGTCTACGACCTGACCGAGCCCGACACCAGCCACTTCGTCGCGAACGGAATCGTCGTCCACAATTGCAGCGAGTACATGTTCCTCGACGACACGGCCTGCAACCTCGCGAGCATCAACCTCGCGCGGTTCTACGACCCGGAGACGTGCGAGTTCGACATCGAGGGGTACCGGCACGCGATCCGGCTGTGGACGGTCGTGCTCGAAGTGAGCGTCCTCATGGCGCAGTTCCCGAGCAAGGAGGTCGCGCAGCTCTCGTACAACTATCGGACCCTGGGGCTGGGATACGCGAACCTCGGCGCGATCCTGATGCAGATGGGTATCCCGTACGACTCGCCGGAGGGCTTCGCCATCGCAGGCGCGATGACGGCGATCCTCGGCGGCGAGTCGTATGCGACTTCCGCCGAGATGGCGAAGGAGCTCGGCGCGTTCCCGCGCTACGGCGAGAACAAGAAGGCGATGCTGCGCGTCGTCCGCAACCACCGTCGGGCCGCGTACTACGCGCAGGACGGCGAGTACGAGGGGATTGACGTCAAGCCGGTCGGCATTGACGCGGAAGAGTGCCCGGCGCAGCTGCTCTCGGCGGCGAAGGACGCATGGGACCGCGCGCTCGCGCTCGGCGAGCAGCACGGCTACAGGAACGCGCAGGTCACAGTGCTCGCACCGACCGGCACGATCGGGCTGATCATGGACTGCGACACGACGGGGATCGAGCCGGACTTCGCGCTCGTGAAGTTCAAGAAGCTCGCCGGCGGCGGGTACTTCAAGATCGTCAACCAGTCGGTGCCAGCGGCGCTGAAGCGCCTCGGGTACTCGCAAGAGCAGATCGAGGACGTGGTCTCATACGTCGTCGGGCACAAGTCGCTGAAGGGCGCGCCGTTCATCAACCACGAGACCCTGGTCGAAAAGGGGTTCGACACCGACGCGATCGCGCGGCTGGAGGCCGCGCTGGAGAACGCGTTCGAGGTCCGGTTCGCCTTCAACAAGTACACGCTCGGCGAGGAGTTCCTGCGCAACCGGCTGAAGGTCGGCGAGGACCAGATGAACGACTGGACGTTCGACCTGCTCTCGTTCCTCGGGTTCACAAAGGACCAGATCAACGCGGCGAACGAGTTCGCGTGCGGCACGATGACCGTCGAGGGCGCGCCGCACCTGCAGGACGGGCACCTGCCGGTGTTCGACTGCGCGAACAAGTGCGGCAAGAAGGGCCAGCGCTACATCAGCGCCGAGGGGCACATCCGAATGATGGCTGCGGCGCAGCCGTTCCTTTCGGGGGCGATCAGCAAGACGATCAACCTGCCGCAGAACGCGACGCACGGCGACATCAACGACGCCTACATGCTCTCGTGGAAGCTGGGGCTGAAGGCGAACGCGCTCTACCGCGACGGTTCGAAGCTCTCGCAGCCGCTCAACTCTTCGAGCGACGACGCGGCCGCGGTCATCTTGGAGGCTTCTTTGGAAGACGCGTACGGTCTGCCGGACGAGCCGGCGGCGGCGGTCGCTCAGCGCCTCGTCTATCGCTACATCGCGCGGCGTCGGCTGATGCCTGCGCGTCGTCGCGGCTACACGCAGAAGGCGCGGGTCGCTGGGCACAAGGTGTACGTGCGCACGGGCGAGTACGAGGACGGGACGCTCGGCGAGGTCTTCATTGACATGCACCGCGAGGGCGCGGCGTTCCGCTCGCTGATGAACTGCTTCGCGATCGCGATCTCTTTGGGCCTCCAATATGGGGTTCCGCTCGAGGAGTTCGTCGAGGCGTTCGTGTTCACGCGGTTCGAGCCGAACGGGCCGGTTCAGGGGCACGAGAACATCAAGATGTCCACTTCGGTGATTGACTTCATCTTCCGTGAGCTGGCGATGACTTACCTGGGTCGTTACGACCTGGTGCAGGTGTCGCCGGACGATCTGCGCGCGGACTACGCGGGCGGGTCGCGCCAGCAGATGCTGGAGTTCGAGGACGAGGAAGAGGGTTCGGAGATTGCCGGCCACGCGCCGGGCTTTAGCCGGGAGGACCACTCTTCGCAAGGGTTTCGGAAAGGGCAAGACCCGACCGGGATCTTGACGTCGGCTGTGGTGGAGGCGCCGGTAGGCGGTGGGAACGGTCTTCGGTCCGGTCTGGACAAACCCGAACAAACCCGGACAAACCCGAACAAACCCGAACCTTCCCTCGGCGCCAACGCCGCCGTCATGTCCGCCCCTTCGATGGAGGCGCTGGCCGACCGCATCCGCGAGGCGCGGCTGAAGGGCTATGAGGGCGACCCGTGCGGCGACTGTGGCGCGTTCACCCTCGTCCGCAACGGCGTCTGCCTCAAGTGCAACTCGTGTGGGGCGACGAGCGGGTGCAGCTAGAACCCCCGCCCTGCTCTACCGCCGTCGCCGCCGGACCAGCGCAAGCGCACCCAGACCAAGCGCAGCCATCGTCGCCGGCTCAGGGACTACCGTCGCGTTCACCGAATACGTGTTGAGCGTGGTCGAGTTTCCAGTCGGCGGGGGGCCGCCGTTCGAGAACCGGTAGCCAGCGTTCGTCGCGATGCCGGTCGGCGCCTGGGAGGGCGTGCTCGCCAACCAGCGGAACGAGTTGGCCACGCTCGCGTTGTTCCAGACGACCATCCAATAGGTCGTCGCTGCGCTCAGTGTAACGGTTGACGTCGGCGTAAAGACGAAGTTGTCTATACCGACGACGACTGGCCCGGCCGATAGCGTGTGGATCAGGGTGCTTGGGCCGCCGGCGTCGCTGTACAACTCGATCATCGGCACCGAGTCCGACGTGAAGTACTCCAGCCTCAGCGTCATGAAGTCGAGCGTATAGTCCAGCCCGCCCGGCATCGTGAATCCGGCTGCCTTGCTGTCAAAGACCCCTCCGCCGTTCGAGCCCCCGCCAGGGGCGTTCATAAAAGTGGATGTCCCGTCGTTGCCCGGCATGTTGCCGATGATCTCGATCGCGCTCGCGGGGGCGCAAAGCGCCGTCGCGGCCAACGCAGCGTATAGGAGCCTGGTCCGTTCTCTCATGGGTTCTTCTCCAGAAGGAAAACCTTCCGTCAGTACAAGTCTGTCCGTTCTGAGTGGCTGATCGCAACCGCTGTCAAGAAAACCTGGTAAACGAACCCTCGACCCTATGCGTCGGGCCGGTGGCCGAATCTTGTCCCGCGGTCGTTCCGATGGAGCAGCGGAGTTCCGTCCCTCAAGATCACGCTGTCCTGGCACCCCTCCGGGGTGCGGGAGTGGGGATACAATTTGGAGCAGGAAGCAGGGAGCAGGGAGCAGGGCGCGGGCGGAGGTCATGAGCGGCAAGAAGGCGAAGGTCGAAAGGTATCGGGCGCCCAAGAGGACTGGGCCCGAGAAGGAGGTCGCAAAGGGGGCGCAGGCGATCGGGCCGCACTCGTGGCGCGCGACGTTCAAGCACGAGCGCAACATGTGCGCGTGGTTGATCGAGCGCCTCGAGTTGCTCGAGCCGGACCTGGAGCTGTACGAAGACGTGCGCTCCGGCAAGGAGTACGCGTGCAAGATGCCCCACACGAGGGGGCGCATTGACATCCTGGCGCAGGACCGTCACGGCGGTCTGGTGGTGATCGAGTGCAAGCTCGGGACGGCCGGGCCGCGCGCGCTTGGGCAGCTCCTGGGCTACATGGGGTGGGTGCTGGAGCACCTTTGCACGACGGGCGAGACGGTCCGTGGCATGCTAGTTGTCGGGCGCGCTTCGAAGATGCTGCTTTGCGCGGTGCGCGCTGTGCCCTTGCCGATCGCGGTTTATGAGTGCCCTTTGCGGGGGAAGCTAGAGAGGGTCGAGGTTTGATGGGAGCTTAGGGCCTCTCTTGCGGACTGGCGTACAATTCAGCCATGGAAACCGCCACCCGACCAACCCTCTCACCTATGCTGGCCGTGAACGACTGCGAAGGTGCGATCGAGTTCTACAAGAAGGCGTTCAACGCGACGGAGGTCGGTGAGCGATACCCCTACGAAGGCAAGATCGGCCACGCCGAGCTCAACATCGCAGGCGCGCTCGTCATGCTCGCCGACGAGTTCCCGGAGTACAACACGACACCGATGAGGCTCGGCGGCACGCCCGTGATCCTCAACTTGACGGTCGGCGACACCGACGCGTGGGTCGAGCGGGCGAAGGCCGCCGGCGCGACGGTCGCGCGAGAGCCGCAGGACGAGCCGTACGGGCGCGTCGCTACTCTGAAGGATCCCTTTGGGCACGCGTGGATGCTCAATGGCCCTTCCAAGAGCGGCTAGAGGTCGTACGCCTTCGGGTGCTTCGGCTGATACAAGAACATGTCGTCCGCACCCGGCAGGGCCATCATCACTCCGATCCCGAACCCGAAGTCCTGCGGCTCGCCGCGGAACTCCGCACCCTTGGCCGACAGCTCCGCCATCGTCGCGGCCACGTCGTCGCACATCAGCGAGACCGAGTGGTGGCGTGGGGACGAGTACCCCTCCCCAGACGTCGGGTGGACGCCCATCTCGGACGGCCCGGTCTTGAAGATCAGCCAACCCGGCTCCGAATCCGCGTGCTCGACGCATGGCCAACCCAGCACGTCTCGCAGAAAGGCCCGCGTCGCGGGGGCGTCGTCCGAGTAGACCAGCGTGTGGACCGATGTGACCATGGCGCGTTGAGTCTACTCAGGGCATTAAATGCGCCTGCCGGGTGTCTTACTATTTGCTGACACAGAAAACCCGGACTAGACAGCGGCGAACCCAGAAGCAACAATGAACCATGCGCAACGGTCGAACTGAGGCACCATGGGCATGACCTACATTGACGACATTGTGCTGGTCGAGCGATTCCGCCTCGGTGACCGGGGCGCAGCCGAGCAGCTGATCAGCCGCTATAGGCCCCATGCCTATAGGCACGCCGCCCGGCTTCTGGCCAGGGTCGGCAACACTGCGGACTTCGACGCCGGCGACATCGTCGCCGAGGCTCTCTTGCGGGTCCACCGCTCGTTGGCACGCTTCAACGGAAAGTGCGCCTTCGCGACGTGGCTCTACAGGATCGAGACGAACTGCTTCATGGACCTGCTCAAGAAGAGGCGGAGCGGGCCGCCGACGCACAGCTACGACGCCGTGCTCACGCACCTCGACCACGAGACGACCATTGAGTACGAGGACCCGGGCCTTTCGCCGTTCGAAGTGGCCGCGCTCAACGAGCAGGCTAGGGCGCTGGACGCCTCCATCGGCAAGCTCCCGGCCGACCACCGCGAGCTGATCACGCACTTTTATCACGACATGCTGTCCCACAACGAGATCTCGGAGAAGCTGGGGATGCCCGTCGGTACGATCAAGAGCCGGCTGTGCCGCGCTCGCATGGCGCTGCGGGCCGTCGTCTCGCGGGGAGCGCAGTGACGTTCTCCGAGTGGGTGGACGGGCTCGACGAGGTCTGCGGCGCGGAGTTTGCCGCGCTTGTTCGAGCGCTTCCAGACATGGCGTTCCTCGACGCGTACGTGCACGGCGACAGCCCCGTGGACTTCCAGCAGGGGAACGCGGTCGCAGTCTCTCGGCGCGACTCGTTCGTTGCATTGCGGGCAAATCGGACACGCGGCGGTCACTTCCCTGGACCCAAGGCAAGAGTGGGCTCGCAGGTAGAGTGACACATAGTTAATCCCAACAAAGCCGCTCTCAAGACGAGGCCACTTCACCAAGTCGCTCTCCTGGGAAGCTATGTGCCTCGAAAGTGTGGCATCGCCACATTCACCGCAGACCTAGCGGGTGCGCTTTCCGACCTAGACCCCACGCTCGACATTGATTCGATCGCGGTGAGCGATAGCGACGAGTACGTCTACCCCGAGCGCGTCTGCTGCGAGATCGCCGAAGGCGACCGCCTCTCCTACGGGCTTGCCGCCGACTACATCAACCGTTACGGATACGACCTGCTCTCGATCCAGCACGAGTACGGCATCTTTGGGGGCGAGGCGGGGAGCTACCTGATGAACCTCGTCCGACAGGCGAACATGCCGATCGTGACGACCCTGCACACCGTCCTGCGCGAGCCGTCGCCCGGACAGAGGCTGGTGATGGACGAGCTTCTGCAGTTCTCCGAGCGCGTCGTGGTCATGAGCCAGAAGGCGGTCGGGTTCCTGAAGGACGTCCACGGCGTCCCGCACGACAAGATTGACTTGATCCCGCACGGCATCCCGAACATCCCGATCTCCGCCGGCCAGGAGCTGCGAAAGGAGCTGAACATCACCGGGCCGATGATCCTCACCTTCGGCCTGCTCTCGCCGGACAAGGGGATCCAGTACGTCATCGAGGCGATGCCGAAGATCGTCCGAGAGCACCCGGGCGCGACGTACGTCGTCGTCGGTGCCACACACCCCAACGTGAGGGCGTCCGCGGGAGAGGTCTATCGGGAAGGGCTGGCTGGGCTTGCGAAGGACCTCGGGGTGGAGTCCAACGTCCGGTTCTTGGACCGGTTCGTCACCGCAGAAGAGCTCGTCCAGTACCTGGCGGCGATGGACATCTACGTCACGCCATACCTAAACCCTCACCAGATCACGTCCGGGACGCTCGCCTATTCGATCGGAGCGGGAAAGGCCGTCATCTCGACGCCGTACTGGTACGCCGAAGAACTCCTGGCCGATGGGCGGGGGCTGCTAGTGCCGTTCCGAGACTCGGATGCCGTCGCCGACGCCGTCCTCTCGATCCAGCGAAGCCCGGAGATGAGACAGCAGATGGGCCGCAAGGCCGCCGAGTACGGCAGGAAGATGCTGTGGCCCGACGTCGCGAAGCGGTACCTAGCGACGTTTGCAAGGGCGAAGTTCGATAGCGCGGCAAGGCTGCGCGAGCTGGTGCAGGTCCCTCTGACCGCGGACCACTCTGCAGACGTCATGCCCGAGCTCAAGCTCGACCACCTCTTCGACTTGAGCGACGACACCGGCATCCTTCAGCACGCGCGCTTCACCGTTCCCGTCCGATCCGAGGGCTACTGCGTTGACGACAACGCCCGCGCGCTGCTGTTGACCGCCCTTTTGGACACGGAGGCGCCGTTGCCGCGCGACGTCGCGCTTCTCCAGAGCCGCTACCTGGGCTTTGTCACTGACGCCTACAATCCAGCGACGGGCAGGTTCCGGAACTTTCTTTCGTACCGCCGCGAGTGGCTCGAAGAGTCAGGGTCAGAAGACTCGCAAGGCAGATCGCTGTGGGCCCTCGGCGCAATCGCCAACCGCTGTCGAGACCGCAACCGGCGCGAGGTCGCCAAGGCGCTGTTCGAGCTGGCCGTCCCAGAGATCCTCGAGACGACCAGCCCACGGACGTGGGCGTACGGCGTTCTGGCCGCGGACGAGTACCTCGTCTCTTTCCCGCACCAGTCGGCGGTCCACGCCTTCAAGGAGACGCTGGCGAGCCGCATCTTGCGACACTTCGAGACCAACCAGGGCGAAGAGTGGCCGTGGTGCGAGCAGAGCCTGTCGTACGCAAATGCGCGCATTCCGCAGGCGCTCATCGTTGCCGGCGAGGGCTCTGTCAGCCACGCGATGGTCGAGAAGGGGCTGGAGTCCCTCACGTGGCTCATGGGAGTGCAGACCGCGGCGGACGGCGTCTTCGCCCCGATCGGGACCAACGGCTTCTTGGTCCGCGACGGAGAGCGGGCAGAGTTCGACCAGCAGCCGGTAGAGGCCGCTGCCTCGGTCTCGGCGTGCCTGAGCGCCCACCGCGCGACCGGCTCTCTCGTCTGGATAGAGGAGGCGCGCCGGGCCTTCCGCTGGTTCTTGGGCGACAACCAGCTCGGCCAACCGCTCTATGACCGAATGACCGGCGGGTGCCACGACGGGCTACACTCAAAGCGGGTCAATGGGAACCAGGGCGCAGAGTCCACGCTTTCCTACCTTTGTGCGTTCGTAGAGATGCGAGGCGCGGTGGCCCGACGGGCTACGATTGCAAGAGGAAAGCAGGATCATGAAGAATGACGACTTCCAGGTGCTCCTGGAGCGGCACCCCAATAACCCGATATTGACGGCGGCCGACTGGCCTTACCCCGTCCACACCGTCTTCAACCCTGGCGCGACGCTTCTGCAGGACGGCACTACCCTCCTGCTCTGTCGCGTCGAGGACCGCCGCGGCCACTCGCACCTGTGCGCGGCCCGGTCCAAAAACGGGATTGACGGCTGGGTGATTGATGAGCAGCCGACCTTCTCTCCCGACCCTATCCACCACCCCGAAGAGCTCTGGGGGATCGAGGACCCTCGGATCACCTATGTGCCCGAGCTGGAGAAGTACATGATCGCCTACACGGCGTTCGGCAAAGCGGGCCCCGGGGTCGCCCTCGCCTCGACGACGGACTTCAAGAATTTCGAGCGCTATGGCCTGGTTATGCAGGCCGACGACAAGGACGCGGCGTTGCTGCCGCGCAGGTTCAACGGCAACTTCGCCCTGATCCATCGCCCGTCTTCGGACCAGGGCTCCAACATGTGGCTCTCGTTCTCGCCGGACCTTCGCAACTGGGGCGGACACGTCCTGCTGCTGCCGGCCCGGAGGGGGGCGTGGTGGGACGCCAACAAGATCGGCCTGTCGCCGCCGGCCATCGAGACAGACCGGGGCTGGTTGATCATGTACCACGGTGTGCGGCACCACGCTTCAGGGTCACTCTATAGGCTGGGGCTCGCCCTGTTCGACAAGGACAACCCCGAGATCTGCCTGGTCCGAGGCCAGTCCTGGATCTTTGGCCCCGAGGCCACGTATGAGATTGTGGGCGACGTGGACTGCGTCGTCTTTCCTTGCGGCCAGACCATCGGGGAGGACGGGGACACGATCCGGTTCTACTACGGCGCCGCCGACACGAGCATCTGCGTGGCGACTGGGAGTATCAAGGAGATGCTCGATTGGCTCGACATTGATGGGACCGAGTTCACTGGCGTGGCTGGCCAGCCCGCAGAGCGAGTCGTCTTCGAGCCGACCCCATAGTCCGCCCGATCCTCAAAAACCTCCAGCCACTCCTCCATGATTCCGACAATGGACATGGAACGATCATGAGTGGTGGTGGAAAATCTGTGATAAAAACGTCCCAAGGATGTTCCTTTAAGGGCAGATGGACCGTCACTCTATATCGGGTCGGAATGTTCGGTGATAGCCGGTAACGGCGTCGGCGTTCGACCATCCCCCCCGCCAAAAGCGGGAAAGGTAAGACATGGCAATGAAGAAAGCCGCAGCCAAGAAGGCTGCTTCGAAGAAAGCCGCTCCTAAGAAGGCAGCGAAGAAGAAGGCAGCGAAAAAGAAGCCCGCAAAGAAGGGCAAGAAGTAGCTAACGACCGCGGGGCCGACCTCGGTCGGCCCCGTACCAATTTAAGTCCTGGCCCTTTTCTTCTTGTAGAGCTCTCGCAGAAGTACGGCCTGGCCCAGGTGGTAGGCCTCGTGCTCGATGAGGTGGTGTAGGATCCACCTCAGGGAGTACTCCCTCTCTCCGATCCGTCCCCTGTGCTTTGAGGCGTCCAGTCGGGTCAGCTCCCCTTTGGTCACGGCCCTCACTTCGTCGCACTGCTTGAGGAACCATGCCTTGCGGCGCGCCGGGGGCTTGGGCCACGTGCCCGCGTACTGGTTCGTCTCGTTAGAGAGCAACTTGTCGTGGAGCGCCGGATCCTGCGGCCACCCAAGGGCCACGACCTGGACCCACCAGTACTCGACGTCTGCGATGTGGAGCAGGATCATTCCGATCGAGTGGCCGCCCTTGGTTGCCTGCCATCGGAGCTCCTCGTCGGACACGCCCCTCAGCTCTGCGCGGCCCATTGCCGTTGTGCTGTCGAGCATCTCAAGCAAGGCCCGGGTCTCGGCCCTGGCCGGACCGCCGACGTCTCGCAACCCCGCCGGACGCTTGCGGCGCACTACTGCTTCAGCCCGCCGTCTATCCAGGCCTCGATGGTCTTGATCTCGGCCTCTGGGAGCGGTGGGCGGCCTTGGGGCATGCGCTTTGGCCCTGCGGCGCGGAGCGCCAGGGCGAGGGCGCTGGTCTTCGAATTGCCGGAGACGACGAAGCGGTTTTTGCTCGAGCCATCGTAGGTGCTCAGCTCGAGCGATCCTGAGTTGATCCCGGGGCTGTGACATGGCATGCAGCGCCGTGCGAAGATGCCGCCGACCGTCGCCCAGGTCGCATCGCCGACCGCTCCCTCCTCGACTTTCTTCGAACCCTCCGGGGCGACGAAAGCGAAGGCCGCGGCGGCGGGGGCCTCGGGCGTCGCCGCGACGCTCTCCGCCCAGACGATGTACTCCTTGCCCTCCTTCTTCATCAAGTACCCGCGGACGATGCCGGACTTGGTCTCGATGTAGAGGGTGACGGTCGTGGTGCCGTCGAGGAGGGTGGCCTCGACCTCTGTGACGTCCACGCCTCGACGCTTGGCCGCCGCACCTGCACGCCCGGACTTGACGAGCTTCGCGCTGTCCGGCTCGAAGAACGGGGCCCATCCCCAAACGCCGTTCTCGGTGGTGTGCTTGGTCAACGCCGCGGCGTCGGCGGGGGCTTGGCTGTAGGTGTTCTTGGATTTGTCGAGGGACGTCACGGTCGTTCCGTCGGAGACGACGAGCCTTGCATCGCTCTCGATCCTGAACATGCCAGGCTTGGCGTAGGTCACGTCATAGACCGTGCGCGCCCCGCCGACCTCGTCCACGAGGACCCTGGCCTTGAGACCCTGGGCGCCCTTGAGCTTTGCTGCGTGGTTGAGAAAGAGGGAGGGCAGCGAGCCCTGGACGGCAAAGGCGACGACGGCCACGGAGGCGGCGAGGGCGAGGAGCGAGCGCTTCATGGGATTTGCTTCCGAGGATAGACGATCAGGCCGCACGATTGTGCGGCCTGCCTATGAGACTCAACGCTCGGCGCGGGGTCAGAGTTTCGTTAAGCGGCCTTGGCCCGCCGACGGCGCCTGGCCAGGACGTAGGAGATCCCGAGCCCGAGAGCCGCGATCGTCCCGGGCTCTGGAACCGGGTCGAGGTTGATGTTCGTGAACTTGCTGATCTCGGCGTTGGCGAGGATGTCCGCCGCGCTGAGCAGCTTACGTTGGCCCGCGGAGACCGAGGGCCACATCGCTGCGTTGCTCAGGTTGAGGTGGGCGCCGCTGACGGTCGGGATCGAAGCGCCGGCGAACGGCCGGGGGGCTGTGACGTCCACGTCCAGGTCGCCGTTGCCAGCGATGAAGGCGTCGTTGGCGCTCGAAAGGCCGAGGGCGTGGGCGACCTCGTGGAGCATGACCGAGAAGAGGTCGTACCGGCCGACTGCCGAGCCGTTCGGGTTCGTCCAGACGCGGCCGACGTTCATGCTTCCGGCGCCGAGGTTCTGACTAAAGGAGGTGAATGTAGCGTACTCCGAATGGTTGAGCGGGGTCGGGTCAGTAAACCAGGACACGCCAACAACATTTGTGAACCGGATCGTGCCCTCGGTCTCTCTGTGCGGGGTGCCGCCTTCGCCCTGTAGCACGTGGACGCCGAGCGTTCCTCCGCCGAGCGCCTGCCACCCGTAGTGGATGGTCACCGTGTGGGAGTCCATAAGCGCGGCCTCCCAGTAGTCGGCCGCGGTGTTAAAGAGCGCGTTGAAGTCGCCGCCGCCTGCCTGGTTTCCCGCACCGCCTGCGTTGCCGAGCCCACCGGGAAAGGGGTTCCCCGCCGAGATAAAGTTGCGCACGATCGTGATCGCGCTGGCGTTGCCGACTGCTGCGACTGTCAAGGCGGCGAGCGCCAAGGCTTTATAAGTGCGAATTCCCATCAGTTCCTCACAAGAACAGGCGGCCCGATGCCGAGCCAAGCCCGATTTCCGATTCTACACAATCCGGGGCTGCCTTGTGACCCGTACATTTGCCTAGGATGGGAGAAAATGGAGAAATGGGATTCACGCCGGAGTATCGGGCAATGGTCGAGGAGAGGCTTTCGGCCGTCGTGCCGGTCCAGACGAAGGCGATGTTCGGTGGCGTCGGGATCTATACAGAGGGCCTGTTCTTTGCGCTGATCGCGGAGGACCGGCTGTATTTGAAGGTGGACGACACGAACCGTGGGGACTTCGAGGCTGCCGGGATGTCGGCGTTCTATCCGTACGATTCGCCCAAGCCGATGCACTATTGGGAGCTCCCGGCTGGGGTGCTGGACGATCCGAAGGAGCTGGCGGTGTGGGTGGACAAGGCGGCGCGGGTGGCGGAGCGGGCGAAGAAGTGAGGGGTGGCGCGACGGGGCGTTAGACGGGGTTGGGGACGAAGTCGCCGCCGCGGCAGCCCTTGAGGTACTCCATAGCGAACACTTGACCGGTCATCTCGAGGTCGCCGGAGTAGACGGGGTCGTGCCAGCCCTCGATGTCTATGGCTCCGGTCCACCCGGCCCTGCGCAGGACCGTGATGACGTCCGCCCAGTTCGTGTCGCCGAACCCCGGCGTGCGGTGCCAGACGCAGTCCTGGCCCGAGCGGGTGCCTTGGGTCTCGACGATGTCCCAGTTGACCGTCGCGTCCTTGCCGTGGATGTGATAGACCTTCCCCACCCACTTTCGGAGCTGCGGGATCGGCTCGATGAACGAGACCATCTGGTGGCAGGGCTCCCATTCCAGGCCGATCGCGTCGGACGGGACGTCGTTGAACATCATCTCCCACGCGCGCGGCGCGTGCGCGATGTTCCACTTGGGCAGTTGCCACGACCCGCCCATGTCGCAGTTCTCGAACGCGATCTTGACGCCCTCGCCCTCCGCGACCTTCGCAAGGTGGCCGAAGACCTTCTTGAACTGCGGCATGCTCTCGTCCACCGGCCGATCCTCTAGCGCCCCCGCAAAGCCGCACACGACGTCCGCCCCAAAGAGCTTCGCGCTCTTGATCAGCGTCTCCCAGTCAGTGGCCGTCCTCTCGTCCTGGAGCGGGTTGCCGTAGAGCCCGACGCTGGAGACGCGGGCGACGCCGGCGAGCTCTTCGACGACCTCCTTCGCGATCTTGGGGAGGTCGTTGCCCTCGATGTACTGCCACATAGTGAGCTCGTAGGTCTCGAAGCCGAGGTGCTTGATCTGGCGGAGGTAGTCGGCGCCCTTGTGCATCGGCGCGAGCGTGCCGATGGAGATGTCCTGGTGGTCGGTGCGGTCCATTTGCGGCGGTCATGGTACCACCGGGTCAGTCCTGTCCGGGAGCACAAGGACGGCTGGTATCCTGAAGGCGATAAGTGGGCTCTCAGTGGGCCCCCTGGGGCAAGCTGAGAGAGGCAAGAGTGGCAGCAAAAAAGACCAAGAAGACGACAAAGGCGGCGAAGCCCGCACCCAAGAAAGCGACGGCGAAGAAGCCCGCCCATGCGCGCCCCGCGAAGTCCGTTTCCAAACCCAAGCCTGCGGCGCCCGCCAAGGCAGTCGGGCTCGCTGAGATCGCGCCGCTGGCACAACGCATCACGGCGATGGAGTCCGCGATCGAGGCGGTCCTGCAAAAGCTCGACCGGTCGCCGGAGCGGGGCCGCACGGTGGACGCTCCGAAGGTCAACACGGAGGTCCTCGCGCTGCGCGCGGACCTCTTTGAGATCGCAGACAGCCTCACCCGCAGCCCGGAGTCCTGCGCGATCGTCCCCGTACTGCTGCACAGCCAGGACAGGTCTCGGTTGGACAAGGCGATGGAAGAGGTCGAGGGCATTTTGGACGGTTCCGAGATCGAGCTCCTAAGCGTGTACCGCGACCAGCGCGACCCGTGGATCAGGACGACGTTCGCGAAGTTTTCGCTAGCGGTCACTACCGACCAGGCGCGCCAGCTCTACGCGCGGCTCGTGCGCGACGCGGAGACGCACGGCGCCGACGATGCCGAGGGCGGCACCCACCTGCTCGTGCCGAACAAGGGCGTGGACGCCGCGCTGATCGGCGACGTGCTGGTGGTCGCCTGGGGCGACGGCAAGGCGCGAATGCGCATCGCAACGCTGCTCTCCCGCAAGGACGCGCAGGCGGTCTCTGAGGAGCCAGCGCTCCTCACCGACGCCAAGTCGCTGCTGAAGCAGCCAGCCCGCGCACGTTAAAGAGTTGCGGGCCGGGCCAACTCCTTTTGCCCGGGCCCGCTCGGTCGTGCGAGGGTCAGAACCTCCAACCGGCGGAAGCGCCGATCGCAAAGTTCGTCCTGTCGCCAGTGAATGTCGTGAAGTCCGGGTCCACGAGCGTCGTGACCTTGCCCCAGACCTTTAGGCTCATCTCTTGCAGCGCGAACGTTGCCGCGATCATGCCTCCGGCGTCGGCGAAGCCGGCGTCGGCGCTGCCATAGTAGGCGGCGAAGTCGCCGTCCGCATAGCCGAGCCAGATGTCCCAACTGACGTCCGCGTTCGCGCCGAAGATCGGGACCGCCGCCCCGATGCCTGAACCAGTTCCGACGCGGAAGTAGGTTCCCTCGACGAGGTCTATGTCGCGGGCCACGGTAAAGGTGAAGGGCGTGAGCCACTTCATCTTGGCCGAAGCCCAGATCTCCGTCGTGTCACCGCCGAACTCTCGCTCGAACATCATGACTCCGAAGGAAATGGTCGCTGCGACGAGGTCCAGGCTGTGGTGCAGCCCAAACCGCCATTCGTCTATGCCGTCGCCATCCATGACGATGGATCCGCGTGCGGTCAGGTGGGTGCCTGTACCGAAGCCGACGTCCACCATCGGGATAAAGGACAGGCCGTTGTTGATAAGGGCGCCGCGCCAGATGTCCTGGGTCGCGAAGCCGAGTTTGAACTCGCCGGTCGTGTCTTGCGCTTGGACTGACCCAAACGCGAGGGCGGCGGCGGCGATTGCTAAGGTGCGCTTCATCGGGAGGTACCTCTCGGTTCAACAGACGGACCAGGGGCCCCCAACGCACCGTAACGTTGCCGGGCAATCGGACATCTGACGTAACAAGCGTTACCACGCTGGAGAGAAGACATGGGCTGTAACGGATTTCTACGGTCGTTAGTAGTGGGGGCCCTCGCCGGTACGTGCGCGCTGGCGGCATCTCAGGGCAGTGGCGGTTTCGGCGGAGGGGCCGCAGGAGCAGGAGGCTCCATCTCTGGGGCCCCGGGAGACGCGAACCTCGTGACAGCCCGGCACATCCTCACACCTGGGGAGCGTGGCGAGTGGGAGATCGAGGTCAAGGAAGGCGAGTCTATCATTGCGACTGCCAAGAGCGAGGTCTTCGACCCCGCAATCGAGATTGTTGACGCGAACGAGGTGAAGCTCGTCGAAAACGACGACGTCGCACCGGGCGTCCAGCGCGCGCAGGTCCTCTACCGCTTCCCTGCCCCCGGAAAGTACAAGGTGTTGGTGAAGGGGTTTCAAGCAAAGGCCGGCGGCCCTTACGACATCTCGCTACGCCGATTTACGTCGGTTGCACTGCGCACCGGCGGCGACCCGGTCGTGCGCGAGGGCGATTCGCGGCAAACCTGGGTGCGCTACGATGGCAAGAAGGGAGTGCCCATGGTTGTCACGCTGTACGGCGTCATTGGTGGACTGCAAGTCCACTTTGCGCCGACGGGCGAGGTGTTTGAGCCCGCCGAGCTTTTTCACCCAGGCGGCGAACAGTACGTCATTGTGCCTGAGCTGGATGGCGAGTACTACATCCATGCGGCGACCCGTGGCACGTTAGCCGGACCGATGCACGGGATGGTCAGCCCTGCTCGCGAGTCCGCCACGACGATCGGCCTGACGACTCCTAAACGGACCCTTAACGCGGGCGAGCTCGACATTTGGAGCTTCGAAGCCGAAGAGGGTCAACTCCTCGACATCAGGCTGCTCGCTCCGAACCGGGACGCATGGTTCTTTGTTTACGAGATCGGCGAGTCTCTGCAGGACTTCGCAGAAAGAAACGCGTCCGCATGGGAGTCTCTGAGGCGCATTGGAATAGAAGAGAAGAACCGTGCGAACATGACGGTCCTCGCCACAAAGAAGGGTCGTTATCAGATCGCAGTCATTCCTCGCACAGCGGCCGGGCTGGAGTACGAGATTTCACTTTCCGACTCGACCACACTCGTTCCGTTGAACGGCGTTGCGCAAGGCAGCCTGGCAATCGGCTCTTACCAGGTCTGGGGGTTTCAGGGCGAGCCAGGACAGGTCGTGCGCCTCCACGCGTCAGCCCAAGCGTTCGACAGCTCTCTTACGGTCTACACGCCAAGTGGCAGGAGGATCGCACTAGGGGACGACAGCGATGGTTCGATCAATGCGGAGGTCGAGGCCGTTCTGGCCGAGTCCGGTCGCTATTTTGTCGTCGTGTCGGCGTACGGCGGAGGAGGCAGCGGAGCCTACACGTTCACCAAGACCACTATCGAGCCGACGCGCGCGAAAATCGGGACCGCCTCTCAAGGCAAGATCGTGAACAGCGGCGGCGAAGTCTGGGTCGTAGACGGCAAAGCCGGCCAGTCGCTGATCGTCAGTGTTCGCGCTGACATGTTCGACGCGTTAGTCGTTGTCTACGGACCGAGCGGTGAGGTCGTGGCCGAGGAGGACTATGGCGACGGCGACAATCCACTCCTAGTCGTCCGATTCGAGAAGCCGGGCCGCTACACGATCCGCGTCTCCTCTCAGTTCGGGACGGGCAAGTACAGCTTGTGGCTCTTCGACGTCGGCACATAGGCTAGACTCCCGCCTGTGAGCCGAGCGCCTTCGACGGGCTACCGGGACACCTGGCTGTGGAACCTCGGTTTCTCGGCCTATTGGTTCGCCACTTCCTACAAGTGGTACATCCTGCTGATCATCGTGATCCCGGGCCAGGTCGTGGACCTGATCACGGCCGACGCGGTGCGCGGGGGCATGGCGCTGGAGACGGCGCAGCAGTACGCCGAGGACTTCAAGAACACAAAGTGGGGGCTGGTCGTGCTGCTGGGCGCGGTGTGGGCGCTGTTCGGGCCAATGATCTTCGGGGGGTGGAGCGACCGTCTCCGGTCGCGGTTCGGGCACCGGCAGCCCTTCATCGCGGCCGGCGCTGCGCTGACCGTGGTGTCGCTGGCGGTGCTGGCGGACGCGCGGTCGTACTGGGTGCTCATCGTCGGCTACCTGTTGCTGCAGTTCTCGGACGACGTGGGAACGGGCCCCTACAGCGCGATGGTGCCGGAGATCGTGCCGGAGGAGAGCCGTGGGAGGGCGAGCAGCGTGATGAGCATGCTGCAGTTGGTCGGGCAGATCGCTTCTGCCGTGGCAGCGCTGGCGTTGGGCGACTTCAAGTTGATCTACCTCGGCGTCGGCGTCGTAAATCTGCTTTGCGCAGGGTGGACGATCTGGACGATCCGCGCGGTGAGGCCCGCGCCAGCCGAGGAGGAAACCAAGAAGGAGCTCTTCTTCCGGAAGTGGGCAAGGCCGTTCAAGCAGCGCGACTTCGTGTGGGTCTGGTTCACGCGGCTGCTGTCTGCGCTAGGGTTCTTCCTGGTCACGCAGTACATCCTGAACTTCTTGACGGACGCGTACACGTCTTACGTGTTCTTCGGCGTGGACCTCGGGACGGCGAAACAGGCTGTGAACGTGCTCGGCCTCACGATGTCTCTGACCGGGGCGTTTGGAGCGATGTACGCGGCGCGGCACTCGGACCGGATCGGCCGCAAGCCGCTGATCTATGTGAGCGGCGTGCTGATCTTTTGCGTGATGGTGCCGTTTGCGCTGGTGCGCGACTACACCGCTGCGTGGTGCCTGGCGGCGGTGTTCGGCGCGGGGTACGGGCTGTACATCTCCGCGGACTGGGCCCTAGTGAGCGACGTGATCCCGAACAAGCGGTCGGCCGGAGTGGAGATGGGGGTGTGGGCTTCGAGCATCGTCTCGGTGCAGCTCCTGAGCGGGGCGTACGGGTCGGTGATTGACTGGCTAAACAAGAAGTCGCCCCACGCCGGGTACATGAGCGCGGTCGCGCTCGCGGGGTGCCTGTTCCTGGTCAGCACGGTGCTGGTGAGGCAGGTCAGGGGCTCGCGGTAGGCTCCAGCCCGCAAAAAACGCTTGCATATTCTCAGGCGCGCCTGTATCATGGGGTACAGGCTGCACCCTCACCTTGGTGGCCATGCCCGGGCGACGGCGCTGCCCGGTCCCTTGTGGACCGGGCCATCGGCCTGTCTAGGTGACTCGATATGTGCAAAAGAAAGGCATTCACCCTTATTGAACTGCTGGTCGTCATCGCAATCATAGCCATCCTCGCTGCGATCCTGTTCCCTGTCTTCGCCCGTGCAAAGGAGGCGGCCAAGAAGACGGCCGGCTTGGCGCAGATGAAGCAGATCGGCACGGCCATGCAAATCTACGCCGCTGACTTCGACGACGGGATTCCGACGTGGAACGTCTGTCTGGCGACCTATCCGGCAACGCTCCGTCCGATCGTCTGCCCCGCAGGGCTCTTTACGCCCGACCGATTCTGGGACTCGCTGCTCCTGCCGTATGTCAAGAGCGGCAGGCCACAGACCGGCGACTTCTCTGGCATCTGGCAATCGCCCGGCGCCGAGTATCCGCCGAACGTCGGTCGAAGTCTCGGCATGAACCAACTGGCGATGTGGAACCCGGCCGTGGACAACCTCTGCAACAGCGGTAGCACGAACTCGTTTACCGGTTGCTACTACTGGATCAACCTCGGGATCGTGGACGAGCAGGCTTCGACGATGTACATCGGCGACAGCGGCAAGGGCGGGCGTCTCGATCCGATTTACTTTGAGAACGCGTGGGCCGAAAAGTGGCTGCCGACGTATGCCGAGTACCAGTTCTGGAACTGGGCGACGCCATGGCGCTATGCGTCCGAGGGGGCGAACTATGTCTGGATGGACACGCACGCACGCTTCCAGCAGGGCGACAAGATCTTTGTCCACCCCGGTCGCACGTTCCCATCCGTCGCGTGGCCCCTGCTAGACCAGGGCCGCGCGTACTGCGCGGCAGGCGAATACCAGTCACCATCTACGGGCATGAAGCAGTTCATGCGCGACAGGGCGCTCGCGCGGGGCGTGACCTGCAACTTCTGAAGTGGATTGGGGGGGGGG
>JBBDXG010000006.1:26246-38528 GCA_040902435.1 Fimbriimonadaceae bacterium
GGTGCCGACTTTGTCGGCACCCCAAGGAGTCCGACCATGAGACTACTGAATTGGATCGCATGCGTCGCCTTCGCGTCGGCGATTGCGCTCGGCTGTGGAAGCTCCGAGCCCGTCTCGGCGGAGCAGAACGAGGGCGTTATGGGGAATGTCGAGGAGGCCGGCGCGGCCGCCCCTGGGCCACTGCCAGAAGAAGTGGACTGACGGCGCGCCCGGTGTACCCTCCGTTCTTCGATGGCGATGCACAAGAAGACCGTCCGCGACGTTGACGTCTCTGGCAAGCGCGTGCTCGTGCGGTGCGACTTCAACGTGCCGCTGGAGGACGGCGTCATCACCGACGACCGGCGCATCACAGAGTCGCTGCCGACGATACGGTTCTTGATCGAGAAGGGCGCGCGCGTCGTGCTGTGCAGCCATCTCGGGCGGCCCGACGGCGCGCCCGACCCGAAGTACTCGCTCGCGCCGGTCGCTGTGCGGTTGGGCAAGCTGCTGGGCCAAGAGGTCGCGCTGCTGCCCGACTGCGTCGGGCCGGCGATCGAGGTCGCGACGAAACAGATGCAGCCAGGCGGCGCGGTCCTGCTCGAGAACGTTCGGTTCCACAAGGGCGAGACCGACAACGACCCGGTCTTCGCTAAGAAGCTCGCCGCGTTCGCGGACCTGTTCGTCAACGACGCGTTCGGAACCGCGCACCGCGCGCACGCCTCGACCGAAGGCGTCGCGCACCTGCTCCCCGCCGTCGCGGGGTTCCTGATCGAGAAAGAGCTGCTGTACCTCGGCGGCGCGCTGGACGACCCGCGCCGTCCCTTCGTCGCGATCCTCGGCGGCGCGAAGGTCGCTGACAAGATCAAAGTCATAGACTCGCTGCTGCCGAAGGTGGACCGGCTGCTGATCGGCGGCGGGATGGCGTTCACGTTCCTGAAGGCGCTCGGGCACGAGATCGGCCGGTCGCTGCTGGACGAAAAGAGCCTCGACTATGCGCGCGAGCTGTTCGAAGCGCACGGCGACAAAGTCCTGTTGCCCGAAGACACGGTGGCGACGCACGAGCTCTCGCCGACGGCGACGGTCCGCAACACGAGCGAGCTGCGCGCGGACGAGATCGGCGCGGACATCGGCACGGCGACGCAGCGCACGTTCGACGCGGTGGTCCGCAGCGCAGGGACCGTCGTGTGGAACGGGCCGATGGGGGTGTTCGAGATGCCGCCGTTCTCTGCCGGGACGCGCGCGGTGGCGACGGCGATGGCGGAGAGCGGCGCGGTCACGGTCGTCGGCGGGGGCGACAGCGCGGCAGCGGTCGAACAGATGGGACTCGCGGAAAAGATGACGCACGTCTCTACCGGCGGCGGCGCGTCGCTGGAGTTCCTAGAGGGGCGCGTGCTCCCGGGGATCGCGGCGCTGCAGGACCGCTGACTTTGGAGGGACGCGCTCCTGCGCGTCCGACCGATCGCCCAGGAGGACGACCCTCCATGCGACACAGCTCCTGCGCGTCCGACTGGTCGCCCAGGAGGTCGCCTGACTATGGTGGGACGCGCTCCTGCGCGTCCGACCGGTCGCCCAGGAGGACGACCCTCCATGCGACACAGTTATCCCAGTTCTTTCATATTCACGCCAGCGAGATCGACTACAAACTCGAACTCGCGCTGCTCGATCGGCACGACCGAGAACATCAGCCCCTTCTTCAGATAGAACATCCCTTCGAGCTCCGGCATCGTCTTGAGGTCCCCGATCGGAACGACGGCAGGAAACGCGCAGACGAACTCGACCGTCGGCGCGACCCAGCGCGGGCTTTCGCGCGTCGCCTTCGCGTCGTAGTAGTCGGACTTGGGATCGAACTGCGTCGGGTCGGCGACGGCCGCGCCGACGACGCGCATCACGCCCGCCGGCCCGCTCGGCTTGCTGTTACTGTTGCAAAAGAGCGCGAGGTCGCCTACTTGCATGACGTCGCGCATCCAGTTGCGGACCTGGTAGTTGCGGCACCCTTCCCAGATCGCGGGCGACTCACTTTGCAGGTCGAAGATCGAATACGTCTCCGGCTCGCTCTTCATTGCCCAATAGGTCATGCCTAAGTATGGCGGCAGGGCCCACGAAGGACCCTGCGTCGTTGGACGATTGAAGTGCAGCAACGCCGCGACTGACGCCCCGCTGCCCTACGCCGGGCAAGTCAACACCCCGGCCAACAAAGGGCCGGGGTGGCTCGATCCCTCCAGACACCCCGTGGTCTGGAGGGTCAGGTCGCCCATCACCCTCCAGACTGCGAGTCTGGAGGGATGTGAAGGAGCTTGACGGGCACGTTGAGGAGCTCCGCGCGCTACGCCGCTCGACCCTCCCGCACCCATGCCTAGCAACCCCGGGGCCGAGGCGGAGCCGTGGCTGACCGCTGCCCGCTCACGGTGATTCAGCGGCTCTGCATCTCACGGTCCTTGATCTCATCGAAGCCAGCTTCATAGTCCGCAATTCCACCGGCAATGAGATACAAGTAATCGTCGCCGCCGACATCTGACGAATAAAGACCGTACTCGTCAAGCTGGGGGCGGCCGAAGACGATGGGAATCTCCCGGCCACTCGTGCTCTGAGCTCTTCGGAGCGAAAATGTTGGCCCGATAATCTCCGTTGCTTCGCCCCTTTCCGAGACAATGCACGTTATGGTCTTGCTCTCCCAGAATCGTTGAGAATTCTTGATCGGCACTCTGATCACGCCGCGAAAGTTGTCGGGCACTATGATGGTGACGACGGAGTTCGGGCCACGAGAGTTTGCGATGACCAGGAGAGAGATCATCGTTAGGCCAATAACCAACCATATCCACAGCTTCATTGGATCGTGCTGTGTCGGGCAGATTACCGCACGTTATTGAAGTGAGCGGCAGGTGGCTCCACTTTTGGGAGCGGTGCCGTGGTGGCGCTCCTTCGCACCGTCCTTCGACAAGCCCAGGGCAGGCCCGCTCAAGATGAGGGTCACGGGGGTTCGAGCCCAAAGGTGATAAAATGAAGCCAGCCCCGCGCCGCACAACCCGCCCGTACGTCTGATTGCCGTACAATCGGTGTGATGGTTTCGGCAGTGATCCTGGCCGTGTTGGTGCAAGACAAACAGTACCAGCCGGTCTTTCCCAAGCTCTTTCCCCGTCCGACGAGTGCGAACGGACTGGAGGAGTATGTGCGTGCGCTTGACATCGTGCACGGCCAGCAGCTTGCGACCAAGTACTTCGACGTCGAAGCGACGCCAGAGGAGACTCTCGATCTCAAGCTGAAATGCGCCAGCGAGACGGACGCAGTTGCGAGGCTTATCGAACAGGGGAACGCCAAACCGCTCGACTATCCGCCCGGACACACCGCAAAGGCGATCGAAGACCTATCCTACAACATCTATGTTGTTGGCAGAGTTCTCTGGCGTCGCGGCGAAGGCTTGCTAGCGCTCGGTCGGACTGACGAGGGGTTTGCTCAGTTCGAGGCATTGCTGGTCATGGGACGAAGGATAGGGCACCTCGGCACGCTCTTGACGTACTTACGGGGACGATCGATCCTCAACTACGGGCTTAACGGATACCACGACTACCGTACACACATGCCTCTGCCGTTTACCAAGCGGCTCGATGCGCTGTCGGTGGATCTGTTGCAGCCGACGTTGCTGGAAGAGTGCCTTCAGCGCGACAACGAGGCGACGGATGAGCTTATGGCCGAAGCGATCGCAGAGGCCGGAATCGTGCGGGCCGCGCAGGAGTTTCTGGGAGTAGAGCGTGATCTCGGCGACGAAAGAACCCTGACGCGCGAGTACGAGAAGTGGCTGGAGTTCTATCGTAGCCAAACACGTCTCGTGCTCAAGGCAGACGAAGCCAACTGGTCGCGAGAGATAGATCGCATATTCGTCGGAAACCAAGAAGAGATGCCGCCGGGCCAGGCTATGGCCCATGGGCTTATGAACCTGCGCCCTGATATCCTGCGGCTGGAGCTGAGGCAGAGAGCACAGATTCGGATGCTGCGACTCTATGGCAAGATCGCGGAGTACCGCTGGTTGAACGGTACATACCCGGCGCAGTTGGAGCAGGTCGGCACGCCGACAGAGAGGACCGACCCGCTGACCGGTCAAGAGTTCCACTATGCGAACCAGGGCGAGTCGTTCGACCTCTATTCGAGCGGGATCCCTGAGTTGGGCGAGATCCGTGTGCGCTACCGGCGAGCCAACTGACTGCGTCTGACCGGGCTGCGCGCCTTCGCCCCGTCCTACCACAAGCCTAGGACAGGCTCGCTCAAGGTGAGGGTCACTGAGGTTCGAGCCCGAGGGTGATAAAATGGAGCCAGCCCCGCGCATCGCCGCACGCCGCTCCCGCACCCATGCTCCGGGCCCCGCCAACCCATGATGATCCGCCGCCTCACCCCGGCCACCCGCTCGCTCACCTGTGCCATGGGATAGACTTTGTAGAACAGGATGAAGAAGAGAACCAAGATTGTGATTGGTATTGTGATGGTGGCATGCGTCGCAGCAGGCGTTGTAGGCTGTCTCTTCTTCCAGCCGCCGACGAGGTTCGACTTTATGCGCGGGGCACAATACCGAGGAATCACGATCGCACCAGTGCCGTTCGACGTTTTTTCCATAAGAGGGGAAGAATCCGCCTACGACGAATATCAATTGGCGATGCCATTCGCCGAGGCATGTTCGAGGGCAGACGAGGAGCTTGCGGCGACACAAGGATGGGCAAGCAGCCCATTCCTAGTCACAAGGTCGGACGAGGACCGCTACTACAAAGTTTTCAGCAAGGACAACGTCGTTACAGTCGCCATCGGGGGGGACGACAACCGTGGGACGGTCACGATCGTGACACCGGTTTCGGGAAGCGCCCGCTTCCGGGCCTGGCTCTGGAAGCTCACAAAACATTAACCAAAGGCGGGCCACGGGTGGCTGAAGTGGCGCGCCTGCGCCTGGCCGTCAGTCGACAAGCCCTGGGCGGGCCAGCTCAAGGTGACGGTCACTGAGGTTCGAGCCCCGAGGGTGATAAAATGGAGCCAGCCCCGCGCGGTGCGGTCGCTCACGCCGACCACCTGTCGCCAAGTTGCTACAATATGGGCATGGCGGAGGCCTCCGGCCGTGCCCAGAGAGCGCTACGGCTTGCTTGCATCGGTGCAATCGGGCTAGCGGCGATAGCTATCGTAACTTTCTTCGAGAAACCCACGTCTGCGAGCACCTCTGCCCCGAAGCCCGGATGGAGAGAACGCGCCCGTGAGCAGTCCGCACGCGCACAACTGGACGACATCCAGGAGCGGACTCTTGCGGGCGCGGTCCTCAGCGAGTCCGAGATCGCATGGCTGACAGACTTGGCCAAGAACGGAGGCCCCAGCGAAATCGCCCGCTCTCTCCTCATCTTAGGCGGCGCAGTAAGCAACGGCCAGTTCGAAGAGGAAGAGTTTTCACGAATCGCCGAAGACGGTGCAAAGAGTGCCGATGGTGGCGCAGCAGGCCTCTACCTAAGGGCGTATGCGGCAGTGTTGACCATCCCCGCTGCTGACGCCGAACAGAGAGAACGATACTACAAGCTCGACATGTGGCGACGGCCGAACGACAAGATCGACGTGGAGGAGCGGTTAGCGATCCGGGACTTTCTGACCGACAAAGGTCCAGATAATCGAGTGTGCGCCGCTTGGATCATGATCGTCAAAGAAGGGCTGCTGAGGCAGGACCTAGGTTGGGTCCGCTACCGCGTGGGTACCGAGATCGACACATCCGAAGGCAAGTACAAGACCTATTGGAAGTTCGTTGAGCGCGTCGTATTGGCACGCAACCCCGATGAGATTGCAAGCCCCTGATTGACGGTGGCTGGCTCCGCTCTTGAGAGTGGTGCCGGGTGGCGCGCCTCCATACCGTCCTTCAGGAAGCCCAGGGCAGGCCGGCTGAAGGTGACGGTCACTGAGGTTCGAGCCCGAGGTGATAAAATGGAGCCAGCCCCGCGCCGCGCCGCTCGACCCGACCGCACCCATGCCCTGCCACCCCGCCCGCCTCGGTCGGTCGCTTACCCCGCCCACCCGCCGATTTTGCTAACGAAACCTAAAGAGCTTGAGCTCGGTCGGCGAAGTGAGCAATGCGAAGGTACCGCGCGAATCGAACACATAGAGCCGCTTGGGGTTTCCCAAAGGGGAAACTGCCTTGAAGGCGAGCCGGTCGGAAACTTCGATATGGCCCGAATGAAGGTCGATCCGGCAGACGAAAAACTCTCTGTCCTCCGGCTCGAGAGTGTCGTTTCCAAGAAACCCGTCGGGCAGTTCCTTCTTCTGCTTCGGATCGTCGAACGCGCTTGCGCTCAGAAGAGCGACCGCCGTCGTATCGCTGAGCAGCTGGAAGTCCCAAATGTGTTCAGCGATTTGCTCAGGAGTCTTGTCCTTTGGCCCGGAGAACTCGATCCTCTTTGGTTCAAACATCGCGCCCGCTGCAAGATTCCCAAAGCTGACCGCGCGCCACGTTCGGTCTGTCGGCGATTCCTTAATGTGGAGCATCTCGTAGGCGAGCGTCTTGCGAGACGGCGAGAGGGCGAACGCCCCCATCAGATTCTGCCTCCGAATGTCTTGGGTCAGAAACTGACGAAAGCCGGAAAACTGGCCACTCGTCCTTTCCCCCTGCACCTCCCACGTCGCGTAGTAGGCGTCTTGCCGGTACCCAATGATGACACCTTCCAACACGCGCAAAACACCGTGATAGGGATCGAACGCGCTCTTTGCCAGCTCGGTTTGTCCAATGATCCTGAGGGGGTTGAGCCGCTTGACTACCGGCAGCCCCTCGACGCTCGTACCGCACAGGTAGTCCTGGCGATCGAGTGTTTCGAGAACTTCTGGGCGCCCGGTTCTACGGTAAGCGATCAGCTTGGCTTGTGGGCCGCCTGCTGGCGGAATCACTTGTTGCGGATCGTAGGAGTAAACATAGAGCGTTTCGAGGGTAGGGGAGCAGTGGGCCTCGCTGAACGGCTCGACAGCTATTGTGTCCACGAGTTCAAGGTGCAGGCTCTGTGACGCCACGGCCATGAGCAAGCTTGCGAGCATGCCCGCATAGACGACGATTCAGGCCCGCTGTTTCAACGGCCATGCATGGTCGGCAGGCGGGTGTCCGGAGTGATCGTTCCTTCCACAAGCCCAGGCCAGGCTCGCTCAAGGTGAGGGTCACTGAGGTTCCAACCCAACGGTCATGAAATGGAGCCAGCCCCGCGCCGCGCCGCGCGCCCTTCTCGCACCCATGACCCGGCGCCCCGCCAGCCCGGGGTGATGCGGCGACTCACTCCGACCGCCCGCCCGTCGTGCGTTCGATCAAGTGGATGAAGTCGATAAAGGTCGTGTGATCGTCAATGAGCCGGGCGATGAGCGAATCATCAATCTTGAAGCAAAGTTTTTCTTCGACATCCATCAAGATCTCCACCTCGTTGAGATCGCCGTACCTTAGTACGAACATCAGCTCGACCGGATCGAGTGGGTGGAACGTGCTCCCCTTTGGGAATGCGTTGTCAATTACGATACGCTCGATCGTCCTGCGAACCGCATCGTTGTAGACGTAGGGAGCCCAAGCGGACTCAGGAACGGGACCCCTCGAGACCGCTTGACTGACCAGAGCGTGCTCAGTCTGCAATTGCCGCGAGTAGCTGCCCAGCCAACCAACGACCGGTACGCGCCACCACCGTTTCTCGGTGAGGGCGGGCGGATCGTGCAGCAGGGGGAAGGACTCGCTCAAGAACTACGTAGCAGTATACGAGGCGGGTGGCCCCACGTTTTGGAGCAGTGCCGGGATGGCGCGCCTCCGCCGCGCCGCCCTAGTCCTGTGGGCGCTGTTCCTCTCGTGGAGGGCCGTGTGGGACGTCAATCGTATCAACCAGAGGAATCACGATGAGGACCGGCTCCATCACGACGAGCGACGTGTCTCGCACGCACCGCACGCGCCCGCTTACGAAGCCGTACATGGTGCAGCCCTCTTCCCACACCTTGGTCTCGTAGAGCAGCGCGGTGTGGTCTGGGAGCGCGATGGCGTCAACGGCAAGTCCGGCCAGTTGAGAGTTCGGCACGATCTCGCCGCCAGCTTCGTTCCTGGTGGAGAACACCTCCTCACTCTGCACGTAGCGCCGCAACGCTTCGCGCAGGTCGGCGTTCGCCTTGAACTTCGTGGGCAGACGACCGTCATGGTCGGACGCGTACGCTTCTAAAGCAATTGCGAGCTGCTTCATGCCTGAGATCGTCGCCAACTTTCGCGACTGATAAGGCGTTGTGTGGTGTCCGAGTACCGGAAGAAGGACGTACGCAGCGATCAAGAGCACCACGCAGCAGAGCGCAACAGCACATCCGATCCTCCGCCCTCTGGCTTGCTCCATGACACCATTCTACAGCGTGTGGCGGGGGGTAGACCCAAGGGTGATAAATTGGAGCCAGCCCCGCGCCGCGTGACACTCTCTCCGAGGGTTCTTGCCCTATACTGTCGTTATGAGACTCGCCCTCGTCGCCTTGGCGGTCGCCGTCCCCATGCTGGGTCAGGCGCAGATCTCGACGCTGCGCCACGACCTGCCGCAGATCATCCAGATCCAGCGAGTCGTCGGCGAACTGAAGATTTTGGTGCTGTTCGGCTATCCCGACGGCTTGATCAACTATGGTCGCCCAGCCTCCCGCGCCGATTACTCACAGGCTTCATGGCAACTCGTAAACATCATCGAGAAGCAGCTAGCCGACGGAAAGGAGTTTGAGTGGTACGTGGCCAGCGCCTTGCGATATGACTTTTGGATGTTCAAGTGGCTGGGCGAGACGCTTGTTGTCGAATTGGCCCGACTCGCGGACGATTACGACGAGCGCGTCGAGGCGATCAAGCAGGGACTGGCGAAGCACGGGATCATCGTCGAAGACCCGTACGCGCGGTTCGCCGACGTGCCCGAAGGGCACTGGGCGGACGTAGCGATCCACAACCTGCGCCGCACAGGAATCATCCGCGGCTACCCGGACAACACGTTCCGGTTCTGAAGACGGCGCATTCTACGGCTATACAACTGAGAGTAGGATATCCGGAAGGATCGCCCAGGCTCAGAGCGGTCAAGCCCCTGCGGAAACCAGAACAAGGTATTGCCGCTGCCAAGATCAGTTAGGCAAACGAAGGTTGATTCCCTCAAACTGCTTCTCGAATTCCTTCGGTGCCAATATCTTGCCGTAGCGATGCGGAAGCTTGTCCTCTTTTCGCTTGATGCGCACCGCGACGTTCGTCCGACCCATTTCTAGGCTGTCTCGCTCGCCTAGATCGTTCAATCGCTCCACTTCTGTCCTAAAGCGCTTTGCAACAATTCCCTCAATGAGCTCCTCTTCGTCTGCTAGGATGAGGCGATCACCCCAGACCAGGGGCACCCACGTATAGGCTACAACCTTGCCTTCCTCCTTCATCGCATAACGCAGCAGAACCTTGAGCTTCAAGGTGACCTTGTCGAACTGCCAGCTGCCCTCCCAAACGCTCACGCCTGGGTGATCGAACCTGTCTGTCTTCGTTATCCCCCCTTCCGGCTTGAGTTCGATAGTGGTGACCCCGTAGCCGTTTCCGAGAACGTACAGTCCCTCCAACTCTTTCGCCTCCTTTGGAAGCGAAAGACCACACGCCAGCGTGAGGGCCAGAATCACATGCATCTTAACTAGAAGACGTTAGGGTCTGTGCGGACGTTACCAAGTCGAAATCCGGGCGGCGCGCCT
This sequence comes from Fimbriimonadaceae bacterium, assembly GCA_040902435.1. Classification (GTDB taxonomy): domain Bacteria; phylum Armatimonadota; class Fimbriimonadia; order Fimbriimonadales; family Fimbriimonadaceae; genus JADFMN01. The sequence goes on from JBBDXG010000006.1 coordinate 35,916, forward strand.
CCGCCCCGTCCTTCAGGAAGCCCAGGGCAGACCGGCTGAAGGTGACGGTCACTGAGGTTCGAACCCAAGGGTGATAAGTCGAGCCAGCCCCGCGCTTCGCCGCCCGACCCTCCCTCAGCCATAGGCGGGAACCCCGCCAGCCCGGGGTGGTGTGGCTCGCCCGGCCACCCTTCCGCACGGAGAGTATGGCCCTCTGCTAAACTTATAGGTGGGCGGCCACAATGCGATCTTTGACTTTCGTCCTGTCTCTAGCTTGCCTGTTCGTGGGTATTGGATCTGGGAGCGGATTCCCGGGCCAAGTCCAACAGCGTGGAGCAGACATCGTCCCTGGCTTGACCGGTGAGAACTCGATCGTCGATAAGCAGGCCAAGGCAGTCGTTGAGAGAATGTACGCAGCCTACGCTCGTTGCAAGACGTACACGGATACCGGCACCTTTGTGAGCGAGGACAACCGCATGACGTTTGTTACTCGGTACAAGAGGCCGGACCGCATCTACTTCGAGTTCACGGCCAAGAACAACGCGAGAGACGGGCGGTTCGTTTACTGGAGCACGGCCGACCGGCATGATGCTCAGAGGAGGAGCCACCATGGTGGCTTCCCCACCACCGTAAAGAACGTGCTCCATGGAAACGCTTGGTATGGCGACTCCGGCGAGCTAGAGAAGGACGAAACCCTGGATATGATCGTTGCAGGCTTTACGGGCATCTCAATGGGTACCGGTACAACGCTCACGACCATGCTCTTTCCAGGCGAAGTCACTTCGCGGTGCTTCAGCAACATGAAAGACCTTGTGGTCGAAGGAACCGCCATGGACCGCGGAGTGCTTTGCGACGTCGTCTATTCAGAAGAGAACCTGATCCGAGCGTGGATCGACAAAGAGTCCCACTTGCTTCGCCGAGTGTCGGAACGGTTTGACCCGGCCGACAGCGAAATGGTCACTCAATATGAGCCGAAGGTGGACGTCGTCATAGACGACAGGCACCTGGTCTTCGCTCCTCCGCGCGGATAGGCTCAGCGTCTGCCGGCAGGGTGGGCTTCACACGTCACACGCCTGCCACCGAAAGACCGTGACGCGCTACTCGTGCATCTTGTCGCCGATCTTGCGCGCGCCTTTCTCGACGCTCTCGGCGACGTGCGCGACGCGCTCCTTCGTGCTGTTCTTGGCGTCCTCGTATCGGTCGCCGAGCTCGTGCTGCAGCTTGCGTGCGCGCTTCTTCGTCTGCCGCACGGCCTGGCCGAACTTCTCTTCATTGGCGGCGATGACGATCACAGTCCCGACGACCCCGATCCCCAGGCCCAAGAGCATGGCGACGACCGGGCTCATGTGGTGCTTTTCTTCGTAGTTCTGTATCTCGTTTGACATGGGCATTTCCTTCCCTCTACTTTGTTTGACGCCCCTCGCGCGAACGTCGTTCCGCGCCCAGGGTCCGATGGGACGCCGGGCTGGCTGCTCCGCTCCGACGCCCCAAAAAGCTGGTACCTCTGCCTACTTCGCGCTGTCCACGAGCCCTAGGTGCACGTCGCCGTTGACCGCAGAAATGTCTATCGAGCCCGATCCACGCCCGATCTTCCCCGTGATCGTCAGCGACTCCTGGTTCAGGTCCTTCATGTCCAGGGTCGAGGACACCGAGCCGCGCAGCGTCGAGAGCATCACTTGGCAGTCGCTTCCGTCCGGCACGTAGACGCGCGCGTCGCCCGAGACGGTGCGCACGTTCATCGCGCCCTTCACCGGCTCTGCCATCTCCACCGAGACGTTCCCCGCCGCCGCCTCGATCGAGAGCGTCCGCCCGCGCCCATTCACCACGCGCACGTCGCCGCTGGACGTCCGCACGTTCATCACGCCCTGCACGCCGATCAGCTTGACGTCGCCGGACTTCGTCTCGACCGTCATCACCGACGCCTTCGTGTCCTCGATCCGTACGTTGCCGGAGTACAGCGAGACGTCCACCGTCCCATCGAGGCCCTTCACCGTCACGTCGCCCGAGCGGCCGATCACGCGGCACGAAGAGCGCGTGTCAATCACGCGCACCGAGCCCGACTGCATCCGCACTTCGACCGGAACGCCGTCCGGCACATAGATCTCCAGGTCCACAGAGAAGTCGCTCCCCTCGGGCTGTCGCAACAGCACGAACTGGTCGCTCTCCTCCAGCACCGGGGTGTAGAGCTCGGCCTTCGCCTTCGCCTCGTCCGCGCTGTGCGCGCGGAAAGTCGCGGTCGCGGTGACCGATCCGGACTCCGCGCCGCCTGTCACGCGCACGTCGCCGGCCTCGCCCTCGATCCTCAAAATCTTTCCCTTGGGCACGTCGAGCGGCAGCTCGACGGTCTTGCTCTCGTGCGAGCCGAAGATCGTACCGAACGGGCCTTTGCCCCTCCGCGCGTCGTCGGTCGCCTTCTTGACGGCGTCGCGCGCCTTCTCGGCGTTCGAGCGGACCTGCGTGGCGATGTCCTTCCAGTCCACGGACCCCGCGACGTCCTTCGCCATCTTTTCGATGGACCCGATCAGGCCGCGCAGCGGGTCGCCGGACTTCTCGTCGTCCTCGTCTTCCTCGGCGAACGGCGCGTCAGCCCGTGAGCCCCCCGCGGGGGGGGGGGGGGGGGGGGGGGGGGGGGGG
>JBBDXG010000006.1:38538-39921 GCA_040902435.1 Fimbriimonadaceae bacterium
CCCCCCCCCCCGGCTCGCTCTCTTTGCCTCCTCCCACTGGCTCCGGCGTGCCGGAGTCCTCGAAGGCCTCTATTAATTCCGTCGCGTCCTCAGGACTGAGCTTCCCGTCCTTCACAAGCTGCATGATCCGTCGTATCTCTTCTTTCACTTCAGCCCCCGCATCTTCTTCTTCGCCTGCTCCGCAGTCAGCCTTCCTTCCTCGAGGTCCTTCAAAATCTGTCTTTTCTTCTCGTTCCGCTTCGCCATCCCGTCGTCCTTGATCGGCGAGAGCCCCATCTCGCTGAGGAGCGAGTCCAACCGCGCCCGCACCGTCGGGTAGCTGATGCCCATCTCTTTCTCCACCGTCGAGATCACCCCGCGCGCCCGCAGGAAAACTTTCAGAAACGCCTGCTTCTCCTCGTCCAGCGCGGCCTGCTTCGGCAACCGGAACTTCCCCCGGACCACCACCCCGCTCTCCTCGCACGTCAGCTCGCTCACGTACATCTCCCCGCCGCTCACCGGGCACCGCGACGGGATCTCGAAGAACCCCCCGTCCTTCGCGTCTGTGGAGTCCTCCACCGCTCTCTTCTTCTCTGCCTTCCTTCCCGCCATTTCCTGATCCGTAACACACTATACGGGCCAGATTCTGATCTGGAAGCCCACTAGGACTAAATATCTCGCAGGTTTGATTAAGAATCTCAGACGGGGGCTGAGGGGGTAGATTTGGGGGGATGGCGGCGGTTTTGGGGCTGGACTGTGGGGGGAGCAAGGTGCTGGCCAGGGTCGTGGACGGGTCGGAGGTGGTGTTCGAGGGGAGGGGAGGGGCGGCGAACTGGGCGGCGACGCCGCGGCCACTAATAGAGGAGAGCTTGAAGGAGGCGTTGAAGGGGGCGCCGAAGGTGGAGAGGGCGTGTGGGTGCTTCGCTGGGTTGCTGACGGCGAAGGACAAGGAGGAGGCGGAGGCGCTGCTTGAGGCGGTGACGGGGACAAAGAAGGTGGAGGCGAGGCCGGACTTCCACGCCGCTTGGGAGGTGGCGAAGGAGAACTCGGACGTGCTCGTGATCGCGGGGACGGGGGCGATCGTGTGCAGCGAGAGCGAGGGCAAGGTCGTGAAGTCCGGCGGAGGCGGGATCCTCCTCGGCGACGAGGGCTCGGCGATGTCCGTCGGCCGCAATGCGCTCTACGCGCAGATCGTCTCCGCGCTCAGCCTCCCCGCGACGGACCAGTTCTGGGCGAAGGTCCAGAGCGTCTTCAAGACGAAGGAGCCGAACGAGGTCATCGCGGCTCTGTACAAGAGCGAGTCCCCCGCCAAGCTCCTCGCGGAGCTTGCGGCGACGGTCGCACAGGACGCCGCGACGGAGAAGGACTACGCCGTGTTCGCCGTCACAGAGTCGCTCGTCGCGC
>JBBDXG010000006.1:39931-41097 GCA_040902435.1 Fimbriimonadaceae bacterium
TGGAAACGCCCCGGCAGCACGACCTCGGCAAGACCGCGGCGCACGTCCTGCGGTACCAGGGCCACAAGCTGGCTAACGTGCGCATCGCCCTCACCGGCGGCCTTTGGAAGATCCACCCCGTCTTCTTCGAGTGGTTCAAACCGTTCGAAGGCGAGCCGAGGGTCAAACCTACGACGCGCGTCATTGACGTGGACCCTGTCGCCGGCGCGTGCCGGCTGGCAGCCAAGCTATGAGCACTGAAGCCCGAAACCCGCGCTCGATGAAGCTCGACGAAATGTCGGCGATTGAGATCGTCGGCCTGATGAACGAGGAGGAGAGCGCCGTGATGGACGCGCTCCGCGCCGCGCAGGGCGGGCTCGCGCTCGCCGCGACGCACGCGGCCGAGGCGTTCCGGAGCGGAGGGCGCGTGATCTACGTCGGCGCGGGCACTAGCGGGCGCATCGCAACCATGGACGCCGCCGAGATGCCGCCGACCTTTGGGATCGCGGCGGACCGTTTCGTCGCGGTCTTCGCCGGCGGCGACGCCGCGACAAAGCAGGCGACCGAGCGCGCCGAGGACGACCCGGACGAGGCACAGAGGCAGCTCGCCAAGATGGGGATGCACAAGAGCGACGTCGTCATCGGGATCGCCGCGAGCGGGCGCACGCCGTTCGTGCTGGGGGCGGTGCGGTTTGCGCGGCAGAACCGCGTCTGGACGTGCGGAATCGCGAACAACCCCGGCGCGCCGCTCCTCGCCGAGGCGGACCTCGGGATACTTTTGGACACGGGGCCGGAGGTCTTGACCGGCTCGACGCGACTGAAGGCGGGGACTGCGCAGAAGATGGCGCTCAACCGCATCTCCACCGCCGCGATGGTGCTGAGTGGGAAGGTGGTGTCGAATCTGATGGTGGACGTGAAGGCTTCGAACGAGAAGCTGAAGCAGCGCTGCGTCTCGATCGTCATGGCCCTCACCGGCGTCTCCGAATCCGACGCCCGCGCCGCGCTCGAAGAGCACGACTGGAACGTCCGCAAAGCGATCGGGCAATAGGAAAAGAATGAGGGCAGAGCCTAAGGTAGGCCCTGCCCCTGTTGGACGAACGAAAGGAGACTACGCCGCGATTTCGAGCACGACCTCCTCGTTCTCCCAGATCCCAGCCACGTTCGAAGGGATCGTCGTCTCGCCGTTG
>JBBDXG010000007.1:0-41535 GCA_040902435.1 Fimbriimonadaceae bacterium
CGCATGAGGGGAGGGAGCCGGAACCTCCCCACCATTGCCCTCCCCTCCTCCCCGGCACGAACATCGGCGCAAGAGTAGAGGGAGCCGGAACCTCCCCTCCCCTGCCCTCCCCTCCTCCCCGGCACGTACATCCGGGCATGAGGGGAGGGAGCCGGAACCTCCCCTCCTCCGCTGGCACGTACATCCGGGCAAGAGGGGAGGGATGCCGTACAATGGCCTCGCAGGAGGATGGGTGCTCAAGAACAACTCCAGGAACCGATCGCCCAAGAGCAAGAAGGCGGCAAGACGCTTTCGGCGCGAGATGTCGGTTTCCGAGAAGGTCGTGTGGGAGCTCCTGCGAAACGACGGCATCGGCTTTCGGTTCCGGCGCCAGTTCGCGATCGGGCCGTACTTTCTTGACTTTTATTGTCCCGAGGCCAGGGTCTGCGTCGAGGTGGACGGTGAGCAGCATCTCAAGACCAAAGCACGTGACTCATTGCGTGACGAGTATCTTGCTACCAAAGGAATCCTCACTATGCGAGTTCCGAGCCTAGAGTTCTTTGACCGCGACACTGTCGTCGCGGAGAGGTTCATCGAGGAACTTCGAACGGTTTGCGAAGAACGGTCGGAAAGGCAGTATTGGGACAAGGAGTCTCGCAAACACTAGATCGGTTGCGGGCGTGAGCCCCTTCCTCTTGCCGCGATGGATCGTGCGCGGGAGGAGGAAGGGGTTGGGGATGGAGGTGGACCGAGACGAGCGGCGAAGCCATCCGGAACCTCCCCTCCCCAGCCCTCCCCTCCTCCCCGGCACGGACATCCGGGCAAGACGGGAGGGAGCCGGAACCTCCCCACCCTGCCCTCCCCCGATGGGAGAGGGACGGCGCGCGAGGCGAGTGACGGCGGGTCCGGTGGGGCGGGCTAGGCGATGCGGCGGAGTTGGGAGGGGGAGGGGTGCTCGTAGACTCGGATGTGGATGTCGGGCACGAGTTCGATGGCTCGGAGGAGGAAGGGGGAAGCGCTGGACGCGACGATGAATCCGCGGATGGGTCCTTGGAAGGACTGGAACCACGCTTTGAGCCAGGCGATGTAGCCAAGGAGCTGGCCGAGCGCGCTGGCGTGTGCAGTGGCGTTCTTGCACTCGATGACGACGAGGCCGCCTTGACTGTCGGTAGCGAGGATGTCTATTCGGCCCTTGAACGGCTGGCCGTTGACGTCGGAGCAGGCGAACTCGATGGTGTTCGGGTGCCTTTGGTGGAGGGCGAGGCCGGGCTCGAGGTCGGCGAGGTTGGCGGCGATGTGGTCTCGCATTTCGGCTTCGGAGGCGAAGGGTCGGGGATTGAAAGATCGGGTAACCATGGGTGTTGCTGGGGATCGAGGGCGATCCCTGGGGCTACATTCAGGATACCTCTATATGACACAGTTTGTCAAGTGTCTGTTTGGTTCAAATCATGCTGTTTTGAGTCTGCGGCGCACCACGGACATACTGTAGGTCTTTTGGCTTGGATGGGTGACGCGAGACGGGTAACGGGTAACGGGTAACGGGAAACGGGTAACGGCTTTGTTCGGCGGGGGCGGCGGGAGACAGCGGGCGTCGGCGCGGTGCCCCTCACCTAACCTCTCCCGCTCATCAAGGTTTGTTGTGCATGTTGGTCTGCGGAGCGGGAGAGGGATGCTCGGCGATCGGGGCCTGTGGTGAAGGCGCGGTCTGTCGTGCGGGGACGGATTTCAAATCTGAAATCTGAGATTTGAAAATGGGGCGGGGACACCACTCTGAAGAGTGGAGCCACCCAATGCGGCACATCCTAGGCGAGCGGGGCGAAGAGGTCTATGGAGTGGCCGTCGGGGTCGAGGACTTGGGCGTAGCGCTGGCCCCAGAAGGCGTCCCACGGTTCTTTCTTGCCCTTGAATCCGGCGGCGAGTACCTTGGCATAGACCTCATCAACTTTTGCAGGTGAGAGGCAGAGGAAGGCGAGGCCGATGCTGTTGCCGGCGGGCCGCTCCCATTCGGGGTCGAACGTCCGGACGAGCTTTTCCGTGTCGAGCATCAACCTGACGCCACTCGGGAGTGCGGCCTCGAAGTGGTCCTCATCTCCCGGATCACCGAACGGCACGCCGAGCAGCCTGAAGAAGGCGACCGAGCGGGCCATGTCCGAGACCACGATCCCGATGGCGTCAAGCGAGGTAGACACGGCGCGATGATACCGGATACACGCACAGATGTCTACTGCTTGTGGGGGAAAAGTCGGAGGCGCCTTTCGGGGTCAATACCGACGGCTTCGCTCGCGACCTTCTGCATTTCGAGCTCTCGGTGCTGGAGCTTGCGGACCCTGGCGTTCTGCGGGGTGAGCTCGACCGGCTTGCCGGTCTGTCGCAGGGTCTCGATGGCCTTGGCGACCTCTTGGAGGGCGCGGTCCTCAGTCTCGACGGAACCGGCGAACTCGTTGACCACTTGGTTGAGCGCGAGTGCGATCTGGCTGAACGTGTTGGACTTGACGACGACGGTCGGTAGGGGGCGGTTGAGCTCTCGGAGCTTCTTCGGTTTGTTCTGGAAGGTCGAGCGGATCGCGATGACGGCGTCGGCCTGCGAGAGGTCGGTGGTGATGTAGGCGGGGGCGTTGGACTCGCGGATGGCGCGCTCCAGCCTCGTGCGCGCGATGCCGTAGGGGTAGACGCGCACGACGTTGCGGGGCGCCCTTTCTCTGGGTCTCACGGGCTTTGAGTCGTCGTTGCGCGGAGGCCGTTCAGGCGTCCGCGCCAGGGAAGGGAAACGTTCGTTGAACCCCGCTTCTTCGATCTCTGGGGCCGACTCTCGCTGGACGACCTCGACGTCGCCCTCTCCGGTCCGGACGCGGATCTCTGGTCGCGGCGCGATGCCGCGGAGCATGAGGTCCACGGTCTTTTGGACGTCGTGGTGCACGGCGAGGCGGTCGAAGTCGTGGAGCTCGATGACGACGTCGAAAGTGGGAGGTGCCTTGCGCTCGAGGACGGTCTTCTGCGTGCCTCTTCGCCTGGCCTCGTCGTCACTGAGCGTGACGGCCTGGATTCCGCCGACGAGGTCGCAGAGCGATGGGTTGAGCATGAGGTTTTCGAGCGACTGCCCGTGTGCCGTGGCGATGAGCTGGACGCCTCGCTCGGCGATGGTGCGTGATGCGAGGGCCTCAGCCTCGTTTCCGATCTCGTCAATGACGATGACCTCGGGCATGTGGTTCTCGACGGCCTCGATCATGACGCTGTGCTGGAGGGCGACGTTGCGGACCTGCATTCGTCGGGCGCTTCCGATGGCCGGGTGGGGGACGTCGCCGTCGCCGCCGATCTCGTTGCTGGTGTCCACGATGACGACTCGCCTTCCGGCCTCGTCGGCGAGGACGCGCGCGACCTCGCGGAGCTTGGTGGTCTTGCCGATGCCTGGCCGACCGAGGATGAGGATGGACTTGCCCGATCGGACGATGTCGTCAATGATGTCAATGGTGCCTTCGAGCGCTCGGCCGACGCGGCAGGTGAGTCCGATGACTTTTCCGTGGCGGTTTCGGATGGCGGAGATGCGGTGGAGGGTGCGCTCGATTCCCGCGCGGTTGTCGTCGCCGAACTCGCCAAGCGACTTGACGACGTAGTCAATGTCGTGTTCGCCGATGATCGTTCCGGGCCAGCGCTCCATGGAGTCCACGAAGCGGGCTTCTGCGGGGCGTCCGTAGTCGAGCACGACCTCGATGAGGTCTGTGAGGTCTGGGCGCTGTGTGAGCTTTTCGCGCACGACTGGGGGCAGGACGTCAAGCAGCTTGGAGAGGCCGTTGAGCTCTTTTGCCATGGGGAGACACCTATTCTGACGAATAAAGGGAGGCAAGCTGCTCGTTGGGCCTGCCTTCTTGCCTAACGCGAGCGAGAAGTTAGCTGGACATTGATCGTCTTGGTCTGGCCGCGGGACCAGAGCTTGATTTCGACCTTGTCCCCTGGTCTTTTTTCCATAGTGGCGCGGTGCAAGTCCACGTTGGAGTACAGGCGCCGCCCTTCGATCTCGAGGATGACGTCGTATTCGCGGACTCCGGCCTTTCCTGCAGGGGTGGTGGGGTTGACCATGGCGACGGCGACGCCGTAGTTGGGGGGCTCGGTGGAGTCGGCCCAGTTGGCGAGCAGCCCGCGGTCGGTGGGTGTGCTGAGGGAGAACGTGGCCGGGAAGGGCTCGACGCCTAGGATGGCGTAGCGGACGATTCCGTGGTCAATGAGGTCGTTGACGACTCGCTTGACGTGCTTGCTGGGAATGGCGAAGCCGACGCCGGAGGCGACGCCGTCGAGTGTGGCGATGGAGGAGTTGATCCCGACGACCTCTCCCATGACGTTGCACAGCGCTCCGCCGGAGTTGCCCCTGTTGATGGCGGCGTCGGTCTGGATGGCGTCAATGAGGAGCGAGGCCTCTTGGGTCTCGAGCCACCTGTTCTTGCTGCTGACGACGCCGACGCTGACGGAGTTGTCGAAGCCGAGCTGGTTTCCGACCGCGAGGACCCAGTCGCCGATCTGGATGCTCTCGCTGTCGCCGAAGGTGGCTGGGACGAGGTTCTGCGCCTCGACCTTGATCACCGCGAGGTCGCTCAGCTCGTCAATTCCGACGACCCTTGCGTCGTAGCCCTTGCCGTCGCTGGTGCGGACGGTGACGACGTCCACGGGCACGACTCTGCTGCGCTGCCTTGGGTTGCGGACGACGTGGGCGTTGGTGACGATGTAGCCGTCGGACTGGACGACGACGCCGGAGCCTTGGCTGCCCTTGACCATGAGCCCTTTTTCTCCGAAGAGGGACTCTGCGCGGACGGCGGTGTCAATGCTGACGACGCTGGGGATGACGCGCTGCGCGGCGTCGGTGAAGTCGAACGGGCCGCCGTCGGGGCCGAAGCCTGCTGAGGTGATCGGAGCCCGGGTGCCTCCCTGGGCGACCGTCGGCTCGTTGTCCCGCACCCTTCGGTCGAGCCACAGCGCGCCGAACACGCCGCCAAAGACGACGAGGAAGAGGAGGGCTGCGGCCTTGTAGGAGAGGGAAGCCGGCACGTCCTTCTTATACCGGTATCGTGGCAGGTTGAGTTTCAGGTCGAAAGGTAGACTTTGTGCCTTGGACGCCCCTCCGACCCCCCTCGTCGGACTCTCCTCCACCGAGCTTCAGCGGACGTTGGTCGGCATGGGTGAGCGCGCCTTTCGCGGGCGGCAGCTGGCGTCTTGGATCTACAAGAAGGCTGCGCGCGAGGTTTCCCAGATGGACGACCTGCCGCTGGCCCTGCGGGAGCGCCTGCAGGAGTCTTTTGTGGTCAGCCCGCTGGTCGTGGCAGAGCACAAGAAGTCCTCGGACGGAGTGGAGAAGCTGCTCGTCCACGGCGGGGACGGCGAGGTCTTCGAGTGCGTCCTGCTTCCTTACGAGGACCGCGTGAGCTGCTGCCTTTCGTCGCAGGTGGGTTGCCCGATGGGGTGCACGTTTTGCGCGACCGGGCTCGGCGGTTTCGACCGCAACCTGACGGCGGGGGAGATGGTCGGGCAGTACCTTCTGTTGCAGTCCCTGAGCGAGCGCAGGATCGGGCACGTCGTGTTCATGGGGATGGGGGAGCCGCTACTGAACCTTGACCATTTGGTGAAGGCGATGGCGCTGTTGCACGACGAGGTCGGGCTGAGCTACCGGCACATCACGGTCTCGACCGTCGGGCTGGTGCCCCAGATCAGGCAGCTGGCCGAGCTGAGGCTGCCGATCCACCTGGCGCTGTCGCTGCACTCGCCTTACGACCACATTCGCGAGCGGCTGATGCCGGTGAACCAGAAGTGGCCCGTGGCGGAGGTGGTGCAGACCATGCGGGACTACGCCCGCGCGACGGGGAGGAAGGTGACGTTCGAGTACCTGCTGATTGACGGTTTGAACGACACGCTCGAGCAGGCGGACGCGCTTGCGCCGCTCGTGAAGGGACTTCCGACCGTGGTGAACCTGATCCCGTTCAACACAGTGGACACGGAGCAGGGTTTTGCGCGTCCTAAGAGGGAGCGGGTGCAGGCATTTCGTCGCCGGCTCGAGTCGCACGGGGTGAACGTCACAGAGCGGGTCGAGCGGGGCCACGACATCGCCGCGGCCTGCGGACAGCTCGCAGGGCGCCACAAAGGGCGCTTCGCGAGGAGGAAACCGGAATCAGAGCTTCCCATTGTCTCTTGATCGTGTCGGCCTGCCTGCTCGTGGGGTGCGGGTCCGCGCCGGACGTGGCGCCGGCCGAGGCGCGGTCGGCGGACGAGCCGGGGACGACGCGGGTCCAGATCGGGGCGGTCGAGGGCAGGCTTCCGGGCGCGTGGACGATGGAGGCGGAGCAGTCGAGCGTGGCTTTGCAGGGAGAGGACGACACGAGCGCGATAGGTTTGCGGGTCTCTGGTCAACTCTTAAAGGGTGACAAGATCGAGAGCCGGTTCGTGGCGGCCTCTGGCGAGGCGAACACTCAGACGGGGCGGTTGGAGCTGAGCGGCGAGGTGCGGGTGACGTCCGAGCGGGACGGGGTCTACTTGACCGCGGAACGGCTGGTGTACGACAAGGAGCTGGCCCTGATCATCGCCGAAGGGCGGGTCGAGGTTCACTCGGCGACGTGGGTGTCCGGGCCGTTCGATAGACTGGTGGCTACGCCGGGTCTGGAGCGGGTAGGGACGCCCGACAGGTTTGGACTATGAACGTGAAACGGACTTTGCTCTTGGTGGCCGCAGGATGCGGCGCGATCGCTTTGGGGCTGCAGCAGCAGCCGCAGAAGTACGTCCTGATCAACGACAACAGCGGGGGCTTCAAGGTCTACGACGTCGAGAGCGCGCTGACGAGCTTTGCCCCGGGCGGGGACGTGGAGTTCGAAGCGTCCGGCCGGCCGATGAGGGGCTTTTCGAAGGAGCAGGGGCTGACGTTCTCTGCAAACAAGCTGGAGGGCGTCGCGGCGAGGACGGGCCAGGGGAGCTTTCGGCTGAAAGAAGCGAAGGCATCCGGCGGCGTGGTGATTGACGTGCACTCGGAGGACAGCGAGGGCACGAGCGACTCTCACTTGGAGAGCGCGTCTGTGACGATGAAGGAGGACGGCGACTCGACGAACTTCACTTTTCCATCGGCGTTCGTGTTTGCGAACCGTGCAGTGACTCCGGAGGTCAACAGGTTCTTTGAGCTGCGCGCACCGAGCGGCACGTTCGAGATGCCGTTGCTGGACCGAGCGTCGGGAAACAAGATCCCGTTCAAGAACGCGAACGTGCCTGGGCCTGTGAACATCGTGATCAACAGGGTCAAGAAGCAGGCGGACGGCGAGTACAGGGAGGACCTCAAACTCCGCGCAGATCGGCTGACGTTCGACGGAGCGACACGGAGGCTCAATCTCGAGGGCAACATCGTGTACTCGATCCTCACGAAGCCGACTACGGGCATGGGACTCGACGTGACGTTCACGAGCACAAGGATCAGCATCCCGTTCCTAGAGAACGGCGACATCGGCATCATCGAGTTCGGCATAGGCTCAGCGACGGTGAAGCAAGGCGGCGGTCAATGAGGATCACGGCCGAGGCGTTGGTCAAGTCATACAAGGGCCGCCGGGTCGTCAACGGGGTGGGATTCAGCTTCGAACAGGGGGAGGTCGTCGGGCTGCTCGGCCCGAACGGCGCTGGAAAGACGACGACGTTCTACATGATCACGGGCCTCATCCAGCCGAACGAGGGGCGGGTGCTGTTCGACGACAAGGTGGTGACCGGCTGGCCGATGTACAAGCGCGCGCGCGCCGGGGTCGGGTACCTCGCCCAAGAGAGCAGCGTGTTCCGAAACCTGAACGTCGCGGACAACATCCGGCTCGTCCTGGAGGCGGCGGGGAAGTCGCGCAAGGAGATCGAGGACAAGGTCGCGCAGCTCACGCACGACCTTCACATTGACAAGATCATCGCGTCGAAGGGCCGCGTGCTCTCCGGCGGCGAGAGGCGCCGCGTCGAGATCGCGCGCGCGCTCGCGACCGAGCCGAAGTTCATCTTGCTCGACGAGCCGTTCACCGGCATTGACCCGGTGACGATCGAAGAGCTGCAGGTCATCATCCAGAGGCTGAGCAAGCAGGGGATCGGAATCCTGATCACCGACCACAACGTCGCGGCGACGCTCTCGATCACAGACCGCAACTACATCCTGATTGACGGCGAGATCATCGCTCAGGGGACGCGCCAAGAGATCGAGGCGAACGCCCTCGTCCGCAAGCACTACCTCGGCCACGGGCTCAACCGGGACGATATGGCGTGAGGCGCCTCGACCGACTCGTGATCGGCGAGCTCCTCGGGCCGTGGGCGTTTGGCGTCGCGATCTTCACCGTGCTCGTGTCGGCGGGGCAGTTCCTCTTTCAGATCACGAGCTACCTTGCGGCGGGAGCCGACGTGTGGGTAACGACGAAGCTGCTCGTGTACCTGTTGCCGGGCGTGATCGCAAAGACGTTCTCGATGTCCGTCCTGCTGGCGACCCTGCTCGCGTTCGGCCGTTTGAGCGGCGACAGCGAGATCGTGGCGATGCGGGCGGGTGGGATCAGCCTCACACGGATCATGGCGCCGGTCGCCGCGTTCGGGTTCAGCGTGTTCCTGTTGGCGTTCGCGTTCACCGAATGGATCGTGCCAGGCGCGACGTACCAGGCGCTACAGATCAAGATCGAGCTTGATGGGGAGATGAAGGACCGGAGCGAGCAGGCGACGTCGCGCCCGATCTACAAGGACGGGCGCCTGCAGATGATCCTGGTCGCGCGCGACTTCGACATGGCAAACCGCGTGCTGCGGGGGGTTGTGATCTTGATTTACGACAACGATGGCGATCCAAAGATCATCGTTTGGTCGGACAGGATGGACTACCAGAACGAGCAGGACTGGGTGATGCCTGAGGGCGGGAAGTTCCTCGACCGGCGGTCAGGGGCCGAGTTCACCTTCAGCGGCCCTGCGCTGCCGACCGAGGTCCCGAACCCGGACGTCACGCCGGAAGACCTGATCACCCAGGCGCTGAAGGAACTGGACGCGCTGAGCATGAGGCAGATGGGCAAGCAGATCGAACGGGAGCGGGCCCGTCCGGGGCACAGCCGCAAGCAGGTGTCGAACCTGGAGTTCGGCTATTGGAACAAGATCGCGCTGCCAATGGCGGCGCTTGTGTTTGGGCTTGTCGGGGCGCCTCTTGGCATTCGGAACCACCGCGCCGGCACGGCAACAGGGTTCGCGCTGAGCGTGGGGATCATTTTTGGGTACATGATGTTAGCCAACGCTATGTCCATCATGGCCCAGGGCGGGCGGATCCCGGCCTGGGCGGCGAGCTTCGCGCCCATCGCGGTGGGGCTCGTGGTGGCTATCGCCTTGATACATCGCCGGAACAAGTAGTGAACGTCAGCATCTGGGTCGTCGTCTTGCTCGTGCTGCTTAGCGGAGTGATCGCAGCAGTGGGCGACTGGCTGGGCCGCCGCCTCGGCAAGAAGCGGCTCCGGCTGGGCCGGCTTCGCCCGAAGCACACGGCGATCCTGACGACGGCGGTGGCGGGGATGCTGATCACGCTCTTGACCATCGTGGTCCTGGCGGCCTTTAGCGAGCAGGTACGGGTGTGGCTTACGGAGGGGACCGAAGTTCAGCGGGAGCTTCGCGAGACTCGGGGGCAGCTGGGTGAGACGGAGAGGCAGCTTGAGAGCGGTAAGACGCTGCTCGCCGGGGTGACGGAGGAGCTCGAAGGGGAGCGCGAGAAGCTCGCAGACGAACAGGCCAAGGTCGCGGCGGCGGTGCAGGAGGCGTCTGAAATGCGCGCCGAGGCGGCGAGTTTGAAGGGCCAGGTCGCGTCGCTCAATCGCGATCTGAGTGAAAACCGCGCGAAGCTGGTCTCGATTCAGGCAGATTTCAACAGGCTCACTGCGGAATCGAACCGGCTGGTAGGCGACATCAAGAGATATGGAGAGGAGCAAGTGAAGATTTTTCGAGAGAACAACGAGCTCTTGAAGCAGAACGACCTTCTCTCGCAAGACATTGAAAGGCTTGAGCGGCAGATTGGGGGACTAAACGCCCAGGTCGAATCCACTCAAGAAGCGCAACGGATCGCGACAGCCAGCTTTGAAGCAGAGCGGAAGCAGATCGAAGCGGACCGGAAGAAGGCTCTCGACGATTTGAACGCGGCCGAAGGGTCGCTGCGCAAAGCCAGAGAGGATCTTGCAAAGATACAGAGCATTGCGAGGGTGCTCTCGACAGAGACGACGCTCGCCCGGCTCAATCCGCTCATCTACAACCGCGGCGACGAGATGTCGCGGCTTGCGGTGCGCTCTGGCCTCACCCCCGCGGAAGCGCGGACGTACCTGCTCGCGACGATCGCGGCGGCCTCGCGCGACGCGCTCGGGCGCGGCGCGGTGGAGTCTCCGGCCAGTTCGTCTGCGGCGGCGTTCGGCAGTTTTGACACGCCAGACGGCACGCCATTGACGCCTGAGATACAGTTCCAGCAGGCGCTACAGCAGATCACGGCGAAAGACACGGAGCTCGTGATCGTCGCGCGCGCGATCATGAACGCTTTCCATGGCGAGTGGGTGCGGATAATGATTGACGTGCGTCCCAACCCTGTCGTGTACAGGCTCGGGGAGTTCATCATCGAGACGCGCGTGGACGGTCGAGGCGGCGTGCAGGCCGTGACCGAGTCGCTCGTCAACTTCATGTCCAACCAGCTCCGCCAGCGCGCGGAGAGCGACGGCATGGTGCCCGCGATCGGGCGGCCGACCGAGCTCGGTTCGATCTCGCAGGAGACCCTGCAGCAGATCGTGCGCGACATCGTGGACACGGAGCGGACGATCACGGTGAGGTTCCACGCGGCGGCGGACACGAAGGCCGGGGACCTTTTGACGCTGGACGTGCGCCTGAGATGAGCGCCACCGGCGAGAAGACCGTGCTGGCGATTGACCCCGGACACGCCAAGTGCGGGCTAGTCGTGGCAAAGCGCAACGGCGAGGGCAAGGTCGAGCTGCTCTGGCGCCGCGTGGTGGCGGCGGCTCGTTTGATGGAGGCCGTACAGGAGGCAGCGGTGGCGACGCCCTTCTCGATGGTGATCGTCGGCTCCGGCACACGCTCGACGGACGTTGTGAAGGCGCTGCGCGACTGGACGCCGAGCCTCGGGATCCTGGTCGTAGACGAGAAGGACACATCCATACAGGCGCGCGAGCGGTACTGGGAGCACAACCCCCGGCGCGGTCTGCGCAGGCTGCTGCCTTCTACCATGCAAGTCCCGCCGGAGCCGGTGGACGACTTCGTCGCGCTCATCCTTGCGGAGCGCGTGCTGGTGGACTAAGACTTCTCGAACGCGCTGAGCAGCTCTTTGAGGATTGCGCTCTCCTGCTCCTTCGTGTAGCCCTGCCATCCGCGCACGAGCCTTCCTCCTGCGTCCGCGAGGAGGAAATAGGGCGTTCCAGGGGTGCCGTACGCGCGCTCTATCGCGCCGTCCTTGTCCCAGAAGACTCGGCGGTCCTTGTCCTTTTTGAGGACGTCGGGCTTCACTGGCCCTAACGAGACCTCGATCAGCGCACACCCCTTCGCCTTGAACTTGGTCCGCGCTGAAGCGAGGAACGGCTCGATCTTGGCGCAGACCGCGCAGTCTGGGTCTGTAAAGACGATCAGCACGGGCGATCCAGAGGCCATGGCCTTCACGTCCACCTTGGCGTCCGTCCGAGCGTCCGTCCAGGTGCCGAACACTGCGCGCTCAGAGACCATGACAGTGCGCGTCCTTGTTGCCGGGACCGCGTACGGCATGTAGCCGACCGGCAGCGTGTTCGCGTAGTGCTTGGTGTCCGTCGGGGCGGTGGCCTCGAACCGCGTGAACTCATAGGTCAAGTTGGCTTGCCTGTCCTGGATCACGCGCTTCTGGTTCAGCTTGAGCATGCGCCCCTGTTGGTCAATCCAGAGCGTGTTGCTTCCGGCCGAGTCGAGGTTGGTGCCTTCGAAGTAGACGATGTCGCACACCCTGCCTTGCACGGTCTCTTGGCCCCGCACCTCGAACTTGGCCTTGTCGTCGAACTCTTTCAATGACTTGGCGAGCACGATCATCGGATAGCACACGAAGGTCGTTCCGACGAGCTCTAGCGGCGGCGGAAAGTTGACGGAGAGCGGTTCGCTCTCAAAATACTCTTTGAGGTCGTCTCGTACCGTGATCGCACCGAGCTTCGAGTGGACGTACAGGAGCGACTCGCCCATGAGCTTGACCGAATACCGTTGCATGTCCGGCTTCCGCAGCTCCAGCTTGCAGGTGCCGACGCCTGGCATGTTCGGCTCGCTGACCTTGTACTCGAGCGTGAGCCCGTCCGCCTTGGCCATGAACGCGTCGTAGCGCTCGACGGGGCCCTTGGTCTGGGTCGCGGTCACGGCGAAGAAAAGGCAAACGAGCATGACGATCCTCGCCAGTTCTACCGCAAGCGGCCGCCTCGGCTTGTCGCCTGGGTCAAAGGAGTGGTGCGAGGTGCGTCCAGCAGTCATTCACGACCTCCTCCGGCGACCGGGATGCATCAACGACCCGCCACCTTCCAGGCTCACGGTCGGCCTCTGACAAGAACCCCTGTCGGACCCTGTGGTGGAACTCGATCGGCTCGTTGTCGAGCCTGTCCTTGGTCTGTGTCCGCTGGAGCCCGAGCGCGGGGTCAATGTCGAGGAGGACCGTGACGTCGGGCCTGAGGCCTTGTGTCGCCATCGCGTTCAGCTCGCGGAGCTTCCCA
The DNA here is from genome assembly GCA_040902435.1 of Fimbriimonadaceae bacterium. Classification (GTDB taxonomy): domain Bacteria; phylum Armatimonadota; class Fimbriimonadia; order Fimbriimonadales; family Fimbriimonadaceae; genus JADFMN01. Next base: position 12,678 of record JBBDXG010000007.1, read on the forward strand.
ACGTCGAGCCCGCGGCCATAGCCCTGGTAGACAATGGTCGAGTCGGCGTGGCGGTCGCAGAGTACGACCGCGCCCCTGGCCAGCGCGGGCTTTATCGTCTTGGCGACGTGTTCTGCCCGGTCTGCGAGGAAGAGGAAGAGCTCGGTCAAGGGCTCCAGGTCTCCGCCGTGGAGCAGGACTTCGCGCACGGCTCTGCCGACCTCGCCGGCGCCCGGCTCGCGCGTGGCAAGGACCTCGCGGCCGTGCTCTCGCAGGCGGTCGGCGAGGAGGCCCTGGACGGTGCTCTTTCCGGCCCCCTCGGGCCCCTCGAGGGTCACGAACATCGGCGCAGATTACTCGGGACGAGGGCTGGTACATTCGGGCAGATGCCCCCTGCCGAGTCTGAGATGGTCGCCTCGCTGGGGCTGCTCCTGTCGCCGGACCGCGTTCTCGCGGGTTCGGCCGTGCAGCGGGCCTACGACTGCGACGCGTACACGGTGGACCGGAGCGCTCCGACTTGCGTCGTCCTGCCGGTCTCGACCGAGGAGGTGCAGAGCGTGGTGAGGTGGTGCCTGGCGAACGAGGTCCCGTACACGCCGCGCGGCGCGGGGACCGGGCTGAGCGGCGGCGCGCTCGCTGCGCTTGGCGGTGTGCTGGTCTCGACCAAAAGGATGACAGCTGTCCTCGATGTGGACGTTCCCAACCGCTGCCTCCGCGCTCAGGCGGGCGCGGTCAACCTGCACCTTTCTCGGGCCGTCGCCGGCGATGGGCTGCACTTCGCCCCCGACCCGTCCAGCCAGACCGTCTCGACGCTCGGCGGCAACATCGCCGAGAACTCCGGCGGGCCGCACACGCTGAAGTACGGCGTGACGGTCCAGCACGTGCTGGAGGTCACGATGGTCGCGACCGACGGCGAGGTCGTCACGATCGGCGGGCGCTTGCCTGGCTTGCCGGGGCTCGACCTGCTCGGCGTGGTCGTGGGCTCGGAGGGCACGCTCGGCATCGTCACCGAGGCGTGGGTGAGGCTCACGCCGAACCCCGAGCGCGTCGAGACCGCGCTCGCCTCGTTCGGCGACACGCGCGCGGCGACCGAGACCGTCGCGGCGATCATCGCCGCCGGAACGATCCCCGCCGCGCTCGAGATGATTGACGAGGGGTGCCTGAAGGCCGTGCTCGCCGCGTTCCCATTGGACGTGCCGCCAGAGACCAAGGCGCTACTGCTGATCGAGTGCGACGGGCCCGCCGCGCAGGCGCAGAGGGAGATCGCTTTGGTCGTGGACACGTGCGCTCAGCACGGCGCGATCCGCGTGGACGTCGCCAAGGACGAGAAGGAGCGCGCAAAGCTGTGGACCGCGAGGAAGAAGGGGATCGGCGCGATGGGCCGGCTCGCGCCGACGATCGTCACCCACGACGGCGTGATCCCGCGATCAAAACTTCCGGTAATGCTCGAGTTCGTGTACGCGGTCGCGCGCGAGCACGGGCTGGGCGTCGGCAACATGTTCCACGCCGGTGACGGAAACCTGCACCCGATCTTCTACTTCGACGACCGCGAGGAGGGGAAGATTGACGCGGTCGTCGCGGCGGGCGAGAAGGTGATCGCAAAGTGCATCGAGCTCGGCGGCAGCGCGAGCGGCGAGCACGGGATCGGCGTCGAGAAGTCCGATCTGCTCAAGCTCATGTTCGGGCCTGAAGACATGCGGCTGCAGCGGGACGTCAAGGCGGTGTTCCACGCGTCGGCGCTCTGCAACCCGTGCAAAGTCATCCCGGACCAGAAGGGGTGCGTCGAGCACATGCGGCGTTGGCGGGGAGCGGCGAATTGAAAAGCCTCACCGACCTGTGCGACGCGCTCCGCGCCGCAGAGCGGGTGCGCATCATCGGCTCGGCGAGGAGGTCTGCGTTCCTGCCGAGTTGGGACGGCGCGGTGCTGTCGCTTTCGTCGCTCTCGGGCGTGATCGCGCACGACGTGGACGACCAAGTCGTCGAAGTCTGGGCGGGCACGAGCGTCGAAGAGCTGCAAGAAGAGATTGGGAGGCACGGCCAGTGCCTGCCGTTGGCGTCCGGACTGCCGCTTGTCGTGTCGCAACAGTACGGGACCGTAGGCGGACTGCTCGCGACGAACCTCCCGCACGCGCTGTGGGCGCAGTGCGGCGGCCCGCGCGACTGGACACTGGGCATGACAGTCGTTCGCGCCGAGGGCACGAGCGCGAAGTGCGGGAGCAAGGCGGTGAAGAGCGTCGCGGGCTACGACGCGCACAAGCTGTTCGTCGGGTCGCGCGGGTCGCTCGGCGCGATCGCGAAGGTGACGCTCCGCACGTTCCCGTCGCGCGCGCTGCCTCGGCACCAAGTGGAAACGTTCTCGAACGAAGAGCCGACGCACGTCGCGCGCACGCTGCGCACGGAGTTCGAGAGCGCGAGGGCGGACGCGGGACGGCTCGTCGCCATGGACCCGGCATCGTGTACCCTCTGGAGCTTGAACGAGCCCAAACTGCCGGCGGAGTCTTGGATGCTCGGCCCGAGCGGCGCAATCGCGCGGCCGGAACAGTCGGCAAAGTTAGAGGACAGCGCGCGCGCGGTCTTCGACCCGGCGCACAAGCTCGCGCCAGGCTGGCAACAATGAAGCCGCACGACGAGATCTTGCAAGAGGCTGTCGCGTTCTTGCGCGACGAGGTCGGGCCGCGGGCGAACGAGATGGACATGGACCTCGGCGCGCTCAAGTGGGCGCTCGACGAGCTGTGCAGCCGCAACCTTATGGCGCTTCGTCGGCCCGTAGAGTACGGCGGCCCGGGGTTCGGCGAACCGTTGTTCCGCGACTTTCAGGAGGCCGTCGCGCGGTACTCCGGCTCGCTCGCGTTCCTGCAGACGCAGCACCAGAGCGCCGGCAGCATGATCGCCAAGGGCGAGAACGAGGCGCTGAAGAAGGAGGCGTTGCCGAAAATCGGCGGCGGCGAGCGGCTGATCGGAATCGGCTTCAGCCAACTGCGCCGCCCTGGCCCTCCGATGCTGCGCGCAGACAGGACTGGCGCCGGATACAAGCTGACCGGCTCGGTCCCGTGGGTCACCGGCTTCGGGCTGTTCGGCGAGTTCCTGATCGGCGCGTCGCTGGAGGACGGGCGCGCCGTGTTCGGCGTCGTGCCGTTCGTCCCCACGCGGCGCGGCAATGGCGAGATCGCGTTCTCCGAGCCGATGCGCCTGGCGGCGATGGAGAGCCCGCAGACGGTCTCGGCAACGCTCACCGACTTCCTCCTCCCCGACGAGGACACCGCGTTCATCAAACCGGCCGGGTGGATCCAGAACAACGATATGATCAACATCACGCTCCAGGGGTTCTTCGCCCTCGGGTGCGCGCGCGCCGGTCTGGACCAACTGACGGCGGCTTACGAAAGGAAACAGTCGGCGTTCATCAAGGAAGCCTTCGACAAACTGGACGGCGAGCTCGCCTCCTGCCGCGAGCGAACGATCGAGGTGCAGGAGAGCGGTGACGAGGAAGTCACGACCGACGAAAAGCTCGCGATCCGCGCATGGGCGATTGACCTCGCGGTGCGCTGCGCCCACGCGGGGGTCACTGCTCACAGCGGTGCTGCGAACAGCGTCCGCCACCCCGCACAGCGCGTGTACCGCGAAGCACTCGTGTATACCGTCTCGGCCCAGACGACGGGGATCATGCAGGCGACCCTCGAAAGGCTTGCGGGAAGGGGCCAAGTCAAAGCTCCTTGATCAGGTCTCGAACCTATCATCCCAGGTATCTTGTCCCTGTGCGCTTCCTGGCTGCCGCGATTGCCCTCTGCTTTGCCTCCGCAGCCATCGCAGACCGGCTCATCCTCATCCCACTCGGAAAGAAGCTCCTCAGCAATACGCTTCGATATGAGGTCCTCACCGAATCAAGCCGTGACAACACCCTCGGTTGGATCGGTGGGGGCATCGGGCACTCGTTCGACTTCGAGATCACAGGCGAGAGCTTCAACGACAACCGGATGACCAACAGCCTGGACCTTGCGTACAACTACACGGTCCCGATCGTGGACTTCGCGCCGGGGATCAGCTTTGGGTTCCAAGACGTGCTCGGCGTCACCGAGCGCGGCAGAAACGTCTATATGGCGGTCACGTACCGCTTTGGAAATTCTGGCGAGCTCAACCAGGACATTCCGACGGAGTTCACGTTCGGCTTCTGGTCGCGCCGCGAGGGGGCGGTCTTCGCCGGTGTCCGCCTGCCGTTCTCTCACACCCTCTCACTCATCGCCGAGCACGATTCCGTGAACATCACGGGCGGGTTTGAGATCAGCCCTCACGAGACCGCGTCGTTCAGGTTCCTGTTCCGGCAGAGCCAGGTGATCGTCGGGCTCAGGGTCCAGGCGCGCTTCTGACGTCGAGCCCGACTTTGCGGCACTGCCCGGCGATCGCCCCCGCAAGTCTGTCCAAGAACCTTTGGCGGCCTTCCTTGCTGTCGTCCCCCGCCGCTTCTGCGTAGGTGAACGGCTCGCCGAACGAGGCGCGTAGCGGCGAGAAGCCCGGGAACTTGCGCCCCCGAGGCAGTATCCGGTGCGAGCCGTACACGCCGACAGGCACCACCTGGGCTCCGGACCTCTTGGCCAACATCGCGACCCCGCTCTGCATCGCGCCGAGCGCCTTGCCGTCCCCCCGGGTCCCTTCGGGAAAGACGATGAGTGTCCCGCCGTTGGCGAGGACCTCGAGGGCCGCGCGGACCGCGGCCGTCTCGTTCCCAGACTTGACCGGGAACGCATTGAGGCTGCGGATCAGCGGGCCGAAGACCGGCGGCTTGAACAGATAGTCCTTGGCCATGAACGAGACCACGCGCGGAGACGCGCACGAGACGACCGGGGGATCGAAGAACGAGACGTGGATCGGCGCGAGGATGACGGGGCCGTCTTTGGGCACGTTCTCCTCGCCGTAGACCTTCAGCCCGCCGCTGAAAAACCGCAGCACGATGTGACGCGCGATCCAGAGCACGAACCGGTACCATCTGTCGCGCCGCTTGGCCACGCTCAGATTATGCCGTCACGACGGCGCCCCAGTCGCGTCGAGAGGTGGAGGGCGGGTCGGCCTCAGAGGGAGAAACGCGGCCACCGACTGAGGTCCGCCTTGTCCTCGCAGACGTCGGCGAGCAGCGCGCCGATCCACGGCCCGAACTTGAACCCGTGGCCGCTGCAAGGGCTCGCGACCACGGTCCGCGCGTCGAGCTTTCCGATGCGGAAGTCCTCTTCAGGCGTTCGCGTGTAGAGGCACGTGTGCGCCTCGACGAACGTCGGGTCGCCCTCGCCGAGCCGACGCTCGACGAAGTCGCGCATGACTTCGAGCGCAGCCGGGTCGGCGCCCGCGCGCGGCGCGTCCGGATCAATCTCGCGCAAGAGGTCGTGGCAACCGATCTTGAACGTCGGCTTGCCCGGCTCGTTCGGGAAACCGTAGACCTGCCCGTTGTACGACTCGATGTAGACCGGGCCGTCGAGTTCGCCCTGCACGTAAGCGAAGGTCGCTTGTCGCACGGAGACGGGGACGTCCGCGAACATCCGCACCCACACGCCGGCCGTGACGACGACGCGGTCGAAGGAGGCGAGCTCGTCGAGCCGTTCGATGCGCCGCTGCACGAACTGCGCGCCGTGCTTCGTCGCCGTCGCGCGGCACGTCGCGAGCACCGTCGGCGCGTGGACCCATCCGGCCTGCGGAGTGAACACGCCGACCTCGCCCTCATCGAACGTGAACGCGGTCTCGCCCGGCCGCTTCAGCTCGAACGGCACTCCGAGGTCCGTCAACGCAGTCACTTGGTCCGAGATCTCCGGGTCCTCTCCCTGGCCGATGTAGAGCAGCCCGACCTCGTGCAGGAACCGCCGCTCGCTCTCCTTCTGAAGCGTGCGCCACATCGGATACGCGTCGAGCAGGATCTGCGTGTAGAACGCGTCGGGGTACGCCTGCCGCACGATCCGCGACTCGCCGTGCGACGACCCGAGCGCGTGGCCGGGCTCGAACTGTTCAAAGCCCGTCACCTCGTGCCCACGCAGCGACAGCTCCCGCGCCGTGCACAGCCCCATCAAACCGCAACCGACGACCGCGACCTTCATTCGTCCCCCCCTACGGGGCACTCTTCTGCCGCACCTAGATACTCAACTGCCGGGTCGTCGGTGAACACGATGATGAGGCACGTAAAGAGCTTGTTCAAGTCCGCAGTGCAGTCGATCGACTTGAACTTCCTCCAGTTCCACGCGCGCGCACTCGTCTTCCCGATGCTGACTGCATGCGCGAGCGACCCGGTCGAGTCCTTGCCGCAATAAATGCACAGTCCGAGCTTGTAGGGATGATCAGCGATCTCGACCCACCAGCCCCAGTCTTCCGCACAATAAGAGGGCACGCTGTATCCGAGCTCCGGGAGCCGTTCCTGCAAGTAGATCGCAAGTGCCTTGCCGTACATTCCCGGATTGACGATCTCCTCGTCTTCACCAGGCATGACCGCGAATTTGGGCGAGCGGACATGAATGAACTGCTCCCACGCCGACCTCACGAGAACACGCCCCGTGGCGGGAAGAGGGCGAGCGCCGCGGCGCCGTGCAGGCCGGAGTCGTGGCCGAACGGCGTCGGCTGCACGGTGTCTAGCTCCGTCAGCTCTTCTAGCATCCACTGCGTCAGCCCCACGCCGCCGCACACGACGATGATCTCCGGCGCATAGACGGCCTCGATGATCCGGACGGCCTCCTTGGCGGCAGAGATCGCAGCCGCGCGCTCCTCGGCCGTCGGGTCCTTGGTGAGCGACGACCCGCCGCAGCACTCTTCGATCGTCGTGCCCTCGCGGGTGAAGAGGTCGTTGATGCCGCTCGGATACCCGCGCCGCACGGGAACGAACTGGTAGTGGTGCACGAACCCGCTCCCGACGCCCGTGCCGAGGGCGAGGGTCGCGACGCTCTTGCCCGCGAAGAGCGGATAGCACGCGTGCCCCCACGCCTGCGCCAGCCCGTCGTTGATCGCGAAAGTCTCGGCCGCGAGCTTGAGCGACGCCTTCTCCAGCCCTGGGATGATCTCCTTCGCGCTCAACACTTGGCCTGTGACGGGGTCCACGATCCCGCCGGACGAGACCCCCGCGCGGTCCACCCGCGCGCGCTCGATCTTCTCGTTCATCCAGTCGAGCCGCTTCGTGTGGTTGCCCGGCATCGAGACCCAGTCGGACTCGATCAGCTCCCAGTTGGCGGAAAAGAGCCCGAAGCGCATCCACGTCCCGCCGAGGTCGAACGCGGCGACCGGCCGCGGGTAGCGCTGTGCCGCAGTGAGGAACCGCCGCGTCTGCTTGACCGGATCGTTCAAAGCGCCGCCGATCACGACCCCGCACGCCCCCATCCGCATCGCGGACTCGATGTGCCACTCGTCCTGATAACGACCTTCGGCCAGCGTCGGCTTGCCGAGGTCGAGCAGCGACTGTAGCGTCATGAGGTCCGGCCCGCTCGTGATCTTCGAGTCCGGCGTGTAGCCCGCGAGGGTCGGGCCGAGGATGTCCGCGCCGCAGTTCACGGCGTTCTGCGCCGCCGAGAACGCGTCGCAGTCCGCCATCACGAGCCGCCCGGCCTCGTGGCACTTTGCGATCAGAGCAGTGAGGTCTTCGCCGTTGGGGCGGTTGCGCTCGGTCGTGTCCAGCGAGACGATCTCGCACCCCGTCGAGAGCAGCTCCTCGACCTCCGCGTTGGTCGGCGTGATGTACACCTCGCTGCCGTCGTACTGCCGCTTGATGAGGCCGATGCACACCGCCCCCGTCTCGCCACGGATCTTGCGGATCGTCTCTGCCCCCTCGAGCCGGAGCACGCGCACGCCCTCTTGCAGCGAAGCCTTCGCCATCCGCAGGAGCACGTCGTCGTTCTGGAGCGGCGAGCCGGGGCTCGCTTGCACGCTGGCGACGAGCGGCGCAGAGTCCAGCGCGGCCAGCAGCGCGTCGAGCGTCATACGCCGGCCTTCTCCGATAGCTGGAGCGCGCACGCCCACGCGCGGCCAATGTCGCTCACGATCAACGAGTACCCGCCATCGCTCGTCGCGCTCTGCTGCCGCATCACATAGGCCGGGTGCAGCGTCGCGATCGCGACTTTGGCGAACTCGCATGGGAAATACTTGCCGCGCTCGACCGTGATCTTGAAGTCGGGCTTGATCAGGTTCTTCGCGCTCGGCGCCCCGACGCACAGGATCGCGCGCGGCGCGAGCGCCGCGAGCTGCGGCACGAGCCATTGTCGGCAGTTGAGGACCTCTTCCGGCGTCGGCGGGCGGTTGCGCGCTCGGTCGCCCGTCCATTCGCACGCGCGGCACTTCAGCGTGTTGCAGATGTACACGTCCTGGCGCGAGAGCCCGTTGTCGGCGAGCGCCTGGTCGAGCATCTTCCCGGCACGGCCGACGAACGGCCTCCCGGTCCTGTCCTCTTCTTCGCCTGGCCCTTCGCCGACGAGCACGAGGGGCGACTGGGGGTTGCCCTCGCCGAACACGACGTTCGTCCTGCGACTAGCGATCGCGCAGGTCGTACAGCCGTTTGCCCGCTCGCGCAGCTCGTCCAGCGTCACTTCCGGTCCTCGCCGATTGTCTTCTTGAGCAGGTCGTAGGAGTCGGGCAGGGCCTGTGGCAGAACGCGCACGTCGCCGACCGTCGTCATGAAGTTCGTGTCGCCGGTCCAGCGCGGGACGATGTGCCAGTGCACGTGGCTCGGAATCCCCGCCCCGGCCGCCAGGCCGATGTTCGCGCCGATGTTGAACCCCTCCGGCCCGTACGCCTTCTTCAGCCATCGGACTGAGTCGGCGATCAGCGCGCTGAGCTCATAGAGCTCGTCCGCGTCGAGGTCCTCGATGTTCGGCGTGTGACGGTACGGCGCGACCATCAGGTGCCCGTTCGTGTAGGGGAACGCGTTCATGATCACGAACGCGCGCGCACCTCGGAAGAGGATCAGGTTCTCCCGGTCGTTCTCTTGGGCGGGCAGTTCGACGAAGATGCAGCCGTCTTGCTTCGGCTTGGCTGCCGTCGTCACATAGTCGAAGCGCCAAGGCGCCCAGAGCCGCTCGGCCATGAAGTTGAGTATGGCACCGCCCCTCCCCTACACGCCTTGCGCAATCAGGATCGCCTCGGCGACCTCCTTCATGCTCATCCGCGCGTTCATGGACTGCTGTTGGATGCGCCGGTACGCCTCGTCCTCGGTGATCCCCTCTTGCTTCATCAGCACGCCTTTCGCCTGCTCGATCACGCGTCGGGCGTCGAGGCGGGACTGCAGCGAGGTGATCTCGTTCGCGAGCGTCTTGTTCTGCTCGAACCGGCTCCGCGCCACTTCGATCGCCGGCGCGAGGTCGCTCGGCTTGAACGGCTTGACGAGGTAGCCGAACACGCCGGAGTCCCTCGCACGGCCGATCAGCTCCGTGTCGCTGTAGGCTGTGAGCAGGATCGCAGGGGCGATCTGCTCCTCCGTCAGCCTTTTGGCCGCGTCAATCCCGTCCAGGACAGGCATCTTCACGTCCAGCACGCAGACGTCGGGGGCGCTGTCGCGGGCAAGGTGGATCGCCGCCTGGCCGTCTTCGGCCTCGGCCACGACCTCGTACCCGAGGTTCTCGAGCATCTGCCTCAGGTCGAGCCTGATGATGGGGTCGTCGTCCGCGATCAGTACGCGCATTCTGGAGCCCGATCTTACCAGTCGGGCCAGACCTCTCCGAGGCCAGGCCGTGCCTGCTAGAATCTGCGGGTGACCGAATCGCTCCGACGCCTCCTGCAGCACCCGATTGACTATGCGGGCCTCTACCCGCCGGCCTCGCTCGACATGCGCGGGGCGCTGGCCGAGTACGGCACGGCGATGGACTCGGAGGACGAGTGGATACTCAACAGGTTCCTCTGCCCGGCGGACAAGCTCGCCGAGTGCTTCGAGGCGCTAGGCGAGTTCGAGGACAAGCAGACCGGCGCGGCCCCTTGGATTGACTTCGGGGTCATCGGCACGCCGCTTGAGTCTGGCGAGGCCGCCATGGAGTCGCTCAAGAAGGACATGTCCGAGGTCAAGCTGGCCTTCCAGCACGGCGATGTGACGACCTTCGAGGTCAAGCTGCCTCTGGGCGACCAGTTCGCCGGCTGCGTCGCGGCGGTCGCCAAGAACTTCAACTGGTTCGACGAGCGGGACGTGGAGGTGTACGTCGAGCTGCCCTGGGGGCCCGGCCGGAGGGAGGCCATGGCGGAGCTTGCCAGCCAGGTGGACGGCGTCGGGTTCAAGGCGCGGCTGGGCGGCCCGAAGCCGGAGAACTTCCCGGACACCCGGGAGGTCGCCACCTTTATCAGCGAGGTCGCCGGGCTAGAGTCCATGTTCAAGTTCACGGCAGGGCTCCACCTCCCGCTCCGGAGCTACGACTCCGACGTCCCCTCCTACCAGCACGGGTTCGTCAACGTCATGGTCGCCTCTGCCATCGCGACCATCCAGAGCGCCTCGACCGACGAGGTGGACGAGGTCCTAGCCATCCAAGACCCGTCGGCCTTCATCTTTACGGACAAGACCATTGAGATCGGTGACCACAAGCTCAGCCTGAAGGACATTGACGAGTGGTGGCTCTTCTTCGGGGGCTTAGGCTCCTGCTCCTTCAAGGAGCCGATCGAGGGCCTGCGCGCGAACGGGTGGATGTAGTGGCCCGGTTCGTGGTGCCCGCCTCGGCCAAAAGCTGGGTCGAGTACGGCCCCGACTGCGACTTTCCCATCCAGAACCTCCCATTCGGCCTCGCCGCACCCAGGGGGCGCAGCGAGAGCGTCGTCGTCGCCATCGGCGACTCCGCCCTCGACCTTCGCGTCCTCATGGAGGCCGGCCTGATTGACGAGCAGGAGTTCCCGATCCTCGACTCCTTCATTGACCTCGACATCCCCAAGCTCCGCCTCCTCCGCCGCCGCGCCTTCGAACTCCTCGAAAAGGGCAACAAAGACCTCTCCGGCAAGAAAAAATTGCTTGAGCAAGCAATGCTGCCGCTGCGGAGGGCGAACTTGCAGGTGCCGGTGCCGCCGGTGGCGTTCGTGGACTTCTACAGCGGGATCCACCACGCGAGCAACGTGGGGCGGATGTTCAGGCCCGACCAGGCGCCGCTGCTTCCGAACTACCGGCACGTGCCGATCGGATACAACGGCCGGGCCTCGAGCGTGGTGGCTAGCGGCACGCCGATCGTGAGGCCGAAGGGGCAGACGAAGGGGGCGAACGACGAGAGCCCGAAGTTCGGGCCCACGAAGGAGCTCGACTTCGAGCTCGAGATGGGGTTTTACGTGGGGGAGGGCAACGAGATGGGCAAGCGGGTGACGGTGGGGAAGGCCGAGGACCACATCCTAGGCCTGGTCATGGTCAACGACTGGTCGGCGAGGGACGTGCAGCGGTGGGAGTACCAGCCGCTTGGGCCGTTCCTGAGCAAGTCGTTCGCGACGAGCGTTTCGCCGTGGATCGTGACGCTGGATGCTTTGGAGCCCTTCCGGATTCCAGGCATTGCTCAGGTTCCCGAACCATTGCCGCACCTGAAGCAGGGCGGGGACCGGCACTTCGACGTCCAGCTCGAGGTCAGCCTGAAGACGCCCAAGATGAAGCGGCCCCAGGTGGTCTGCCGCTCGAACATGGCCCACCTGTACTGGTCCATCGCACAGCAGCTCGCCCACCAGACCTCGAACGGCACGCCCACGGAGTTCGGCGACCTCTACGCCAGCGGCACGATCAGCGGCGAGGAGAAGGGCACGTTCGGCTCAATGCTGGAGCTGAGTTGGAAGGGCACCGAGCCGATCGTCATGGCCGAGACGAGGGAGAAGCGCACGTTCCTGGAGGACGGCGACACGGTCACCCTCCGCGCCTGGGGGCAAGGCGACGGGTTCAGGGTCGGGTTCGGCGAGGTCAGCGGCACGATCGCCCCGGCGAGGAGCTGATGCTGGCTCGGTTGGAAGACTCGGTGGTCGTGGTGGTGGACATGCAGCCGTCGTTCCTCGACGGGTGCTGGCGGGGCAAAGAGGTCCTTGAGAGGGCCAAGTTCCTCGTCGAGTGCGCCAACCTCCTGGGCGTGCCCGTGCTCGCCACCGAGCAGTACAGCGAGCGGATGGGCGGGACGGATGCCTCGCTAGCCAAGCTCATCGGCGAGCCGGCCCTGGACAAGATGAGCTTTTCGTGCTGCGGCACGGCCCCGTTCAACGAAGCCCTCGCCGGGCTCAAGCGCAAGCAGGCTGTCCTGGTCGGCATCGAGACCCACATTTGCGTCAGCCAGACGGCCCACCATCTGGTGGAACAGGTTCAAACCGAGGTCATCGTGTGCGTTGACGCGGTGACGGCCCGCTCGGAGGACCGACACAAGATCGGCATGGAACGGATCCGGGGCATCGGCGTGACGCCGGCGCACACCGAGAGCGTGGCGTACGAGTGGCTCGGCAGTGCGAGCCACCCGCAGTTCAAGGAAGTGCTGAAGCTCGTGAAGCGCTACGCCGGATAGGGCAAATAAGGCCTACGGCCCCCGGGTGCCTGGTATCATCTGCACCCTACAACCAGACCACGGGACAGGCGCACAGGCCAGGCCAAGGCTGCAGCGAACCGGCTCGGGAACGGTGGGGACAAAGATATGGCCAAAGAGTGCTTGATCTACAAGCAAAAGCAAAAGCCCAAGTTTGCCGTCCGCGCATACACCCGCTGCAGTCTGTGCGGCCGGTCCAAGGGCTACATCCGCTACTTCGGCATCTGCCGGATCTGCTTCCGCGAGAACGCGCATAAGGGGCTGCTGCCCGGCGTCGTCAAGTCGAGCTGGTAAGGAGGACGACGAAGAATGCACAGCGACCCCATCGCCGACCTACTGACGCGCATCCGCAACGGGCTGATGTCCCACGCCATGTACGTGGACGTGCCCATGAGCAAGATCAAGCTGGACATCGTCGCGATCCTGGAAGCCGAGGGCTTTACCGGGTCGCACGAGGTCCTTTCGGAGACGAAGTTCCCGATCCTGCGGATCCACCTGAAGTACGACTCTCGGCACAAGCCGATAATCCGGACCCTGCGCCGCGTGAGCAAGCCCGGGCTCCGGGTCTATCGCAAGAAGGGCGACCTGAAGCCCGTACGCAGCGGCCTGGCCACACAGATCCTCACCACGAGCGGTGGGGTCATGACCGACCGTGAGGCCCGCCGACGCAGCGTCGGCGGCGAAGTCCTCTGCGAGGTCTGGTAGGAGGCGAACGATGTCACGAATCGGACTCAAACCCATCCCGGTCCCTGCGAACGTCACGATCACCGTTGACGGCACGACAGTGCGCGTCAAGGGGCCCAAGGGCGAACTGCAAGAGAAGCTCGCCCGCGAGATCTCGGTCGTCTCGGAGGAAGGCAAGCTCACGCTGAGCCGACCGAACAACGCGCGGCGCAACCGCTCGCAGCACGGCCTGGCGCGCACGCTCATCAGCAACATGATCGTGGGCGTCACCGACGGACACCTGAAGGTCCTCGAGATCCACGGCGTCGGCTACCGCGCCCAGACCCAGGGCAAGCAACTGGTCCTGACCGTCGGCTACTCGCACGAGGTCCGCATGGACGCGCCCGAGGGCGTCAATTTCGAAGTCAGCGCAGAAGAACGCGGCAAGCAGACGGAGATCAAGGTCAGCGGCATCAACAAGGCGCTGGTCGGACAGGTCGCGGCCGACGTGCGAAAGGTCCGCAAGCCGGACCCCTACAAGGGCAAGGGCCTGCGGTACAAGGGCGAGCGCGTGAAGCTGCGGCCCGGAAAGAGGGCGGCCACCGCCTAGGAGGACAGTGAAGATGTCAAGCAAATCACGAAGCGACATGCGCACGGTCCGCCACAAGCGGATCAGGAAGCACCTCACCGGCACGTCGGAGAGGCCGCGCCTCTCCGTATACAAGAGCCTCAAGCACATCTCCGCGCAGGTGATAGACGACACGGCCGGCAAGACCCTCGTCGCCGTCAGCACGCAGGAGAAAGGGCTCAAGGCCAAGGCCGACGTCCCCGGCGCGAAGCAGGTAGGGAAGGAGCTCGCCAAGCGGGCCAAGGAGAAGGGGATCAAACAGGTCGTGTTCGACCGAGGCGGGTACCGCTACCACGGAGTGGTCGCTGGGCTCGCAGAGGGCGCGCGCGAAGGGGGGCTGGAGTTCTAAACCATGGCACGCGGACCAAGACTCGTAGGACGGCGACAATCCATGCGCAGGGACCAAGAGGGCCCTCAGCTCGACGTGCGCATCATCGCCTCCAGCAAGGTTTTCAAGACCAACAAGGGCGGTAAGACCGCCTCGTGGTCCATTCTCGTCGTCGTCGGCGACAACAAGGGCATGGTCGGGATCGGCCACGGCAAGGCGCGCGGCATCCCCGACGCGATCAGCAAGGCCGAAGAGGTCGCCCGGAAGAGCATGTTCAAGGTCGAGCTGATCGGTAACACGATCCCTCACGAGATCCGCACGACGTCCGGCGCGGCGACGGTGGTCATGCGACCGGCCTCGCCCGGTACCGGCGTCAAGGCGGGGAGCGCGCTGCGCCACTGCCTTGAGGCGGCGGGCGTCCACGACGTGCTCGCCAAGTGCCTGGGCAGCCGCAACCCGATCAACATCGCGCAGGCGACCGTCAAGGCGTTCCGGCTGCTGCGCTCGCCCGAACAGATCGCCGCCAGGCGCGGCGCAGACGTCAAGGAGCTGGTGCCCTGGCTGGGCAAGGCGCGAAAGGAGGAGGCCGCGAATGCTTAAGATCACGCTCGTCCGTAGCTCGATCGGCGCAGAGCCCCGCAACAAGCGCACGGTCACGGCGCTCGGCCTGCGAAAGACCGGCCGCACGGTGTACCGCGAGGACACCCCTTCGATCCGCGGCATGGTCAACAACATCCAGCACCTGCTGCGCGTCGAGACAGTTGACGCCGCGCCCGGCGTGGTGAAGAAGGTCAAGAAGAGCGTCGTCACCCACCACGCGCCGGCCAAGGTCGTCGAGAAGCAGGCAGCAAAGCCCGCCTCCAAGAAGGTCGCAGGCAAAAAGCCCGCGGCCAAAAAGGCCGCGGTCAAAAAGCCGGCCGAGAAGAAGCCCGCGGCGCGCAAGCCGCAGACTGACCGCAAGAACTTCGCACCGGTCGGCAAGAAGAAGCCCGCGAAGAAGAAGGAGTCGTAACACACATGTCACTGCACCAACTGAGGCCGCCGAAGGGCGCCGTCAAAAAGAAGAGGCGGCTCGCCCGCGGCATCGGGAGCGGCAGGGGAAAGACCGCCGGTCGCGGCACGAAGGGCCAGAAGGCCAGGCGACAGGTCAACCCGTCGTTCGAAGGCGGCCAGACGCCGATCCACCGCCGACTCCCGGTAAAGAAGGGCTTCCGCAACGTCAAGCACCAAGAGTTCGCGGTCGTCAACCTCGACGACCTCGAGAAGCACTTCAGCGCCGGCAGCGAAGTCACGCCGGAAACGCTGAAGGCAAAAGGCGTCATCAACGGCCTGAAGGACGGCGTGAAAGTGCTGGCCTTCGGCGAGCTGAAGAAGAAGCTCAAGGTCAAAGCGCACAAGTTCAGCAAGGCGGCCGCGGAAAAGATCGCGGCGGCGGGCGGTGAGGTCACTACACTTTGAGCCTTGGCGGCGGCGGCGGTGGAATCTCGGGTGACAAGGGCCTCAAACTGAGCCTGGCGGACACGTTCCGCTTGGCCTGGGCCGACCCTGACCTCCGCCAGCGCCTGCTCTTCGTCCTGATGATCTTCGGCGTTTACGCGCTGGGGATCCAGGTCCAGGTTCCCGTCCCCGGCTTCAGCGTAGACGCGCTCGACCGCCTCGTCGAGAACAACCCGTTCTTCATGCTCGTGACGACGCTCGGCGGCGGCGCGATCAAAAAGCTCTCGATCTTCTCGCTCAGCCTCGGGCCCTACATCAGCGCCTCGATCATCATGCAGGTGCTGACGATGACCACTCCCAAGTGGAAGAAGGAGCTGCAAGAGGGCGGCGAGTACGCCCGTCGCCAGCAGAACAAGCGAACGCGGGTCCTTACCATCGCCCTCTGTATCGCCCAGTCGCTCGCCGTACTGCAGTACATGGGTTCCGAGGTCACCGGCGCGCTCTCGGCCTGGGACAAGGCGACGATCGTCATCTTTTGGACCTGTGGCGCGATGTTCCTCCTCTGGCTCGGTGAGCAGGTAAGCGAGCGCGGCATCGGCAACGGTGTCTCCCTGCTCATCTTCGCGGGCATCGTGATCTCGCTGCCCGGAGTCGGAAAGCTGGTCTTCGACAGCGTGCAGCAAGGGATCGCCTCGTGGGTGCAGGTCGGCATCGTCGTCGTGGTGTTCCTGGCGGCGACGTGGTTCATCGTCATGTTCACGATCGCCCAGCGCCGCATCCCGATCCAACACATGCGGCGCAACTTCGGCACACAGGCCGTCGGGGGCAAGACGAGCTACCTCCCGATCTCCGTCAACATGGCGGGCGTCATCCCCGTCATCTTCGCGATCGCTCTCATCTATATGCCGAGCCAGCTCCAGGTCCTCTTCCCCCAAGGGAGCGCGGAGGCCGGGTTCTTCGAGCGCGTCGGACGGTACTTCCAGCCCGACTTCACGGTGTGGCAAGGGTACATCGGCGCGCTCATCTACATGGCGCTGATCTTCTTCTTCACCTACTTCTGGAACGCGATGATGTACAACGTCGAGGACATCGCGAACAACCTGAAGAAGGCTGGTTCGTACATCCCAGGCGTGCGTCCGGGCAAGCAGACCAAGGAGTTCCTCGACCGGGTCGTATCAAACGTCACGTTCGTTGGCGCGCTGTTCCTCTCGATCGTC
The DNA here is from genome assembly GCA_040902435.1 of Fimbriimonadaceae bacterium. GTDB lineage: Bacteria > Armatimonadota > Fimbriimonadia > Fimbriimonadales > Fimbriimonadaceae > JADFMN01. The sequence continues at coordinate 29,379 of JBBDXG010000007.1, forward strand.
GCGCTCACGCAGTTCATCTTCCCGCTCATCATCCGCATCCAGAACCTTGGGCTCATCGGAGGCACGTCGCTGCTCATCATGGTCAGCGTTGCGCTCGAGACGATGCGGCAGATCGAGGCCAGCATCCTGATCAAGCAGTACGAGGCCTAACGTGCCGATCAACCTCGTGCTCATCGGGCCGCCGGGAGTGGGGAAGGGCACGCAAGCGGGCCTCCTCACCGACCGGCTCGGGCTCGTCCACCTGGCCTCCGGAGACGTCTTCCGCGGTGAGATAGCCGCGGGCACGGACCTTGGGCGGGTGGCGAGCGGCTACATCGAGCGCGGCGAGCTCGTCCCCGACGACGTGACCATCGGCATGATGGAGTCGCGCTTCACGACGGAAGAGGCCAAGACCTCCGGCTTCGTCCTTGACGGTTTCCCACGCACGGTCGCGCAGGCCGTCGCGCTCGACGCCCGGCTAGAAGCGCTCGGCACCGTCGTCGCTCGCGTGGTCTCGTTGGAGGCCCCGGACGACGTCGTCGTCGCGCGGCTCTCGGGGCGACGGACGTGCCTGAACTGTGGCGCGGTCTTCCACATCGTGACGATGCCGCCGATGCAGGATGGCGTCTGCGACGACTGCGGCTCGAAGCTCGTGACGCGCACCGACGACAGGGAGGAGACGATCCGCCAGAGGCTGGCCGTGTTTCATACGCAGACCCAGCCCGTGCTGGGCTACTACGCCGAGACGGGCAAGCTCTTCCGCGTGGACGGGCGCGGCGCCATCGAGGACGTTTACCGGGCCGCGATCGGGGGACTTCGCGTTTGATCATCATCAAGAACGAGTCCGAGATCGCCAAGATGCGCGAAGCCGGGCGAGTGCTCGCGCGCACCATGAGGGAGGTCTCGGGCACGATCGTCGCGGGCAAGACGTCGCTTGCCGAGCTGGATGCCCTCGCGGAGAGGCTGATCCTCGACGCCGGGTGCATTCCCAGCTTCAAGGGCTACCGCGGCTATCCGGCGGCGACGTGCATCAGCGTGAACAGCGTCGTCATCCACGGCATCCCGGGGGCGATTGTGCTGGAGGAGGGCGACATCGTTGACCTCGACTTTGGCGTGATCTTCGACGGCTGGCACGCCGACGGGGCATGGACCTACCCGGTCGGGACGGTGCCGGAGTCAACCACAAGGTTGATGAACGTCACAAGGGAGAGCCTGTACCAGGGCATCGCTAAGGCCCGGCCGGGCAACAGGCTGGGCGACATCGGCGCCACGGTGCAGAAGTACGTCGAGGCCAACGGCTATTCGGTCGTGCGCGACCTCGTCGGGCACGGCATCGGGCAGAGCCTCCACGAGGAGCCCAGCGTGCCCAACTACGGCAAGGCGGGCAAGGGGCCGGTCCTCAAGGCCGGGATGACCCTGTGCATCGAGCCCATGGTCAACGAGGGCACGCACAAGATCGTGACCCTGGAGGACGGCTGGACGGTCGTCACCGCCGACGGTAAACTGTCGGCACATTACGAGCACACCGTGGCCGTCACCAAGGACGGCCCCGAGCTGCTCACGGTCGAATGACCGCTGGTCCGAGGACGAATGGATAACACGAACGACGCAGGGCGCCCAGGCGGGCAGCGAGGCCGCTACCGGGGCGGCCCCAGCAAGAAGAAGAAGAGCGACACGGGCGCCGAGAAGGAGGAGGGCATCGAGCTCGAGGGCACCGTCGTCGAAAAGCTCCCCAACGCCCAGTTCAGGGTCAAGCTGGACGAGACCAGCACCGAGATCCTAGCCTACGTCAGCGGGAAGATGCGCAAGCACTGGATAAGGATCCTTACAGGGGACCGGGTCAAGGTGTCCATCTCCCCCTACGATATGACCCGCGCCCGGATCGTCTACCGGCACCGGAACTAGGCCAGGCCCAGGGTCCCTTGGTGGACTTTGGGGGCACACCCGTAGGTATAATTCGACCTTGCGCCAGGCACGCCCGAGCCTGGCCGCCTATGGGCCTGTCTCAGCTAAGAGACGGCCCGGCCGGCAGCGGCGATTCACGCGAGAGGACAACAGGCATGAAAGTACGGACGAGCGTCAAGAAAATCTGCACGAAGTGCAAGATCATCAAGCGCAAGGGCGTCGTGCGGGTCATCTGCGTGAACCCGAAGCACAAGCAGAAGCAGGGCTAGGAGAAGAACCGGTTTATGGCGCGAATCGCTGGCGTTGACCTACCACGGGACAAGCAGGTCCTCTATGCCATCCAGAGGATCTATGGCGTCGGCCCGAAGAAGGCCGGCGAGATCGTCGTGAAGGCGGGGATCCCAGGGACCGTGCGGGTGAAGGACCTCTCGGAGGACCAGATCGGCCAGCTCCGCACCGTCATTGACGCCGATTATCAGGTCGAGGGCGACCTGCGGCGCGAGATTTATTCGAACATCCGCAGGCTCATGGAGATCGGCAGCTACCGCGGCCTGCGCCACCGGCGCGGGCTCCCGACCAGGGGCCAGCGAACGCGCAGCAACGCTCGCACGCGCAAGGGCAAGCCCAAGACCGTCGCTGGCAAGAAGAAGGTCGCGACCAAGACTTAAACCCCATGGCCAGGAAACCAGCAACCAAAGGAAAGGCACAGGACAAGCGGCAGGTCTCTCACGGGCAGGCGCACATCCACGCGACGTTCAACAACACGATCGTCTCGATCTGCGACCCCGAGGGCAACGTGCTGTGCTGGTCGAGCGCAGGGCACGTGAACTTCAAGGGCAGCCGCAAGGGCACGCCCTTCGCCGCGCAGCTCGCCGCCGAGGACTGCGCCAAGAAGTCCTTCGGCTACGGCCTGCGGTCCATTGACGTCTACATCACCGGCCCCGGCGCAGGGCGCGAGACCGCCGTGCGGTCGCTGAGCGCGAGCGGGCTCTCGGTCAAGACCATCCGCGATTGCACCCCGGTCCCGCACAACGGCTGCCGCCCGCCGAAGAAGCGACGTGTCTGACCGCCCCCGGAGAAGACCAGTCCACCAACACCATGCCCCACATCCAGACTCTCGAAACCACTAGCGAATACTCGCGGTTCGTGCTCGAACCGCTGGAGCGAGGCTTCGGCCAGACGATCGGCAACGCGCTGCGGCGCGTGATGCTCAGCTCGATCTACGGCGCGGCGCCCGTCGCAGTCAAGATTGACAAGGTCCTGCACGAGTTCGCGCCGATCCCTGGCACCAAGGAGGACACCACCGAGTTCCTGCTCAACCTGAAGGACCTCTCGATCCGGCTCGACTTCGACGAAGCCCCGCCCGAGGAGGTCGTGCTGAAGATTGACGTGAAGGGCCCAGGCAAAGTGACTGGCGCGGACGTCCACTGCCCCGACAACGTGAGCATCGTCAACCCCGAGTGCTACCTCGCCACGATCAGCGGCAAGGGCGCCTCGCTCACGGCCGAGATCTACGTCGGCTACGGCACGGGCTACGTCCTGCCGGAGCGGCAAGAGAAGTACAAGGGCATGATCGGGATCATCCCGACGGGAACCCAGTTCACGCCCGTGCGAAAGGTCAACTACATCGTCGAGCAGACGCGCGTCGGAATGCGGACGGACTACGAGCGGCTCGTGCTCGAAGTCTGGACGAACGGCTCGGTCCTTCCCAACGACGCTGTGACGCAGGCCGCGCACATCCTGGACAAGTACTTCAAAATGTTCTTCGACCTCGGCCGCGCCGGGATCGTCATGGACGTGGACCACGAAGAGGTCCTGCCGGAAGAGCTCGCCAACATCCCCGAGATCAAGATCGAGGAGATGGACTTCTCGCAGCGCACGTTCAACTGCCTGCGGAGGGCCGGCATCCTCAACCTGAGGCAGCTCGCCGTCACCAACGAAGCGGAGCTCAACAGCATCCGCGGCTTCGGCAAGAAGTCGCTCACTGAGGTCCGCGACAAGCTCGGCGCGCACGGGATCGAGCTCAAGGCAGCCAAGGGCAGCTACGTCGGCGTTGACCTTCTGGACGACGAGGAGTTCTAAAGATGCGACACAAGGTTGACCGAAGGAAACTGGGGTTGCCGAGCGATCAGCGCCGCGCGCTGCTCACCAACCTCTCGCGGCAGTTCATCCGCCACGGCTACGTTCACACGACGCTCGGTCGGGCCAAGGAGCTGCGCAGACTCGTGGAGAAGCTCATCACGCTCGGCAAGCGGGACTCGCTTCAGGCCCGCCGCGAGGCCCGCAAGATCCTCGTCGGCCACGGCTCGAGCAGCCCGCAGCCCAAGGACCTCGTCGGCAAGACGGACGTCGCGAAGATCCAGATCTTGCAGGAGCGAAGCCTCATCAACGGGGAGGACCTCGTCGCGCACCTGTTCGACAACGTCGCACCGAAGTTCAAAGAGCGCAACGGCGGGTACACGAGGCTGACCAGGACCGGCGTGCGCCGTGGGGACGCGGCCCCGACGGCCGTCCTCGAGCTCGTTGACTAAAGAAAGAATCAAGTTCGTCGTCGCATACGACGGATCGGAGTACCGCGGCTGGGCGCCGCAACGTGGACAAAGGACCGTCCACGGCACATTGACAGAGGCTGTTCGCCAGGTCTCGGGCGAAGACTGCGAGATCTACGGCGCAAGCCGCACGGACAGCGGGGCGAACGCGCTCGGGCAGGTCTGCCACTTCGACTGTGGCGTGCCGATCCCGGTCGAGAGGTGGCCGCGCGCACTGAACCAGGTTCTGCCTGAGGACCTCACGGTCGTCAGCGCAGAGCGGGTCCATCCGGACTTCAACAGCCGGTTCTGGGCGGCGAAGCGGTGGTACCGCTACCGGATTCAGACCGGGTGGCGCGATCCGCTCCGAGGACGGTACGCGTTCACCTACTGCGCGCGGGAACTGGACCTTCGGCCGATGAAGAAGGCGGCCAAGCAGTTCTTGGGCGTGCACGACTTCCTGGCCTTCAGCCAGCTCGTCGAGCCGGGGCAGAACACGGTCCGCGAGATCTACGGCTTCAAGGTCAGTAGGGTCCGCGACGAGGTCTGGATTGACGTGGTCGGGAGCGCGTTTGTGAGAGGGATGATGCGCCGTATGAGCGGCGCGCTCTGGGACATAGGGCGCGGCGCGAAGGAGCCGGACGAGATCGGTAGGCTGCTGAAGAAGCGGGTCAAAGCCGAGATCGAATGGCCGACGGTGCTGCCCGCGTGCGGGCTGACGCTGATGAAGGTCTTCTACGGGCGACACCCGTACGACAGACGGCCGGAACGGAGGGCGCCAGAGGGCGCCGAAGACGAGTGAGGGTTTGGAAAGGAAAACGGAAATGAACAGGACGACGACGGCAAAGCCGGACACGATCGAGCGGGATTGGTATCTCGTGGACGCCACGAACATGCCGGTCGGCCGCTTGGCTGCCCAGGTCGCACAGGTCCTGCGCGGCAAGCACAAGACGACGTTCACGCCGAACATGGACTGCGGCGACTTCGTCGTCGTCATCAACGCAGCAAAGGCCGTCTGGACAGGCACGAAGGGCAAGGAGCTGGTGCACACCCACTCCGGCTACCCCGGTGGCCTCAAGAGCATCGCTCGCGCGGACTTCCTGGCGGACAAGCCGACCGAACTGATCGAGAAGGTCGTCTGGGGCATGCTCCCGAAGGGGCCGCTCGGGGTGACCACGATCAAGAAGCTCAAAGTTTATGCGGGCGCCGAGCACCCGCACGCGGCGCAAGGGCCCAAGCCGCTCAAGATCACGAAGGACTAAAGGTTCACACGATGCCAAGGAAGAAAGGAAAAGACATCTACGCGACCGGCCGACGAAAGTGCGCCATCGCACGCGTCTGGCTCCAGCCCGGCGAGGGCAAGATCCTCGTCAACGGCCGCGAGTTCCGCGACTACTTCCGGCGCTCCGTGCTCGAGATCCTGGTCGAGAGCCCGATCAAGCACATCAACATGGAGGGCCGGTACGACGTCAAGGCCATGGTCACGGGCGGCGGCATGAGCGGCCAGGCCGGGGCCGTCAAGCTCGGCATCTCCCGCGCTTTCCTGGAAGTGGACGAGGCCCTCAAGAAGGACCTGCGCTCCGGCGGCTTCCTGACCCGCGACGCGCGCGTCAAGGAGCGGAAGAAGTACGGCCGCAAGAAGGCCCGCCGCGGGTTCCAGTTCGTCAAGCGCTAGGCGTCTCGGGCTGCCCGAGACGAGATCCGTCGAACAGCTTTCAGCTGGATTCGGCAATTCCGCCGTTTTTGGCCGTTTTTTCGCCGTTTATAGGTTCAAAAAGTGAGCGATTGTGGCGCTCGGCCTGGGAGCGCTCCGCCGGACTCCCGAGCCTCAGAACCTGCCCGGCCCCAAATCAGTAGACTCTCTTGAGCCCGTGTCATGAGCGTCGTTCCAGAAGACCCCTTCCTTAGCCTGCAGGAGCGCACCCCCCTGTGGCGCCACAAGAAGGTCCTGCACCTGCTGGTCATCGCCCTGTTGGCCGAACTGGCGTACGCGGTCCTCAACATCTCGGCGATGCCGGTGTATCTCAAGAACGACCGCGGCTTCCCCGAGGGCACGATCGGCCTCATCATCGCGACGTTCCTCCTCAGCGAGGCGTTGTGCAAGGGCCCCATGGGGCACCTCGCCGACAAGTTCGGCCGCAAGCGCCTGATGGTGCTCGGCCCGTTCCTCACGGTCTTCACCGCCATCGGCTCGATCTTCGTCCCCCGGCAGATCGGCGATATGGAGTCGGTGGTCTTCTTCCTGTTCCGCGCGATTGACGGCATCGGCGTGGCGATGCTCTGGCCCGCGGCCTTCGCCCTGATCGGCGAGTCGGTCAAGAAGGACCAGAAGCAAGAGGCGATGTCGCTCCTCAACATGTGCTACCTGGGCGGGGTCGCGCTGGCGCTGCTGGTCGGCGGCGCAGCAGACGACATCTTCGGGCGGTTCACGAAGGACTCGACCGGCGCGCACTCGCCGAGCCTCTACCTCGCGGCGATCATGTGTGTCGTAGTCTCTGCGCTCGCGTACAAGTGGCTTCCGAGCGGGAAGCAAATGCGCGAGGAAGTGAAGAAGGCGAAGCTCGACCCCCTTCCTAGCAAGGCCGAGGTCGTCCAGCTCGCCAAGACCGCGGTCAAGATTCCGGGCTACCTGATATTAGGGATGCTGACGTTCATGGGCGTCGGGTTCCCTCTGGCCATCGTCAAGCTATTCGCCCAGGACGAGCTGCGGATGAGCGGCACCAAGTTTGGGGCGATGGTGCTGCCGGGGCTGATCGCCATGGCGCTCGCGTCGCCGTTCATGAGCCGGTTCGGGGAGCGGATCGGGCGCCATCGCGCGGTCCACGTGGGCCTCCTCGGCTGTTCTCTCGGCATCGGCCTGATCGCGATGGGAGCGTTCTCTGAGAGCTTCCGCAACCTCTGGGTGATCGCCCTCGGGGGGATTCCGGTCGGGCTCGGGTTCCTGCTAACGATCCCCGCCTGGTACGCGAGCGTGAGCGAGATCAACGAGAAGCGCCGCGCGGCGAACATTGGAGCGGTCATGACGGCCCAGGGGCTCGGCGCGATCGTCGGCTCCCTGATCGGTAGCCAGGCCTACGAGCGGCTCCAGGGCGTGAACACCTTCCTTGGGATGAACATTGACGCCTCCTTCGCGCACTACTCGCCCTTCGTCGGCTGTGCGGTGTGCGTGTTCCTGGGATGGCTCCTCAGCCTCGTCCTTCTGCGCTCCTAGGGCCGTTGGTACACTGCCCCCACATGGCCACGCGCATCGGCATCAACGGGTTCGGGCGCATCGGGCGGCTCTCGCTCCGCACGATCATCGAACGGTTCCCAGGCGACCTCGAGGTCGTCGCCATCAACGACCTGGTCCCTGCCGACGTGAACGCGCACCTCTTTAAGTACGACACGGTCTATGGCCCGTTCGCGGGCGACGTCTCGGCAGGCGACGGCGCGATCAAGGTCTCCGGCAAGGAGATCAAGGTCTTTGCCGAGAAGGACCCCGCGGCGATCGCCTGGGAGAGCGTCGGCGCGCAGATCGTGCTGGAGTGCACGGGCCTCTTCACGGACGCGACCAAGGCCGTCGCGCACAAGCGCGGCAGCGTCAAGAAGGTCGTCATCTCCGCCCCGGCCAAAAACGAGGACGTCACGATCGTGCTCGGCGTGAACGACGGGATGTACGACCCCAAGAGCCACCACGTCGTCAGCAACGCGAGCTGCACGACGAACGGGCTCGCGCCCGTCGCAAAGGTGCTGCACGAGGAGTTCGGGATCCAGAAGGGGCTCCTGACCACCATCCACGCGTACACGAACAGCCAGGCCACGGTGGACACCGCGCGCAAAGGGCTGCGCGACTCGCGCGCGGCGGCGGAGAACATCGTGCCGGCCTCCACCGGCGCGGCCAAGGCGGTCGGGCTCGTCATCCCGGAGCTCAAGGGCCGGTTCACCGGCATGGCGTTCCGCGTCCCTGTGCCGACTGTCAGCGTCGTAGACTTCACCGCGATCCTCAAGAAGGTGGCGAGCGTCGAGGACGTCAACGCCGCGATGAAAAAGTACGCCGACGGCCCGATGAAGGGGATCCTGGAGTACACCGACCTCGAGCTCGTCTCAAGCGACATGCGAGGCAACCCCCACAGCTCGATCTTCAGCGCCACGGACACGGTCGCGCTCGAAGACATGGTCAAGGCCGTCGCGTGGTACGACAACGAGTGGGGCTATTCGTGCCGCATCGCCGACCTATGCAAGTTCCTGGCCGAAAAGGGGCTCTGACGGAGGCCAATGGCAGACGGCGACCGCACCGACGAGAAGCTCGAGTCCGCCGCTCCCAAGAAGATGGACATGGACACCCGGTTCTTCGCCGGGTGCATTACGATCGCGGTCGCGAGCCTCGTCTTCTACGTGCTGCTGGTGTGGCCGTTCTTCGCGTTTCCAGTGCACCTGCGCTCCGGCCTCGTCCAGCTCGGGCTCTTCGGTGCCCTGCCAGCCTTCGCGCTGGGCGTCCTGTCGGTGCGCAAGCTGGGTCTGGAGGGCGCGACGGCGTTCATCGGCGGCTCGCTGGCCGGGTCGGTCAACGCCTACCTGCGGATGGACAGCCTGATGCTGGGCAAGCTCGAGGCCACGCCCAACCTGCCAGCCCCGGACTACCCCGAGTCCTGGGCTTGGCTCCTGCCCCTGGCATGGGCCCTTCTGGCGGTCGCGACCTCGCTAATCCTGCTGCCACGTCATGAGACCGGGGTTGAGTCCCGCGGGCCCGACGACCGACAATAACGGTAGTCCACCCTCGGGAACACCTCCTTGGCTTACAGCAGAACCATAGACCAATACCGCAAGAGCTCTATCAGCGCAGCCTCGCCGTTGCAGCTCGTCGTGATGCTCTACGACGGCGCGCTCCGTTTCATGGAAGCCGGCAAGCACGCGATGGCCAAGGGCGACACGTACTCGCAGAACGACAACCTCACGAAGGCAGAGCGGATCGTCACCGAACTGCTCTCGACGCTCGACATGACGCAGGGCGGGCAGGTCGCCGAGAACCTCTTCTCGCTCTACACGTACGTCTACGACTGTCTTGTGGAGGCCAACATCGAGGACAAGCCGGAGAAGATTGACGAGTGCGTGCAGATATTCAGCGACCTGCGAGAGAGCTGGGTCGAGCTGGAGCGGACGCTGCGCGAGGGCGCGATGGGGGACGGACGTGCCGCTTGACACGCGCGCGAAGACCACGGCAGAGCGGCTCCTGATCCTGACAGAGTCGCTCGCCGACGCGATCCTCAGCGACAGGGTCGAGGAGACTGCCGAGCTGATCGTCGCTCGACAGGCGACGCTCGACCAGCTCGGCACGATGGAGCTCGACGCAGCAGCGATGGCGATTCTGGAGCGCGTCATAGTCTCGGAGCGCGACCTCATCTCGCTCGTCCAGCGGACGCAGGGCGTTGCGACGCAGGACATGGTCCAGCTCTACGCGGGCATGAAGCAGGTCCGCGCCTACCAGCGGCCGCAGCCTTCGCCTGGGCTCTCGCGCACCGGCTGACGCATCGCACGAGTTACAGAGAAGGGCCCTCGCCAGGGACTGGCGAGGGCCCTTGTGACGTGTGGCCGATGGCTACGGCACGATGTGCGAGACTTGCAATTTCACGAGGTCGGTTCTGAACTGGAACGCCTGCGGCCTTGCACCGTTATGCCGGAACGGGTCGTGGGCACGGAACGCGATCCTGACCTGCCCGCCACCACTGATGTACCGTTGGAGGTTCGATGTCAGCTTGCACGTGAACGTATTGTCAGCCGGCTTGAGCGAGAACGAGTTGCCAATCTCGAACTGGCCCGTGTTCCAGTTCCACAGGAACACGGTACCCGTCACGGTCTCAGTCGGGTTCGACTGCGCCTCCAACGTAAAGAGGAGCTCTACGGTGAGTGCTGGATCCGTCGTGACCGTGAACTCGATCTGGTTGCTGGCGAAGAAGCCGATGCCAGAAGCCAGCACGGCGCTGACGTCGTAGTAGGCGTTGTCCGAAGACAGGATCTGCGCCAGGCCACCGCCCGTATGCGTTCCCATCAGCGTCGAGATGGACACTGGGTCGAACAGTGTCTGAGTGACCCTGGAGACCGTCCAACTTGAGATCTCAGTGGCCCACAGGCCGTCCGAGCGCGTGACCATGCCATGGCCCCAGAACGTGCGGTCGTCGTTCGGGTCAACGGCTACGGTGAAGTAGTCGCCCCAACGGCCAGCCGCGTTCGGCGCGATGCCCTGCTTAATCAGGGTCGGCGCACCCATTGTGCCGAGCGGGTCGAACGTGGAGCGCGACGACACGACGAGGTCGGAGACGATCGAGGAGCTGCTACGGGTGTAGAGGACGCTGATCGAGTCGTCCGCGTTCTTGCTGATCGCTGGCATGCACGCCCACTGGTTGCCAGGCAGCGTGATGTTGCCCTGCTGGACGACCGTGGGCGATCCTGCGGTCGGCCACGTGCCCATTTCGAACTCGTACCATCGGATGCTTGACTTGGTGGGGCCGGCAGCCTGGATGGTGTGTGCTCCAAGGAACCTCGTCCCTCGGGAGACGGCGTCCATCGTGCGTCCGCTGATCGTGTCAATGCCGAACGTGACGGAGCCGCTGGGGGCCGCGCCCACCGTACCGAAGGAAGGGACGGCGACAGTGGTGGAGGCAAGAGCCGGCGTGGCGGTGTCGAGCCCGGTGAACGCCCACAACCGGACCGACGTGGTCGTGTTCAAGCTGATGCCGAAGACGGTCGTCGCGCCAGGGGTGTACGTTTCACCCGGCTGAAGGTTGAATCCCTGGCCCGTCACTGTGAACGGTGTCGAGGTCACGCCGGTGTTCGCATAGAGGTCGGCCAGACTGATCACGAAGGACTGTATCCCCGTGAACGGGCCACCGCCGAAACCGAACATGTTGCCGGAGATCACAAGCGCGTCCTCGGTGTGACCGACCATCGGGTAGTCGAGCCAGGAGTCAGTGCCACCGATGGTAACGGAAGTGTCCAGTAGGAACCGGTTCCAGTTGCCGTTCGGGTCGCCGTCGTCCGAAACAGCGATCAGGACCTGTGAAGCCGAGGATCCGTCGTCTTGTGCGAGGAAGATGATGATGAAGCGGTCGTTGTACTGGTCGTAGATCGCCCGCGGGTCGAACTGGAAGGAGACCACGCCTGGCAGACCAGCGAAGAACTGCGTGCTGTTCTGAAGGAAAGTCGCCAGTTCGGTCACCTTGTCATAGAAGGCGATGCGCGAGTTGACCGTCTGCACGATGTGGCCCAAGCCGACTGCCGCTGAGCAGTCTGGCGGGACGAGTCCGGTGAATTGGATGCCGGGAAAGAGCGCGCCGGTGTTCGAATTCGTCTGCGACGTCGTGCTTCCCGCGATCAGTCTGTTCGATCGTCCGACGGGGAGCGGGCGGTTTGCCTCCCTTGGCCTCGGACGTATGGCCTTTTGGCCGATTGAGTTGTCAATCGCGGGGAAGAAGCTGTAGGTGTTGACTGTACTGAGCGATTCAAGGGCGATCTTCGGCCCTGCCGCGTGCTTCGTCGTCTTGTCGAAGACGCGCGTCGGGAACCCAAGACTGTAAAACTGGGCGAACGAAGCAGCCGCCACACTTAGCGCAACGACTGTGAGGGCAAGTCGGGCTGCCCCCGAACCCATCTTTTGAATTTGACCCATGGCAAACCATCTTGCGAGGCCAGCGCATCAACGCGGCCGCTTCCTTCATTCTACAATGTGAATCCTCGCAGAGCCTACGTCTGGCAGAAAAAGAGGCGGGGGG
>JBBDXG010000007.1:41545-69358 GCA_040902435.1 Fimbriimonadaceae bacterium
CCCCCCCCCCCCCCCCCCCCCCCCCCCGACTGGTTCCCCGGTTGGGGCTATGGAGCCAGAACGTGGAGGTGCACCAGGTCGGTTCTTATCGTGAACGCCTGGGGCCGGGCTCCGTCCCTTCGGAACGGGTCATGGCCGCGGAACGCAACGCGGACTTCGCCACCTGCGCCCACATATTCGCTTGCGTCGTCAACCACCTGTGCGTACTGCTTCTGATCCGTTGCTGCCGAGCTGTAGCTCTTGACGAAGTGGAACTGGCCCGTGCCCCAGTGCCACAGGTAGAGCGTGCCGGTCGGAGTGTCGAACGGAGGGTTGCTCGACTCAACGGTGATCAGCAGTCTCTGGACGCTGGCGGCCGATTCGACGATGTCGAAATCCACCTGGATCGCCCCAAAGTAGCCTAGACCGGGCAGTAGGACCGTGTTCACCGTGTAGTAGGAGTCGTCGGAGGTCGTTATGGAAGCGAGGTTGCCACCAGTGAACGTTCCCTGGATGGTCGTGACGCCGATGGGGTTGTAGCTCGTGCCTATCACTGGTGCATCGAGGTTCTTGGCCCCGAATCCCGCCGCGATCTCTGTGTAGTGGGGCGTGCCGTTCCAGATGATGGGGTCGTCGTCGTCCAGCGTGAGCACGTCAATGGTGATCGCTGGATTGATTCCTACCGGCCGCAAGAGGATGCTGTTGAGGTAGAGGTCCCGGATGATGTCGAGGCCAGGGCCAGAGCCCTCGGTGGCTGCAAGCTCAAGTCGCGTCAGCCAGAACGCGCCAGAGATCACCTGTCCACAGAAGTGGATCCCGCCGGCGCACGGATAGTTGACAGTGTTGATCGCGTTGCGCAGGCACCCTGTTCCGGAGCCCAAGAAGTCCAATCCGGCACACGGGTCGTCGAACCCGAGGTTCGCGGTCGTGTCCGAGACGCCTTCGTGGTAGTCGCCGGTAGCGAACGGGTTGCCCCTATGAATGATGAAGTGGCCGTACTCGTGGTAAATGACCGACGTGTATGCAGTGTTCGGGCATCCCGTTTCTCCGTCTCCGGTCTCGGACTGGAAGAAGTTGATGGTGCCGTTCGTGTAGAAGGCGTTGCAGACGCTCGCGATGTTCACGTTGCACGGCACGGCTACGTCAATCCCGGGATATGAGCTGTTGATCGCCTTGGCGAAGTTGTGCACGCCCGTGGTGTGGATGAATCCGTTGACCTGTGCGGTCGTGAACTCGTCCAGGACGGAGTTGAACACGAAGCTCGCTGGCCCGGGGGGGAGCACCGGCTGCGTCAGCGATTCGGTCGGTCCGGCGTTGTTGGAGACGCGGGCCCAGTTGCCCGTAAGGTCTGCTCGCACGTTGACGACGCCCGTTCCGCCGTGACTGATCGTGAAGTCACCGAGCGAGTTGGTGACACCCGTGGAACCGCCGACAACGCGAACGATGAGGCCCGAAATGTCCGTCAGGGCTGGCGGGTTGGTGTTCTGATCCGGGCTGAGCCCGGGAGTGGCGAAGCCCGCCACATGGCCCGAAATGTCGGCGTAGTACACCTCGTCGCGCCACTCCAATATCTGGCCGTTCGACGAGTCCACAAAAACCGTGAACCTCTTGGGCTCGACAAGCTCCTCGTTACTGACCTTGAAGGTCCAGGCCAGGTGCGTCTTGGCCTCTCCCTGCCAAGCGACGATTGCTGGCGTCGAGGTGACGACGACGCTAGGGTCTGCTCTGTGGACGATCGTCTTGGCGTCACGGGCAGTGATCTGGGTCAGCCCACCGCCGAGCGCGACGTTCTGGGAAAACGAATTGACCAGCACGATCGGTGAGCCCAGCTCGTTGCGGACAAGCACGCTCAGGCCGCCACGGTCTACGGGGACGCCAAGCACCGTCTCACGGAAGTAGACGACCGTGAACTTGCCGTTCATCACGTCTTGGGTACCGGTGAAGACGAAGTCTCCCATACCGGGGTCGAAGACGCCCTTGTTCTCGGCCACGAAGGCGACTGCAGCCTGGACAGGCGTAAAGCCGTTGCCCATCGGCACGCCGTAGAGCCGCGTGACCCGGCCTTCCTCGCGGAAGACCCCCACGGACGGAACTACGCTTTGCAACTGGGCCAGTGCTAGGGCCCCGCTTGAGACCTGGGCCTCCCGACCGACTGCCGGTTGGCCGCCTTTGATAGTGGTTTGTGACTGCGCGATAGATGCAAACAGGACTAGGGCACAGGCTGAATAAAGGCCGAGATAACGCATCGAGTTCATCTCCCCGCTTAACTGTCAGCGAAGGTCCCTCCAGTTTGCCACAGTTTGGGGGTCGAGTCAAGCAGATTCTCTTGGCGAACGACACATTTTGCGCGACAGGCGGTCGGGTGCGACCGATGGACGTTGAACCTGGCCCTGCCCAGGTACAGTCGGGCCATGCTGACCCCAGAGAGGCATGAAGCGCTGTCCACCGCCCGGGCGCGGCTGGACGCTATCGGAGGTCATCTTTGACCTCAAAGCGCTTCAATCCAAGATCGCCGAGCTAGAGTCGGAATCCAACCAGCCTGAGTTCTGGAGCGACCCCAAGGCCGCCCACATGAAAATGCGGGAGCTTTCGCGCGTCCGGGGCGTCATCGAGCCATTGGACAGCCTCAAGAAGCGGCACAACGACCTCGTCGAGTTCTACGAGCTGCTCTCCGGCGAGCCCGATGCGGGCCTCCAGACTGAGGCGGACACGGCGAGCGACGAGTTCTTGGTGGACGTGGCGGCCTACGAGATCAAGGTCATGCTCGGCGGGGAGCACGACGGCCGGGACGCGCTGGTTGAGATCAACGCCGGGGCGGGCGGGTCGGAGGCGTGCGACTGGGCCTCCATCCTCTTCCGCCTCTACTCCCGATGGGCGCAGCGCAAGGGTTTCAAGCTCGAGATCCTGAGCGAGAACCCGGGCGACGTCACGGGCTTCAGGAACATCGCCTTCGAGGTCTCCGGCGAGAACGCGTACGGGTACCTCAAGTCCGAGCACGGCGTCCACCGTTTGGTCAGAATCTCGCCGTTCGACGCCGCCGCCCGGCGGCACACGAGCTTCGCAAAGGTCGAGGTCCTGCCGGAGATCGAGGCCACCGAGGTGGACATCAACCCCGACGACCTTAAGGTGGAGACCCTGCGGGCCGGCGGCGCGGGCGGCCAGCACGTCAACAAGACGGAGAGCGCCGTGCGGATCACGCACATTCCGTCGGGCATCGTCGTCGCGTGCCAGAACGAGCGCAGCCAGCACAAGAACCGCGCGTCGGCGATGACCGTGCTCGCCTCGCGGCTCTCCGAGCTCCAGAGGACCAAGGACGCAGACCGTCTTCAGGAGATCAAGGGCGACATGGGACCGGCCGCATGGGGCCGACAGATCAGGAGCTATGTGATGCAGCCGTACACCCTGGTCAAGGACCACCGGACGGGCCATGAGACCGGAAACGTCATTGCCGTGATGGACGGTGAGATCGAGGGCTTCATTGAGGCGTATCTCAAGAGGCCACCCGAGAAATCGGATACATTTATCGAGTAATCGGCGGCCCTGAAGGCCGTCTGACGGGTGGATACCAGGCCAGTACGATGCTCATCGCCCTCATTGCCCTCGTTCTACAGGATCAGGATCCCGGCCCGCTCACGCTCGTGCCCGGGTCGTCCCCTGGGTTCCAGACCAACGTCCAGATGGTCCAGGAAGCGGTGGCGGCCGGTGACTGGGTCGAAGCCAAGAGGCTCGCCGACAGGCTCCCCAGCTACGACCTGAAGATCGAGTGGGACGACAGCGGCCTTACGGACCTGCAAAGAACCCTCTTCGTCAACGCGCGGGACGAGGCGATCGCTACGGCCAAGGAGTGGCTCCCAGGGCTGCAGGTGTCGTTCGGGCGGTCGGGCGACGTCAAGGTGGGCTTCGCGCCCTCGCTTCCGCCCAACGCCGACTCTCCGGGCCCGGCCGGGGCAGTTTACATGTTCTCTCCCGCGGAAGGTGATCCTGTGATCGAGGCGGTCTGGGCGCTCGTCCGGGGCGAGGACAAGCGGCCGATGGACGTCCTCGAGGTCAAGAACGAGCTGTCCTATCTCGTGGGGTCGCACTTTGGCATGGCACGGATGCCACGGCCCGGGACGGTCATGTTCCGGCAAGAAGAGCAGTACTTTGTGCTGGCCAAATGGAGCCACTACGAAAGGAAGCTGGTCGAGCGGCTCGTGGCACTGTCGGACCGTATCCGCAAGTCGGTTGCGGAGAAGAAGGACCTTGGTTTCGCTGCGCCAGAGATCTTTGTGACTCCCAACGAGCTGACGCCCCAACCCGTCACGCAGAACAGCCCGATGAAGCTGAGCCTCCAAGTGACGAACCGAGGGAAGGCGGTCTTGAACTATGCGATCGTCCCTGACTGCTCTTGCTTCGGAGTTGACAGCTACGATTCGGTCCTGGAGCCCGGAGAGACGACGATCGTTCCGGTCGCGATCAACACGTTCGACTTCGTCGGAAAGCTGCAGAAGAACATTTACGTTTACTCTAACGACCCGGAGCAGCCGATCAAGAGGATCCCCTTCTCCACGACCGTGCGGCCGGCTTACCGGTTCGTGAACGTCAAGGACGACCCCGCTGTCATTGTGGGAGACGATGGGGCGACGTTTGAGACGGTCCTCGTGGTGGAAGACGGCGTTGACTTCAAAGTCAAGAGGATCGCGGTGAACGGCGTCATGGCGGCGGTCACCTACGACGAGTGGACGGGGACACTCGACAACCCAGAGCTGGGGGAGGGCCCAAAGAAGCGCAAGGGATATCTCATTCGGGCGCTGATAGGGCCGAACTTCCCGGCGGGCCGTGCGACGATGCAGTTCACCGTCGAGACCGATCACGCGGTGTTCAAGAATCTATACCACCAGATCAACGCGCAGAACGGGATCGTGGCCGTTCCGCTGAGCATCTACTTCGGCAGCATCGGCAAGGAGGTGGCGCGCGCGAGCGTCGTCATCACGCGCCCTGGTCGCCCCTATAAGATCAAGAAGGTCGTCAGCGACGTTTCCTTTATCACGCCGTCGGTCGAGCCCTATCGTGGCGAGACGGAGTACAAGATCGTAGCGACATACGACGGCAAGGCGCCGCTCGGAAGGTTCTTCGCGCAGATCGAAGTCCACACGGACGATCCCAAGCAACCGATCGTCTACGTGCCCATCGAAGGGACAGTACGGTGAAGCCGCTCGTCTGGCTGGCCGCGGTCTCGCTGTTCGGGTACTCGCTCGACCTCGTCCCGCTTGCGCCGGGCCGGCACGTGCTCCTCATTTCAGGCGCGACCGAGGGGTACCTCTCGCCCTGCGGTTGCACCAAGCCGATGTCGGGCGGCGTCCGCCGCCGGATCGGCGCCCTGCGCCAGCTCACCGTCGCCGAGCGCACGACGATCATCGAGACCGGCGGCATGGTGGCCGGCACGATGCGGCAGGACGAGATGAAGGCGGAGGCCCTCGCCGAGGCGTTGGGGCTCGTCAAGGTGGCAGCGATCAACTATGGCCTGGAAGAGGCGCGGCTGGGCGCGGGGATGGCCGCGTCCCTCGACCGTCTGAGCGGCGAGGCGCTGCTCGCCTCGGGCCTTCAGGCCGCCCAGGTCCCGGTCAAGCGGTTCAAGTCGTCCGGCCCGTTCCTGATCGGCGGGATCGAACCGCGCACGGCCGAGCTCGGCGCCGCCCTGCAGGCCCAGGTCGAGCCAGTTGACGACACAGTCAGAGCACTGCTGGAAGAGGCGAAGGCGACCAAGAAGGCGCCGGTGCTGATGACCCGTGGGGACATGGAGAGCGCCGTCGCGCTCGCGCAGAGGCACCCGGCTCTCAAGCTCATCGTTTGCAACATGAAGAGCTCGCCGTTGGAGGCGCCGCGCAAGGTCGGCGACACTCTCATCGTCAGCCCCGGCGAGCACGGCAAGTACATCGTCAAGATCGAATGGGACGGCGCGTCGTTCACCGGCTATCGCTTTGTTGACCTTGGGCCGGAGTACCCGGACGACAAGGAGGCGCAAGAGATCTATACGGCGTACCTCTCTCGTGTCGGCCGTGAGGACTTGCTCGCGATGGTGCCGCGCACAGACACCGACGACTTTGCCGGAAACCAGGCCTGCATCTCTTGCCACGCCGTAGCCGGGCTCGCCTGGCGCAGGAGCACGCACTCTAAGGCCCTGCGGACGCTGGAGACCGAAGGTCACGACAAGGACCCCGACTGCGTTGGGTGCCACGTCGTCGGGCTCAAGTCGGTCAAGGGGTTCAAGACGAGGCAGGCGACTCCGTCGCTGACGGACGTCGGGTGCGAATCGTGCCACGGCCCCGGAAAGGTGCACTCGATGAGCAACGGAGAGGTGAAGATGGGCAAGGTCGGCGAGGCGTCGTGCATGACGTGCCACGTGCCGCAGCACTCCCCGAACTTCGACTTCGACGAATACTGGGCAAAGATCAAGCACTGACGTGTGGACAACTCGATGGAAAAACACTTGTTGGCGCGCAACACGTTACGTGACGATTAAACTTCGCGAGTTTTGACTCTGGCGCGCGACAAACTGCGCAACTTTTCAAGTCCCAAACCCTCTTTTCCAAGGCCTTGACGCGGACGCGCCATTGCGCGGACAATGTGCGTGCGACCGAACGGAGACGGTCCGCACCACGGAGCCACGGACAGAGCAATGATTCAAACTGCGATCGAGAACGGCGGACAGGCGCTGCAGAAGGAGACGAGAAGGCACCCGAGCTTTGCAGACTTTGCGGCAGTCGGCTCAAACCTCGGCGCGATCGAGGCAGGCATGCGGTTCGCACAGGCGACGACGCCGTTCGTGCTGATCATCGGCGCAGCGGGGTGGGGAAAGACGCACCTGCTCGAGTCGGTCTCCCATTACATGGGCCTGCAGGGGATCAAGGCGAACCGCCCGATCGCCGCGACGATCTACGCGTGCTTCCCCGACCGCACCGACGAATCGCTCCCACTCATGCTCGACGACGTGCAGGACGCGTGGACGAACATGCGCACAAAGCAGGAGCTGCGCCGGCTCCTCGAGCGGCGCGTGCGCTCAAAGCGACAGACGATGGTGGCCTTTTCCGACGGTGTCACGCGCGCTGAGGCGGTCAGGTACCTGCCCGGTTCGCAAGAGTGGGGCTGCCAGACGATCAAGGAGCCGACCCGGACCGAGCGCGACCTCGTGGTACGGCAGATCGCTGACGTCGAGGGCGTCGCGCTCTCCAAGCCGATCGTCACCCTCATCTCTCGTCACCTCTTCGGCAACGGCCGCTCGATCCTAGGAGCCATCCAGACCCTGCGGCTCATCCGGCCGGACTGGTCGCGCCGGAGCGACGTCTGCGAGGCCTGCGGCGTGCTCATGCCCTACATCCACGGTGAGGACGGCTGGGACCCGCGCGACGTGATGAACGAGGCCGTGGCCGCGACGTACTCTCAGCTCCCGGTCGCCGGGGTGACCTCGAGCCAGGTCTGCGCGTACATGCTGATCTCAGAGATGGGCCTGAGCGAGTACGACGTCGCGACGTTCCTGGACGTGAGCCCGACAAAGGCCTATGCGATGTCGAACGGGGTCAAGCTCCAGCTCGCCGACGCCAGGCTCGCCGAGTGCGTGCAGATGTGCCGGAGCGCCGTCGTGAGGTCGCTCGACACGGAGACTTGCTAGGTTTTGATCAATACCCCCGTATTAGAGCGTGGCGCCCGGGCGAATCCAAGTACATTTGCCAAACCCCCTGGCAAGATTCATGCCGTCACAATCTACAGCGGGCAGATGCGCACTCTGGAAGAGCTGGATCTCGTCCCTGCCTGGGTCAATCCTGACCACATGGTCGCCACGGCGATCCACGTCATGCAGGGGCACAAGATCAATGCCGTCGCTGTCCTAAGGGGCAAAGAGCTTGACGGGCTGGTCTCGCTCGAACGCGCCCTCGCCATGCCCAAGTTCGCCAGAGTTGATACGATCGTCCAGCCCATAGCCGTCCGCATGGACGAGACGACCAGCGTCCGCGCCGCGGCCAAGCGCTTCATCGAGGACGACGTCATGTACGCCGCGGTCTACCGTGGCGAAGACTTCCGCGGCCTGCTTGGGGCCAACATGCTGCTCAAGGAGATCGGGCAGTCGTGGGACCCGCTCACGACCCTGCCTTGGAGCAACCGACTTCGCGACTGGGGAATGATCGAGCTCGAAGAGGGCCACGAAGTCACCATCGTCTTCATTGACATTGACGACTTCGGTGAGTACAACAAGAAGCACGGCCACATCGTCGGGGACAAGATCCTCAAGCTCTTCGCGAGCAAGCTCCGCGACCTCGCAGAACGGCACTCGGACATCCTTGTCCGGTACGGCGGCGACGAGTTCGTCGTCGGTACGAGGCTTGACCGGTTCGCGGCGGAGAAGCGGTTTGCCGAGATCGGTGAGCTCAGTCTCACGCTCGACGAAGTTCCAGACCCTGTCCTCGTCACCGTCGGCTTCGCCGGCGGCATGAGGACCCAGGAGCGCGAGCACGCCCACGTCGCCTCGACGCTCGACAACCTGATCAACATGGCGAGCCAGGACTGCACGCGCAAGAAGCGCGCGAAGCTCGCCGCCCCGCGCACCGAAAAGGAGGAAGCACCGAGCCAGACTGCCCCCGTCACGGCGGTGGAGGCTCCCAAGCCGAGCGGTGACCGGTCGTTCGAGGTCAGGCTCGTCTCGCTCGAAGAGGACGACCCTGCACGGCCCGTCGCCGTGACCCTCTCGATCGGCGGCGTAGACGGCACGGGCGCTGCCATGCCCGCAGGGCGGAGCCTGATGGACGCGGTCGCACAGGCCGCGGCCCGGGCCGTCGAGCGAATCCAACCGGGGGTCGCCCTGGAGATCACTGCAACCGTCATAGACACTGGCTCGGACGGCGAAAAGGTCGTGACCGTGGTCGGCTCCATCGCCTCCCAGGGCCGCGTCTACGCGATGGCCGGGACCCGCCCCGTCAGCCGGGACGTCCACCGCGCCGTGGCCGAGGCCGTTGCCGCCGGGTTCGTCTCCGTCCCGCTTTCCTAGGGCCGCGCGTCCATTCGCGCGCTCTGGCGCGTATATTGGAATCATGAACCCCGAGATCGAGGCGCGCATCCACAAGCTCCTGGAACGGATGCAGGCTGCGCTGCCGACGGGCGACCAGACGGCCGAAGCCCTCTTCGTCGCGCTCAAGGCCGAGCTCAAACAGGAGCGGGCCGAACAAGAGGAGCGCGACAAGATGCTCGCTGCATACGAGGAGGCCTACAACAAGCTCACCGCCCCCGCGAACAAGGTCGGCGTCTATATCCGGCCGATTGACGGCGAAAAGGTGCTCGTCGCGCTCGGGGACACCGAGTACGTCGCCCTCGTAGACCCGCACTTGGACCGCGACCTGCTGGTGCCCGGCACGCGCGTGGCGCTGAACGACGCGTACGCGGTCATCGCCACGCTCCCCCACGGGGCGGCAGGCGCGGTGGTCCGCGTCAGCGAGGTCATGGCGGACGCCCGACTGCGCGTCGGCGCCGACACCCCTGGATCGCAGGGCCGCGTCGTCGAGTGCCCCGAGGCGCTGAAGGCCGCGGCGGTCAAGGCCGGCGACGAAGTGCGGCTCGACCAGACAGGGCGCGTCGCGATCGAGCACTTCCCCAAGCAGGAGACGAAGGACTACTTCGTCGAAGAGGTCCCCGAGACACCGTGGTCCGCGGTCGGCGGCCAGGAGAAGGCGATCTCGCTCATCCGCGAGACCATCGAGATGCCGCTGCTCCACCCGGAGCTCTACAAGAAGTTCGACAAGAAGCCGATCAAGGGCATCCTGCTCTATGGCCCCCCAGGGTGCGGCAAGACCCTGATCGGAAAGGCGATCGCGTACAACCTCGCCAAGGAGTACTCGGCTCAGGCGGGCAAAGAGGTCAAGGAGTACTTCATGCACATCTCCGGGCCCAAGATCCTCAACATGTGGCTCGGCGAGACCGAGCGCATCGTGCGCGAGATCTTCGCGACTGCCCGCGAGAAGTCCAAAGAGGGCCGCCTCGTCGTCGTGTTCATGGACGAGGCCGAGTCGGTCCTGCGCACGCGCTCGACCGGCCGGTGGCTCAACATTAGCAACACGGTCGTGCCGCAGTTCTGCGCGGAGCTGGACGGGCTCGTCTCCCTTGAGAACGTCGTGCTCGTCCTGACGAGCAACAGGCCGGACTACATTGACCCCGCAGTCCTGCGCCCAGAGCGGATTGATCGCAAAGTGAAGATTGACCGCCCGAACAAGGAGGCCTCGCGCGACATCCTCTCGATCTATCTGCACGAGGACCTGCCGTTCGACCCCGCGCTCGTCAAGGAGCAGGGCGGGCCCGAGTGCGCGCGCGTAGCGCTGGTCGAGTCCACGCTCGCCTACCTCTGGCGCAAGGCCCCGGCCACCGAGTTCATCAAGGTCGCCTTCCGCAACGGGAACACAGACACTCTGTACTGGAAGGACCTGGTCAGCGGTGCGCTGCTCAAGTCTGTCGTGGACCGCGCCAAGGACATCGCGATCCGCCGAGCGGTCTCCGAACCCGCCGGCGACCACGGCATCAGCCAGCCCGACATGCACGCGGCGGTGGACGCGGAGTACGCAGAGAACGAGATCTTCCCGAAGTCGGACGACGCTACCGACTGGCTGAAGCTGCTCGACGTCGAGCCAGAAAGCGTCGTGTCAGTCAAGCCGATCCGCCCCGACAAGGGCGAGGCGTACGCGCGAAGCCGAGTCATATAGGGACGACCCTAGCCAATCGTGAACGGCACCGTCACCTTGAACACCAGCGTCTTCTGGAACGACGACGCGTTTGGGTCGCCGACGATCACGAAGTACTCCGCGCCGACGTTTCCGCCCATCCTGTACGACACGTACCAGTTCCACTCGCGCTCGTTGTAGACGACGCGACCACCGATGGACTCGTACTTGTTCATCAGGTAGTTGAAGCTGAACACGATCTGGTCCTCGTCCTCGATGTGCTTGACGGTCTGCGCGCTCAGCGAGACCTGTAGTCTCTGGACCGGTCGGTAAAGCACCCCCGCCTCCACAGAGCGGTACGCGGCGTTGTCAATCTCACCGTAGGTGAGCTCGATTCCGAATCTCCTATAGGGGCTGTTGCGCGGGTACACGAAGTCGAAGCTGACCGTCTTGTCGTGCCTGTCCTCGAAGTGCTCGTACTCGAACCCGAGGCCCATCTCGATCTGGTTCGTCAGCCCCGCCTCGATTCCGAACCCGCCGCCCTCGCGATAGTGCGAACCGTCGCGGCGTGTATAGTCGAACGCCTCGACGCCGAACTCCAGCTCGGCGATCGTCCCCGACGTGTACTGCAGCTCGCGGTCTGCGCCGACGCTGAACCCGCGGAAGTCCGTCTCAGCCGCAAATCCGATCCGCGGGAAAAAGTCCTCGGTCACATCGTCGTAGAAGATCCGGCCGCCCCAGCCAGGGACGTTGTAGAACATCCCGACCCCGACCGCCGAGCCGTTCCCTTCGGCCTCGTCTTCCGTGAAGGCTCCGTCCACGAAGGCGTTCCAGTTGCCGAGGCTCCGGCTGATGTTCAACCGGCCGGCCAGGTTGTCCTCGGCCTCCCGGTGAAGGCTCGAAAAAGCGGCCGTGTATTCCCAGTACTGGTCAGGGTTCAGCGTGTACGCGCCTGCGAACGTCGCCTGGTTCTCAAAGTCAATCGTGCTCATCACTCCGAGCCGCGTGTTCCCGCCGACGTTTCCGTAAACGTTCACACCCATGTCGAAAGTCGGGATCCGCTGGCTGGCGAAGATCCGCCTCCCCATCCCAAAAAAGTAATAGTCGTTCCCCTCTTGGAAGAAGGGCCGCGTCTCGTTGCCCAGCCGCTCGAAGTTGCTGAAATCCAGGTCGAGGATGTCGCCCTCGACGTTGCGGAAGTCCGGGTTGATCGTCCCGACCAGGTTCATGTCCGGCGTGAGCGACGACTTGAAGTCCAGCCCCGCGTTCGCGATGTGCTCCTTGGTCTCGTCGTTGTAGCCCAAGTAGGCGTACGGCAGGAAAAGCACGCCGCGCCGCAGGCTGATCGAGGGGACCTGCACTCCCGCCAGGGTGTGGACCCTCGTCTTGTCGCCCTGGCTGGTGTGTGTCGTCACGCCCCGGCCAGTCGAGCTGACGTACCAGTCGAAGTCGAACTTCATGTCGCGCGGCCCGGCCGGCGGCATGGGCAGCAGCGCCCACGGGACGCGGACCTCGCCTTCCCACCCCGTCTCCGTCGCGTGCGCGGCGGCCTCGACGCGACCGCTCCACTCGAGCTTCGCGGCGCGGCCCCCTGCGATCTCGAGGAACGTCGCGCCGTTGGCGTTGAATCCGACGACGCTGCTGTCGTTGTGCAGCCCGTACGTGTCGATCTGGATGAAAAAGTTGTCGTTGCCGCCCAAGCTCACGTTGTCGCGGAACTCGTCGGCCGAGATCTTGCCCGGGTTCTGCAGGTAGATGCGGGCGGCGATGTAGAGGTACGTCTCGTCGTACGCGATCCATACCTGGCCCTTTTCGCCGGAGTCCGTGCTCGTGCCCCCCATGATCAGCGACCTCGATATCGGCGTCGCTCCTGACCACTCGTCGGCGCCGACCGTGCCGTCAATCCTCGGCGGAACCATGAACTTGAACGCCGGGACGGTCTCTGGGTCGGGGCTCAGCCGGAAGTCTTGCGACGATGAAACGGCCGCCAGAGTGGCGGCCGCAAGGAGCGAGCAGACCCGTACCAAGTTCACAACGATCTTATACGCTACCCGCTCGCCACGGTTCCACGTTATCCGACCGTGAACGGAACAGAGACCTTGAAGACCAGAGTCTTCTGGAACGAGGTCGCGTTCGGGTCGCCCAGGATGAGGAAGTACTCCGCACCCAGGTTCCCGCTGCGCTTGTAAGAAAGGAACCAGTTCCACTCGTCGCCCTGCCCCACCAAGCGGCCGCCGACCGACTGAAACGCGTCCATCTCCCAGTTCATCGTGAAGACCGTCTGGTCCGTGTCCACCGTGTGCTGCACGGTCTGGTAGCGGAGCTCGAGCTGGAGCCTCTTAATCGGTCGGTAGAAGACCCGCGCCGTCGTAGAGTTGTACGTGTCGCCGGCCACGTCGCCCCGCGTGTGGACCAGCGACCACCCGCGGAACGTGTCGTTGCGCGGCATCGTGAGCGCGAGCGTGTAGAAAGTGTTGTACATCGTCAGGAACTGGTCTTGGGAGGTCGCAAAAAGCACGTTGAGCGCGTTGCGGAACGTCGCTGAGGCGTGGACGTTTCCGACCTCCCGGTAGTGCCCGCCAGAGTACATGTCCTGATTGACGTACCCGACGTTGAAGTTCGTCTCCATCACGTCGCCGCGCGGATGGCTCTTCGTGTACTGGAAGTTCGTCGAGGCTCCCCGATACCCGCGCTGCGGCGCGAACCCGATGCGGGGGTTGAAGTCCGGGCTAACCTGCTCATAGATCAGCGTGTTCGTCAGTCCCCGCGCACGGTACTGGTATCCGAACGCAAGGCCGTCGCCCTGCCCAGTCACCTCGTCGTCGCTCAGTTGGTACCCGGTGAAGAGCAGGTAGTCGCCCCGCCTGGTGAAGTACTCGAGCGATCCGGCGAAGTTGTCCTCCCCCTCGCGGTCGAGCGCCGTGAACGCACCGTAAAACGAGTTGTTCGGGTCAGGGCTGAACGAGCCCGCCGTCACCATCGCGTGCTCCTGGTCAAAGTTGATGATCCCGAGCGCACCGATCTGCGAGTTGCCGTTCAGGCTCCCGTAGAAGTTCACGCCCGTGTCGAACCCACCGATTCGCTGGCTCGCGAACAGCCTGCGCTGGTTGATGTTGCCCGTGAGCAGGAACTGCGAGCCCTCCAGGAAGAACGGACGAGACTCGCCCGGAAGGCGCTCGAAGTTGCTGAAGTCGAGGTTGAGGATCTCGTTCTCGATGTTGCGGAAGTCAGGGTTGATGGTCATCACGAAGTTCAAGTCTTCTGTGACCTCGGTCTTCAGGTCGAGTCCTGCGTTAGCGATGTGCCGCTTCGTTTCGTCGTCGTATCCGACGTAGGCGTATGGGAGCAAGTCGAACGTGCGCCGGACCGGGATGTCTGGGACCTCCACGCCGGTCAGGACGTGCATCTTCGTCAGGTCGCCCTGTGTCGAGTGCGTGCTGACCCCGCGCTGCGTCGAGCTGACGTACCAGTCGAACAGGACCTTGATGTTCCTGGGCCCGGTCGGCGGCAGCGGGATGATCGCCCACTCGATCCGCGCCTCCGCCTCCCAGCCCGTCTCAGTCACCCTGCCGCGGGACTCGAACGCACCGCCCCACTCGCGCTTGGCCGCGCGGCCGCCTGCGACCTGGATCTGCGTCGCGCCTGCCGCGTTGAACGTGAAGAAGTTGAAGTCTTGGGACGTGCCGAACAGGTCGAGGATCAGAGTCACTTGGTCGTCGCCGCCCAGGCTCACGTTCTCCCGATACTCGTCGGCCTTGACCTTTGCGCCGTTGGCGAGGGCGATCCGCGCCGCAATGTAGATGTACTTTCCGTCGTAGCCGAACCAGTACTGCCCCTTGTCGCCGCTCGCGGAGTTCGTGGCAATGACGACCAGCGACCTCCGCGACGTGCTGGCCTCTGCCCACTCGGCCTCACCGATCGCGCCGTCTATCGTCGGCGGGGACGCCATCCGGTTGCCTGCCAGGTTGTCCGGCAGGTTCGAGAGCGGGAAGTCCTGTGCGGGCGCGAACGAGCAAACGACTGCCGCCGCGAGCAGGGCGAGGGGTCTGTCCACGGCGGGTATTACGAATCGGAATGTGGCCAGGTTCCCGTCTTGTACTTGTATCTCGATGCGCCCAGCTTGGCGTAGAATGTGGTCGTGATGGAGTTCCGCATCGAGACCGGGCAGGAGGCCGACGGGCGCTGGATCGCCGAGATACAGGCGCTGCCGGGCGTCTTGGCATATGGCGAGTCGAAGGGCCGCGCGATCTCTCGCGCGACCGCGCTCGCCCTGCAGGTCATCGGGGACCGTATCGAACACGGCGAGATTGACGTCGCGCCCGAACGTGTCGTCTTCCTCGCGGCATGAGCGACTGGCCCGCGACAAACGGATCACGAGTGCTCAAGGCTCTTCTCCGCATTGGCTGGAGCGTCAAGCGCCAGAGAGGATCGCATAAGACTCTCTCGCGACCTGGTTCGCCGGATTTCGTGTTTGCGTTCGGCGACTCTGAAGAGATTGGCCCAGTCATGCTCTCACGGATCGCCAAGCAGACTGGATTGAAGCCCGAACACCTATAGAGCGACGGTCCCCGCTCCTGGCCGCGGGGCGGGTCCATTTCCGCTGTTCCCGCCACTGGCCACCTGAGCCCGCCAGGTGGCCACGGTTCCCGCCTGTAGGCCGCCCACAGTCCCGAACCCGACAGACGGGGGAAACCCATGCCGAATATAATGGGTTAGAAGTAAAGCGCATGTTCAACCTGATTCCGGTCGTGATGCTCCTGCTGATGCAGGGAGCGGGGGGCGGCGAGCTGTCCCTTCGCCAGCAGCAGGCGCTGCTGGACATCGCGACGCGCGTCCAGGCTGCGCGAAGCCAAGGGGAACTCGAATCGGTGCTCGCCTCAGAGGCGGGCGTCGAGGGGGCGGAGCTTGCGTTCTGGATGCAGGTCTTCGGCTCGGCCGGGGTGAAGGCCCCCGAGCCGGCCCTTGAAGTCACCGAACCCGCCGCCGCCGCAGCACAGCCAGAGGCGCCGAGCGACGGGTTTTCCGACTCCTCGCGCCCCCGCGACGGCCCGGTCCTTTCCTGACACCCCGCCCCAAGCGCGCGGGCGTCCGTGCGCCTCGTCGTCGGAACAAGGACCAACACAAGCACCAAGCACATGATTCAAACGTTAAGAAAGCTCTTTGACACGAGCGAGAAGGATGTCAAGGCGATCGCACCGATCGTCGAGCAGGTCAACGCGTTCGAGCCAGAGGTCGAACAGTACACGACCGAGCGGTTCGCAGAAAAGACCGCAGAGTTCAAGTCGAGGATCGAACAGGGCGAGACCCTCGACGCGATCCTTCCGGAGGCCTTCGCGCTCGTGCGCGAGGTCAGCAAGCGCACGCTCCACATGCGGCACTTCGACGTGCAGATCATCGGCGGCGTCGTCCTGCACCAGGGGCGCATCGCTGAGATGAAGACGGGTGAGGGCAAGACGCTCGTCGCGGCCGCGCCGCTGTACCTCAACGCGCTCTCCGGTCGCGGCTCGCACCTCGTGACCGTCAACGACTACCTCGCCCGGCGCGACGCAGTCTGGATGGGCCCGATCTATCACACCATGGGCCTGACCGTCGGCGTCATCCAGGGGCAGGCGCAGGACTCGGACGAGCTGGGCGGCAGCTACATCTATGAGCCGGGCTACCACCACGAAGACCCGCGCTACACGCACCTCCGTCCGTGTACGCGCCGCGAGGCCTACCTGCAGGACATCACCTACGGAACGAACCACGAGTTCGGGTTCGACTATTTGCGCGACAACATGGCGTTCCGAGTCGAGAACCTCTCGATGCGCGAACTGAACTACGCGATCATTGACGAGGTGGACTCGATCCTCATTGACGAGGCGCGCACGCCGCACATCATCAGCGGCCCATCCACTCAGGACACGTCGGTCTACAAGCAGGTGGACGCTTACGTGCGCAAGATGACCGGTGGCACGATGGACCAGGTGGACGAGCCGGGCATCCACTACGTCTCGGACCGCAAGTCGCACAGCGCGTCGCTGACCGAAGAGGGCATGGACATGGTCGAGGAGCTGCTCGGGCTCGGTAACATCGCCGAGGATCCGCGCCTGATGCACCACCTCAATGCTGCAGTGAAGGCGTACGGGCTCTTCCAGAAGAACACCGACTACGTCGTGCGGAACAACGAGGTCGTCATCGTTGACGAGAACACTGGGCGCATGATGTTCGGCCGGCGCTACTCAGACGGACTGCACCAGGCGCTCGAGGCGAAAGAGGGCGTGCAGGTCCAGCGCGAGAGCCAGACCGTCGCGACGATCACGTTCCAGAACCTCTTCCGCATGTACAACAAGCTCTCAGGCATGACGGGCACGGCGAAGACGGAAGAGGACGAGTTCCGAAAGATCTACGGCCTGGACGTCGTGACGATCCCGACGCACCGACCGATGGTCAGGACCGACCAACAGGACGTCGTCTACAAGTCGCTCGACATCAAGTACCGCGGCATCGGCCGCGAACTGCTGCGGCTGTTCACTAAGCAACAGCCGGTGCTCGTCGGGACGCGCTCGATCGAAATGTCGGAGAAGGTCTCGTCGCGCCTGACGCCGGAGAACCTGCAAAAGCTCGTCATGACCGACCTGATCTTCGACAAGATGCAGAACGACAAGTCGGTCGGCAAAAAGCTCGGTGACCTGTCGAGCAAGCTGTACGACACGCAGTTGGAAGAACTGACGCTCAAACAGATAACAGGCGCGGCCTCCGCCGCTGGCCTTGCTAGCGACCCGCTCGGCGGTGACGTGGCCGACTGGTTCTTCGAGCGCAACGAGCTTCCCAAGGAGAACCGAGAGTACTTCGACGAGGCGATCCGCCACGGCATCCCGCACAACATCCTCAACGCGAAGTACCACGAGCGGGAGGCGGCGATCATCAGCGAGGCGGGCCGCAAGGGCGCGATCACGATCGCGACGAACATGGCGGGACGCGGTGTTGACATCCTCCTCGGCGGCCGAGTCGTGGACGACACGGTCGAGCTCGCGCGCAAGCAGGAGCTAGAGGACGGCGGGCTCGCGACAGAGTTCGCCGACACGTTCATGAGCTTCCGCCGCGGCGGAAAGGAGCGCGCCGCTCCACCACTGCCGCTCGACGACCAAGAGCGCAAGGGCCTCTCCGACGCGGTCGTCAAGCTTGGCGGGCTCTTCATCCTGGGAACCGAGCGGCACGAGAGCAGGCGCATTGACAACCAGCTCCGCGGCCGCGCAGGAAGACAGGGTGACCCCGGCGAGAGCCGCTTCTTCGTCAGCCTGGAGGACCAGCTCTGGAAGATCTTCAACCCGAAGATGGCGGAGAACCCGATCCTGCGGGCTTGGCCGACCATGGAAGAGGTCCGCGCCAAGATGATCACGGGGATGATCCTGAAGACGCAGGAGCGGATCGAGAACCACTACTTCGAAGCCCGAAAGCACGTCCTCGAGTACGACGACGTCCTCAACTCGCAGCGCGAGTTCGTCTACGGCATGCGCAGGGAGATCCTGCTCGGCCGTGACTGCCGCAAGGACATACAGAAAGGCATCCGCGTCGTCGTCGAGCGCGCGGTCGAGGACGCATGGAGCTTCGACGACGAGGGCCACCGCAAGTTCGACCACGCGAAGGTGTACGAGCGCCTCAGCCAGATGTTCCCGCTCGTGGACTACGCCAAGCTCTCAGACATCGAGTCCAAGGATCCAGGCGAAATCGAGGAGTTCTGCATCGGGATCGCCATGAAGGCCTATGAGGCCAAGGCCGAAGATGTCGGCGAGGAGATCATGACGCAGATCGAGCGCCACGTCATGTTGCAGTCGGTAAACGACAACTGGATGGCGCACCTGCAGATGATTGACTACATCCGAGAGGGCATCGGCCTGCGCGGCTACGGCCAGACCGACCCGCTGATCGCGTACAAGCGCGAGACGCACGACCTCTTCGAGCACACCCAGCGAGCGATCCAGGACCAGGCAGTGCGCATGATCTACCTGGCGCAGATCCGCAAGGAGCAGGCGCCACAGCCGCAGATGCAGCGCGTGGACGCGCCGATCAACGCCGCCCCCTCCAACGGTGACTCGGACTTCAACCCCGGATCTACGGACTGGAGCAAGGTCGGCCGCAATGACCCCTGCCCCTGCGGAAGCGGCAAGAAGTTCAAGGCCTGCCACTACGCAGAAATGCGCGCCAGAAAGGTCATCTAGAGGACACCGCGCCGGCCATAGCCCTGAACTCGTCGAACGCCTTCTGAGCCAGAGCCGCCTCCGGAGCCTGGCCGAGGGCAAGCCTTCCACCCTTCGTCAGGTTCAAACAAACCATGAAGCATTTTCTATAGGAGCACGAGAAATGTGGAAGTTGGGTGGTATTTGGGTTCAAAACAAGAGCGCGCCCCTGCGTTAGGGACGCGCCTTGCGTTCGCCTCTGGGATGACAAATCTTACGAGGCTACGTCTATGTGGGGGTTTTGGGGGGTGATGACGGCCTTGGCCTCCTCGATCTCTACCCTCGATTCGCCCATGTCTTGCTTGAGGCCGGTCAGGGACTCGTCGGTACCGGCGGGGTCGGCGGCTCCGGTCTCGGCGAGCTGGCTCAGGGTCGGGAGCACGCCTCCCTCGCCCCGGAGCTTCTCGTTGGTCCGGCCGATCACGTCGGCAACCGTCGGGTGGTCGGCGAGGCTCTGTTGCTCTTGGAAGGCCTTTTTGTGCTCGGCGTAGGCGGTGGCGGCCTGCTTCTGCTCAAACTTGAGGGGCATGGCCGAGGGCGGGAACACCATTTCCTCGCCGAACCGGGCGAAGCCAACGATCTCGGAGGCGGTCTCGTCGGCGGACCGGAGAAGGCGTTCGTTCGCGGAAGGGTGTCTGCCCTCGGCGTGGTTGGCCCTGAACCCTGTCAGGGCGTCTGTAAGGAGGTCTTCGACTTGGTGGACCGTCCGTCCGGCGGCCTCGAGCTTGTCCCCCGCCCGTTCGAGGGCCTGCACGTCCTGTTCGAGAGATGACTGGCCCCGCGCGATCGTGCCCGAGTCCGCCGAGTCCTTGGCGCGGACCTTCGTCGCCTCGTGAGCCCGCTTGAGCTCACGGACGGGGTTCATGTCAACGCCGAGGTAGTCGGACGGCGTCAGTCGGGCGTTCAGTCCGAAGTCCACAGTCTCCTCCGTGATGGACGGTTGTCCCTGTTCGGTTATCTGTCGAACTGGCCCTTGAGTTCACTCGAATTGTGCGAGGGCGGGGGCGAATCCGGCGGTTATGCGAGCCGGTCGAACTGCGAGGGGTCTCGAAAGAGGAGGTCTCGAACGTGCTGTGGGACGCTCACGGCGCGGAGCGGTTCGCCTGCGGCGAAGACGTGCCAGGTGTAGCCGGTCGTGCAGTCCTGGCCTGTAGTGAGGTTGTGCACCTCGTACTCGAACTTGATCGCGGCGCGCTTGACCTCGGCGAGCTTGACCCGGACGACGATGTCGTCGTCGTACTTGACCTCGCCCTTGTAGCGCGACCAGACCTCGACGACGGGCAGCTTGAAGCCCTGCTCTTCGAGCGACTTGTAGGTGAAGCCCCTGTCGCGGCACCACGCCCCTCGGGCCTGCTCGTACCAGAGAAGGTAGTTCGAGTAGTAGGCGTGCCCCATCTGGTCGGTCTCGCCATACCTGACCCGGATGGGCTCCTCGGTCGGGACGTTGATCATAGAGCCCATGATGAAGCAAGCCCGAAGCCGTAGGAAAGAGTCCCGCCCTTCGAACAACCTCGGTGCCTGGGCGTTGAACCAGAAGGCGGGCCGAACTCGAGTAGAAGCTGTTGTCCTGGCGGACGACTCGAGGCTCAGAGCTTTCTTTGGCGGGTACCCTTAGGTTCCCAGCCCCACACCATGGACGGTCAGGCTCCATACATCCTGTTCGAACGGGTCGAGGTCAAGTACAGCGACGTAGTCGCCGGGCTTCGTAGCGTCTCGCTGAGGGTTGACAAGGGCGAGTTCATCTTCCTTTGCGGCCAGACGGGCTCCGGCAAGAGCACGCTGCTCAAGTGCCTGACGAAGGAGGTCCCGTACAGCAAGGGTCGGGTCGTCCTTTCCGGGCGCGACCTCCACACGGTAGAGCGCGCTGAGATCCCTCTCTTGCGGCGGGAGATGGGTGTGGTGCCACAGGACTTCGGGCTGCTCTCCAGCAAGACGGTGTGGGAGAACGTGGCCTACGCGATGCGAGCGATCGGCAAGACCCGTCGTGAGATTAGGAGGGCCGTGCCAGACATCCTTGACAGGGTCAACATTTTGCACCGTGCCGACGCTCTGCCAAACCAGTTGAGCGGGGGCGAGCAGCAGCGCGTGGCGATCGGTCGTGCGCTCATCAACAACCCTCCCCTGCTCTTGGCCGACGAGCCGACGGGGAACTTAGACCCCTCGCACAGCATAGAGATCGTACAGCTGTTGGCGGACCTCAACGCCCGCGGCGCGACGGTGATCGTCGCGACGCACGACATGCCGGTGGTCGAGAGGATGAACAAGCGGGTTGTCCAGATGGAGTTCGGCCGCATCGTCGGCGCGGAGGACGAGTTTGCTTGACCGCATCGAGTTCCTGCTTCTGGAGGCGTTCACGTCGTTGCGCCGCAACACGTGGATGACGTTCAGCGCAGTAACGACGTCGGCGATGGCGCTGCTCTTGCTGGGCGGCCTCGGCCTGGGCTATATGCGGATCATGCAGTTCGCCGCGACCCTGCCGAGCAAGCTCGAGATGCGCGTGATGATGCAGATGGACCTGCCGCAGGAAGAGGTCATGCAGTTCGGCGAGAAGATCAGGGCAATCCCTGAGGTCGCCAAAGTGGAGCTTCTGCCCCGAGACCAGGCCTGGGAAGAGATGCGCGCGGCCTATCCAGATGTCACGGAGGGGATGGAGAACGTGCTCCCAGACGCCTATAAGGTAACTATGAGGGACGTTGGGAAGGCGGACCTCGTGGCCGCGAAGGTCGAGGCAATGCCCGGCCAAGACGGCGTGGAGTACATGCGCACGGAATACAACCTGATTGACCAGGCCGTGAAGCTGATCCGGCTGATCGGGGCGCTGCTGGGCGGCATGATGCTGCTCACTAGCGGGGTCCTCATCTATAACGCGATCCGGCTGGCGATCCTGGCCCGGAGCCGGGAGATCAAGATCATGCAGCTCGTGGGCGCCAGCCGCTCAACCATCTGGACCCCGCTGCTGATCGAAGGGGTGGTCCAGGGCGCCCTGGGCGGGGCGATCGCTGCGACCGTGCTCTGGCCGGCCTTCGAGTCCGTACAATCCATGGCCGCGAGCCTGGCGTTCCTCCAGGAGGCAAGGAGCCCATTCCCGGTCACCATGGCATACACAAGTTTGATCGCGGTCGGGTCGGTATATGGTTTACTCTGCTCAGTGATCGCTGTCAGAGACCCACGGACGGCAAAATGAAAGCGTATCTATGCATTTTCCTAGTCGCCTGCTTGACCCTCATGACGGGGGCGCAGGACAAAAAGCAGACTCCCTCGGACCTAGACGACTCGCTCAAGGCCGTGCGCGACCGCCGATCAGAGATCCAGCAAGAGATCAACAAGGTCCAGGGCCAGCGCAACCGCGTCAAGCGGGACATTCGCTCGGTTGACGCGGACCTCACGCGCGTCACTGGCCAGCTCAACTACACGAGCAGCAGGCTCGACACGTCCGTCAGCCGTCGCGACCAGCTCACAAGCGAGCTCGAGATCGCGTCCGCGAAGATGACCGAGTACAAGACTCGAGTCGAGAACCGACTGCGGCAGATCTATCGCACACCGGACCACAGCGTGCTGACCCTGCTCGTCGGCGCGGACTCGGTCGGCGACTTTGCCGAGCGCAAGACGCTGCTCGAGCGGATCGCCAAGCGGGACCGCGACCTGTTCGAGGGCCTCAAGGAGCTGCGAGTGGAGATATCGGAGAAGAGGCGCGAGCAGGAGCAACTGATCGCAGGGATCAGTGAACTCGTGCAACAGCACGAAGTGAAGCAGGACGAGCTACAGGAGGTCCAGGACGAAAAGAAGCAGGTCCTGCGAAACCTGACCGCTCAACAGCGAGAGCTCGAGCGCGAGTTCGCCGAGTTCGACCGGCAAGAGCGGCTCTTGCAGGCACGCATCAAGTCTTACCAGGCGGGCAAGTCAGGAACGCCGGAGGCGCTCTCATTCAGTGGTTCTATGATCAAGCCGGCCAACGGCCCGATCACAAGCTCGTTCGGTATGCGCTACCACCCGATCCTCAAGCGCAAGCGCGCGCACAACGGGGTGGACATCGGCGCGAAGAACCGCTCCCCCATCTCTGCGGCGGCCAGCGGCAAGGTCATCACTGCAGGATGGATCAACGGCTATGGCAACACGGTCGTGATTGACCACGGCGACGGCGTCTCGACGCTCTACGGCCACTGCTCGGTCATCCACGTCCGCGAGGGGCAGACGGTGACGATGGGCGACAAGATCGCCTCTGTCGGCTCGACTGGGCTGGCTACTGGCCCCCACCTGCACTTCGAGGTCAGGATCAAGGGCGCTGCCGTGAACCCGACAAGGTACCTTCCCTAGTTCAGGGACCCTGCACCGCCTGGGTGCCGCTACCTGATATCCTTGGACAGCTTTTTGCGGGGCGGTACAGCGTTGGCGATTGATACAAGCGACTTTAAGAGCGGCATAGCGATCTATCTGGACGGCGAGGTCTGCCAGATCATTGACTTTCAGCACGTCAAACCAGGCAAGGGCGGGGCCTTTGTCCGGACCAAGCTCAAGCGCCTGAGGACAGGGGGCACGATCGAGAAGACCTTCCGGGCCGGCGAGAAGATGGACGCGGCCTACTTGGAAAAGAAGCCCTATCAGTACCTGTACCGCCAGGGCGACGAACTTGTGCTCATGGATTTGGAGTCGTACGAGCAGGTGCCTGTGGAGCAGTCGGTGATCGGTCCAGCAGCGAAGTTCCTGAAAGAGGAGATGGAGGTGGTCGGCCTCCTGGCCGACGGCAAGGTCTTGGGCTACGAGCTTCCGAACTTCGTGGAGCTTCAGATCACCGAGACCGACCCGGCATATAAGGGCGATACTGTAGGCGGCGGGGCGACCAAGCCTGCTAAACTGGAGTCTGGAGCGGTCGTCCAGGTGCCGTTCCACATAGGCGAAGGAGACGTCGTCAAGGTGGATACGCGTACCGGAACGTACCTTGAGCGCGTCAGCAAGAAGTAGCGACAGATGGCACGACCTGACCAGACAGCCTCGCAGGGCCCGATGGACTCGTTCACCGGGTTCGTGGACGGCGTCGCCCGGTTCCTCTTCTGGGTCGGCCTTGGTGCGCTCGTGGTCGGCGTGGCCATGCTCCTGTGGACCCTGTTGTCCGGCTCGCAGGGGACGCCCCAGGTCTTGGAGCAGTCGGCGCGGAACATCGAGTTGTTTGGGAAGCTGGCCCTGATAGGGGGCATCGCGGCCGCGCTCGCCGTGACGTGGCAGCACTGGGGGGAGGAGACGCTCGGCGTCCTCGTCATCATCGTTGGCGCCGCGCTGTACTTTTCACCTTCGTACATGCCTGGGATCGCGAACGTGCCCGACAACGAAACTGCAGGGAAGGGCCTTGCTGCGCTCTCGCTCGCCGGCCTCCCGATCGGGATCATTGGCCTGCTTGTGATCGGCATTGACCTCGTAGGTCGCGTGCGTACGCGCGTCAATGAGGGCGCCAGGGCGGACCAGCTCAAGTTCGGCAAAGGCATGAAGGAGGAGCGGGACATCCGCAACGTGTTCCTCGGCAAGTGCTGGCAGCTGCCCTACTGCCGCAAGTTCGTCCGCGAGCGGTGCCCGATCTACCACTCGCGCCGCACCTGCTGGCAGGAGCGCGTCGGGTGCATGTGCGAGGAGTCCGTGATCCAGAACGCGATGGAAGGCAAGGTGATCCCGAGCGACGTGGTGGCCGCCGCGAAGTTCATCCCCCGCAACTCCAAGCTCACGCCGGGCCAGAAGGCCGAGCGGTGCCGCCAGTGCGTCATCTATAACGAGCACCAGAAGCACAAGTACCAGCTGTCTCTACCGGGCTCCGCGGCCGCCCTGGTCGGCCTCTACTTCGCCATCCACACGCCGATGAAGGCGATGGTCCAAGGCTGGCTCGAGGGCGCGGACAGCGCCATGGGCGAGGCGACCTTCCGCGGACAGGACCTTAGCCAGACAACGAGCGTCACCAGCGGCGTCATCCCCTACGCCGAGATCATCCTGATCGCGATGTTCCTCATCGTGTTCGCGTACATCGTGCGCGTGCTCGAGTTCCTCTTCTTCAAGCTCAAGGTCTGACGAGGAATGCCGGCTCCGCTGGATCCGATCGTTCTCAACGGTTCACACGGTGAAGGCGGCGGCGCGCTCCTGCGAACAGCCGTCGCGATGTCCTCCCTCACCCAGCAGCCCCTGCACGTCCACAGCGTTCGCGGCGGACTTCGCAAGCCGGGCTTGACTCCGGAAGACCTGACCTTCATTGACGTCCTCGGCGACTCGACGCGCGCGGAGGTCGAGGGCCTGGGCGTCGGCTCGGACGAGCTCAAGTTCACGCCCCGCTCGCTGCCCAGGCCCGTCTCTGGCCGGTACGACGTCCACGTCCACCAAAAGGGCAAGGTGCCCGGGAACGCCCAGATCGTCCTGACCGGGCTCGTCCCGATCCTGGCGCGCGCCGGTGGCTATAGCGACGTCAGCGTGTGCGCCGAGACCCACAACGAGAAGACCGTCGGGTACGACGCCTTCGAGCGCTCGACCCTGCCTGCCCTGCGGCGGTTCGGGCTGTACGCGGCCTCTCGGCTGATCGAGCCGGGGTTCGGGTACGGCGCCAGGGGCGAGGTCATGCTCGAAGTCGAGCCGAGCGGTCTGGGCGCCGTGGAATGGGGCTCCCGCGGCGACCTGGTCGCGGCGGGAGCCACGGTCTCGTGCGGCGACATGACGGAGCGCGACGGCGAGGCGGCGGCAACTTGTGTTCGTGCGCTCGCGGAGAAGAAGCGCATGGAGCTGGAGTACGACGTCGTGTCGCTGGCCTCCAAGTCCAAGGGGGCGACGGTGACCGTCTGGGCTGAGTTCGAGAGGGGGTTCGGGAGCGGGACCGCAGCGCTCTCGCACGAGGGGACGATAGAGGAGGCCGCGTCGCTCGCGTTCCACCGGTTCTGCGAGTGGTTCGAGACTGACTATACGGTTGACCCGTTCCTGGCAGACCAGCTCTTGCTCGTCGCGGCGCAGGCGGAGGGGAGGACGGTGTTCACGACGCCGCTGATCACGCAGCGATTCACGACGATGGCGTGGGCGGTGCGACAGTTCATGCCGATCCACATCACGGTGCTTGGTCGCGAGGGCGAGCCGGGAACGGTGACGATCGAAAGATGAAGTGGACGGTGGACTATGGCGATGGGCCGCGCCCTGTTTCGGTCCCGCACGCGTGGCGACAGGACGTTGCTGTCGCGTGGGAGGGCCCGGCCGTGTACCGGTGTTCGCTCTCGGTCTCCTTTGCCGACGAGTGGCTCGTGTTCGATGGAGTGTCGTATCAGGCGCTTGTTCTTCTCGATGGAGAGTTGGCCTGTGAGCACCGCGGGATATGGGACGCGTTTGCAGTATCACTGTCTGCGTTCGTCGGTCGTTCGGTTTCTGTCGAAGTGCGCGTGGTGAAGAACGGCGGCGCGTCGTTTCCCGTGTGCGACGTGCTGAGCGGCTTTCTTCCGTACGTGTATCACACGTTCGGCGGGATTTATGGCGGTGTGCGCGTCGTGCGTTCGCAGAACGATCCAACGGCTCCGACCGATCGGACGGACCAATCTTCGCGCGTGTCCGTCAGCGGCCCGCAGATTCATGTGGACGACCGACCGATCTACTTGCGTGGAGTTCTTACGTGGGGCTGGTATCCCGAGCTTGGTCATACGAACCCTGGCGACGACGACATTCGCAAAGAGGTTCAGCTTGCCAAGGCGATGGGCTTTAACACGATCAAGTTTTGCCTTTGGGTGCCACGGCACCGGTTCTTTGAGATCCTGGATGAAGAGGGGATGTTCGCGTGGCTGGAGCTCCCTTTGTGGGACCCGAGCGGCGAAGAAGAGAAGCTCGTGGCGATGGCCCGAGAGATCGAGCGGATCGTGCTCCAGTACCGGCACCACCGCTCGATCATCGCTTGGACGGTCGGGTGCGAGCTGGGGGCCTCGACGCCCCACGAGTTCCGGGGACGCATGGTCGAGATGGTTCAGCGCGAGACGGGCTGCCCGCTTGTAAAGGACAACTCTGGCGGGGCAGAGATGTACGGAGGAGACCTGCGAGAGTACGGGACGTTCGACGATTTCCACCCCTACTGCGACACGCACTTCTACCTTGTCGTCCTGGACAGCCTTCGGTATGGCCCCCGCGCCGGCGGGCCGATCTTGCTCGGCGAGTTCAACGACTTTGACGCCCATCGAGACCTGCGTCGGCTGAAGGAAGAGGCGCCGTTCTGGGCGAGCGAAGACTCTGCGCTGAACGACAAGGGCGTGCGATGGCAGCACGACCTGCCGACGGTGTTGAGAGAGTCGCGCCGGGCAGCACAAGACAACACAGCGCTCGCGCGCTCGACAGTTTCGAAAGGTGCGTGGGTGCGCCGTCGAGTGATGGAGCACGTGCGCTCGATGCATGAGGTCGGTGGTTACGTCATCACGGGCTGGCGTCACACGCCGATCTCGACGAGCGGAATGGCGGACGACGACCTGCAACCCGTGTTCGAGAACTGTGACGAGTGGAACGGTGAGTCAATGTTGTTTCTCATCCCTGTGCGACGACCTCCGTGGGTGAATGGCGGCAACAGGCCGGGATGGATGGACGTGCAGTGCTTCTTCGAAGGGCAGGTGTTCTTCAGGGTCGGCGCGAGCGTTGACAATTGCACCGAAGGAAAACTGAAGTGGTCAATCGGCCACTTGCACGGATCGTGCGACGTGGAGTGTTTCTGGCCCCCAAAGGAAGTTGGACATGTGAACGCGCTGCTCGGTCCGGGCGACTACGTATTGGGCGCAAAGTTTGGAGCTGCACGCGCATCGTGGCCCGTGTGGGTTGTGAAGAAGCCCGACTGGTCGCAGTCTGCAAACTGGTCGAAGCACGATCCCTATCACTTGTTCGACGACATAGACCTTCTCGGCGGCGACAACTTGCTTGCGACGCGACTCGACGACGCCGTACTCGACCGCGCGCGCTCTGGC
>JBBDXG010000007.1:69368-175382 GCA_040902435.1 Fimbriimonadaceae bacterium
CGCGTCGTCGCGGTGCTGGAGCACGATGGCACGCTCCCAATGCCGTTCTGGCGTGAGTGCGTCCAAGAGTTCGCACCAGGACTGCTCGACCCTTGGGCGGACAAGTGGGAAAGGCTGTGGGCGATCGCCCCCGACCGGGCGCTCGACACCAAATGGTTGGAGCAGACGCTCCCGGGCTACGAAGTCCTGATGAACCGCGTGGACACGCGCACATACCGCGAGCACCCTTACGTGGTCAAGGCGGGAAACGTGATCGTCACGACGCTGCGTCCGCAGGGCGGGCACGGCGCCCAGCCGTTCGGGGTCTCTCGCAACCCGGCGGGCGCGCACCTTCTCGACCGACTGATGGGAAGGGAGTGGTGAGCCGGCTGGGACTCGAACCCAGGACCCACGCCTTAAAAGGGCGTTGCTCTACCAACTGAGCTACCGGCTCGCCGCACCTACGATACCCCTGCCCGCAGGTTCAAGCAGGGGTAAAGTCCGGTCATGTCCGACGAGGGTTCCGCCTACGCAGCAGCCGGCGTTGACATCGAGGCGGCCCAGCGCGCGCTCCGCTCCGTGCAGGACTTTGTGACGGCGACGCACGGCCCTCAGGTCCTGAGCGGGGTCGGCGGTTTTGGCGGGATGTTCGAGGCGGACCTCGGCGGAATGTCGCGACCGGTCCTTGTCAGCAGCGTGGACGGCGTCGGGACCAAGACCAAGGTCGCCGCGATGGTCGGCGACTATTCCGGGATCGGGCACGACATCGTCAACCACTGTGTGAACGACGTGCTCTGCCAGGGCGCGCGCCCGCTGTTCTTCCTCGACTACTTCGGCTGTTCCCGCCTCGACGCCGCGGTGTTCAGCGAGGTCGTCACCGGCGCGGCCGAGGCGTGCTACAAGGTCGGGTGCGCGCTGATCGGAGGGGAGACTGCGGAGATGCCCGGCGTTTACCACGATGGCGAGACCGACATCGTGGGCTGCATCGTCGGCGTCGTGGACTACGACCTGCGCCTGCCTCGGAACACCGCCAAGGCCGGCGACCGCATCGTCGGGATCGCCTCGGACGGGCTGCACACCAACGGCTATTCGCTCGCCCGCCGCGCGCTGTTCGAGATCGGCGGCCTCTCCGTCCGCGACAAGCTCCAAGAGTCTGGGGTGCCGGTCGGAGAAGCGCTCCTCGTCCCCCACCGGTGCTACTACGAGTCCATCAAGGGGCTGCTGGGCAAGCCGGAGCTCTGCGCCCTGGCGCACGTCACGGGCGGGGGGCTCTACGACAACCTGCCGAGGGTGCTGCCCTCAGGTTTGCGCGCGGTGATCGAGAAGACGACCTGGACGCCGCCCGAGATCTTCCGCACGATCGCAAGGACAGGGAACGTGGCGGAGACTGAGATGTATCGCGCGTTCAACATGGGCGTCGGGATGCTCGCGGTGGTCGAGAAGGACTCGGCCGAAGCCGTCGTGCGCCACCTCGAGCTCAATGGCGAGCGCGCCGCGGTCATCGGCGAACTCCAGCCGGGTTCGCCGGACGTGGTGATCGTCTAGGCCTCGGTCCGGAACACGAACTTGGCGTTCCCGAAGGCGACCTCGTCCCCGTCGCTCAGCTCCGTCCGCTCCACTTTCTCGTACTCGCCCCGCTTGACGAACGTGCCGTTGGAGGAGCCCAGGTCTTCGAGGACGAAGACGCCGCCTTCTTGGACGATCTTCGCGTGCTGCCGCGAGACGTAAGCCGCGTCGTCGTGGTCGGTCAGGTCAACGTCAATCTGTCCGGTGCGGGCGTCCGCCCGCCCGATCACGGTAGGCGGCTCCAGCAGGTACTCGACCTGCGTCGGCTGGCCACGCTGCAGCTTCACGAGCCGCGCGTGGAGCACGGGCTGCGAGGCCCCTTTCGCCAGGGCGTCGTCCGCCGCGGCCTCGATCGCCTCCGGCGAATGGCCGGCGCCGGCCATGTCCGGCACCATCTCGTACTTCGCCCGCTCGATCGCCGCCGCCGACTCGGAACCGATCGCTTCGAGCAGCCGCTGCA
Organism: Fimbriimonadaceae bacterium; assembly: GCA_040902435.1. Classification (GTDB taxonomy): domain Bacteria; phylum Armatimonadota; class Fimbriimonadia; order Fimbriimonadales; family Fimbriimonadaceae; genus JADFMN01. The sequence goes on from JBBDXG010000007.1 coordinate 71,374, forward strand.
TCTCGTGCAGCGCGGTGTATGTGTCGCTCTCGTCGAACCGCTCCTGGTGTGCGAACCGGTTGCGCGTCTTGCGGACCTGGTGCACGAGGTGCTTGGCCTCGCGCTTCATCTCCCTTGCGAAGACGTCCTCCCAGTTGTTGACGATCGTGTTCGTCAGAACCTGGACGTCCGCGTTGAACTCGTAGTCCGGCCAGCCCGGGATCGCGTAGTGCGCCTGCCACTCGTCGCCGAAGGCCGCCCTCATCCGCTCCTCGACGTACGGCTCCAGCGCCGACCGGAGCTCCTCCAGCGAGTTCCTGATGCGCTCGTAGTGGTTCTGAGTCCCCAATGCGTCTGTCCCCCTGCTTTGTGGACTCATGAGTGGAACACGAACCTCGCGTTCCCCAGTGAGACCTCGTCGCCGTCCTTCAGCTCGGCCTCTTCGATCTTCTCAAAGTCGTCCCTCAGCACGAACGTGCCGTTGCTCGAACCCAGGTCCTTGATCACGTAGACGTCGTTCTCGACCACGATCTGCGCGTGCCGTCGCGAGACGAACGTTGATTCGTCTATGCCGCCGAGGTCTACGTCCACCGGGCCGACCTCCGGGTCGAACCGGCCGATCGTCGCGGGCGCGGTGAACTCGAACACGATGTCCGTCTCCTGCCCAGAGCGCTTCAGGACGAGCCGGGGCCCAGTCGGAGCCTCAGCCTCAGCTTCCTCGGTGTCCTCCTCCACGTGTTCGTAGGGGGCCTGAGTCTCGGCGACCTCGGCGGCTTGATCCTCTCTCTCGTCAATAGGGGTGTCGTTCATTTTCTGCTCCTTCCAAGGACCGCCGTCCCGACTACGAGCGTGAGCGCTCCGACGGCAACTCCTGGTAGGAGCGTGCCAATGTCGAACTCGACGCCCTCGGCGAGGTTGACGGTCTGGCCCTGTCCGCGCGACATCGTCCAGGCGAGCCACGCTACTGAGATTATAAACCCAGAAAGCATCGAAACAGAGACTGCTTTGGGTGGAATCCGCCCAGGCTGCTTGCTAAGGTAGCTGACGAGGGTCGGAATCAGGAGCGCGCCGATGACCGCGCCCGCCCACAGCAACCAGAGCAGAACGACGCTCTTGAACAGCAGGGAAAGGGGGATCGCGACGAGGCAAGCAAGGAGGATTCCTGCACGCGCCAGGTTCGCGGCTGTTGCTTCGTCGCTGATCCCGAGCGCGCGGCAGACGAACTCCCGGCCGATCGTCGCACCGCTGACGAGCGCGTAACCGACCATGCCGCTAAGGATCGTGCCGAGCATCCCGCAGAAGAACACGGCCTTGAGCCCTTGCGGAAGGACCTGGTTGCCAAGGATAGGATAGAGAAGGAGCTTGTTCTCAGGCAAGGGATCAACCAGCGCAAGCGCGTACATCGCCGTAGTTATAGAGAGAACGTCGAAGACGATCCAGCAAACGATGGCGACGACGACTCCCTTCTTCCCAGTGGCTGGGTCCTTTGCGCTCGCCACTCTCTGGTGAAAGCCCGGGTCTATCAGGGTCCACGCACCGAGGATGAACCAACTGACGACGGTGAGGATTCCCGCGCCCCCGTCCCACGTCATCTTCTCCGTCCCCGCGAACTGCTTCCACGTCTCACCAATAGGATAGTTCAAGAGACAGAACACGGCGATCGCAGCAAAGCCGACGTACATCATGACGAACGCGAGCAGCGATACGCGCGCGTCGGCGAGCAGTCCGCCCTTGTAAAGGAACAAGCTTCCGACGAGCGTCGCAACGGCGACGGAGACAGGAAGGCTCCAACCGGTGAGCGATTGAGTAAGCGTGCCGAGCATCAACACGTGTGCGGCAGGAATCGCCAACAGGAACACAAGCGCCGCGGCGATGAGTCCGGGCCCTTTCCCCCACGAATTGGCGATGCGTTCAGGGATCGAGATCTGGTCGGCAGACCGCACGCGCTTGGCAAGGACGAGCGCGTAGATCAGCGCAAACACATAGTAGGGAACCCCGATCAGGACCCACGAGCCCAGGCCGTACCAACTGACCGTCTCTCCGACCCCCAGGATGCCGCCGTACCAGGTCGCGACCAACGTCGCGACGAACACGGGCAGGGTCAGAGCGCGGCCGGCCGCGATGAACTGAAGGGTCGTGTTCGACTTCAAACGGGCCGAAAACCCGAGGGCGAAGATGGCCGCGACGAACAGCAAAACGATGACCGCATCGAGCGGTCCCAGGTTCACCAGGCGACCTCCTGGGTCTCCAGGAACAACAGCGCACAGCCCGAGTGGAGCGAGGCGACGACCTCCCCGGAGGCCGCCTGGTTGCTCACGCTCACCCGCCCGCCCGGCTCCAGCCGGGCGTTGTCCAGGGGCCACGCCACCCCGCTCAGCGCCGCCCCTTCGCACGGTACGAGCGGGATCAGCGACACGCGCTGGTCCGGCGCGGACTGCACCCGCCTTACGCCGCGAGAGCGCACGAGCCACCCGATCCCGCGACGAAACGCGAACCGAACATCAAGCGATGACTCGATCGCGCTCCAGTACGTCGCGAGGACGTGGTCGGGCAGGTCGCCCTCCGTCGCGATCATAGTCACGGAGTCGTGCCCGTCGCTCTTGACGAGCGCGAGGAGCTTGTCGCAGTCCGTCGTCTCGTCGTCGAGCGTCTGCACTAGACGAAGGTGCGACGCGCGCGGTAGCGATTCAAACGAATCGAAGTCGCCGACGACGACGGGAGAAAAACCGAGCGCGATCAATCGGTCCGCGCCAGAGTCGGCCGCGTACGTTTGCTCCGCAGACGACGCCCACGCGGCGAGACGGACGTCGTCCACGTCGTTCCCTCCGAGGACTCCAAGCACGCGCTGTTGCATCCTGCGAGTGTAACGCAAGAGACGGCGCGACGCGCGGCTTTACCCCATTCATTCGATGTCCTGCAATGGGCCATGCGCCGAGAATCTTCGCAAAAATGAGGCCTTCAGCACGAAGAAAAAAAACGGGTGGACATCGAGAGGTCGCGTGTGTATAATCGCCTCGTTCTTTGCTCGACTTGAGCATGTGGTTCGTTAATGTCGGATGACCAGTTCACGTTCTTTGTAGACGAAGGAGCCGTCGCGCTTGGCAAAGCTTGGGATCAGGCCCTGGAACGCCTCGCGGAAGAGGTTCCTGCGACTGCGCACAAAAAGTTCCTGCAGCCGCTGCGCCCGGTCAGGCGGACGAACGACGAAGTGCACTTCGCCGCGCCGGGGAACTTCGTGGCCGAGTGGGTAAAGGACCGGTACGTCAAGAAGATCTCGAGCGCGCTGAGCGACGAGCTGGGCGAGGTCGTGACCATCAAGGTATTTATCGAGAGCCGCGAGAGGCCGCGGCCGCTGGACGACGAGCCGACTTCGGTCGCGATCGCTTCGCGCTCAGAAGGCGACCCAGGCCCCAACCGCTTCAAGCCGAACCCAGGGTTCTCGTTCGACAACTTCGTCATAGGGCAGTCCAACCGCCTCGCCCACGGCGGTGCCATGGCGGTCGCCGCCTCGCCCGGGATGAAGTACAACCCGCTCTTCGTCTACGGCCCGTCCGGACTCGGAAAGACCCATCTGCTGCACGCGATCGCCAACAAGATCATGAGCCGGGACCCGTTCTACCCCCTCATGTACGTCAGCGGCCAGCAGTTCGCCGAGCAGTTCGTCTCGGCCCTGCAGAACAACCGGATTGACGACTTCCGCCGCCGCTACCGCAGCGTCAGCGTCTGGCTCCTGGACGACGTGCAGTTCATCATGGGCAAGGACAAGACCCAGGAAGAGGTCTTCCACACCTTCAACGAGCTCCACGCAGACGGCAAACAGATCGTGCTCTGCGCCGACCGGGCCCCCCGCGACCTCCTTCAGATGGACGAGCGCCTCCGTAGCCGCCTGGAGTGCGGGCTCGTCGCCGACGTCCAAATGCCCGACACGGAGACCCGCTGCGCGATCATCCAGATGAAAGCCACGACCGAGAGCATCCCGCTGGCCCACGACGTCGCCATGTTCCTCGCCGAGTCCGTGCCCGGCAACATCCGCACGCTCCAGGGCGCCCTCAACAAGATCGTCGCCGAAGCCAGCTTCTCAGGCAAGCCGCTCAGCGTCGAGGTCGCTAAGGAGACCGTAGAAAAGTACTACAGCGCCATGGCCATGCCCAAGCCCGGCTTCGAAGACATCGTCACCGTGGTCTCGCGGCACTACCGCATAGGCAAGGACGACATCCTGGGCACGTCGCGCAAGGCACCGATCGCGCACGCGCGCCACGTGTCGGTCTATCTCGTTCGCGAGATCACCGGGGACTCGTGGAAGCACATCGGCACGCTCTTCGGCGGCCGCGACCACTCGTCCATGATGCACGCGCACAACAAGGTCCGAGGGCTCGCGAACCACGACCGCGAGTTCGCCAACACAATCAACGCTCTGCGTCGCGAGGCTTGGCCGGAGGCCCAGTGAAGCTCGCGGAGCTCACTTGGCAAGACGTCTCTGAACTCCCCCGCGACGTCGTCGTACTCGTGCCGACCGGCTCGCTGGAACAGCACGGCCCGCACCTCCCGCTCTTCACCGACAGCCTGCTCGTTACTGCGGCCGCCGAAGCAATTGAATCCAAGCTCAAGGACAGAGTCCTTCTCGTCCCCACGCTCTGGCTCGGCTGCTCCGCACACCACCTGCCGTTCTCCGGCTCCATGACGGCCAGCTTCGAAGGCTACGAAGACGCGCTGACCAACGTCATCGAGAGCCTCGTCGCGCACGGCTTCACCAAGTTCTTCGTCATCAACGGCCACGGCGGCAACTCCGAGCCGAACGGCGTTGCATGCCGACGGCTGAAGGCCGAGAACCCCGACCTGACCTTCGGCCACTCCGGCTACTTCGCCTACATCCCGGACTCGGTGCTCGAGTCCGTGTTGGAAGGGCCACTCAAGAAGATCCAGCACGCGTGCGAGGCAGAGGCAAGCCTAATGCTGCACCTGTACCCCGGCCTCGTGCGAAAGGACAGGCTCCGCGACGACGGCCTCAAACCCGAGCCCGAGGTCCGCGGGCTCGCGTTCCAGTTCGACGAGGTGACCGAGCAAGGCTCGTTCGGCTACGCGACCCAGGCGACTGCCGAGAAGGGCAAGCGGCTCTTCGAGGCCGCGGTCGAGGGCGCGGTCAAGGAGCTGTCGGCCCTGGCGGACGGGTTCGTCCTCCGCGGAATCTGACCTTTCCACCCCTAGTAAAACTCCCAGTTCTGAACCAGCGGCGGACTGAACTCAAGGGAACCCGACTGAAACCGGGCGTACGGGCCCCCAAAAGCACCTGCCCGGACCCATGTACAATCAGCCCATGCTTCGACATCGCCTTCTCACGGTAGTCGCGCTCGTGTTCGCGCTCGCGCTGCCCTTCACAGCCAGGGCCCAGGAAGACAGCTACTTTGGTCCTCAGGTCGGCGTCTTCATGCCACAGGACCAGGCGCTCCGAGACGCGCTTGGCGACCAGTGGTTCAGCTTCGGTGCCAGCCGAATACGCCTGTTCCGGCACAACGAGAGCAAGCTCGCGTTCGACTGGAACGGCGTCGGCCAGTCGAAAGACGGCAGCACCGTGTTCATCTTCACGGGATCGTTCGGCTACGTCGTCCCGTTCAGCTCGGTCGAATCCAGCACGCAGCCCTACGCGGCGCTACGAGCCGGCGCGGCCTACATGGACTACGCGGTGTTCACGAGCAGCGGCAGGGTCTCTGGCAAGAGGTTGGGCATGAACGCGAACGCCGCTCTCGGCATCAACTTCAGCGACCGGTTCAACATCGAGGTCCGGTACGACCTCTGGAGCGAGTTCGACGGCCTCTCGTTCAACGGGATGACGATCGCGGCCAGGGTCGGGCTCTTCCGGTTCTAGACCTGGAGGACGATGTCGAAGCTGATTGACAGAGAGAGCCCGCACGAAAAGCTGTTCCTGGTCTACGTAAACTCCGACGCCGCGGACGACGAGTCCGTAGAGAACGAGCTCGCTGGCCTTGCGGAGGCCGCTGGCGGAGAGGTCGTCGGAAGCGTGCGCCAACGGCTCGAGAAGCCCCACCGCGCCACGTTCATCGGCAAAGGCAAGGTGGAGGAGCTTAAGGCATACGCGGCCGACACAGCGGCCGACGTGGTCGTCATTGACGACGAGCTGAGCGGCGTCCAGGTGCGAAACCTGGAGGAAGAGATCGAGCGGCGGGTCATAGACAGGCCGCAGCTCATCCTGGACATCTTCGCGAGGCGCGCACAGACGCGAGAGGGCCAGTTGCAGGTCGAGCTGGCACAGCTCAGCTACATGCTCCCGCGCCTGATGAGCGTGTACACCAAGTTCGAGCGCCAACGGGGCGGCATCGGAATGAGGGGCCCAGGCGAGACGCAGCTCGAAAGCGACCGCCGCCGCGTCAACAAGCGCATCTCGAAGCTCAAAGAAGAGATAGAGGACGTCAAGAGGCACCGCGTGCTGCAGCGAGAGTCCCGCGCGCGCCACCCGTTCCCGGTCGTCGCCATCGTCGGCTACACGAGCGCGGGGAAGTCCACGCTGATGAACCGCCTGAGCGACGCGGGCGTGCTCGCCGACGCGATGCCGTTCGCGACGCTCGACCCCACGACGCGCAAGATTGACCTGCCGGACGGCTTCAGCTTCTTCCTGGTTGACACCGTCGGGTTTATCCGCAACCTGCCGACCGAGCTGATCGCCGCCTTCCGCGCGACCCTGGAAGAGGTCGCCCACGCCGACCTCCTCCTTCACGTCGTGGACGTCTCGAACCAAGCATGGGAGTCGCAGTGCGACACCGTGCTCGACACCGTCGCCGCGCTTGGCGGAGCGGACGTGCCGGTGGTGACGGTCTTCAACAAGATTGACGCGCTGGCGGACCAGACGCTGGCCCGAACGCTGGTCTCAGACTGGCCCGGGAGCGTCGCGATCAGCGCGAAGTTGGGCACGGGCGTACCAGACCTGCTCGACGCGGTCGTCAAGGCGAGCCAGGGCTCGCGCTCGATTGTCAAGGCGCTGGTCCCCTACGACCAGAACGCCTTGGTCGAGGCCTGCTACAGGTTCGGCCGCGTCATCAAGAAGGACTATCGCGACGACGGGATCTACCTGGAGGCGGAGCTGGTGCCGGAGATGCAGGCAAAGCTCGCGCAGTACTCGGTGCCGTGACGGTCGGCGAGGCCGTGTCGTGGGTGGAGGGCCGCCTCGCCACCGCAGGCGTGGACGTGCCGCGGCTGGACGCTCAGATGCTCGTCGCGCACGCGCTCGGCGTCGAGCGCCCGTGGGTGCTGGCGCACTCGGCCGATGAGTTCGTCGGGGACGGGCTGGACGGGCTCTGCGAACGGCGCGTAGCCCGTGAGCCGCTTGCGTACATCCTTGGCTGGAGGGAGTTCTACGGGCGTCGCTTCGTCGTCACTCCCGACGTCCTGATCCCGCGGCAGGAGACGGAGCACCTCGTCGAAGTGGCCGGCGGTCAGCCAAACGTAGGGACTCTGCTCGACCTCGGCACAGGCTCGGGCTGCATCGCGGTCACGGTCAAGCTTACGCGGCCCGAGATTGCCGTCACCGCGAGTGACGTAAGCGCAGCCGCTCTCGAGGTCGCACGCCTCAATGCGACGAACCTCGGCGCGGAAGTTGAGTTCGTCGAGTCAGACCTCTTCGCCGGGCTACAGGGAAGAGCGTTCGATGTCATCGTCAGCAACCCGCCTTACATCGGCGCAGGCGAGAACTTGATGCCAGAGGTGCAGGACTTCGAGCCGCACCTTGCGCTCTTCGCAGGCGAAGACGCCTTCGCATTCTACAGACGCCTCGCTGAAGAGTCGCAAGACCACCTCACGCCGGGAGGGTGCCTAGTGGTCGAGATCGGCGACGGCATGTTGCACGGCGTCTCAGTCCTCTTCGAAGAGCACGGCTGGCACGTGGATCAGGTCTCTGGCGACCTCACAGGCAAGCCGCGCGTGCTAGTCCTCAAGCCCCTAGACGTCCAGAGCTAGGTTCAAACGAACCTGCCATAATTGGGCCATATGACGGTCGTGGTCCCGGACGAGTTCAAATACCTATACGTCACCGACGAGGACCACCCGATCGTCAAGATCCCTTCCGACGTCCTGCTCGGGCAGGCCGAAGAGGTCGAGCGGGTCACGAGGCGCCACCAGACCGTCGCCGAAAACATGGTGCGCATCATGCGCGCCGCGAAGGGGATCGGCCTGGCCGCCCCGCAGATCGGCCTGCGCGAACGCATCATCGTCGTTTCAGTGGAGGGACGCACCACCGTCATCTTCAACCCCAAGATCACGGAGTCGAGCGGCACGCAGGTGGGCGAAGAGGGATGCCTCAGCATCCCTGGGCTCTATGGCGACGTCGAGCGCGCGGCGGTCGTCGTCGTCGAGGGGCTCGACCGCAAAGGGCGCGAGTCCACCTGGGACATGGACGGCCTCGCGGCGAGAGTGGCCCAGCACGAGATTGACCACTTGGACGGGGTCTTGTTCACGGAAAAGGTGGATCCGGCGACGCTCTATTGGCAGCACCCCAGCGAGAAGCCCGAGAGGGCGGAGTGAAGCTCGTCTACTTCGGCACGAGCGCGTTCGCCGTGCCCGCGCTGCAGGCTCTCGCGCGGAACGTCGCCCTGGTCGTCACGCAGCCCGACCGCCCGAGCGGCCGCGGAATGGCGACGAGAGCGTCGGACGTGAAGAACGCGGCCACAGCGCTCGGCCTGCAGGTCGAGACTCCAGAGAAGAGCCGCTACAAGGCGTTCGTCGAGAGCCTGACTGCCCTAGACGCCGACGCGTTCATTGTCGCGTCGTATGGACAGATCCTCAGCAAGTCGCTGCTTGCTGTCCCAAAGCAGGGCTGCTTCAACCTCCACGCTTCGCTGCTCCCCAAGTACCGCGGCGCGGCGCCCATCCAGTACGCGGTCCTCAACGGTGACACGGTGACCGGCGTCACGCTCATTCTCATGGACGCCGGAATGGACACGGGCGACATGATCGCGAAGGCCACGACCGACATCGGCCCCGACGAGACCGCCGGCGAGCTTCACGACCGCTTGGCGCAGACTGCGGCTGGGCTTGTCGCCGAGTGGATCGAGCGGCTGGTGGCCGGCGACTTCCCCCACGATCCGCAGACAGAGCGGGTAGCGACCTACGCGCCCAAGGTGACTAAGGCCGACGCGGAACTGGACTTCGAGCGCCCTGCAAGGGAGGAGTACGACCGCTACCGCGCCTTCACGCCGGCCCCAGGGGCATGGGTCCGTGCGAAGTCCGGCGACCTCAAAATCCGCGCGGCCCGGCTTGCTGCGCGCTCACCCGTCGGCGCGGCGCCCGGAACGGTGGTCGCGACGAACCCGTTTGAAGTAGCCTTCTCAGCCGGCTCGCTCGTCTTTGATACCGTGCAGCCCGAGGGCCGCAAGGCCGTCTCTGGCCCCGACTTCGCCAACGGGGCACGGATCAGGACTGGCGACTGTTTGAAGCCATAGGATTCCAAGGATGAAGAACAAGATCGTTGTCAGGACTGCTATCGGGCTGTTCGCCATCGCCGCGCTCTTTCTTGTCTACAAGTGGTTCGAGGGCTTCACGATGGATCCGGACACGGGCACGACCGACACCTCAGACATGATCGCCGCCCTCGAATACACAGACGAGGGCGACACTCTCGTGCTCTTCGATTCAGGCGGCGACAAGACCGTCGTGCCAGGGCACGAAAAGGACACGAACGACCTCGAACCTGTGTGGCGTCCCGACGGGCAGCGCGTGTTTTTCACCAGCACGCGAGGCGGGCTCTCGAGCGCGATCTACCGCTGGAACGTCGCTAAGAACCTCGTGGAGAAGAAGACCGACGGCAGCCGCAGCGCAAGCAGCCCGTACTTCGGCCCGCCCGACTGGCCGAACGTCGCCGACAGTGGACTGATCACGCTCGGCGGGAACGTCTTCGACTTCAACCAGCGCGACAAGGGCTTGAAGCAGGTCCTTCCGCCGACGGACTTCGCACGAGCCGGCGACCCTGGTCAAGCGGAGGCGATCCAAACGGCGTACGAGAGGATCGGCACGAGCTTCAAGTCGGCCAAGTGGGGCAAGAACCGAGAAGTGATTTACGCCGTCATGAAAGGCGAGTCGCACGACGTCTTCATCGTGAACTACATGGACGGGGTCGGCGAGATGTCGCCCGGTCCCGCGCCGCTCTTCGCCGCGAACTCCATCCAGTTCGACGTCGCCGCCGACGGCACCGCCGTCGTCTCGATCCAGGGGTTCGAGTACCCCGACCCGGAGAACATTCCGAAGGAGTTCATCCGCAACGGCATCGCGGTCAAGCCGTACCGCAACGCGCTGGTCGCCATCTCTATCGGCGAGGACGGCCAACCCGAGTTCGTTTACATGTACACCGACCAGCCCGACCTGGGTCTCTTTCCGTCCCTCCTGACGGCCGAGCTGCGGCAGCAGAGCGGCATCCCCGCAAGCGTCAACGGCGTGTACGTCCAAGAGACGGCGCCAGCGACGGTCGCAGAGAGGGTCGGAATGCAGAAAGGAGACGTCATCGTCTCGATCAACGGAACCCAGCTCACGAGCGTGGAGAGCATGTACATGTCGCTCAGCCAGGTCATGTTCGGCGGCGAGGCGACAATCGTGTACTATTCGACGAAAGCAGGAGCGGTCGGGCTCAAGACGGTGACACACCGGTTCACCGATGAAGTCACCATGGCGCTCAAGGATCCAGCGATATCGCCCGACTCAGAGTGGGTCGCCGTCACGGTGGGACAGGTGAACGGGTACGAGTATTCCCCCCGCGAACTCATACTCCTCCAAATAGAGGTGGGCGGGATCCAAAAGCGAATGCGGTTGATAGAGGGAGTGATCTCTGAACCAAGCTGGCACCCGTCGGGTGAGAAGCTCGTCTACTCGAAGCTCGGGCCCGCCAATGAGGGGCAGATATTCGTGATCGGCGCGGACGGTTCAAACGAGAAGCGCGTCTCAGGGGTTGGCGACTACGGCAGCCCGAAGTTCAGCCCGTACCAGAAGGGCTCATAGCACGTTCCGGACGGCCGCGACCCACCGCTTCCACTTTGCGCTCGCCGCAACGCGCTTGGCGATCGCTGGCGGGTGGTTCGGCGCCAGGAAGTCCTTGTGCGTTTGAAGGCGGAGCCGCTCCTTCAAGAATAGCGGCGGACGGCGCAGGCTGAGAGTGTGAACGAGCTGGTAGAGCACAACGTTGCGCCGTACCGTCTGGCTCGGGTACATGCGCACGAGCCGCTTCTTCGTCTTGCGCTCGACCGGCGTGAGCTCGATGAACTCCTCGCCCGTGGGGTCCGAAAAGTGTGCGAGCCTTGGGCACGAGGCGACGTAGGTGTGATAGAGCGGCACTTCGAACACCGGCCCTTCGAAGCACATGTTGACCATGAGGTTCGTCGCGTCGTGGTCGAGGTGGCCCTGTTCGAACGCGTTGGTGACGACGCGCGTGGGCTCGGTGCGCTCGACATGCTCTCGCAAGAGCGGCTTGAGTGCAGCGATCTCGTCCACGAGCGCTCCGTCCTTTGCGCAAAAGAACGTCAGGTTCGCCTGGTCGAGCCCGAGCGCGCCCATCGCCTTGCGCGACTCCGCTTCGCGCACGGGCGTCGAGTGGATCCAGCATATGTGCACATGGATCCCTGACTTCACAAGGCGCGAGATGAAGGCGGACAGCGTCAGCTCGTCGTCGGGGTGTGTGAAGACGAAGAGGACGCGCTCCTCTCGACCGACGTCGAAGGCTCTCATTCTCCTCGCAGCTTCCTGAGCGTCGCCGTCGTTGACCGGCCCTCGAGCAAGGGCAGGACGACGACGCGGCCACCGTATGACTCGACGACCGCAGACTCGGGCAGGTCTTCGGCGCGATAGTCGCCGCCCTTCACGTGGATGTCGGGGCGCAGGTTTTCGATGAGACTGGAAGGCGTGTCCTCGTCGAACGCGACGACGAAGTCCACGGGCTTGAGCGCGGCCACCACCGCCACGCGGTCTTCAAGGCCGTTCACGGGCCTGTCGGGCCCCTTGCCAAGTCGCCTGGCGCTCGCGTCGGTGTTCAGCCCGACTACGAGCACGTCGCCGAGCGCGCGAGCCTGTGTCAAGAGGCGCACGTGCCCGGCGTGAAGGACGTCGAAAACGCCGTTTGTGAACACCAGCACCCTCCCCTGGCGCGCCTCTGCGATCCGTTCGAGCGTGTCCTGTCGCATGGCCCTATCTATTTTGGCCGATGGCGCGCCCCAGGGCCTCCAAAGCGGCCTCGGGCCCGATGCGGTCAAGGCCGGCGGGGTCGTAGAGCGTGTTGTGCCGCTGGCCGTAGGGGCACGTCCGCTCTGGGCGCGTGACCGAGTAAAGCCCGACCGCCGGGACCCCCAGCGCAGCGGCGATGTGGGTGCTTCCCGTATCGCCGCCGACGTGGGCCCTCGCAGCCGAGATCAGCGCTACGAGCTCACGGACGTTCGTGCGGCCGATCAGGTCGAAGGCGTGCGTCGCTCCTGCGTCTTTGACCTCCTCGAACGCATTTCTGTCCGACTCCGCACCGATGAAGCACGCGCGCACGCCTTGTGCGTGCAGCGCGTTTGCGAGCTGTGCGAAGTGCGCCGCAGGCCAGCGCTTGGTCGCCCACCCCGCACCGGCGTTGCACACGACGATCTCGCCGTCGCCCGGAAGCAACCTGCGGACGGTCTTGACGTCCTCAGGGTCAGGCTTGAGTCCGAAGTCCGCGCGGTCCGCCTCGGCGCCGAACGCGCGGACGACGTCCACGTACTGGTCCGTCACGTGCAGCGACGTCGCGTCGGGCACGACGCGCTGAGAGAACAGCCACGAGCCCTCGCGCTGCCAGTGATAGCCGAGCTTCTTCTTCGCCCTGCTGTGACCCACGACGAGCGCGGACTTGAGCAGGCCCTGCAGGTCGAACGCCACATCGAACTCTCCGAGGCCCCGCACAAACCCCCGCTTGTCCTTCGCCGGCACTTTCTCCACGCGGTCCACCGCGCCGCACAGTTGCACGACGCCGGCGAAGCGCGCGTCCACGCACCACACGGTCTCACAGTCGGGGTACGACGCCTTGAGCGCGACGGCGGCCGGAAGCGAACACACGACGTCGCCGAGAGACGAGAGCCGCGCGATCAAGAACCTCACAACAGCCCCTTCTTCCGCGCGTTGCGCCAGCGGTCGTGGAACCACAGCCACTGGTCCGGGTGCTCCCTGATCACTTCCTCGAGCAGGCGGTTGATCGCGCGCATCATCCCCTCGCCCTTCATCTCGTAGCCCTCGTCGGCGACGACGGGCGGATAGAACACCGCGCGGTACCGACCGTTGCCTTCGTAGTGGCAGAACACGGGCTGCACCGTCGCGCCCGTGCGCTCTGCGAGCACGCCCGGCCCCAGCACCGTTCCGGCCGGTTTTCCAAAGAACGGGATGAACACCTCCTTCGAGTTCTGGTCGGGGAGGATTCCGACGATCTCGTTGCGGCGGAGCCGTTCGATGCTCGCACGCGCGGCCTTGCCGCGCGAGATCACTTCCGTGCCCGGCCCTTCGCGCAGCTCGTTCACGAGCTTGTTGACGCCCTGTGCGTCCGCGTCGCGTGCGATGACTGAGAGCTTGTACCCGCTCAGGACGCCCCACGCCGCGATCCGCTCCCAGTTGCCGAAGTGAGCCGTGATCAGGATCACGCCCTTGCCCTTCGCGAGAGCCGCGTCAACGTATTCGATGCCCTCGATCACGGTCGTCGCCTCGATCTCCTCCTTCGTGCGGTCGAGCCCGATGAGAAAGTCCGCGGACGCACGGCCGAAGTTCTCGAAAACACGGTGGCACGTGTCGCGCGCCTCGCTCTCCGACATTTGCGGGAACGCCATCCGCAGGTTGCTCTCGCCCGTCTTTCGGCGCCGCTTCGCGATCCGCCAGATGACCCGCCCCAACTGCTCGCCCTTCTTGAGCGCCTCGAGGTACGGCTTCTTCCGCAGCCACCTCTGGATGCGCTTGAGCATCCAAGAAGCGGCCTTGCCCTGCAACCGCTTACGCTTGGACGCCATCGAGCCTCTCCCTCAGCCACTCGCGGAACGCGTCGCCCGGCTCGATCTGTACGTCGTACTGTGCGACGATCAGCGTCCAGTTGTCCAGGTCCGTCCGGTGCTGGAGCTTCGTCCAGTCCTTCTCAGTCACGACGACCGGCAACAACGGGTCGAGCCCTTCAAAGAGGTACTTCGAACTCAGTTCGTCGTGGTCCTGCAGCAGCTTCTCGTGCGCGACGCGGAATCCGTAGTGCTCGATCGTGTCAATGAACCGCTCCGGCCGCGCGATCGCGCACACCGCGTTGACCGGCGTCTCGATCTCGGGCGTCTCGCCCTTTTCAGTGCGGAGCGACACCATCGGAGCGCTCAACTTGAACTTGCCCGGCACGACGGTGGTCGCCCGCAATCGCCCGGTCGAGCGCGGCTCGCGGTAGGGTCCGCTCGGCATGCACCAGCGGTTCTCCAGGTCTGCCGGGTCGAGCAGGATCGTGACGTCCTTGTGCAGCGGCAGGTGCTGGTACCCGTCGTCGAGCAGCAGCACAGAGTCCGGGTGCAGGTCGCGGCAGATCTGCGCCGCGATCACGCGGTCGCGCCCCACGATGAGCGGGACCCCAGGCAGCTTGCTGCGCACGAGCGCCGCCTCGTCGCCCCACTCGCGCGCGTCGAGCTCTCCGTCCGGAGCGGCGTGCGCGTTGTCCTGGCGCGGCGAGCCGTAACCGCTGACGCTGATGGCGACCTTTCGCCCGAACGCCTGGATCGTCCGCGCCACGGACAGCGTCACAGGGGTCTTGCCCGCCCCACCGACGATCAGATTGCCCACGCACACGACCGGCGAGTGCGGCCGTACCGCCTTCTTGAACCCCAGACGGTACACCATCTCATAGATGATCCATCCACTGGCGTAAAGCGTTGAGAGCGGCAGGAGCAGGTACGACTCCGTGCCCTTTTCGCGCCAGATCCTCTGCCAGTCAATACCCATGCGGACCCTTGAGTTTGGCAGGTTCGCGCCGCCTAGCCTGGGAGCTTGCTCCCTGCCCCCTCGCTATACTTCTCCCATGACCCTCTTCACCAAGATCATCCGGGGCGAGATCCCCGGCGACATCGTCTACCAGAACGAGCACGTCGTCGCGTTCCGCGACATCGTGCCCGTCGCGCCAGTGCACGTTCTGATCGTCCCACGGGACGAGATCGCCGGCGTCGCCAGCGTCCACGACCATGGCCAGCACGAACGACTCCTCAACGCCGCGAAGACTGTCGCGGAACAGGAGGGGCTCACAAGCTATCGGCTGGTGATCAACCAGGGCGAGGACGCCGGCCAGACCGTCCCGCACCTGCACGTGCACCTGATCGGCGGCCGCGCTCTCTCCTGGCCGCCTGGGTGAGGGAAGAGGCGAAAGGCTGAACACCCGTTACCCGTCACCCGTTACCCCACTCCCCCCACAACCTCAGTAACCGCCTTGCTCGCGTCCCGCAGCTTGAACACTGGAAACGTGGACTGCACCGTGGGCAGCGCAGAAAGAAACTCCCACGCCGCGACGCCATCGAGCGACTCGGGCTCCAACATTTCGAACACGAGCACACCGAGCGGCTGCGACGTGCGCACAATGTAGTTCCCCGATGGCACGTTCGCGCCCTCGGTCCTGAACGAACCCTCCAACCGCACCAACCGGTGCCCCTGAAAAGCAGTGCGCGCCTGTACGACCTCCAGCACAGTGAACTTCGCGACGTCTGCGATCAGGTCTTCGCGCAACACTTCGACGACCACGCCGTGGCGCAACAGCAGCTCGATCGCCTTCACCTCGCCCGCCGGAACGACGTACGCCGCTGGCACCCAAGCGGTCCGCGTCGGAGTGAACCGGTCGAACACCGCCATCCGTGCCTTGTCAATCGCCGTGATCGGGCCGACGCGCGGGTCTTCGCCCTCGCTCGGGGGCCTCTCCAGCAGCACGTCCTCGCTCCCGCGCGAGGCCATCTCGAACCGCACGCCGAGGCTCTTGCCCTCTGCCGCCCACGCGACCATGTCGGCGTCCGCCTTGCGCGACATCTCCAAGATCCGCGCGGAGTCCTTCGCGATCTCCTCGAGGCAAGTCTTCACGAAGGCGTACGTGTGCCGCACGCGATCTTCGAACGTGTTGTAGCTCATCGCCTCGCTCAGGATCGAAACTCGGTTCCGAAGCCCGCCATAGTTCGTCACGTACCGCCCCTCGTAACCGAACGTGGACCAAACAGTCGCGCCCTGCCGCGCGCCCGTGTTGCCGTAGTCGAACGTCTCGATCCCGAGCGACTGCATCCGCGCGCGCACGCGCGGGATCAGGTCGCCGCGCGAGTACTCGAGCACGCCGGGGTGGGTGTTCGGGTGCAACGGCGGCGAATACGTCAGCCCGTATCCGTGCCGCGTCCCGTTCGTCGTGTGCAGGTCGAACACTACGTCCGGGTCCCACGCGTTGTAGACGCCGCTCAGCACGGCGCGCATCTCCGGCGACTCGGCCTTCATGCAGTCGCGGTTGAGGTCCAGCTCCGCGTCGTTCGTCCGCTGTCCGACCGTGGCTGGGCCGGTCTGGCCGCGCCTGTTGATCCGACCGTCGCCCCACCGCTCGTTGCCGTCAATGTTGTAGATCGGCACGACGACCAGCACCAGCTTCTTCAGTAGCTCACTGTCCTCCCGGTAGAGGTCGCGCAGCAGCGCCTGCGCCGCTTCTTTCCCCTCCACCTCGCCGCCGTGGATGTTCGCCTGGATGTACACGATCGGCCGCCCCAGCCGCTTCGCCTCGAGCGGCGTCGAGACCTGTGGGATGCTCGCGACCGCCATCGGCATCCTTCGTCCGCCCTGCGAACTGCCGATGTACTGCACCTGCACCGGCGCCACCTTCTGGAGCTGGTCGAGGAAGTCCACGACGTGCGCATAAGTGCTCGTCTCGGCGAAGTGGGTCCGCTCGGCCTGCGTGGTCGGCCACGCGGTCTGTTGGAGCGCGAATGTCAAGGCGGCGGCGAGCATCGTCCGAGGTTACCGAAGCCGAGCTCGCAGCGCGCGGCGGCGCCAACCCAAAACTAGCCAAAGGTAGGCACTATGTCCTATTTTTCGAATATTTACTTGACAAATCGTCACCCATGCTGTGTATACTGGATTGTAGGGGGAGGAACGGCCGACAGGGGGCCGGCCGCTTGCAGAAAAAACGCTGTGTGCGGCGAATCGGTACTCTCCCGCCCGTGCCGCAGACCGGCCTCGACGCCTGCATCAGCGATGGGTTCGCGCGCTTCAAGGGCCAAGCGATCGCGCTCGTCTGCAACCAGGCGTCCGTCGCGAGCGACTACGTCCACGCCCTCGACCACTTTCTGCTGCTGCACAAAAGCGGCGAGCTACAGATCGCGTGCGCCCTCGGCCCGCAGCACGGGATCTGGGGGCACACACAGGACAACATGGTCGAGTGGGAGGGGTACCGTGACCCGCGCACGGGGCTGCTGTTCCACTCGCTCTATGGCGAGCACCGTGAACCGACGAGCGCGATGCTGCAGGGCGTCGGGCGCCTCGTGTTCGACGTGCCCGACGTCGGCGCGCGCTACTACACGTTCATCTGGACACTGGCAAACTGCATGAAGGCGTGCGCTGAGCACGGCGTTCCCGTCACCGTCCTCGACCGACCGAACCCGATCGGCGGCGCACAGGTCGAGGGCCCCGTGCTCAAAGAGGAGTACGCTTCGTTCGTCGGCCTGCACCCGCTGCCGACGCGGCACGGAATGACGGTCGGCGAGATCGCGCGCTACTTCCAGGGCGTATTCTATCCGAAGTGCGAGCTGGACGTCGTAAACGTGCAAGGATGGGAGCGCGCCGCGTACCTGGACGAGACCAGCTTCGTCTGGGCACCGCCGAGCCCGAACATGCCGACGGTGGACACCGCCGTCGTCTACCCCGGCCAGTGCCTGCTCGAAGGCACGAAGATGAGCGAGGGCCGCGGAACCACACGCCCGTTCGAGGTCTTCGGCGCGCCATTGATCGAGGCGTGGGAGTTCACGGACCGGTTGAACGCGCTCGGGCTTGCGGGCGTGCGCTTCCGGCCTTACGTCTACCAGCCGACGTTCCAGAAGTTCGAAGGCGAAGTGTGCCAGGGCGCGTTCATCCACGTCACCGACCGCCGCACCTTCCGGCCCGTGCTGACGTCCATCGCAGTGCTGCAAGAGGCGGCGCGGAACGATCGCTTCGAGTGGTTGGCGCCGCCGTACGAGTACGAGGCCGAGAAGATGCCGTTCGACATCCTGGCCGGCAACGCCTGGCTACGCGGCGCAATTGAAGGTCAGGAGCCCCTAGGGAAGATCAAGGAGAGGATGGACGCCGAGGCAGCCGAGTTCGAGCCTGTGAGGCGAGGCTGCCTGCTGTACTAGAGCCAATGGTCAAGGGAGACCGCCCCGGCCCTCTTCCCCCTAAGCACTCCCCGGGGGAAAACTCGGTACCATAAAGCGCCGTTAATCTTCGGCTGTCATGAATACTAACGGCTCGGAGGGGGCCTTGGTGTTCCCCCGTGGACCAAGTACGTATCCGGCAGTGTGTCAGTGCTGGCGGAGGTTTGGAATCATATGAATAGGAAGGCTTTTACGCTTATTGAGCTTCTCGTCGTGATAGCGATCATCGCTATCCTGGCCGCGATCTTGTTCCCGGTCTTCGCGCAGGCGAAGGTGGCCGCGAAGAAGTCCGTGTCCATCTCGAACGCCAAACAGATCGGTCTCGCCATGGTCATGTATGCGACCGACTACGACGATCTCTATCCACGAAACGACGATTGCCAGCCCGGAACCGCTTTGAACAAGGCGCTGAACAGCAACCCGTTCAATCCGACCGGGGCGGGATGCACGTTCCCGTTCTACTACAGGCTCAATCACTTCGCCTGGCAGAAGTGGATCATGCCGTACATCAAGAACGTACCGATCTTCGAGCACCCGCTGCGAGACAAGGACGCCGCCCAGTGGACGACGCACGGGCAGATCGTCGGCGGTTTCGTGTTGAACAGCGCGGTCACAGGCTCGCTCGACACATACCTGCGGGCCCCGACGTTCCTGCGCCAGTTCCGCAACTCGTGGGTCGGCGGCACGGTGACCCGGATCCCGGATCCGGCGCAAGCGATCATTATCATGGAGTTCCCAACCGCGAACGCTTCGGTGCTTCCTGGGGGGACCGTGGATCCTGGCGAGGTCTCGGAGATCGTGTATCCGCCAGCGATTCGTGAGTTCTGGCGGTACAAGCTCATGAAAGGCACCGTCGCTGACTGCATTGCCGGAACTTCCGGCGGCGAGGTGGACAATGCGAAGGTTCCTGGCGGAGGAATCACCACTTCCGCGACTGACGGCTCGGCTCGATTCATTCCTGCTGGCAGGTTCCTTGCCCAGACGCCGACGAAGCTCGAGTACCTCGGTGTTACGGGTAGTCACACTGCGGGCTGGACCTTCCAGAACGACTGTGCGATCATCAGCACGGGCAACTTGGGCTTCGTGCAGCCGAACACGACTATCAACTACCCGATGTGGGCGCTGGGCCAGTGATGGTTAGGCTGACGCTCGCTGTCATAGCTTGTCTCGCCGTTGTCGGTTGTGTGAAGACCGGCATCGGTGAGTCCGAGCAGCGCGCGCAGAGGGATCAGTTCGGTCAAGATGCCTACGAAGAAGCCATGATCAAGGCTGGACGCGAGAAGGAGCTCCAGGAAGAAAAGGAGAAGTGGGCTCAGTCTCAAGGCAATCAGGATCAGGGCCAAGGTCAGTAGCTCTACCAGTGGCAAGGCCGCCCAGCGCCCGCTGGGCGGCCTTGGTTCGTCCGGCCCCGGCGAGCGTTTGAAGTACCATAACGCCAGGCACGGATGAAGCTAGCCGTCTGTATCGTCCACAACCGCGACCGGAACAAGCTCACCGACGAACTCCTCAAGGCGGGGTTCAAGTTCACGGTGATCGGTTCCACCGGCGGGTTCCTGCGCGAGGGGAACTCCACGCTCCTCATCGGATTCGACGACGAGCTGGCCGGATCGCTCAAGGAGATCGTCCAGGCGAGCTGCAAGGCCCGCGAACAGATGGTCAACGTCATGCCGTTCGAGGCCGCGCCGCCCGGCGCGTTCATACCGAGCCCCGTCAAGGTCCCCGTCGGTGGGGCCGTCATGTTTTTCTTGGACGTCAATGAGTTCGTGCGCTACTGACCTCGGCTCGCTCGCCGGACTGGACCACGCAAAGCGCGCCGTAGAGCGCGTGCTTGCGTCGTCTTCCGGCGTCCACGCCGTCATGTTCTACGGCCCCGACGGAGCGGGCAAGTCCCAGCTCGCTCGCGTGCTCGCCAAGGGCTGGCTCTGCCCAAAGCCGCTCGCGAGCGGCATGGGCTGCGGCGAGTGCAACGTCTGCAAGTCGTTCGACAATCAAAGGGCCGTGGACTTCCTGTGCATCCAGCCGTGGGGTCCCACGCGCCTCATCAAGGTCAGCGCGATGCACGAAGTCCCTGATTGGCAGAACGACAAGGACAGGCCGGCATACCCGTTCGTTCTCGACTACTTCCGCACGCGCCCGCTCATGGGCAGGCACAAGGTCGTCGTGTTCGAAGACACTGAGCGCATGAACGGCGCGGCCGCGAACGCGTTCCTCAAAACCCTCGAAGAGCCCGCAGAATCGGCGAAGATCATCCTGACCACCAGTGAGTTCGCGCGCGTCATGCCGACCGTCCGCTCGCGCTGCATGTGCGTGGCTTGCGAGCTGCCGGAGAAAGGCGCATGGGAGACGGACGCGGAGCGGGTCTTCGGCCGCTCGCCGGGCGGGGTCGCCCACGTCCGAGAGCACCGAGAAGTCTTCGACCGACTCTACGACCTCCTGGAGCGCACGCGCCAAGAGCCCTGGGGCAGCGCCTTCAAGCTCGCCGAGGAGTGCCGGGAAGTGGCCGAGGACTACGCCAAGAAGGCCGACCTCAACGCCCGATCGTCCCAGGTCAGAATACTGGAGGCGGTCGGGGCTTGGCTGGCCCAAGAGGCCCCGCACAGGCCAGAACTGCTAAAGTCCCTGGCGGAGGCCCATCGCAGGACGCTAGGGAACGCCCAGGCACCGACCACCTTCGATAACCTGTTTTTGGACCTGCTGTATCATTAGGTAGGAACTTTGCACGAGCCCCTCGGGGTAGGAGGTCACAGAGGATTTGAAGTTGATCGCGACCTGGATCAAGTCCGCGGGAAGGACGAAAGAGGAACGGCTCGAGCTCTTTGAAAGGCTCGTGTCCGCCTCTAACCGCCAGGCGCACAACATGGCGATGAGACTGACCGCGAACTCGGCTGAGGCGGAAGACCTCCTGCAGGAGACCTACCTGCGGGCGTTCCGCTTCTTCCACAGGTACGACGAGAACCTGCCCTTCACGAGCTGGATCTACCGGATCATGACCAACCTGCACATTGACACCGTCCGGAGGCGCAACCGCCTGAAGACGGTGAGCATCGAGCAGACCGGCTCCGACGGCAACCAGACGTGGGACCTGCCGGACCAGAAGGCCGCCGCCGACTGCGAAGTCATGACCTACGCGCTCGAGGAGCCACTGCAGCTCGGGCTCAGGGCGATGACCGCCGAGTTCCGCACCGCAGTCGTCCTCGCCGACGTCGAAGGTCTCTCGTACGAAGAGATCGCAGAGGTCATGCAGACTTCGGTCGGCACCGTCAGGTCCCGGATCCATCGCGGACGAAAGCAGCTGAGGGAGTACCTCGACAAAAGCTGCCCCGGCCGCTATGAGGTGAACTTTTTACAGTGAACTGCCAGAACGCCCAAAACAGCCTTTCCGCGTACTTGGACCGCGAGCTCGCGGGCGATCAGATGATCGCCGTGCGCTCGCACGTCGAGCGCTGCGCCTCCTGCGAGGCTGAGCTCGGTTCGCTCCGCGCGCTCAAAACGGGCCTTGCGTCGCTTCCGGTCGTCGAGCCCCGCGAGGGCTTCGCCGACGACGTGATGCGGCTCGTGCGCAACGAGAAGCCAGAGCCGGTGCGCGTGCCCGTCTTCGCGATGGTGGCGACCTCCGTCGCCGCGGCGGTGCTCGCGGTGCTGCTCTTCAACGCCTTCATCGGCGGGACTGACCGCACCCACCTGGCCGACGACGGCGCGCGCTTTGACGAGGCCTCGGACGTGGCCGTGACCAATCCGGACTTTGGGTCCCATGCGCCGTTGATCCCAGTTGGGCGTTAGAACCAAGGCAGGAGGGCCGATTTCGTGAAAAGGATTCTCGCAGTCCCGTTCGCTGTCGCGTCTGCGGCCATGGCTCAAGCCGGGCAGTACGACGACGCGGCCTTTCGCGCGCTGGTCAAGGCGCTCGAGTCGCAGCGCGACGTGCGCGCGACCTTGGTGCAGTCGCGTTCGGCCGAGGACATGTCCATCACAGTGACCGTGCAGATCGTCCCGAACCGCGGGATCCGCTCCACAATCATGCAGCCGCTCTTGCACGCGGGCATGGTCTCGCTCGACAACGGCGAGCTCTGGCGCAACTACGACCCACAGCTCAATGAGCTGAGGATCGAGAAGTCGCCCGCGCGCTTCCAACTCGACATCGAGTTCCGGAAGAAGCTGATCGAGAAGAACTTCAACGTGACGTTCGAGCGCGACGCGACCGTGGCTGGCCGAGCCGCGCGCGTCGTCCACCTGAAGGGCAGGCACGAGGGAATGTCCGACCGCCGGCTCTTCGTTGACTCCGAGAACTCGCTCATCCTGCGCTACGTGGTCGTTTCGCCCGAGGGCGGCTCCCAAACGCCGATTGACACTATGAGCGTGGACTTGCGCTCACCGATTGACATGGCGAAGTTCGAGGCGATCGGCAAGGAGAACTCGAAGGTGATCAAGGCCTGGGGGCCGATAGAGGTCGCGCGGGCCGGCGACGCGCGCCGCTACACCGGCTTCGAGCCTGTCCTCCCGACCGAGCTTCCGGCGGGACTGGCAAAACAGGCGATCCACGTCGTAGGTACGGAGGCTCGCAGCTTCGTGGGCGTGCGCCTCACAGACGGAATGGCCGTAGTGACCGTCTACATGTGGGGCGCCAAGGAGGGCGAGGGCCCAGAAGAAGAGCCGTTCGCCGGGAAGTTCGACCAGAAGTCTGCCGGGGGCGTAAGGATAAAGGTGGTCGGGGACGCGACCGCTTCGGTAAAGGCCGCCCTGGCGCGGGCTTTCGCGCGCGCCGCCCGGGACTAATGTTCGGTCAGGGAACACCGTTCGGCACGGAGAGTGTTAGTACTACTGGGGAGATCGGACCTTTGATGTCCTAGATTGGTGACAGAAGCATGAAAAACGGCCCTAACTTTTCGATGAAGCCTTTCCTGTTGGTCGTGGTCGGCGCCGTGATCGGCGTCCTCGCGATCGCCGCGTGGAACCAAGTGCGGGCGTCTGACACGACCCTCCGATACGAGCCGTTCAAGCGCGCGACGCAGTTCCAACCGAGCTCGAGCGGCGCGGTCTCCGGACTCAAGGCGCTCGACCAGATGTACACCGAGCTGACCACCTACGCCAGCGAGGCGGTCGTGCACATCGCCGTAACGACGGCAGGCAGGGGCCCGGCGGCCGGCATGCCCTCCGGTGACGGAGCAGGCTTCATCATGACCGAGGACGGGTGGGTCGTCACCAACGACCACGTCGTGCAGCGCGCTTCCGAAGTGACCGTGATCCTCGCCGACGGCCGCGAACTCAAGGGCAAGGTGCACCGCGCTAACGACCCGAGCCTCGACATCGCGCTCATCAAGATTGACGCCACCGACCTCCCGACTCTGAAGTTCGCCGACAGCGACGCTGTGCTCCCCGGCCAGATCGCGGTCGCAGTGGGAACGCCCTTCGGGCTCGAGAACTCGGTGACGTTCGGACACGTCAGCGCGACGGGACGCATCGGCCAGGCCGGCGACGGCATCTCCGACACTCGCGCGTACAGCGGAATGATCCAGACGGACGCTTCGATCAACCCAGGCAACAGCGGAGGACCGCTCATCAACGTGGACGGTGAAGTGATCGGCGTCAACACCTCGATCTTCAGCACCTCCGGCGCGAGCGCGGGCATCGGCTTTGCGATCCCCGCGAACGTCGTGAACGCCGTCGCGAGCGAAATGATCGCGACGGGCAAGTTCGACCGAGGGCTCATGGGCCTCTACCCGCGCGACATGAAACCGTATGAGATGAAGGACCGAAACCTCATGGGCGCATTCGTGGCGGACGTCCAGGCCGGCGATCCCGCAGACAAGGCAGGCATGAAGGAAGGCGACGTGATCACGAAAGTCAACGACGACGTCATAGACTCAGAGACCGACCTTCGAATCGCCCTCTACAAGCGGTCCCCGAACGACAAGGTCAACGTCACCTACGTCCGCGACGGTCGCACCCGCACCGCCGAGCTGACGCTCAAGGCGCCGCCCGTCCAACAGGTGGCACAGGCCCCGCGGCAGCGCGCGCCAGAGGGTGGCGCGCCCGACATGCGCGAGTTCTTCCAAGACCAGCAGCCCAGGCCGATGCTCGGCGTGTTCATCGAAGACCTCGACGACACCACGCGCGAACAGCACGATCTGCCCGGCAGTCTCGCAGGAGCGGTCATCTATGTCGTGCAGGAAGGCTCCTACGCCCAAAAGGCAGGGCTGAAGGTCGGCGACGTCATCACCCAGATCGGCGACAAGAAGGTCTCCACCGCACAGCAGGTCGTGGAATCGCTGAGCCAGGTCCGCATGGGCGACGACGTCGTCCTCAAGTTCGTCCGGATCGAGAGCGGCAAGGCGAACGAGCGATCCGTACGCGTCCGGTTCCAGTAACGCCCCTCTCGAGGCGGCCCCCGGAACCCGTCCGGGGCCGCCTTTTGAACTCAAGGCCCGCCTCCGGGACGGGCCACCTCGCCTAGTTCAATGGCCCCCTGGGCAATCTGGGGACAATTTTGGGCCTACGGCTTGCGTCCCAGGTTCAAATGTGGGCAAACTGTACCTGGACGCTTGAACCTGGGTCGCCACAACGGCGCTTCGGAGCAAAGCGGCTCCTAAAGCGATCCGAGGTGATTGCCCAGGAGGGATACATGCAGTTCTATAACTTGAAGACTCGATCTCATGTGGACGTGCCGGAGAACATGGTCAAAAAGACCAAGATGATCCGCAAGACAAAGAACGGCCAGCAGGTCCGCTATGCGCTGAAGGCCGACTACCAGGGAAGCTCGTTGTTCAAGTTTGTGAACGAGGCGACGTTCAAGGCGACGAACGTCCCCGAAGTCTAGGGAACCGACGAATTCGACTGGAGAAGCCCCGCCATTTTGGCGGGGCTTCGTTTTTTGGACCTTCCAGGTGGCGTAGACTCTGAACGGCGGCGCGGGCCGAGCGTCAGACATCTTATGGCGGGACAGCAGGATCAGGCGAAGGTCGCGCACCTCCTCCGGAGGTTCGGGCTCGGGGCAAGCGAGGCCGAGCTCGACTATTACGGCAAGGACGGGCTCCAAGGGGCGATCCAGAAGCTCCTCAACTACGAGGACGTGGACGAAGGCTTCGGGGTCGAGCCCTCTATCTACGGCAACCCCGACAACGGCGTCATCAACGTGCCCGGCTACCAGCGGTGGTGGTACCTGCGCCTGGCCACCACACGGCACCCGTTCGAGCAGAAGATGACCCTCTTCTGGCACGACCACTTTGCCACGAGCGCGGCGAAGGTGGACATCGGAGAGGCGATGTACCGTCACATCGAGACCCTCCGGACCTTCTCCACCGGCAAGTTCGGCACCCTCCTGACCGAGGTCAGCAAGGACCCGGCGATGCTCTACTGGCTGGACAACAACGAGAACGTCAAGGGCACCGCACAGGAGAACTTCGCGCGCGAGGTCATGGAGCTGTTCACGCTGG
This sequence comes from Fimbriimonadaceae bacterium, assembly GCA_040902435.1. Classification (GTDB taxonomy): domain Bacteria; phylum Armatimonadota; class Fimbriimonadia; order Fimbriimonadales; family Fimbriimonadaceae; genus JADFMN01. The sequence continues at coordinate 97,148 of JBBDXG010000007.1, forward strand.
GCGTGGACAACGGCTACACGGAGAAGGACATCCAAGAGGCGGCGCGAGCCCTTACCGGATGGACCTTCGGGCTGAGGCGCGGTCAGCGGATCGTGCCGACGGCGAGGCCGAACAGGAACACGCAGTTCGTGTTCGTGCCGGAACGGCACGACGACGGCGAAAAGACGCTCTTCGGCAAGTCCGGCAACTACAACGGCGACGACGTCCTCGCCATCCTTGTCGCGATGCCCGGCACCGCGCACTACCTGACCAAGAAGGTCTGGGAGTGGTTCGTCTACAGGGGCCCGACGAACGAGCTGGTGGACGAGTACGCCAAGCGCTGGCAGGCCTCCGGCATGGACATCAAGGCTCTCGTGCGCGACATCGTGACGCGCAACGAGTTCTATAGCGAAAAGGCGATGCGCAAGACCATCAAGAACCCCGTGGACTTCTGCATAGCAACGTACCGCTCGCTCGGCCTGGGCTCCGTCGTGCTAGAGCGGGTCAAGGGCGCGGACGAAGCGAACCGACGGCGCTTCGCAGGCGCCGTGAACATCCTCGCTCAGAAGACCAAGGCGATGGGAATGGAACTCATGTACCCGCCGGACGTCGCTGGATGGATGGAGGGGGAAGAGTGGATCAGCACCGCGACCATGGTCGAACGGATCAAGTTCGCCGACGCGCTCTTCGGCCCGCAGAACCGCGGCGTGATGAACCTGATCGCGCAAAACCTACCGCGCGAAGGCGCCTCGCCTGACGCGCTCGTGGACCGCCTCGTATCGGTGTTCGACGCCGAGATGCCGCCGGAAAAAATGCAGACGCTCTATGCGTCGGCAAAGGAGATATCGGGCGGCTCTGTGACCGGCCGGAACTTGCAGCCCGTGATGCAGGGCGTGACACGCCTCATCTTCGGCTCGCCAGAGTTCCAGTTCAACTAGCCGGTAAACTGCGCCCTTCGAATGACCGTCGAAGAGCAGATGCAGGTCCTGCGGCGCGGGACGACCGAGATCATCAGCGAGGCCGAGCTTGTCGAAAAACTCAAGCTCGGTCGCCCGTTGCGGATCAAGCTCGGAGTTGACCCCACCGCGCGCGATGTCACCCTCGGCTGGGCGGTGGTGCTGCGCAAACTGCGCGACTTCCAGCGCTGCGGACACCAGGCTGTGCTCGTGATCGGCGACTTCACCGCCATGATCGGCGACCCGAGCGGCAAGAACAAGACCCGCAGACAGCTCTCGCGGGAAGAAGTCCTGAACTTCGTCGAATCGCTGAAGGACCAGTTCGGCCGCATCCTCGACGTCTCGCACACGGAGATCCGCTTCAACTCGGAATGGCTCGGGACCCTAGGCTCGGAAGAGTGGCTGCGCCTTTGCGCAAGAGTGACCGTCGCGCGCATCATGGAGCGCGACGACTTTACGAACCGCTGGCAGGCGCACGAGCCGATCGCGATGCACGAACTCATGTACCCGCTGATGCAAGGCACCGACTCCGTCGCGCTGCGCGCGGACGTCGAGCTCGGCGGCAACGACCAGAAGTTCAACAACCTCATGGGCCGCACGCTGCAAGAGGCCGAAGGGCAACCGCCGCAGTGCGTCGTGCTCTCGCCGCTGCTCGTGGGCACCGACGGAAAAGAGAAAATGTCGCAGTCGCTCGGCAACTACGTCTCGATCGTGGACCCGCCGAACGAGATGTTCGGCAAGACCATGTCCATACCGGACGACCTGATCACGAACTGGTTCGAGCTCTGTACCGATGTGCCGCTCGAAGAAGCGAAGGCTATGCTCGCCGCGAACAAGAACCCGCGCGACGCAAAAGTACGGCTCGCAAAAGAGATCGTCGCGCTGTACCACTCGCGCGAGGCCGCAGAGGAAGCGGAGAACTATTTCGTCGAGACCTTTTCGAAGAAGAAGCAGCCGGTCGAGGCAGAAGAAGCGGCGATCCCCGCGGGCGCGGTCGGCGCAGACGGGCTCGTCTCCGTCGCCTCGCTGATCGCAAGCCTCGGCCTTGCCAAGTCGAACGGCGAGGCGCGACGGCTCATGGCGTCGGGCGCGGTCTCGCTGGAGGGCGACAAGCTCTCGGACGGCTTTGCGACCTTGACCGTCGGCGAGCTCCGGGGCAGGGTCCTGCGCGTCGGCAAGCACCAGTTTCGGAAGTTGGTCTAAGCCCGAGTACCTATCCGGCCCAACGTCGCCGCCTGCCCGCGCGTCGAAGGAGTGTTATGCCCCAGAACAACGGCAGGACCTGGACCGCCTTCGTGCCCCTCGTCACCGCGGTCCTCTATGGCGCGTCGCCGATAGACTTGATACCGGACCTCTTGTTGCTCGTCGGCTGGGTGGACGACGGCCTCATGGCGTTCGCCATGGGCCTCATGTCGCTCTGGATGTTCGTCCGAGCGCGCCGACGTGCGCTCTACGCCGACGGCCCCGTCCCGCCATACCTACCCGTACGAAGCTAGATGGAGGGCCGACCTCCTGGGCGGCTCGCCGACCCTCACACGAACAACTGCTCACTAAACGATGCCGGATCAAAGTCAGCCAGGTCCTCTGGCTTTTCACCGACGCCGACCAGCTTGATCGGAACATGAAACCGCTCCCACACACCGACGAGCGCGCCGCCGCGAGCAGACCCGTCGAGCTTCGTCAGCACCAGACCCGTCACGCCCGCGGCAGCAATGAACTCCTCCGCCTGGCGGATCGCGTTCTGCCCCGTGTTCGCGTCCAGGACGAGAAGCACTTCGTCCGCCGGCCGGCCGAGAGCCTTCTCCGTCACGCGCGCGACCTTGCGGAGCTCGTCCATCAGGCTGCCTTTCGTGTGCTGGCGCCCTGCGGTGTCCGCGAGCACGTAGTCCGCCTGCCGCGCGATCGCCGCGTTCACGGCGTCGAAGATCACCGAGCTCGTGTCCGCGCCCGGCTGCGCGCCGACGAACTCCGCACCCGACCGCTGCGCCCAGATCTGCAACTGCTCGATCGCCGCCGCGCGAAAAGTGTCGCCTGCGGCCAGCAGGACGCGCTTGCCCTGCTTCGTCAGTCGCAACGCGAGCTTTCCGATCGTCGTGGTCTTGCCGACGCCGTTGACGCCGACGAAGAGGTACACGGTGGGCCTGACGGAAGACTTCGCCAAAGACGCGTCGGACTGTTCGAACCGCCTTCGAATGCTCTCTTGCAGCGCCGCCCGGATGCCCGCCGCGTCGCGGACCTTGTTCGAGCGCACGTCCCGCCGCAGCTCTTCGAGGATCTCTTGCGTCGTCTTGACGTTCGTGTCGGCCTGCAGCAGCGCTTCCTCGAGCTCCTCATAGAGCGCCTCGTCAATGACCCCGCGCCCCATCACGCGGTCCACCGCCTGCATCAGCCTTTTGAACACGAAAACGAGTATGGCAGGGTTCGTCCGGAGCCCCCTCTCCGCGAATGTCCGTGTCGCGGGGAGGGGGTTGGGGGTGGGGACCTCCTGCCGCAACGTACCACCCTCTCACCGGGTAGATAAAGAAGACAAATGAGAAAGCTCGCGTCCTGGCTCCTGATCGCACTCGCCGCCGCTGCGCCCGCCCAGCTCGCGCAAGGAATCGAGGCAAAGCTCGACGAAGTCTTCAAGCCCTGGGACAAGAAGGACGCCCCGGGCGGAGTCGTCTCGGTGAGCGTGAAGGGAAAGCTCGTATACGAAAAGGCGTTCGGGATGGCGAACCTCGAGTCGAACGTGCCGATCACCGTCGAGACCGTGTTCGACGTCGGCAGCGTCAGCAAGCAGTTCACCGCGGCGTGCGTGATGCTCTTGCAGGACGACGGAAGACTGGACATTGACGATGAAGCATCAACGTACTTGACCGAGTTCCCGGTGCTCCGCGACCACAAGATTACGGTCCGGCAGCTCATGGCGCACACGTCCGGCCTTCGCGACTACATGTCGCTGATGGTGTTCAAGTCGGGCAAGTTCGCGTTCGAGGACGAAGAGGTCGTCGAGGCGCTCAAGGGACAAAGCACGCTCAACTTTCCTCCAGGTATGGCATGGGACTACTCCAACACGGGCTTCTACTTCCTAAAGAAGCTCGTCGAGAAACTGAGCGGAAAGTCACTTACAGAGTTCGCGAAAGAGCGGCTCTTCACGCCGCTCGGAATGGCGCACACGCAGTTCCTCGACGACCACTCGCTGCTCATCCCTGGCCGGGCCTTCGGATACATGGACGGCGGCGACGGCAAGGGCTACCGCGCTGGGATCACGATGATCGCCGCCGACGGTGCGGGCGGGCTCTGGACCACCCTCGCCGACATGCACAAGTGGACGCAGAACTGGAAGAAGAACAAGCTCGGCAAAGACCCACAGATGTTTGCGACGATGCAGACAAAGGAAAAGCTTTTGCTCGGAACGGACACGGTCTACGGCCTCGGGTTCTTCATTGACGACTATAAGGGCGTTGCACGGATCCAGCACGGTGGCGACTTCGTCGGCTTCCACGCGCAGGTCAACTGGTTCCCCGAGCAGGACGTCGTCGTTACGATCTTCAGCAACGACGGCACACAGAACGCGAAGACGCTGAACGACAAGGTGGTGGACGTAATGCTCGCGGACGTGCTCAAGCCGGGGCCCGGCGACGACAAGACGGAGGTCACGCTGAGCGAACAGGTCCTCGACGAGTACGTGGGACAGTACGACGTCAGCACTGCGGTCATCGAGTTTAGGCGCGACGGCTCGAAACTGATGGCGAAGGTCACTGGACAGCCAGAGTTCGAGGTCTTCGCGACCGAGAAGGACCACTTCTTCTGGAAGATCGTCGAGGCCCGTCTCGAGTTCGCCAGGGACGAAGTAGGGAAAGTAACTGGCCTTACGCTGTTCCAAGGCGGGGCAGAGATCGTCTGCCCGCGCTCAAAGGCCTTTGAAGTCCCGCCAGAAATGCTCGACGCGCTCGTCGGGTACTACTACAACACAGAGCTCGACGTCATGGTTCACATCAAGCGCGACGGCGATAAGCTCTATGCGACCTCAAGCACCATCCTCGACGCGTTCCCCATGACGCCAGTCAACGCGAAAAAGCTCACCGCCGGCCCGCTCTCCATAGACATCGAATGGGACGACAAAGTGGTCAAGTCCATCAGCGTCAACATGCCCCGGGCCACAAAAATGAAGTTCGCCCGGATGTCCTCCTAGGCCCGTTTTTGAACCTAAACTAGGACCTTCCCACCCCCACCCAACGGGTGTGGTATAAATAGTTCAATGACTGTGGTACTGACGAACCAAAAGGATGAGGTGGCGACGATGTTCAAAGCCTTGGGCGACCCTACGCGGTTGCAGATCGTGCGGTACTTGATGTGCTGCCCTGAGTTCACTATCGTGGACTCGGGGGACTCGCTCATCGGGGCGACGATCGGGGATGTGTGCTGCCAGATCGAAGGCACGTCGAAAGTGACCTCGCGGATATCGCACCACATCAAGGAGCTGCGGGTCGCAGGCGTGATTGACGTCGAGCGGCGGGGCAGGTTCATGGTTTGTCGGATCAACCAGGAAGCGGCGCGGATGATCGGCGAGTTTGCAGGCTCGCTGGGCTCGTGCTGCGCGGAGAACACAAAATGAAACTCAATGAGACGCACCTGAAGGTGCAAGAAAAGTACGCAGAGGCGGCCAAGTCCGCCGGGACAGGATGTTGTGGAGGCGCGAGCGACAGCGGATGCGGCTGTGGGTGCGACGACCCGATAACGGGCGGGCACTACACGGACGAAGAGAAGGCTGGTCTTCCTGGCGACGCTGTGAAGATCTCGCTCGGGTGCGGAAACCCGACGGCGCTTGCGACGTTGTCGCCTGGTGAGACGGTGTTGGACCTCGGCAGTGGCGGCGGGATTGACGTCCTGCTGTCCGCACGGCGGGTGGGCCCGACGGGGTTCGTGTACGGGCTCGACATGACTGACGAAATGCTCTCGCTGGCGGAGAAGAACAAGGCTGAGGCGGGGGTCGAGAACGTGGAGTTCCTGAAAGGGAACATCGAGGAGATCCCGCTACCGGACTCGACGGTGGACGTCATCATCAGCAACTGCGTGATCAACCTTGCGAGCGACAAGGGCGCGGTCCTGCGCGAGGCGTTCCGTGTCCTGAAGCCCGGCGGCCGGTTCGCTGTCTCGGACGTCGTGGTCGAGGGCGAGATGCCGAAGGCTGTGCGCCGCGACATCGAGGCGTACGTGGGCTGTGTCGCCGGTGCGCTGGAAGTGAACGAGTACGCATCGTTGCTTCGCTCTGCGGGGTTCGAGGGGGTCTCGCTCGAGCCGACGCGGCGCTACGCGGTCGGCGACATTCCGTCGCAGGCGATCAACGAGCTGACGGAGGAGGAGAAGCTGACGTTCGACGGTCGCGTGATGAGCGCGTTCGTTCGGGCGACGAAGCCGATCTAGGCGCGTTCGGAAGTTCGGAAGTTCGGTAGGCGAACCTCCATCCCCAACCCCTTCCTCCTCCCGCGCACGATGCATCGCGGCAAGAGGAAGGGGCTACTCCTTAAGCGCCTTGATGACTTTGATCGCGCACTTGGTGGGGTCCTTTCGCACGTCGCACTCCCAGAACGCGAGGACGGTGTAGCCGCGTTTGCGGAGCTCGCGCTTGTTCTTCTTGTCGCGCGCGACGTTGCGCTCGAACTTAGCTTTCCAGAACTCGCTGTTGGTCTTGGGGTGGATGTCGCGCGTACACTTGGGGCAGCGGTGCCAGTAGCAGCCGTGGACGAACACGGCAAGCTTCTTCTTGTTGAAGACGACGTCGGGCGAGCCGGGGAGCTTGCGGACGTTCTTGCGGTATCCACGCAGGCCGCTTTTGTAGAGCGCCTCGCGCAGCATGCGCTCTGGCCCGGTCTCGGTGCTCGTGTTGCTCTGCATCGAGCGCCGCACCGACTCCTTGACGACCCACGTCTCGCGGAGCTTGTTGATGCCGTAGGGCTTGGTTTCCGACACGGCGCCAGGATACACGCTAATCGGTCACCCGCAGCACGGACATGAAGGCCTCCTGCGGGACTTCGATGGAGCCGATGTTCTTCATGCGCTTCTTGCCCTTCTTCTGCTTGTCGAGCAGCTTGCGCTTGCGCGAGACGTCGCCGCCGTAGCACTTGGCGATGACGTTCTTGCGGAAGGGCTTGATCACGTCCGCGGCGATCACCTTCTGGCCGATCGCGGCTTGGACCTTCACTTCGAACTGCTGGCGCGGCACGGCCTTGCGGAGCTGCTCGACGATCCCCTTGCCGCGGTTGTAGGCGAACTGCTTGTTGACGATGAATGAGAGCGCGTCCACGGGGTCGCCGTTGAGGAGGATGTCCACCTTGACGAGGTCCGACTCCTGATAGCCGCTGAGCTCGTAGTCGAACGACGCGTAGCCCTTGGTCGTGGACTTGAGTTTGTCGAAGAAGTCGAGGAGGATCTCGCTGAGCGGGAGCGTGTAGTAGAGGATCGCGCGCTGCGGCGTCGGGTATTCGGTGCGCACGAACGAGCCACGGCGGTCCTGGCAGAGCTTCATCACGGTGCCGATGTACTCCTGCGGGACCATGATCGTGGCGTCCACGATGGGCTCTTCGATCAGGGCGATGTGGTTCGCCTCGGGCATCTCGCTCGGGTTGCTGATGTGCAGCTCCTCGCCGCTCGACTTGTGGACGATGTAGTCCACGCTCGGCGCGGTGAGGATGAGGTCGAGGTCGAACTCGCGCTCGAGGCGCTCGCGCGCGATGTCCATGTGCAGCAGGCCGAGGAAGCCGCAGCGAAACCCGAACCCGAGCGCGGCGGAAGTCTCCATCTCGAACGCGATGGAGGCGTCGTTCATCTGTAGCTTCTCGATCGCGTCGCGCAGGTCGGTGTAGGAGTCGCTGTCTGTGGGGTACATGCCGCAATAGACCATCGGCTTGGCCTTGCGGTATCCCGGCAGCGGGTTTTGCGCGGTGTTGCTCGCGAGCGTGACGGTGTCGCCGACGGCGGCGTCGCCGATGCTCTTGATCGCCGCAGTGACGAACCCGACCTCGCCGGTCTCCAGCGAGCCAGCGCGGGTGAGCGCGGGCCGGAACACGCCGACCTCGTCCACGTCGAACTTCTTGCCGGAGGACATCATCATGATCTTGTCGCCGGCCTCGACGCGCCCGTCCACGACGCGGACATAGGCGACCGCGCCCTGGTAGGAGTCGAAGTGAGAATCGAAGATGAGCGCGCGCAGAGGCGCCCTATGGTCGCCTTTCGGCGACGGGACGCGCCGGACGATCGCCTCAAGGATGTCCACGACGCCCATTCCTGTCTTTGCGCTGCACGGGATCGCGTCGGTCGCGTCTATCGCGAGCGTGTTCTCGATCTCCTCCTTCGCGCGCACGATGTCCGCGTGCGGCAGGTCCACTTTGTTGATGACGGGGATGATCTCCAGGTTCTGGTTCATCGCCATCCCGGCGTTGGCGATGGTCTGCGCCTCGACGCCCTGGGTGGCGTCCACGACGAGCACGGCGCCCTCGCAGGCGAAGAGCGCGCGGGAGACCTCGTAGGTGAAGTCCACGTGGCCGGGGGTGTCAATGAGGTTGAACTGGTAGTTCTGTCCATCGCGCGCCTTGTACTCCAGTCGGACGGCGGTCATCTTGATGGTGATGCCGCGTTCGCGTTCGAGGTCCATGGAGTCGAGCATCTGCTCCTGCGCCTGCCCTCGGACGACCCCGGTGAGCTCGAGGATGCGGTCCGCGAGCGTGGACTTGCCGTGGTCAATGTGGGCAATGATGCAGAAGTTGCGGATGTGCGACTGGTCCAAGAGCGGCGTGGATTTTACCGGCGCGCGTACTGGCCGCCTTGCGCGAATGGACTAGGTTCGGAGCGAGCCTGACGGGGCGCGGAGCGCGCCGCCCGTGTATGAACGCTACGGACGCACGACCACGCCCACCTCCCCCGCCCACCAAAGCCGTGACTGCCGCCGCCGCGCGGAGCGGCGGTTGTTTGTCCTGTCGGACCGGGATGATCCGGCAGGTCACCCCGGCCACCCGCCCGTTTCTGCTAAGCCCGCGTCGACGTCAAAGACGGGGACGTGCGCTTCCAGAGCCGGGCCCACTAAGCCGTTACTTTGAAGGGTTGCGCCGTAATCGAACGTGGCAATCGAACGCTATCACCGAAGAACATGACTTCACGACCCGTACTTACCGTCGCTGCGCTGTAGTTGAGATCATACAGAAAGCGGCGACGCTTGCGGTAGAGCTTCATGATCTGTGGCACAGCATCGTAAGACACTATCCAGTTCTTCTTGAGTCGATCTTGAATCGACGACGCGAGGCGCACGTGATCCTGGGAGCTGTAAGTGTCGAGGTACAGGCGGCTCGACTTCTCAAAATAAGGGGGATCTAGATACACGAGAGTGCGGTTGCCAAGACGGCTGACCTTCTGAGAAAGAAAATGTTCGGCGTCCATGTTCGTCGCGCGGATTCTATCACTAAATTGAGCAATCGCTTCGACGCGTCGAATGAGTTCCCTTCGCGAGAATCGCGCGTCCATCTTCCACTTTCCTGTTTGCTGGAGGCCACCAATCACGCCGCCGGAGAGAACGCCCGAGCGATTGCATCGATTGAGGTAGAGAGTGCTAAAGGCAACCTGCATCACGTCGTGCTCGTTCGGGTTTCGCAGAATCTCCCGCTGCTTTCGCCACTCGGGCACAGACAAGCTTGCACGCTCAATACGGCGACACAACCCTTCAGGTTCGGAAGCCAGCACGTGCCAAAACGCAAATACGTTGTAGCTGGAGTCGTTAAGGTAGACACGCCTCACCAAACCCTCCTGCAGTAACCGAATGGCAACGCCTGCGCCGCCAGCGTAGGGCTCCACATAAGTGCCGCCAACCAAACCGTTCTCTACGAGGAGCTCAGTGATCAACGGCGTAAGCCGCTGCTTGCCACCTGGATAACGAAGGGGACTCGCAAAGCCGCCCATGTCACTTGCTCATTGCTACTAACAACGGAAAGATGTTATGGAAAACGGTGCAAACATGCTTTTCCGCAACCGTAAAGTTTGGATTGTGAATGAGTTCGTTCATGGATCTGACCGACAGGAACCCGTTGGCGTTGTTTAGTTCGCTCATCGCTCCTTGGAGCTTTTTCTTTTCAGCGCCATGTTCGATGAGGTGCTTCGTAATGGAGCGAAGAACCTTGGCAAGCTTCTCGTCCTCGCCGTTCGGTGTCTTTGTACTTAGACCGTCGGCTTTATGATCCTCACAGTAGGCTTTGGCGGAGAGTTCGTACATGCTCCGTAGAAGGAAGCAGAATGCATGAGGAAGGGAATCCACCTTGATTTGGCGTGCCTCCTTCAAGAGGGCGACCAGCTTCTCGCGATGATCTCCAACTGGTGTGAACTGCTTAAGGGCTTGTGTCACGCTCCGAGCGTCGGTCGTAGAATACGAGGGAGGACCGGGTTTGGAAGGCTTTGGAGTCGGCGGTTTTGGTGGCTTTGACGTGGGCTTACCTGCAGGTGCGACACCGTACCCAGTCTCGACAATGTCTTTACCCGGACGCCGCAACGTTTGGAATCCGACTGTACCAAGACCGATGTCTCGCATCAGGTTTTCAAGCGCCGACTTATTCCTAACTGGACTTGGGTACTTCTCGGCAAGATCTTTGGCTGATACTGCTCCAAAGCGATCGTGAAACTTCTTGATTGCCTCGGCGAGAACCGTCAGTGGATAATCACCGCTCCACTTTGTCCCTTGTTCTTGAGTGATGTTCTTGCCCTCCGCAAGGTACTTCTCGAGCAAGTCTAGCGCCGGCTCAGCGACACCGCCCTTGTCTCGACTATGTCGGGCACGGGCAACCGCGGTCCATGTGTCCCGCGCCGCTCGTTCGCCCTTGCCATGAACAAGTGAGACGATCTTGTCCACCTTCTCTTCTTCGCTCGCTTCGTAGATGGCGCAAGGTACTGTCTTGTTCTGCTCTTTCCATTCCTTCGAGACTGCTTTGATCCTTTCGAGGACTTCAGAGGGAATCGGCAGGTCGTCTGCATCGAGCCAGCCAAATATGAGCTTAAGGGCGGCAACGCGACGGTTGCCTTCTCTCACCTTATGATTCGACCCTTCTTTGATGACAATTATGTTTTCCGTGGGGTGGTATCCATCAGTCAGCAAGCTTTCAACCAGTGCCCAGAACCAATCAGCGTTGATGGAGACCATCGCCGTGATAGCGGCTTGCTCATCCGCCTGCGGCGTTGTGCGAAAGTTCCTGAGGTCGAGCTTCAGGTTTTTGACGGCTAGGGTATCGGTTGTTGGCACGACAGAGTTACTTCCAAGTTAGAGGCCAACGTCTTATACCTCGCAATGGGTGGGCCGGGGTGGTTCCCTCTCGGCGTGGACGGCGATGGTCGTGACGCCGACGGCTTCCGTCTTGGCCGGGACCGCTCGCACCCCTCACCCCCAACCCCTCTCCCCCCTTCATGCGAGGGGGAGGGGAGAGGGGGATTGCGGATCAGGCCTGGGCGGTGGCGGAGACGGTGTCGGACCAGTCGCCGACGGGGAGGTCGTTGTCGCGGTAGCGGGCGCGGTACTGTCGCAGTTCCGGCGTGTTGGGCACAAGCGGCGGGCGGCCGTCCACGTAGGGGTTGTTGGTGTCCACCGTGATGAGCGTCCACTCGGTCTCGCTCGCCCGGACCGGAGCTTTTGTCCCGCGCCGGTCGGTCGGATCTGCCGCCTTCGCCCGCCCCGATTCGGGGGCCACCCGGCTTCGCGCCAGACGACTCGGCACAGGGCGCATCTCGCGCCCTGTGCGAAGCGCATGTCGCAGTCGGCTTAGAGCTCGATCCTCGTGACGCAGCCAGCGGCACCCGGGTGGGTGCAGTTGGTCGGCGGGAGGCCCTCGTCACCGTTGTTGCAGCAGCCGTCCATTGCCCAGGTCGAGCACTGCACGAACCACCCATAGCCGGGCTGTCCCGGGGTGCCGCACTGATAGAGATACTTTTCACGGACCCACTCATAGGACTCGTCCCATCCGAGCAGCCCGTCGCAGTCGGTGCCGCGGCTTTCGCAATAAGTCTCGACTATCGTGTCGGAGAGCTCGCAGCCTTCACACCCGGTGGCTGCGGCGAGGAAGAACTGCGGCGCCATGCTAGGATTGACCTGCAGGCCGAGGTTCTCGGCAGCGTGATAAGGATCGAGGTCAGTTTGGGACGCGACGCAGCCCGCACTGCGCTTGGCGTGCGCAGGGACTCCTGCGGGCGCCCACGCAACGTTGGCGAACGCAGCCACGGCGAAGAGTATGACGATGCTCGGGAGAGAGGTGTTCTTCATAGGTTTGTGTCCGGGGTAGGAACCGGTGGAGGTTCAATGTCGGTGAAGAGCCTGATCCTGTGCCACGCGAAGCCGGTGGTTGGAGAGGCCTTCCAGTCGGTGATGCTGAAGTTTGCGGTCTTCACTGAGGAGTCTTCGTAGAGGCGCAGGATGCTGCCGGAGTAGAAGAACTCGATCTGTCTGCAGGTGCCGTCGGCGTCTTCAAACTTGCTGCCGTGCGTACGGTCCACTAGGATCGCGGCGTTTGCGTCAACAGTCTTGACGTAGTCGAAAAAGTGCTTGGTCGAGAAGAGCGCTTCGTAGGACGTCTCGGTCTCCATCGCTCGCAGACCGTCGCGACACTCCGAAAGCGTGTGCCCGTAGCCGCTGTCGAAGAGGTCTGCACGTGAGACGAGCAAGCCGCGGTTCTTGATGTGCCCAGACTCCACGTACGGGTCGAGGTGCTCGAAGCCGAACTTCCCATCGCTGTCGCTCCGATAGAGCTCGATCGCGACGCCGATCTGTCGCAAGTGGGCGATGGACTCGCTCCGGATGCCCGCGCGCTTCGCTTCTGAAAGGACAGGGAAGAGGATGGCCGCGATCAGGAGGACGATCGCGATCGCGACGAGCGTCTCCATCAGCGTGAACCCGCTGTCACGCCTCATCGCGCCCTCCCAGGAGCTTGTTCGAGATGAGCGCAGAGACGAGGCCGACGCACGGGATTGCGATGGTCGCGCTGAGTGCGGCGACGAATTTGACTGGCCCAGCCTCACGCATGGGGCGTGAAGCAGAGAGCGCAAGTAACACGCCCGCGATGGCGCAAAGCACGATGCCCGCGACGATGAACCTGACGATGAGCCGGGTCGGCCACCTGCGGCCGAAGAGCCAGACGACGGGCACTGCGACGAGGACGGCGACCAGCGTATTGCGGAGGGCGTCAGGTGTGAAGAGCGGGTCCTGCTCGTATCGGTGGGGGTTGTAGATGGAGACGAACGCTGGCACGAGGGCCACGACGAAGCCGAAGAAGAGAGCGTAGGCGATGGCGAGAGGCATGGAGACGTGCGACCGGTCCCCTGTCGCCATCAGAGGTTCCTCCAGACCAACCTTTCACATCCCGGGGCCAAGTGTGGCCGCGGCTGTGCGCGATGTTTCTCCATGTCCAGCCCGCTAAGACCGAGAGGTTGCAACTTCCCGCTGGCCCATTAAACTCGGGATTGCCCTTAAATGTCTCTTAAATCCGGTGGTCTCTGGAAAAAGTGACGCATTCGAGCCTCAAGGCGGCCAGGAAGCGCGTGGTCTAGCCTTGGGGGCGACCAGCAGGTTAAACACTGCCGTGGGGCGGCAGAGCCGCCGCCCCACGGTTGATTGCAGCCGTCAGTTCCAGGTGAGCAGCGCGTCGGCAAGCTCGCCGCGCAGGATCTCGGGCATGACTGTACCGCTAAGGTTCCCCAGCGGGTTGTTGGTGAAGTCGTCTTGGAACGCCGCGAGGACGAACTCCTTGAAGACGGTGCCTCTCACGGTCTTGTAGGGGACGCGGATCCACCCGGCGGTGGAGTTGTATCCGGTCACGTTGCCTGGCTTCCAGCACAGGACGATCTGGTTGAAGACCTGGTTGACCTCGGCGTTCGTCATTCCGATCGCGGCCCCTTCTTGCTGCATGACGACCAGGACTCCGTTTCCGAACTGGCTTCCGCCGGTGCCGATCTCGTTGAGCATGTTGTCGTGGAAGAAGTTCCATCCGACGGGGTTGAGTGCCGTGCTCTCTGCGAAGTTCTCATAAAGCGCGGCGATCTGTCGCATCGTCATGATGTTGTACGGGTCGTTGGCGACGTTGCCGTTGGCGAACTTGTGGTTCAGCTTGATGTCGTCGGTCAGCCCGAGGGTGTTGTAGGCGAAGTTGTTGATGTTCGTCCGTCCTGTGGCGCCGTTGCCGTTTCCGGCGAACTCCTGCAGCGCGTTCGCCGACTGGTTGTTCGAAGGGCGCATCATCTGTTGCATCGTTAGCTGGAGCGATTGATTGGTCGCGACGTCGCTCTGCACGTGAGTGTCGCTCGTGTGGTTCGTGTAGATCGGCACGAGCGTCTGCGGGCTCATCCCGTTACCGATGCGCCGGGACCAGTAGTAGTGCTCGAGCACCTTGATCGTGCTGGCGGGATAGGTGCGGAAGGTCGGCATCAGCTCGCCGAGGATCGGGCCATTGACCTGCTTGAGGATGAAGCCGCGGGTACCGTCCGATCCTGCTCGGAGCATCTGGCCGATGGTCCATTCCAGGTCGTTTGCGTTGTTGATGAGGAGGACGTTGAATCGGACGTCCTTGCCTACGGTGTGGCGCTCGATGTCAATGATCCGGGAGCCGTACTGGTCCTGCAGCCACTGGACGGTCTCCCACGTGCGGTTGGTGAAGTACCACGTTGCCTGGCCCTCACGCTCCTGCAAGACTCCGGCGAAGCGCGTGTCGCTGATGCGCTCGATGTCAACGATCCGCATACTGCGGGCAGACATCTTCTCCTTGATCTCGTCGGAGGTGAGGTTGCTGAAGGCGACCCAGTCCTTGTGCTCAGCCCCGGCGTTCCTGATCATCACGCCCGAGAACTTGCGTACTCCGCTGATCGTCTCGAAGTCGAGGTCGGTGATGCGCATGCCCTTGCTGTCGGCCTGGTCGAGCATCTGCTGGAACGTGAGGTCCTCGAACCACATCCATGTTCCGGCGCGGTTGGAGGACGGTACGAACGTGCCGGCGTACCGCTTTTCCCCATTGACGCGGTAGACCTCGAGGTCCAGGACGCGGGCGCCGCGAGACGTGTAGTACTCGATGAACTGCGCCTTGGTCTTGTTGGCGGTCCACCACCAAGCCGACTGGTATGGCCCGGTGTTCTTGACGAAGCTGCCGCCGTAGCGGAGCGGGGAGGTGCCGGTGACCTCGATGTCGAAGAGCCTGTAGCCCTGGTCGGTGAGCGTGTCAATCGTGGACTCGGGAGAGTTGGAGATGTAGCGGTGGGTCGTCTTCTCGGCGAGGTCGCGCTCGACTCCGGCGAGGGCGACTGCGGAGAGGGCGAGTGCGGTTAGGCAGGCGAGCGCCCTGTTCGGGCGGCCCGCCTGGTCGAAGAGTGGTTCGAAGCTGCTCATTGTTGGTTCCTTGGTCGCCGCATTCCCTGCGGGACATGGCATTAGTATAATCGGAAAACCACAATGTTCCTCACATAGGCATAAAGGGCCTATTGGGGAGCGTAGTTTGAACCTGGGCGGGCCTAGCGCTTTCCTAGGACCTTCTTGCTCTCGTTGACCGTGGGCAGCATGAGCAGCGAGACGTCCACCCGGACGTGGCCGCCCTCCGAGCGGACCTCTGGGTCCGGCTCGTTCATTTCGGCCACAAGGCTTGATAGCTCGTTGAACTTCTGCTTGACGATCAGGCTGTTCTCCGGCGAGAGGTAGACGCTGCGGTTCCTGAAGGACAGGAACGCGACGAACGAGCGGTCCTTTCGCAGTGCGAGCTGCGCGGACTCGTGCTCCCTCATAGCGAGGCGCATTTGACCCTGGAACCGCTTGAGGTAGACCTTGATGGTGGCCCAGGTGTTCTCTTCTGAAATGAAGCGGTCGGTCATGGCCTTGGCGACGTAGAGCACCTCGGTCCGGGACCTTCGCTTTCTCGTGCCGGCCGTGATGACGAGGCCGACCTTGACGAGCTTGGCCATGTGCTCGCTGACTGCGGCGGGGCTCCTGCCGACCTCCTCCGCGACCTCACGGATAGACCGGGGCTCTTTGCTGCCGAGCGTCTCGTAGACTTCGTCGCAGGCCACGGAGGAGAGGGCCTTGACCTGCTTGGGGTTCAAGACCAGGAGCTCGACTTGTCCAGGGAACTTGGGCTTCATATGAGGGGAACCCTCCTATTTTCCCACTATACCCGGACGCTTGGTCGGCGCTACATTCCGGCGGGGGTCATCTCGTGGGTCATCTTGATCTTGATGTCCACGCCACGGCGGCGGAGCTCTTGGAGGAACGACGTCCCGGTCATGGCGTTCTCGTACCTCACGGCGCCCTTCTCCACGCGCCCTTGCGCGACCTCTTGGGCGATGATGCTGGACGAGAACCCGGTGAGGCGCTCCATGGACGTGAAGCCGGTCTCCGTGTCCTGTCGGTCGAAGATGTCTATCTGGATCGCGGTTGGCCGCTCGTCCTTGACTCCGACTCCTACGCCGCGCACGGCGCACAGGTCGTCGTCCACGAACGACTCGAGCTTCGGCCCGAAGACCTTGCAGAAGACCGTCTTCGGAACGACTTCGCAGCCGTTGATTGTGATCGGCTGCTCCTGCCAGAAGCCGAAGTCCTTGAAGATGCGCATCAGTTCGCAGTGGCCTGGGTAGCGGATCGTCTTGTACTCGTAGTTGCGGAGGCTGTCCTTGAGCGTGTACGGCGCGGTAGAGGTCCCGCCAGATGTCGTGAACGCCTCCATCTCGCCGAGCTGCTCGATGTGCAGTGTCTCCAGTTCTTCGAGGGTCGGGACTTTGACGATCTCGCCCTCGCGCAACACGACGGCCTCATAGTCGTACTCCGTGACGAGCCCTTCCATGTTGAACGTGAGCTTGTAGTTGAAGGGCGGCACGGGGTTTTGCGGGAGGACGCCGCAATAGAGCCGCACGCTGTCGCACTCATCGAGGTTCTCGACCATGTACAGCCCGAGGTTGTTGACGAGCCCCGGCGCGAGACCGGTGTCGGGCACTAGCGTCACGTCGTTCGCCTTGGCGCGCTCGTCGAGCGCGAGCGTCTGCATGGTGACCTCGGTGTTACCGCCCAGGTCCACCATGTCGGTCATGGTCTCGATCGCGACCTCTGCGATGCGCGGGTGCATCCAATACGCGACGCAACTCATGACGACGTCAACTTCGTTCAAGAAGTCGGCGAGGTTCTCGGCGTGCAGGGCGTTGACCTCGTGGGGCACGCAGACGTCTCTTCCGACCAGCAAGTTGACGCGGTCGGCCGCGCGCTTGGCCTGTTGCAGGTCGAGGTCGCCCATCAGGATCTTGTCGGTCTGGGCGAACTTCGCCAAGTCGTAGGCGGCGGCGGTGCCCTGCATTCCGGAGCCGAGGATCGCGAAGGTGTTCGTCATGGGCGGCAGGCGCGAGGTTACCCAGGCGGGTCCGGCTCGACCAGTCGGGCTGCCTAGCGCGCCATCTTGAGCACTTCGAGCGCGCGCTCGATGTAGAGGTCGTTGCCTTGGGCGCCGTAGCGCTCGGTGACGAGGAAGTCGGGCTCTACTCCATTGCCTTCGAGCCTTATGTCGTCCACCAAGAGGTCTATCATCGGGATCTCTAGGATCGCCCAGTCGCCGAACCGGAGGGGGCTCGTGCCGAGGACCCGGCCGCCTGTCGGTTCTCCGACGAGCGTCGCGCGCTTGGACTTCTTGAGGATGTACGCAAGGACCTCCTTCGCGCTGCGGCTGCCGTCGTTGACGAGGAGGACGAGCGGCTTCTGGTAGCCGAAGAACTGTGGAACGGACGCTTCGCCGACGATCCACTCAAGTTTGACCTCTGGCCGGAAGAACGGGTCGGCGTAGCCTTCCGGCCGTCCGCCGAAGCCGTCGCGGATGTCGAGGATGAACCCGTCGGTCCTCATGCCAGGGCCGTATATGTACGCGCTGAGCGCGTTCTTGAACTCTTCCTTGGCCATCGCCCACAAGTGGAAGTATCCGTAGCGCTTGCCTTCATGCTCGATGATCCGCCTGCTGTTGCGGCTGGCCTCCACGAACAACGCCATGCCTTCGGACTCCTCGACCCTCATCGTGACGGTCTTCCACTCACCGTCGTGCCGGACTCTGAACGCGGCGTCTTTGCCGATGAGCGGCTTGAGCGAGTCCACAGGCGAGAACGGTTGGCCGTCTACGGACTCGATGACGTCTCCGGGGCGCAGTCCCGCCTTCTCGGCGGCCATGCCGTCGAGGACCATTTGCACGCGATAGCCAGCCCGGTCGGTCGCGAACCACGCGCCGACGTGCGGCATCTTCCTCGGCGATCCGCCCGGCGCGAGCTCACCGAGGGTGTAGAAGCCCTGGTCGGACTCGGTGAGAAAGTCGAAATGGGAGTCGCCGAACTCCTCGATCATGCGCACGACGACGTCGCGGAACTCATTGCGGCCCTTGGTCGCGCTGGCGATCGGCGCGTACTTGGCCAGGAGCGCGTCCATCCGATCCTTCCGGTCGAGGCGGTCGTAGTACCGCCCGCGGATCGCGGTCTCGGCCTGCTTCCAGGCCTCGGAGAAGTCCTCGGCCCGCTGTTGCGGCAGAAGAAGGGCGGCGGCAAGCAGGGCAGTCAGAGGCATGGCTGTATTCTAGTACCCGCGCCCCACCGGGCGGGTGTTCCCGGCTGGTATCCTATCGCTCCAGTGGGAGGCCGGACTTAGAGCCGGCCGCAGACCACGGAGGCGACCATGCCAAAGCCGAACAAGAGAAAGAACCTGAACTCCCAGCGCTTCGCTGGGCTCAACAAGCTCATTGACCCCGACAAGTTCCACAGCGTGGACGAGGCCGTTGCGCTGCTCAAGAAGACTGCGACCGCGAAGTTCAACGAGAGCATTGACCTCGCGCTGCGGCTCGGAATTGACGCCAAGAAGGGCGAGCAGAACGTGCGCGGCACGACCAACCTCCCGCACGGCACCGGAAAGACAAAGTCCGTCGCGGTGCTCGCGAGCGGCGACGACCAGCAGAAGGCCAAGGACGCGGGCGCGGACTTCGTCGGCGACGACGACCTGATCAAGAAGGTGCAGGAAGGCTGGAAGGACTTCGACGTGATGATCGCGAGCGAGGCGATGGCGCCGCAGATCGGAAAGATCGGCCGATTCCTCGGCCCCCGCACGCCCAACAAGCGCAACGGCACGGTGACGAACGACGTCGCGAAGGCCGTGAAAGAGGTCAAGGGCGCGAGTCGTATCGAGTACCGCATTGACAAGGCCGGGAACATGCACCTTCAGATCGGCAAGGCAGGCTTCACCGAAGAGCAGATCAAAGAGAACATGCGCGCCGCCCTCGACGCGGTGATCCGCGCGAAGCCCGCAGGATCGAAAGGTCGCTTCCTGAACACGGTGACGATCAGCTCGACGATGGGTCCGGGGATCAAGATCGAGCCCAACCTCGCGAGCAAGTTCGCAGGGCACTAATCCCCGTCAATCCTCGGCGAGTTCTAGGATCGTCGCCCACGAACCCTTAAGGTCCGCGAGCAGCGGTGCCTTTGCGCGGGCGAGCCCAACGACGTCGAGGTCAATGTCGCCGACGACCAAGTGCTCGTCCATCACGTCGCCCTTCGCGACGAGGTTGCCGTAAGGGTCATAGATCACGCTCCCGCCGACGAGCCCCTTGCCGCCTTCGAAACCAGTGAGGTGTGCGCTGAGCGCGTAGACGCCGTGCTCCTCGCTCATCGCGCGGACCATGCGGTCGTAGCGGTCCACGTTGGAGGGGACTGCGGTCTGAAAACCGCGCGCAGGCGACGCGACGAGCGTGCAGATCATCTGCGCCCCGCGCAGCGCGAGCAGCGAGCCCATGACCGAGTGCCACACGTCTTCGCAGATCAGCACGCCGACCTTTCCGAAGCGAGTCTCCAGCAGTCCGAGCTCCGTGCCGCGCGCGACGTAGCGGTCTTCGTCGAAGACGGTGTAAGTCGGCAGGAAGAACTTGTGGTACGTCCCGACGGTCCGCGAGGCGCCGCCCTTGAACTCGAAGTAAGCCGCGCTGTTGTAGGGCTGCCCGTCTGCCTTCTCGTAGAAGCCGATGAGCACGTCCACAGGCTTCTTCGCGCCCTCGATCCGCGCCGCCAACTCGCAGCGCAGCTCGTCCGCGCCGAGCGCGTTCTCGTTGACCCCGCCCTGCACGTAGTAGCCGCTGACGGAGGTCTCTGGAAAGACGACGAGGTCCGCTCCTTCGTCGGACACGGCCTGAAGCACGACCTCTCCCATGCGGTCGAGGTTGTGCCTGATCTGGCCCATTTTGGGGTGGAACTGCACGCAGGCAGCCCGGAAAGACATGGGCAAATTGTACCTACGGGGGGTCGAGGGCCACGGCCTAGTGCCGCGCTTCCAGCGGGTTGCGGACGACAAGGCCGGGGAGCTCGTTGTCGAAGAGCCCCATGCGTGCGGTGACGAGCCCGGCGGCTGTCTTCTCGTTCGGGCTGGGCGCGACGACGACGCAGAGCCTTTTCTTGGCGCGCGTCATCCCGACGTAGAGCACGCGGACCTCTTCGTGCCTTTCGATCGCGTCGAGCTTGGCATAGAGCCACCGCCACACGACAGAGTCCTGCTTTGTAAAGCGCGTCATCACGACTCCGTCGCGCGCGTCCACGAGCAGGTCGCCCGCCCACTTGCCGAACCTCCTGTGCGTGTCCGGCAGTACGACGACGTCGAACTCCAGCCCCTTCGCTCGGTGGATCGTCATCAGGGTCACCGCGTCCGCGCCCTCGTCAATGCTCGGCGCGTCTCCTTCGCGGTGTCGCAGCTCTTGGACCTGCCTGATCTTTTCCGCAAACTGCTGCGCGTCGAGCAGCGGCTCTTCTGCCGCAAGCGCGAACAGCTTGCGCACGTTCGCGATCGTCTGCTCCGCGCTCGGTCGCGTGGCGATGCGCTCCAAGTACGGCGTCAGGCGAAAGAGGTCGGACAGCACCTCCCACGCAGGCACGCGGTCGGCCACCGCGCCGATGCTCCCAAACCACTTCAGGAACTCTTCGATCAGTTCGCGGTCGCCGTCCACAGGGGGCTCGAACCCCGGCAGCGCTTCGATGACGGGCCGAGACTGCGAGAGCAAGACGATCGAGTCGAGGCTCAGGCCAACGAACGGGCTCCGCAGGAGCGCAAGGAGCTGAAAGTCTGCATGCGGATAGGCCAGCGCGTCGAGCGCGTTGGCGAGGTCGCGGACCTCGAGCCGCGTATAGAAGCGCTCGGACCCGCCAATCACACGCGTCGCGATGTTGCGCGCCGTCAGCCTATCGGCGACTTCGTGCGACGATCTGTTGTTGCGCGAAAGCACGGCGATCTCTCCCGCGCTCACGCCGGACTTGATCAGCGCCTCGATCCCCGCGGCCGTCGCAACCGTGTCCTTCGACTCTTGCGGCCACACCTCGACGCCGGTGTAGTCAGACTGCCCCGTGCTGCCGAACGGGTCGTCCTCGGTCGGCCCGGAGACGAGCATCGGTTGGTAGTCGTCCGGCCAGAAGCGCGCGAAGAGGTCGTCAACGAAGCGCAGGATGCCAGGAGACGAGCGGAAGTTCTGCGATAGCCGCAAGTTCGGCTTGCGCGTCGTGCGCTCGATGAAGAGCTCGCGGTCGGCGAGACGGAACCCGTAGATGCTCTGCTGCGGGTCGCCGACCATCATCTCGGAGCCGACTTCTAGGGCGGCGAGCAGCCGGTACTGCACGGGGTTCACGTCCTGCGCTTCGTCCACGAGCATCGCGCGGTACTGTTTGCGCAATCGCTCCGCGACGCCCGGGACGTCGCGCACGAGTCGCACGGCGCGGTCTTCCAGCATCGAAAAGTCGAACTCCTGGCGGTCCGTCATCCTCTGCTCCATCCAGCCCCAAGCGAGCAGCGCGAGCTGGGTGAGGCCGCAGGTGTGCTCGGCCGACTCTTCGTCGTAGAGCCTGCGGCTGGGCTTGAGCCACTCGGGCGGACGATAGCCCTTGGCCTTCATCGCGTCCAGCGCTGTCCTTGCGCCGTTCTCAACATCCGCGGTCTTGAATACGTGCGCAACGTCGTCAGGGAACGCACGCGCCAGCTCTTGTCGCCAAAGCGCCGCCACGCTTGCCGGGCTCGCATACATCTCTCGCAGTTCGGTCGGCGAAAACCCGGAGCCGCGCAAGTGCTGGATGACGCTGCGGATTGACTGGCCCAGCTTCGCGTGGACGGCGTGCGTCGCGTCATGGATCTGGCGCCCGGCGAGGTCCGCGACGAGCTTCTCCGCCGACGGCAGTTGGCTGAGCTCCGACGTGAGGCACCATCGCACCGCCTCTTCGACCAGCCCTGCCACCGACGTCTCCGGCATCACCTCGAACCCAGGATCAATCCCTGCGGCGAGCGAGTTCTCCCGCAGCACGCGCTCGCAAAGGCTGTGGATCGTCTGGATCGGCCCGGTCTCGGCGGACTGCGCGTCTGCATAGCGCTTCATCGCGCGCAGCTCCCGCACGATCCGCCCCTTC
The DNA here is from genome assembly GCA_040902435.1 of Fimbriimonadaceae bacterium. GTDB lineage: Bacteria > Armatimonadota > Fimbriimonadia > Fimbriimonadales > Fimbriimonadaceae > JADFMN01. The sequence goes on from JBBDXG010000007.1 coordinate 119,497, forward strand.
ATCTCCGCGGCGGCCTTTCGTGTAAACGTGATCGTAAGGATCTGGTCCGGCCTCATGTCCGCTTCTGTGACCAGCCTCAAGTAGCGCTGCACCAGCACCGTCGTCTTACCCGATCCGGCCGATGCGCGGACGGTGAAGCTGTCAATGTCGGCGACGATCGCGTCGCGCTGTTCGTTTGTAGGCTCGACGCGGTTCACTCGAAGCCCTCCGCGAACGGGTCGTTGCCCTCGCCATACACGCTAGAAACGCGGCACATCTCGCCGTACGGGCACGGCTCGCAGTGTCGTCCCGGCTTGGCTTCCATGTCGGACTTCTCCAGCACCGCGACCGCGCTACGGAGCCGGTTGACGACGTTCTGGAAGAACACGTCCCGACTGTCTGAGATGCGTACCACTTCAAGCCCGCTCTTCGGATCGTGCTTCACATAGTTCCGGATGTCCTTGAATCCCGCGAGGATGCGCTTGCCGTCCATGCCGTCCACTTCGACCGCCGGGTTGTGCTGCTGCAGTCCCAGCTGGGCCATCAAGTAAAGGCCGTACAGGAACGCATCCTCGTTGTCCTCCGGCACTTCGGCGACCTCGGTGAGCTGTGGCGTGGTGCTGTCGAAGAAGCGCAGGACGGAGTAGTTCTTTCGCCTGGTCAGAGACGCAGCGCGCCCTTTGAGCCGGATCTTCTGGCCGCCGACCTTGACTTCGCTCCGGAGGCCTTCGAGGTCGAGCGAGACGTCGCCGAGCGTCGTTTCGCCCTCTTCGTGCCAGAGCTCGCGCGAGCGGAACTCGCGCTCCACCCACTCGTCCGCGAGCCGTTTGGCGGCCGCGCCGAGCATCGCGAGCTCCCAGGGCTCGAACTCCGGATAGATCTCCTGCAGATAGTCATCAATTGCGCGCGACATGTTCGCTTCCGCAGTGTCGCGGTCGCCGTCGGCCGTGAGGCGCGCGATGCTGGGCAGGTCGCGCAGGCTCCGCATGAGCCGCCTCCGCGCTGGCGCGATCAGGCGCATGCGGTACCGCATTGAGGACTGGAACGGGCAGACGAGCGCGCGCGCGAGCTCTTCCGGCGAAACGCCGGCTTCGAACTGTGGCCGCACGGCCACCTTGGCGGCGTCCGTCGTCAGCGATGGCGGCTCAGGCGAAGTGCGCCGGCCGTCAAGCGCTGTGCGAACAAGGACGTCGGATGCAGCAAGGCAGTCCTCGGCGAGCGGCACGAACTGCGATCGAGGGCGCACGGTATGTTGCACGCGGCCAGAGCAGGCGCGCTCGACCTCCTCCAGATAGAACGCGGGGACGTTGTCCCGCGTGTCGTCCGTCTCTGGAAAGCTGAAGACGATGCGCTTGGTCGCCGCCGCACAGATGCGAACGAACTCGTCGCGCTCTGCCGCAGAACGGTCGTAGGAGTTCGTCAGGCTGACTCCGGCGAGCAGCGTGGACAGCTCTGCTCGCTCAGAGTCGAAGAACAGCGGATCCTCCGCACGTCGGCGCGGCAGCGTTCCCTCGAGCATTCCCACGACGAAGAGCGTGTCGTACTCCGTGAGGCTGGCTGTGTCGGAGACAAGACGCACGCCGTTCGGACGGCCCTCTACGACCATCGTCTCGTTCTCCCACAGCGACCGCGCGAACTGGACAAAGCTCGCGAGCCCCATCTCCGGCCGGTCTCCACGGTCGTAGACGTAGGCGGTGTCGCTGATCGAGCGCTGCAAGACGGTCTGCGCGCGCGTGTCCCTTCCGCGCGTCGCCGCGTCGTTCGCTACTGCGAAGTCCACGATCTGCGTCCCACCGATCAGCTCGCGCAGCCGGTGCAGCCAACCGCTCAGGCTGGTGCGGGCCGAAGACGACTTGTCGCGCCAGTGCAGCAGGTGGCGGAGCCACGAGAACGCCTCGCCTTGCGCGTCCGCCCACTCGCAGATCGCGCGCCACTGCTCGCCTCCCTTCACATAGGCTTCTCGCGCGGCAGCGCGCAGCGCCAGCGTCTCTTCTGTTCCTGTGCGCAGATAGCTCGACTGTGCGAGCCGTCCCAGCGCGCGCACGTCCTCGCCCGCAAGCACTTCAAGGCACTGTAGGGTGAGTGCGGCGAACCCGTTGGTCAGCAACGGCGTGGTGACGTTCGCAGAGACGGGAACGCCGAGCCGGAGCGCAGAAGACTCCAACAAAGGCGCGTAAGTCTCTGAGTCGCGGGCGAAGATGCCGATGCGGTGGGGAAGCGTCCCGTTCGTGACCTCGCGCAGGCACCCGCGCACGGCCCACTCGGCCTCGCCCAGAGGGTCGGCGGCGTTGACGACCTCGATCTCCGGCCCGCCCTCCGTCGTGCACTCTGTAAACAGCGCGCCGTACCAGGGCGCGGCGCCTTTCCCCGCTTCGACCTTCTCGCCCAACCGACCTGCGCAACGGCCGGATGAAGCGAAGAGCTGTGGGTGGCCCGGCACGTGGTCAACGAGCACGACGACCTCGATCCCAAACCCGGTCACCCACTTCAGCCACTTCTCGTACACGGGCTTCTCGGCGTCGCCGATCACAGCGACGATCCGCCGGACGGGAAGGCCGCGGTCCGGTGGGACCTCGAGGCTGCGCAACACGCGGTCGGCAGCGAACTGCCGGTTCGTCTCGTCCAGCACCTCGCGCACGGAGTCTTCGATCTTGACGAACGACTCGACCTTCGCCGCTAGGGCCGGTGTCGCTCCCTCGATTGCGGCGCTCAGTCGGTCCGCACCGACCCCCCAGTCGCGAAGCTCTCCCAGCCGCTCGACGATCAGCTCGGCGGTCCCGGCAAAGCGCGCAGACGAGGCCAGCGGCGAGTCGCCCGGCAGGTCGCGGCAGACCAGCCCCACGGTCGCGACGAGCTGCCCTTTCGGGCAGAGCCGCACGACAGGCTCGCCGAGCATCGTCAGGAACCGCCCGACGAGCTCTCCGAGCGATGAGAACTCGACGTCCTCGTCGGAGGTGCACAGCTGCCGGATCGCGTGGAGCTTGGCGTCGTCGAGCGAGGTGACGACCGTGCCCTCCTTCACCAGCCGGGCGACCGCCAATTTGAGGCCGTGTCCGGACGGGGGCACGCCGATCACCCGCAGTCGCCCGTCTGCCATAGTTGAACGTATTATGCCGCCGCCTGCCGCAAGGGTCTGGACGACGACGAAGAAGGTGTTGGGCAACGTGCTGCCCCTCGTCCTCGCGTCGCCGATCCTGGTCCTCGCGGCCCTGGAGTTCGGCAGGAGCGGGCCGAGCACAAAACTGATCGGGTGGATCGGGCTCTTCCTTGCGGCGGCGTGGGTGTTCCTTGTCTTCCTCGGACTCATCGGAAACGGGGGGATGCGAAGGGAGATGGGGAGGAGGCTCCACATCGAGCGCGCCTTCGACAAGACCGAACGGTTCTTCGTCGGCTTCGCACGGCCCGCCTACAAGAGCGCGCTCGACCCGCACGAGGACGTCGGGTTCCTCTTGTTGCACCCCAACGAGATCGAGTTCTACGGCAGCGAGCACAAGCTCGTGCTCGCCCGCTCGTCCGTCACTGGCGTCTGTTTCAGGCCGAACACGCACACCATTGTGGGGCTCGGACGGTGGATCAGCATCGAAGGCATCGTCGAAGACAGGCCGGTGCGGCTATTGATCGAACCGCGGGTCAAGGCGACCCTGATAGGAAACCTGCTGTTCTCACGGACGCTGCTCAGGCGGATCGAGAAGTGGAAAGAAGAAGGACCCGGGGCCGAAGCCCCGAGTCCATCTTAGTCGTCAAGCGAGGCTTGTCGTTACCGAAGCAGTCCGAGGACCGACTGCGGCGTGGCGTTCGCCTGAGCGAGCACCGCGAGGCCCGACTGTTGCAGGATCTGCAGCTTCGTGAACGTCGCCATTTCTTCGGCGATGTCAACGTCGCGGATCGCAGACTCCGTGGCCGTGAGGTTCTCCTTCGCGACGCCGAGCGAGCGAATGTTCGACTCGATCGTGTTGCGCATGAACGAACCGATGTTGCCTCGCATTCGCGAGACAGTGTCAATCGCCGTGTCGAGCGCGGACTGGGCCGAAGTGGCGCCAGAGCTCGACGTGACGTCGAGCGAGCTCAGGCTCAGCGACGCAGCCGACACGCTTGTCAGCGAGAGGCTGGTCGTCTGGCCGGCGAACGCACCGATTTGGAACGAGGCCGAACCGGCAGTCACCTGCGCGGCGGCAGTGAGCGTCGCGACGGCGTTGCCCGCCTCGGTCAGCACGACGCGGTTGCCCGCGGAGTCGGTGAGCGTCAGGCCGTTGTTGCCGTTCTGGCCGCCCGTGAAGGTCACCGCGGTCAGCGCGCCGACCGTCACCGAAGCGACGGCGTTCACGCCAGAGGCGGTCGCCGAACCGGCGGCGGACTGGATGATCCCAGCGCTGTCGGTCAGGTTGATCTTGAACGAGGCGCCGTAGTTGTTCTGCGTGAGAACGATCGTGCCGTCCGTTCCGTCGTGCGAGCCTTCGGCGCGGACGCCGGTCTGGCCCGAGACGGCATTGATCTTGTTGACCACGTCGCCCCACGTCTCCGTGGAACCTACGCTGATCGAGATGCCGTTGACCGCGAACGATCCGTCGGTTCCGACGGCCGTCGCGAGGTAGGTCGCAAGGTCGGCGGTCGTGACTGCGTTGGTGCCCGTGTGGGACGCCTGAGTCGCGGCCGTCGTGACGTCCACTTCGACAGCGCCGTCAGCCGTGACCGACTGCGTGCCGATGGTGCCGCCAATGAACACCGAGCTGAGCGCGGTGCCGTTCACGACCGTCGCGTTCACGCCTGAGCTGCCATCAAGGAGCTTCTTCGTGCCGAACTGGGTGTTCGTCGAGATGCGGTCAATGGACGCGAGGATCGAGTTGAGCTGGTCCTGGTTCGCGACGAGCTGTGCGCTGTCGAGCGAGCCGGAATAGGCGACTGCGAGCGAACGTGCGTCGCGCAGCAGCCGGTTGACCTCGTCGAGCGCGCCTTCAGCGGTCTTGGCGTAGTTCAGGGCGTCCTGGTTGTTCTTCAGGGCCTGGTCCATGCCAGCGATCTGGGCGCGGAACTTCTCAGAAGCGATCAGGCCCGACGGGTCGTCGCCCGCATTGTTGATGCGGAGACCGGTCGAGAGCCGAGTGACTGACTGCGCCAGCGACATGCCTGTCAACGACAGGTTGCGCATGGCGTTCATCGCGGAAACGTTGGTGTTGATTCGAAACGACATTTTCTTCCTTGAACGTGTTCAGATTTGGGCGGGGCGCGCAGACGCCATAGTCATCCTGACTTCCGTCCACCATTCAGACTCGGAACACACCTTAAAACCGCATCCTGCTACGATTACCGGGGTTCCAAGAGACCGGCAAGAATGCGGGGATCGGTTCGCTGGTATGTTTAACAGGATGACGCTCAACGAGTTCGTTGCGAAGACGAAACGCGAGGTTTTCGACGACATCGTCGCGGGGCGCCAGCCGGGCGTGGGGCAGTGCGACCAGGCCGCTTTGACGGCGCTTCGCGCCAAGGCGACGCCGCAAATGGGCACGACCAACTTCGAGCCCGACGTCCTGACCTTCGAGTTCATCTTCAGTTTCTCTGACGGCCAGACCGAAGTCTTGCAGGTCAAAGTGACCGCCCCGGAACGGATCGTTTACCTCCCAGTCCCGGAATGGGTCGTCGAGTCCGTGTGGCAAGGGGAGGTCGCCGGCTCGTACCACTTTGAGTCTGATGCGAGGCGTCTAGTTGACAAGTTTCGAGAGGAGACCACGACGGAAGGGAATACAAAGTGGTTTCAAAAGCAGCCGCCTAAGCGCCGCGAATAGCGCGGTGGTAAAGTCTCGCGCGATGACAAAGATCCTCGCGACGTGGGAGAAGCCCGGAGAGCGGGCCGTCGCCGTCGCAGCGGAGTCGCTGAAGTCTGGCAAGCCTCTGGCCCGCTGTCTGGAGGACGCGCTCGCCAATTGCGAGGACGACCCCGAGTTCGTCGCGATCGGACGAGGCGCTCTCCCCAACTCCGACGGAGTGATCGAGCTCGACGCGAGCATCATGGAGGGCCGAGAGCTGAACTGCGGCGCGGTGTGCGCGATGCGAGACATCCTACCGGCGATCAAGGTCGCGCGGCTCGTAATGGAGAACACGCCGCACAACATGCTCGCTGGCGACCAAGCAAGGCGCTTTGCGATCGAGTGCGGGATGGAGCCACAAGACCTCGCTACACAACAGTCGAGGGAGCACTATGAGCTCTACCTGCGATCACCAGAGCGCGCGAAGGCGTACGTGCACACGCTTCCCGACAACCCGCCCGACACGGTCACGATGCTCGGACTGCAGGACGGGCACTTCGTTGCCGCCAGCTCCACGAGCGGGCTGGGCTACAAGATGCCTGGCCGGGTCGGCGACTCTCCGATCATCGGGTCAGGGATCTACGCCGACGACGAGGCCGGAGCTGCGGGCGCCACCGGTTGGGGCGAAGACCTCTGGAAGTCGTGCGTCTCCGTCCGCGCCGTGGACGCGATGCGCGCGGGCATGACGGCTCAGCAGGCCTGCGCGCACGTGATCAAGGAGATGGTACGCCGACGCCCGGACACGAGGGAACGCCACTCGATCGTGTTCGCGCTCGACCGCAATGGCGGGCACGGTGTCGGCGTGGTCGGGAAGGCGTTCCAGCTCTGGGTCCTTGAGGGCGGCGCGCCCCGCAAGGAAGTCTACGAGCCAGACTAGAGGGGAATGGCCAACCTCATCGGCACCGCGGGCCACGTTGACCACGGAAAGACGACCCTGATCAGGGCGCTCACCGGGATTGACGCTGACCGCCTGCCAGAGGAGAAGCGCCGCGGACTCACGATCGAGATCGGCTTCGCGCACCTGGACCTGCCGGGCGTCGGGCGCGTCTCGATCGTGGACGTCCCGGGCCACGAGAAGTTCATCGCCAACATGCTCGTCGGTGCGCTCGGGATGGACGTCGTCCTGCTATGCGTCGCGGCAGACGAGTCGGTGATGCCGCAGACCGTCGAGCACTTCCAGATCGTCGAGCTGCTGCCGGTCGCGAAGATGGTCGTCGCGCTGACGCGCTCCGACCTCGTTGACGAAGACACGCTCGCCATCGCGGAAGAGGAGGTGAGAGAGCTCCTTGCACCTTCGCGGTTTTCGGGTTCTCCGATCGTCCCGGTCTCTGCGACGCTGGGCACAGGGCTGGAAGAGCTCAGGTCGCACCTGACCGAAGCGCTCCAGGGCCCCGCTCGGGAGCACGATGGTGCGTGGTACATGCCGGTTGACCGCGCCTTCACCGTCAAGGGGCACGGCGTCGTCGTCACGGGCACCATTGCACAAGGGGCCGTGCGCGAGGGCGACAGCGCCGTGCTCGTCCCCGGCGGCCAAGAAGTCAGGGTCCGCAGCGTACAGTGCCACGACGAGCCCGTGCCGACGAGCGAGAAGGGCAAGCGCACCGCCCTAAACCTCGGCGGAGCGAAGACCGACGTGGTCTTGCGCGGCATGGTCGTCGGCGCGCCAGGCGCGCTCTTCGAGAGCGCGAACCTCGAAGGAAGAGTGCGATGGCTCAAGGCGCCGCGGCACGGCGCGCGCGTCCGCGTCTCGATAGGCGCCGACGAGGCCATCGCCAAGGCGTTCCTCAACGACCACGATCCGACGCTCGTCCAGCTCCGCTTCGAACGGCCCGTCGGCGTCGCGAAGGGACAGCCGTTTATCGTCCGCCAGTACTCGCCGCCCGTGCTCCTCGGTGGCGGCCGCGTGACTGTGCCTCAGTCAAAGCCCCGGCGCAAGTCCGAGCAGGTCTCGACCATCGAGTCGCGGGACGAGCCGGAGTCCGTGGTCCTGGCCGTCGCTCAGAGGCCGGACGGGCTAGACAACGCCGAGCTCTGCCGCATCCTCGGCAAGTCGCCGCAGGCGCTGGGAGACACAATGGAGAGGCTTAAGGCCAGCGGCGCGCTGATCGGGTTCGCCGGACTTTGGATGACGCAAGAGACGTTTGCGGCGGCATCCCAGCGTTTCCTCGAAGCCCTCGGCAAGCTCCACGAGCGCGAACCGACGAAGCTCTTTCAGCCGCGCGATGCGGCGGTGAGCGCAGCAAACCTGAGCTGGTCTGGAAAGCCGCTCGACCGGTTCGTATCGAGGCTGGTCGAAGACGGCAGGCTGCGCGCTCAGGGCACGCTCGTCGCGCTTGCGGAGTTCAAAGTCAAGTTCAGCGACAAACAACAGGCCCTGCTCGACCGCGTGATCGCAGAGCTCTCAAGCCACGGCCTCTCCGTACCTTCGCTGAGAGATGTCACTGCAAGCCTCAAGATCCCGCCACAGGCCGTCGAAGAGATCGTGAGGGTCGCGATCGCTGCGGGGCTCGTCGTCCGGCTCGAAGACGGCGTCTTCGTCCCGACGCAAGTCATCGAAGAAACGGTCAGACGGGTCCGCACTGAGTTCAAGGGCAGGCGGTTCTCCGCGTCAGAGTTCCGCGAGGCGATGGGCACGACGCGAAAGTACGCGATCCCACTGCTGGAGCACCTCGATGCGAAGGGAATAACGATGCGACAGGGCGACGTGCGGATCGTGAACGACTAGCCGAGCTGGATCAGCGCCTCTTCCAAGGACGGCTCTTTGACTACTACCGACCTTACGAGACCGTAGCCGTTCGTCAGTAGCCGCGCCGCGACCTCTTGCCCGTCCTCCGCCTGCATGACGAGCCGCCGCCCTGAGACGCGCACGCTCGTCACGAACGGCTCGACCATCGTCCTCACTGTGCTGAGGTCGTCGGCCTCGACGATGATCTCCGACGGCTCGACCGACCGCACCAGGTTCTCGACCGTTCCCGCGTACTTCATCTGCCCTTCGACCAAAACAATGATGTTTCCCAGCCGCTCGGCGAGCTCTGGCCTGTTCGTCGCGATCAGGAACGCCGTCTTCTCCTCGGCCAACCGGAACATCTCCTCAAACGCGCCGTCGAGCGCCCACGGGTCGAGCATGTCGAGCTGGCCGTCAATCAAGACCAGGTCCGCGTCCGTGAGCAGCACCGGCAATAGGTCGCACGCGACCACCATGCCCGAAGTCAGCTTTCCGAGCGCCACATTGCGCGCATCCCACAGCCCAAGCGCGGCCAGCACGTCTGCGATCCGGCGCTGGTTCCCCTTGCTCGCGCTCGCCTTCGCGACGCCGAACGGCGTCTGCCGCGACTTCCCGCTGCTGAACTCCGCCGCGACGACAGTCCCCTCGACGACGACGTCTCCGCATGCCGGCTTCTCCTCGCCCATGATCGTGTCGAGGAACAGGGACTTTCCAGAACCAGCCTTTCCGACCACGGCGTAGACGTCCCCGCCATGGAGTTCGAGGCTGAGAAGCTCGCCCTCCTGCGAGAGCGCGAACTTGTCGAGCAACAGCACCGGCTTGGACTTGACGATCATCCGAGCACCATCAGCTCTTTCGGAAAGTGGGTCAAGACCTCTGGGCCGTTTGCGGTCACGTGCACGTCGTCCTCGATCCGCACGCCGCCGTACCCTTCGATGTAGACGCCGGGCTCGACCGTCCAGACCTGCCCGGTCTCGATGGTGTCCTTGCTGTTCGGGCCGAGCCCGCCGTAATCGTGCACCGCGCGCCCCAGCCCGTGCCCGAGCCCGTGACCGAAGTGCTTCGCGAGCCCCTTCTCATCGAGGATGTCGCGCGAGAGCTTGTCCGGCGCCGTCGCCGCGACGCCGTCGAGCAGCGCGTCCACAGCCGCGACCTGCGCCTTCAGCACCTGTCCGTAGATCTCACGGTGCCTGTCGTCCGCCTGTCCGATCACGAACGTGCGGGTGATGTCGCTGCAGTAGCCGTCTTTTTTCGCGCCAAGGTCTATCGTCACAAAGTCGCCGACCTCGAGCTTCTTCTCCGTCGCCTTCCCGTGCGGCCGTGCGCTGTTCGGGCCGCTGACGACGATCGGATCGAACGCGATCTCCGCACCGCTGCGACGGATGAAAAACTCAAGATCGAGCTGGATGTCGTACTCGCTGACGCCTGGCTGCATCATACGCGTCAGGTGGTCAAGGCACGCGTCCGTGATCTTGCACGCTTCCTTGATCTTCGCGACCTCTTCCGGCATCTTGATCATCCGCAGGGCCTTCAGCACGTCGGGAGCGGGAACCCACTCGACCCCTGCGACCTTCTCCCGCCACGACTCCCACGTCGAGTAAGAGATGGACTTCTCGAACGCGAGCTTCGTCGCACCGATGCGCGCAGCCTGCTCGGAAAGGAACTGCTCGAGCGTGTACGGCCGCTGGAACCACGCCACCTCCAGCCCCTTGACTTCCTGAGCGGCCTGGATCGTGTAACGGCTGTCCGTGATGAACAAAGCGTCCGTCGCCGTGACGAGCGCATAGCCGGACGAGCCCGTGAACCCGGTCAGCCAGTGCACGTTGAGGATGTCGCTCACGAAGAGCGCGTCCACGCCCTCGTCGGCCATCTTTGCGCGCAAGCGGTCGAGGTATACGTTCATATCGCCAGCTGCTCCATCTTTCGGATCGCCGTGAGGGCGAGCAAATAGCCCTCGGCGCCGAGCCCAGAGATGATCCCGACGCACGCAGGCCCGATGACCGAGACCGAGCGCCAGTCCTCTCGCGCATGGATGTTGGTCAAGTGGACCTCGATTACCGGCAGGCGGACGCTCGTGAGCGCGTCGCGCAGCGCGTACGAGTAGTGACCGAGAGCGCCCGGGTTAATCACGATCGCGTTCGCCCATGTGCGGTGCTCCTGGATCGTGTCAATCAGCACGCCCTCGTGGTTCGACTGCAGGATCCGCACGTCAATCTTCTGCTCGGCCGCCGCGCGCTGGATGTCCGCGTCTATGTCGCTGAGCGGCCGCTTGCCGTACAGCTCCGGCTCGCGAAAGCCCGTCAAGTTCAAGTTCGGTCCGTGCAGGACTAGCACATTAATGTGTTGGTCGCTCATCGTCACTCTCGGGCGCTTTCGCCTCTTCCACCAGCAAGTGCGGGACTCCGTCCACGATCGGGTACGAGTGCCCGCACTCCGTGCACACGAGCCGCCCTCCACGCTCCTCCAGCGGCGGCCGCGAGTCGCACCTCGGGCACGCAAGTCTCTTGAGAAGCTCTTTGTCCATCAGCCGGTCACTTCGCGGTACACCTCGACCGTCTTCTTAGCCGTCTCTAACCATGAAAACTGCCGCAGTCGCTCTCGGCCCCGCTCGCGCAACCGCTCTAATTTACTCGAATCGGCGAGCAACACCGCGATCGCGCGCGACCAGGCCTCCGGTTCCCACCCCTCGACGACCTCCGCGGCGTCTCCTGCGACCTCTGGCAGCGCGCCGCCCGTGCTGCACATGACAGGGCACCCGCACGCCCACGCCTCGAGCAGCGGGATGCCGAACCCTTCGTGACGGCTCGGAGCGACGTACAGCGCCGCGCATTGGTAGAGCGCCGTCAACTCGCGGTCCGATACGTAGCCGGGGAACACAGTCCGCGCGTTCCCGACCTCCGGCCCCCACCCCGGCTTGCCGGTGACGACCAGCTTGTACGGCGACGGCTCCGGCAACAGCGCGACCGCCTCGATCGCCAGCGCCATGTTCTTGCGTGGCCACCGGGTCCCGACCGTCATCACGTACGGGCCAGCGATCCCCAGCCGCTTGACCTCGTTCCGCGCCTCGTCCTCGGGCATCGGCTGGATGTTGTCGCCTAGCGCGTTGTACGTCACGCGCACCTTCCCGACGGCGGCCGGGATGTACGCTTCGATCTCCGCCTTCGAAGTCTCCGAGACCGTGATCACCCGCGCCGCCCGCGCGACCGAACGAGGGACCATCGTCCGGAGCACCGTCCGATCGCGCAGTCCGAACCACTCGGGCCCGACGAAGAACGACACGTCGTGGACCGTCGTGATGCCGTTGCGGACCAGGGGGGAGATGTTGTACTGCGTGTGCACTGCCGCCGCGCCGTGGGCCTTCGCCGCCTTGGGAAACGAGCTCAGGCTCCACCACCTGCCCCCTCCCGGGACGACTTCCCAGCGAAAATACGGACGCTCGGGAATCCAATCCGGCCTGGGAGCGTTGGAACACAGCAGGAACCGAAGGCCAGGGTCGAACTGGGACAGCCCAGAGACCAGGCCCCGCCAATAGCTCGTGTCGCCGGTCGCCTGCTCGGTAAGCAGGCGGGCGTCGAGGGCGACCAAGGGCTCGGGCATTGGGTTCCTAGGCACAGATTGGCGTAGAATCTGCTGAAAGGCCAGTTTAGTCGCGCCCCGTCGGAGAACTGCATGAAACCTAAGAAGAAACCGATCCTCCTGATCTCGCTAGCGGTCACGCTCGTGCTCGTTGTGTTTGGCGTGAACCTCGCGAACATCCTGCGCGAGCCGGGCGGCGGGCTCCAGACGATGGAGGCGCCCAACCAAGAGACCATTGACAAGATGCGCGAGAGGCAGCAACAGGCCGTGAGCTCCGGCGACCGCTCCGCTGCCCGCCTCAAGCAAGCGTCCAAGTTCAGCATCTCTGGCGCCGTCACTGTCGCAAATCCCAAGATGGGTGAGGTCCCCGACGTCCCCAGCGTGCTCATCCCCACGCGAATGATGTTCGACCCCGAGTTCGAGAACGACTCCACGTCTTCGCACTGGTACAAAGATGACTCGTACTTGAAGGAAGACGCCCGCAAGCGACAGTCGGACTACAACCCGAAGGGCACGAAGTAACCTAGACTTCCGCCAGCAGTCTCAGGCCCTGGTCGCGGACCCGCGAGAACTTCACGCCGAAAGCCCGGTCAACGACCGGGCTTTCGAGCGTTTCGGCGGTCGGGCCGTCCAGCTCGATCCTGCCCTCGTGCAGCAGTGCGGCCCGGCTCGCGAACGCGGCCGCCCAATTGAGGTCGTGGACCGCGACGACGATCGTCAGCCCGTCTGCGGCGAGCTGCCGGGCGAGGCGCCCAATGTCAATCTGGTGCTTCACATCGAGGTGCGTCGTCGGTTCGTCCATCAGCAGCACCGGCGCCTCTTGAGCCAGCGCGCGCGCGATGCGAACGCGCTGGCCCTCGCCGCCGCTGAGCTCGCTGACTGGCCTGTCCGCGAGATAGGCACAGTCCGCACGCTGCATCGCTCTCTCGGCGGCCACGTGGTCCTCCTTCGTCTCGAACAGCCCGATCGAGTGCGGCATGCGCCCCATGAGCACGACCTCGAGGACGCTGAAGTCGAACGCGGGCGACTCGATCTGTGGCACGTAACCGATGCGCAGCGCGACTTCTCGCTTGCTCAACGACTGGACTTCGTCCGCCCCTACCCTCACAGAGCCCGACAGCGGGCGGATCGCCCCGGCCATCGTCTTGAGCAGTGTGGACTTTCCGCTCCCGTTCGCCCCGAGCAGGGCGACGACCTCGCCGGAGTTGCACGCGATCGTCACGTCGCGCAAGACGGTCTCTGCGCCATATCCGCAGGCCGCGCTGTCCAACGACACACCGCAACTAACCGACGTCGTCATCAAGCACCCCGCTCGTAAACGCCTTGTACATACCAGCGTACGCGCCGTCCTTGGCCGTCAGTTCTTCGTGCGATCCGTACTCGAGCGCCTCGCCACGCCGCACGACCAGGATCTTCGTCGCGCGAGAGGCAGTCGTCAGCCGGTGCGCGATGAAGAGCGTCGTGCGCGACTGCATGATCTCGCCCAGCGCCTCCGTGACGATGCGCTCGCTCTGTGCGTCCAGGTTGCTCGTCGCCTCGTCGAGCAACAGCACCTTTGGCTCGCGCACGAGCGCGCGCGCGATCGCTAGGCGCTGGCCCTCGCCGCCGCTCAGACGCACGCCCCGCTCGCCGAGCTGGGTCTCGTATCCCTCCGGCGTCTGAGAAATGAACGCGTCCGCGTGCGCCGCCCTCGCTGCCGCATGGATCTGCCCGTCCGTCGCCTCCGGAAGTCCGAGGCGCAAGTTGTCGGCGATCGAGCCGGCGAACAGGAACGTCTGCTGCGGCACGACGCCGATCTGCGCGCGGTACCACTGGCCCTTCAGCTCACGGATGTCCACGCCGTCGAACAGCACGCGGCCGCCACTTGGGTCATAGAACCGCAGCAGCAGGTCGGCGATCGTGGACTTGCCCGCGCCGCTCGGCCCCACGAGCGCGAGCGAGGTCCCCGGCTCGATCACGAAGCTGACGTTCTTGAGAGCGACCGTACCGTCGGGGTATGTGAAGCTCACGTTCTCGAACTCTACGCGACCGACCGGTTCGGGCAGCGTGCGTTGGCCGGGGTCGTCCACGACCTCCTCCGGCGCGTCCAGGATCTGCGTGTATATGCGCTGCGCCGCCGCCTGCACCGTGTTGTAAGTGTTGTTCACGTTGCTCAGCGCGCGCGCGCCCTGGTTGATGATGTCGAGCGCGAGCGTGAGCGCGACGATCTCGGAGATCTGCAGCGTCCCCGCCTTCGCCATGTAGCCGCAGATGTAAAGGATCGTCGCGAGCGACACCGCGCCGACCAGCTCGACGATCGGCCGGAGCTTCGAGTAACGCCGCACCGCGCTGATCTGGCTCGCGAAAGTCTTCTCGACGAGGTCGTTGTAGATCTTCGCCATCCGCCCTTCTGCCGCGAACGCCTTCACGACCCGTGCGCCGGAGAGCGCCTCCTGGGAGACGCCGGTCAGGACCGCGAGCGACTCCTGAACCTTGCTCTGCGCCTCCCGCATCCTGCGGCCGTTGCGCTGCACGAACCAAGCGAGCACAGGAATGAACAGCATCGCAACGATCGCGAGCTGCCACTGGATAACGAAGATCGTGATGAGAGCGGCGAGCGCCTTGAACGGACCGTCAATCGAGTCGCGGATGATGTTCACCGCGTTCTGGTACACGTTCACGTCGTTCGTCAGCACGCTCTGGATGCTGCCGGTCCGCCGCTCGTTGAAGTACGTCACCGGCATGCGCTGTAGCTTGTCGTACAGCCTGATTCGCAGTTCGCTCGCCAGACGTAGTGCCGCGCGGCTGAGGTAGTACGTCTGTCCCCGCGTCGCAAAGTACTTGAGCCCGAACACGCCGACAACGATCAGACAGATGATCCCCAGCGTCCTGATCGCGTCGTTCTGCCTCGCGCTTGCTTCGTCCGCGCTCTCCCGCTGCGCGGCCATCGTCGTGATCTGGTCAAGACCGGACTCCGCGTCGGCCAGTGGGATGCCAAGCTCCTCGGATATCGCCTTCGCGCTCGGAAGCGTCGCGCGCACGTCCGGCGGGTGCTGCGCGATGATCTCGCGCGCCCGCACGACGCTGATCCCGAACTGCTCCGCCAGCGCGTCCTCGCCCGGCGCCGACGAACGCACGTCCGTCCGCACGGGCGCGGCGTCGCCGATCGCGCGGATCGCGCGCTCCGTCAGCGGGATCGTCGCCGCTGTCAGCACCGCGCCGATCCCGACGCAAATCAGGCCCTTGATGATCGAGCGCTTCTGCGACCGAAGTTCGGCCGCAAGCCGGGGATCGAAGCCTTTGAAGACCTTGAGCAACTAGAACTCCGCCTGGCCGACCGCGCGGTGGAACGGGATCACGTCGCGGATGTTCTTCATCCCCGTCAAGTACATGATCAGCCGCTCGAACCCAAGACCGAAGCCCGCGTGCGGCGCAGAACCGAACCGCCGCAGGTCGAGGTACCACCAGTACGCCTCCTTCGGCAGCCCCATCTCGTCAATACGCCTCTCCAGCCGGTCGAGCCGGTCTTCGCGCTGTGAACCGCCGATCAGCTCGCCGATCCGAGGCACCAGCACGTCCATCGCGCGCACCGTCTTTCCGTCGTCGTTCTGGTACATGTAGAACGCCTTGATCTCCTTCGGGTAGTCCGTCACGATCACGGGCTTGCAGATCTTCTTCTCAGTCAGCCAGCGCTCGTGTTCGCTTTGCAGGTCGCTGCCCCACGAGACAGGGAACTCGAACGATTCGCCACTGGCGCGCAACATCTCGACCGCGGACGTGTAACTGATCCGCTCGAAGTCAGAAGTCGCGACGTGCTCGAGAGTCTTTATCAGCCCCGGCTCGATCCGCTGGTCGAAGAACGCCAGGTCGTCGGCCCCACTGTCGAGCGCGTCCTGGATCACGTTGCGAACGAACTCCTCGGCGAGGTTCATGTTCCCCTCGATGTCGCAGAACGCCTGCTCCGGCTCGATCATCCAGAACTCCGAAAGGTGCCGGGCCGTGTTGCTGTTCTCCGCGCGGAAGCACGGAGAGAACGTGTACACGTTCGTCAGACCCAGCACGTGAGTCTCGATGTTGAGCTGCCCGCTGACCGTGAGGAACGCGGGCTTGCCGAAGAAG
This sequence comes from Fimbriimonadaceae bacterium, assembly GCA_040902435.1. GTDB lineage: Bacteria > Armatimonadota > Fimbriimonadia > Fimbriimonadales > Fimbriimonadaceae > JADFMN01. The sequence goes on from JBBDXG010000007.1 coordinate 135,676, forward strand.
TCCTCCGCAGGGTCGTCGCTCTTCAGGCGGTACTTCCCCTCGTGCGACTCCAAAGATGTAGAGACGTGGAACATCGCCCCGGCGCCCTCGGCGTCGCTCGCCGTGATCATCGGAGTGTGCACCCAAGAGAACCCGCGGTCCTGGAAGAACTTGTGGACCGCCCACGCCGCGCGGTTACGGACCCGAGAAACCGCGCCGAACGTGTTGCCGCGGACCCGCAGGTGCGCGATCTCGCGCAGGAACTCCATCGTCGCCCCCTTCTTCTGCAGCGGGTACGTAGCTGGGTCTGCCGGGCCGAAGACCTCCAGCGAGGTCGCCTTCAACTCCACCGCCTGGCCCGAACCGGGCGACTCGACCAGCGTTCCGTCGAAACGCACGCACGCGCCCGTCGTGACCTGCCGCAGGTCGTCTTCCGGCACGGACCCGGCATCGAGCACGACCTGCAGGTCCGCGAAGCAGGACCCGTCGTTCAGTTGGACGAAGTGGACCCCCTTGCTGTCGCGGCGGGTCTTGACCCACCCGTAGGCGCTCACAGACCCGCCGGGCTGCGACCCGAGAAGGTCGCGAATGTACGTCCGCCGGTAGTCCATCTGGGCAGTGAGTGTACCGTTGCGGGTTTCTCACCCAGGGCCGTGCAAGGTACGCTCCAGCCATGCGCAGAGCCCTATTGCTCGTGCTCGTCGCCGCCGTCGGCTGCGGCGGAGTCAACAAAGCCGACCTCGTCGGCAAGTGGGAAGGGAAGATCTCGCTCTCCGATCTGGCACTTGACCAGGCCGTCGCCACGGCCAAGGTCTCGAGCGGCGGCATGGACATCTCAAAGGAGCAGATCATCCAGATCATCGAGACTTCCGGCTCCTCATTGACGCTCAACGAAGACGACACGTACACAATGGCGTTCGGCCCGTCGTCGTACTCAGGCAAGTGGGACCTAAGGGGTTCGACCATTTCGCTCACCGTTGAGAAGGTGAACGGTGTGGATCCGATCGAGATCGCGAAGACGATGAAGGTGGACACGACGATTGCCCAGAAGACCAAGGCACCATGGATCCTGACCCTTGCAAATGACGCCAAAAAGCTGACGGGGTCCGAACCGAACGATGACGGTACGACCGTCGAGTTTACGAGAAAGTGATGCGCCCGCAGTTTGTTCTTGTCTCGCTCCTGATCCTTGTAGGATGCGCGAAAGGAGTCAGTGAGTCGGATTTCGTCGGCACATGGACGGGCAGGGCCGGCATGACCTACGAGGCGATGCAGAACGACGCCAGCGGCGAGAGCGAGCAGGCCGAGTTCCTCGCCGCGCAAGAAGGTCAGAGCAAGACCCTGAAGCTGGAACTGATGGAGGGCGGAAAGGCGACCTTCACGAACGACCAGCCGATCGAGGGCAGGTGGTCGCTCTCCGGCGACACGCTCACGCTTGCCCTGCCGCTCCGCGGCAGCGAGTCGGGGGCCCCAAAGTTCGGCGGCACCTACACCCTGACTGTCGAAGAAAAGGGCAAGATGGAAGGCCCCGACCCCAATGTCAACGGCTACACGCTCCATTTCACCAAGTGACCGAAACCAGCTTCCGTGCGCAACCGTAGGTTCGACTGAGTGAAGGACACAATGAAGCTCTTTACTTCCATAGCGCTGCTCGCCGCCGCCGTGTGGCTCGGCCTAGGCTGCGGCGCCGAGCGCCACGTCGTCGGCAAGTGGACGACCAAGCCGACCGAAGAGCAGAGGGCCGAGGGCAACCCCCTGGTCAACGCAGCCACAGGTCTCGCCGTGGTCGAACTCGACATACGCGAGGACAAGACCTTCGCCTGGACGATGGTCGGCACCAGCGGAGAAGGAACCTGGACCTACGAAGACGACGTCCTCACCCTCACCGTGACAAAGGCCGCCGGGTTCGAGATGTCGCCCCTGGGGTTGGACAAGCAACCCCTCCAAGGCACACTCTCCGACGACAAGAATAGGCTCGAGTTCAAGACCGAACAGGGCCCCCTCACATCAGCCTTCACCTTTAACAGGGTCGAGGGCTGAGCCCGGAAACCAAGTAATCACAACAGGGTGGGAAAACCCTTCCGGTGACGACATTTCATCTGAGGAAACCTATGTCTGTCCAAAGCAAGCTCGGATCAGGGCTGGCCGTGGGAGCCCTGCTCCTTGTCGCCGGCTGCGCGCTCGAAGGAACGGAAGAACTGAGCGGCGCAGGCCGCTACGACAAAAACGCGCTCAACGTCTACATGACCGACACGGACGCCCCCAAGGCGGCCAACACCTTCACCAACTTCGACGCGAAGAAATCGGTCTCTGACGAGAAGATCGTGAACGAGGGGATCTATGGCCGCTGGGTCGCGAAGTTCGACGCGAAAGAGCAGATGAAGCGGGAAGCGGACAAGTCCGCCACAGACCCGAACATGACCGCCGAAGAGCGCAAGGCCGCCGAAGAGTTTAGCCAAGCGATGGCCGAGGCGTTCTCAGAGATGATGGTATTCGACCTCACCATCCGAAAGGACAACACGTTTACGATGACGATGATGGGTATGCCAATCGAGGGCCCGTGGTCGCAGAAAGGCAACGTGATCAGCCTCGTCCCCAAAACGTTCATGGGAATGAGCGCCGAAGACTTCGCCAAGAGCGGCGGCGGTGGGAGCATGAACAGCGAGCCGCTCGAGCTCCGTGTCTCAAAGGACGGCAAGACCCTGACGGCCGTTGACCCGAAAGGGCTCAGCGACGACGAACTCGTCTTCAAGCGAGCCTAACACGGGAAGTCAGGGTGTCGGGTAACGGGTGACAGGTGACGGGGTTGTTCGGATTGGTTCGGGTTGGTTCGGATATATCGAACCAACCCGAACAACCCCGTCACCTGTCACCCGTTACCCCTCAGCTCGCCTTCGTCTCGGCGTGAGGGTACTGCCCCTTCATGATCCGGTCGTAGTGGCCCTCTTGGTACCACTTGTCCAGCATCTGCATCCGGTGCACCGGCATCGGGTGGGTCGAGTTCATCCCATAGAGATAGAAGATCAAAAGCTTGCCCATCGCGTCGCTGGCGTCCATGTCCTGGTAAGCGCGCGACTGGTCCATGAACGCCTCTGTGCTCGCCTCGCCCGCCAGCCGCGAGGGACCGTGCGTCAGCGCGAGGTTCGCGGAAGCCGAAAGGTCGAAGTCCTGTGAGCACAGGAGACCCGCGCGGTCCGCACTGAGCTCCGCCTGCCGCGACCACTCCATGAATGCCGCGATCAGCCCGATCTGCGCCGCGTCCCCGAGCCCGAACGTCCGCCGCGCGACGATCTCAAGGATCGGCATCAGCACCGCCGCCACAGACTTGTAAAGCACGTGCCCGCACTTGATGTGCCCCAGCTCGTGCCCCATCAAGTGGTACATCTGCTGATCGTCCAGCGTGTCAATGATCGCGCTGCGGATCGTGATGTATGGCCGCTCGACTCCCCCCGTGTGCGCGTTCGGGAACGGGTTGCTGGTGACGTACAGCTCCGGCTTGGGCATGTCCAGCACTTTGCAACACTCGTCCAGGCACTTGTCCAGCGACTTAAATTGCTTCGGCCCACAACGTACGCTAGTTGCCATGTTATAGCAGTACAGCCAACGGTCGGCGCCGATCTCGTAGAACTTTTTGACGGCGACCGGGAGCAGGGGGACGCGTTTGAGGGCGGCGAGGGCCTTCTTGTCGGTCTCGGCGATGAACGCTTCGTGGCTGATGTTGGTGAGCTTCTTCCGGGCCATGTATAGATGAGTGTACGGGCCGGCCCCCGGGTTCCGTTGCGCCCTAGACCTCTATACTCTTCCCGTGCGCATCTTCCTGGTGGACGCCTTCGCACACGCCCCTTTCACGGGGAACCCTGCGGGCGTGTGCCCGCTGGAGGGGGAGCCGGAGGGGGCCTGGATGCAGGGCGTCGCGATGGAGATGAACCAGGCCGAGACGGCCTTCCTTTGGCCGGAGGGGGAGGGGTATCGGCTGCGGTGGTTCACCCCGACGGCTGAGGTTGACCTCTGCGGCCACGCCACCCTCGCCAGCGCGCACGTCCTGTTCTCGGAAGGGACTTTCTTGAGTGACGGGAGACGGGAGACGGGAGGCGGGTCGGGCGGAAAGGACTTTGGTTACTCGGGACCCCTCACCCCTGACCCCTCCCCCCCGGAGGGGGGAGGGGAGCGGACAGTCCGCTTCCTCACTCGCAGCGGCGAACTCGTCTGCAGGCAGGTCGGCGACGAGATCGAGATGGACTTTCCGAGCGAGGCCCCGACGGCGCAGATGACACCCGGGATCGCCGAAGCCCTCGGCGCCGTGCCCGTCTGGCAGGGCGCGAACAGGATGGACCTCTTCTTCGAGCTCGAGAGCGAGGAGGCCGTGCGCGGCCTGACCCCCGACCTCGTCGCGCTCGCCCGCCTGGGCATGCGGGGGGTGATCGTGACGGCGCCCCACCCCCAGCCCCTCCCCTCGAATGCGCACGAACATCTCATTCGTGGAGAGGGGGGTGCCGACTTCGTCTCCCGCTTCTTCGCGCCGCGGTTCGGGATCGCGGAGGACCCGGTGACCGGGTCGGCGCACTGCGCGCTCGGGCCGTACTGGTCGGCCAAGCTGGGGAAGCAGACCCTCGTCGGCTACCAAGCCTCCCGCCGCGGGGGCTTCGTCACGGTCACGGCCACCGGCCCCCGCACCACCCTCTCGGGCCGGGCCAAAACAGTCCTGGTCGGAAGCCTTCTGCCCTAGCCGTACCATTCAGGTCTGCAGCCGTCGCGACGCGAACGACCACCTGCACCTCATCCAGTCACGGCAGACTGATATCATGGAGCCATGATCACAGCGGCCATGGCACTTCTGCTTCTGGCCAAGACCGATGATCTCGTCTCGATCGAGGTCCACGGGCTACCAGTGCGCGCGGCAGTCGAAGCGATCGCGAAGGAGAGCGGCGCGGACCTGCGCGTGCGCGACGATGCGAACGTCAACACCCTGGTCGTGTTCGCCAAAGACGTGCCCCTCGACGACCTGCTCGCCAAGATCGCGGAAGCGACCGGCACGGAGTGGGAGGTAGACGAAAAGCGGCGGACCCTGGTCACCAACGACAAGACGAACGCCGCGCTCGTCGCGCGCGAGTCGGCGTGGCGCATCGCGGCGATCAAGAAGGCGCAACTCTTGCTGCCAGAGTACGCGCCGACGGACCCGCGGGAGATCGAAGCGCTCGCCGCGCGGGCCGAAGCGATCGGGCGCGACCTCGAAGTCTGGATCCCGACAGACGAGCAGCGCGAGGTGATCGCGGCGATCCAATCGAAAAAGCCGATCGCGCAGCTCGCCAACCGCGTGGCGAAGTCCCTTGATGCCGAGACCCTCGCAACCGTCACGACCAACCACCCTCTCAGCTTTTGCGACAAGCCAGTCGGAAAGGAACGGCGGCTGCCATCCACGCTGCAAGCGGCGTTCGACGACTACAAGGGCGAGTTCGCAGTTTGGAAAGAGGCAGTCCTGCGGTCCGCAGCCGCGTTCCCCGTCAAAAACGGCGAGGACCCGAGGTACGGGGTGGGAGACTCGTCGCCACCGGCCGTGCTCCATGTCGCTGTCGCCGTCTGGGCTGAGCGGCAGCATGTCCTGCTCTCAGTGCGAGTCGCCGACGACGCCGGTCGGATCGTTGACCAGGGGTATGCGCGGCTGCCGCTCGAGCAGACTGGCTCTCCTCTCGTACTCGAGCCCGACGAGACCCTCGACGTGCCCTTGTCCTTGCGCGAGACCCGCGCCTACCTTACATCGCAGGACACGATCGCGGACGACGTCGGCGTGCGGACGATAGACCCCTCGATGAAGTCGCGGATCTGTTCGCCGACGACTGTGGACCCAGTCGCCCTGGGCATCGGGCCGCTGCTCGTCGAGGTCGGCAAAGCGTCGAAGCACAACCTCGTCGCCTGCGTCTCAGACATCGCGCTCGAGTGGTACTCCATGAGAGCGGCCATTCCGCTGAAGCAGGGGGTCAACAGCGTGTTCGCAGACGTCCATGGCCGCTGGGAGATGTCCGCGACACGGCAGGACGACTGGATTCTCATTGCGCCGAAGAGCGTCCTGGAAGCGCGTTCGAAGTACTACGACCGTCGGGCGCTCGAGAAGCTCTTTACGCGCCAAGTCGCAAACCGGATCGTCTCGTTGGAGGACGCGATCGAATATGCGGGGAGTCAACCCTCGTTGCTGGCGTTCCGCAGTTACGAGATCTGGGTGATGATTCGACACATGCGCTTCACCGGAAACGTCTCCGATCCTCGCTTGCTGCACTGGGAGAGCGAAAAGCCGCTGCGCCTGGTCGCAGCCATGACCACCGCCGAGCGCGACCAGGCGGCCTCCGGCCAAGGCATCCCGGTTTCGGCACTCGCTCTGCCGGCACGTGAGGCTGCCAGAAAGTGGACTGAGGATTCAAACGCGCTGTTCGGCGGCTTTCGGACTGCAGGACGGGCCGACTATGGCGTCAAAAACCTGGCGCAACTTTCCTCGCGGGCGGGCGTCCTCTCCTCTTTGCAGTTGCGCATCGTCGAACGAAGAGAACCGATGACGTTCCAACTGTGGGACGACCTGTCTCGCGAGACTCCGTTCGCGGACTATCTCGCGTACTCCGGCACGGTGTTCCAACACGCAACGGAGAACACGCCGAACGTCCTTGTCCAAATGGGCGTGCTGCGAAAGCTGGAGGTGCGGTTGGAGCTGCCCGACGGGATGTTCGTCTCCGTCTCAGTAGACCAGGCCGCCGCACCGCCGGGCGACAGGTGGGTAGCGCCGAAGGACTTGCCGGGCGACGTCTTGGAGCTGCTGCGCACGGCGCTTGAGAAGTCGCGCGGCGGCGGCGAACCCGCCCCCTCCCGCTTGGGCGAGGGCTAGGGCGCCGCCGGAGCCCCCGACCGCGTCGCGCCGCGCGGCCGCGCGCGCACTTTCCTCTCAGGCGAGCTGTGCAACGGCTAGCGCACAAGGCCACCCGCCGCGGCCAGTCTTGCCTTACAATAGGGCCGTAGTGAGCGAAAGGTGGGAAGCTTGGATCGTGAGGGGGGCCGTGGTCCTGTTGTCTGCCTCCCTGTTCTTGCCAATTGCATACGGGGCCGAGCTGTTCGGCGTGATCTATGGCTGGATGTTCGTCAGCGTCCTGTTCCCGTTCTGCCCGCTGTACGTGCTACCGGTCGTCGGGGTGTTGCTGCCTCGACGGATGACCGGTGCTGCGGCGCTGCTCGGAGTGCTGGGGTTCGCTGGGTGGGCGTTCGCCGCCGTCAGGGGTGGGTTTGTGATTGATGCGTTCCTGCGCGATGAGAAGCTCTTGGCGAGCGGGCTGTTGTTGGGACTTGTCTCAACGGGCGTGCTGGCGTCCGTGTTCGTGCGTCGGTCGGTCGGCCCGCCCCCCGTTCCAGGGGTTGCAACACAGCGCGCCAGAAAGTGACTTACAATACAGTCGCTAGGCGGTGGCGTCGAGCCGGACCGCCTGGCAGGAGTCGGCCGTGAAACACGTATACCGAGTGATGGGCGCGGTGGTCGGAGTGGTCGTCTTTCTGCTGATACTTGCCCCGGTCGGGGAGCTTGTCGAGGCGATCCGCCCGTGGAGGTTCGACAGCGTCGAGGCGCGGCAGAACGAAGCCATGGTACTGATGGTTGTCGGCATCTTGGCCGCGGCCCTGGTCCCATACTTCTTGATCAGGGCGCTGCAAGAAAGGAGGCCGAAGGCCTGAGGGCCGGTCGCGAGGAGCGGCCCGTGTCCCTCGAGTCCGACGACCGGCGGCGGTTTGTCCGGTTGGGCCGGGCAAGCCACCCGGATTCCCCGGCCACTGCGCAGTAAGAGGTAGCCTAAACTAGATGTCGCCTACTCCTCACGCGCGGCCCCTAGAGCACAGTTTTGAGCGGGTACTTAGTGTCGCCTCTGAAGAGATCGAATTCGAATTACGGGGCTGCGAGCCCGCGCCGTGGGCCGAATTTTGGCTGAATCCGCGTCGGTTGCGCGGGAGCGACTTCCTAATGCGGTGGTCGCAAGGCGTTTGGAGTGAAGAACGTCTAACGGAAGCAGTAAACGACACAAGGGATTTTTTTTGCTGCGCGTATGGGCCAAGCGGTACAGCTCCTGACGACGACGTGAAAGCGTATGAGTTGTACTTCGAACGTTTGGACGCAGCGGGTCTGGGAAACCTGAAGAGACCTGATTTGCTTGTCTTCCAGCAGTCAGAGCAAGCAGCGGTGGAACGGATTATTGAACAAGTAGGGGGCGTTGGGGAGTTGCCGTTCTTGCGCGAAGACGAAGCGCCGATTCAAGAATTGCTTCGGCGCGCTCTAATCGCTGTTGAATGCGAAAACAGCCTGTGGGAGGCGCAACTCATGCCCGACTATGGAGTTGCAATGACGCCGCAGAGGAGGCTCTCCGGAAGGCTAGGAATGAGGAAGGCCGCTGTGTTGCCCACGGTTATCATTAAGGAAGAGGATCTAGGGCGGCTCGATGACTGGCAAGCTCAGGCCGGAGTGCCAATTCATGTCTGGCACAGCTTCTACGACATCGCGTTCGGTTTGTCGCTGGATCGAGCGTCGGAATTAGTCAAGGACGGCGACATAGTAGCGAACGTCCAGGTGTTCCAGGCGCCAGGCGGAGCAACAACAAGAAAGTCGATCTATAAGTTCTATTACCACTATGCCTACTCTCTAGGAGTCGCCATTGAGGAGCCAAAGCTGAACGCAAGGGTGATCACCGACAAGAACGGGCACATCCTGCCCTTCGTCGCATTCGAGGGGGGAAAGCTTGAGATAAGCCCCGAAGCTCTGGTTGTCTTGAGAGGTATGCGAAGATGACAAGGGCGAAGCGAACTCGACACCAGAAGCTCCCGGCGTCTGGGGCTGCGCGCGAGGCCCTTCGTGAGAAGGGTCAGTTTTGGACACCCGATTGGGTTGCAAAGGCAATGGTTCATTACTCGCTAGGCGGTGGCAGCAATACAGTTTTTGATCCTGCAGTTGGAGAAGGTGCTTTCTTCCGAGCGGTTAAGGTCGTCGCAAATGACTTGGGCCGTGAAATTGACCTCCGAGGCACCGAGATTGACGCTATGGTTCTCAAGAGAGCAGAACTCAATGGTTTAACTGCGGCAGACCTTAGTGCCGTGCGCATTGCCGACTTCTTGCGCGACACGATCGGGACCCGAGTGGTCACAAGCGAGGTTAGAAGTGGCGTCCCGCCAGAAGAGCGCGTATCGGCGATCGTTGCCAATCCGCCCTATATCCGCCACCATCGTATCCCACCGGAGACTAAGGCGCTGCTGAGAGAGTATGGACGGGCCCTGACCGGTACCGCACTCGACGGGCGCGCTGGATACCACATCTACTTTCTCCTTTGCGCGCTCACTCGGCTTGCACCAGATGGCAGACTGGCGTTCATCATGCCGGCTGATACTGCGGAGGGTGTGTTCTCGGCGCCGCTTTGGCGTTGGATTACGAGGACTTACCGCCTCGAAGCTGTAATAGCATTTGCGCCAGCCGCAACGCCTTTTCCCGGCGTGGATACAAACGCCGTTGTCTTCATGATCCGGAACGCGGCCCCGGAACCGGACTTTTCATGGATTCGATGCCTAGTCCCGGAGACCGATGACCTCATTAGGTGCGTTCACGCCAGTTTTCGGCTAGAAAGCCCAACGCTGGAAGTCCATCGTCGGACAATCGCCGAAGGGCTTGCGACTGGTCTCTCCCGCCCGCCTCAGCAACCGCACAAGGGGGCGATTCTCGCAGACTATGCGAGGGTGATGCGTGGGATCGCGACCGGAGACAACGACTTCTTTTTCATGACACGCGCGCGCGCAACGGATCTGGGGATTCCGGATGAGTTCTTGCTGCCGGCAATTGGCCGTACACGTGACCTCATTGGTGACGGAGATGAAGTCACGACTGAAACATTGCAAGAACTAGAAAGTGCCGGCCGGCCAAATCTGCTATTCGCACCAGATGGGCGTGCTCTCCGGGACTTTCCAGACGCTGTTCGAGAGTATCTTGAGGAAGGCAAGTCAAGAGGTGTGGCGGGCCGCATCCTCATAATGCAACGGAATCCATGGTACAAGATGGAAGTGCGGAAACCGCCAGCCTTCCTTTTCGCATACTTGGGTCGGCGCAGCGCAAGGTTCATTCGAAATCGTGCTGGAGTGGTTCCCTTGACGGGCTTTCTTTGTGTATATCCTAAACATGACGACCCGGAATTCGTGGAGCGCTTGGCATCCGTCCTTGCGGATCCTCGTACCGTCGCCAACCTCGCTCGCGTCGGCAAGTCTTACGGTGACGGCGCTATTAAGGTCGAGCCTCGATCGCTCGATCGCCTACCACTGCCCTTGCCAGCCATGGAACATCACTGTTTGGAACGAGAGACTAATGGCCAGGGCATCCTTCTGGAAGTCTGAACATTCGGCGTTTGCAACCTCATGCAACGAGGGACCACTCCCAGTGCGGCGGGGCCGAGGTGGGTGGTCGCCGGCTGATTGGTTCAAGGTGGTGACGGAGACGGTGTCGGACCAGTCTTCGACGGGTTGTTCGTCGTTGCGGAAGTGGGAGCGGAGCTGGCGCAACTCGGGCGGGTTGGGCACGACGAGCGGGCGGCGGGCGGGGCAGACTACTGGATGGCCCCCGCAGGACAGCCGCATCCTGACTAACGGGGCTTGCCTCCGGCTGCCTTCCACTTCGCATGCTCGTCATGTAAGTTCAGCCCGCCCGGGCCGAACCCGTGATGGACGAGCATCTCTGCTACTCCACCATAACGGATCTGCATCACGGCGGACTCTGCCTTCTTGTCGTGTCCGGACACAAAGTAGGCACCCTTGCCTGTCGGCTTGCCACAACCGCACCAGCACACGCCGTTTGGCTTGTCAATTCTCATGGGTCCAGTCTATCCGACGTAGCGCCTGAGCAACCCTAAATCGCCACCGTCGCTGTCCACTCAGTCCGTGACGACGGGACGATGCGGCAGCGGGCGGAGAGCACCGTGGAGGGGTCGCGGGTTACGCTGCCGCGGGGAGAGTCTGGGAGGCAGCCGACTACCACGAGCCAGTAGTCGCCGCGCCGCACCAGCGCCTCTGACCATTCTCGGTCCGTAAACAGCACGTCGCCGCGCGCGCGCTTCAGCCCTTTCACTTCGATCGCCACTCCCGGCATCGCAGAGACACCGAAGTCGAACCCGCACGCGGACTGCCGCATGTCCACCAAGCGCGAAGGCGCGACGTCAACGATCGCTTTGCAAGAACGCATGAAGTGTTCTTCTGCCAGCCGCCCGGTCAAGAGGCGCTCCGCCACGCCTGCGACGCGCGAGACCGGCGCGTCCACCACCGCCAGCACTTCTTGCAAAGGCGCGACGTCGTGTGCGAGGATGCGCCGCACCGTCTCCACGAGCGCCTCGTCGCTCATGCCTGCGAACTCGACGTACACGGCGACGCGGCTGTCGTGCGGCGGGCGTTTCCACCAGCCTTGGCGGCCGTTGTCGAAAAACGGGTCGAACTCGTCGCGCAGGAGGCGGATGCTGCTGTGGCCTTCGTCGAGGGCGTTGCTCGTCGCCGCGAAGGCTTGGCCCCAAGTCTTCCAGCCAAACTCGGCGAACAGCCTCGGGCCGAGACGGCTCAAAGCGTAAGCCACCACGATCGCCTCCGGCTTGATCTTCGCCCGTCTGGCCATGTCCGATTCTAGCCTCGGAGGGAGCAGGGGGGTGTGAGGGCCGAGGGCCAGGGGCCGGGAACAGGGAACGGCGGGATCGGCGGGGTCGGCGGGGTCGGCGGGGTCGCGGCGGGTGCAGGGGTAAGGGCTGAGGGCTGAGGGCTGAAGAAGTGGCGGAAAAAAGAGTTGACAGAGTGGCAAGTGTTTGGTATTATGTCAGGTGAAGCACGCGGAAGGGAGGGTGGCGGCGGGTTCGTTTGAACCTAAGTCCGCCTCAACTCCCAACAACAGCGTGCGGACGGCCTAAGGGGCCGAAACATATGAAAATGACAAACACAAACGACAAAGGGGCGCGGACTGGCGCGCCAGGGGCTTGAAGTTGCCTAGTGCGAAGAAGCCTCAGGAGGTGGCCGTGACGCCGTTCCGGTTCGAATCGGACTTGGAGCGGTACCTGGTCGAGCACCTCGAGCTTCTGGAACCCGGCCTGAAGCTGTACGAAGGCAAAGGCAAGTGGGGGATCAACTACCAGATCGGCACGCTGCGGATGGACATCTTGGCGGTGGACCGCAAGGGAGGGCTCGTTGTGATCGAGCTCAAGAGCAACCGCGGTCTGCCGTCGGTGCTTGGGCAGCTGCTCGGCTACATGGTGGCGATCCGACGGGGGCTGGCGAAGGAGGGCCAGCGGGTCCGCGGATTCATCGTGTGCCGCTGGGCGGAGGAGCACCTGCTCTGGGCCGCCGCCGAGGTGCCTGGCATCTCTGTCTTCGAGTTTTATCGGGGGCAGGGATGGTGCCGGGTGCTGGGTGAACCCTTGGAGGGCTAGCGCCCATTGACCGGACCCTCTTCCTGGTGCGAAGGGAGAGGGTTTTTTATGCCGCTGCCATCGCGGCGAACATGGTCTCGTACTTCTTGAACGCGTCCACGTAGTCCGCGCTGATCGAGTCCGTGTCGTCCGGACGGAGACCGAGCCGCGAATAGCAGCCTTCAGAAAAAGTGTAGTGCAGGCCGTCGCCGCCGAGGCCGATGCCCATCGCCATCGAGATCGTGCTGCCGAGGTGGACGCAGTCGGCGACGGGGTGGTACGGCTCGCACGATTCCGGCTCGTGGTGCCAGCGGATGCCGAGGAGGACTTCCTCTGGCAGGTTCCAGTTCTTGCCGAGGTGCTCACCGACTTCCGTGTGGTCGTAGCCGAGGATGCGCCGTTCGGCTTCGTCGAACGGCATGCCCTCGCGCTCGGCGTAGTAGACGATCGCCTTGAGCTTCTCGCCGATCCACAGGCTGAGTGCGACCTTGCCGACGTCGTGCAGGAGCCCGGAGGTGAAGGCGAGCTGGTCGTCGCACTTGCGCGTTCGCGCCGCGAGCGTCTGCGCGGCGAGCGCGGTCCCGAAGGAGTGGTGCCACATCTGCATCGGTGCGAGGTCGTAGCCCTTGAGCGGCTTGCTCATCCAGGGGTAGGTGGCGGCGACCATGGCTAGGTTCTTGACCGTGCGCATTCCGAGGACGACGACGGCCTCTGGGAGGCTCGAAACTTTGCGCGACATTCCGTAGAACGCGCTGTTGGCGAGTCGCAGGACTCGGACGCTCATCGCCTGGTCTTGCGAGACGATGCGCGCGATGTCCTGAGCGCGGCTCGTCGAGGAGTCCGCCATGCGCATGACTTCGAGCGCCGCAGCGGAGAAGGTGGGCAGGTCGCTTGTTCTGCTGACGATGTCTTCGAGCGTGATGCTGTTCGGTTTCGACATTGGTTTCTCCTAGCTCCGCAGGCTGCAGAGCTTGGCCTCTCCCATACGGATCGTCCGGACGAGGACGTCGCCGGTCTGTGACGACATGCGAAGCGTGCGGCCGGTCGTGCCGCCGGCGTCGGTCGCCTTGACCGGGAGCCGTAGGTCTGCCAAGACGTGGGTGATCGTTTCGAGGTTTCGCGACCCGAGGTCGCAGGCGGAGGTCCTGCCCCCGATGTCGCCGACGTTGGCGCCGCCCGCGTATGCGACCTGCATGCGCGAGACGTCGGCGCCGGCGGCGAGCATCAGTCGGACGAGCTCTTCGATCCCGGTGTCTGCGAACTTTCCGAGCATGTCGCTCGCCGTGCCGCTGAGAGATTTGGGAAGCATGATGTGGACCGCCCCGGCGACGTTGGCTTCAGGGTCGAGCACGCAGACTCCGACGCAGCTACCGAGCCCGGCGAAGGTGAACTTTGCGAGACCGCTCACGACCTGGATTTCAGCGAGCCCGATCATGAGGTCTAGCGCCTGCTGTTCCCTCAGGGCAGGCGCGACAGGGCTTGGCTGCTTCAAAAACGCTCCGCTCGACACTGACTCCGTCATCCCGTCCCGCTCCTTGGCGCCGCCCTCAGCGTCGCCACATGGTTATTCCACCGGGTTGGCGGAAGGAGGCCGAGTAGGAATACCAGGGCTTAGGTTCAAATCGGCTTGGGCGACGGGTTGCTTGCCCCGTTGGTACAATGTGTCTGATGTCTGGGCTCGATTCTGGTCAAATCCGCCACGCGATCCTCACGGCTCAGGCCAAGGGCTACAAGCAGGTGAGGATCAGGGCTGGCGAGGACAGGTTCAGCGCGGTGCTGTCGGCCGCCCCGAGCCTGGAGGTCGAGGACGAGGCGGACCCGGAGCAGTCCGAGGCTGCCCCGGCCCGCGCTCCGGACCTGACGGTCCCGTCTCCTGCGGTCGGCTTTTTCCGTGCGCTCGAGCCCCCGATCCAGGCCGGCGACAAGGTGTTGGAGGGCGACAAGGTCGGGGAGGTCGTGGCGCTGGGGCTGGCGAACGACGTTGCGGCGAAGGAGGGGGGCGAGGTCACGGAGGTCTGCGTCTCGGACGGCGAGTCGGTGGAGTTCGGACAGAGGATCCTGGTCCTAAAGAGGTAAGCGATGAAGAGGCTTCAAGCAGGCGAGTCCCTGATGGGCGTGATGATCGCAATGGCTGTCGTCGCTTTTGCGGTCGTGTTTTTCGTCACTGGCGGGTTTGGGATGATGGGCGGAAAGAAGGAGGGGCGCGAGGACGGCCTGGGCAAGACGCTCGTCGGGCAGGCGCGCTATGCGGCGGAAGATCGCGCCTGCAAGACGCAGTTGGAGCAGGTGCGGCAGTTGGTCGGTCTTGCGACGGACCCTGTTGACGAGACGCGCCCGGCGACGCTGAGCGAAGTTGCCGGCTTGCCGACGGGGTATGACCGCTGCCCGATCGACAAGCAGAACTACGAATACGACGCCGCGACGGGAGAGGTCACCTGCCTTCACGAGGGACACGAAGACTATTGATGTTCAAGAAAGTCCTGATCGCCAACCGCGGCGAGATCGCGTGCCGCGTGATCCGTGCGTGCCATGAGCTCGGAATCGAGACCGTGGCCGTCTATTCGCGCGTGGACGCCGACTCGCGGCACGTCCACTTGGCTGGCCAGGCGATCTGCATCGGCGAGGCATCGAACACAGACAGCTATCTGAACCTCGCGAACGTCCTGATGGCGACGGAGATCAGCGGCGCGGACGCGGTCCACCCAGGATACGGCTATTACAGCGAGAACGCGCGGTTCGCCGAGGCGCTCGGGGAGATGGGCGTGAAGTTCATCGGCCCGCCAGTGGAGGCGATCCGCGCGATGGGCGACAAGGCGATGGCGAAGAAGGCGGCGATTGACGCCGACTGCCCGGTCGTTCCAGGTTCGGTCAATAGCGTCGTGAACGAGGCAGAGGCCGCGCGCGTAGCGGAGGACATCGGATACCCGATCTTGCTCAAGGCGGTCGCCGGCGGCGGTGGGCGCGGGATCCGGCGCGTGGACGCATCGGCCGACATCGGCGGGCTTTGGAAGACCGCGGTCGCGGAGGCGCAGGCGTCGTTCGGATCGGGCGAGATGCTGGTTGAGAAGTTCGTCGTCAAACCGCGGCACGTCGAAGTGCAGGTGCTCGGCGACGAGCGCGGGAACATGGTTTACCTCGGCGAGCGCGAGTGCTCGGTGCAGAACCTGCGTCACCAGAAGATCGTGGAAGAGGCGCCTTCGGTCGTGCTGGACCCCGCTGCGCGGCGGAGGATCGGAGAAGCGGCGGTTCGGGTCGCGTCCTCGGTCGGCTACACGAACGCGGGGACGGTCGAGTTTCTCTATGACGACACGGGCGCGTTCTACTTCCTCGAAATGAACACGCGCATCCAGGTCGAGCACCCGGTGACCGAGGTCGTGACTGGGCTCGACCTCGTCCGCTGGCAGTTGCGGATCGCGGCGGGCGAGGCGCTCGACTTTGGACAGAAGGACGTGCAGCTGAAGGGCCATGCGATCGAGGCGCGCATCACGGCGCAGGACCCGGACACGGACTTTGCTCCTTCTTCTGGAAAGATCACGCGCTGGGAGCCGCCGGGCTTCAACGGCGTCCGGCTGGACACGCACGTCTACGCGGGATACACGATCTCGCCGTACTACGACCCGATGATCGCAAAGCTGATCGTGAGCGGCGAGGACCGCGCGGAGGCTGTGAACCGCCTGCAGGCCGCTCTGCGCGAGTTCAACGTCGAAGGGATCAAGACGAACATCCCGTTCCTTCGGCGGTTGTGCGCGAGCGACGAATTTGTTTCGGGCGACGTGGACACGTCTTTCGTCGGACGGTTCTTGGCGGGGCCGCCGGAGGAAGAGCCCCTGGCCGTTGTCTGAGATCGTCAAGTCCCGCCGCGCCGCGCGCGAAGCGGCCTTCCAGGCCGTGTACCAGTGCGTGTGTGGGGGCAGTTCGATTGACGCGGCGGTCACCGAGGCGCTTGGGCGTCGCACCTTTTCACCCGAGGCCGCTGCGTTCGTGCGCGAGCTCGGCGTGGGCACTGTGACGGGCGTGAGCGAGATTGACGCGCGGTATTCGCCCTTCCTGAAGTCCGGCTGGACGCCGGACCGCTTGGCGCTCGTTGACCGGTTGGTGCTGCGGCTCGCGGTGTTCGAGCTGTGGGGGATGCGGGAGATCCCGCCGAAGGTTACGATCACTGAGGCGGTGGAGCTGGCGAAGCGCTTCGGCGGGGCGGACAGCGGTTCGTTCATCAATGGCGTGCTCGGTCGAGTGCTGCAGGTGTCGCCGAAGGCGGAGTGGACGGGCGAGGCGGCGGAGGTCGCAGACGTCTCCGAGCTAGAGGACGTGGGAGAGCAATCAGGCACGTCCGAAGAGCCAGAACGCTCTTGGACGCTCAGCTCCGACGAATGAGCGCGGTGGCAGCCCCGCACCGCGTGCCACATTGCAAGTAGCATATCGTTATGGCGAGCGACCTCTTCCAAGCAAGCAGTCCACCGGGCGTGCTGCCGCTCGCGTCGCGGATGCGGCCGCGCACGCTGGATGAGTTCGTCGGGCAGCAGCACTTGCTCGCGCCGGGGATGCCGGTCCGGCAGGCGATCGAGGAAGGGAAGCTCGGAAGCGTGGTGCTGTGGGCGCCGCCTGGGTGCGGAAAGACGACTCTCGCCTACATCATCGCTCGGCACATGGACGCGCACTTGGAGGCGACGAGCGCGGTGACCGCCGGCGTCGCGGACGTGCGCAAGATCGCCGCAGCTGCCCGGGACCGGCTGTCGTTCGAACAGAAGCCGACCGTTTTGCTGTTGGACGAAGTGCACCACTTCAACAAGTCGCAGCAGGACGCGCTCCTGGGATACTTGGAAGACGGGACGCTGCAGCTCGTCGGCGCGACGACCGAGAACCCGTTCTTCGTCCTGAACTCCGCGCTTCTTTCGCGTGCGCGCGTGCTGCCCATGAAGCCGCTGGAAGCGGCGGACATCACGGCGCTGGTGATGCGCGCACTGAGCGACGTCGAGCGCGGGCTCGGCGCTCGGTCTTTGACGGTCACGGACGAGGCCGTTCTGCACTTGGTGACGACTGCGAACGGCGACGCGCGACTCGCCTTGAACGCGTTGGAATCTGCATCCCTTCTTGCTCCGTTGAAGGGCGAGATCACGTTGGAGCTTGTCGAGCAGGTCTTGCAGCGGCAGGCTGTGCGCTACGACCGGCAGGGCGACTACCACTTCGACACGATCAGCGCGTTCATCAAATCCATGCGCGGTTCGAACTCTGACGCTGCGCTGCACTATCTGGCGCGGATGCTGGACGCGGGCGAGGACCCGCGGTTCATCGTGCGTCGGATGATCGTTCTGGCGAGCGAGGACATCGGCAACGCGGAACCTCTGGCCCTGACGATGGCGGTATCTGCGCTGACGGCGGTCGAGCGGATCGGGATGCCGGAGGCGCGGATCGTGCTCGGGCAGGTCGTGACGTTCCTTGCGGAGGCGCCGAAGTCGAACAAGTCGTATCTCGCGATCGAGCACGCCCTTGCGGACGTGAAGGACAAACCCGTGCAGCCTGTGCCCCTTCACTTGCGAAACGCGCCGCACTCCGGGCTGAAGGAGATGGGGCACAGCGAGGGGTACGAGTACCCGCACGACTTTCCCGGCGCGTTCGTCGCGAAGTCTTACCTGCCGGATGGCGCCGACCTCGCTACGCCGTATTACGAGCCGAGCGAGCGGGGGTACGAGAAGAAGATCCGTGATCGGCGAGAGGGACGAGGAACGTAGACCTGCGCCCCAGGAGCACTTGCAGGTCGAACACGCGAATCGGGCGAACCGTTGTGCTACGATTCTCCTCGTACCGTGAAGCGGCGCGCAGACCGTAGGGAAGCAAGCCGCGTGGGTCGGTGCAAAAGCGGGTTCGAGTCCCGCATCTTCTTCAGGTGAAGTCCACCCGGATACGGTGACAATCAAAGGCGTGCGGCGGCCGGTCAGCCTTCGGGCAAGGACAGTGCAGCCCATGCGGGCTTCGGGCCTCCGGTAGTACGGTCCGATCGGCTCCCGTGCGCCCAAACGGAACGAGAGGGAACAGAGAGTGAACGAAGCGTTCTACATCGCACTCGGCGCAATCGCCGTGATCGTCATTTGGACCGTTGCCAACGTCGCGGTGCACACCGCGACCGTGTACGAGACTCAGCGCGGGCTCCTGTATCGGCACGGGAAGTTCTTGCGCGTGCTCGAGGCTGGCCGACACCGTTGTTTCGGCACGGGATACAAGGTTGACACTGTTGACATGCGGGCCACTTCGAAAGTGATCGGCAACCAGGAGATCGCGACCAAGGACGGCGTGCCGCTCAAGGTGTCACTGATCGTGCGGTTCAGTGTTGGTGATCCGCTCGTTTTCAAGACGAAGTTCCTGGATGGGACCACGGAGTTGCACGAGGCCGTGCAAGTCGCACTCCGTGAGGCGGTCGCATCGCTCAATGTCGAAGAGTTTGTCGAGAGCCGCGCCCAGATCGCAACGCCGATCACCGAGTCCGTTCAACCCAAGGCGTTGGGCCTTGGGCTCGTTGTCCACGGCATCGCCGTCCGAGACGTGGTCCTCGGGGGCGGCATCAAGTCAGCAATGGCGGACACTGTCAAGGCGCAGTACGAGGGTCGTGCCGCGTTGGAGCGTGCCCGCGCAGAAGCCGCGACGATGCGCTCTCTCGCAAACACCGCGCGAATGCTAGACGAGCAGCCGGCGCTAGCGCAACTGCGACTGCTGCAGGCGGTAGAGAGCGGGAAGGCGACAGTCGTCATCGGGGACGCCTCTGTCATGCCGAAGGCGAAGTAGTTTGGGAGTGCGCGAACGCGCACTCCCAAAGATCGCCGCTACGCTTGGCGCGTCTTGGGGCTCTTCTGGACCCACTTTTTGCCCTGTAGTTGATACTGTTGCTTCACGTAGGCCCAAGCGACCTCGTTCGCCGACTTCTGCGCGGCCTCTGGCGATTCCGGACCCTTGGAGGTCTCCTCCATCTCGCTCAGCGCGCTGTTGTAGGCCTCGAGGTACGCCTCTTGCGCGCTGCGCGGGAGCAGTCGCTTCACGTCGTCCGGCAGGACGTTGATGCTCAGGTACGGCATCTTTGTCGCCCGGCGGTCGAGCCTCGCGCCGCCTCGCGGCTTCGTCGAAGTCCCATTCTGCTTGCCGAAAGTGGTGCCGTCGTGCCGCCAATTTGGCCCAGTGATCTCCTTCACGACTTCGCCGACCATCGGCGCAGGCAGGAACTCGGCGATGTTCGTCAACGTGACGATGCCGCAGCAGGCGCGCTTGTCGTCAATCACGGGCAGTCTTCGGACGTGGTGCAGCTCCATGGTTTGCAGGCAGTCCTCGATCTCGCTGTCTCTTTGTGCAGTGAAAACGTCAGGAGTCATGCACGCGGCGGCGGTAAGCCCTGCAGGGTTCTTCCCAACGGCGAGCGTGCGCCGCACGATGTCGCCTTCAGTAAGGATCCCGACCACCCTCCGGCTCTTTTCGTCCTCGACGACGGGAATGGCGCTACAGTCGTACGTGGCCATGAGCCTGGCCACCTCGTCCAATCTTGTGTTGCCTTTACAGAAGGCGACGTCCTTTGTCATGATCGCGTCAACTTTCATCTTGTCCTTCCAGGTCGTTCGCTGACGGCCTAACTTTGCGACGGCACGCCAGGATGCGTGCGTTCTGCGACGGGACCTTTAGGCCAAGTGCCCTTGCAGGTTCACGGTGGGACCTTTCAACAGATGGGACAGGTTCGCACGACGCTGATGTGGAACTGGGACCTGGAAACACCGCAGTGTGTGGTGGGGTCAGGACAGGCATGCTGACAAAGACTATGACCTTAGCAATTGCGACCGCTGTAGGAATAGGTTCTGTAGCAGTCGCCTACGATCCGACGAAGCCGGACATCGCGCGCCTTCCAATGGAAGTGATGGGCGAAGCGGACTCGCCGAAGATCGTGATCGAGAGGATCAAAGCGATTGACAACCTCGACGCGAACATCCTCCAAGCCGACCGCGCGGACTTCTTCGCGCTGGTCACCGTCAACGACATCGAGTACAAGACTCGTGTCATGGCGATGGACGACGGCCGACCGGGATGGGAGATCCCGTTGCCGGCGCTCGTTGACAAGGCCGTTGTACGCATCCGCATCATGGATGACGACGGCGGCCTAGAGAGCGGTGACGACCACGTTGACATCAGCCGAGCGAAGGACAAGAAGGACTTGGTCTTCACGTACATCCCGGGCACCGGAATGGTCACGGGCGACGTGAACGGCTGGAAGGGCGACTCCTTCTACACGCGCGGATGGCACGATGGCGACAAGGCCCACCTGTGGTTCTCGATCGTCTGACGCGCCCCTCATGAACTGAGAGAGTTGACGGCCGGAGCGGCAATGAGGACCGCTCCGGCCGTCCTGTGGGGCTGGCTCGGCCCTATGGAACTCTAGCCTGCGCTACAATTAAGCCAAATGCGACAAGCGCTGGTGTATCAGGGCGACAGTGGCCTGTGGGTCGCTGAAGTGCCGAGCCTCCCAGGCTGTGTTAGCCAGGGTGCGACGCTCGAGGAGGCAATTGCCAACATCCGCGAGGCGATTGATCTCCATGTTGAGGCGCTGCGCGCGCACAGCCAACCGATTCCTCCCGAGCGCTTCGACGCCAAACTCATAGCGGTGTGAGTCACCTACCTCGCATCTCTGGCCGCGAATGCCGCAGAGCCCTCGAGGCAGTAGGGTTCGTGTTCGATCGGCAAAAGGGGAGCCACGTCACGCTCGTTCGCAAAGAACCGTTCGCGGCCGTGACGATTCCTGATCACCGCGAACTAGACGCTGGGACGTTGCGCGCGGTGATACGCGGCGCCGGGCTCAGCGTAGACGAGTTTAAGCGGCTGCTCTAGTCCACGTCTACTTTGCGCACTTGCAGCGCGTTGAAGAGCAGCTTGAAAGTCCCGTGCGGCTGTGCGCGGAACGCGACCTCGGGGCCGAAGAGCACGACGCGCCCTTGGCCGAGAGGGAGCTCCACCGCCGCAACGCCGTCGTTGAGCGCCGCTTGCCCCCACGCCCAGCCGCTGCGTAGCGGCGTTTCGCTGTCGAACCAGGCGATGGGCCCTTGTTCGGTGTTGGGCGCGAAGACCGGGCTGTTGTCGAAGATGACGTCAACGTACTCGGGCATGCCCATCGCGAGGGGGTGCGTAGTGTCAACTTTCACGCGCAGGACGGAGCCGGGGACGTAGAACTTCTCGCGCGAGAGGTTGCGCGTCTGGCCGTCAACTGTCTCGGTCAGGTGGTTGGCGACAGCTAGCCCGAGCTGTTGGGCGACGCGCGTAGCGCTGCCGATGGCGATGACAGTGCCGCCGCCTTCGGCGAACTCCTTGACCTTGGGCAGAGATGTTGCGCTCGTCAGTGAGCCCATGCGGTTTCGCCACACTTCAGGGATCGTCGTGTCGTTGCGCGCGTTGTTGTTGCCTCCGCCTCCGAAGCCCATCCCGTCAACGAGGATGAGCACGTCGTAGTCCTTCAGGTTTCCGTTGTCAATGTCCGGCGGGTAAACGACGTTGAACGAGAACTCGAACTGCTCGAGCAGCCAGCGCGTCCAACCGCTCGACATCGAGCCGCCGTATGTGTCGAGCAGCGCGATGCGTGGAGTGGGGAGGGGCTGGAGGCCCTCCGGCACCGCCGGTGCGCTCTTCGAGCGCACACCGTGTGTGCGTGCCATTTCTTCGAGAATGCGCTTGGATGCAGGCGCGGCGGTGACGAAGAATGACCCTCTGTCCGGTCCATCGATCACACGGTACGTGCCGACGCCCGCATTGCGCACGCGGTTTGCAGCAGTGAATGCGTCATTGACTCGGCCATCAATGAAGTAGCCCGCCGCGCTTGCGCTGAGCGTCGTGGTGAGGTTCGGCGTCGGGTGGTCGGTGAGGACTGGGAACGTCGCGTCGAACGGATCAAGGACGCGGTCGAACTGCACGCCCATCGAGTAGGCGAGGGTCCATCCCGCGCTGTCGTAGGGCGCGGTCGGCGCCGCGCCGGGAAAGCGGATGTCGTCCGGGTGGACCTGCGGCTCGAACATGCTGTAGACGTGCGGGCGGAACGCCTGGTCCATCCGCACGATGTAACTGCCGCTCGGGTACTGCTTGCCATTGATCGTGAAGGAGCGGTCGGCGCGCTGTACGTCAATGCCCGTCTCGATCAGCGCGTGCACAAACTTGGTCGCCGTGCCGAAGTCGGGCTGGTCGGACGGGATGACGAACGCGCGCGCGTCGCGCTCTTCTGGTTTGCGCAGGTCTGCGATTGACCGCGCTGCGGTGATCTTGCGCGGGTTTGGCGTCCATGTGTCGGTGCTGCCGCGCTCGATCGAGTTCATGCCCATGCGCCAGATGTTGAAGAGGATCGTCTCGCGGAAGCGCGAGGCGTAGTCGAGGATCGCGTAGTTCGCCGTGATCGAATAGTCCACGCTCTGTCGGAAGTGCCACTCCTGCGGATCGATCGGCTTGGGCAGGTCCGCGCTCGGCATCTGTCGCCCGGCGATGAACGGGATGCGCATGGGGGTGGGCGAGCCGATCGTCTCTGTGAGGATGCCGATCATGTTGTGGTAGTACGCGGTGGTGCGCAGGCCGCCGTTCCACCACGCCGAGTAGCCCGCGCCGCTGCGCATCGTCACGCCGCGCTTGTCCTCGGCGATGAATCGGTTGTGCATCACCGCGCCGACCATCTCCAGTCCCGTGCGCGCCAAGGGGTCAACTTCATAAGGGAACGGGTCGCGGAACGGCGGCGCGAACATCACCGTCCCGGCGGGGCCGGTCTGGTGGTGGTTGTACATGATCTGCGGGAACCACTCGCGGTACATCGTGCGGTTCATGTTCTCGGTCTCGGGCATCGCGGACATGAAGAAGTCGCGGTTGTTGTCGTGACCGATGTACTTTTGGTAGAGCCTCGGAACGCCGCCCGTGCTGCGCTCGGTCTCGACCGGTTTGCGCATGTACCAGTCCGCGAGCAGGTCGTGCCCGTCGGGGTTCGCGTGGACGAGCAGCACGATGACGTCTCGTAGGATGCGCTTCGTCTCGTCGTCGTTGCGGCTGACGAGTTGCCATCCCATCTCCATCAGCGCCTGCGCGCACAGCACCTCGCTTGCGTGAAGCCCGCCGTCAATCCACACAACCGACTTGCCGTCGCGGGCGAGATCTCTCGCTTGCTCGGTAGTCAGCCCGTCGGCCTTCGCCAGCCGTTTCGCGATGTCCTTGTATCGCGCCAGGTCGCGGTGGTTGGCGGGGTCGGTGACGATCGCCATGTACTGGTCGCGCCCCTCGGCGGTCTTGCCGATGCTGACGACGGTAAAGCGGTCGGACTCGCGGTCGAGCTTCTTCCAGTACTCGGTGAGCTGCTGGTAGTTGGCGAGGAAGTAGTCCGCGCCGAGGTCCTGACCGAACTGCTGCCTGGGCGAGGTCTGGGTGGCGGCGATCGCCCCGATCGCGGCCAAGCTGATGAGGAGGGCGGCCCGTTTCATGGTCTCGCCTATGCTACTCGGATTCTGCAGTCGCCAGTTCGGTCTTGACTCCGCCCGCGCTTCGGACGGCGTTGTGCCGGGCGATGAGCGTGTAACCGAGCCAGATCAGACAGAGCCCCACCATCTCCCCGACATAGAGGTACTCGACATGGCCAGCCTTCGCCATTGCGCCGCCAAAACCGGGAAGCACGCCGCCAATAGCGATAAGGACGTTGCCGCGCACGAACACGGCCCCGGCGCTTTGTCTGCGATACCGCACCGCGCTCACGATCGCCCCACCTACCAGGAAGGCGAATGCGTACAGATTGATGAACGGCGTGAGCAGGCGCACCCACGACCACGCGAGGATCGCTCCGCTCGGCCGCACCGGGTCGAGCGCGGCGAGGTCAACGGGGCTCATCAGCACGAGCACCGAGGCCGCGACGATGAACGGCACGGTCACGAACGTCAGCACGTTCGCGGTCCTTCGCTTGAGGAGCAGATAAACGACGCCCTGGGCGAGCGGATACCCGCCGAGCAGCGCGCCCGCGACGTACCACGCCTTGTTTAGCGCGACCGTGTTGCCGAACAGCGTGATCGCGCTCTCGATCCCTGTCCCCAGTCCATAGGCGAAAACGCCGAAGGCCCACCACAAAAGGTGCGGCCCGCTGCGCCGTTCCCTCGCTGCGCGCAGGAGCACGGCGAGGAACAGCGCAGAGAGCACCGTCGTGACGATCGGCAGGTAGTGGACCGGCGCGGGCATCGCCTATTCGCCGCGACCGTTCCAGAGACGGTTGACTTCCTGCTCCGTCGTGCCTGCGCCCCGCAGACCTTGGATGTGCGGATACGATACGTGCCCGTCCAGCCACATCGAGGCGACGCGCTTCGGGTCGAACCGTCCCCAGAGCTGTCCCTGCGAGCGAGCGTTCGGGAACGTACCGGTCCACCCGTTGTACGGTGCGAGCGGCGCGGGTACGGGCACGGCGAACGGCGGCTCGATGCGGGAGTACCCGACCGCCGTCTTGATCAGAATCGGGGCGCCTCCTGAAGCGGGCGGGACGACGAGGTCCTTCATCGTCGCCTCTGCGAGCATGATCGTCTGCGCGACGTTCTCAAACTTCGTGGAAGACACTCCCGAATAGCGCGGGAATGGCTGTCCGAAGAGCGAGCCGACGGCGACCGAGTTCAAGTACCGAAAGTTGTATCCATAGCTCGGGTTTGCACCGACCAGGTAGTGGTGCAGCGAGTTGCTCCTGTCGAACCGGCCCCGCCCCTGCGAGTCCACCTGCGTCGGGTCCTGTTCCGTGTCCTGCGGACAGAGGAACATCTGCTCGTTCTTCGCGTAGGGCTGCAAGAGCAACGGATAGTAGTGGAACCCTTGGGAAGTGGGATATGTCGTGTCCAACGGGTTGAAGGTGAACAGCGGCATGGTCACGTCGTCGTAGTCGCCCATGTAGAGCATTGAGGCGAGCGAGACCTGCTTGAGGTTGCTTATCGTGACCGTCTTTTTCGCCATCATCTTGGCTTGGGCGAAGACGGGAAACAGGATCGCCGCAAGGATCGCGATGATCGCGATGACGACGAGGAGCTCGATCAGGGTGAAGGCGCGGCGTCTCATGTGTAACAGTGAGTCTTGTGTGCGGACGCGGCGGTCCTATGAACAAGAATCTCTGACTGTTGACCCGCGTGACGGTTTGCGCGAAAGTCCGTCACACGGGTCAATGCGCCGTCGTTTATGAGGGCTGCTTCCTCAGAACTGCGATGCGTCGGCGCGACCGTTGAACCAGCCGTTGTCCGGCTGGCCGTTCCCGTCGAAGTCGTCGAGCGCCTTAGGGTCCTTCACACCCGCGTGGCCGTCGGCGTAGGTGAGGCAGGTCTTGGGCGCGTACCACACGCCCGGCAGGCTGCGGCACCCCGTCGGGCCCGGGCCGCACTCCGCGCCGCCGCCGTAGTATCCGCTCGGTTTGCCACTACCGCGAAGACTGGGCAGCGGAGGGTCCACCGTGTACTCGCCTCCGGTCAATTGCGTGCCGTTCCTCACGCCTTGCGTGTCAGAGATGATCAGCGACTGCGCGGGCGCATCGATCTGGCTCTCGTTTGCGGTCCACGGGAACCGCGAGTTTCCGAAGTATTGGTAGTTGTATCCGTAGCCGCCGTACTTCACGTTCGGGTTGTGCGCGAACGCTTTCTTCTTCATCTCGTCCGGCGCGAGCGGGCTCGTGAAGATCGGCTCGTTCTTGACGTACGCGTAGATGTAGTCCGGCCAGCGAGTGCGCGGCGCGGCGCTCGAGGGCGAGGACATCATCGGATACGAGCCGTCGTTGTCGCCCGTGTACATCATCACCGCCATGCCGATCTGCCGAAGGTTGCTGACGTTCGTCGTTCGTTTCGCCGACTCCTTCGCCCGCGCGAAGACAGGGAACAGGATCGCCGCCAGGATGGCGATGATCGCGATGACGACGAGCAGTTCGATGAGGGTGAATCCGTGCTTCCGAGAGTCCATTCTTGCGTGCCTCGCCCTCCCCGACGGCAATCTACTCTCTTTTGTGCAGTTATCGCGAGTCCCTGGGCCCAGAGGCCCGTCCAGTGCCTTCTTTCGGAGCGGGACCGATCCTCACTAGGCTCAAATGAGTCTGGAGCGCACGGTTCGTACGGTCCTCCGGTTCGTTTGAACCTAGGGACGGGCGGTCCGGAGGGTCGTACGGACGGTCCGTACCAAGGTGCGGGGGCTCCGGGCAGGCGTACGGAAGGGCGGTCCCAAGGCACGGGCGGGCCGGGCGGAAGTCCCTTCTAGCCGGACTTGCTCACGATCGGTCCGTGCCGCCGTGCGGTTGAGTCGCTGAGGGGGCGGGACGTCCCGCCCCCTCTCACGGTCAGCGTGCGTCAACGGCTCGGCTCAGTTCCGCGCCGCACGGACGATGACGCCCGCGCTCGTACAGGTCCAGTACACCGCGCCGTCCGCGGCGACGGCGATGTCCCTCGGCTCCGGGTCGCCGGCGTGAACGAGCTCGAGCCCGCCGGTCCGCAGGTCGTGGCGCCAGACCTTGTTCGTCCCGCCCATCGAGCCGGGGATGCCCGGCGTCGGGACCTCGGTGAAGTAGAGGGAACGGCCGGACTTGTCGAGCGCGATCCCCGTCGGGTTGTCGAGCATGCCGCGCACGAGGCTGACCGCTCCATCGCGGGTTCGTTTCAGGATCACGCCGGCCGACTTGCAGGTCCAGTAGGCGGTGCCTTGGTTGTCAACGGCAATGTCAGTGGGCTCGGGCTCGCCCATCGTCAGCGTTGTGACCACGCCGTCGGCATAGCGGTTGACGGTGTTCATGCCGCCGGGGACTCCGGGGGTGGGAAGCTGGGTGAAGAACAGCTCGTCCTTGTATGTCGCGATGCCGGTCGGCATGTCGAGCCCTCCAAGCACCAGTCCGACTTCGTGCGTGCGATGATCCATTCCAAGGATCACGCCGGCGGTCCGGCACGTCCAATAGAGGTCGCCTCGGTTGGAGAGCGCGAGGTTGACGGGCTCAGGCTCCCCCATGCTGATGACGCCCATCGAAGTGCGGGTCAGGAAGTTGACGGAGTTCATGCCGCCCATGCTCCCTGGCACACCGGGCGTGGGGACCTGGGTGAAGTAGACGGTCGTCCCACCGCCGGCACCGCTCACGGCGATTCCCGTCGGGCTCGCGAGCCCGCTCGCGATGACAGTGGTCTGGAAGTCGGCCATCGAGACGCTGGCGGCAACGAAAACGGAAAGGGTTGAAAGCACTTTCATGTTGGTGTCCTCTGCGGCATAGCCGCACCCAACCAAGATTTGGGAGCCTTTATCGGTTCCATCCGGTTTGGAACTTCTGGGACCCTCAGGACTTAGTAAAGGGTGGTGTTCCCCATGTTCCTCGGTTACAGCGCGCTCGCAACCGGGGTCGCCCGGCGTCAAATGACCCGCGAGCAATATGAGGCGCTCGCCAAGAAAGTCGCGCCCGGCCTGAAGCGCGCGGCCGTCCGACTGGCCTTTCCTGACGTCGCCCTCGCGGAGGATCTGGTCCAAGCGGCCCTCGTCCGCGGTTACCAACTGATGTTGGAGGGCCAGTTCGAGCCAGGGACCGGCGCCTTCTCCTGGTTCGTCCGTGGAGTGACCTGCGACTTCTTCGCGCACCGAAGAAAGCACGGACGGTGCGACGTCCTGCCCCCCGAGAGCAACGTCTTCGTCAACCAGTCAGCAGGCGAGACGCCGGAGTCGCTGCTGTTCGAGGGGATGAAATCGGAGCGGCTGTGGTCGGCGCTGGAGCAGTTGCCGGTCGAACAGCGCGCCTGCATCGAGCTCGTTGACCTCGCCGAGTGCAGTTACGTCGAGGCCGCGCGAATCCTGGAGGTCCCCGTCGGCACGGTACGCTCGCGGCTGTCTCGCGCAAGGCTCTTTATCGCGGGCCGGATGGTTGCGGCGGAGGAGACGAAGTGAACGAACAGACGCCTGCGCTGAACCCGTGTCCGCACATCAAGCGCGCTTTGGAACGCCTTGCGCGAGGCGAGCGAGGGGGCGTCTACCTCTGGTACGCGCGGTTGCACACGATAAGGTGCGCCCGGTGCCGCGCCGCGTTGGAGGCTCTCAAGAGCTACTTCGCCCACCTGAGGTCGCCGCTGCCTGAGAGCGATGTTGACCTCGATCGCCTGCGAGCAGGCCTGGAGTCGGTGGACCGGGAGAGGTAGCCGGCGTTGGTCTTTTTTTGGGCCGCGCTCGGTTCGGCGACCCCTTCAGGGTCGGTTGGTTTTTACTGTCGCTCTACCGGGGGTCTTCGGCCCCCGGCTACTGTCGTGCACTCCTCCGGGGTGCTTGCGCGACATTCATGAACACACCGTGCTGTAGTCGCCATGATTGACCGCAGTCCAGCCTCAACTGGGCGGTGATCCTTTAGCCAGGGGCAACGCCCCTGGTGGGTAGGTGTCTTCTGCCCGTGAGCCCTGAAGGGGCGCGTTCGGCAGGCGGTGGCGTGCCGATTCCGCCCTTACAGGGCTTGCTCATTTGGGTGGCCCTCTTTCCAGGGGCGTTGCCCCTGGCTATAGGATTTCCGCGCCTTCAGCGCTGGTCTGCGCCCGGTGCGACGATGCGCTGCATGGTGTACATCGTGCTGACGACGGGGGACGAGAAGGGCTGGAACGGGGTGCCGGTGAGTCGGCAGTAGGGCTCCAGGCTGCGCAGGGACGCGACGCCTCTCCATGCTGGCGTTGCCAGCCGATTGATCGTGGTGTGCGAGCATATCAGTAGCATCTGGCCGACCCATCCTTAAAGGACTCTTGCCTTGACATTCTCGCGGATGGGCAGGTGTAGAATGGGCCAGAGGGTGTGTTGTGGGCTGGAAAGAGCTGCTGAAGGCAGAGATCGATAGGATTGCTCCTGGGACGAAGGACAGTCTGAAGGACAAGCTCGTCAAGTTTGTCGAGAACACCGCTGGCAAGGGGTTTAGCACAGTTGGCGATGCGATTGCTCTCGTAGTCGAGGACGGGACGGTCGACCAGAAGGACGTCCTCAAAGTGCTCGCGGTCATCGTCAAGCAATTCGGTGGAGGGTTCGTCGATGAAAGCTGGCGCAAAGACCTTATCGACCGACTCGAGACCAACGGTCAGTTGACGACGAACGATCTCATCTCCGTGGCCGGCGCATGGGCGGCGGCGCACACGAAGGATCCGAACTTCAAACAGCTCTTTCAGCAGGCCGCCGCCGGGAATCTGGAAGAGGACGACATCAAGGCGGCCCTGCTTAGGTACGTCGACCAGGAGGTGAGCAAAGCTGCGTCGAAGGCGCTCGACCAGTTGCTTGCGGACGAGCACACGCTCTTCCAAGTCGCTGCAGCGGTCTACAGCCACTTGGTGTTCACGAGAAAGATCCCGGACAAGAGCGATTTGAACTCGCTTAACTCGACGATCGAGAAGGCTATCGGCAAAGTCAAGGGAGACGGGCTCTATAAGATCGTGCTTGCGATGGCGAAAGGCGACCTAGAGGCGCTAGCGCGCGCGATCGTCAAGGAGTTCAAGCTCGGCATTTCGGACGAGGTGATCGCGCTGGCACTGGAGGGGAATGTTGGGGCCATCTTGAAGAGCGAGGCGGAGAAGGCGCTAGAGAAGTTGCTCCCATCGACGAGCGATTCGGACAGGGCCGCACTGCTCGATTTGGCGATCAAGGTTGTTACGGGCCAGTTGACCTTCGCTGGCGATCCCGGCTTGACTGGTTTGGTCAAACCCTACCGGGAAATATATCTTCGAACGAAAGCTGTCGTCTTTGCAGCTTCGCGCGCCTCAAACGGCGGGGTAGTCACATCGCTTGATCCTCGTGCCATGCCGAACGTCTTTTCTCAGACGATAATCAGAACCGACACTGAGCTCAAATCGCTCGTTCCTAAGAATCGTATTGGTGCATTCGCTATCACTCTGACCGCGTTCGCTTCACGCGAATTCGGGATGAGAGTTACAGACCTACTGGTGCCCGTCGTGAAGATCGAGGGATCGCATGAATCTTCGCCGGCAACCTTAAACACGGCATATGGCAACGTGGTTGAGACTCTTAGCAGTCAAGGAAGGATTTGATGAGAACTAGCTATGCTTTCGCATTTGCGATGGTTCTTGCATTGGCCTGGCAAGTCGTCGGAGCTTCGCCGAGCCAAGCGAGCGTCCCGCACGTGAAGCTGATTGATCAGAGCAAGGGAGCTTATAGTCCGGTCACCAATGGTCTTGCGAGACATTCGATACGGTTGACGCTCGAAGTAAGCAACCTAGACTTGCCGGTTGAAGGGCAAGAGAAGAGATTGAAGGCATTGTGCGAAGATTGGGTGAGGGCGCTCCAGGTGAGGTACTTGGATACCTCCGCTTCTTTGAGAGGTTCGCTCAACAACTGGGACGGAAACGAGGACGTCTGGCCACTCGGTGTCGCCGAGCCCGTGTCCTTATCATTTGGAGACAGGGGGGGCAACGTAATGCCCCTGATACTCTGGTTGAGATTCACAGTTGTCGCACCGCGAAATGCTTTGTTGAAAGTTTCTGCACATTCAACGCCCGTGGTGACATTTGAAGGGGAGCTTGAACCACTGGTCTCGGAAGCGCTCGTTCGTCAACACTTGAACTTTGACCACAGTCTTGCCTTTGGCCGTTCGTTCTCTGATGCAACGGTCAACGCCTCGTTGGAAGCAATGTGGCTACCAGGACTGCCTGCCGGTGTGCTTTCAGGGCAGATGATCTCGATAGCGGCTAAAGCAGAAGTCCACATCGGTCGTGCCGACGATGTCGCATCGACGCCAGGCGCGAGCCCGGACGCTACGCAACAGTCTCCCAATTCGATGGAGCTGTCCGTCTCGCGCGTGAACTACGTCATTGGCGGGAACTACTCGTTCTATGGGTTGAAGGCAAGATCGACGGCGGAGTTTGCGGGATACGAGGCCGTCGTTTTCGCCCATCCATGGGAGAAGTGGGCCGATGGGAACAGGGCGTTCTTTGCCGCAGAGGTCGAGGTCGGTGCGCGTGGCGGCGACACCGAGTGGTCGAGCCTGACGACACTCGCCCCCGATCGTGGAAGCCTCGTCGGTCGGATCGGGTTGCTGGCCGAGTGGGCGCCGCAGATCGGCGACATCAACAGGGATCTCGGCACTGGCTTTCGGTTCTTTGTGCGCGGTCGTGCATGGACGGACTACATGAAGGACTCCGACGGCAGTGGGTCAGCGCGTTTCAGGCCGTTTCTCGATTCAGAGCTGTTGGTGAACATCAGCAAGGAGTCGCGCGTGTTCTTGCGGTGGGAGTCCGGTTACTTGCCGCCAGACCTTGGCAAGTACATCAACCGCGTGTCGCTGGGCATCGGGAAAGCGTTTTGATGGGACAGGAACTCTATTCCTCGTCCCCCCAAAGCCCCTTCATTCCACGCTCCTTCAGCCAGGCGTGGCGCCAGCGATGGATGTCCTCGACCTTCGTCGGTGCTCGGGGGATGCGTTCCGAGACAGGCGGCAGGGGCGGGAGGGGGCGCGAGGGCGTGCGCTGGTACCAATAGGCGACGGAGGCGAGGTCGAGCACCATGCCGTTCGCGTGGCCGTGTTCGATGCTCGCCCGTAAAGAAGAGGAGAAACGCACAGGGTCCTCGATGTGCCAGCGGTAGTAGTGCATCCGCCCGATCCACCCGAACCGCGCGTCGTCGTTGTTGCGCCCGGGCGCGTACGCGATGCCGAAGTACGGGTGCTGGTAGTGTTCGTCCGGCCCCCACGCGGTGTTGAAATAGTCTTCGGTGCCCGTGCCGTGCAGCCCCGGCCAGGCCTCGCCGTCGATCAGGAACATGTCGTCGCCTTCGCCCGGCCACGGCGCGGAAGGCGCGTGGACGTAGTAGTTCACGCCGACGTAGTGCCCCTCGCCCTCGATGTCGCAGAAGAGGTAGTTGTCCTTGTCGGTCGTGTTCTTGGGGTCAGGCGTGCGTCGGGGATCGGACAGACCGGTCACATCGGACGGATCGGTGATCCACGCGTTCTCCATTCCGTCGGCTGCGTCTATAGACGTGAGCTCCTGGTTGTACCAAGCGTGGAAGCGGCCCTCGTCATCCGGCACGGACGCGTGCGACTCGTAGTCGACATAGTAGTAGAACGCATCGACCGCGACATCGCTCTGGTTCTCGACCTCGATCCTCGCCCCACGACCAAACGGCATCGGAAAATAACAGACCAAAGCGCCGCCAGAACGCGGCGCGGCGGCCAACGGCAAAGAAACAAAGTTGTAGTTCTTAGCCCAGCCCTGGCCGAAGAAGTCCCCGATCGGCGCCTCGACGCTCGGATGGTCTTGGCCGTCCCAGAACATCCGCACCACCAGCTTGCGGCGGATCGCAGGGTCGGCACCGTTAATAGTGCACCAGATGTGCCTCACCGCCCCCGCGCCCGCGACGTCCAGCAACACCAGCCGACCGCCAGGCGGGATCGGCTTCCAGTCGTCGTTCCCACCGCTGACATCGAACGACGACGACCGGCGCGTGCGCGCGGGCAAGATCCGGCTAAGACCAGAGAGCATGGCTGATTATAGTAGTGCGACAGCAGCTACGGAAAGCGCGGACGCGTCCGCGCACTCCCAAAGGGCTACTTCGCCTCGGCCCGGTATGACCCGTCCCAGTCCTCGCCCGGCGGGTTCTGGATGTACTCCTGGCACCTCTTGAGCAGAATCCGCGCCGGTCCGTCCTTCTCGCGCACAGCGATCACCGTGCGGAACCCGTCCGCCGCCCCGACGAACCGCCGCGCGCGGTAGTGCGCCATCGCCGCGTTGTGCAAGTTAGCGATCCGAACCTCGGCCTCCGACGCCTCCGACGCGAGCCCCAGCAGCTCATAGACCTGCGCCGGTCGCTCGCGCCCGGCGACGGCCACGTAGTCCACGAGACGCGTCACGATAGCCGTGCCCGCTTCCATCATCGTGTTCTCGCCGATCAGGATCGAGGTCTCGTAGAACTTGTTCAACCCCTGCAACCGCGAAGCGAGGTTCACGGCGTCGCCGATCACCGTGTAGTTCATGCGTTCGCGCGATCCGACGTTGCCGACGATCACGTCGCCCGTCGCAATCCCGAACGACGCGCCGAGCAGCGGCCTTCCGCGCTGCTTCCACTCAGCATGCAAGCCTTGCAGTGCCTGCTGTGAGCGCACGGCAGCGACGCACGCGCACAGCGCGGGGTTCTCGACGTCCGAGGGCGCGCCCCAAAAGGCCATGACGTCGTCGCCGTTGAACTTGTCCACGGTCCCGTCGTGCTCGATGACCTTTCCGCTCAGCACGTCCAGGTACTCCGTCAGCACCTCCATCAGCTCCTCCGGCGGCATCATCTCGCTCAGGCGCGTAAACCCGACGATGTCCGCGAAGTAGATCGTGATGTGCCGCCGCTCGCCGCCGAGCTTCGCCTCTTGCCCCGTCGCCAGCAGGTGCCGCGCGTACTGCGCGGGCACGAGCTTCTCGAACGAGCGCAGCGACGTCTTGAGCTGTTCCATCGCCGTGCTCAACTGCTCGAGCTCGACGATGTGCGTGGACGGCAGAGGGCGTGGCACGAGGTCGAGCGCTCGGATCCGCTCGGTCTCGTCCACGATCGCGCGCACAGGCACGGCGATCCGTTGCGCGAGCAGAAGCGAGACGTAGATGCCAGCGAGCAGCGCGATCACCGCGAAGAAGACCAGCACGTTCCGGTCGGCGGCGAGGTCGCCCATGAACTCTTGCGCCGGAACGACGATCCCCAGCACCCACTCCGGTCGTCCGGCCCCGCCGACGTGCGAATATCCAGCGAGGAAGTCCTGGCCGTCTACTTTGAACCGCAAGCGGCCCGCAGCGTCTTGTGCGAGCCCGCCGAGCGATTCGACTCGCTCGATCACGACGCTCACGGACCTGTCGCCAAGCTCTTCCTCGGTCACCAGCCGCAGGTTCCCCTCGTCCGGAACGAGCAGACGGTTCGGGTCCGGGTGCGCGATGATGCGCGTCTCCCCGCTCTCCCGCAGCTCGGCGATGAACGCATACCCATGCTCACCGACGCGGATCAGTTGCACATAGCGCGAGAGGTTGGTCAGCGTCAGGTCCACATAAGCGACGCCGATGAAGTCGTCGTTCGTGTCCTTAATGGCCGTCGCGCACGTGACGCCGGGGCTCACTGGCTCGTCGGAGTTGCGGATCTGGCGCGTCTGGGTCCACACGGTCTCGCCCAGTTGCTTCGTCTGCACGTACACCTCCTCTCCGCGAAGGTCCGCCTGGGGCGAAAAGTCAATCTCGCCGAGCTGCTCGACGGCGCTGCCGAACCGGACGAAGCTCCGCTTCATCAGTGTCCCGGGCCGCGAGCGCGTCACGAGCTCGATCCGGATCTGGCCGTTCGAGCGACGCACCGCGCGAACGTGCTCGCCCGTCGCGTCCACGACGACCGTGAACGACGAGAACTCCGGGCTCACGACCATCAGCTCCAGCATGTGCGCCGCGAGCTCGTTGAAGCCCCGGCTGTCCAGCGGGTGCTCGACGAACGTCGCCGAGGGGCTCGCGAGGCCCGCGAGGAATCCGCTGCGCTGCTCGGCGCGCTCGAAGAGCGTGTCAATGCGGTTGTCTATCTGCGCCGAGGTCTGAAGCACGACCCGCTCCGTAAGGTCGCTCACGACCGCCTGGGCGCGGATCCACGTGTACGCGAACACGACGAGCATCGTCGCGGCAAGGATGATAGAGGTCTGCCAGCTCAACCGGGCGCTGAATGACATCTTCATCGGACTGGCCTTTCCGCTCAAAGCCCCCTCCCAGGGAGCCCCGCAAGCGTACCAGCACCGCCGAAGCGTAGTGCGCATGAGTGGACGCCGACCTCGCGCTTCCGGTACAACTCGCCACAGCCAGAGCCGGAGGTCGCCAGCGGATGCTCCTACCGATCAAGACAAAGAACCCGCCAGAGAGCTTTCCGTTCATCACGTGCGCGCTCCTCTTCCTCAACGTCGTCATCTTCTTTGCCACGAGCGAGATGGGTCTGATCATCCGGGAGGACGTCCTGATGAAGTGGGCGTTCAAGTCTGAGGACTTTCCCTCCGTCACCCTGCTGACCAGCATGTTCCTGCACGCGGACATCCTCCACCTCCTGGGGAACATGTGGTTTCTCTACCTGTTCGGTTTCGCGGTCGAGGGGCGACTTCGAACGTGGAAGTTCGTCCTCCTCTACTTTGTGTCAGGGTTCTGCGGCGACCTCCTGCACCACCTCTTCGTCGGCGCGAACTTCCCAGACATCCCTTCGCTCGGCGCGTCCGGCGCGATCATGGGCCTCGTCGGTGCGGCGATCTATATGTTCCCGCACGCCAAGATCAACATGTTCTACTGGATCGGTTGGCTGTGGTACGGCGTCGCGGAGTGGTCCATGTGGGTCGTCGGGCTCTTCTATCTCGGCTTCGACGTCCTGTACGCGATGCTCGGTGTCGAGTCGGGCGTCGCCAACCTCGCACACATCGGCGGTGCAGTCGGCGGGGTCCTCGTCGCAGTCCTCGTCCGCGCCAAGCGAGACGACAGCCACACGAGCGAGGCGAAGGCCAGCCTCTCAGACATGGGCAACCTCTTCGCCCTGTCGCCGTACGAGGTCCAACAGATCGCAAAGGCGGACCCGAACAACGCAGAAGCCGCGCTCGCATGGATGTGGTCGCATCTCCACTCGGGGAAGTCGCCGCCGGATGAGTGCTTCGCGCTCTTTGAAAGGCACCTACCGAGGCTCGTGCGCACGACACACGTGCGAGAGCTCGCAGCGGTGCTCGCCGCGTATGGCGGACGGTCTGGCAGGTTCCATCCGCGATACCTTGTGGACGTCGGGCTCCGCGCAGAGCGCGAGGCCGAGCCGCAGGCCGCGGTCAGGCTCCTCGAATCGGCCCTCGCCAACCCCCACATCTCGGGAGGCGACAAAGAATCCGCGATGTACCAGCTCGCCATGGTGCACGAGGCGTGGTTCAAGAACTACGGGGCGGCCGCCAACCTCTATCAACAGGTCATCAACGAGTTCGGCGGCAGCCCGCTGGCCGACCAGGCTGCCGCGCGCTACAAGTTCGTCAGCCCGATGGCGCAGCAGTCCGGATCCTACAAGTATTAGCTCCGCGCCACGCACGCGAGCCAGGCGACGATGAACGACTCCTCCACCGGCTGGTCCGCGAGCGACCAGAGCTCCGGGATCCCGCAGTTCGCTGCGAGCAGCGCGATCGCGCCGCCCTCGTCCCCCGAAGAGTAGCGGTCGAGCGACTCGCGCAGGACCGTGTCCGAGCGACGCACGTCCTTCAGCGCCTCGAGCATCCTCGTGTCGCGCTCGAACCCGTCCAAGATCAGAAGCCGGTACGCTGGCTGCTCTACGCCCAACAGCCGCGCGATCCCCAGCAGGCAACGTCGGCGCGTCGTCGGCGAGTGGCACTTTCGCGCCGCCGCCACGATCAGCGGCACGTCCGACGCGCTTCCCACGCACCCGAGCGCGTACGCGACCTCCGGCAGCGCCTCGTCCTCCGTCTGCAAGAGCGCGGCGCGCACGCGCTCTGCGGTCCGTACCAGGTGCAGCTCTGAGACCGCCTCCGCCGCCGCGATCCGCACGCTCGGGTGCGTGTCGAGCAGCGCGTCGGCGATCACCGGCTCCGCCTCGCGCGCCTCCAGGTGCCGCAGCGCCTGCAGCGCGGCACGGCGCATCTCGATGTCGTCCATCTCCTGTGCCGCCAAGATCAAGTGAGGAACGGCGGCCCTGCTGCCGAGCCGGCCCAGCGTCTTCGCGGCCGACCGCCGGAGGATCGAGCGCGGATCCTTCAGTAGCTCGAGCAGGATCGGCTCCGTGCGCTCAGATGGCAGCCGGCTCAGCGCCTCGACGACGTCCTCGTCCAGTAGCTCGGGGTGTTCAATGATGTGCGTGATCAGCGCGTCCGCCGCCTCGTCGCCGCCGAGCTGCGCTAGCGCGAGCGCCGCCCCGCGCCTGATCCGTGGCGACGGGTCGGTCAGCGCCTTGCGGAGCTCCGCG
This sequence comes from Fimbriimonadaceae bacterium, assembly GCA_040902435.1. Taxonomy (GTDB): domain Bacteria; phylum Armatimonadota; class Fimbriimonadia; order Fimbriimonadales; family Fimbriimonadaceae; genus JADFMN01. The sequence continues at coordinate 172,986 of JBBDXG010000007.1, forward strand.
GTCGCCATCGAGAACTTCTTGCGCCCGACCACCTTGATCGCGAGCAGCCGGCGCTCCGCGTCCGCGCTCGAAGAGAGCGCCGAGCGCGCGCGCATCCCGCTCAGCGAGACCTGCCGCATCTGCCTGATCGTCTGTCGTATGGACACCGCGCCCTCCTCTCGGACCCCCGTGAGCAGGAACACCGAGACAACCCTCATCCCTATGACGATGACGAACAGCGTCTTGAACGCCATCTCTGCGCCGAGGGGCCCTCGAAGGAGGTCCATCGTCATCGAGCCGAGGATCGGTGCCAAGCCACCGATGACTGCCGTCGTCGTCAAGGCGGCACCAAGATAGGACGAGCGATCGCGCTCTTCCGCGGTTGACATGTAGAGGTTGAGCTGCGTCACCGTCACGCCTGACCACACGACGCCGTTGTAGATGTGGAACACGAGCAGGATGACCGCGTTGCGGAGGTCTGCGCCCGGGACGCACACGAGCCACACGCCGGGAGTGATCACGGTCCCGATCGTCGTCAGCACCAAGATCGGCTTGTTGCCGTACTTGTCCGCCAGGTAGCCCCACGTCCGCACGAACGCGATCGTCCCCAGCGCGTGCATCACCGCGATCAGTTGCAACAGCGTGAAGTTGATCTCCAGCACCTTGATCGCGAACAGCGAGAAGAACCCGCCCGCGTACGTCTGGCTCGCCATGAACAGCCCGCTGAAGATCAGCAGCAGCCGGAAGTTCTTGTCCTGCCACGGCCGCGCCATCGAGCGCACGCTCTCGCGCATGCTCACCCGCACAGGATCCTCCCGCACGGTCTCGCGCATCCGCAGGAAGAACACCATGCTCACCATCGCGCACACGACCCCGGCGCCGAACACGACGCTGAACCCCGTCCCCTCCTGCCCGACGTCGCGGAACGCGTCGAGGGCGAGGCCGCCCGCCAGGCCGGCGACCATCCCGACCGCCGTGGCGACGAGGGTCCGCCGGCTGAAGTACCACCCGCGCGAGGTCGAGGGCACCAGCTTCGCCAGCCAGTCGTTGTAGATCGGGTTCACCGCCTGGATCGCCGCCGCCGCGACGCCGATGCACAGCAGCAGCAGCGAGAGCTTCGCCTCGCCCGGCAACGGCATGAACGGCAGGAACACCAGCGGGATGTAGAGCAGCCGCCACACCCAGCCGCCCGGCGCGATGAACTTCTTGTAGAACGGGAAGCTGCGGCCCCAGATCGCCCCCGGCACCTGCACAAGCCCGATGAACGACGGCACCGCCGTGATCAGCCCGATCCAGTAGTCCCCGCCACCGAAGTAGTCAATGTAGCCGATCAGGAAGTTGCCGGTGACGAGCGTCGCGAAGGCGGTCGCGAACGCTACGTCCCAGTTCGCGACCTGCAGGTTCCTCAGGCTGTCCAGCCTGTTCTCGGTGAATCGCATCCGCCCGGTCCATTGTGATATCGGCCAAATTCGCCGCGCTATGCGGCGGGCCATATGGATGGGGTCGGGTGACGGGAGACGGGAGACGGGTGACGAGAGACGGGAAAAGGGACGAATGACGGGTTCCGGGATCCGATCCGGAGCTTTCGAACTCCCGAGCTTCCCAACTCCCAAGCTCCTCAACAAACACGTCTTCCGTCACCCGTCTCTCGTTTCTCCAACAAAATCGCCCGGGACCCTTGACTCTCAGCCTGAAACGTGCCTATAATAGCGATTGCCCCCAGCCTATGGGGGTGCGTACCTTGACAGCCCTATAGTGATGAGACGCAGCCTTATGCCTGCCCCCAAGGGGGCGGGCGAATCACATGAGTTCCGAAGGAACTTGAATCCAATTCAAGCTTTGACAGGACTCGCCTAGAAGACCAACGGCCCGCAAGGGCAAAAACGTTTTCTTCGGAGAGTTTGATCATGGCTCAGGACGAACGCTGGCGGCGTGCCTAAAACATGCAAGTCGAACGCGAAGGCCCTTCGGGGCCCGGGAGTGGCGAACGGCGGAGTAATACGTAAGCAACGTGCCCTGAAGACTGGGATATACCGGGGAAACCCGGAGCAATACCGGATGTTGTCGAATCTCGGCATCGAGGAGCGACCAAATGGTTTTTCGCTTCAGGAGCGGCTTACGGCCTATCAGCTAGTTGGCGGGGTAACGGCCCACCAAGGCTTCGACGGGTAACTGGTCTGAGAGGACGACCAGTCCGAGTGGGACTGAGACACGGCCCACACACCTACGGGTGGCAGCAGTTGGGAATCTTGCACAATGGGGGAAACCCTGATGCAGCGACGCCGCGTGGAGGACGAAGGATCTAGGTCTGTAAACTCCTTTTGCCAGGAAAGACTTAGGACGGTACCTGGCGAATAAGCTCCGGCTAACTACGTGCCAGCAGCCGCGGTAATACGTAGGGAGCAAGCGTTGTCCGGA
>JBBDXG010000008.1:0-67035 GCA_040902435.1 Fimbriimonadaceae bacterium
CCCCACGCATTGTGACCGGCGAAGACCGAACTTTCCGGGACTCCCCGTCATTCCCTGCAATAGGGCGTGCGTCCGCCCTAGCCTGACTGTGAGAAGCCCTCCCACGAGTGAAAGGAAGCCCGTCCGCGCTGGCATTGTGCTAGCGTCGGCGTGCGCCCTCGTGTTCGCCTGCGGGGCGGCGTGGCCGGGCGCGGGCGACTGGACCGCGGCCGAGTGGGCCGCCTGGCGAGACGGCCAGATCGCCTACATTCTCGAGCCGACGAAAGGCCCCGACAAGCGCCCTCAGCTCGTGCGGTCGCAGGTCGCGCTGCGTTGCGAGGAGGCGCACCGGTTCATCCGCCCGCTGCTTGCGAAGGACCCCGGCTACTTCAAGGACGGCGCAGAGCGGGAGGCCGCGATGTCGAACTTCGTTTCGTTCGTCGAGGCGCAAAGGCTGACGGCGGCGAAGGGGCACGCGCTCGGGATGCAGGTCCCGGACGCCGAGTACTGGTCGTACGCCGCTTTGGCGGTGAAACTACCGGAGCTGCTCGCGAGCCAGGCGTTCCTGGAGGCGATGTCGCACCCGGACGGGTACGGCGAGGCCGTCGCGATGATCGAGGCGCGCAATGCGTCCGCCACGGACGCGCGGAAGTGGACTGTGCTGCCGTTCAAGGGCAAGTTCATCAAGTCCGTTGACCGCTCGACGTACGGGCGGCTGCTCGTGGTGGTGCCGGAGGACGGTCGCGACGTGTGGGTCTCGTTCGCGATCGCGACGCCGGACATGAAGAAGCCGCCGGAGGTCCGCAGCGTCTCGGTGGTCGCGATCGAGCGGACGGACGGTGGGTCGCGCGCGTACCTGATGGACTTTCTGCGCACGCGGCGCACTTCCCGCGGGCCGATCGAGCTGATGCCGACCGCGCTGTTGCCCGACAACCCGAGCAAGAACTGCTACGACTGCCACAAGGCGGCGGTGCTGCCGGTGCATCCCGAGAGCGAGTACGTGTTCGACTCTTCCGGCGCGCTGGTCGAGAGGCAGGCCGGGAGCGCGTCCGTGGCCGCACAGGTCAACGCGCGCATCCGCGGGTATGGCAAGGCGGACTTTGGGCCGCAGGACAGTTCGGCGTACGGCCCGTCGCTCGGTTCGGGCCGCGAGCACGGGGTCGCGTGGGTGCGCCAGATGGCGGGGACACGGCTGAGCGACGCAAGCGTCGCACGAGTGGTAGAGGCGATGGCGTGCTCCAAGTGCCACGACTCGTTCGCGCCGCTGAACTATCCCGAGGGCGTGCGGACCGACCGAGAGACGAAGTCTATGCGCGAGAAGCGGGGTCTGGCGCAGACTTTCGTCGAGGACGGGCTGATGCCTCCGGGCAACACGCTGACTCCTGAGGAGCGCCGGGCGCTGTGGCAGTGCCTGTCGGCCGACTACTTCGACCCCTCGGCCCGCGACGGTGCGCTGGTGGATTGGTTGAAGGGGCGGTAGGGTTTCAGGGTCGGGCGTCGTGCTCTGCGAGCTCGTCGAGGACGGCGAGGAGGAACTTCAGATAGGCCAACTCGTGATCTGCCTTCCAGATGGCGGTATCTACGATTTTGTGGACTTGCTTGCCGCCGTCCTTCCAGAGGGCTTCGCGGATGAGGCGCTTGATTCCGATGGAGCCTTTGGGGCGGCCAGGGCCGCCGGGGTTGCCGGGTCGGAACTGGGTGTCTTTGGGATCCTGCTTTTGAAGGTGGGGGGCCGTTTTAAGGCCGTTTTTTTCTTCGTTCATGGCCGGGTGTATTGGACAAGGCGTGCTTGTCGCTTCTTCTCTCCCTACCTTCATAGTACCACATAAGGTAGACGCTTTGTCAAGTTTGTCTTTGAAAAACAGGTCGTTGGTCCCAGATTGTTGGTGGTGGCAGGTCTGTCCGGCGAGGGCTTGGGGGCACGGACAAGCCCTGGCTTTGCGATGGGGGGGTGCTCCGGCGAGGCCTGCTCTCCACGCGCACAGAGCCTGTGCGCTCCCTAGCTCCGGCCAGACCCAAGGTGTATGCTTGAAAGGCGGGCATGGCGAAGGACGGCGGGCTTTATCGGAGGGGCTTCGGGAAGACGTCGCGGGTGGACGCGTGGTGGGTGCAGGGGCTGCTGACGTTCCTGACGCTGACGCTGTTCATCGTTTACGCGACTTGGGCGGCGTTCCAGAACGCGCACTACACGTTTGGCAACTACGTTTCGCCGTTCTACTCGCCGGAGATCTTCGGCGCGTCGCACCACGCTCTGTTCGGGCCGATGCCCGCGTGGTGGCCGGCGTGGCTGCCGTTTTCTCCCGCGTTGCTGATCCTTCCCTTCCCTGCGCTGTTCCGGTTCACGTGCTATTACTATAGGGGTGCGTACTACAAGGCGTTCTGGGCGGACCCGCCGGCCTGCGCGGTGAGCGAGCCTCGCAAGGGGTACACGGGCGAGAACGGCTGGCCGCTGCTGGTTCAGAACGTACACCGGTACTTCATGTACGCGGCGGTGGCGTTCTTGTTCTTCCTCGGCTACGACGCGGTGATCTCGTACAACTTCGACGGCTCGTTCGGGATCGGGCTCGGGTCGCTTGTGCTGACATTGAACTGGGCGCTGCTGACGTTTTATACGGTCTCGTGCCATTCGTTCCGGCACTTGATCGGCGGCCGGAAGGACGCGATGGCGAAGAACAGGCTGACTTTCAAGTGCTGGTCATGTGTTAGCGGTTTGAACCAGAAGCACATGCTGTTCGCTTGGACGAGCCTTTTCGGCGTGATGATCGCTGACGTGTATGTTCGGCTGTGTTCGATGGGCGTGATCACCGACTGGAGGATTGTTTAGGTGCAAGCTTCCGCAAGTCTCGCTGTGAGCTTCTCCTATGCACTGCGCCATCCAGATGCGAAGTTGTACGACCTGTTCACTTCCTGGCTCAGCGGACTTGAGGCATCTGGCACGTGGGGTGAAGAGAACAGGTCTGGCGAGTTGGTACCGTGGCAGCTCTTTAACGAGGCGTTTCGCTTCTCGCCTTGGCGGGAACTCGCACCTCGTCAAGGCATCTACTTGTTTGGCAGCGCGCAACACGGACTCATTTATGTAGGCATGACTGTAGGAGAACTCAAGACAAGGCTGGGCACTCGCTATTTTGGAGGGACGCGAAGCGACCATCCGAAGTCACAGTTCGAAATCGCGAGCACGTATCGCGAGGCGATACTGGAGCGAGGTCTGGACGGGATTCCGGAGTCGGTGAAAGAGAACCACCTCCGGCATCACAGCGACCTTCGACTTCGGCACGCAGCTGAGCTTGTTCTCAGGGACATCCATCACGTGTGGTTTACGGCAATTTTGGCGTCAGGCGACGTTGCTCTGTTGGCAAAGGAAGAGATAGGGAGAATGGAGAACAACCTCATTGACATGGGCAACTCCTGGAACGCAGAGCGCGGGCATCCACGCCTGCTTAACAAGGCGCGTGTGGGTAAGAGCGAGTGGCAACGAATAGCGAAGGAGTCCCTGTGAGCATCGAGTACAAGACGTTGGAGCACGACGTGCTGGTGATCGGTGCTGGCGGGGCGGGGCTTCGCGCGGCGATCGAGGCTTCGGCCTCCGGTGTCACGGTCGGCGTGGTCTCGAAGTCGCTGCTGGGAAAGGCGCACACGGTGATGGCGGAGGGCGGCGCGGCGGCGGCGATCGGGAACGTGGACGACCGCGACAACTGGAAGGTCCACTTTGCCGACACGATGCGCGGCGGGCAGTACCTGAACAACCCGCGGATGGCGGAGATCCACGCGAAGGAGGCGCCGGCGCGCGTGCTGGAGCTCGAGGCGTGGGGCGCGCTATTCGACCGGACTCCCGACGGGCGGGTCCTACAGCGCAACTTCGGCGGCCACAAGTACCCGCGGCTCGCGCACGTCGGCGACCGCACGGGACTGGAGATGATCCGCACGCTACAGGACCACGGCATCCACCGAGGCATTGACTTCCACATGGAGTGCACCGTGCTGACGCTGCTGACCGACAGCGGCCGCGCGGTCGGCGCCGTTTGCTACTACCGCGAGCGCGGCCAGTTCGTGGTGTTTAAGGCGAAGGCGGTGGTCCTAGCTACGGGCGGGATCGGAAAGGCGTTCGCGATCACGAGCAACAGTTGGGAGTACACGGGCGACGGGCACTCGCTGGCGTACAACGCTGGCGCGGACCTCATTGACATGGAGTTCGTGCAGTTCCACCCGACGGGGATGGTGTGGCCGCCGTCGGTGCGCGGGATCCTGGTGACGGAGGGCGTGCGCGGCGAAGGCGGCGTTCTCAAGAACAGCGAAGGCAAGCGTTTCATGTTCGACGACATCCCCGAGCTTTACAAGAACCAGACGGCGAAGGACCCCGAGGAGGGCTGGCGCTACGTGACCGGCGACAAGGACGCGAACCGCCCGCCGGAGCTCTTGACGCGCGACCACGTCGCGCGGTGCATCAACCGCGAAGTGAAGGCGGGGCGCGGATCGCCGCACGGCGGCGTGTTCCTCGACATCGCGTGGATCAAGGAAAGGTTGCCGAACGCGGAGGAGCACATCAAGAAGAAGCTGCCTTCGATGTACCACCAGTTCAAGGAGCTGGCCGGGGTGGACATCACGAAGGAGGCGATGGAGGTCGGCCCGACGTGCCACTACATCATGGGCGGCGTGCGCGTAGATGCGGACACGCAGATGTCCACTGTGCCGGGGCTGTTCGCCGCTGGCGAGTGCGCGGCGGGGCTACACGGCGCGAACCGCCTCGGCGGGAACTCGCTTTCGGACCTCTTGGTGTTCGGAAAGCGCGCTGGCGAGAGCGCGGCGGCGTTCGCGGCCTCGAACGGCGCCGTCGGTTTCGACGCGGCACAGGCATCTGCCGCGACGTCTGCGGCGGTCGCGCCCTTCGAGCGGGACTCGACGTCCGACAACGCGTTCGTGGTGCAGAGCGACCTGCAGAAGACGATGCATGCGAACGTGGGGATCGTAAGACTGGAAAACGAGATGCAGCGGGTCCCGGGCGAGCTGGCAAAGCTGCGCGACCGCGCTCGCCGCGTCGCCGTGACAGGCAACCGCGAGTACAACCCCGGCTGGCACACGGCGCTGGACCTGCCGAGTCTGTTGACTGTCTCTGAGGCGATCACGAAGTCTGCGCTGGAGCGCAAGGAGAGCCGCGGCGGTCACTTCCGCGAGGACTATCCGGCGAAGAGCGAGGAGTGGGCGGGGTCCAACATCGTGGTGCGCAAGCGCGGCGAGGAGATGGAGGTCGCGAGGGTGCCGAAAGTCGGGATGTCCGAGGAGCTCGCTGGGGTCATCGAGGAGCAGGGGTAGGGCGGCGCACCGCGGGACGCAGTCCCGCTTAAAGTGCAGGCCACAGGTCTGCGCTCCCGGTGCCGCTAGTTGCCGATGATCATGCGCCCGCCTTTGCCGGCGGGGCGGCCGGCTGGGCGAGGCACGAGCTTGACTTTGTCGAACTGCATGACGAGCCGGTCGGTGTTGAAGGCCCCTTCGTTCTGCGCGAAGAGGTAGAGCTGGACCGCTCCATCGGACGCCCTTCGAAAGTTGGCCGCCGGGACCCCGATGATCTGTTTGGTCCCCATCACAGAGGTGACGTTGACCGTGCCGACGAGAACGAGCTGCCCGGTGGCCCAGTTCCTCATCGAGACCTCAAGCTCGGTCTGGCCGATCGAGGCGGACGAGCTGACGTCAATGAACACGTCGAAGAAGCTCGGCGCGACCATGTCCGTCGCCATGTTGACGAAGAAAGCAGAGCGGAAGGAGCGCGAGAAGGTCGGGTCTTTGAGCTGCGCGGCTGTGAGCAGCTTGCCGTCTGCCGCGGAGAGCGAGCGCACTTCGCCGATGAGTGGCGTCTGCAGGTCGGGCGCGATGGACGTCGCCCACGCGCGGTTCTGCGGCAGGAGCCTGATGACCGTTCCTCCGCCCGAGCCCTGGTGGTTGACGAAGTAGATCTCGCCCTGCGAGTCCACGTTGATGGAAGCGAGGCCGTTCGCGCTCAGGGCGATGTCGCTGGTGTGCTCTCTGACGTCCGTAGCGGAGCCTTCGCCTGTGCTGGGACTGATGACGAGCTGGAACGACCAGATGCGCCTCGTCGAGTGGTCGGCGAAGAAGTACCGGCCAAAGTAGTCGCCCAAGAGCAGTCCGCGGTAGACAAAGCCGCCGGTGACCGAGAACCCTACGGCGTGCGTATAGGTGTGGATCGGGAAAGTGTACGGGGGCCCGGCACCGCCGCCGTTCCCGGTCACGTTGTTGCCTTCGAACTCTCGCCAGCCGTAGTTGCGGCCCGGTTGCATCGGCGGCTCGTAGTTGATCTCCTCGATCGAGTTCTGGCCGACGTCACCGATCAGGATTCCTCCCGTGCCGAGGAGCGCCGGGTTGTCGAACGACCACTTCCACGGGTTGCGGAGGCCGAAGGACCAGATCTCGTCGTCGCCTGTGGCGCCGACGAACGGGTTGCTCGCCGGGATGGCGTAGTTGTTCTCCGGGTCTGCCGGATAGGCGTCGGCGCCGTTCACGTCAATCCGGAGCATCTTGCCGAGGAGCATGTTGGTGATCGTCTGCGCGCGGTTCCCTGGGTCGTTCCCGCTTCCGCCGTCGCCGAGCCCGATGTAGAGGTAGCCGTCGTTCGGGCCGAAGTAGATCGTTCCGCCGTTGTGGTTCGAGAACGGCTGGTCGTAGAAGAAGACTTTCGACGCGGTCCCGGGGTCAGTGACGAGCGGGTTGGTCGAGCTGCGCGTGTACCGGACGATGCGCGTGTCGCCGCTATTGTCCGTGTAACTGACATAGAAGAACCGGTTGACTGCGTAATTGGGGTGGAAGGCCAAGCCGAGGAGGCCGCCTTCGCCGTGGGTCTGGTGTACGACCCCGGCAAGGTTGAGGAAGTCAGTCCCTTGGACCGTGCCGTTGACGACCGGTCGGATGCGGCCGCGCTGTTCGAGCACGAACTGGACGTTTGGGTTCGTTGGATCCTGGACCATCGCGAGTGGCCAGGTGAACCCAAACGCATGAACTTGCGAGGCGAGCTCGTTCTGTGCGAACGCAGAAGCGGAGATTAGGAACGGGAGAATTGCAGCCAAGCGTAGTTTCATAGCAGTGTCATCCTGAATGCGTAGTGTCTGTAGGATACGGCAAACATGGGGGCTCAGGGCTGAAAAAGGGGCCGCGATACCTGGCAGAAATACGGGGCTGGTTGCTATGCGAGTAAGATCGGGACGTGGCGAGTGTGACGTTTCGAATCTGGCGAGGGAAGGCGGAGGAGGGGCGGTTCGAGGACTACCGCACCGAGGTCGGCGAGGGGATGGTGGTGCTCGACGCCGTTCACCAGATCCAGGCGGAGAGCGCGCCGGACCTGGCGTGCCGTTGGAACTGCAAGGCGGGCAAGTGCGGTTCGTGCAGCGCGGAGATCAACGGAATGCCGCGGCTCTTGTGCATGACGCGCTTGAGCGACCTCGATCTTAACCAGCCGGTGACGATCGAGCCGATGAAGGCGTTCCCGCTGATCAAGGACCTGGTGACGGACGTTTCCTGGAACTTCCGCGCGAAGAAGGCGATCAAGCCGTTCAAGCCCCGCAAGCCGGACTCGGCGGACGGGACGTGGCGGATCGCGCAGGAGGACGTCGAGCGCGTGCAGGAGTTCCGCAAGTGCATCGAGTGCTTCCTTTGCCAGAACGTGTGCCACGTCCTGCGCGAGCACAAGAAGCACGAGTCGTTCATCGGCCCGCGGCTGTTCGTCTATGCGGCCGCGCTGGAGATGCACCCGCTGGACACCGAGGACCGGCTGTCCGACCTCAAGGGTCGCGACTCGATCGGTTACTGCAACATCACGAAGTGCTGCACGGTCGTGTGCCCTGAGCACATCAAGATCACGGACAACGCGATCATCCCGCTGAAGGAGAGAGTAGTGGACAGGTTCTACGATCCCGTAGCTCGGTTGTTCCGCCTCGGCCAAAAGTAGAACAGGCGCCCTTGGCGGGCGCCCGTTCGCTTTGGGTAACTACACCGGTCAGTTCTTGTTCCGTCGCCGTCGCACAAGTGCGAGGGCACCGAGCCCGAGCGCGGCCATGGATGCCGGCTCCGGCACCACGGACGCCTGGAAGTTGTCTATCGTGGTGTTCGTGCCAAACACGCTCAGCCCGACCTGGGTGCCGAACGTCATCGCACCCAGGTTGAGGTGCCTGGTGTGAACCTGGTCATCATTGCCGTCGAAGTCCGTGTCGAGACCGACGTTGATCGTCGCCGCGTCGGATGCCCAGAGCGTCATATGCGCGTTCTGGAACGGCGTCGCCAGCGTGAAGAACACCGGCGGGTCAGTCCAGAACGTCGTGGTTCCTGAACCGTTTCCAGTATAGAAACCCATCGTGTTGAACATCGTCGCACCGCTTTGAGTCTGCAGCTTAATGTAGAGGCCGTTGCCTCCTGCCGCTACACCGTTGTGCCCCATCGAAAGCGAGACGTAGCCGGTCGCGGCCACGCCGTCGTGGAAGATGTCGGCCTCGACAATGGTCAGCGCATAGTTTGCGGAGAAGTTGCCCGCGTTGACGAGCGAGAGGTTGATGTTCCCCGCCACGTTCCCGGCGCGGTTCGAGATGACTCGCGTAGCAGACGTCCCTGCGACGTGCGTGTAGTTCGGCCCCAGATCCGCCGAGTCGGCACGGTTGAAGTCGTCGAAGAAGAATTGAGCGTTCGCTGCTCCTGCCAACGAAAAAAGTACGATTCCTAGCCCGAGTTTCACTTATTTACTCCATGGCGGGACCAAATGCTCCCAGCCAGTGTTCACCTTACTACCCTCATAGCACAAATACGACCCGGTAAAGATACGGGATCAGCAGAAACTCGCCTTGCGCGGGGTGCTGCAGGCCCAAAAGCAGGAGAAGTCGCGGCACTGCTCCACTCGCTCCTGCGACTCTAAAGTGGCCGGAATCTGGCGCTACCAGCTAAAGCGTTTGGTAGTATGAAAGTGACATGGTCCGGATCAAAGTCAATGGACGGACGCATGAGGTGGCCGCACCGGCTGAGACCTCGCTGCTCGAGGTGCTCAGGAACGACCTGGGGCTGACGGGGGCGAAGTACGGTTGCGGGGAGGGGCAGTGCGGCGCGTGCACCGTGATGGTCGGCGGCGTCGCGGTGCGGTCCTGCGTCACCCCCTTGTCCGCCGTCGGAAGCGAAGAAGTTGAGACGATCGAGGGGCTCGCGAAGGGAGGAGAGATGCACGCTGTGCAGAGGGCTTTCATCGAGCACGGCGCGATGCAGTGCGGTTATTGCGTGCCGGGGATGGTGGTGAGCGCAGCGGCGCTGCTGCGCGAAAGACCGGACGCGACAGAGGCGGAGATCGTCGCGCACATGGACGGCAACGTGTGCCGGTGCTGCGGTTATCCGCAGATGTTGGCGGCGATCAAGTCTGCGAGGCGGGGTGGGAATTGAAACTGTTCGAGCTGACGCGGCGGCAAGTGTTGAAGGCGCTGGGGGGCGGTTTCCTCGTCGCGGTGCTGCCGGTGTGGGCTGTCGCACGGCTGCAGCGCGGCCAGCAGGCGCCGCAGACGGTTGATGCGTGGCTTCACATTTCGGGCGAGGGAACAGTGACTGTCCTGACGGGAAAGGTGGAGGTCGGGCAGAACGCGCGCACTTCGGTCACTCAGGCTGTGGCGGAAGAGCTTCGCGTCTCACCCTCGGTCGTAAAGGTCGTGATGGGCGACACGGACCTCGTTCCTTTCGACCGCGGCACGTTCGGTTCGCAGACGACGCCGCAGATGATCCCGCAGATCCGTCGCGCGGCTGTGACCATGCGCGAGGCTCTCGTTGACATGGCGGCGGAGAAGCTGGGCGTCGCGCGTTCGTCTTTGGTTGCGGCAGACGGCGTCGTCTCCGGGTGTGGCGGGTCGGTGACGTACGGCGAACTGGCTGCTGGCGCGAAGATCGCGAAGGCGATCCCGCGCGAGGTCGCACTGACCCCCGTCTCGGATTGGAAGGTGATGGGGACGGCGGTCGCAAAGGTCGGCGCGGACGCGATGGTGACGGGTGCGCACAAGTTCTCATCGGACATGACCGCCGAGGGGATGCTGTATGCAAAGGTGCTGCGCGCGCCCTCGTTGGGCGCAAAGATCGGGACTGTGGGCCTTTCGAAGGCGCAGAGCATGTCCGGAGTGCGCGTGGTGCGCGACGGCGAGTTCGTCGCCGTGGCGGCTCCGACCTTGCGGCAGGCGACCGCAGCGCGAGACGCGATCGCGGTCGAGTGGGTGGAGACGTCGAGGGTTTCGACTTCCAGTCTCACTGCACTGTTCGGTGTCAATACAGAAGTAGACAGAGCAGTCGTCGAGGGCACGCGGCACCAGTGGTACTCGTGCGCATACATCGCGCACGCGCCGCCCGAGCCGCGCGCTGCACTCGCAGCGTGGGACGGCGACCGCATCACCGTGCACACGGGGACGTCGCGCCCGTTCGGTGTTCGCACTGAAGTTGCGACGGCGCTGGGGATCTCCGAGGAGAAAGTGCGCGTGATCGTTCCGGACACGGGCAGCGGCTATGGCGGCAAGCACTCGGGCGACGCTGCGGTGGAGGCCGCGCGCGTCTCGAAGGCTCTGGGCGTGCCCGTGAAGCTCGCTTGGACCCGCGAAGAGGAGTTCAAGTTCGCGTATTGCCGCCCTGGCGGGGTCGTGGAGGTCGCAAGCGTGATGCCGCCCGACGGCCGGATCAGAGAGTGGTCGTTCGTCAACCACAACTCCGGAGGTTCGGCCCTGGAAACGCCTTACAACGTCGGTGAGAAGTCCGAACGGTTCGTCCAGGTGCAGTCGCCGATCCGTCAGGGCTCTTACCGCGCGCTGGCTGCGACTTTCAACAACTTCGCGCGCGAATCGCACATGAACGAGCTCGCGCACGAGGCGAAGGTTGACCCGTTGGAGTTTCGGCTGCGGCACTTGACCGACGAGCGGATGATCGCGGTGCTAGAGGCGTGCGCTGAGAAGTTCGGGTGGAAGACCGCGAGCGTGGCGGACCGTCACGGGATCGGGATCGCGTGCGGGACGGAGAAGAACAGTTTCGTCGCGACGGCCGTGGAGATCGTTGTCAATGGCGGCTCGATCCGTGTGCTGCGCGCGGTGACGGCGTACGAGTGCGGAAAGGTCCTCAACCCTGCGCTGCTCAAACTGCAGGTGGATGGGGCGGTCCTGCAAGGCCTGGGCGGAGCGTTGTTCGAGCGAGTCGAGTATTCCGATGGCCGCTGTGTGACGGCGAAGTTCTCGTCGTACCGCGTGCCGCGTTTTTCAGACGCTCCGAAACTGGAGACGGTGCTGCTCGACCGGCCCGACCTCTCGCCCGCGGGCGCCGGCGAGACGCCGATCATGGCGATCGCGCCGGCGATCAACGGCGCACTGCTGAAGGCGACTGGCGCGCAACGGACAGCGATGCCGTTGCAGTCGGCAGTGCTGCCATAGGGCCCCCGTGACACAGACATTCGCGGAGAGGGGCTATCGGGCGATGTCTTTCGCGACCACGTCCATGCATCCATCGTCCACCCACTTGCCGTCGTCCCTTCGTATGCCGAGATAGGAGGAGTGGTTGCGGCCCCTTTCGCCATTGCTGTCAACGTCGCCCTCTTCGTCGGCAGTGAGGAGCTCATCGGTCACGTCGTGCGAGACGTAGTTCTTCGGAGCCTTCGATGGGTCTTCGAGGTCGTGACGCCCGACTGCGCGGTCTGCCTCGAGCGGCGGGAAGTACTTGCCGAGCTTGCTGTCCACTGGGCTGTAGTAGTTGAAGAAGCGACCGACTCGCCGCTCGATCGCGGTGCCGTACCGATCGTCGGTCTGCAGGTGCTCGTCGTCTATCGCCGCGCCGACGAGGTGGACGCTCGCGATCTTCCACTCATCGTCCTTGAAACGCTCGTCGTTGTCGAGCGTCCAGACCGCTTCGGCGACGAGGCGTGCGCCCATCGAATAGCCGATGAGCCTGACCCTCGCGTTTGGGTTTGCGCTTTGCAGGTCGGTGAGGAACTGTGCGAGCTTCGGCCCGTTCGCCATCGCGTTGTGCTTTGCCGTGCGGTACCCGGTCGCACCGAACGGGTCCCAGTTCGTCGCTCCGTCCCATGAGAACCCGATGACTTCACCTTCGTATCCGTTGTACTGCAACGACTCGCGCGCGAGGCCGAAGCGGTTGACGCCCTTCGTCTCGGTGTTGTTGAGGCCGTGCACGACGACGAAGATGTCCTCAGCGATCGGGCCGTTAATGCCGGGGACACTGCCAGACACCTCATAACCGAATCTGTCGTGGCCCTCGGTAATCTCACCGTTCGCTACGTGTCCGCGCGTCGTTGCAAACGGAATCTCGAGGACGCCGTTGAGATACGCCGTGTCGGCCCTGGCTTCGGCGCGCCTGGCGATCTTCCATGCGGCAGTCGCGAGGACCGCGAGCGCGGCGAGGACGATGAGGAGCGTTGTCACGCGACGGGACATCTTTCCTAAAGAGTTTATCAGACTGCCTATCTCTGGTCAGCGACCCTGTCGGCCGGACGCTTGTAGCGCCATTCGGTCTTGCCGAGGGAGTCTTCGATGAGCTTGAACACTTCGGGGTCGTAGTCCTTGAGCTTCTCCCGCGTACTCACTGTGTTGTGCACGCCGTTGGGCGGGTCGGACGAGCGGTTGCAGTCGAAGTACGACTGGACCGCTTCGGCCCAGTACTCGCCCGCGTTGGTCAGAGCGTACGTCTTCTCCCAGAGGCCCTTCTCCTTCGCGTTCGCGAACGCTTTGTCGAGCCGTTGTTGAAACTCCTTGTCCACTCGACGCAGGCCGAAGTTTGCGATGCAGTGGGCGAACTCGTGGATGAGGATGTTCTCGCCGACGTACCGGTCGCCAGGGAGGTTTAGGAGGTTCTCTTCGCCGCAGCTCGTGAGCTGTCCGCCGAGGCCGCGGGCGCGGGCGTCCCAGAACTCTTTGTCCATGTGCTTCTGCTCAGGCACGTCGGTGGTCATCTCGGTGGGGGCCATGACCATGACGCGGACCTTCCTCTTGGCCATCTCCTTGCGGACGTCGGGGCGGTTTTTCAGCATCTGTTCTATGAGGTACTTGGCCTCGAAGAGCGCGGCGTCCGAGACCTTGTCGGAGCTCGTGACGGGGATGCCGTCGGCGTCGAGGTACTTCTTGTAGAAGGGGTCGAGCTTGAGCTCGTCCGGCGGGGGCGCGATATTGGGCCTGTCCTGGGGGACCGCCAGCGCGAGAAGTGCTACGAGGGTTCGGATCATCGGGGAGCCTCTCTGTCCCCCTATGCTACACCGCTTTTCGGCCCGGTATGATCGGTCTGATGGCAAGCGCTCCCCCACCCGTCCAGCAGCCGAAGAAGTCGAGCACCCTGTGGATCGTCCTGATCGTGCTCGGCGCCGGGCTCTGTCTCGTCGCGATCGTTTTCGCCGCGGTCCTGTTCCCCGTGTTCTCGCAGGCGCGCCAGGCGGCGTTGCGGACCGCGACTCTGTCGAACGCGAAGGACATCTCTTTTGCGATGCTGATGTACGTCGCGGACAACGACAACACGCTGCCGCTGGCGTTCGCGACGACCGAGGACCTGCACGCGGCGACGGGGCCCTACTGGAGCGAGCCGCTCGACTTCACGAGCAAGAACCCGGACGGAGGGGAGTTCCTACCGAACTCGCTCTTGCAGGGCGTGGACTCGATGTTCGTGCACGATCACACCCGGGCCATACTGGTCTATGAGTCTCTGCAGTGGAAGTGGAAGAACGGGCGCGTCGTGGCGTACCTAGACGGTTCCGCCACGTTCGTCGAAGACTTCGACGAGAGCGCAGCACTGCCGGTCGAGATGGTCCCTGAAGAGTGACCATGCGCAGTCGAGCATTGTTTTCGATCGCCCTGGTCGCGTGCTCGCTCGTCGTCCGCGCGGACGAGATTGACGACCTCGTCAAGGCGAACATGGAGCAGTACCACATCGCGGGGGTCGCGGTGGGCGTCGCGGTGGACGGTGAGCTGGTCGAGAAGCGCTGCTATGGCTTTGCGAACCTCGAGACGATGGCGCCCGTGACGCCACAGACGGTGTTCAAGATCGCGTCGCTCTCCAAGGCGTTCTGCGCCTCCGTCACGATGCTCCTGATCAGCGAGGGAAAGCTCTCGCTCGAGGACCGCGTCGTTGACTTGCTTCCGTCGTTTCCGAGGGCGTGGGACTCGGTGCGGATCAAGCACCTGCTCTCGCACACCTCCGGCATCCCGGACGCGCCGGGGTTCCAGTTCGCGCGGCAGTACACTGACGAGGAGTTCTTCGCGCTGTACGGCGACCGCGCTCTTTCGACCGAGCCGGGCGCGACGTACCGCTACAACAACTTTGGGTATGCGACGCTCGGGCTCGTCGTGGGGCGCGTTTCTGGCAAGCCGTTGCGCGACGCGGTGCGCGAACGGATCTTCGAACCGCTAGGGATGTCGGCGTCGCTCTATTACGACATGGCCCGCGTGGTGCCTTTGCGCGCGAGCGGGTATTCGTGGCGCGAAGGCGCGCACGTCAACGCGAACCCCGCGCGGCCACAGGTGTACGACGGGAGCGGCGGGATCCTGACTTCGCTCGAAGACTATGCGAAGTGGGACGCTGCGCTGCGGACGGACAAGCCGCTGAACGGTCTTCTGCGGCGGCAGATGTGGACGAAGTTCGTCTTGAACGACGGCACGCCGGGGACGTACGGGTTCGGTTGGTTCCCCGACACACTTGACGGCGAGCGGACGGTCCACCAGAACGGGACGACGCAGGGGTTCACCTCGCACGTGATCCGCGGGTTGGACAGCGGCGTGACCGTGTTCGTTTTCCGCAACGGGGCCGGCGAGGGCGCGTTCGACCTTGCGCGGGCCGTTTTCCGGGCGCACAAGAAGCGCGCGGCGAAGGCCGCGTGAGGAGTTCCCTGCCGACGCCTAGCCCGCAAGCTTGACAGCACTGGTCAGGCGGAGCGCTATGGAACAAGCCCGTTGCTATGTGCAGGTTCTTGCTTTGGTCGGTACTGGCGGCGGCCGTCGTCGGATGCGCGTCATCCGAGCCCACAGAGGAGCCTGCGAGCGCTCGGGACCGCGATGGGTTCGCGGGGCAGATGGGCGTGATGGCCGGCGACCCGAACGATTACGGCGACTGACCGCTAGTGCGGGCGCTTCGTCGAGGTCACCGTCCACCATCCGCAGTCGTGCAGTGGCCGCTGCTTGAACTCGCCGCCGACCTGGGTGATCTCGATGAACTGGCTCCTCGCGCCGGGCACGTAGTGGCCCGTGACGACGGAGTTGCTTCCCGACTTCACGCCGAACAACAGCTCTTCGTCGTTGAGCCCGCGCTCGTTGATCGTCTCGATGAGCGCGCTCGTGTGCGACGCTCCCGGCCCGATGCCTTGGATCACCGTCACGGTGGCCTGCGAGGGGATGACGAGCGTCGGAAGGTAGCCCTCGATGCCGTCGCTCCTCAGCACGGCGACCGTCGTGTCGGTAAAGCTCTGAAGAAAGTCGTCCATTGATCTACCCGTAGAGGACTGGGTTTTTCTTCCAGTCCTTGTCCTTGTCCCAACCCATCTGTTGGACCCTTGGTCTTCTCTCTCTCAGTCTCACCGATTCGATGCCGAGGTAGTAACCGTCGGCGACCGGCCGTTTGCCGACGCACTCGAGGCGAAGGACGTAGTTTCCTGGCTCGGGCCAGAAGTCGAGGAGGTGGAACTCTTTTTGCTCGATGTTCGCGCTGTGGAAGTCCATCGGTTGGCCGATTTTGATCCCGTTGAGATATGCCTGGTACCGCCCGAAGTCGTACGACGTGGTCATATTGAGCACGAGACGCAGTGGCTCTTTCTTGCTCACCGTAAACGGGACCTCGATCCAGGCGTCTTCTTGTTGCTTGGGCATATAGAGCACTTGCGGTTGGTCGAAGTGCGCGAGGTTTTGTTGTTGGACGTCTCCCGTTCCGTGCTTCTCGCCGTCCTTCGCGTAAGCGATCGTGCGCTCGATACTTGGCAGCCGTCTCTCCGGCCCGCTCGGCGCGCGCGCCGTGAACGTCGGCGTCCCGGTCTGGTACCAGAACGCGACGCTGCTGAAGTCGTCCTCGCGCTCGTTCCACGACATGCTCTTGTTGTCCTTGTTCTCGTCCGGCGAGATCCAGCCGAAGTGCTCGAAGGTGACCTTGATGCCTTTTTCGAACACGAGCGGGTCGTTGACGTGCCAGCGGTATGCGCTGGTGTGGCCGCCGACAATGCCCCACTGGTCGAAGTAGGGCGTGCCGAAGTACGGCGTGGAGGTCGTCTGCAGCCCCCACGCGCTGAGGAAGTAGTCCTCGGTGCCGGTGCCCCAGATGCTCGGGTCGCTCTCGCCGTCAATGTATATCTTCTCGTCGCCTTCGCCAAACCAAGACGGCGACCGCGTGCGGACGGCCATGACGGTCCCGACGTAGTGGCCCTTGCCCGTCGTCTCGAGCACGACGTAGTCCTTGCCGTTCTCGGCCGGGTACTCCTGTCGGTACTGCGCATAGAAGTACGGCGTGTCGGTCGGCAGCGAGTCTTTCTTGATCCAGTCAATGTTGTAGTAGAGCAGGTTGATGTTCTGCGTGCCCTGGTTGACGATCTCCACGCGCGCGCTCTTGCGGAACGGCATGTGCCAGAAGCAGTTGTAGGAGTCCGCGTCTTCGACGATGACGGGAATGCTGATCACTTCGCTGCGCTTTCCAAAGCTGTTGGCGAAGAAGTCGCCGAGCGGCGCTTCGACCGCGGGCTTGTCGCTGCCGTCCCAGTAGATCCGCAACAGCATGTCCTGGTGCGTCGCGCTGCCGTTCGGCGCCCACGCCTGCTTCTCCGGCCCAAGGAACGTGACCCAGATGTGCGTGATGACGCCTGGCCCCTGTTCGTCCATGAGGACGTGGGTCTCGCCCGGCGCGACGCGGAAGTTGTCCCAGTTGCTGCCTTCCAGCAGATCGCCTTTGGGCTTGGCGGTGCGGTCGTACTGGCCCTGCGCGTTCTCTCTGCGCGTGCTGGTGGCGCGGCGGCTCTGGCCGTCAATGCGTTTGGCTAGGTCGGCGAGCGAGCCCCCGTCCTGGGGCGGCATCAAGAGAGCGGCGACGATAAGGGTCGTCATGGCGGGGATGTTATCCGGTCGAGCGGAGTGCGGTGGCTTGCCACCGCTCAGACCGGCTCGGGGCTTGCCCCGAGCGACCGCCGAAGCAAGCTTCGGCTAGCGATGGCGGCGGCGAGCCGCCGCACTCCGGGTAGCGTCTCGCAGTTGTCCGCCCGCACTCTGCTCCTGACCGTCGTCACCCTGTTCGCCTTCGCTTCGAACTCGGTGCTGTGCCGGTTTGCCTTGCGGGAGGGGGAGATTGACGCGGGCTCGTTCACGGCTGTGCGGCTGATTTCAGGTGCGGTCTTCTTGTGGCTGATCCTTGTGTTGCCCGCGCGCATTCGTTCCCCTCTCCCCTCCGGGGGAGAGGGGTTAGGGGTGAGGGGATCAGGCTCGTGGCCGATGGCGTTCTTCTTGTTCGCGTATGCCGCGTGCTTTTCGTTCGCGTATTTGTCTTTGTCTGCTGCGACTGGTGGCCTGATCCTGTTTGGGTGCGTGCAGGCGACGATGATCGCGTACGGGCTTGTGAAAGGCGAGCGGCCGACGTGGCTGGAGTGGTCTGGGCTGGCGGTCGCCGTTTCGGGACTCGTGTACCTGTTCTTGCCTCGGCTCGATGCGCCTTCTTTGGTCGGGGGATTGCTGATGGCGCTCGCGGGGGTGTCGTGGGGTTTCTATTCGGTGCTCGGCCGCGGAGTGCCCGACCCGTCGTTGGCGACAGCGGGCAACTTTGTGCGGTCGGTACCGTTCGCGCTTGCGATGGGACTTATAGGTCTGATAGGACGTATGGAGCTGCACGCCTCGACCATGGGCGTCCTCCTCGCCGTGGTCAGCGGCGCGGTGACGAGCGGGCTGGGCTACGTCGTGTGGTACCACGCTTTGAAGGGCCTGACGGCGACGCGCGCGGCGGTGGTGCAGCTCGCGGTGCCGGTGATCGTCGCGCTCGGCGGAGTCGCGTTCATCGGCGAGGAGCTCACTTTGTCGCTCGTCCTCTCCGGCGCGCTCATCCTCGGCGGCATCGCCATCGTCGTCGCGGGAAAGTCGAAGAGGTGAGCTCCGTCGGGGCGGCGGTTCACTAGGTCGAGAACGAGACCGTCGTGTCCGTCCTTTCCACGACTCGCTCATCATCACCGAAAGCGACGTCGTCGAGCTTTCCGTGGTAGCGGACCGTGTGCTTACCGACCCACTCGATCGGAGCGCCCGCGGATGGCGTCGCGTGCAGAAGGTAGACGACGGGGCGCTTCCCCTCCACCTTGCCGCCTGCGCGTACCACGTAGACGGCGAGGCTGTTCGCGTCCTCGATCACGAGCACCGCGTCGCACCGACCGTCGGGACTGGTGGCGCGAAAGGTCTCGATGGCGGTGTCCTCAAGGGGAGTCTTCGCGCGTCGCTTCCTCACTAGCTTCCATTGTCGGTCGCCGGCGAGGGCGGTACCAGGCCCGAGGGGCGCCACCTGGGGTGCCCAGGCTGTTGCCGGCGCGGAGAGCGACCTGCGGCGGGCGATCGCCTCGCGCGAGACGGCGTGGAAGGCCGCGCACTCGCGGCTGGTGCAGTACCGGATGGCAGTGTCGGGGTCGTTCTTCCTCGACCACCCGCTGGTGCTGTCTTTGCCGCGCCTGAGCGCACCGTACCGTCGGCGTGCGAAGCCGGTCGGGCCGGAAGAGTAGACGCAACCCTCGGTCTCTTCTATGCGGTGAGCGTCAATTCAAGCTCTTGGTCGCTTGTCCAGTTGAAGAGCACGGAATCGGGAAGTCTTGAGGGCTCATGTAAGAAGTGACGGATGGCGCTAAAAGGAGCCTTCTCAGCGCGGATTACAAATCCTCGAAGCGGTAACCACAAAGACGCAGGGACAGTCATGGCTTCCTGCCACATTCCACCGTTGAAGCAGTGAACGTGGATGCTGGAATCGCCCGTCGCGCAAACCCTGATCCTAGAGGCGCCGTCGGCTACTGCCTGAGCGAGGATCGCGGAGAACAGTTTGGCCAACGGTGGCCTGCTGAGCATCTCAATAGCGATCTCTCTTGCGGTCTCATTGCTCTCTGCGAGTTCGATAACTCGCAGTTGCAGTGTGAGCAGCGTGCCCTCGTGCGCGTTTTCCTCGATAAACAGATCGCACTCTCCCGCGAGGCCTTGCATTGCGGCGCGAAACTGGATTGAATCGGGAGGCTGCTGCAGGTCAACCAAATGCTTTGCTGCGCGTGCGACAGGCGACCTATCGCCGCCTAGGCCGGCCGATTGCATTTCCCGGCCGATCGCCCTCCGCAAAAACGCGGCCACCTTACCCGCTATGTCGGACACGGACACATTCTACTTGAGCCATCCTGGTTATCCGACTCTACTCAGCCTTGCTCGTTACGGCTCCACGTAGAACTTCCACGCCGTCTTGTAGTCGCGCGACGGTGCAGACGAGGTCAAGACCATCCTGATCCCGTCTATCGGCATGTTGTTCAGTTGCAGGATCGCGTCGTGGAACTGCTTGTTCGTCATCTTCCCCGACCGCACCAAGTCCGCGTACAGCGCGCGGAACTGCAGGGCCCCGGTCATGTACGCGAGTTGGTAGAGCGGCACGTATTGGCCGCCGAACGACCGGCGCACCTCGCCCTCGGCGTTCGCGCGCTCGTGCCCGACCTTTTCGACCAAGAAGTCCACGCACTCCGCGGGCGTCATCTCGCCCAGGTGGAAGCGCAGTGAGAAGATGATGCGCGCACAGCGGTGCATCCGCCAGAAGAGGAAGCCGACCTTGTCCTCTGGCGTCGCCGGGAAGTTGCGCTCGTACAGCAGGAACTCCCACCACAGCGCCCACCCTTCGGTCCAGAACGGCGTGCGGAACGCGGAGCGGTGCGTGTTGTAGCGCGCGTTCATGAACCCTTGCATGTGGTGGCCGGGGATGAGCTCGTGGTGCACGGTCGCCTTGGCGAAGTGGCGGTTGTTGCCGCGCATGGACATCAGCTTCTCCTCGTGCGTCATCGTTTCGGTCGGGAAACTGACGAGGATGGTCTGGCCGCCGAGGAAGAAGGGGCTTACCTTCTGCCTCTCTGCGGACATCATCTCCATCCGCCAAACGCTCTTTGCAAAGGCAGGGACGGTGAGGAGGTCGTTCTTCTCCAGGTAGTCAATCGCCTCCCACGCGAGGTCCTTGATCATCTGCGGCTGTCCGCCCGGCTCTTCGTGCAGTCCCTTGACGTGTTCGAGCGCCTTCTTCCAGTCGTTTCCGAAGCCGAGCGCGTTCGACGCCTTGATCATCTCCTTTTCGCACCAGGCGAACTCCTTGTTCGCGATCTCGATCAGCTCTTCAGGCGTGTAGGCGATGAACTCGCGCTGTAGGTCAATGAGTAGGGCCTCGCGGCCGACGGGGTCGCCGGTGATCTCGTCGCCTTCTGTCTTTGCGACCCGTTCGCGCAGGTGCTTGGCGTATCGGTCGAGCGCGGCGTCCGCCTCCTCCCACGGCTTCTTGCACCACCAACTGAAGTTCGGGTCGTAGCCGTTGAAGAAGTCGTACCAGTCCTTGAGGCCGCGACGGTAGTTGTCTACGAGGCCCGCGGCGTAGCGGGCGTCGGGTTCTTCAGGAGTAGGAGCAGGAGTAGGAAGGGCTGACTGCTTCTTTCCGACCTCGGCGGCAAAGGCAGTTAGTCTCTCCGCCGCACTGCGCGCGTCAATCGGCGTCATCTGCCGGTTGTCCTCGATGAACGTCGTGACCGTGCCGAGGTCCGGCAGGTACTTTGCCGCCCGTTGCAGGCGCTTCTCCTGGATGTCGAGCGTGGCCATGTCGCCCTCCAGCCGGTTCTTGAGCAGGACGTAGTCCACCTTCGCCTCGACGGGGTAGCCGTCGAACGGCAGCTTCTGGATCGCGCCGAGCCAATCGTTATAGAACGCCCGGCGACCGGCGAAGGTCGAAGGCGAGGTCTCAACGTCGTAGACGCGGTCGAGGTCGCGGCGGTCCACGGAGAAGCGTTCGACGACAGGGATCATCGGGTTGGCGTCGGGTCGGAGCGTGTTCAGGTCCACAGACATTCCTCTATAGGTGTGGGCGTCCTGCAGCGCGGCGAAAAGTGCGAGGCCCAGCATGGTGAGGGCAGTTTAGCCGCTCAGTCGTACAACAGGTGCCGGGCCCTCGCGAGCTTGAACGAGCCCAGGTCCTCCTGCCACGTCGGAGCCGCCGCCTCATACCCACCGCGCAGCACGGCGTCGGCCGCAACCCGGTTCTGTACCAGGTTGATCAGCCGCGCGTCGTCCCACTCGGGAAAGAGCTCATGCAACGCCCGCGCAAGCTCCATCCCGACGCGTATCGGCTCTAGCCGAGACCGTTCCGTGACCATGATCGCGATCCCTTCGCACTTCTCGCCAGCAAACTTCGTCGCGTCCGGCGTGAACTCGATCGGATAGAACAGCACGCCCGGCAGGGAGAGCGCGTTCATGCGCGCCGCCAGGCTCTGCCCGTCCACATAGGGCGCCCCGACCAGCTCGAACGGCGTGTCCGTCCCGCGCCCGACCGAGACGTTCGTCGCCTCCACAAGCGCGATGCCGGGATACAGGACCGCCTGGTTCATCGTGCGCATGTTCGGCGAGGGGTTGATCCATGTCAGTCCAGTCTTCTCCCAAGTGTCGGCGCGCGTCCAGCCTTCGCACTTCACCACCTGCAGATCCAGACCGTCGAGCCCCTTCACCTCCTTGAAATACCCTGCCAACTCACCCGCCGTCATCCCGTGCACCAGCGGGATCGGATGGTACGCGGTCAGTCCCAGCCGGTCCTTGTCCGCGGTCGGGCCGTCAACCCAAACGCCGCCGATCGGGTTCGGCCTGTCCAGAACGACGAACCGAAGGCCGTGCCGGTGCGCCTCCTCCATCGCATAGCCCATCGTGCCGACGTACGTGTAGAACCGCGTACCGATGTCCTGGATGTCGAACACCAGCGTGTCCACGCCCTTCAACTGCTCTTCCGTCGGCCGAAAGCGTCCCGCCCCGGCGCCAGGGTTGTAGAGCGAGTACACGTTCAGACCCGTCTTCTCGTCCTTACCGTCCTTGACCGGCGCATCCACCTCGCCACGGACACCGTGCTCCGGCGCGAACAGGCACACGACCTTCACGCTCGGGCTCGCGACCATCACGTCCACGACGTGCCGACCGTCCCGCGTCCGGCCCGTGTGGTTGGTGATCACTGCGACGCTCCGTCCCCGCAGCAGGGCGAACCCGTCGCGCTCCAGCACGTCGATCCCACACATCACGGTCGCCGCGACGAGAGACATCATCGGGCGCAGTTTAGCCCGATCCGACGGGCATGCCATACGCCGTACACGGCCTATTGAGTATCGTAACCCCCGATGGTCAAGGTCGGGTTGGTCGGGTGTGGGTTCATGGGCAACATGCACGCGAACGTGTACTCGGTGCTGGAGGGCGCGTCGCTCGTGGGGGTTTGGGACTGTAAGCCGGAGCGCGCGGCGGAGTTCGTGGGCAAGTGGGGCGGGCGGGCGTACGAGAGCTACGGTGCGATGCTGTCGGACCCTTCGGTGGACTTGGTTGACGTGTGCCTACCGACGGACGCCCACGCAGAGTTCTCGATCGCGGCGTGCCGCGCAGGAAAGCACGTGATGTGCGAGAAGCCGATGGCGCTTTCCTTGGCCGACGCGGACGCGATGTGCGCCGCGGCCCGCGAGGCGGGCGTGAAGATGATGGTGGGCCACTGCATCCGGTTCTGGCCGGAGTACGAGGAGCTGAAGCGCATCGTTGACTCGGGCTCGCTCGGGCGGATGTTGTCATTGAACTTGACGCGGTATGGGGCCTTCCCCGCTTACACCGTGGACAAGTGGGCGGCGGACGCCAGCAAGGCCGGCGGCGGGATGGACATGCACATCCACGACACAGACTTTGCTTTGTTCTTGCTCGGAGAGCCGAAGGCGATGCACTCCTTTGGCTCGCACGACGACCGAGGGGTCGGGCACTTTTTTACTGTGATGGACTACGGCGACGCCGTCGTGCAATTGGAAGGCGGCTGGAACCTTCCGCAGGGCGCTCCCTTCCGGATGGAGTTCCGCGCGGTGTTCGAGAGAGGTGCGGCGATCTACCGCGATGGGGAGCTGTGGGTGTACGAGGAAGGGTCGTCGCGAAAGTTCGAGGCGCCGAAGATGGAGGCGAGCGGTGCGGGCGGCAACCTGTCTTCGCTCGGCGGCTATTACAACGAGCTGACGTACTTTGTCGAGTGCGTGGCGTCGGACCGTACGCCGACGGTCGCGACGCCGGAGTCCTCGCGCGAGTCGTTGAAGTGGGTGCTCGAGGAAGTGAGGCAGATCGAAGAGAGGCTCGAGCGATGAACCTCAAGGGCATCAACTACTGGTCGTATCCGGGCTCGCCTTCCCTGGCCGAGTTCTTCGCCGCCGCGAAGCGCGACGGGTACGAGTGCGTCGAGCCGGCGATCGGCGACGACGGCGAGCTGAACCTCGGTGTGACGCAGTCGTTCTGCGAGGACGCGGTCGCGTTGGCGTCGCGGGAGGGCCTGCAGATCAAGACGATGGCGAGCGGGACGTACTGGTCCTACAACTTAGCATCGGCTTCCGAGGCGGACAGGGCTCGCGCGCTCGGTGCGTTGGAGAAGATGCTGCGGATCACATCGTGGTTCGGCGCTTCGACTTTGCTGACGATCCCGGGGGCGGTGGACGTGTTTTTCATGCCCGACTCGCCGGTGCAGGCGTATGACTTTGTCTGGGACAAGGCGACGGAGGGGATCCGCAAAGCGCTGCCCGTGGCCGCAGAGTGCGGCGTGAGCATCGGGATCGAGAACGTGTGGAACAAGTTCCTGCTGTCTCCTCTGGAGATGCGGCAGTTCATTGACCAGTTCGAGTCGCCGTGGATCGGTTCGTACTTCGACGTCGGGAACGTGATGGCGTTCGGACATCCGGACCAGTGGATACGGATTCTGGGTCCGCGCGTGAAGGCGGTGCACGTGAAGGACTTTCGCCGCGCGGTGGGGACGGCGGAGGGGTTCGTGGACCTCTGCGAGGGCGACGTGCCGTGGCCGGCGGTGATGGCGGCTTTGCGCGAGGTCGGTTATGAGGGCCCGCTGACGGCGGAGCTTATCCCGCACTACCCATCGAACCCCGAGCTGCGCTGCGCGAACGCGAGCCGGGCGTTGGATGTGATTCTGGGTTCGGGTTAGGTCGGATTTGCACTCATAGCAGGTAAACCCGCGCAATGCTCACACGCCGGGAGATGTTGATCGCCGCAGGGGCGACCGTCGCGTTCAGGGACGACTCGCTCGACCTGGTCGAGCGGGCTCTGAAGTGGGGCGGCGGACAGGCGCAGGACGAGGACTTCTGGGCGCAGATCCAGGCCGCGTTCACGCTCGACCGGAACCTCGTCAACTTCAACAACGGCGGCGTGTGCCCGTCGCCGCGAGTGGTGAACGACGCGCTGAAGCGGCAGATCGAGTACGCGAACCAGGCGCCCTCCTATTACATGTGGCGGCACCAGGAGCCGGAAGTGCGCGCGGTCGCGGCGCGGCTCGCCAAGCACTTCGGGGTCGGCGCGGACGAGGTCGCGGTCACGCGCAACGCGAGCGAGGCGCTCGGCATCGCGATCAACGGGCTGGACCTGCAACCGGGCGACGAAATCCTGACGACGGACCAGGACTACCCGCGGATGATCAACATGATGAAGCAGCGCGCGCGGCGCGAGGGCGTGAAGTTCGTTCAGGTGAAGGCGCCGCACAAGCCGAACGACAAGCGAGAGCTGGTCAGTGCGATCGAGGGCGGAGTCACGCCGCGGACGAAGATGGTCTTGGTCTCACAGGTCGTGTTCTACAACGGGCAGGTCTGGCCGGTGAAGGAGATATGCGCGCTCGGGCGCGCGAGGAACATCCCAGTGATCGTGGACGGCGCGCACGCGTTCGCACAGTTCCCGTTCACGCACGCGGACCTGGAGTGCGAGTATTACGGCACTTCGCTGCACAAGTGGCTGATGGCGCCGGTCGGTACGGGGATGCTGTATGTGAAGAAGGACAAGATCAAGTCGCTGTGGCCGATGATGGCGGGCACGGCGGAGCAGGATGAGGACATCGTGAAGTTCGAAGAGATCGGCACACACCCGGCGGCGAACCACAACGCGATCGGCGAGGCGCTGACGTTTCACGAGATGATCGGCGCCGCTCGCAAGGCCGAGCGGCTACGGTACTTGCGCTCGCGCTGGACTTCGAGGTTGTTGAGCGAGCGCAACGTGCGGTTCCACACCAACCTCGCGTCGGAGCACTCGTGCGGGCTCACGACGGTCGAGGTCACCGGCATCGCGCCGGCGGACCTCGCGGCGTGGCTGTTGGAGCGCGGCGTGTTCGTCACGACGATAGACACGCCCGGGTTCAAGGGCCTTCGCGTAACCCCGAACGTGTACTCGACCCTCTCCGAGGTGGACCTTTTCGGCGATTTGATGCTGAAGGCGGGGCGGGAAGGGATCGGATAGAATCAGAGGTCAACAATGGGAGTTGATCCTTCCGTTCTGGGCGCCCTGAAGTCTGCTGTCGAGTCCGACGGCGGCAACGTTGCCTTGCGCCTGCACTACGCAGGCATGCTGCTCGAGGCAGGACAGCCAGCGGACGCTCTGGCGCAGTGCCAGACCGTACTCGCCTCCAACCCCGACCACCGCGATGCGCTCGAACTCGCGGCCAAAGCGGCGGACGAGGCGCAGGACCCGATCAGGGCCGCCGGGTACCGAAAGCTCGTCGAGGCCCTAGGATGGAGCCAGACGGCGAACATGCTGAGAGACATCGAGGACCCGGACCCCACTAGCACGCCCTCGGCGTCGCCGGGAAAGGAGCCGGTCCGCATCACGTCATCCGGGCCGGTGGACCACGACGAGGTCGCCGACGACTCCTTGGAGTTCGTCGAATCGAAAGTGACGCTCGCCGACGTGGCGGGCCTCGAGCACGTCAAGCGCCGCATCGAGATGTCTTTCCTCGCGCCGCTGCGCAACCCCGAGCTGCGGGCGATGTACAAGAAGTCGCTGCGCGGCGGGCTGATGCTGTTCGGGCCTCCGGGGTGCGGAAAGACCTTCATCGCTCGGGCGATCGCTGGCGAGATGGGCGCGGCGTTCGTCTCGGTGGGGCTTGTCGAGATCCTGGACATGTACATCGGCGAGAGCGAGAAGAACCTTCACGCGATCTTCGAGCAGGCTCGGCGCCGAAAGCCGTGCGTGCTGTTCCTCGACGAGATTGACGCCCTCGGCCGCCGCCGCAGCCTGATGCGCGAGCACGCTGGGCGCACGGTCGTCAACCAGCTCCTGCAAGAGCTGGATGGCATGAACACAGACAACGAGAACCTCTACGTCATCGCCGCGACGAACCACCCGTGGGACGTGGACTCCGCACTCAAGCGCCCAGGTCGGTTCGACCGAACGGTGCTGGTGCTGCCTCCCGACGCACCAGCGCGGAGGAAGATATTGGCCGACAACCTGCTGGGCAGGCCGTACGAAGACGTTGACATTGACTGGGTTGCGAAGAACACCGACGACTATAGCGGGGCGGACATAGCGCACTTGTGCGACTCCGCCGCCGAGCACGCGATGGAGGACTCGATCAAGCGTGGCGCGAACCGCCCGATCACGACCCGCGACTTCAAGGACGCGATGAAGGAGGTAAAGCCGAGCACGCGTCCTTGGTTCGAGACAGCGCGCAACCACGCGCTCTACGCAAACGAGGGTGGCGTCTATGACGAACTGCTCGATTTCATGAAGTCGAGGAAGCTGCTGTGAACATCGGGGCGCACCTGCGCGCCAAGCAGCTTTACGACTTGG
Source organism: Fimbriimonadaceae bacterium (assembly GCA_040902435.1). Classification (GTDB taxonomy): domain Bacteria; phylum Armatimonadota; class Fimbriimonadia; order Fimbriimonadales; family Fimbriimonadaceae; genus JADFMN01. The sequence goes on from JBBDXG010000008.1 coordinate 26,787, forward strand.
AGCGGTACGAGGACGCGCTCGCCGAGTACACGAACGCCTCGCGCGAAGATCCCGACGACTCCGACATCGTCGCCATGATGGCTATGTGCGAGATGAACCTGGGCCACAAGCGGCGCTCGATAGACACGGCAAAGCGCGCCGTCGGCATGGCCCCCGACGGCGAGACTCCCCACTATGCGCTCGCTCTGGCGTACGCGAACGCCGACAACGTTAGGCTCGCGCACAAGGCGATTGATGAAGCGATCCGGATCGCTCCAGAGGACGCGGACTATCTCGCGATAAAGAGCGCGATCTGTGCGCAGGGCGGCGACTGGAAGTCAGCGGCCAAGTGGGCGCGGCTGGCGCTCGACATGGACCCCGAGAGCGCGGCGGCGCAGCAGGTCTATGCCCAGGCTCTGGCGATCACCGGAGACATTGACGAGGCTTCGGAAGTCGGCGCGAAGGCGCTTTACGACAATCCTGACGATGCGGACGCGCACTGCGCGAACGGGTTCATCTACTTGCGGCAGGGCAAGCACAGAGAGGCCGCGACGCACTTTCGCGAAGCGCTGCGGCTTGAGCCGAGCAGTGAAAGAGGGGCGGAGGGCATGGCGGTCGCGCTCAAGTCGGTCTTCCCGCCGTACCGGTGGCTTGTGCGGGCGCAGATGTGGATGGCGGGACAAGGGAAAGCGGTCCAGATCGCGATCATCGTCGCGGTCATCGCGATCCCACGCGTGCTGCGCGCGTTCGCGCGCGAAAGCGAGGCCCTCAGACCGTACTTGTTTGCTCTGGCCGTGCCGTTCACTCTCTTGATCTGGTTTACGTGGTTTGGCGACAGCCTGCTCAATGTCTTGCTCCGCTTTCACCCTTTCGGCAAGTACCTGCTCAAGAGGCACGAGAGCGTTGAGAGCAACTTCATCGTTTGCCTCATCGTTCTAGGCGTGATCGGCTTGCTCCTAACGAGCGTAAGCTCAAAGCACGGCGTCGTCATCGCACTGGTTTGCTTGACCGGCTTGCTCCTAGTCGGGCTTTCGACGAACATCGAGAGCAACCTCAAGCTTCGCGGCGCGCTGGTATGGACGTTCGGAGCGCTGTGCGCAGGGACCGCCGCGCTCGGCTCCATCGCGCTACTTGTCAGTCCTCCACGAGCGACGCCGTGATGGATGACTCCGTACTTCGGGCACAGCAGCTCTATGACCTCAACCGGTACAGGGACGCGCTCCAGCACTACGCGGCCCACCTTGCAGGCGAGCCGGACGACTGGCACTCGGTCACGATGGTCGCTCTCTGCCACCTGAACCTCCGCGAGCACGAGCGCGCTTTCGACGCGGCCCGTCAGGCGGTCGCTCTCGCGCCAAACGACTCGTACACGCACTACGTCCTAGGGACCGTTTGCTCTCACATGAACAACACGGTCGGCGCGAAGGCGTGCCTCGAGCGTGCGCGGCAACTCGATCCCGAGAGCAGCGCCGTGTACTCGGCGTTCGCGACCGTGCTCACGCAGGAGGGCGCATGGAAGCAGGCGATCGCCTGGGCCGAACAAGCGCTCAAGCTCGACCCCGACGACGAGCAGGCAAAGACCACGCGCGCGCACGCGTTGGCAGCTACTGGCAGGACGGGCGATGCCATACGCGAAGGGACCCGAACGCTTGAGGACAACCCCGAGAGCGCGGACGCGTTCGCAACCAACGGCCACATCGCGCTTCACGAAGGCGACCACAGACTGGCGATCGAGTTCTTCAAGGAGGCGCTCCGGCTGGAGCCGGACAACGAGTACGCGCGCGACGGTATGCAGCAGGCGCTGCGTTGCCTGTTCTTGCCCTTCCGCTGGCACGAGGTCGCGACACTGCGCCTAGACGGAGTCTTCCCGCTGTTGAGCACTGGCATTCTCCTGTTCTCGCTCTTCCTGGTCGGGATGATCTCCTCGATGTCAGAGTTTGTGACGTGGCTGAAGCCGTTTGCCATCGTGCTCGAAGTTCTGCTCGGCATTGCGCTCGCAATTCGCGCGTTCGGCACAACGATCGTTGACGCGGGGCTTCTGTTGAACCGGACCGCGAGGCATTACTACGACTCGGAGCGCAGGAGGCAGCTGTTGTTCGCTGGGCTCATGTTCCTGGTCGGGCTGTACGGCGTTTACATGATGATCATGGGCGAAACGAACAGCGGCTTCATGGTCATGTTCCCGTCGTTCGTGTGGCTGTTCCTGACGACGAGGGTGCGCAACGCCGCAGCGACCCCGTGGGCGGTGAGAGCGCTCTTTTGGATCTGCGGCCCGATAGCCCTTGCGATCTCAATTCTGAGCATCGCCTTTCCGGACTGGACGGACGAGCCCTCGGCACCACCCTCGCAGCCCGCGCCGGAGTCGAACGAGGAGGGGCCGGGGGTTTCGGCGTAGTCCGAGGTCGGCTCGACCGGCGATTTGATGCTGAAGGCGGCGCGGGAAGGGATCGGATAGGCCCGACTTCTCGGCGCGGGGAGGTGAGAAGCGGGCTGGTTCAGCCGAGAATTGTGGGGTGGTGCGGGCACCATCTGAACTCAGGCCCGCGCCGCTGACCAGGAGCTGGCTCCCTTGATGCGGATCGCCTTTTACGTCTTCTCATTCCTCGGGCTCGCGCTCATCGTGTGGTTCGCCCCGACGAACCCGTGGGTTTGGTGGCTCCTCGCCCTCGTCGTGCCATACATCGCCATCGGCGTTCACGACTTGAACCAGAAGTCGCGAGCTCTGCTTCGGAACTATCCCGTCATCGGACACGGGCGGTATGTCATGGAGCTCGTCCGCCCCGAGATCCAGCAGTACTTCGTCGAGAGCAACCTGGACGGACGGCCGTTCCACCGCAACGAGCGGTCTATCGTCTACCAGCGCGCAAAGGGGGTCATCGAAACAATGCCGTTTGGGACTCAAAACGACGTCTATGAGAGCGGCTACGAATGGATCAACCACTCTCTTGCGCCTGTCGAGCACTTGCACGAGGAGCCGCGCGTGATGGTCGGCGAAGGTCGCTGTGCGAAGCCGTACTCGATGAGCCGATTCAACATTTCTTCGATGTCGTATGGGTCGTTGAGCCGTCGCGCGGTCCTGGCGCTGAACAAGGGCGCAAAGCTCGGCGGGTTCGCGCACAACACAGGCGAGGGCGGGATCGCTCCTGCACACCTCGAGCACGGCGGCGACATCGTGTACCAGATCGGTACGGGCTACTTCGGCTGTCGCGCGCCGGACGGCGGGTTCGACCTCGAGAAGTTCCGCGCGACGGCGGGACACGAGACAGTTCGAATGATCGAGGTGAAGCTCTCGCAGGGCGCAAAGCCGGCGCACGGCGGGATCCTGCCCGCGAAGAAAGTGACTGCGGAGATCGCCCAGATCCGCGGCGTGCCGATAGGCAAGCAGGTGGACTCGCCGCCACGGCACCGCGCGTTCTCGACTCCTTCCGGCCTCTTGGACTTCATCGATCTGTTGCGGCACGAGAGCGGCGGCAAGCCAGTAGGGTTCAAGCTCTGCATTGGCCAACCAGAGGAGTTCGTCGCGATCGTCAAAGCGATGGTCTTGTCTGGGAAGTTCCCGGACTTCATCACGGTGGACGGTGGCGAGGGCGGCACGGGCGCCGCGCCGTTCGAGTTCTCCGACTCCGTCGGAATGCCGTTGCGAGACGGGCTGGCGTTCGTCCACAACGTCTTGGTGGGCGCCGGCGTTCGCAACCGGGTCGTCGTGATCGCGAGCGGGAAGATCATCACGGGGTTCCACATGTTCCGCGCGATGGCTCTCGGAGCGGACGCATGCAACTGCGCGCGCGGGATGATGTTTGCGCTCGGCTGCATCCAGGCTCGGCGGTGCAACCACAACGACTGCCCGGTCGGCGTCGCTACCACGGACCCGAGGCTTGACAAGGCGATTGACGTCGAGGACAAAGGACAGCGCGTAGACCGTTACCACCGGCGCACGGTGCACTCCTTCCTGGAGATGCTTCACGCGGCAGGGCTCTCGCACCCCTCTGAGATCCGGCCTGAGCACGTGTTCCGTCGTGTGGACCCTGTCCGGTGCATGCGGTATTCGGACTTGTACGACTGGATCGCCCCTGGCGCGCTCACGGACAACACCGCGCCCGTGCGATGGCAGATGATGTGGGAAGGGTGCTACGCGGACAAGTTCCTTCCTTCGTTCGAGACTCTGAGGAACGCAGGCTGAGCGCACTTCCCTCCCACTTTCAAGCGTGCGCAGGAGTCAACTTTGCCCTATAATCGAGGGAAGTGGACCATGCCAGGGCCCGTCGCCTCCTAGCGCTGTACTTCGCGGCGCAGTCGCTTGCGACGATCGCGTGGTGGGGATGGATGTTCCGAATGCCGGAGAGCCGCGACCTCTTTTTCGCGCCCGGCACCGCCGACCTGATCCTCGGAAAGTTCTCCGTGCCAGACATCCTCGTGTTCGCCGGCCTCGGCTTCGCTGCGTGCGCTCTGCTTCTAAAAGGGTCGAGGTGGTCCGTGCCCGCCGCGTGGGCGACGGCCGGAGCGGGGGCGTACGCGTGCTTCGGCGCGATCATGATCAATTGGCCGATCGGCCAGCGGCCCGTCGCCGACGTGATGATGGCCCTGACGATGGCGGGCAGCGCGACAGCCGCCTACTTCACGACGAGGGCAGATGCTTAGTGGGCCGGACCGATACTTCAAGACCGCACCGAAGCGTTCGATGGTGGAGAACTTCGCTCGCACGTTCTTGCAGGTCGCGACGATCTGGACCATGTTTCTCGTGCTGCTCCCGTGGGGGATCTTGTGGCTGCAGTCGCTCGTCGGCATCCCGAACCTCGATTCCGGCGCGTGGAGGACAGTCGCTGTCGTCGTGTTCTCTGTCGCTGGGTTCACTGGGCTTACTTGTGCCTGGTCGTTCGTACACTGGGGCGGCGGCACACCGATCCCGTGCGACCAGGCGACATGCTTCACGATCGTCGGCCCGTACAGGTACGTGCGCAACCCTATGGCGTTGCTGGGGATCCTCCAAGGCCTGATGGTTGCGCTCTTCTTGGGGTCATGGCCGGTCGCAGTGTACGCGCTGCTTGGCGCCGCGTTCTGGGAAGTGGTCGCCCGCCCGCCGGAGGAGCGCGACCTTTTGCGCCGCTTTGGCCAAGACTACGAACAGTACCGCGCCGCAGTAAAGTGCTGGGTGCCTCGACTTACCCCCTATCCTCGCGTCGTAATTGACCCTAACGAACATGGGCAGTAGAATCTCCCCATGCACAGCCTGCTCGACGCATTGACGGTCCGGTCGAACGCCAGGTCCAAGCGCGTTTCCAGCTTCGACCGCAAGGGCGGCAACAGCGACTACATCAAGGTGCCGAAGGGCGAGACGGCGGTGCTGATGGAGACGGGGGGCGCGGGAAAGGTCACGCACATTTGGGTGACGATCAGCAGCAAGGACGCGATGTCGCGGAGGAACCTGGTGTTGCGGATGTACTGGGACGGGCAAGAGCACCCGAGCGTCGAGGCACCGATCGGCGACTTCTTCGGTCAGGGGTGGGGCGAGAAGTACGAGTTCGTGTCGCTGCCGCTCGCCGCCGCGCCAAAGGAAGGGAACGCGCTGGTGTGCTATTGGCCGATGCCGTTTGCGAACGGAGCGCGGATCACGATCGAGAACCAAGGGCCGGAGGACATTGACAACTTCTATTACTACGTGGACTACGAATCTTCGCCAGCGTGCGAGACCGACCTGCGGTTCCACGCTTGGTACAACCAGGAGCTGACGTCCCCCGAAGCGGGCGTCGAGAACGAGTGGGCGATCTTCGGCGACACGCCGAAGAACACGACCGACGCGCACAACTATCTGTTCTGCGAGTGTGAGGGCGCGGGGCACTTTGTGGGCGTGAACTATTACGTCCAGAACCCCGGGCCGGTGTGGTACGGCGAGGGGGATGACATGTTCCTTGTGGACGGCGAGGCGTGGCCGGGGTCGCTGCACGGAACGGGGACGGAGGACTACTTCAACCAGTCGTGGTGCCCAGACACGCTGTACATGCACCCGTTCTTCGGCACCGCGCGCGCGCCTGGGCGCGGGAACGACGAGGCGCGCTTTGGTTGGATGGGGCGAACCCACTGCTATCGGTTCCATCTGCTCGACCCGGTTCGGTTTTCTACTTCGCTGCGGGCCTCGATCGAGCACGGGCACGCGAACTGCCTCACCCTCAACCTTGCTTCAGTGGCGTATTGGTATCAGACGCTTCCGTCGTGGCCGTTCCCGGCTCTCCCAACCGCCAAAGAGCGACAACCGATGCAGGAGGTCGGCGTGATCGAAGTCCACCGCTGGCGCGACGCCTGGCGCACCGCTAAGGGCGGCACGCCGTGGGGGACGGAGAAGTAGTCGCAGGTTTCGACTGGAATCTCAATCTGAGAGATTGATTTCCCGGGACCACTTGCCATTCGAATGGACTGTCCACACGACGCGATATCCGCCGGTCCCGTCTGAACCGATCATCTTTATTCGTGCCAGCTTCTTCACTGATGAGACCCAGATGTAATAGTAGCGCCACCTATAGGATTTCCCATCCTTCGACTTCTCACCAACGGCGGTTGACGGCTCGTAGCAGTCTGCGAACGCCTCTCCTGGTAAGTTGATTACAGTTCCTGCAAGGTCCACGGAGACAGATCGGATCTCCTTGCTTGGGTACTCAATCTCGTTCGTTCCCTCCAGCCCCCAAGCGAACTTACCATCGATGATTACCCTCTGCGAAGTGTCAGGCGACAGCTTCTTCAAGCTGTACGTATGATTCTCGCGCACAAAGTCCCCAACTTCAATACTTGCCTTCGCAGCCCAAACTCCATCTGATGCCTCAAGCTCGATCGTCGACAGGCCTTCGGCTGCGCGAGCCTCACGATCGCGCACCGTTGTGGCATCTGCCACGATTACAAAAGCTAGGACTGCAATTGACCACATTCCGCTGGCTCCTACCCCCCTTCCTTCTTCGGTGGCTTCAGCTCCTCGCCCAGCCGGATGAACGGCACGCCCTCGTTCACCCACTTCTGCGGCGTCGCGCCCTTGAGATAAACGTCGAAAAAGTGGCGCGCGCGCATCGCATAGTCCTTCTGGTTCGCCGGCACCGCCAGCCCGTGGTTCTCGTTCGCATAGACGAGCATCACCATGTTCTTGCCCATCCGTCGCAGGGTGTTGTACAGGTACTGTCCCTGGTGCCAGTCCACAGCGCCGTCAACGGTCCCGACCTCCACGAGCATCGGCGCGACGATGTCCTTCGCGTGGAAGATCGGCGAGTTGTCAATGTACGCGCGCATGTCCTCCCAGAACGGCACTTCCATCCGTCCTTGTGAGACCTCGAAGATCACCTGGTTCGTCTGGCCCCAGTTCCAATAGAAGCTCGAGTACATCGAGATTAGCTCCGTCAAAGGCGCGCCCGCGACGTACGCCGCGAACATCTTGCTGTGCGTCGCAGTGAACACCGTCTCGTACCCGCCCCACGAGTGGCCGGTGAGGCCGACCTTCGTGCGGTCCACGCCGACGTTCTTTCGCAAGACCGCGTTGAGCCCCGCCTCGATGCACTTCACCGCGCTCTCGCCCGGCTGGCGGTCCTCGTAGACGATGTCTGGCATGAACACGAAGTACCCGGCCTGCGAAAAGTGCTGCTGGCTGTATGGGCTCGTGTTGCTCGGCACCTGGTACTGGTGCAGTCCATCGCTCAGTCGCTCATAGATGTACGTCACCATCGGGTAAGACTTGCTGGCCTCGTATCCCGCCGGATAGATCAGGACGCCCTGCAGGTCCTGGCCGAGCGCGCGGTAGTTGACAAGCTCCGCGCGGCCCCAGTTGAACTCCGACTGTCGCAAGTTCGTGCGAACGAGCGGCTTTGCCGCGCTGAACGCGTCGTTGGTGAGGTACGCGCTCGGCGACTGCTGGAAAGTCTGGTGGACGAACATGACGCGGTCGGTGTCCTTCGACCGCGCGCCCCACGACAGCCGCGCGTCGTCGAGCGCAAGCGTCTTGAACCCTTCCTCGTGCGTCCAGCGCGCAAAGCCGCTGCGCTTGGTGCGCGTCTCGAACACGGCGAACGTTATCGGGTCGTGCGAATGGATGCCGTCGTCGTGCAAGCCTGTGTCAATCACGCGATAGCGGGTCTTTGTGTCCTCGCCGTCGGTGATCGGCATTCCGTCGCCCGTTTCGGGGTTGAGGAAGAAGACGTCGTAGTCGTTGTGCAGAAAGACGCGCACGTCGTCCTCTTGCCAGACCGGGAACCCCGCCGCGGGCGGCTTGGGGACGGTGTGGTCGTCCTCGCGGTCGTCGAACCGCACACCGAACTTCTTGGTGAGGTTGACCTTGTTGCCGTCGGCGAGGCGGTCGCATATCCAGTCCTTGCCGTCGAAGTACACCGCGTACGTCCCCTTGGGCGAGAGCGAGACCGCGGCCGCGTCCACCCCGCCCGCGTTGGAGACGGCCTTCTCCATCATCTTCCGCCGCGTCCCGTTCGCGATGTCAATCACGACGACGTCAACGTATTCGAGCCCGTTCGCCTTGATCGCGTGCGCGTAGGGGCGCGGGTCGTTGGCGACGGCCCACTTGTGGTCTGGCGAGACGCGCAGGCCGTCGAGCTCGGGCTCTGCGAACTTCTTGAAGTCCCCGGTGCGTGGCGAGAGCACCCAGCGCGACGCGCGGTTGCGCTCCTGTCCCGCTGTGCGCTCCTGCAGTGGCATGACGGTCACGTCCTTCGTGTGCCAAATCTGCACGCCTGCGACGTCCTCGGTCGCTGGCTTGTCCTTGTCGCGCCACTCCGCGACACCGAAGACGAGCGAGGTGCCGTCGTCGGAGAAGCGGAGGCCCGCCGCCTCGCTGATCCGCGACCCTTCGGGGAACCCCTCTTTGTCCTTCGGATCAAAGACCGTTTGGCTGACCGAGCCGCCCATGAAGCCGCCCGCCGTCGCGACGACGTTCCAGTCGCCTTCCTTCTTCTCGTCCGCCGTGCCGATCAGGAACGCGAGCACGTCCGCGTCCTCCGCCCAGGAGATGTTGCGGAAGTGGTTCTTCGCCCAAGCGACGTTGTGGGACTTCATCGAGCGCAGATCGAGGACTTGGACTCCCTCGTTGTCCGCGGCGGAGGCCGTGTGTATCGCCACGAGCGGCAGCTCGGAGTGCACGACAGCAGAGCGCACGTTGCCGAAGGGCATCGTCGTACCATCGGCGAGGTCGAAGACCTCGAAGTCCCCACCGGCGCCGCCGGCGTCCTCTGCCGGATAGCGGTGGATCAAGACCTTTGAAGTGTCCTCGACGAGCTGCCACGAGGACACGGAATCGAAGAGGACCAGGCTCCCGTTTTGCAGGCTGTGCAGGCCGAGCTTGTTCTCCACGCGCTTCTTCGCCTTGCGCATCTTTTCGGCCTCTTCCCGCGGGACCGTGATCGTGCAGAGCACCCACTTTGAGTCCTCGCTGAACTGGGCGCGCGTGGCGTTGGGGACCGTCCACCGCTCGGGGCCGTCGCTGTTGCGGACCTCCAGCCGCGGGTCGCCCTCGACGAGGCTGATCCCCGCAATGACCCAGTGGCCGTCGTTCGAGATCGCGACCTGTCCGAGCCGCTCCCACTTCTCGTACTCTGTGGTCGGAAGGTTCTGCTTTCCGGGCTGCTGGTCTTGCGCGTCGGCCGGGCAGGCGAGTGCGGCGAGCGCGACGAGTGCCGCGAGGTGTGACGGACGCATGGCACTTCTTACCCCGCGAGGCGGAAGTGCGTTCCAGTTTTGACGCGGTTTTCGGGCACAAGGTCGAGCGGCGAGCGCTTTTTGATGTATTCGATGAGAGCGTCAACGTCCACGATTCCGCTTTCCACGCGCGCGCCGGTCGCCGCCTTAATCTCGACGTGGTTGTCGCCCCCGCCGGCCGTGAAGTTGTTGACGGTCACCTTGTACGTCCTGCTCGGGTCCAAGGGCGCGCCCGCGACGACGATGTTCCTCGCCGTGCCGCCGACGAGCTCGTAGCTCGTGCCCCGTGAGGGGAGCAGGGTGCCGCCGCCGCCTCGCGAGAGCGCGGCTGCCAGCTCGCTGCCCTTGAGCTCGATCACGACGAGGGTGTTGCCGAACGGCTGGACCATTAGCGCCTCGCCGTAGGTGATATCGCCCGCGTCAATCGCGGCGCGCACGCCGCCCGCGTTGATGAACGCCGCGACGCTACCGAGGTGCTGTGTCGCTTCGAGCTGTGCGTCGGCGATGAGCTGCGCCGCGATGTTGCTGTCTCCGCGCGGGATTTCGCGAAGGGTCGCGCCGATCACTTTGTCCTTCATGGCCGCGATTGGGCGGTTGAACGCGCGCACCATGCTCGCGACGACCGGGTCTTCCGCAATGTCCTCGGTGACCGCGACCGGAGCCCCCGTGTGGCCGGTCACGCGGCCCATCGAGTCGAACGTGACTTGGATGCGGCCCAGAACGAGCCCCCAGTGCCACGCCTGCACGACGAGCGCGGTGTCGCCGTCCTTGTTCTTCACGACGGTCGGGTAGTCGGGACCGGTCGGGAGGCCCTCGACGCCGGTCGAGCCGAGAAGCGTGTGCGAGTGGCCGCCGACGATCACGTCAACGCCGCTGAGCGACCTGGCGAGGGCGATCTCTTCGCGATAGCCGACGTGCGTGACCATCACGATCTTGTCAATGCCCTGCGAGCGCAGCGCGTCTATCGCGGCCTGACAGGACGAAACGAGGCCGAGCATCTTGACGTTGTCTCCCATGAAGCTGATCGTCGGAAGCTCCTCGGTGACAGCGCCGACGACGCCGACCCTCTGGCCGCCGACCGTCAGGACAGCGCTCGGCTTGATCACACCGTTCAGCGCTGGCTCTGCGCTGACGTCGAGGTTCGCCGCGAGCACGGGGAACGCCGCAGCGCGGGCGAACTCGCCCAGCAGGCCGGGGCCCTTGTCGAACTCGTGGTTGCCCACGGCCATCGCGTCGAACTTCACAGCGTTCATGAACGCGAGGTCTGCCAGGCCCTCGTAGGTGTTGAAGAAGATCGTGCCCTGAAACGTGTCGCCGCCGTTGAGCAGCACGACGTTGGGATCGCTCGCGCGCAAGCGCTTGATGAGCGTCGCCTGGCGGGCGTACCCGCCGAGCATCATGCCCGAGACGCGCGTCTGTTCGACGTGCGCATGCATGTCGTTCGTGTGCAGGATCGTGAGCGTGAACGACTGCGCCGACGCCCATGCGGCAAGGATCAGCGCGCTGACAAGTGCGGACAGGCGGACCATGGTAGCCGGGAGCTTACCGAGTCGCGATGCGCGCCGTGCGCAGCCTTAAGCTGTTCGTAACGACCGAGACGCTGCTCAGCGCCATAGCGAGGCTCGCGATGACGGGCGAGAGCGCGACCCCGAACGCCGGGTACAGCACGCCGGCAGCGATCGGGATGCCGAGCACGTTGTAGACGAACGCGAAGAAGAGGTTCTGGCGGATCGAGCGCATGGTTGCCCTCGAAAGGTTGATCGCGGTCACGACGCCCTCGAGGTCGCCGCGAACGAGGGTCACGTCGCTCGCGTGCATGGCGATGTCGGTGCCCGTACCGATCGCGATTCCGACGTCCGCCTGTGCGAGCGCGGGCGCGTCGTTGATGCCGTCCCCGACCATCGCGACGGTCTTGCCCTGCGACTGCAGCTTCTTGATCACTTCGACCTTTTCCGCCGGGAGCACCTGCGCGACGACGGTGCCGATGCCGACCTGGCGGGCGACGGCCTCTGCGGTCCGCTCGTTGTCGCCCGTCACCATTGCGACATCTACGCCCATGTCCTTGAGCTTTGCGACCGCCCACTGTGCGCCGGGCTTGACCGTGTCGGCGACCGAGACGACCCCGGCCGCGCGGCCGTCTATCGCGACCGCCATCGGCGTGTGCCCTCGCGCGGCCAGCTCGAAGATCGGAGTGCTGAACGCGCCCGTAAAGCCTCGCTCTTGCATCAGGCGCTCGTTGCCGACGACGACCTCACGGCCCATCACGCGCGCGACGATGCCGCGCCCGGTCAGCGACTCGAACGACTCAACGTCCGCGATCTCGACGCCGCGCTCTTCCGCGCCCGCCACGATCGCTGCAGCGACCGGGTGCTCCGAGCGCTGCTCCGCGCTCGCGACAAGGAGGAGGACCTCGCCCTCGTCGAACCCGGCAAAAGCGCGCACCTCCTTCAGTTCAGGCTTGCCCTTAGTGATCGTGCCCGTCTTGTCGAGCACGATCGCGTTGATCTTCTCCGCATGCTCGAGGCTCACCGCGCTCTTGACGAGGATCCCCATCGTCGCCGCGCGCCCGGTGCCGACCATGATCGCGGTGGGCGTCGCAAGCCCCAGCGCGCAAGGGCACGCGATGATGAGCACGGAAACTGCGGCGACGAGCGCCTCGCTCACGCGCGAGACTTCGGGAGCGAACACGAACCACGCGGCGAACGTGACGATCGCGATGACGAGCACGACAGGGACGAACACCCCGCTTACGACGTCCGCGAGCCGCTGGATCGGCGCCTTGCTCCCCTGCGCCTCTTGCACCAGTCGGACAATCTGTTGCAGCGCCGTGTCCTTGCCGACCTTCGTGGCCCGGTACGTGAACGCGCCGGTCGTGTTGAGGGTCGCGCCGAAGACCTCGTCGCCGGCCACCTTGGTGACAGGGATGCTCTCGCCGGTCAGCATCGCCTCGTCCACGGCGCTCACGCCCGTCAGCACCTCGCCGTCTACTGGGATCTTCTCGCCGGGCCGCACGACGACCGTGTCGCCGACGACGACCTGTTCGATCAGGACGTCGATCTCCGCGCCGTCCCGCACGACGCGCGCGGTCTTCGCCTGCAGCCCGATCAGCCCGCGCATCGCGTCGCCCGTCTGCGCGCGGGCGCGCGCCTCGAGCATGCGACCCAATATGACGAGCGCGATGATGACCGCGGCGGCCTCGAAGTAGACCGGCGGGTGCATCGTGTTGGGGGAGACGAACTCTGGGAAGAACACGGACGCGGTGCTGTACAGGTACGCCGCGCCGGTGCCGAGGGCGACCAGCGTGTTCATGTCCGCAGAGCGGTGCGTGAACGAGCGCCACGCCGATGTGAAAAAGCTGCGGCCCGAATAGAACATGACCGGCGTCGTCAAGATCAACTGGACGAGGCCCATCGCTGGTAGCTCCAAGAGGTTGTGGACGATTGACGCGTCCGGAAGCACGTGCGGAAGCATCGCGATCAGGAGCACGGGAACGCTCAGCGCCGCGGCGACGAGAAACCGGGAGAGGAGGTCGCGATACTCGGCCGCGCGGGCGGCCGCCTCCCAGTCCTCCTCTTGCTCTTCTTCGAGCAGTTCTGCGACCAGGCCTGCGTCGCGAAGCCCCTGCAGGACGCCGTCGGCCTGGACGGTCGAGCCGACGTGCTCGACGGTGAGCGCATCGCCCTCCTGCAGCGCGCTCACGACCCCCGGGAGCTTCAGCGCCTGAGCGACGGCGCTTCCGCTGACGCGCAGCACCGTCCGCTGCACGCCCGCCGTGTCGAAACCCGTTCGACGGATCACTTCGACGAGCGACGAGGTCCCCGTCGCGTCCGCGTCGTACTCGATCGTCGCCTGCTTGGTCGCAAAGTTGACGCTCGCGCTCGTCACGCCCTGCGCGCGGTTGAGGTTCTTCTCCGTGCGAGCGGCACACGCCGCGCACGACATCCCTGTGACGGGCAGGGTCACCTTCTTCGCCGCTTCACTCATCGCCGCGCTCCTTCACGATCAGGCTTCCGTGCAGCATCCCCATCCCGCACTGGAAGCCGAACTTTCCGGCCTTGTCAGGAGTGATCTCGACCACCGTCGTCTTGTGCGGCTGCAGCCGCTTTGAGACGCCGAAGTCGCCGAAGACGACGGTCTCGGAGCACGAGTCGGTCTCGTCGCGGAAGAACTCGATCCGCACCGGCGTGCCGACGGTCGCGACGAGCGTCGCAGGGTCGTAGCCGCCGTGAACGCGCACGCGGAAGGTCTGCACGCCCCCGACCGCCTGCGCGACCGCCTTCGGCTTCTCGCTCAGGAAAAAGTACCAAACGACGCCAGCGACCGCGAGCGCCGAGAAAACGAGCACGAAGGCTTCTGCCGAGTCCATAACACCACAATCCCCCCAAGGGCCATTGTGGCGCGAGAACCCGACCAATGGCCCGGGAACCCGGGCCGTCCTAGCCGGCTTCTAGGCCCAGTGGCCGATTGCGAAGACGTGCTGGGGCAGTTGTTCGAGTTCATTGACCGGGAGCTCCCGGCCGATGAGGCCGCCAGCGTCCGCGCCCACATCGAGGAGTGCGGGTATTGCACCTCCGCCGAAAGGGCGGACCGGGCCTTCATCGAGTGCGTCCGCGCCAAGCTCCGCGGCTCGCCCGTCCCGCCAGAACTGGCGGAGCGCCTCAATGCGCTCGTGCACGGCCCCCCGCGCTAAACTCCCGCAATGCCCCTGCGCGTCCACATGGTGCGTGAGCCCGAGTCCGATCACCGCGAAGCCCTTACCGCGCTCCTCGCCGGGGTTGCGGACGTGAGCTTCGGCCCTGACGTGCCGCCAGATACCGTCGTGCTGATCGAAGGGCAGCTCAAGGACGAGCACCTCGACGGCGCACCGCTCGTCGAACACGTCGTCATCCCGTTCGCCGGCCTACAGCCGGGCACGCGCGACGTGATGGCCAAGCACCCGGCGATCACGCTGCACAACCTCCACCACAACGCCGCGATGACCGCAGAGATGGCGATGGCGCTGCTGCTCGCGTGCGCGCGGCGGATCGTGCCGCTGCACAACGGCTTCATGCACGACGACTGGGAGCCGCGCTTCTTCAGCCGTGACGCGCTGAGCCTGTGCAACAAGACCGTCGTCGTGCTGGGATATGGCGCGATCGGCCAGCGCGTCGGCGCGGCGTGCGCGGCGCTCGGCATGCACGTCGTCGGCGTGCGCTCGCAAAAGAACGGCGCGGTCCGCGGCGTCGGCGAGCTGCGGGAGCTCCTGCCGCGCGCGGACTTCCTCGTCGCCACGCTCCCCCTCACGCCCGAGACCGAGGGACTCGTCGGCAAGGAAGAGATCGCCCTCCTGCCGAAGCACGCCGTGATCGTGAACGTCGGGCGCGGGCGGGTCATTGACGAGGAGGCGCTATTCGAAGCCCTGAAGGAGGGGCGGATTGACTCCGCCGGCCTCGACGTCTGGTACCGCTACCCGAAGTCCAGCGACGACAAGACGCCGCCCAGCGACTTCCCCTTCGCGAGCCTGCCCAACGTCGTCATGACCCCGCACGTCGGCGGGGCGACACGCGACGCCGAGCCCGAGCGGATGAAGGGCCTGGCCGCGCTGATCAAGGAGATCGCAGCAGGAAACCACGCGGCGAACAGGGTCCAGGTCGCGCGCGGGTATTGAGACCCACGCATTGAACGGCGGGCGCCGCTGGCGACACGAACTGCGTGAGGCCAGTGATGAAGAAATACGTTTGGATCCTTTTAGCCCTGCCGGCCCTGTTCGGCTTCGGCTGTGCAGGCTCGCAGAGTGAGTCCGCCACGGAAGTGTCCTACGACGCCGGAGCGCCAGCCACACAAGGCGTCCCGCGCGGCACCGAAATGACCACGGCCAGCATGGCCGCCCAGCGTCACGTCATCCGCAACGGCTCCATCAGCCTGCGCGTCGAAGACGTTCGCAAGTCGGCCAACTCGATCACCGAGATGGTGGTCAAGGGGGGCGGGTACGTCGAGTCCTCGACCTCTGCAGGCGTAGGCACGGGCAATCCGACCGTTGACCTGACCATCCGCGTCGTGTCGAGCGGCTTCGACGACGCGATGATCCAGCTCGAAGGCATGGGCACGCTGCTCGACCAGAACACCGAGAGCGAGGACGTGACGGCGCAGATCGTAGACCTCGGCGCGCGGATCAAGACCCTGGCGGCGAAAGAGGAGACCTTCCGGGAGATGATCCGGGTGAGCCGGAACGTGAACGACGTCGTTGCGCTCCAAGACCGCCTCACCGAAGTCCGGACGGAGATTGAGCGGATGGACGCGCAGCGCAAGTCGCTGAGCGAGCTGGCCTCGCTCTCGACCATCAAGGTCCACCTCACGCAGACCGCGACCGTCCCGACCGCTTCCCAGGACCCCAACTGGTTTACGAACGCCCTCGGCGGCGCTACGACGAGCTTCATGGGCACGTTCCAGAAGGTCGTGGCGGCGCTGACGTGGGCCGTGGTCTATAGCCCGTTCTGGCTGCTGCCTCTGATTGGCGCCTGGTGGCTGATCAAGCGGCAGGTCCGGCGGACACCGCCGATGATGGCTGAGTGACCACCGCCAAGAGATCGGCCCTGTGCCGCGAATAAGTCGTTGCCGACAATTGAACTGGCGGCCCCCGCAAACGCGCGGGCCGACCGGTATGATTGTGGGCACATCCATGAAGTTTAGGGCAGGAGTTTTCGTTGTGATCGTCGGGCTGGCGGCCCTCGGCTGCCAGACTAACAAGGGCGCGGCCGACGCGACGGCGAACCTCGCCCCGGCCAACGAGGCGCCGAAGCCCCCGCCGCCCCGCTACCCCCGGCCCGAGCACGTCCGCGGCGTGTACATGACCGCCTGGATCGCCGGGGCGACGAAGCGCCGCGCGGAGCTGCTGCAGATGCTCGCGGACACCGAGCTCAACGCCCTCGTCATTGACGTGCGCGACGACGGCGACAACTACTGGGAGACCGGCATCGAGCTGAGCAAGCAGGCCAAGGCCACGAAGCTCGCGGTGCCCAAGCCGGACGAGCTGATGCAGCTACTCGAGGACGAGGGGGTCTATCCGATCGCGCGCGTCTCCTGTTTCGTGGACAGCCGCCTGACCAAGCACGAGCCCGCCCGCGCCGTGCAGGACGCCAGCGGCAAACCGTGGGTGGAGCGCAACGGCCGCCTCTGGCTGGACCCCTACAACAAAGAGAACTGGGAGTACCTGGGCCAGGTCGTGGACTTTGCGGTGAAGACGGGCTTCGCCGAGATCCAGCTCGACTACGTGCGCTTCCCCGGCGGCGGCAAGAAGTCTTCGATGGTGTTCCCCGCCAAGAAGGACTGGCCGGAGGGAACGACCGAGTCGCAGGTCATCCAGCAGTTCGCGCAGTTCATCAAGGACCGTCTGCCGGAGGGCGTGGTGCTGAGCGCCGACATCTTTGGGATCGTTTCTTCGAACACGACCAAGGACCAGGGGATCGGCCAAGACATGGACTACTTCCCGCAGCCTTTCGACCTTCTCTGCCCGATGGTGTATCCGAGCCACTACGCCAAGGGCGAGTACGGGATCGCGAACCCGGCGACGTCGCCTTATGAGATCGTGCTCGTGAGCATGCGCGACTTCAAGACCAAGCTCCATGGCAAGGCCATGCGGCCCTGGCTGCAGGACTTCGACCTCGGCGCGCAGTACGGCAAGGACGAGGTCCGCGCACAGGTCAAGGCGCTCAAGGAGCTCGGCATCCAGGAGTACCTGCTCTGGAACGCGAGGAACGTCTACACGCCCGACGCCGTCGTGGACACGAGCGACCTGGACCCGAAGCCGTAATGGAGGGTCGCGCTCCCGCGCGACCAGGCCCGCTGACCGGTCGTCCGGGAGGCCGACCCTCCATCAGACCCCTCACACGTTCTTCGTCTTCTTGATGAACCCCACGCAGTCGCTCTTGAACTTCTTGAGCGACGGCTCGTGGATGTACATCATGTGCCCGGACTCGTACTCCGCGACCGACACGTTCTTCGCCAGTTCGGGGTCCAGCCCCATGTGCGCGAGCGTGTATTCGGTCGCGAAGAACGGCGTCGCAAGGTCGTAGAAACCGCTGCACACCAGCACCTTCATGTGCGGGTTCTTGCTCATCGCATCGCGCAGCGCGTCGCTCGTGTCGGGGTGCCCCTCTCCGGCCGAGCCCCAGTCCCACGGCTTCTTGATCCCTTTGAAGACCTGGTACACGAGGTCGGTCTTGTAGCCGAGCCCCGTGCGGACGTAGTCGTTGAAGCACGCGTTGTACGGCGGCATGATCCCGCTCATGCTCGGGTCGTGGTCGAACTCCTCGCCGACGACGTGCCGGTTGATGCCCTTGAACCGCGAGTCGAGCCGCCCGACAACGCGCTTCTTGTCGCGCAACAGCTCCTTGCAGAACCCCTGGATATGTATGCGGAAGTTGCGGTGGTCAACATACGTCTCGCTCAGCCCGGTGAAGCGTGCGACGTCCTTGACGGTCTGCCTTCGCTCCTTCGCCGTGAGCGCGTCGCCCTTCATCAGCGCCTCTGCGTACGGCCCGCCCGCGAACCTGCGCGCGGCGTCCAGCGTCTTGCCCAGCGACGAGAACGACCTGTCGAGCCGCTTGTGGTACCAAGCGGTCGCCGCATACGTCGGCAGGAACAGCACGTAGGGCAGGTCGTTGCCCTGCACGAACCGCGCAGTCTGGAAGTTGAGGATCGAGGAGATCAGCACGATGCCGTTGAAGCCGATGCCGCGGTCCACGAGGTATCCCGCGAGCCCCGCCGCGCGCGTCGTGCCATAGCTCTCGCCCGCCAGGTACAGCGGCGACGACCACCGCTCGTTCCGCACCAGCCACATGCGCACGAACTCACCGACGCTCTCGATGTCGCCCTTCAGGCTCCACGCCTTCTCGCTCGTCTTGTCGTCCTTCGCGCGGCTGTAGCCCGTGCCGACGGGGTCAATGAACACAAGGTCCGTCTCGTCGAGCCACGAGCTCGCGTTGTCGGCCAGGCGATAGGGCGCGGGCGGCATGAACCCCTCCTTGTCCATCTTTACGCGCTTCGGGCCGATGGCGCCGAGGTGCAGCCACACCGCCGGCGACCCAGGGCCGCCGTTGAAAACGAACGTGACGGGGCGGCCCGCCTTCGCCCTCACGCCGTCGCGGACGTACGCGATGTAGAAGACCTGCGCGTCAATGCCGCCCTTCTCGTCGAACACCGGCATCCGGCCTGCGGTCGCGGTGTACTTCAGCGCGCCGAGCGCGTGCTTCGTGACGACCGGCTTCTCTTCCTCGAACTTTATCGGCTCGTCCTTCTTTTCCTCTTCCTTCTTGTCCTTCTCGTCCGCCATCAGTTCCCTCCCGACTTCTTGTCCGGGATTTCGAAACCATACGTCGTGCCTTTCTTCGACGCCGGGACTCCCTCGGCCATCCACACCGGCATCGGTTCGCCCTTCAGGTAGTGGTCGAAGAACTGCTGCAGCCGCACAGAGAGGTCCTTGCGGTTCTTGCGTTGCACCAGGTTGTGGTCCTCGCCGTTGTACACCAGCATCCAGCACGGCTTGTCGAGCCGCCAGAGCGCGGTGAACATCTCGATCCCTTGCCACCACGGCACCGCGCCGTCGGCGTCGTTGTGCATGATCAGCAGCGGCGTCTTCACCTTGTCGGCGAAGAACACAGGCGAGTTCTCGAGGTACCGCAGCGGCATCTCCCACGGAGTCCCGCCGATGCGGCTCTGTCCCTGCTCGTACTGCAGCTGCCGCACGACGCCCGACCCCCAACGGATCCCGCCGTACGCACTGAACATGTTGCTCACCGGCGCGCCCGCGCCCGCCGCGGCGAACATGTTGGTCTCCGTCACCAGGTACGTGACCTGGTACCCGCCCCACGACTGGCCTTGGATCCCGACGCGCTTGGGGTCAACGAAACCCATGTCGAGCACCCGGTTCACGCCGCTGACGATCGCGCTCACCGCGCTCTCGCCCGGATACCCGACCTTGTACGGGATGTCCGGCATGAAAACGCAGTACCCGTTGCTGACGAAGTACGCGACGTTGACCGTGCTCGCGCTGGGCGCGGGCGTCTGGTACCGGTGCAGGCCGTCGGAGCTCCTCTCATAGAAGTACGCGATCATCGGGTACTTCTTGGCCGGGTCGAAGTCGTCCGGCCTGTACAGCAGCCCCTGCAGTCTCTCGCCGTCGCCAGAGTTCCACTCGACCAACTCCACCGTCGGCCACACGTACTCCGCCGTCTGCGGGTTTGCGTCGGAGAACTTCTTCGAGTCGGTCAGTCGAGCGTTCGTCACGTAGACGTCGCGGAAGTCGCGCACCGTCTCGCGCTGGAACATGAACACGTCCGCGTCGCGCGCCTTGGTGAGGCCGCCGTAGGCGACCTCCGCCATCCCGAGGTTCTGCGGGTAGGCCCGCGCGCCGAACGTCGTGACGACGAACCCCGCGCGCTTCGTCTTGTTCTCGAACGCCGTGAAGTACGCCGGCTTGGACGGGTCAATGTACTCCGCCTCGGGGTCTACGCTGTCGTAGCGCAGCCGCGTGTCCCAGTTGCGCCCGTATTCGCCCGTGACGCACTGCGCCATGTCCGTCTTCGTCAAGTCGATCGCCCAGACGTCGTACTCGTCGTACACGTAGGCGACCGAGTCGTCCTGGCTCCATCCTGCAAAGCCGAACGGACCCGCGCCGAACGGGTGATCGTCCTTCGTGTCGTAGATCGGATACTTGAACCGGTCGTTGAGGTCCGTGCGCCTCTTCGTCTGCGGGTCCATCATGAAAGACGCGTGGGTCGTGTAGTCGTAGCCCATCAGCCACCGCCCCGTCGGGCTGAAGCTCAGGTTCCCCATGTACTCGTCGAAGAGCAGCGTCGCCTGCCCCGTGCGAAGGTCAACGAGGTACACGTCGTCCGGCGTCGTCCCGGCGCCCGTGAAGTGCGCCTCCGAGTACAGGCCCCAGTTCCCGTTCCCGTCGCGAGGAAGCTGGACCGTGTCCATCTCCGGCGTCTCGATCTGCACGATCGCGCCGCTCGAGACCGTGAAGATCGCGTCGTACGTCCGGTTCCGCGCCGCGTTCGCGCGCAGGAGCTGCTGCGGTTGCAGCTCGACGTCCGTCCAGCTCCACACGTCGAGGTTCACCTTCTCCTCGTCGGGGACTGCCGGCGGCGTTTCCGCAGGCGGTTTGACGACTGTCGTGAAGATGAGGCGGTCGGCCGACTTGTTCCATCGCATCGTCGCCGTCGGCGGGACGTACCACCCCTGCGGGATCCCCTTGTCGCCTTCATAGGCCGCGCGGCGCGCGTTCGGCCGCGCAGTGTCGGACCAATAGACTGCGAACGACGGCTTCTCCGCCTTGTAGTCGTCCTTGTCGGTGAGCACCGCGATCCGCCTCCCGTCCTCGCTCAGCGCGAGGCGCGTGTACTGCGCGAGCCCCTCCATGATCGGCCTCTTCGCCTTCGTCGAAAACTCGTACGCGAACACGCCGTGCCCCTCGACGCCCTTGGGAGTGGCGACGAAGTAGAGCACCGTCCCCGCCTCGTTCGTGTCGGAAGTGCCGACGTTGTCCATCCTCACCTCCTCGCCGCTGGCAAGGTTGCGCAGCACGATCGTCGAGCCGTCGCCGTGGCCCTTCTTCTTCTGCGGCTCCTCCTGCTTCGGGGGCTCGCCTTCGGCGGGCTTTTCCGCCGGCTTGGGGGGCTCGGGCTTCGGCGGCTCGGGGCGGTAAACGATCCAGCCAGAGTCCTTCGCCGCGATCGTATAGGACGTGACCCTTTCAAGCTCAGTCTTCTCGCCCGTCGCCAAATTGAGCACCATCAGCGCGTTCTTGGGCCGGTCCTCGGGCTTGACCTTGTCGCGCGTCGCCTTGAGCGTGTCTTCCCGCTTCGGCACGATCGTCGCGACGACGAAGCGCGAGTCGTTGCTGATACGCACGTTCGTCCCACGGTCGAACGTGTAAGACTTGCCACCGTCGGTCGCCTTCACGTGCACGACGTTGTCGCCCTCCTGCGGCGAGACGGTGTAGGCCAGCCACTTCCCGTCGTTCGAGAGCGTGACCCCCGCGATGGTCTTCCACGAGTCGTAGACGTCGTGGGTCAGCGGCTTTTTCTGCCCCGCGGCGAGCGCGAAGGCGAGCGCGAGTGCGACGAGGAGTCCGTTGGCAAGAATGCGTTTCATGGCGACTTTTCCGGTTCAAAACGAGCCTGACCGATCTTACCTACCGCCCTGGCGGCCGGTCCGTCCGAACTCTTGTAGAATGTCAGTCATCGGGCAACGACGAACTCCGCAGGTCTCGCGCTTCGCCGGCCTCCTCTCGGCAGGGGGCCTGCTCATGTTGGCCGCCGTCGTCACGCCAGAGCAGCAACCGCAGAGCCAGGACGCGGCGTTCAAGGCCAGGGTCAAGCCACTGCTCACCAAGTACTGCGTCTCGTGCCACGGCGGTTCCGACCCGACTGCAGGGCTGAACCTGGCAGGAATCGAGACAGCGGCGCAGGCGAAGGCGCAACCGGACCGGTGGAAAAAGCTGCGGCAGTACGTCGCCACCGGGCACATGCCTCCGGCCGGCTCGCCACAACCGACCCAGTCCGAGCGCAAGGCGATCACCGACTGGGTTGACGCCGTCATCGGCGCGCGCAAGCCCGGCGACCCCGGCCGCGTGACCGTCCGGCGACTCAACCGCAGCGAGTACAACAACACGGTCCGCGACCTCCTCTACCTGCAGGCGACGCCGGCCGAAGAGTTCCCCAGCGACGACGTCGGCTACGGGTTCGACAACATAGGCGACGTCCTGACGATCTCGCCGCTCCTGATGGAGAAGTACCTCGCCGCAGCCGAGCGGCTCGCGGCGCAAGCGATCGTGCTGCCCTCGAGCAAGACCGCACGGTACCACGGGTCCGACTTTGGCGAGGCTCGCGGGTCGTCGGTCAGGGAGGACGGCGACCGCAAGTTCACTTCACACGGCTTCTTCGGCGGGGCGCACGAGTTCCCCGCAGATGGGGACTACGTGTTGCGGGCGAGCGCCTACGGTGAGCAGGCAGGCCCAGAGGTGTGCAAGATGGAGTTCCGGCTCGACGGTCGGACTCTGCAGGTCGTAGACGTCGCCGCCGTGAGCCCAGAGCCTGGCACTTACCAGGTGCCACTGAAGGTGAAGAAGGGGGCTCACCGCTTGGAACTCGGTTTCATCAACGACTACTACAACCCGGAGGCGACGGATCCTCGACAGCGCGACCGTAACCTGATCATCCAGTACTTCGAGGTGGTCGGGCCGATCGGGCCAGATGCACCCAAGCCTGACTCGCACACGAAGCTCATCACGATGTACCCGGGGACGCTCGAACACCCGGCTGCCGCGCGAAGGGTGATCGGCGACTTTGCCAAGCGCGCCTTTCGCCGGCCAGTAACGGCACAAGAGCTGGACAAGCTCGTGGCCCTCTACCAGCTCGTCCGGAGCAAGGGCGACCCCTATGAGCGCGGCATCCAAGTCGCCGTCACCGCCGTTCTCGCCTCGCCGAGCTTCATCTTCAGGATGGAGACGGACTCACGCCCCGCCGAGGCGGGCACCGAGTGGATCGGGCACTACGCGCTGGCCTCGCGGCTCAGTTACTTCCTCTGGAGCTCGATGCCGGACGATGAGCTCTTCCGCCTCGCCGCCGACGGCAAGCTCGGCGACGCGCGAGAGATCGAGCGACAAGTGGACCGCATGCTCAAAAGCCCGAAGGCCAAGGCGCTCGCCGACGACTTCGCCGGCCAGTGGCTCAACCTGCGCCTGCTCGAGACCATGACGCCCGACCCGGGGGTCTTCGAAGGCTGGACGGACCAGCTCAAGGCCGACATGGTCGCCGAGACCAAGGCCTTCTTCATGCACGTCGTGCAGAACGACCGCACGGTCGTGGACTTCCTCGAAGCGGACTACGCGTTCCTCAATGCGCGCCTGGCCGAGCACTACGGGGTCGAAGGGGTCTCCGGCGATCAGCTCCGGCGGCACGAGATGAGGTCACCCAGGCGTGGCGGGCTGGTTACGCAGGGCAGCATGCTCACCGTCACCAGCAACCCCAACCGCACGTCGCCGGTCAAGCGCGGCAAGTGGATCCTCGACAACATCCTCGGTGGCACCCCGCCCCCGCCGCCCCCAGACGTCGGAGCTATCGAGGACGACGCCAAGGCCATGGACGAGAGCTCGCTGCGCGAAAAGATGGAGCGGCACCGGCGAGACCCGAACTGCGCCGGCTGCCACGCGCGAATGGACCCGCTCGGGTTCGCGCTCGACAACTTCGACGGGGTCGGCCGATGGCGCGAGAAGGACGGCAAGTGGCCGATTGACGACAGCGGAGCGCTGCCTGACGGGACGAAGTTCAACGGGGCCGAGGGGCTGCAGAAGCTGCTCGTCCGTCGCAAGGACGACTTCGCCGAGGTGCTGGGCAGTAAACTCCTCACCTACGCGCTCGGCAGGGGCCTGGAGCCTGCCGACGACCCGACGGTGCAACGAATCGGCGGCCGGGCCGTCAAGAACGGGTACAGGTTCTCCGAACTGGTAAAGGGCGTCGCGACCAGCGACGCGTTCCGAAAGAGGTTGGCAGAGCGATGAAAGAGGTCTCCCGAAGAACGGTCCTGAAGGGAATCGGCACGGCCGTCGCCCTGCCCATGCTCGAATGCATGATGCCGCTCACGGCGCTCGCCCAGTCGCTCAAGGCCCGCCCCAACCGCATGGCGTTCGTGTTCGTGCCCAACGGCATGAACATGGACGCGTTCCGGCCCAAGGCCGTCGGCGTCGGCTACGACCTCCCCGAGATCCTGCAGCCGCTCGCCCCCGTGCGAGAGTCGGTCAGCGTCCTGACCGGGCTGGCGCAGCGCAACGCGTTCGCCCTCGGCGACGGCCCCGGCGACCACGCGCGCTCGACCGCCGTGTGGCTGACCGGCGTCAAGATCAAGAAGACCGACGGCGCGGACATCCAGTGCGCGGTCTCCGTTGACCAGGTCGCGGCGCAGTCCATCGGCGACCAGACGAAGTTCGCCTCGCTCGAGATCGGCTGTGAGCGCGGCGCGATGGCGGGCAACTGCGACTCCGGCTACTCGTGCGCGTACTCCAGCAGCATCTCTTGGCGCGGCCCGGCGACGCCGAACGCAAAGGAGGTCAGCCCCCGCGCCGTGTTCGAGCGGCTGTTCGGCTCGGGCGCGACGTCCGAAGAGGCCGAAGCGAAGGCCAAGCGCGACCTCTACAACAAGAGCGTGCTCGATTTTGTGATAGACGACGCGTCGCGCCTGAAGTCGCAGCTCGGCGCGCGCGACCAACTCAAGCTCGACGAGTACCTCGACGGAGTGCGCGAGATCGAAAAGCGCATCCTCGCGTTCGAAGGCAGGCAGAACGCCGAGGTCCTCGCAGGGGTCGAGATCCCCGGCAAGGGCATACCGCGCGACCGCGGCGAGCACATCCGGCTGATGAGCGACATGATGGTGCTCGCCTTCCAGACCGACATGACGCGCGTCTGCACGTTCATGTTCGCCAACGACGGCAGCAACAGGCCGTACCAGGAGATCGGGATCAACGAGGGCCACCACGACATCTCGCACCACGGCAAGGACGAGACCAAGCTCCGCAAGAAGAAGGAGATAGACGTCTTCCACGCGCAGCAGCTCGCATACCTCCTGCAGAAGATGCAGGGGATCCAGGAAGTTGACGGGACCCTGCTCGACAACTCGATGGTCGTCTTCGGGGCAGGGATCAGCGACGGCGACCGGCACAACCACGACGACCTGCCGATCCTCCTGTGCGGCAAGGGCGGCGGACGGCTCCCCGCGGCGCAGCACTTCCGCTTCCCCAACAACACACCGATGAACAACCTCTTCGTCACCATGCTCGACAAGGTCGGCGTGGACGTCGAGACCCTCGGCGACAGCAACGGGAACCTAAAGGAGCTGCTCTAACGGGCCGAGCCTGCTCGGGTCTGCCAAATCCGGTCCCGCCGCCCCTCCGGTCCTCTCTCGCAAAATAGGACTTATGTCCTGTTTTGCTAAAACAAACTTGACAAACGGTCATCCTATGGTGGTATCCTATAGTTAGTGGGGGAAGAAGTGCCCGTCCCGCCCAATCCGTCCGATTTGTCGGACAGGTCGTATCTGTCGTATTCGCCCGGTCTCAAAAAAACGGCCTTAAAACGGCCCCCCCCCCAAGGGTGCCCCGGTCTGGCCGCCCTAGCGCCGTGCGCGACGGCTCTAGCAAGACATGGCGGCACATCGGGCCGCTTGCGCCGCTAAGCCCTGAATCTCACAGAACGGGAAAACACGGGAACAAGACTCCTTCAAATGACGGGAATGAACGGGAAAATAACGGGATTAATAGGGACGCGCCCCCGAAACACGACACCCGATGCCCGACCCCGCCCCAACAATGTAAACTCCCTCGCGAGGCTAGAGGCATGAAGATTCACGTTCTGCTCACCGTCGGTGTCGTGTTCGTTGCGTTCGCGCTCTCAGGGTGCACTAAGAAGAATGAGGACTTCGTCTCGATCAAAGTCTTCAAGGGCGGCTACGGAGACGACTTCTTTATCGAGGCCGGTCAAGAGTACGCCAAGGCCAACGGGGTCACCGTCAAGACCGAAGGCGACCCGCGCATGTGGGACCGCCTCCGCCCCGACTTCGTCGCCGGCAACCCGCCCGACGTCGCCTGGCCAGGCTGGGGGATGGACTATTGGGGCCTCGTCTACGACGGACAGGTCGAACCGATGGACGCCTACCTTGCCGAGCCCGCGTACGGCGAGACAGAGGGGACGTGGCTCGACACGTTCGACCCCGACCTCTTGAAGCTCGGCCAATACGACGGCAAGCAGTACTTGATGCCGTACCACGTCAACTTGAACGGCTGGTGGTTCAACAAGACCGTCTTCGACAAGAACGGCTGGAAGCCGCCGCAGACCTTCGACGAGCTGCTCGCGCTCGGTCCGAAGATGAAGGCCGCGGGCGTCGCCCCGCTCACGTTCCAAGGGCAGTACCCGTATTACATGCTCTACGCGTTCATCTACCCCTGGGCGATCAGCAGCGGCGGGCTGGAGGCGTGGAACAACTGCCAGGGGCTCGTCCCCGGCGCGTGGAAGTCCGAGCACATGCTCCGCGCCGCCAAGGCCGTCGAGCAGCTCCGCGACGCGGGTTTCTTCATGGACGGGTCGCTCGCGCTCGACCACATCCAGTCCGAGACGCAGTTCTTGGACGGGAAGGCCGGAATGGTCCCGTGCGGAACCTGGCTGTACGCCGAAATGGAAAACGCGTGGCCCCCGGGCGTCGTCGCTGAGTTCATGCTCCCTCCCGTCTTCAGCGACGGCAAGGGAGACCCGACGACGCTCATGGTCGCGATCGAGCCGTTCATCGTCCCCAGCAAGGCCAAGCACATGAAGGACGGCATCGAGTACTTCCGCTACATCACGAGCAAGGACAAGGCGCGGCAGTTCATCGAGGAGAAGGGCACGCTGATGGCGGTCAAGGGCCTCGAGGACGCCACATACCCCACTCATCTCAAGCGGCCGGCCGAGCTCTTCGCCCAGGCCAAGACCAAGTGGCACTCCGAGTACCGGTTCTGGTACCCAGAGCTCGCGGAAGAAGCCGAGAAGGCGATGTCCGCGCTGCTCGCGGGCGACATTGACGCCGCCGCCTTCTGTGCGCGCCTCGAAGCCAAGGCCGAGGAAACGCGCAACAACACCAAGATCAAGAAGCACACGGTTGGCTAGTCAGTCAAGACGTTCCAGGGCGTGGTTCGCCGGGCTCTATCTGGCGCCCGCCCTGGGGTTCTACGCGTTCTTCGTCCTCTGGCCGCTCGTCAGCGCGTTCCGACTCTCGCTCTTCGACTTCTCCGGCCTCTCTTCGAACAAGACGTTCACCGGCCTCTCCAATTTCATAAAGCTGTTCAACAGCAAGGAGTTCTACCAAGCCCTGTCGAACAACGTTTGGCTGCTTGTGTTCACGCTCGGCATCGTGATCGTTCTAGCGATGCTGGTCGCGCACGCGGTGCAGGAGGAGAACCGCTTTGGCAAGTTTCTCCGCGCCGTGTACCTGTTTCCGCACGTGATCTCCCTCGTCGTCGTCGCGATGCTGTGGAAGTTCATCTACGACCCCAACCTCGGTTTCGTCCAGAAGGCGCTGCAACGATTGAGCATCGAGGTCCCTGGGATTGACTTCGCGCACGGCATCCTCGGCTCCACGACGTCGGCGAAGCCCGCGGTCGGCCTGACGTTCATCTGGTACGCGCTCGGGTTCTACGTCATGGTGCTCGCCGCGGGCATCCGCTCAATCCCCGACGACGTGAAAGAGGCGGCGGAGCTCGACGGCGCGTCGGGGCTCAACAGGTTCTGGAAGGTGACCTGGCCGCTGCTCTGGTCCGTGCGTCGCATCGTCGTCATCCACATCGTGATCGCGATGATGAACACCTTCGCCCTCGTGCGGCTCATGACCGACGGAGGTCCGGACGGTTCGACCGAGGTCACGCTCAGCTACCTCTACAAGCGCGGTTTCTCGCCCGACTCGTTCTATGGCGAGGCGACCGCGATCGGCGTCGTCAACTTCGTCGCCGCAATGCTGCTGACCTTGATCGTCATCCTGCTCTTCCGTCGCGACCCGTCCGGGGTGCGAAAGTGAAGTGGTTCCTCTCGCTCCCGCGCTACGTCGCCCTTGCGATCTACATCCTCGTTGTCGTATTCCCCATTGCTTGGATGGCGCTCAACTCGTTCAAGACGACCCGCGAGATCCAGCGCAAGCCGTGGGACATGCCGAAGGAGCTCGCCGAGCGCGCAGCCCTGCTTGCCCGCGCCGCTACGCAGATCGAGCAAGGGCTGGCCGCGATGCCTGAGGAGTTCCCCGCTACCTCTGTCGAGTCTCTCGAGGCGAGCGCCGTCCTCGGACGGCTGTCCGTCCAGCCGGACTCGGCGGACACTCCGCTCGACGCAGTGGGCGCGCTTCCTCGGATCCGGCTGCTCGCCCCTGAAATGCGCGAGACCGCCAGGGCGATCTCGCGGTCTCAGAACATGTCTGTTGCGCTCAGGGAGTTTGGGGAGTCGAGTCCGGAGCGGCTGGTCGTGGGCGACCGAGTCGCCTACGCTAACCTGCGTGCGGACTTGAAGGCGATTCAAGAGACCGTCGCGTCGAAGGCGAGGGCCGGCGTCTTCGGCAACTACACCGAGGCCTGGACCACGACACAGATCGGCTCGGCGTTCCTCAACAGCCTCATCGTCAGCTTCGCCACCATCGTCGTCCTCATACCGATCTCGGCGATGGCGTCCTACGTCCTGGCCAAGTTCCGCTTCCGCGGCTCGAACGCGCTGTTCATGCTCTTCCTCGGCGGCATGATGTTCCCGCAGTTCCTCGTCATCGTCCCGCTCTTCCTGCAGATGTCCGGGCTAGGGCTCGACGACTCGCTCTTCGGCCTCACGCTCGTGTACATCGCGTTCTCGCTGCCGTTCACGGTCTTCGTCCTCACAGGGTTCTTCCACCAGCTCCCGGACGAGCTGGCAGAGGCCGCGATGCTCGACGGCTGTGGGCACCACGCCGTCTTCTGGAAGGTCATGTGGCCGCTGGCGAAGCCCGGGCTCGTCGTCGTCACGATCTTCGACGTCATCGGACTGTGGAACGAGTACAACCTCGCTCTCGTGCTGATGCGCACGCGCGAGGGGTTCACGCTCCCGCGCGCGCTCGACAGCCTGCAGATGACTGCGCAGTACCTCGGCGACACGGGCGCGCTCATGGCGGCGATGGTGATCGTGATCCTGCCAGTGCTCGTCGTGTACTGGCTGCTCAAGGACAAGATCCACGAGGCGATGCTCGCGGGCGCGATCAAGGGCTAGAGCTCGACAGAGTTTTCGAGCAATGAATCGAGGAACCGCCGCACCCACTGCCAGTACTTTTCGTACGCCTTGGGCGCTTTGTCTTCCCGCAAGGTCGAGCTGCCGTGCGCTCCGTCGCCGAGGCCGAACGCCATGTCGAGCGAGTTGGCGGGCGACGCCACCCTCGCGTCCTTGATCGGCTCGACCTCGTTGAAGAACTCCTCCGGGGTCGCGCCGATGAAGCACGGGACCTTGACCTGCGACGCCCACTTGGCGACGATGCCCTTCTCTTCGAAGTACTCGCCCGGCGAAAAGCTGAGCACGGCGGCGACGGACTCGTGCTCTGCCGCCAGCCGGAACACGAGCGACGCCGAATAGCTGCTGCCCCACGCGAGGATGCGGTCGTAGCCCTCTCCCTCCGCCCATGTCAGTGCGGCCACGAGGTCCGCATACGCGTCCTCGTACGGCTGGTCGCCACCGGCGGCCTGCGCGGTCAGGTTGGTGTGCTCCCACATCGTCCCGCCGGAGCGCTGGTCAACGGTCAGGCAGTCCCACCCTTCGGCCGTCACGCGCGGCACGATCGGGTCGTACTCGTGCATGTTGCTCCCCGCCTGGTGGAACATCAGCACGACGCCGTTCGCCGGCCCACTCGCCTTGTACAAGCGCGAGTGGACCTCAACACCGTCCGCAGCGGCGAAGTACATGGTGCCTTCAGCGGCTTCGGACACGACCGCGACTTCCTTCCTGTGCGTGCATCCCAAGAGGGTAGCGGCGGCCGCGATCAGGGCGAGGGTTCGCATCTATGTCCTTTCCAACAGCAGGTAGTCGAGCCCGAACATCTGCCTCTTCGGGTTCGCGCTCGCGTTGCTTCCGACTACGCGGACTTCCAGCCTCGCCGTGCCCTTCTTCAGGGCAAAGCGACCAAGTTCAATCTTCTTCCAGTTCACGCCCGTGCCGTAGAAGTCGTACTGCCCTGCACGCGACCCGTTCACAAGGACCTCGTGGATCCCGTAGTCCCCCGCGTGGCAGAAGTTGCCGGTGACGGTGTACGTCCCGTCCTCGGGGACCTCGAACTCCAGCACGAGCCGATCCCCGGCCCTGCCGTCAATCCACCAGAGCTGCTCGCCGCTCGAAAGGTTCCAGTAGCCGCCCTGGATCTCCGTGGTACCGCCCGTCCGTTCGGCGATGCGCATCTTTTCGCCTTCGAGGGCGCCTTCCACAGGCCCGGGCGGCTTGAGCTCTTCTACGTCCAAGAGATCGAAGTCCGGCGTCACCGGATCGCTGGACTCCAGCGTCGCGTACCAGTAGCTCGTCGCCGCGAACGTAGCGTGGCACTCAACCCAGTGCCAGATCTCCATGTCGAACTTGAACGCCCGTTCGAAAGTGATCGGGTCCAGGATGTGGAACCGGTTGTTGCTGACGTGGCCGAAGTTGCCCGGCGTCCCCGCGTTCGGCTGTGTGTGGTACGGGATGTTGTCGTACGGCCTGGGGTCAGACCAGGCATAGCCGTAGTAGTCCTCGGTGCCGGTCCCGAAAGTCGAAGGGAACGTCTCGCCGTCCACCCAGACTTTCTCATCGCCCTCGCCCCACCATCCGGGGACGGTGTTGCCGATGTAGAGCGTGCTGCCGACGTAGTGCCCCTCGCCCGTAACGTCCATGAAAGTGAAGTCGCGGAACGGGCGCGTGCTGCCGCGGTCGGCGGTCCACTGGGAGTGGAAGTAGCGGCTGCGCTCGTCCCACTTGTACGGGCTGACCTTGATCTCGATGTCGCCGAAGACCGTGACCGAGTTCGCGTTGACGATCTCGAGCGACGCCGACTTCTGGAACGGCATCCAGAAGCGGCAGACCATCTCACCGTTTGGTCGGACCTCCATCGGGAACGACTTGTACGCGGCCCCCGCAGGCGGAGAGCCGAAGAAGTCCGCGGCGGGCACGAACACGGTCCGCTTGTCGTCGAACGTCGCCACGACGAACAGCCCGCGCAAGAGGTTGTGCATCTGTCGCGGGTCGGTCCACCTCGGCTCGCTCGGGAGCGTCGGCTTCAACGGCGTGAAGGCGATCTCGGTGATCGCCCCCGGCGTCGAACGCACGATGTCCACGGCCCACGTGTCGCGGGCTCCGATGCTGAACGCGGTCTTCTGCGACTCCGTTCTGGCCGGCATCGGCCGCCCGTCCGGGTTGTTCAGGATGCGGCCGATCTTGGCGACGTCGTCGAGGAAGACCTCGTCCATGTCGAACGTCTGCACCTTCGTCCCCGGCTCGTAGGTGCGGTACCCGACGTGGTAGTACATCCTCTCCGCGGCGTTCTCGTCCGAATCGTCCACCGTCACCTTCAGCGACGTGGCGTACGGGATCGGGAAGTAGAGGTCGGTCCCGCGCAGAGCGGCATAACCAAAAGGTGGAGCCATGAGCCCGTACTGGCCGGTGAGCAGGTCGCGGGTCTTGCACTCGATCCGTGGCTCGCTCTCTCCATCGAAGTAGAAGCGTATGGTCCCCGCCGGGTTCGCCGACCACACCCGGACGACCGCGCCGGGGCCGGTCAGGTCGGCCATCACGTACTCCCTTCGCCCGTCCCCCTGTTCGGTGCGGAGGTACTTGCCCCAGTCCCCGTTGGCGTACCAGCCCTCGGTCGTCTGGTTGGCGGTGGTCGTGCTCCGGCGGTCGTAGCTGCTGGCCTGGGCCGTCTTGTAGAACGGCGCCGGGCGGCGCGTCAGCGCCTCGAGGTCCACCATCTCGCGCAGCAGCGAGTTCGTGGTGACGTCGGCCTGGACGACCCCTGCAGCCAGCCAAAAGGCAACGATGAGCGCGCGTCGCATGTCGCCAACTATCATGGCACGGCCCGGGAAACTCAGAACTTCATCTTCTTGAAGTGCTTTTCGGGGATGGACCGGACGACGAACATGATCCAGCGCCAGAACTTGGGCACGTAGATCACGTCCTTGCGCCGCCGGACCGCCTTCACGATCCGCTTGGCGACCTGTTCCGGCGTCGCGACTTTGAACATCCCCTCTTTGCCGTAGGTCATCGCGGTGTCCACGAACCCGGGCTTGACCGTTAGAACCGTGACCCCTACCTTCTGCAGCCGGCTCCGCAGTCCCTGCAACAGGGCGGTGAGCCCTGCCTTCGCCGAACCGTACACGTAGTTCGAGTACCGGCCCCGGTCCCCTGCGACGCTCGAGATGCCGACGAGGAACCCCGTGCGCGTCTCCTCGAAGTGCTTCGCCAGGTACAGCAGGATCGAGGCCACGCCCGCGTAGTTCCGCGCGATCACGGCCTGCGCGAGCTGCGGGTCGGCCTCGCACTCGGCCTGGTCGCCGAGGTACCCGACGGCGAGCACCGCACCACCGAGGCTGCCCGTGCGGTTGACGACGTTCTGCAGGAACGCCTCGTGCGACTTCGTGTCCTCGGCGTCGAATACGCCGACGTTCACGTCCACGCCGTAACGGATCTTGAGGTCGCTCGCCACGCGCCAAAGCTCCGGCAGGTCGCGCCCCGCCAGATAGAGCGGTCGCCCGTCCTTTGCAAGTTCCGTCGCGACCGCGCGGGCGATCCCCGACGTCGCACCGAGCACGAGCACCGGACGCTCGCTCAAGGCGCGATCTCCAGCCGCTTCGCCATGTCGGACGTGAACCGGTTGTGCGGGTCCACGCTGCGCTTGACGGCGAGGAACTCGTCGAGCCGCGGGTACATCTTTCGGAACGTCTCCGCCGGGACCCGCGAGTCCTTCGCCAGGTACACGCGGCCCTTGTGCTGTAGCACGACCTCGTCGAGCTTCTTCAGGAAGTCGGTGAGGTCGTTCGTGAGCGGGATGTCGAGCGCGAGCGTGTAGCCGTCCATCGGGAACGAGAGCATTCCCTGGCTTGGCGGCCCCATCCGCTTGAGCACCGCGAGGAACGACGCGCGGCGGGACTTCGAGAGCATATCGATCGCCTTCCGGATCCCCTCGCGCGCCTGGTCGCGCGGCACGACGAACTGGTACTGCACGAACCCGCGCTTGCCGTACATCTTGTTCCAGTCGTTGAATCGGTCGAGCGGGTAGAAGAAGCTGTCGTAGTCGGTGCGGAATTCGCCCCGCCTTCCTTCGCGGCGGTAGTAGCGCCCGTTGAACATTCGGATCGTCCAAGGGTTCAGCACGAACCTGGGCCAGTCTCGCTTGAAGGTCTTGACGCGCTTCTCTTTGAGCTCCAGCGGCGCGTGCGACATGAGCGGCACTTCGGCGCGCGAAGCGTGGTGGCCGGTGATGAGCACGCTGCGACCCATCTTGCTCCCGCGCGCCAGACAGTCAATCCAGCACACGCTGTAGCGGTCGTCGTACTTGTCGTCGTCCAGGACGTTGAACGCGGTGTCGAGGTTGCCTGCCTTCCGGTGCTTGACCTTGACGTAGGCCGTCTCGATCGGCTGCATCTTGAACGTCGCGCTCTCGATGATCCCGGTCAGTCCCATCCCGCCGACCGTCGCCCAGAAGACGTCGCTGAGCTCCGTCGGGGAGCACGTGACGCGCGAGCCGTCGGCGAGCACCATGTCGAGCGACGCGACGTGCTCGCCGAACGAGCCGTCCACGTGGTGGTTCTTGCCGTGGACGTCCGCGGCGACGCACCCTCCGACGCTGGAGAACTTCGTCCCGGGCGTCACCGGGAGGAACCAGCCCTTGGGCACCATCGCGTCGAGGATCTCCTTGAGCGTCGCGCCTGCCTCGACCTTGAGCATCCCCGTCTCGCTGTCGAACTCGAGGAACCTGTTGAGGCGCTCCGTGAGGATGACGTGCCCGTCGGAGTTCAGCGCGGCGTCGCCGTAGCTGCGCCCCTGTCCGCGTGCCAGAGAGGTGCCGTCGTGCAGGCCGAGCTGGCTCGCCTTCTCGGGCCGCTCCACCGTTTGGTCCGTGCGCGGGTACCGGCCCCAGCCGGAGAGCCCTTTGATCCTTGTTTGCGGTGGCTTTGTCGGCAGCACGTCAGGCCTCCTTTACGATCGCGTCCATACCCATGTACGGGCGCAGGGGCTCGGGGATCGCCACGTCCCCGTTCGGTTGTCGCATGGACTCCAGCAGCGCGACCATGAGTCGCGGCACGGCGAGCCCGGAACCGTTGAGGATGTGCGCGAACTCGGGCTTCTCGCCCTGGCCCCGGCGGAACCGGACGTTCGCGCGCCTGGCCTGGTACGCCTCGAAGTTGGTGCAGCTCGAAATCTCAAGGTAGCGCCCTTCGCCCGGCGCCCACACTTCCACGTCGTAGCACTTGCAGCCCTTGTCGCCCATGTCTCCCGCGCAGAGCAGCGCGACGCGGTAGTGCAGCCCCAGCGCCTGCAATATGGATTCGGCGTCCACGACGAGGCTCTCCAGCTCGTCGTAGCTGCTCTCTGGCATGACGAACTTCACGAGCTCGACTTTGTCGAACTGGTGCATGCGCAGGATGCCGCGCGTGTCGCGCCCGGCCGCCCCGGCCTCGCGACGGAAGCACGCGGTGTAGGCGGCGAGCTTGAGCGGGAGCTGCCATCCGTCGAGGACCTCGTCGCGGTAGAGGTTCGTGACCGGCACTTCCGCCGTCGGGATGAGCCAAAGGTCGTCGCTGGTCTTGTAAAGGTCCTCTGCGAACTTCGGAAGGTTGCCCGTTCCGACGAGCGAGTCGGTGAGAACGAGGAACGGGGGGAGCACTTCGCTGTACCCGTTG
The DNA here is from genome assembly GCA_040902435.1 of Fimbriimonadaceae bacterium. Lineage (GTDB taxonomy): Bacteria > Armatimonadota > Fimbriimonadia > Fimbriimonadales > Fimbriimonadaceae > JADFMN01. The sequence continues at coordinate 61,858 of JBBDXG010000008.1, forward strand.
TTGCGGACCTGGAAGTCGAGCATCCAGCTGTAGAGCGCGCGCACGAGCCGCGCGCCGCGGCCCGTGTAGACGACGAACCCCGAGCCGCTGACTTTGGGGCCACGCTCGAAGTCCACGAGCTTGTGCTCCTGCGCGATCGCGACGTGGTCCACCGGGTCGAGCTCCGGCTTTTCGCCCCACTCGCGGACGATGACGTTCTGCTCCGGCGTGGTGCCATCGGGGACGCTCTCGTGCGGGAGGTTGGGGAACTGGAGCTCGATCTCGTGGAGCTGCGCCTCGAGCTCGCGCTCCCTTTGCTCCAGCGCCTGGATGTCCGACTTGAGCTTTCCGGTCTCCGTCTTCGCGTGTTCCGCCTCTTCCCTCATGCCTTTGCCGATGAGCGCGCCGATCGTCTTGCTGACCTGGTTCATCTCGCCGTTCTTGACGTCGAGCTCGTGCTTGACCTTGCGCCACTGCTCGTCCGTCCGCAGGAACTCGTCCACCGGCGCGGCGACACCCTTGCGGCGGGCTCCGGCGCGGACCAGTTCAGGCTCCTTCCGGATCAGGGCTCGGTCGAGCATAGGGGTTCAATGTACCTGTGGAACCGGCGGGATCGGCGGGGACGGCGGGGGCGGCGGGGCTGTTCGGCCCGGTCTGACCTAGCGGTCGGCGCCGTCCGATAACATGGACGGACATGCGCGCTGCTGTGTTGTTGTTGGCCCTGGTCGCCCTCGTCGGCTGTGCCTCTAAACCGGGGGACGTCGGTAAGGAGAACGAGGCGAGCGGGGAGGCAAAAACAGCCCCGAGGGCGCGTGTGACGGACAGGCCGGGCAACACCGACGGCGTCGTGTTCATCGCGATGTACCACCGAGTGCTGGAAGAGGAGGGCAGCTTCGTCCGTTCGCGGGAGAACTTTCGCAAGGACCTGCAGCGGCTGTACGACATGGGCTTCCGCCCGGTCACTCTGGGCGAGTACCTGGACAACACGATGGACCTCGCGCCGGGCGCCTCGCCGGTCGTGATGACCTGGGACGACTCCGACCCCAACCAGTTCGACTATCTGCCCGACGGCACGCTCGACCCGGACTGCGCGGTCGCTCTTTGGCAGGAGTTCGCGAAGGAGCACCCGGACTTCCCGGTCAAGGGCTCGTTCTACGTCAACGCCAACGGCCCGTTCGTGAACGACGGGCCGAAGAAAGTGAAGCAGCTCATCGAGTGGGGGTGCGAAGTGGACTCGCACACGATGACCCACGAGTACCTGAGCCGAGTGGACGACGAGACGGTCAAGAAGGAGCTGGGCGGCATGCAGGACTACCTTCGAAAGCTCGGCGTCGAGGACCCGCGCGTGATGTGCCTCCCGTTCGGCCTGCGGCCGAAGAACCGCGACCTGCTCCGATCGTTCGAGTGGAACGGCAAGACCTACACCCACGACGCCGCGCTCCTGGTCGGGTCGAACCCCGCGCCCTCGCCCAACGACCCGAAGCGCGACCTCTACGCGCTCCCACGCATCCAGGCGTACGACGGCGAGCAGGGGCTGACCTACTGGCTCGACCAGGTCGCGGCGGGCAAGGTGAGCCCGTACGTCCAGCCCTGACCTATACTGTGGCCTGCGCATGAGCGAAGCCAAGCCGATCTACATCAAGGACGTCAAGGCGAACCCGAAGGTCCGGGCGCTGATTGACGGCGCGAACGAGGTCATGCTCGCGATGGGCTACACCGAGCACGGCCACCGGCACGTCGGGATCGTGAGCAGCATCACGCGGTACATCATGGAGAACCTCGGGATGCCGCAGCGACAGATCGAGCTGGGGATGATCGCCGGGTACCTGCACGACATCGGCAATGTGATCAACCGCATTGACCACCCGATGACTGGCGCGTGCCTCGCCTACGACCTCCTGAGCGAGATGGGGATGCCGACGGAGGAGATCGCGCCGATCCTCGGCGCGATCGGCAACCACGAGGAGCTTGCGGGCACGCCGATCAGCTTCATGTCGGCCGCGCTGATCATCGCGGACAAGAGCGACGTCCACTATTCCCGCGTGCAGAACCCGGTGCTCGAGACGTTCGACATCCACGATCGCGTCAACTACGCCGTGCAAAAGAGCCGGTGCGAGATGGAGCCGGACAAGAAGACGATTGGCCTGACGCTGGAGATTGATACGGAGTTCGCCTCGGTGATGGAGTACTTCGAGATATTCCTCTCGCGCATGGTGATGTGCCGCCGTGCGGCGTCGTTGCTCGGATACGAGTTCCGGCTGCAGGTGAACGGGACGGCGTTGGGGTAGGGGGAGTTCGGGAGTCGGGTAACGGGTTTCGGGCTTCGGGCTTCGGGCTTCGGGTTTCGGGACTGGCCCCGCTAGGTTCAAACAGGCTCAAATCCAGCCGCTCTAGGTTCAAATGAGCCTGGAACAGACCGTTCCGGCCTTGGAATGGCGCCACCATTCCAAGGAATGGACCACCCATTCCCAGGAATCCGCCAGCCATTCCTAGGCGGGATTCCCCCACTCCTGGGTCGCTTCGGCCCATTCCTGGGAGGCGGCGGGCGCGGCCAAGGAGGGACCAGTCCCCGCCTAGGCGGTGTCGGGCGGTTCCCCTTGCTTTTTTGAACCTATAAACGGGGGAATGACCGGGGTTTTTTGGACCCTTAGACGGCGGTAAAGCGAAGCTGGAGGTTCGCACTCCAAAGAAGAGGAGCCCCGGCAAGCCGGGGCTCCTGGTGGATGTTCGGACTTTCAGAGATTTGAACAGCTATGCGGAGATGCCGGTTTTCTTGGCCGCGGTCTTCGCGCCGCTCTTGATGACGACGTTTTTGCCGTCAACGCTGAACGACATGTTGACCTCGCCCTTGTCCTCACCGATGCCTAGCAGCTCGCGCTGCTCCTTGGTGAGGTCTTCTGGTCGCAGGAAGCCCTGCTTGTCGGCGAGCTCCCTCTGGGCGGGCGTCAGGCTCGCGACGAACTTCTTGACGTTCTCGAGCTTGATCTGCATGACCTTCATGTTCTCGCCGAGGTGCTTTCGCATCTCCTCCATGTGCCTTTTGAACTCGTCGCTGTTGATGCGCATGCCTTCGGCCTTCATCTTCTCGATCTGCTCTGATGTCAAGCCTTTGAAGCCGCTCTTGTGCGCCTCTTCTATGGCCTTGTGCATCTGCTCCATGTGCTTCTGGAACTCGTCGCTGTTGACGCGCATGCCTTCGGACTTCAACTTCTCGATCTGCTCTGGCGTCAAGCCCTTGAAGCCGCTCTTGCGCATCTCTTCCATGTGCTTCTGCATCTCCTCCATGGCCTTCTTGTGCCCTTCGCCCTGGAGCTGATAGAGCTTGCCGCTCTTTTGCATCTCCTCGAACATTCGCATACGACCCTGCTCGTCGAACATCTTCATGCCGCCGCTGTGGATCCTTCCTAGCCGCTCGGTGAGCCTGGCCTTGAGGGCGGCCTTCTGGTCGTCGTTCATCTTCTGGCCGGAGAACGCGCCGGACTCTTCGAGGGCCTTCATGATCTCTTCGACCAGCGCCTTGTGGTCCTGGCCGATCATGAAGAACTCCTGTACGGGCTCAATCTCGAAGTCGAAGAACTCTTGTACAGGCTCGATGTCGAAGAACTTCTGCATGGGCTCAACGTCGAAGTCGAAGACTTTGGGCATGACAACGATCTCGTGGTCGAGCCTTTGCAGTTTCTTCTCAAGCTGCTTGCGCTCTTCGTCCCGCATGCCCCAGCCGCCGCCGATGATGCCGCTGCCCCTGCTCTGGCAGACGCCCTCGGAGCCGAGGCTCTCGTTGGCCGTGTCGCTGCCGACGCCCTTCAGGAGCGAGTAGACGTCGCCGCGCTTTTCCGCCTGTAGCCCGATCATGGTTCCAAAGGCCTTGACCAGTTCGTCGCGCTCGATGCCGTCGAAAGCGAAGCTGAGGTGCTTCTGGGGCAGGTCGGCCGGGTTGACCTGGACGGCGATGCCCTGGACTTCCATCCAGCGCAGGACGTCCTGCGGCATGGCCCGCTGGAAGGCGAAAGTGTAGGTCTCCCCGCCAGCCTTCGCGCGGGCGACGAGGGGCTGTAGGGCGGCGGCTCCGAGGCCGACCGCGAGGGCGGCGCCGAGGGCCAGGGCTGTGGTGCTGAATCGAGGCTTACTGTAGATATACATGAACATCCTCCTGAGGGAGGATTACGGGGGTTGGGAGGGGGAGGGTTCCCGGAAAAAGCGAGGGCTGAGGGCTGAGGGCTGAGGGCCGGGGGCTGAGGGCTGGGGGAGGGTTCTGGTATCCTTCGAATCCGCTGACAGCTCTCTGTCCCGACGTTGGTCGGGGCTAGAACAGGCCAGAGGGAGCCTATGGACCATCGAAAGTACGAAGCGTTTTATATCGTAGACCCGTCGCTCGCGGACGCGAACGTCCAGCAGATCGCCGACCATTTCAAAGAGGTCGTCGAGAAGAACGGCGGCAAGGTAGAGGCGGCCGGAAAGTGGGAGAAGCGCAAGCTCGCCTACCCGGTTGAGGGGCATACTGAGGGCAACTACGTCCTGATGGACTTCGAGTGCGGCACACAGGTCCCCAAGGAGCTCAGCCGCCTGATGCGCATCAGCGACGACGTGATCCGTCACCGGATCTACGTCAAGGAGTCATAACGTGAGCATAAACAGAGTCGTCCTTGTCGGTCGCCTTACGCGCGACCCAGAGCTTCGCAATACGACTACGGGCAAGCAGGTCGTGAACTTCGGCCTTGCAGTAGACGACCCGTTCAACAAGGAGCACACCAACTTCTTCAACGTCTCCGCCTGGGGCAGCTCGGCGGACTTCGTCGCGAAGTACTTGACCAAGGGCCGGCTCGTCGCGGTGGACGGGCGGCTCAACCAGCGCAAGTACACGACGCAGGACGGGCAGGAGCGCAACGTCGTCGAGGTCGTCGCAGACCGCGTCCAGGGCCTGGACAGGCCCAAGGACGACGGGGGCGGCGGTGGCGGAGCGCAGCAAGAGCCGGTCGGAGTCGGCGCCGGGGACGACGAGTTCGACCCGTTCGCGGACGAGTAAGGGATGCGCCCGCTCGACGACCGTACGTTCGTCGAGCGACTCGACCCTTCAGGGATGCTGCGCCTGACCGAAGCGTTCCCAGACCAGTGCCGCAAGGCGCTGGCGATCGCCCAGGGCGTGCCGCTACCAGTTCTGCGGGCGACGCCTTCGTGCGTCGTCTTGAGTGGGCTCGGCGG
>JBBDXG010000008.1:67045-75952 GCA_040902435.1 Fimbriimonadaceae bacterium
GCGGCCGGGGGGGACTTCGTGAAGGCGCTGTTCGAAGAGGGTGGCGCGTGCCCGTTCTTCGTCAACCGCGACTATTCCCTGCCCGCGTTCGTTGATTCGCAGACGCTCGTGTTCGCCGCGAGCTACTCTGGCAACACGGAGGAGACCCTCGCGGCCTACGCGGACGCGAAGGAGAAGAGCGCGAAGGTCGTCGCCGTCACGACCGGCGGCAAGCTCGCGGAGACCGCTCAGAAGAACGGCGACACACTGATAACGATCCCGGGCGGCCAGCCCCCGCGGACCGCGCTCGGTTACATGTTCGTGCCCGTCGCTTATGCTTGCGCGAAGCTCAGTCTCATTCCCCCGCCGCGCTTTGAGGAGGCGTTCGCTCTGCTCGACGCGTGCGTGCAGGAGTGGACCGTGGCCGCTGAGGGCAACGAGGCGAAGCGGCTCGCAGAGGCGCTACACGGAAAGCTGGCGGTGCTGTACGGGCTGGGCGCGTGGCAGGGCGCGGTGTCGAACAGGTGGAAGGGGCAGATCAACGAGAACGCCAAGGTCATGGCGTTCGCCAACGCGTTCCCCGAGCTGTGCCACAACGAGATCCTGGGGTGGGTGAAGGCGGGGTCGCAGGGCGTGAAGGAGTGGGTGGGCGTGGTGCTGGAGGACGGGACCGAAAGCGCGAAGATGAAGAAGCGCGCGGCGGTGACGGCTTCTTTGGTGAAAGGGGCGGCGGAGTTCTTCCACGTCCGCGCGCGAGGCGGGTCGCTGCTCGAGAAGGTGCTGTCGCTCGCACTTATGGGCGACTTCGTCTCGCTCTACATGGCGGCGCTGAACGGCGTGGATCCCGAGAACATTGACTCGATCAACGTGCTCAAGAGCGAGCTGTCCCGGATACGCGGCTGACGAGGCCCTCGATCCTTTCGAGGTTTAGGTCCACTAGTGACGACGCAACCATGTGCGCGCTCGTGAGGTCGAAGTCCCACGTGATTCGGTTGGGGACGGCGATGCAGACCATTCCGGCCGAGAGGGCGGCTGAGACGCCGTTCACTGAGTCTTCCAGCGCGACAGACATCGCGGGGGCCGCGCCAAGGCGCGCGCACGCGGCGAGATAGAGCTCGGGGTCCGGTTTTGGCCGGTGAACCATGTCGCGAGTGACGACGGCCTGGAAGCGGTCGGCCAGGCCAAACCGACGGAGGTAGCCGCGGACCCACTCGCCGGACGAGCTTGAAGCGATGCCGAGCGGGACGGCCGAATCGCGCGCTTGGTCAAGGAGGCCGGCGACCCCAGGCATCGGCGCGATGTCGGCGGTCATCTCCATGAAGCGCTCGCGCCTGCGCACCGTGACCTGTTCACGGTGCAGCGGCGTACCGACGAGCGACTCAAGATGGACGAACACGTCCCAGACGTCCTGCCCTGCGCCGACGCACTGGATCCATTCGTCGAGCGTGAGCGAGACGCCGTGGTGCTGGAACTCTTCGGACCAGGAGTCGAACTCGGGTCCTTCGGTGTCGGCGATGAGGCCGTCGAAGTCGAACACGAGCGCCTGGAGGGCGCCTATTTGTTGAGCTCCTTTGCCTTTTCGATGTCGAGCTCGATGGGGATGCGGAACCAGAAGGTGGAGCCCTTGCCGACCTCGGACTCGACCCAAATCTGCCCTGTGTGGACCTGTTCCACGAGGTGCTTCACAAGGAAGAGGCCCAGGCCTGTGCCGTAGATCTTGCGGTTGTCCTCGTTGTGGACGCGGTGGAACTTGTCGAAGACCTTGGCGAGGTGGTCGGGCGGGATTCCGATGCCTTGGTCCTCGACGCCGATGAGGACGGTCTCGCCCTCGACCTTTGCGTGGACTATGACGTCGCCGCCTGCTGGGGAGTACTTTATCGCGTTGTTGAGGAGGTTGGTGAGGATCTGGTCGAGCTTGTCCTCGTCGGCGATGACTTCCGGCAGGTCGCCTTCTATCTTTGCGTAGACGTTGTGCCTTGCGGAGGCCTGCTTTTGGATGATGACGGACTTCTCGACGAGCTCGTGGAGCGCGACCCTGGTGTAGTGCGGGGTGAGGCTCTCGTTTGCCTCGATCCGCGCTGTGTTGAGGAGGTCGTTGATGAGGCGTGTGAGGCGGTCGCACTCGTGGTCAATGATCTGATAGAACTCGCGCCTGTCCTCGAGCTCGAAGGTGTCGTCCATCAGGAGCGTGCTGACGAAGCCCTTGATCGCGGTGAGCGGCGTTCGCAGCTCGTGCGAGGCCATCGCGACGAAGCTGGACTTCATTCGGTCGAGGTTCTTCTGGTCGGTGACGTCGTTGAGGATGACGACGTAGCCGAGCGAGCGCCCCTCTTCGTTCTGCACGCCGGCCCCTTGCACGAGGAAGATGCGCTCGATCCCTGCGATCATGGTGGAGAACTCGACGGCCGGCGGCTCTTGTCCTTCGAGCCCGTGGTCGAAGAAGGTGTTGAGGTGCTCGTCCTTTACGACTTCGACATAGGGCTTGCCGATCGTCTCTGGCCCGAGCCCGAAGATGCCGCGCGCGCTCGCGTTGATCTGGCTGATGCGCTTCTCTGGCGAGACGAGGATGAGCCCAGAGGTGAGGGACTCGAACGTCTGCAGTAGCTCTTCGCGCTCTTCGACGATCTCCTTGTAGAGCTGGAGGTTGGCGATGATCGAGCCGACGTTGCGCGCCATCCGCTCGAGGAGGCGCACGTCCTCGTCGTTGAAGTCCTCTCCGTGGCGCTTGTTGAAGGCGTGCAGGACGCCGATCTTGCTGCGTTCGATGACGCGGTTCTCCTCGTCGCGGCGCTCGATGACGAGGGGGACGGTGATGCCGTTCTCGACATGGAGCAGTGAGACGAGGTCCTTCTTGGTGCGCGGGTCGCTGGGGGCGTTGTGAAAGATCTGCGGTTCGCCGTCTCGGAACACGAGCCCGGAGATCCCTTGCGTCGCGCGGACCTTGAAGAGCAGTAGGCGGTCCTCGTCAACGCCGTAGGCCGGCGGAATACCGACGAGGTCGCCCGACTCTCGGTCGTAGAACATGATGACGATCTTCTCGGCCTGGAGGATCATCGCGATGCGCTGGACGAGGCGCCGGAGGGTGACGTCGCCCTCCTGGATTGGCGCGACCTCGATGCCGGAGTCGGTGGTCGAGGCCTCGTAGGCCTTCTCCGTCTCCTTTCCTTCTTCGTGCAGCTCGATGTTCTGGCGCTGCAGGTCTTCGACGAGCTTTTGGAGCCGTTCCAGCTCGCTCTTCAGAAACTCGTTGCTGTCGTTGCCGCCCATCTCTTGCAAAGTCATCCGTAAGTCCACCGAGCGGCCTCGGCCGCACCCATGAAAGCAGACCAGAGGATACCTATCGCGGGTTCCATCCAGGGCTGAAAGTGGGGCACATCGCCGCCAGCTTGAGCCTGGGCGCCGTCTATAATGCGGGCATGGCGGACGCGCTTGAAGAGATGCCGCTCTTCCCGTTGAAGACGGTGCTCTTTCCATACGCCCGGCTTCAAATCCACGTCTTCGAGCCTCGTTACCAGGAGATGATCCGGCACTGCGCCGAGAACGACGTTGGGTTCGGGGTCGTGCTGATCCGGGAGGGCGAGGAGACGGGGCCGGCGGACCCATACCTCGTCGGGACGGCGGTCCACATCGCGCGAGTGGACACGTTCGACGACGGGAAGATGGACGTGCGCGTGCAGGGGCAGAGGCGGTTCCGAATCCGGCGGCTCGACGAGACGACCAAGCCCTACCTGGTCGGGCACGTGGAGCCGGTGATCGAGCTGGAGCTGGACGACTCCCCTCGCGCGGACGCGCTCTGCTACCGGCTCCGCGAGTGTATCGAAGAGTACATCCGTTCCGAGCTCCGGCACTACGACTTCCGCGTGCAGAAGATCAACCTGCCGAGCGAGCCGACGGCGCTGTCGTTCGTCGTGGCGAACCTGCTTCGGATCGAGAACCTGGACAAACAGCGGCTGCTCGAGACGACCGACACGGTGGAGCGGATGGCGGAGATCGTGCCGCTCTTGCAGCAACAGATCATCGAGGCGCACACGACGGGGAGCTACCGTGCTACGGCGAGCATGCTCTCGGAGTGGGTCTCGAGGAACTGAGGATGGAGGGTCGGCCTCCCGGACGACCGGTCTGCGGCGGACCTAGTCGCGCAGGAGCGCGACCCTCCATTACTTTGGAAGGCCCAGCGACCAGACGCGGAGGGTCTTGTCGAGGCCGCCTGCGGCGAGGGTGTCGCCCTTCGGGTTGAATGCGACGCACGAGACCGGCTGGTGCGAGGCTTGCAGTTGCCCGTGACCGATGCCGCTCTGGATGCTCCAGAGCCCGACCGTGCCGTCGCGGCTGGCGCTTGCGAGCAGCCAGTTGTGCGGGTGGAAGGCCATCGCCTCGACGGGCTTGGTGTGGCCGAAGTACTTCTGCTTGAGCCTTCCGTCGTCCACGTCGAAGACACGGATCGAGAGGTCCACCGCGGCGACGGCGATCCAGCGGCCGTTGGGGCTGAACGCGATGGAGGTCACGGCCGAGCGGACCTGTTGCAGCGTGCGTTGCTCTTCTCCCGACTTGACGTCCCACAGCTTGACCGTCGCGTCGGCCGAGCCCGACGCGACCGTGCGAGAGTCCGCAGACCAGCCGACGGCGGTGACGGACTCCTTGTGCGACGTGACGGAGAGGACCTTGCGGCCGTGCGCGGCGGTGACGACGCGAAGGACGTTGTCCACCGACCCGATCGCGACGTTCTGACCGTTTGGTGAAGGCACCATCGTCGCGACCCACGCCTTGGGCGTCTGCCGCCACGAAGAGATGTCGTCGCCCTTGACGGTCCAGCACGCCATGGTGTGCTCGCTGCTGCCGACGGCGATGAGGGTCTCCTCGTTGACTGCGCGGATCACGCTGACGACGCCGCCGTCGAGGTGGATGCGGCGGTCGGGGGTCGCCATGTCCTGGCCCCACCAGATGATCTCGTTGTCGAACGCGCTCGAGACGAGGGTGCCGTGCCTGGGGGTGAACGTCGCGCCGTAGACCGGGGTCTTGTGGGTGCGGTGCCGGAAGGCAAGTGTGGCGACGACGGCCTCGGGCTTTCGGACCGTGGCGTCCATTCCGGGCTCGGCGGAGGGCGAGCGCCCGATGCTCGCGTCGTAGCCCATTCTCCGGACGGGGTCGCCCAGGACCTCGAAGGCCTCGTTGATCTGGGCCATGCGGTCGTGCGCCACCGGGTCGGGATTGACGTCCGGGTGGTATTCGCGGGCGAGCTTTCGGTAGGCCCTGCGCACCTCCTCTAGCGTCGCCTGTGGCCGTACGCCAAGGATCTGGTACAGCGAAGCCAACGTCCCGCGATTATGAAGTCCCACCGATCCGGGGGGTCGGGCAGGGGCTCAGGGCAGAATCAGGGGGATGGACGCGGTGGGAATCGGCGTGGTCGGGTGCGGCAACATCGCACCGATCTACCTGAAGAACCTGGGCGGCTTCGCTGAGACGCGCGTGGTCGCGGTGGCGGACGCGGACAGGGCGAAGGCCGAGTCGCGCGCCGCGGAGTTCGGCGTTCCAAAGGTGACCTCACTCGACGGCCTGCTCGCCGACCCCGCGGTCGAGGTGCTGCTCAACCTCACGACGCCGCTCTCGCACTATCACATCGCCAAGCACGCGCTGCTCGCGGGGAAGCACGTGTACAACGAAAAGCCGGTCGCGATTGACGTCGCGGAGGCGGACGACCTGCTGGCGATCGCCGCGTCGCGCGGAGTGCAGGTCGGTTGTGCTCCAGACACGGTGCTCGGCGCGGGCATCCAGACGTGCCGGCACGCGATTGACTCGGGCATGATCGGCGAGCCGCTGAGCTTCCAGGCTTTCATGATGTGCCCCGGCCACGAAGGGTGGCACCCCGACCCGGCGTTCTATTACGAGAAGGGCGGTGGGCCGTTGTTCGACATGGGCCCGTACTACGTGTCTGCGCTGGTCACGCTGCTCGGGCCGGTGAGGCGCGTTTGCGGCGCGAGCAAAAAGTCGTTCGCGACGCGCACGATCGGCAGCGAGCCGAAGCACGGGCAGACGATCACGGTGGACGTGCCGACGCACTTGGTCACAGTCATGGAACTCGCGAGCGGCGCGGTCGGGCAGTTGACGACGAGCTTCGACGTGCAGTTCCACACTCTGCCGCACATCGAGGTCTATGGGAGCGAGGGGACGCTGCGCGTTCCGGACCCGAACGGGTTTGGCGGGCCCGTGCTCGTGCGGACGAAGGGAGACGGCGACTGGCGGCCCCTTTCTTTGACGCACGCTAACTCGGAGAACATGAGGGGGCTTGGAGTGCGGGACCTCGTTTGCGCGGTTCGCTCTGGCGAGAAGCCGCGAGCGAGCGGCGCGCTCGCGAGGCACGCCCTCGCGGTGTTCCACGCCGCGCACTGCCACGCAAAGTACGTCGAGATCGAGCCGGTGGAGCGGCCTGCGGCGATGCCGCCGCTGTGAACGCAATGGCAGATGAGCGCGCAGAACCGCGAAGGGGCCCTGGCGTGGCCGACTGGCTGGTCGCGATGTGTTCCACGCTGTTGATCGCGATGGAGATCCAGACGCAGGGCGCGCGCCAGCTCCTGCAGTCGGCGGCGGCGTACTACTTCGACGAGCCGTGGATCGTGCAGATCCACGCGGTGGCCATCGCGCTCGACTGCGCGATCGTCGCGCTGTGCGCGGCGTGGTTCGTGGCACGGTTCAAGAAGGCTGCCGAGGTCGGGATGGTCGCGCTCGCGTGCGTCGGCGTTGCGCTGTGCTGGGCCGAGCTCGTCTACGCGCTGCGGCTGCAAGAGGGCGCGGTGTACGTCCTGAGGGACCTGCCCGTCCGCCCCGTGAACAACGTCGGCGTGGTCGGAGCGCAGGTGTTCGGGAGCTACCTGCTGCTCAAGTCGCCGATCGTCCGGCTGAGCGGGTGGCGGGAGTGGCTGGTGAAGGGCGGGCTGGCGGCGGCGTTCTGGTTCTTCCAAGCGATCGTCTGGCAGGCCATAGTCCCTCGTTAGCCGAGCGTCATAATCGGCGTGTGACCAAGCGCCGCTGGATCGTCGTCGCGGTGTTCGTTTTCTTCTTCGGGTTCCCGCTCGCGGGGATCGGCTGGTTCTACTACCTCGCCCACAGCACGATGCGGACTTCCGCGGTCGCGTTCGCGGACAAGTCCGTGGACCAGGTGCTGGAAACGGGGGACTACGAGACCCTGCGCCTGCTCGCGACGCTGCCGCTGCGAAGGAAGCTGGAAGAAGACGGCTTTTCGCAGTCAGTGGCCGCGCTGGGCGATTACGAAGGGCACGGGGAGTTCCGGGTCGTGCGCTCGACCGTCGGGGCGAGGGACGACCAGGCCTGGCAGTTCGTTTACCTGTCGGTGCCTGTGAGGTTCTCGAAGGTGGAGGCCGAGCTGACGATGACGGCTGCCCGGCGCAGCACCGAGCTTGGGGAGTGGCGGATCGAGGACTGGCGGATCGCTCCTTGAACGTGGAACAACCCTCTCCAGAGGCTCCATGACAAGGATTCTGTTTCTCGCACTTTTGCTGGGCTCGCTGGCCGGGTGTAGCACCGTCGAGGACTCCGCCGAGGAAGGCAAGCAGGCGTTCCAGACCGGTATGCGCTCGAGCGAGAAGGCCCGTGAGTTCGGGGAGAAGAAGGAGTCGTACGACAGCCAGTCGGACGAGTTCTGACGTTTTCCCCACCCCCGGCCCCTCCCCGCGACACGATTCATTCGCGGAGAGGGGAGACGGCTGTACACTCGCGCACATGCGGGTCTACATTTCCGCCGACATCGAGGGCGTGACGGGCGTCGTCACTTGGGGACAGGCCGGCGCGCCAAGCTCCAACCACTACGACTGGCCGCACGCGCGACGGATGATGACCCACGACGTGAACGCCGCGGTTCGCGGCGCGCGCGCGGCTGGCGCAACGCGCATCCTGGTCAAGGACAGCCACGGCGGCGGCAAGAACCTGCTCGTCGAAGAACTCGAACCGAACACGGAGCTCCTTTCCGGCTCCGGCAGCGGCGTGCTGGGGATGATGGAGGGCGTGGACGGGGGCTTCGACTGCGCGATGCTCGTCGGTTACCACGCGATGGCAGGGACCGCCGAGGGCGTGATGGAGCACACGATCAGCGGCAACGTCCACCGCTACTGGATCAACGGAATGCCTGCCGGCGAGATGGCGATGAGCGCCGCGGCCGCGGGAGTGCACGGGGTCCCCGTCGTGATGGTGAGCAGCGACAGGGCCGGGTGCGACGAAGCCTCGGCGCTGCTGCCGGGCGCGTACACCGCAGTGACGAAGCACGGGCTCGGCCGATACATGGGGCGGCTGCTGCACCCCTCGGAGACCGGCCCTGCGATCGAGGCCGCGGCGAAGGAGGCTGTCGTGAACATCACGAGGGTGCAGCCGTTCGCGCCCGTCCATCCGGTGACGGTGCGGATCGAGTTCAACCGCACCGAGGAGTGCGACGTCGCCTGCCAGCTGCTCGAGTGGGAGAGAGTAGACGCGTACACGGTCGAGTGCACCGCAGACGATTGGCCCACCGCGCACGTCGCCTCGCGCCGCGCGATGGCGGCTGCGGGGACTGGCGCTGCGCACGGTAATTAGCCCTAGGTCCCTTGCGCCGTGCGCCCTTTGATCGGAGTCCGAAAAAATACCATGAACTGGGACATCGTTAAAGGAAACTGGCAGCAGTTGAAAGGCAAGGTACGTGAAGAGTGGGGAGACCTCACGAACGACGAGATTGATCAGATCAATGGTCGGCGAGACCAGCTGGTCGGAAAGCTCCAGGAGAAGTACGGCCTGGCGCGCGACGAGGCAGAACGGAGGGCCGACGACTTCGCCCGCTCGTGCAACGAGACGGTCGGCTCGGGCTCAAAGCCCCGCGATTTGCGACCCTGACTGCGGCGAACTGGCGCGATGGAGGGTCGGCCTCCCGGACGACCGGTCTGCGGCGGA
>JBBDXG010000008.1:75962-159897 GCA_040902435.1 Fimbriimonadaceae bacterium
CCCTCCATTGCTTTGGTGCAGACCTGGTCGCGCGGGAGCGCGACCCTCCATCCGCTCTACCGCCGCTTTTCGAGCGCCTCGCGCGACGTGTTGGCGGCAGGCTTCGTGCGACCGAGGGCGCGCGCCGCGAAGCGCCGCATGCGCCACGAGAGCGGATCGCCGAGCCCGAACTGCGCGAGGACCTTGCCCGCCTCCAACCGGCTTTGGTCAATCGCGTCGGCCTTTTCAGCGAGATACTCGTCGCTGTCTTCGTACGGCTTGAAGCGGCACTCGCCCGCCTCGACGTACATCGAGCGCCAACCGAGCTTGTACGCCATGCGCCCGCGCCAACAGTCCTCGTAGATGTCGTAGCGCCGCTGCGACTCGGGCATCTTCTCCATCGCGACGACGCATTCGCGACGGAACGCGAGCAAGCAGCCGGGAATGTGCCGCCAGGGTTTCAGGAAGCGATGGCGGAGCCCCTCGCGCGAGGCCCACTGTTCGCAGGAGTCCGCGCCGACGTAGTCGAGCCACACAGCCGAGTCCCCCGGCCAGGGGCACACGACACCGACTCTATCGAACATCTCGAACGCGCGCGCGACCTTGTCCTGCCAACCGACTGGCGGAACGAAGTCGTCGTCGAGCGTGACGTACACGGGCGCGGACGTCCGCAGCAGAACTTCGTCGTACGCGCGGTTTAGGGCAGCGACCTTTCCGCCGACGCCGTCGAGCACGCGAAAGTCCGTGGGCAGGGTGAACGAGGCTTCGATCGCCGAGATCGTCTCGCGAAAGCCTTCGCGGTCTTGGCGGATCGTCGGGACGACTACGACGAACTCCACGCTACTCGCCCTTCTCTGCGTTCATGTAGCAAGAGAGCGCACCGGACGGACACCTCTGCACCTGCTCGACCAGCTCATTCGTCGTCGCCTGACCAACCACGATCCACGGGCGCTCGCGCGGCTTGAAAACCAGCGGAAGCCCGCGGGCGCAGATGCCCGAGTGGACGCACAGCTTGGGCTTCCAGACGATCGTCACCTCGCCGTTCGTGTACTCTCGCGACTCGATGGGCACGCCTGAGTTTATCGCATCGCCTTCCCCTCCCCCAAGGGGGAGGGGTTGCTGGGCGGCCCCGGTCAGCTTGCTCAAGATGTGCTGAAATGGAGCCAGATGCCGCACAGGACCGACGACCTGCGAATCCGCGAGGCGAGGCCGCTCGTGCCGCCCGCGATCCTGCTCGAGGAGATCCCGGCCTCGGAGCAGGCGCTGGAGACCGTCGTGCGCGGGCGCGCCGACGTGGTCGCGGCCCTGACCGGGGAGAGCGGCAAGCTCCTGTGCATCGTCGGGCCGTGCTCGATCCACGACCCGGCCGCGACGTTCGAGTACGCGAAGCACCTGAAGGAGATCGCCGACGGGCACGCAGACCAATTGGTCGTGGTGATGCGCGCGTACTTCGAAAAGCCGCGCACGAGCACAGGGTGGAAGGGGCTGGTCAACGACCCCGACCTGGACGAGTCGTTCCACGTGAACAAGGGGCTGCGGATCGCGCGTCGGCTGCTCCTGCAGACCAACGAGATCGGACTGCCGGTCGGGTGCGAGTTCTTGGAGACGATGATGCCGCAGTACATCGCCGACCTGGTCGCGTGGTCCGCTATCGGCGCGCGCACGACGGAGAGCCAGGTGCACCGGCAGCTCGCAAGCGGGCTCTCGATGCCGGTGGGGTTCAAGAACGCGACGGACGGCAACGTGCAGCCGGCGGTGCAGGCGCTGCTCGCGGCTTCGCAGCCTCACTGGTTCCCATCGGTGACGAAGCAGGGCGTCGCGGCGATCTTCCAGTCCACCGGCAACGAGCACTGCCACGTGATCCTTCGCGGCGGCTATCGCACCGGCCCGAACTACGACGCGGCGCACGTCGCCGAGGCGTGCGGGCTGCTCGCCGCGTGCGGCCTGCCCGGCCGCGTGATGGTGGACTGTAGCCACGGCAACAGCGGCAAGGACCACACGCGCCAGGCCACGGTGGCCCACGACGTGGCGTGCCAACTGGCCGGGGGCTCGCGGTCGGTGTTCGGGGTGATGATCGAGAGCAACCTGGTCGCGGGGCGGCAGGACTCGCCGGAGGTGTACGGCCAGAGCGTGACGGACTCGTGCATCGGCATCGAGGAGACGGCGACGGTGCTTGAGGGACTCGCTTACTCCGTCGCCGAGCGCGCGTAGAATGATAGCGTGTACCTGAAAGACTTTCGGGCGAAGAAGCCTTCCGTGATACCCTCGGTTGTCATCATCATTGTCTTGGTCGTTTGTCCGGTCGGCGGCTGGTATTGGATGAAGGCTAAATACGACGAAATGATGTTCGTGCCAAAGCCACATGACCAGCAGCGTGTTCTCAAGCTGCTCAAACCTCACATGGGCGACAATATGAGATCGCTTCGCGTCGTCCGCGTTGACCGAGACGTAAGCGCCTGGTACTTCGTAATGGTGTACGACGGAGATCCAAAGTCCGCCAGTTGGCACGCACCCGGCTCATCAGATGGCGAGAAAGGAGCCTATGTGTCATCGCAATCCACGGAGCAGAGCCCCGGTGATGCGGTCTGGCACAAGTTTGAAGTGACCAGCGGAAGCTACAACATCGTCGTGTGGCTGGAGTCGTTAGGCAATGACCAGTACTATGGCGGGGTCGCGACTTATCCCTCACCTACATTCGAAAAGCGGTTTGAGCAGAACCGCAAGTACGCAACTGACGATCGCGACAGAGCAGAACGTCCGTAGTCTTGCACCTCCACGTTCGGTTCTCGCGGCTCTATGTCTTCCCGCTCGTGTACTTCTCGATGACCTTCAGGTCCTTTTTCAGCCGACGCACTTCGACCCCGAGCTTGCTCTCGAAGTCGCGCCCGTAGGGCTTGAGCGCCTCCATGCTCTCCATGGACTGCGTGCGGATGATGGACTTGACCGCGTGGCGCACGAGCGCGCCCGGGTCGGCGGAGTAGATGTCAACGTTGCGCAGCCGCGTCTCGAGCGCCTCGAGCATGACCTTGGTGATGCCGCCGTCACCGTAGTCCACGAGCAGCCCGATCGCGTGCCACGCGTCGGTGACATAGCCGTCCTGCACGTCCTGGTAGAGCTCCGGCACGACCTTCGGGTCCTTGGTCTCCGCCGCCGCGCGCTTGCGGATGTCGTAGCGCGCCCGGTCGAGGATGATCATCGCGAAGACGACCAATATCCCGGCGATCAGCCCGAGCGACCCACCGGCCGCCGCGCCGAACTTGGCGGCGTCTGCGCTCGGCGCGTCGGGAAAGCCCGGGTCGCGGAAGACCGCGACGAGCGCGCCCACGATCATGCCCGTGAACGCTCCCGCAAAGCCCCACTTGACCAGCGGCCCGACCCTGTTGACTCCGTAGATCATCGGCTTCGACGTCCTTCCTATGACGAACGCTCGGGGCCCCCGTCAAGTTCAGCAGACGGGGTGAGTTTGGCAGATGTAGGGGGCCGGGTAACGGGTGACGGGTGACGCGTTGGTTCGGGTTGGCTCGGGTTGGTTCGGATATGGCAAGCCCTGACGACCCCGGACCAACCCGAACTACCGAGCCCTTTTCAAATACGCGTACGCGTTGTGCGCGTGGATGGACTCTTCGTTCTCGACCTCGATCTCGTAAGAGACGAAGCGCCCGTCCTTTTCGAAGGCGACCGAGACCTCTCGGACCATGTCCTCGACGAACCGCGGCCTGTCGTAGGCCCTCTCGGTCACGAACTTCTCGTCCGGGCGCTTGAGCACCGGGTACAGCCCGCACGAAGCCGCACCCTCGATCATCTCGATCACTTCTTCCAGCCACACGTGGTCGCTCGTGCGAACGCGCACTGTGACCCAGCCGCGCTGGTTGTGCGCCCCGCGGTCGGAGATCTCCTTGCTGCACGGGCAGAGCGTGGTTACGGGGACCTTGGCGTACATCTCCACACCGTAGTCGCCGTTGCACTCGGCGCTGAAGCCGCACTCGTACTCCATCATGCCTTTCTTTCCGGTCACGGGCGCGGCCTTGACCATGAAGAACGGGAACCTGACCTCGACGTGCCCGCGCTCTGCGCTCAGGCGCTCTTTCATGCTTGCGATGAGCTGTGGGAGGGCGTTCACGCTGATCTCCTTGCCGTGCTCGTTCAAGACTTCGAGGAAGCGGCTCATGTGCGTCCCCTTGAAGTGGCTGGGCAGGTCAACGGTGAGGGTGAAGTCGCCGATCGTGTGCTGGCGCTCGTCTGCGCGGTCGAGCACCTCGATCGGGAACCTGACCTTTCGCACTCCGACCCTGTCAATCGGGATGTTGCGGTGGTCTCTCGTCTCCTGAATGTCCGGGAGGCTCTTTGCTGCCTTTTCTTCGGGCGTCATATCGGTCCTCAGTCAAAAAACACGGCGGCCGCGCGGGAGCGCGAGCCTCCATCAGTCTCGGAGCCCGCTGAAAGAGGACTCCAGTAGCTCCAGCGTGTGCACCACGCGCACCCTCTTGCCGTGCTCGTCGCTCGCCTGCTGAATCCAAGAATGGCACCCTGGGTTCCCGGTGGCTAGGATTTCGGCCCCCGTAGCCTCGACGTTCGCCCACTTTCGGTCGAGCAGCCTTCTGGCGTAGCCCGGCTGGGTGAGGTTGTAGACCCCCGCGCTGCCGCAGCACATGTCGGCCTCGGACAGTTCTACGAACCTGAGCCTCGGGACGTTCTGGACGAGGGCCCTAGGGGCGTCCGTGATGCGCTGGCCGTGGGCCAGGTGGCAGGCGTCGTGGTAGGTGGCGGTGGCTGGGACGCCAGGGGAGGACTTCAGCCTCTCTGCGAGGCCGTTCCTTTGGAGGAACTCGCTCGCGTCGAAAACGCGGGCGGCGAACTTCTCTACTTGGTACTCCTTCATGAAGCTCCCGCAGCCGGCGGAATCAACAATGACCGGGAGGTCGTCTGGCATGTCTTCGACCATTTGGTCAGCGAGCCGCCCCGCGTCTTCGAGAAGCCCGCTGTGCGCGTGCAGCGCGCCGCAGCACCCCGCTTTCGATTCGCGCACGACGAACCCGACGCGCCGAAGCAGGCGTCGCAGGGCCTCGTGGACGTCCGCGTACATCACGCGCATCACGCAGCCTTCGAGCAGGTACACCTCGCCCTTCACTTCTGGAAGCTCGCGCTCGTCGAGAGCGGGCCAAGCGGCGCGCCGTTCGATCCGTGGGAGCCGCGCTTCCGGCGGTTCGTCTGTCAGGGTCCGGCTCATGAACCCAGGCACCTTAGTCCCCGGCCACATCTTGGCGAGCCCGACTTGGAGGCGGAACTTGCTTGGGTCGCTGAGCCCGTCCACCAGCCTCTTGACGCCTGGCCCTGCGCCAAGCTCGTGCCGAGCGCGCTCGAGGATCTGGCCGTACTCGACGCCGCTGGGGCAGGCTGGCTCGCAGGCACGGCAGCCGAGGCAGGTGTCGAAGGCGTGGCGGGTCTCCTCCCAGGCAATCTTGCCCTCGTCCGCGGTGCGGGCGAGGTAGATGCGGCCCCGCGGCGACTCCGTCTCCCGCCCAGTCAGCACGAAGGTCGGGCACGACTCCAAGCAGAACCCGCATCGGATGCACTGGCTGGTCAGGTCGGATAACGAGGCCATCTGGCTGAATATGCCTTATACGACCTATGCGACGTATCGGGCGAGGCCCGCATAATCGAGGCGTGGAGTCCCTCGAACCCGGCATGGACGCCAGCGGCAAGAAGTTCGGCATCGTCGTGTGCCGTTGGAACGAGTACGTCAACCAGATGCTGCTCGAGGGGGCGCTGGACGAGCTGAAGAAGCACGGCGACCCCGAGGTCCTGGTCGTCAAGGTGCCCGGCACGTGGGAGCTTCCATTGGCCGTCCGGGCCCTGATCGAGTCGGACAAGGTGGACGGGGTGGTCGCGCTCGGCACAATCCTGCAGGGGGCCACGGCGCACGCCGACATGCTCGCCAGCGACGTCAGCACCGCGCTGATGCAGATGCAGGTCGAGCTCAAGGCGCCGATCGCCTGGGGGATCCTGACCCCAGACACCCAGGAGCAGGCGATCGAACGGGCCGGAATGAAGCTGGGGAACAAGGGTCGCGAGGCCGCGCTCGCAGCGATCGAGATGACTAACGTCCTAGGCAGCTTGCGCGGTAAGTAGCGGAGCAGCCGTCAGAATCCAAGGAGGCCCGAAATGATCGCAACACTAGTCCTCGCCGCTGCCCTTCAAGTCCCGACCAACGTCCCCGCGGACGCCGAGGTCATCTACCCGGTGATGCCAAAGCTGGCGACGAGCGCAGGGGTCGTGCTCTCGCAGAGCATCCAGGGCGTGACCGCGACCTTGTCCAAGGACGAGGTCTCCTACGACGTCCTGGCGCTCTACAAGAACACGACGAACGTGGCGGGCACCGCAACGCTCGAGCTAAAGTTCGAGTCGTGGCGCTCCGGGTTCGGCGAGGCGATCAAGGTCGAGGCTCTGTGGTCCGACCAATTGGTGGCACAGACGAAGGCGACCGCAGTGCAGTCAATGCCCGAGACGGGCCAGCTCGGCGTCTACACGATCTCGTACACGCTGCCCGTAAAGAAGCAGGCGACGCACTCGCTCAAGCTGAAGTTCAAGCTCCCGATCGGCGTGAGCGGCGTTGACCGCGAAGAGCGGATGGTCGCGTACCGGGTTAGCGACATCGGCCAGGCGCAGGCACTCAGCCAGTTCCGCATGGCCGTAAAGTTCGATCCCTCGCTGGTGTTCGCACCGATCGAGTCGAAGCCCGACTGGGGCTGGCAGGTCGGCCCCGGAGGCGCGTACCTCAAGCTCGACGGCAGCCCTTCGAACCGCGACGCAGTCTTGACGTTCCGCTACTACCCGCCTTCGTTCGACTGACGGCTTGAGACTAAGAAGCCCCTGTCCCATCGGGGCAGAGGCTTCTCTTCAACGCGCACCTGGGCGCTATTTCTTCTTTTTGAAGTTGAAGTTGTCCACTTGGAACGACCCGTCTTCCTTGAGCGGGTACGCGCCCTTGATCGAGCCCTTCTTTGCGACCGGCTCGCCGTCAATCTCGGTCCAGACCAGGCTGACCTTGTTGCCGTCCGTTGACCACGTGCCCTTGGACGAGGACATCGAGCCCTTGAACATGAACGTGTCATCGGCCTTGAAGACCCACTTGTTGTTCGCGTCCGTGCCGTTCAGCAGCCATGTGCCGACGACGTGCGCCTTAGGAAAACTGGCGAGGGCAAGCGCAAACGCCGCCGTCAGCATCAGGACTATTGAAAGTTTTCTCATCGGAATAACCACCGCAAGTTCTTCGGGCCCTAGGCCGAGCGCATGGCGCGGCTAGCCCTACCAGGTGTTTTCCCGTCCCCACGGTGCCGTTTGGCTAGTGAGGTTGCGGTGTTTGGTCAAGCCCTAGAACTTGTGCTTGCCCGCGTTCAATTGCCGGGTCTCGTCGGCCCAAACGAGCTCAAACGGGACGGGGCACTCGACGTGCAGGCGGCCGGACTCCAGCACTACGGAGAGCGGCCCGTCAGGGTGTGGGACTTCGGCCCGGAACTTGACTAGCCGGCCGGGCCTTGGCGCGATCCGCGCCCTGCGCCAACCCTCTTCGACGCTCGTGACTCCCGCCACGATCTGAAAGAACCCGAGGACCGGGTGGGCGGACCAGGCGTGGCAGTCGGACCGCGTCGGTTCCGGGTTCTCGGCGAACGTCGTCAGCCCGTTCTCTATCATCTCGTACCAAGGCCATAACTGTGCGATGTAGTCGGCGGGCCGCATGGCCAGGTGCTTGTAGTAGCTGAAGTAGTACGTACACTTGGCGGAGTTGATGAGCGCCTTGTGCGGCCAGGGGTCGGGCTTGGTGCCCGCGGTCTCTTGGCAAAGCCGAAAGAGCGCGGCCGCGTGCTCGCTGGCGAACTTCACCGGGTCCTGCGGGTGGTAGACCAGCCCGTTCTCCGCGCGCTCGGTCTGTTCCAGCATCTCCCGGATCGCCGCGATGCGCGTCTCTGCACCTTCCATTCGAGCAAGAGCGATCTCCGCCAACCACTTTGTGAACACGTGGATCGAAGATCGCGCCTTTCCTGGCGGCTCGCCCCACTTCCACCCCGGCACCCAGTCGGCGAAGGTCCAGAACGCGCGCTCGGGGCTGCCCTCGATCAGCCGGTCCCATGCCTCGATCACTCGGTGGGCGTGGTCGAGGTGCAAGCGCGAGACGGGCACGCGGTCGTAGAGCCACTGGTCGTAGAGCATCATCACCCACCAGAGGCTGAACGGGGGGATCACCTGCGCCTGTCGGCTCGGGTACCGGCTCTGCGTCAGACCGTCCGGCATGAGCGACCACGCGAACTGCTCCACCGCGTTGCGCTGAAGTGCGCGGTCGCGCGAAAGGTAATAGCCGATCAGCGCCTGGATCCGTGAGTCGCCGACGTACTGGAGCTGTTCGTAGTAAGGGCAGTCGAAGTACGTCTCACCTGCGCAGCGCTGCGCCGTTCGCACCGATACGTCCCAAACATCTTTCGTTCGTTCGGCTTCGAACACCGCATCGACCGCGTACGGGTACCCGGTCTCGACGGCCTCTATGGAGACGACCTCGACTTGAGAGTCCGACTCGAAGCGCAAGAACCGGAACGTCCTCCACCAGACAGGCTCGAACGTGCGCTCCTCGCCGTCGAGCACGAACACGTCCTGATACCCCCAAATCTCCTTTCCTTCTGGGTTGTTGCGGTCGCCCTTTGTACCGTCCGGCGCGAAGAACGACTCGGCGTAAGTGACCGTCACCCGTGCCCCGCTGGGGCCCTTGAGCCGAACGCGCGGGAAGGCGGTGAGGAGCTCCTTGAAATCGTAGAGCACGGGCTGGCCCTTCGAGACCGTCATTGAGGGCTGTGGGTCGCTACGTGAAGCGTAGGTCATCGTCGGCAAGGTCCGCGGCACGAGCATCCAAGGCGCTCCTCCGCCACCGCCTCCGCGCGAGACCGCGTCGCAGACCTCGTTGGGTGCGCGCCACTCGAGTCCGGCGCTCGCGCCGTCCTGCCAGCCCCAGGCGAGGGAGCGCGCGTCCATGACCTCTCCCGGGCCGACGTCAATGTAGAACGGTCCGACCTGGCTGTGCAGCATCTCGAAGGTCCAACCCGGTATTCGCGCAACTTCCCAACCGTTTGGTGTAGACGCACCCTCGCCCTCGAGCACGAACGCGAGCCGCGCTGTGTGCTGCGCCATCGGCGCGTAGCGGCCAAAGTTCCATACCTGCGCGACGACCCAGTTGTTGCCCTGGCGCAGGAACGGCGCGATGTCGTACGACTCGTAGAACCAGTGGTGCAGGTCGCCGCGCTGCGGGCCGAACCCCACGAACTGGCCGTTGACGAACAGCCGGTACCTCTGGTCCGCGCTGACCCTGACGGGGAACGACTCGGACTTCGTGGTCAGCGGGACCAAGCGGCGAAAGACGAAGACCCCGAGGTCGCCGTCCGGGTGCTGGGCAAAGCTGACCCACTTGGCGTCCCAATGGCCCTGGCTCAGGCTCATCGGGCTGGCCCGTCCTTGGGCAGGTTCGCGTAAATGCGAATCTCGTCGTACGCTGCGACGTCGTCAATGTCGGTGGCCATGAGCGGGTCGCACCCTGTGACGACGATCGCCTGCCCCTCGAACAAGCGCCCAAGCCGTTGCTCCGCGTCGCTCAGAGAGACCCGGTGCAGCAGGTAGCGGAGGATCGTCCATGGACCGAGCTTCCACAGCATCGCGAACTGGTTCTTCCGCGAGCGCGACATCGCGTCTAGCAGGCTGATCGCATGGAGGAACGCGGCCGGCGAGGCGGCGTAAAGCGCGCCCGAGAGGAACGCACCATCCTTAAGGTTGATGGGGTGGGGCTCGATTCCCGGAAACAGCTTCTGGAACTCGGCGAGCGTCGTCAGCCCCGCGGCCAGCCAGCGCTCTTGTCCAGCATTCACGCGCGACTCCACGCTCTCGACGAACGACCGCAGCATCGGGCCGCTCAAGAACGGCGAGTCCGCAGGCAGGAACAGGACGGCGTCGCCATCGGGGAGCGCTTCGACCGCGATCCGCGCGTTCTCGATCTGTGCGTCCTTCTCCATCACCAGCCTGCCGTGGACGATGTGGTGCTCGACGTCGTCGCCGCTCACGGTCACGCAGTCTGCAAACCCGGCCTCCCGCACGGCCTCCAGCACCCACTCCAGGCACGGCCTTCCGTCCACGACGGCGAGCGCCTTGCGCGGCGTTCCGATCGCGCTCGCCAGCGGGTCTTTTACGAGCCCGCCCGCGGCGACGACGACGCCCCACCTCACAGAACCGACCTCGCGCCGATAGACAGCCTGGACATTTGCACCGAAAAAGCTCCCCGCCGACGAGTTTAGCGGATTCGCGACGCAGGCAATTGTGCGGGCAAGACCACGTAAACCTCGACATTCTGCCGCCGACTCGCGGATACTGGGGCTTCGGAGAGGATGACCATGCGTTTTCGTAGCTTGATTTCTGTTTCCCTCGCACTATTCTTGATTGCCATCGTGCCGGCCCAAGGCAGGCGCGGCCCTTCCCCTCAAACTGCGACCGCCGCGCTCGAGCGCTTGCAGGACCAGTTCCCCTCGATCGGCATCTACCGTACTGGCGCGCGCGTGAGCCGCATCTACGGCGTACCGTTCGGGACCGGCTTCTCTCCTGAGCAGGCGGCGTCTTCGTTCGTCGCCGAGCACGGCGCAGTGTTCGACCTTGGCGATTCCAAGCTCCTCTACGCAGGGTCTCAGGACGTCATGGACGGGAAGTTCACCGCCGTCTACTTCAACCAGTCGGCGATGGGCCTGCCAGTCTACAAGGGACACGTCACGATCCTCGTCCAGAACGCGCTCGGCTCGCCCGTCGTGCTCGCCAGCTCGAGCGTCCACCCCGTGGCGATGCGTCGCTCGCTCGGCCGCATTTCCGGCGAAGAGGCCAAGGCGATCGCCCTCAGGGCCGACAAGACTCTGAGCGCCGAGTCCGAGCCTTCGATGGTGGCGTACCCGCTCGAGACCGACACGGTCCTTGCATGGTCTTTCATGGTCGGCGACGGCAAGCCGGCCGACCCGAAGAGGTTCACGGTGTTCGTTGACGCGACGAGCGGCGAATTGCTCGAGTGGCGCGACGAGGTCTTCTACGTGGACATCGCCGGCAACGTGAAGGGCTGGGCTACGCCCGGCCTGCTTCCGAACCAACCGAACAACCCCGCTGCCCTCGTCAACCTCGTGGATGTCACCACGCGCGTCGTCGGTGGCAACTCGGTGCGCACGAACGGGTCGGGCGACTTCACGATCTCGCACGGCGGAGCGACGCTGGTTACAGTGCAGTCCGAGCTCCTTGGATCTTGGGTGAACGTAAACAACAGCGGCGCAGGCGGAGACCACGTCCTCTCGATGGACGTTACTCCTCCGGGCCCGGCTAACTTCGTGTTCAACCCTGCCACACCAAACGAGTTCACTCAGGCCCAGGTGGACGGGTTCATCCAAACGCAGGTCGTGCACAACTTCGCCAAGGCGATCAACAGCTCGTACCCAGGGATTGACATCGCCATCCCGTGCAACGTCAACCTCACGAGCGACTGCAACGCCTTTTATTCCAATAGCACGATCAACTTCTACGACTCGGGAGGCGGGTGTCCCAACACCGCGTTTTCGACCGTCGTGCACCACGAGTACGGGCACTTCATCATCAACAAGGGCCACCCAGCGCCGTCGGGCGACTACCACGAGGGCATCGCCGACGTCACTGCGTCGCTCCTTGTGAACTCACCGTGCCTCGGCCAGGACTTCCGTGGCCAGGGCACGGGCTGTCTGCGCAACGCCATCAACAGCGTTACGCACCCCTGTTCTGGGGGAGTGCACCTCTGTGGACAGGTCATCAGTGGCGCGTTCTGGCTGACGAAGCTCCAACTGGAGGCAACCATGGGAGCGGGGCCAGCGCTCTCGCACATCCGCTCGCTCTATCTCAACAGCATCCTGCTGCACCCCTCCGACATCAACCCGGGCGTCACGATTGACGTCCTGACGCTGGACGACAACGACGGCAACATCTTCAACGGCACGCCGCACTACACAGAGATCGCGGCCGGCTTCAACCCGAAGGGCCTGACTGCGCCCGAGCTCGAATGGCTCACGATCACGCCGGTCAACGTGCCCGGCGAGTTCTGGCAGCTCCCGGCGCTCAACAACCTGATCCCGGTCCAAGTGAACATCGCCGACAACGTTGGGACGGTCAACGCTTCGACCGCCAAGCTCGTCTATCGCGCCAACGGGGGCGCATGGAGCGAGAGGGCGATGCTCCGGCTGTCGTCGAGCTCGCCGTTCTTTTCGTTCCTCAACACGTTCGCCACACAGACAGTCCTGGAGTGGTACGTGGAGGTAAAGGACATGCAAGGTCACACGGTCAAGTGGCCCGCCGGAGCTCCTCGGTTCACCGCGATGGGCTCGTCCTTTACGACGACGTTCAACGACACGTTCGACGGGAACCTGGGATGGACGGTCACCAACGACCCGAGCCTGACGACCGGTGCGTGGACGCGCACAAACCCTAACGGCACGACCAACGGTGGACAGCCGGCGAACCCTGAGGACGACTCGAACGACGCAGGCACGTTCTGCCTGTTCACCGGACAAGGAACGGTCGGCGGCGCCTTAGGGTCGGCCGACGTGGACGGCGGGCCTACGACGGTGACTTCGCCCATGTTCGACCTGTCCGGCTCGAACGGAGTCATTGACTTCCAGCGCTGGTTCTACAACGACGACGGAGACGACTCGCTGATCGTCCAGATATCGAACAACGGCGGCACAAGCTGGACGACGGTCGAGACCGTGATGTTCACCGGCTCGCAGAACGCATGGACGCTGCGGACGGTCTTCGTAAACCAAGTGATCGCGCCGACGAACACCATGCGAGTGAGGTTCGTCACGTCGGACAACCCGAACGACTCGATCACGGAAGCGGCGATAGACGCGTTCCGGGTGAGAAGGCTGCAGTAGGAGTTCGGGAGTTCGGGAGTTCGGAGATACAGCCTTCCGAACTTCCGTACTTCCAACCCGTCACCCGTTACCCGTCACCCGTTACCCGAGCTTTCCTGGCGCCCTCGGCCCGACTCGAACGGGCGGCCAACAGCTTAGAAGGCTGCTGCTCTATCCTCTGAGCTACGAGGGCGCGAACCTCAAGTTTACCGCTGAGTCTCAGCGGCTTCTGGCTTCGCGCTCGTCGAGCAGAGCGTGAACTTCGTCGAGCGTGACGCCCAGCGCGCCGCGGTGGCGCTCCAGCATCGTCTTGCACTGCTCGCCGATCTCCGCGCGGCACTCGGGAGAGTTCAACACGCCAAGCCAGTGGACCGCGAGCTGCGATGACTTCGCGATCCGCGTCCCGACGCCTGCGCGCTCGCAAGCCTCCTGGATCGCGCCGAAGTGACCCCGGTTAGGGCCGTAGCTCACCGGGATGCCCCACTCCAGCGGTTCGATCACGTTGTGGCCCATGCCGAACAGCGCGCCGCCGACGTAAGCGGCGGACGCGAACTTGTACGCGTAAGAGAGTTCGCCGAAGCTATCGAGGATGTAGACGTCTGCAGAGCCCTCCATCCGCGAGCGCCTGCTCACCGTCAGCCCAAATCCCTTGACGATCTCGGCGAGCTCGTCTGCGCGGCCAGGACGGCGCGGCGCGATCAGGAGCCGTGCATTGATCGTCTTGCGCACAGATGCGAAGGCGTCGAGGACGAACTTCTCCTCTTCCGCCGCATCGGTGCTGCCGACCGCGAGAATGGGAACGTCGCCCGCGCTCGCGATCCACTTGTCCACGGCGACGGACTTCTCCGCATCAATCGGGATGTGGCTCAGGTCGAACTTGATGTCCCCGGTCGCCTGCGCCTTCGTCCTGCCATTGAGCAAGCCCCCGGCGTTCTTCATGTAAGCGTCGGTCTGGAAGAACACCGCGCGGAAACCGGCGAAAAGCCAGCGGTAGTAGGGGCGGCCGACAAAGAAGAAAAACTTGCGGCGACGGCAGCGGCCGTTCACGAGCACGACGTCGGAACCAAACCGCTTGTTCGCCCGCACGAAGATGGGAAAGCGGTATCGCTCGAGCATGACCACGACGTCGGGTCGGACGGCGCCCAGCCACTTCACGACCGGAACGATCCAGTCGAACGGCAGATAGACGACCGACTGGCCGGGGTGCATCTTCTTCACGTGCTCGACGGTGTGGCGGTCGCGGATGCACCACGTCACCTTGATCTCGGGTCGCGTCCCGCGCAGGGCCTTCGTTATCTTGTCTACGATGAGCACTTCGCCGAAGCTCGCGCCCACCAGCACGACGTGTGGGCCCGCGCGCTCGAGCAGCGCCTTCGTCGCCTCGGGCGTCTGCACTAGGTCGGACCAGCGCGCAAACACAAACTCCTCGTTCTTGGCCCGGAACAGTGCTCGGCGGACGCGGTGGAAGAGGCTAAGGGGCGCCCAAAGCACCTGAACCAGGCTCCACATTAAGAGGGAGGGGTCTAGCCAGCAGCGCGCGGCCCAGTCGGCCGCGAGGCGTGGGGCGTACTTGGCCTTCGAAATGTGCATTAACGTCCGCGGTGCGGCGTTCAGCGGACCCCGTCATCCTTGACCGCCGCGCCGACTTTACCTGACATACAGACGGAACTCGGTGCCGTCAAGCCTTTGGGCGCAGGGTCAAGAGCGCCGCCTCTGCCGGACAAAAGAGCCTGGCCGGCGGGCCCGTCGTTCCCAGGCCCCTCGATACATAGATCGGTACGGGAGCGTCCGGATAGAACCCCCTCAAGTACTTTTTTCCGAGCTGGCTCGTCATCGGCGCCCATCCCCAAGGCGTCGTGAACTGTCCGCCGTGGCTGTGGCCGGAAAGCATCAGCTCCGGCCCACGCGGCAGAACGTCCACCATGTCGGGCTCGTGCCAGAGCACGACGGTCGGGTCTGCCGGGTCGCACTGCCTGATCGCACCGTAGGGGTCCGCGTACGACTCCAGGGCTGAGTCCACGCCGACCCAGTTCACGCCGTCAAGGCTCAGGCTCTCGTTCCGTAGGAGCCGGATCCGGAACTCGTCGAAGACCGGAAGGAGCTGGTCGGGGCTTCCGCCGAAGTAGTCGTGGTTCCCCGGCACCGCAACGCAGTGCCCACCATAGTTCCTTAATGGTTCGAGGGCTTCATAGAGCATTTGCTCCACACCGGGCTTCCAGTAGGCGACCGTGTCGCCGGCGAAGGCGATCACGTCCGGCCCTTCCTCGACGAGGAAAGAGAGGCACTCGTGCGTCAGCGAAACGGTCTCGCGGTCACGGATGTGGTTGTCGGCGACGAGCCCTATGCGATAGCCGTCGCGGCTATCGGGCCAGTCCGCCAATTCGAGCACTCGGCGCTCTCGACGGAGCTTTCCTGTCTCGAACAGCGCCCCGTAGAGAATCAGGCCCGCGCCGGTCGCTAACGACCCTAATAGGATTCTTCCGAGGTTCAATGGTCTCCGCAGCAAAGGATACGACCTGGAACGCGACCTTGCTCTCGCTGCTGGGACCAGCGGACTTCTTGTCTGTGCCCGCGATCTTTTGCAGGATCAGGTCCGCTTGCTCGCGGAAGCTGAGCAGGCTCTCGCGCTCGTTCGAGGTCGCGCGCTCCACCGGCCTGTCGAGGCGCAGCGGACCCATCAGCTCGCCTTGCCGAGCAGAGTCTTCGAGCCCCAGCACGTGGCCGAGCTCGTGTCCGGCCGTGTGCAACATCTGTCTATAGTTCATCGGCGAGCCTTGCGGCGTGTGCGTGCGGAGAGTGATCGTCGCGGTGACTTGGTATTCGTATTGGCCCGATCCTAGGCTCATGACGCTCCGCGACCATCGAGCGGTGCCCGCGGCGTTCTTGCCGTCGTAGCGCATCTCGCCCGCGTACTTGATCGTCACGTCCGCTCCGGGGTAGCTCACGATTCGAAACTTCACCTCTCCGTTCAGCGCGTCCTCCCAGTTCACCATCGAGTCGCGCAGCGCCTTGCCCGCGCCCTCTTTGTTCTGCCACGGCACGTTCGTCTCGTCAACGTACACGGTGATCGCGCGACGAAGAAGGATCATCTCCGCGTACGCGGTCGCTTCTCTGGTGTGGCCGTAGGAAAACGCCTTCTCGGCGCTCGCCAGGTGGTCGTAGAGCCGCTCCTGCATCCGCTCGTCGCGACCCTCGGGCATTGCCGTGGCAGCGAGCACCGTCGCGGAGGCAAGTGTGAGGAGCCCCCTTACATAAAGCTGTGTCCTGAGTCGCCGAGCCATACTGTCCCGCCAGTCCTTGCGCCGTACCCGCGGCGCCCACAGTCGGCTTGTTCCACTCCGGAGCGAGCCGGCCACAGGTAATGTTTCGGTTTGGCGGCCCCGCATCTTTACGGGGCACTTGTAAGGTTTTCTATGGACAAAGTTAGAGTCGGTCTCGTCGGTTGCGGAGGCTTCATGCGCCACCGTCTAGGTCAGATGCTCGCCCTGCCGGAAGTCCAGATCGCTGCGATGACGGACCCCGACCCGAAGCAGACTGGTGAGACCAAAGCCAAGTACCCCGAGTTGGTGGACGTGCTCGAGCACGCGTCCTTCGATTCGATGCTCGCCGCAGGCGGGCTCGACGCGGTCATGCTCGTCACGCCCCACAAGTTCCACCGCAAAGAGGTCGTGGCGTCGTTCGATTCAGGCCTGCACGTCTTGGTCGAGAAGCCGTTGGCATGTTCGGTAGAGGACGCAATGGCCTGCCTTGATGCGCGAGACCGCTCCGGCAAGGTCGGGGCCGTCAGCTATCAGCGCCACGGCCTTCCAGAGTTCCAGTGGTTGCGCTCCGTGGTGACGGGCGGAGAGTACGGCCCGGTCCTCATGGTCAACTCGGTCCTCGCGCAGGACTGGAAGAACTACACGAGCGGCGCGTGGCGACAGGACCCCGACCTCTCGCAAGGAGGCATGCTCAACGACTCCGGCAGCCACATCTTCGACATCCTCCTATGGACCACGGGGCTCCGGCCGCAAAAGGTGAGCTGTATGACCGACAACCGCGGCACTCCCGTCGAGATTGACTCCGTCACGTCCGTGCGGTTCGACGGCGGAGCGATGGCGGCGGTCTGCGTCATGGGCCACGCGTGCAAGTGGCACGAGCGCCACGTCATCACGATGGAGGACGCGATCGTCACGTGGACCGACGGTGTGACGGAACTCACCCCCCGCGGCGGCGAGCCGCAGGTGCTCGGCGACTGGCCGCCCGCGACGACGCCCGACGCCAACTTCATTGATGCGGTCTTGGGCCGCGCAGAGGTCCTCGCCCCCTTCGAGTGCGGCCTCGACGTCGTCCGCCTTACCCGCGCCTGCTACGAGTCCGCAGAAAGCGGCGGAAGACCAGTCTCGCTCTAGGCCCTCAGCGGGCGACCTCGGCCTGGACCTCGCCCAGTTTGCGCGCTTGCTCCTCTTGGTTGAGCGCGTCAATCATCTTCTGGATGTCGCCGTCCAGGTATTGCTGCAGACCGTGGACCGTGAACCCGATTCGGTGGTCGGTGATCCGGTCCTGGGCAAAGTTGTAGGTGCGGATCTTCTCCGACCGGTCGCCGGTGCCGATCTGGCCCCGGCGCAAATCGCCGCGTTCTCTTGCGATCCGTTCCAGCTCGATGTCGTACAGCCGCGCCCGCAGCACCGCCATCGCCTTGATCTTGTTCTGCGCCTGCGAGCGCTCGTCCTGGCAGACCACCGCAAGCCCGCTCGGCTTGTGGACGATCCGGACCGCCGTGTCGTTCTTCTGCATGTGCTGGCCGCCGGCGGACGACGAGCGGAACGACGTGATCTCTAGGTCGTCGCTCTTGATGTCCACGTCCACCTCCTCGGCCTCCGGCATCACCGCGACGGTCGCGGTGGAGGTGTGGATGCGGCCGCTCGACTCGGTCTTTGGCACGCGCTGCACGCGGTGCACGCCGCTCTCGTGCTTGAGCTGGCTGTACGCGCCCGGCGCGTCAATCGAGAACACGACCAGCGACGACCCGCCGATGCCCGACTCTTCGTTGCTCACGACGTCGTACGGCCACTTGCGCCGCTCGGCGTAGCGCGCGTACATCCGGAACAGCTCCGCCGCGAAGAGCGCGGCCTCGTCGCCGCCAGCGGCGGAACGGACCTCGATGATGACGGCCTTGTCGTCGTTCGGGTCCTTGGGCAGGAGCATGACCTTGAGCTTTGCCTCAAAGGTCGGGATCAGGGCCTTAGCCTGTTCGAGCTCGTCCTTGGCGAGGTTGCCGTACTCGGGGTCGCCGAGGAGCTCCTCGGCCTCCTTGAGCTGCTTGTTCGCCGCCTTGTAGTCGCGGATGACGGCGACGATCGGCGCCAAGTCGGCGCGCTGCTTACCAAGCTGCGCGAGCCTCTTCGGGTTGACTACGATCGCCGGGTCTTGGAGCGCGTCCTCGATCTGTTCGAACTTTCGCTCGATGTCATCGAGCTTGTCTAGCATGGAGGAAAGCAGTGTACCGGCGAGGGTGAAGGGCCCTCAGCCCTCGGCCCTCACGCCTGGCGGTTGTGCCAAGCGGAACGGAGCCCTACGCCGATGGCGGCGAGCGCGAACACGAGCCAGGCAAGGCTCCAGACGATGGCCGGGACGCCGGTGACCTGCTCCATGTTGCCTGCGTCGCTGTGGCCCATGTCGTTGGCCGTGACGGCGATGAGCGCGAGGAACGCCTGCAGGCTGGTGAGGCACTGCTGCGCGCCTAGGAACTGCGCCGCGAACACCGACGCGTCGCCCCGAAGGAACAGCGCGCCGAGCACGAGCGCGCCGATCCACGCCAGCCCGCTGAACACTCCTACGGCGTCGCCGCGGACGAAGAAGAGCATGCTGAACGCGAGGAAACCGGCCGCGGTCCAGAGCATCTTTCGCGCAGACTCGGAGGTGCCAGACCCGAAGATGAGCAGCCCACCGACGATGGAGCTGCCGACGTAACCCGCGGATGCGAGCAGGAACGGGTTGCCGCCGGCGGTGAGCGTCACTCCGCTGCCGTCGGCGAGGACGTGGACGTAGTCCACCTTGCCGCCGGTGAGGACCCCCGCGAGCGCGTGGCAGAGCTCGTGGACGTGCGTGTTGTAGTAGACGAGCGGAAGGAGCAGGATCCGCAAAGGCGCGACGACCCACACGGCAAGCGCGGCGAGGCACGCCCAAACGAGGATCTTCTGGTGCTTCTTCATTCGCCTTTCCAAACGTCCTTACGTGCCAGCCGGGCGCCGGGAGGCGGCCTTGTTCCACATTTGGGCCCGAATCCGGGCGGGGCCGGGCCAAACCTGAAGTAGGTTGCCAAGTTCCGTCCCTACCGCCCCTGGCAATCCTACCGATAGACAACGTGGGATGCAAAGAGGGCTTTACGCCTCCGCGACAGGGATGAACGGCGCCCAGCAACTGCTGGACGTGATCGCTCACAACCTCGCGAACGTTTCCACGAACGGATACAAGCGCGAGGGCGCGGTCTTTAGCGACACGCTCCGCCGCGCGATGTTCGCCGACGACGGCCGGTTCATCGGCCAGCTCGGCTCCGGTGCGTGGATGCAGGACCACTTCACAGTGATGGAGGTCGGCGAGATCAAGGTGACGGGCAACCCGCTCGACGTCGCGATCGCTCAGCCAAAGGGCTTCTTTGCAGTGCAGTCCCCGGGCGGCACGCGCTACACGCGCGACGGCTCGTTCACGATCAACGCCCAGCGAGAGCTGACGACGAACAACGGGCTGCTTGTGCTCGACACCGGCGGAAGGGAGATCACGCTCCCAGACGGCAAGGTCGAGATTGACGGCAGCGGGAACGTTTCCGTGTCCGGCCTGCTGGTCTCGACGATCGGCGTGTACGACGGAAGGGTGACGAAGCTTGGCGACGGGCTCTACGAGGGCACGGCGATGCAAGTGATGGACGCCCCGATCCTGCAATCGGGCGCGGTCGAGGGATCGAACGTGAACGCGATCGAAGAGATGATCGCGATGATCCAGTTGAACAGGATCTATGAGATGGCACAGCGCGGAGCGCTGAGCCAAGACGAGATGACGCAGAAGTTGCTGCAGAGCATCCAAGGCCGTTAGCGACGCTGGACCTGGCCACGGAAGTGCCAGGGGGCGCGGCGCACCGCCGAACGCGGGGCGCAGGTCATGGATGGCGACGGCAACCGAGCGTATGTGAGGTTATCGCCAGAAAATGATGCGAGCATTGAACACGGCTGGGACGGGAATGATCTCCCAGCAGAGCAATTTGGACACCATCGCCAACAACTTGGCGAACGTCAACACGACGTCTTTCAAGCAGCAGCGCGCCCAGTTCCAGGACCTGGTCTACCAGACCTTCCGGGCGTCCGGCGCGAGCGGCGGCGGCACGGCCAGCGCGCCGCAGGCGGCGCAGATCGGGCTCGGCTCGCGCTTCGCGAGCAGCTCGACGAGCTTCAACCAGGGCCCGATGATGTCTAGCGGCGATCCCATGCACATGGCGATCAACGGCGACGGCTTCTTCCAGGTCACGCTGCCGGACGGCACGCTCGCCTACACCCGCGACGGCTCCTTCGCCACCGACTCCGCCGGACAGGTCGTGACCTCGGACGGCTACCTCCTCGAGCCGGGGATCGTGATCCCCACCGGCGCGAGGGCGATCAGCATCTCCCAGACCGGTGTCGTCAGCGCCGTCCTGCCGGGCAGCGACGAGCCGACTGAAATCGGCACGATCCAGATCGCAGTGTTCCCGAACCCCGCAGGACTGACGCGCATGGGACAGAACCTCTATCTCGCCGGCGGTGGCAGCGGTTCGCCGACGCCATCGAACCCCGGCGACACGGGCGCAGGACTGATCAACCAGTTCTTCCTCGAAGGATCGAACGTGCAGGTCGTCGAGGAGATGGTGAGCATGATCATCGCGCAGCGCGCCTACGAGATCAACTCGAAGGCTATCCAGACTGCGGACGACATGCTCGGGATCCTGAACAACCTCAAGAGGTAACACGAAGTGTTCACATCGCTCGCAGTCCTCATCAGCGTC
The DNA here is from genome assembly GCA_040902435.1 of Fimbriimonadaceae bacterium. Classification (GTDB taxonomy): domain Bacteria; phylum Armatimonadota; class Fimbriimonadia; order Fimbriimonadales; family Fimbriimonadaceae; genus JADFMN01. Next base: position 96,888 of record JBBDXG010000008.1, read on the forward strand.
CTCGCCCCGAGCGTGCCCGTGCACGTGGAGGGCGACGGCTATCTGCGGTTCGTCCGCGACGGGCGCACCGTTTACGCAAAGCAGGCAGTGCTCACCGTCGTTGGCGAAGCGCTCGCAAGCGCAGAGGGCCCGGTCGTCAGTCCGCGCGTGCAAGTGTCCGGCTCGCCGACTTCGATCACCGTCTCGACAGACGGTCGCGTGTCGGCGGTGTACGCCGGCGCATCGCAAGAAGTCGGGCGCCTCGTGCTCGCCGTGTTCCCCGAAGACGTGCGGCCCGTCGTCGAGAAGGGCTTCCTCGTCTCGTCCTATCGCCCGAGCGTCATCGCTCCTGGCGAGAAGGGCGCCGGCACGGTCGTCTCAACGGGCTCGACAGCTGCGCCAATCGCGGTCGCACGACCGACTGCGACCGGAGTCGTCGAGATCGTGCTGCGAGATTCGGCGCAGGTCGAGGGCTCCACGTTCACGCTCGGCGACATCGCCGATGTGAGCGCCGACGATGCGACAAAGTCGCGCTTGTCGGCCCTGGAGGTCTCGACGACCCCCGCCCTCGGCGTGAGCTACAAGATGTCCCCCGCCATGGTCCGGCAGCGGCTGATGCGCTACGGCAAGGAGGCCGACCAGTACAAGTTTTCCGGCTCAAACCAGGTCACAGTGACTCGAAAGGGGCAGGACGTGACCCACGCCATGGTCGTTGAGGCCGCGCTCACCTCTGCACGAAAACAGATGGGCGAAGACGCCCAACTGGTTGCCGACGTGGTCGGCCCCACGGTCGTCGCGCCCGTCGGCAAGCTAGAGCTCGTCGCGGAGAACGTGACGGTCAGTGGCATCCAGGTGAGCGTGCGGATCGCGATCGTCGTTGACGGCCAGCGGTTCAACAGCCGGACGGTCTCACTGAAGAAGGACGACGCAATTTCAAAGATGCGCGCGGGCCAGACGGTGAAAGTCATCGCGCGCTCGAGCGCGGCGACTGTCGAGACGACGGGCCGAGTGCGCTCCGTTGACCTCGTGAGCGGAACGGTCGTCGTGACGACCGCGACCGGCGCAGAACTGATCGGCCGACCGATCTCACACGACACGGTCGAGGTGCAGCTATGAACAAACTTCTTTCGACACTTATCGCCGCGGCGCTCGTCGCGACGTCGCACGCACAGACGAAGGGCAACCCCGGTTCGCTATTCGACCCGACCGTGCGTAACCCGTTCACCGACAACATTGCGCGGGGCGTGGGCGACATTCTCACAGTGATCGTTGATGAAAAGACCCTTGCAGACTTCTCCGCCTCGACACAGGCGACGAAAAACGACAAGAGCTCGGTCAACGCGCAGTTCTTCATCGGTCTGCTCGACAGCCTGTTCAAGCCGATATCTACTGGAGCGAACAGCTCGGTGAGCGGCAACGGCGAGACTTCGCAATCGAGCCGGATGAGCGCGACGATGAGCACGGTCGTGAAACAGGTGATGCCGAACGGCAACCTCGTCATCGAGGGCCGGCGCAGCCTGATCACGAACAAACAGACGCAGACGATCGTGTTCAGCGGGATCGTCCGCCCAAGCGACATCAGGCCGAACAACACCGTGCGGAGCGTGAACGTCGCCGAGGCGGAGATCAAGATGGACGGCTCCGGACTGATCTCGCAGCGGCAGCGCAAGGGCATCCTGACGACGATCATTGACTGGCTTTTCTAGAGGGAACGAAATGAAACGACTAATCACGATCCTAACGATCCTCGCGGCGGCGTTCGCCTCGGCCCAACAGGGCAACGGCGGCGGCGCGACGGGCGGCACCACAGGCGGCGCAGCAACCAACGGCAAGACCCAGGAAGAGCTCGACCAAGAGATGCGCGAGGCCTACGCGAAGCTGCAACAGCAGATCTCCGAAGCCGAGCGCGACGGCGTGGCCGTGCGGATGAAGGACATTGGGCGCTTCCGGGGCGTTCGCACCAACCAGCTCCAGGGCTACGGGATCGTCGTCGGCTTGGCCAGCACGGGCGACTCCCAGCAGACTCCTTTCACGGCGACCCTGATCGAGAACGCCCTCAAGAAGTGGGGCACGGCGATTGACGCGACCCGGTTCCGGCCGAAGAACGTCGCAGCCGTCTCGATCACGGCCGAGCTCCCGCCCTTCGCGGCGCCCGGCAACACGATTGACGTGACGGTGAGCTCGATCGGCGACGCCAAGAGCCTCGAGGGCGGCACGCTCCTCATCGCGCCGCTCTATGGCCCCTCGAATTTCGAGACCGTCATCACGGTCGCGCAGGGCGCGGTGAGCATCGGCGGCTTCAACGCCTCGGCCGGCGGCAACACCGTGCGCAAGAACCACACGAACGTCGGACGGATCCCCGGCGGTGGGATCGTCGAGCGCGGCGTGGACACCCAGACGGTCTTCGACGGCAACACGCTCTACTTTGAGCTCTACATCCCCGACCTGACGACATCGCAGCGCGTGGCTGAGTCGCTGCGCTCGGAGCTTCCCAGCTTCGCCGTGCGGCCCGTGGACGGCGGCACGATCGAGATCAAGATCCCGCAGCCGGAGCAGGCGATGCTGGCGATGAGCCAGATCGAACAGACGAAGGTCCACGCGGACATCCCGGCCGTCATCGTGGTGAACGAGCGGACGGGAACGGTCGTCATCGGCGGAAACGTCCGGCTCGGCCCGGCGGTGATCGCCCACGGCTCACTGCAGGTCCGCATTGACGCGATCCCGTTCGTCAGCCAACCGCTGCCCCTATCGAAAGGCACGACTGTGGCGGGCGAAGAGCAGATCGTGAACGCGGGTGAGAACCCGACGCAGATCGGCATCATCCCGCCGAACACGACCATCAACGACCTCGCCAAGATCCTGCAGACGCTGCAGGTCACGGCGCGCGACATCATCGCGATCCTGCAGGCATTGGCCGACCAGGGCGCGCTGAAGGCGAAGATCAAGATCCAATGACCACGACCGGGCTCTCGAACGATCTGGCGAAAAGCGCTACGGCCAAGACGGCAACGGCGCCGCGCCCCGAGCTGCGAAAGGACTTCCGGGAGGAGCTCGAAAGGAGGCTGGAAGGTTGGTTAGGCCGCCCCGGCACGCCGCAGCGCGCCACCGTAGAGGGCCTGGTCGAGGGGATCTTGGGCGAGCCCGACGCGAACGGCCTGCGGCACGTGGACCTGACAAAGCTGCAGAGCGAGAAGCTCAACGAGCTCGCACGGCTGCAGAAGGCGAGCGAGGACTTCGAGGCCGTGTTCGTGAAAGGGATGCTCTCGCAGATGCGCCGCACGAGCATGAGCGAAGACACGGGCCCAATGGGCGAGATGGCGAAGGACTTCATGGACCAGGCGGTGGCGGAGAGCGTCGCGCAGTCGCGCGGCTCGCTCGGCATCGCGAAGACAGTTTTTGTGGAGATGGCCCAGCGGGTGGTCAGCACGATTGACCTGAAGAAGGCCGAATAACGACCGGAGAACGACATGGCAAAGAAACAGACGAAGCAACTACAGACCCTGTGGTGGGACTGGCTGAGCACGGCGGAGAGGCTGCTGCTCTCGCTGCACGAGCAGACGGCCGCCCTCACACTGCGCAAGGTCGAACGGCTGGAAGAGATCCAGCCCGAGATTGATGGGCTGTTGACGCGCATGACCGAGATTGACAACCAGGCTGTGGCATCGGCGCGTGGGCTGGCCGAGGAGTACGGCGTCGAGCCGGACCTTCGGAGCCTCGTCGGTGCGCTTGAGAAGGCCGAAGCACAGGAGGTCCAAGCGATCGCGAACCGCGTGATCGTCGTGGGCCGCAACGTCCAGGAAGTCATTGACCGAAACAGGACGCTGATCGAGAACGAGCTGCAGTACGTCAACGGCACCCTCGCCGTGGTCGGACGCATCGCGATCGAACAGCAGGGGCCCTACGCGGGGAACGCCAAGGCGCACAACCTCGTGCTCGACAACGTCGCTTAGCGAAAGGAGACGGACATGCCAGGAACCTTTTCAGGAATCAACATGGCGTCCAATGCGCTGCGGCTCTTCCAGCGCGCACTGGAGACGACGGGGCACAACATCGCCAACGTCAACACTCCGGGCTACTCGCGCCAGACGGTCGAGTTCAAGACGCAGTACCCGCTGAACTACTACAGCGAAGGTTGGAAGGCGCTCGGACAGGGCGTCGGCCTGAGCCAGATCGCGCGAATCCGAGACTCGTACCTCGAGGCCAGCTCGCGCAACAGCGCGGGCAACATGGGGCGGTTCGAGACGCTCTCGACCTCGCTGGGACAGATCGAGGGGATCTATGGCGAGCCGAGCGAGACAGGGATCTCTGCCGCGCTGGACAAGTTCTTCGACGCGTGGTCCGCGCTGGGATCGAACCCCAACGACACCGGTGCAAGGATGCAGGTCCAGGGCGCGGGCTCAATGCTCGCCTCGCGGATTCGAAACGCGTTCAGCCAGCTACAGAGCTTTGGAGCGCAGTTGCAGTCTAGCGCGACGACCGCAGTCGCCCGGGTCAACGAGCTCGGCAATCAGATCGCGGGCCTGAACAAGGAGATCAGGCTGTTCGAAGGGACCGGCGGAATGCCGAACGACCTGCTGGACAAGCGCGACGCAGCGGTGCGCGAGCTCAGCGGCCTGATTGATACGAAGGTCGAGCGGTTCCAGGACGGCTCGTACGCGGTCTACACGGCCGGGCACGCGCTCGTGGACACGGGCGGGTCGCACCCGATCCCTGCGGGCAGCTTCGACCCCGTCGCAGGGACGTTCGTCGCGAGCGGCCTGACGTACACGGTGAAGGGCGGCACGCTTGCAGGAATCACACAGGCGACGGCGCAGGTCGAGGACCAGAAGGCGCAGCTCAACACCCTCGCCGACGAGCTCCGCGAGCAGATCAACGTGCCGCACAGGACTGGCACTGACCAGGACGGCAACACAGGCGTTGACTTCTTCAACGACTCTGTTCCGAGGTCTGGTGCGATTGACTTCAATCTCAGCGCCGCAGTCGCGGCGTCGCCGCGCGCGATCGCGGCCGGGGTCACCGGCCTGCCGGGGGACGGTGGGCTCGCGCTCGCCTTCTCACAGATGCGCGACGTGACGATGGCCGCGCTCGGCAACCTGAGCTTCCAAGACTACTTCTCCGCTAACGTCGGACAGGTCGGCACGCAGGCCGCCTATTTCAAGGCGCAGATGGAAACCGAGACGGCCGTCGCCGAGCAGATAGCCAACCAGGTCCAGGCGACGAGCGGAGTCTCGCTCGACGACGAGATGGCCGAGATGATGCGGTACCAGCGGAGCTACCAAGCGTCCGCTCGGGCCCTGACCGTGCTCGACCAGGTGACCGAAGATCTCATTGGGATGCTCCGCAGGTAGGTGACAGATGAGGGTTTCCACCGGCTACCAGTACGACGTCTACAACGCGAACATCCGCAACGCGATGTCGAACTACTTCGACGCGCAGAAGCGGGTGATGACGGGCAAGCGGTTCACTCGCGTGAGCGAGGACCCCGTCGCAGCGCTGACCGCGCTCGGCGCCCGCAGCCTTCGTTCGCGGCTGGAACAGCTCGACAAGAACCTGATGGTCGCCAAGGAGTACACGGGCACGACCGAGAACGTACTCGACGAGATCAACTCCGTGATGAAGCGCGCCTACACGCTGGCGATCCAGGGCGCGTCGGACGCGACGACACAGGAGTCGCGCGACGCGATGGCGAACGAGATCGCCACGCTCGAGCAGCGGTTGGTGGACCTCGGCAACACGCAGGGCGTGAACGGAAAGTTCATCTTCTCCGGCCAGGCTTCGGACACCAAGCCGTTCTCCGCCGCAGGCGGCGCCCTCACGTTCGCCGGCGACACGCTCCCGATCAACGTCGAGATCAGGCCGGGCGAAGTGATGCGCGCAAACCTCGAGAACGCCGACACGTTCTTCGACGGGCTTTATACGACCCTCGAAACGCTGCGGACCGATCTGCAGGGCGGAAACGTGCAACAGCTGTCTGAAGTGGACGTCGCAAACCTGCGGACCGCGCTCGACGACGTGGGCGCGGCGCGCGGGCTGAACGCGACGAAGCTGCAAGAGATCGAGCGGCTCCACAGCGAGGGCCAGCGCCGCATGGACGATTTGACGAAGACGATCTCCGACAACGAGGACATAGACCTCACAGAGGCGATCACCGAAATGCAGATGGCCGAGACCGCCTACACCGCGACCCTCCAGGTCGCCAGCCAGGGCTTCCGGCTCAGCCTCATGGACTTCCTAAGATGAAGCAACAGACGACTGAAACCGCGCGGTTCGGCCGCATCACCTACACGGACGGCGACCTGGTCTCGTTCGACCAAGGGCTCGTGGGGTTCCCCAGCCTCTCCTCGTTCGTGTTCATCCAGCACAAGGAGGGCAGCCCCTTCCGCTGGATGCAGAGCGTGGACGAGGCGGACGTCGCGTTCCTGGTCGTTGACCCGGCCCATTACGTGGAGGGATACGCCCCGGAGATCGCCGAAACCTCGGTCGAGTCCGTGGGGATCGCGAGCGAGACCCCCCGGCTCGTCTATACTATCGTGTCCATCCCGCCCGGGAAGCCGGAGGAGATGACGCTCAACCTTGCCGGTCCGATCGTCGTCAACCTGGAAACGGGCCGCGCCAAGCAGATTGTGATCGAGGACGAGTGCTACCCGATTCGGCACCGCGTCTTCGAAAAGAAGCAGTCGGAGGAAGCGGCCTAGAGACGGCGAGGTCGGGTTGGAAGCCACGGAGGGCACACCAGCATGCTGGTACTGACAAGAAAGGTCAACCAGAGCATTGTCATCGGAGACGACATCGAAGTCGTCGTCCTTGAGGTGCGAGGCGAACAGATCCGCCTCGGCATCAAGGCCCCCCGTGACGTCGTCGTCCACCGCAAGGAGATCTACGACCAGATCCAAGAGGAGAACAAGGCGGCCTCAGGCGTGGACCCGAAGGACGTGCCAGACTCGGACTGACCATGGCAACGCGAGCTCAAGTCCCCTGGAAGCACGAGGTACAGGCCGTCTGGCCCTACGTCACCGCGTCCACCGCACTGATGTTCGTCGTCTGCGCCGCCGTGGGACTCGTGTTCTCCTGGAGGAACGGCGCACAGGGGTCGCTGAGCTATGTGCTCGCAACGGCCGACCCCGCGCTCGCTGCGATCACGACGCTCGCGCTCGGGCTGTTTTATCCGGCCCTGTTCGTCGGTAGGCGGTTCTGGCTTCCCCACGTCCTGACCCTGCCGACGGTCTACGTCTCGGTCATCTTCGCCGTCAAGTCCATCGCCCAGACCTCCTCCAGCGCGATCCAGGGCGTCGAGGGCGCGGGGCGCTTCGACCTGCTGTGGGTCGAGCCCACAGTCGTGGCCGTGGCGTGGGTCGCTGCGGCAGCGGCCTTGGCGATCATAGGCGTTCTCTCGCGCCCACGGGCGCCGGAGCCTGTAGACTCACAGTCCGATGCTGGTCCACTTCGGGACTGACCTCGTCACGGCGGAATGGAGCGCCGCGGACGCCTGCGTCGGAACCTTCGACGGCGTCCACCTCGGGCACCAAGAAGTCATCCGCACGGCGTTGGCGCGCGCCAAGTCCACCGAACGCCCTTGTGTGCTCGTCACCTTCGACCGGCACCCGGCCGCGGTACTCGCACCTGACAAGAAGCCGCCATCGGTCGGGACCCTCGAACAGAACCTCGCGGTGTTCCGCTCGCTCGGCGTGGCCGTGTGCGTCGTGCTGCACTTCGACCAGGACCTCGCCAATGTCTCGGCACAGTCGTTCCTTGACGAGATCCTCATCGGGCGGCTTCACGCCGTCGAACTGGTCGTCGGGCACGACTTTGCGATGGGCAAGGGGCGCGTCGGAGACCCAGCGTGGCTCGCGCAGCGGATCGCGACGACCGTCGTCCCTCCGTTCGAGCTCGACGGGCGGCGCGTCAGCAGCACAGAGGTCCGCAACTCGGTCGGCGCCGGCGACGTGGAGAACGCCGCCCGCCTGCTTGGCCGCCCGTTCGCGGTGCAGGGCGTCGTCGTCCCTGGTCAGAAGCTGGGTCGCGAGCTCGGGTTCCCGACGGTCAACATCGCAAGGTCCACCGGGCAGGTCACGCCCGCAGACGGCGTGTACGCCGGCTTCTGCAAGACGCCGCACGGCGCGTTTCGCGCCGCGATCAGCCTCGGTGTCCGTCCAGCAGTGAAAGGCACGACGCGGACCCTCGAGGCCTACTTGCTCGACTACCCTGGAGAGCCGCTCTACGGCCAAGCGGTCGAGCTCGCGTTCTGCGAGCGCATCAGGGACGAACAGGACTTCGCTGACCTAGCGTCCCTTAAAGAGCAGATCGCCAAGGACGTCGAGCGCGCAGCCAACGTGCCCATCCGGGAAACCACGGCGTAGAAGAGTGCGGTTGCTAAGGACACTATGAGAAACTGGTTCATTGGCGGAGGGGCCGTCGCTGTCACGGCACTGACCGTGCTGTTCGTTGCAACGGCGCCTTCGGACGAAGACCTGATCCGCCAGGCGATCGAGGAGTCGAGCAAGGCCAGCAGCGAAGGCAAGCCAGGGGGCGTGCTCGATTACATTGACTCTGCCTTCCTCTTCAACAACACCCCCGCCTTCGATCGCAACGAGATCGCCAAGGTCGTCCGGCTTGCAAAGCCCGAAGTCGAGTTCAGCTCCTTCGCGCCTCAGATCGAAGGGGACGAGGCCACGGTCGTCGCCGACGTCAAGCTGAAGCTCGACTACTTGTCCTTCAACATTGACCGCACGGTGCCTGGCGTCGAGGTCAGGCTAAGGAAGACTACCGGTACGAGGTGGCTGGTCTTTCCAGGCACAAAGTGGAAGATCACCGAGATATCGGCCCCCGAACTGGCACAGTACAGTAGCGGGGCTTTTTAGGCCCGGGCTCGATTCTGGCCAAAGTCGCGATATAATGCCCAGAGTGGCGGGTATCTCCTGCCACGTACCGAGTGGTGAATATCGAGATGAAAAAGCTGATTGCCCTTTTCGCAATGCTGTCCATGATCGGTGTGGTCATGGTCGGCTGTGCTTCTGAAGAAGTTGACCCGGCTGACCCGGGCACCGACACGAGCGCTACCGCCGACACGGGCACTACGCCCGACGCGGAGACTCCGGCCGAAACCGGCACGGCCGACCCGGCCGCCGAAGGCGCTGGGGCCACCGAAGGCGCGGCCGCCGGCGAATCCGGTGCTGCAACCGAAGGCAACTAACTCTATCCAGAAACCTGGAACGACATGAGGCCCCGCTTCTGCGGGGCCTTTCACTTTGTCGCTTCTGCCCTTGCCTTGATCGCGTTCAGCACGCCGTCCATGTTCTTGACGACGATGCCGTGGATCACCTTCTTGACCAGCGGGCCTAGGCCCGGCACGACGTAGTCGTACTCGAGCGTGCTGTCGAAGCGCGTACCGCCGTTCTCGTCCGAGAGCGTCCACGAGCCCTCGAGCTTGTCGTAGTCGCCCTCGACCTGCCGGAAGGCGCACGTCCGCCCGTCGCCCGACCAGACGTCCTCCTGCCTCCACCGGACCTTGAGCCCGAACGTCGGGACGACCCCGACCCAGTCGCTCACCACCCGGCCCCCGTCGCGCTCGACGATCTCCAGCGACTTGACGTCGTCCATGTACTCGGGGAACGACCCGTTGTCCTGGGCGACCGTCGAGACGTGGGCCACCGGCGCGTCCACCCAGACGCTCGTTTGGACTGTGGGCATTGCTTGGAATCTTACTCGCGAGAGCGAATCGGGCGCGCTGGCCGGTATCCTGCCTAAGACCCCCGTACACCTGCGGCAGGGCTGGGCGTCTAGTAGAGTACAGATGCGGCTTGGACCGGTTCTCACGCTTGCGCTGCTTCTTTGCGGCACCGTAGCCACCCCTCAAGACCAACAGGCAGGAGGGGCGGCCGTACAGCCGCAAGTCCAGGTTGACCCCAAGCACCAGGAGAACCTCAAGAACGACGTCGAGCTCGGCAAGAGCGTCGCCAAGCAGATCGAGAAGGAGCTCAAGTTCTCGGAGAACGAAGAGTACAAGGAACGCGTCCAGCGGATCGGCCAAGAGATCGCGGCGATCGCCAACACCACCAGGGTCAAAGTTACGTGGGGCGACAAGCGGCTCTCGCCATACGAGTACCACTTCTTCGTCGTCAAGGGCGAGGACGTCAACGCGTTCTCGGTCCCTGGCGGATACATCTACATATATGAAGGGCTCGTCGAGTTCTCAGAGTCGGACGACGAGCTCGCCGGCGTCATCGCGCACGAAGTCGCGCACGCGTCGTTCCGGCACATCGCGACGATGCAAAAGGAACAGGCGAAGCTCGACTGGATCAGCCTCGGCGCGATTCTCGCCGCGATCTGGTCGCCGCGGGACGCGGGCAACATCCTCGTCCCTGCCGGGTTCGCGATCCAAGGCGTGCAAAGCGGGTGGAGCGTGGACGCTGAAGAGTCCGCCGACTTTGGCGGACTGCAGTACATCATGAGAAGCAAGTACAACCCGCTTGGAACGCTCACGTTCATGGAGCGGCTCGCCTATCGTGACGTGCACAAGCCGCGCATTGACTGGGGAATCTTCCGGACGCACCCACCGTCGGAAGAGCGGGCCAAGACGCTCGTCGGCGAGCTTCGTGCGCTCAACGTCCCGTTCAACCGCAGCTCCGTAACGAAGTCGTTGAGAGCGACGAACAAGATCGGAGACACTGGCATCGAACTCTGGTTTGGTGACACCAAGGTCCACGTCTTCTCTGGCGACACCGCGCAGACGCGCGCGGACCGCGCGTCCGACCACTTGAACGAGTTCTTCGATCGCATCCCGGCGCTCTATGAGCTGCAAGCCCGCGGGCAGGCCCTCTATGGATCGAACCGCCGCCTGTTCGAGATCGAAGCCGACGACGCGCAGGCACAGGGCAAGTCCGTGGAAAAGTCCACTTCGGACGCGGTGCAGGCGTTGAAGAGGGCCCTCTTCGACCTCGCTTACCGCGTCGCCGTGAGCAAGGTCGGCTGAGCGAGCTTCTTGAGGCCCGCCTCCGCGGCCACGATCACGCGCTGAGAAGTCTCCCGCCCGTGGAACGAGAGAGCGGCCTCGTACCCTCCCCTGTCGTAGTCCTCGGGCTCCAGGACATAGCCGATCCAACCGTTGGCATGGCTGACCACGACCGTGTTCGGAAAGCCGAGGTTTGCGCCCAAGGCTTGTACTTTTCTTCCGATGTCGCTGGTCGGTTCTCCTGGCACGCCGACCAAGACCAGGCTCCCGATCCTGACGAGAGTGAGGGTGGATTCCGTCGGCGCAAAGCGCCCGACTAGCACTTGGTCGAGAGGGCTCGGCGCACCGAACTCTGTCGCGAACGCCGGGTGCGGCACGGGCTTGCCCAGCGCGATCGGCACCGTCACGAACGAGACCCCCTGGTGCCGCTCGAAGAGCGGGGCCGGCACTGACGCACTCAGTCCTGCGCGCATCTTCTCGACGATGGCGCCGATGTTCACCATCGGGTCTTTCGACGGTGAGTCGGGCGACGCGTCGCCGATGGCGCCAGGAAGAACGATCCCGCCCAACTGTGACGCGACCGCGCTCGGCCAATCGCCGCTCGTCGTCTTCCGTTCGTCGCCGAAGACTGTCGCGTGCGCCGCGTACGTCGTCAAGAGCGGCGTGCCGTTCATGAGCAGGAAGGTCGCAGTCTTGATCGGCACTGTGCCCTCGCGCCGCCCGCGGTTCGCGCTGACGCTCACCGATGAAAGTCGTAGCGTGCTCGCGTCCCGCGCCTCTGACGAGAGCGCAGCGTTTACACAAGAAGCGATCTTCTGCGAATACCAGTCGAGCCACCGCCGGCTAAATCCTGCGATGCCCGGGACTTTGAAAGTCATCCGTTCGTTGAGCATCTGGCTGTCCGGCGCGCTGTGCGTGTGCGTCGCGACGAGCAAGAGCCCCACGCCCTCCGGGATCTGCATCTTGACTGCGGAGACGAGGCTCTCAGGGATCGTCAGCGCGTCGAGCGAAACGAGCGCGATCCGCTCGCCACCGTCTTCGAACACGACCGCCCTAGCGAGCAACGGGTCTCCGCCCGCCTGCATCACAGAGTCGCCGCGCGATGTGTAACCCCCGAGCGGGAGCAGCTCCGGAGGCGACACGTCAATCGTCGCCGTCCGAAAGACCGGCCCGCCCGTCAGCAACAGCGCGGCGACGAGGGCGACCATCAGTCCAGTGTACGACAAGGGTCCTCTGCTACAATTCGCACGATGGGCCTGCGGGTGAGTCTCGCCAGTGAATTCTTCAGCGTCGAGCCTGGAGTCGCTGCGTCCGTCGCGCTAGAGGTCCATAACGACGGCACCGCGCCGATCAAAGTGGAGGTCCAGGTCGAGGGGCTCGACCCCGAGTGGGTCGCCGTGCCCGTGCCCGTCGTCGAGGTGCCAGGGGGCGAGAGCGTCACCGAGCGCATGTTCCTCAAGCCGCCTCGCGAGCCAGAGAGCCTGGCCGGCACCTACCCGTTCGTCGTGAAGGCAAAGAGCGCGGAGACCGGCGAGGAGAGGCTGCTGCCCTCCTCGCTCGAGGTCAAGCCGTTCCACAACGTGAGCGTGGACGTCCAGCCGCGGCGGGGGTTCGTCTCGCCGCTCTCGCGCTCTCGCCAGACGACCTTCCAGGTCACGGTGATGAACCTCGGCAACGTCGAGCACACGGTCAAGCTATCGGCGAACGACCATGAGGAGCTGTTCTCGTTCGAGTTCGACATCGAAGAACTGACGGTCTCGCCAGGCGCGCAGCGCACGGTCTCCGTCACGGCGACCGCCGTCAAGCCCGCGCTGATCGCGAACGCTCGACTGCAACAGTTCACTGTCTCGTGCCGCAGCCTCGACAACAAGACGGTGGCCACGGCGACGCACGGGCAGATCGAGCAGCGCGCGCTCGTCACGCCCGGCATGCTCGGCCTTGCGCTGCTCGGCGTGATCATCCTCGCGGCCTTCGTCATCCTGCTGCCAAAAGCGCCGTCCGTGGACATCTTCACAGTGTCGCCGGAGCGGGTCTACTTGGGAGAGAGCTACACGGTCACTTGGTCCGCTTCCAACGCGAGGTCCGTCACCCTCGTCGTGGACGGCCAGGTGTACACCGACCTCAGCCCGCGAGGGTCGAGGGGGTTCACGGCGTTGGCGGAGGATGGCGTGATCGACAGGCAGATCACGGTCCAAGTGACGGCGTTCAGCGGCCGCCGAAAGAGCGAGCCCAAGAACAAGCTCCTCATCGCGCGCGAAGAGCCCAAGACGCCGGAGCCGGAGATACTAGAGTTCTCGATCTCGAAGACCGACCTCAACGTCGGAGAGTACTTCCAGGTCTCGTACAAGCTCGGCGCCTCCGTCACCGAGGCGATCCTCCAACCGATCGGGCAGGTCCTCGACCCGAAGCTCGACGGCATACAGCTCGTCGCACAGGTCGAGGGCGAGTTCGACTATCGGCTGATCGCGCGCAACGAGGCGGGACAAACCGCCGAGGCGACGTTGAAAGTGAAGATCAAGAGAGGCAGCAAGGCAAGGATCGTCGTGTTCCGCGCGGACCCGCCCGTCGTTGACCCGCTCAACGGCAGGGTCACGCTCACGTGGCAGGTCAACAACCACTACAGGATCGAGATCGTCGAGAACGGCCGCGTGGGTCCGGGTTTCAACGAGTCTCAGGGCACGATTGACCGCGTCATCTCGCAAGACACGACCTTCAAGCTCGTCGTGTACGACGACGAAGGCGTGCCCACTGAAAAAGAGGTCACGGTCAAGACCGGGATCATTGATGGCATGTACTCCGGGTTCGACTTCGCCGGGATCACGGGCGGGAGCCGGTCCTGAACATGCCGCGCGCGCTCATTTCCGTCACCGACAAGACCGGCGTCGCCGCGTTCGCGTCCGCGCTCGTCGAACAAGGCTTCGAGGTCGTCAGCACGGGCGGGACCGCAAAGGCGCTGCGGGAAGCAGGGCTTGCTGTCCGGGACGTCAGCGAGGTCACTGGCTTCCCCGAAATGCTCGACGGGCGCGTAAAGACGCTGCACCCGCTCGTGCACGGCGGGCTGCTCGGCGACCGACGCAACGCCGACCACGTGCGGCAGATGAGCGAAGCCGGCATTGTCGGCGTTGACGTCCTTTGCGTCAACCTCTACGCGTTCGAGCAGACGGTCTCCGGGGAGCACGACCTCGAGCAAGCGATCGAGAGCATTGACATCGGCGGCCCGGCGATGGTGCGCGCAGCAGCGAAGAACTGGGCGAACGTCGCGGTCGTCGTTGACCCGGGCGACTACAAGCGAGTCGTTGCGGCGATCAAGGGCGGCACAATCGCCGAGATGCGCCTCGAGCTCTCAGCCAAGGCGTTCCGCCACACCGCGTACTATGACTCCGTCGTCTCGCGCTATCTCTCAAAGGCGGCAGGCGCAGAGCAGGCGACCGAGACGATCGCGGTCGGCATGCGCCGGTCGCAGCAGATGCGCTACGGAGAAAACCCGCACCAGCACGCCGCGCTCTACACCGACCCGCTCGCGACCGGAGGCGTCGCTCGCGCCAAGCAGCTTTGGGGCAAGGAGCTGAGCTACAACAACGTGCTCGACAGCGACGCCGCGTGGGAGCTCGTCTGCGACCTCCCGCCCGACGCGTGCGCGATCATCAAGCACGGCAACCCCTGTGGCGCCGCCATCGGCGCCGATCCCGGTGCCAGCTATCGGCTCGCCCGGGAGTCGGACCCGATCTCCGCCTTCGGCGGCATCGCCGCCTTCAACGGCCCCGTAGACGCCGCGACCGCCGAGGCGACCACCGAGAAGGGCAACTTCCTCGAGGTCGTGCTCGCGACCGAGTTCTCGCCCGAGGCCGAGGCGATCTACCGCGACCGGCCGGGCTGGGGCCAGTCCGTCCGGCTCCTCCAGGTCGCGCCCTCGCCCGACTCGAGCTACCTGACGGTCCGCTCTGTCCGAGGCGGGGCGCTGGTCCAGGACTCCGACGAGGAGCCGGCCGGGGACTGGCGGGTGGCGACCAAGGCGGAGCCGACCGAAGACCAAATGAGGGCCCTCCGGCTGGCCTGGAGCATCGTTCCGCACGTCAAATCGAACGCCATCGTGGTCTGCTCCCCGAACCGGCTGCTCGGGGTCGGGGCGGGCCAAATGAACCGGGTCCAGTCCGTCAGGCTGGCCCTTCTGCAGGCTGGAGATGGCGCCAAAGGGGCTGGCCTAGCCAGCGACGCCTTCTTCCCCTTCCCGGACAGCGTCGAGACGGCCGCCGAGGCCGGGATCGGGTGCATCGTCCAGCCTGGGGGGAGCAAGAAGGACGACGAGGTCCTGGCCGCAGCCGACCGATTGTGTATCCCCATGGTCTTGACCGGCGTCAGACACTTCAGACACTAGTCTGAATCTGCTATCATCTGAGGCAGTCAGGAGCAAGGCTTTGAAGAACCAGAACGATCTGATCGTCGCCGGCGCCGTGGTGCTCGTTTGCATCGGCGTCATCCTCGGCTTCTACTTTACTAAGCGGGATCCCGTGGCTCCGCCGAACCCGACGCCCGTCGTCATCACGGACGCCGAACCGGCTGCCGCGACCGTGACCTATGCCAACAGCCTTCCGGGCGGTGGCGGCGGGACTGGTGGCGGTGGTGCCCCGTCAGGCGCGGGAAGAGGCGCCGGCCTAGGTCCGGCAGCCCCGGGCTCGATGGGCATCGCACCGGAGTAGTGCGGCGCCTCAGAACAGACCCAAGCCGCACCTTTTCAGGAAGCCCATGCTTAGGCGACGCCTCGTGGGCTTTCTTCGCGTCTGAAGGAGCCTGCAGGACGTAAAGAGACAGGCACATGCACGGAAGCTATATTCGAGGGTTCGGGCGCGCCTCCCGCGCCGTCTATCAAGTTCGGGGGGCGTCGAAATGAAAAAGCACGGCCCGCCCGGATTCTTCAAGAACCTCCTCAAGAAGCTCAGCCTCGACGTGGGCATTGACCTCGGCACCGCCAACACCGTCGTCTACGTCGCGGGCAAGGGGATCCAGATCCGGCAGCCGAGCGTCGTCGCGGTGGACAAGAACACCGGAAAGGTCCTGCGAGTCGGCGAAGAGGCGAAGAAGATGCTCGGGCGCACCCCGGCGAACATCGTTGCGATAAGGCCCCTCAAGGACGGCGTCATCGCCGACTACGACCAGACGCTCGAAATGATCAAAGAGTTCGTGCGCATGGCCAGGCGCAGCCACGGGTTCGCGCTGTACAACACCGTCGTCGTCGGCATCCCCAGCGGCGTCACAGAGGTCGAGCGCGACGCCGTGCTCGACGCGTGCAAGAAGGCCGGGGCTCACCAGGCGTACGTGATCGAGGAGCCGATGGCCGCGGCCATCGGCGCGGGGCTTCCGATCGGAGAGCCGGTCGGTTCGATGATCGTGGACATCGGCGGCGGCACAACGGAGGTCGCCGTCATCGCGCTGGCGGGGATCGTCAACGCGCGGTCCATCCGCATCGCGGGCGACGAGATTGACGAGGCCATCGCCTCCTACGTCCGGCGCGCGTACAACCTTTTCATCGGAGAGCGCACGGCCGAACAGATCAAGCTCGAGATCGGCAGCGCGTATCCGCTGGAAGAAGAGCTGACGCTCCCGGTCAAGGGCCGGGACTTGGTGACCGGGCTTCCGCGCAGCGCAGAACTAACGAGCGAGGAGATCCGCGTCGCGATCCAAGAGCCGCTGACCGAGATCGTCGAGGCGGTCAAGCTCACGCTCGAGGCCACACCGCCCGAGCTGGCGGCGGACTGCATGAACAACGGCATAGTGCTCGCGGGCGGCGGTGCGCTCTTGCGGGGAATTGACAAGCTGATCGCCGAAGAAACCGGGATACCGGTGCACATCGCGGACGACCCGCTCAGCTGCGTCGCAGTCGGCACGGGGCGCATGCTCGACATGATCCACGAGGACCCCGCGATGCGCCGGATCCTAGAGAGGGCTTCAAGGACCTGAAGGAGAAGCGGACAGACTGGTTAGTGCTCATCGGCCTTTGCATCGCAGGGTTCGTGCTGGGACAACTGCAGACGGTCGCCAACAACGACGCCAAGACCGACTTCTTCACCCGTGCCATCCAGTCCGTCGTGTACCCCGTCGCTTCGACGCTCACGAACGCGGCCAACTACGGCGACGACTTTTGGTCTGGCGTGCGCGACGCGCACTCCCTGCGGCAGCAGAACGCGCGGCTCAGGGCCGAGGCCGAGAGCGCGCGCATGTACCAGGAGACGCTCGACAGGCTTCAAAGAAAGCTCGACGAGCTGAACAGGATGAACGGGTACGACGCGCCCGGCCCGTTCGAGAAGGTCTACGCCGGAATCGTCGGCTACTTTCCTCGCGAGAACCGCGCGACGCTCAACAAAGGGAGCAACGACGGCATCAAAAAACACATGCCGGTCATCGCGGCGGACGGCCTGGTCGGAATCGTAGACACGGTGGACAAGACGCGCTGCCAGATCCTCCTCGTCACTTCGCGCGCGATACGCGTCGGCGTGAAGGTCATCGGCACGACGGACGTCCCCGGGATCGCGCGAGGAGAGACTTCGAAGCGGCTCGTGATAGACATGCTCTCGGCCGACGAAGTGCACACGGGCGAGATCGTGATCACGTCGGGCTACTCCGAGACGATCCCTGCAGGCATCCCGGTCGGCGTCGTCGTCGAGGCGGTTGACTCGCCGCAGTTCGGCACCAAACAGGTCTTCGTCCTTCCTGCGATCAAGATGGGAGATCTCGACGAGGTCTTCGTGCTGAAATGAGCACGATCCGCCCGTACGTCGCGCTCGTCCTCGCGTTTTGGCTGGCCGCGGCGCTGCAACAGTCGCTCGGGCACAGGGTCATGTTGGCCGGCGGTTCGTTCGACTTCTTGCTCGTCGTCGCCTTGTCCGCCTCGGTCATGTGCCGCCCCGTGGTCGCCGCCGTCCTGGGGTTCGTGGCCGGGGTGCTCCTGGGCGGGGTCACGGGCTCCGACACCGCAAACTTCGTGGTCAGCCGCACCCTCGTCGCCTACGCGGCCGGGTACGTCAGCCTGCTCGACCTCGAGGTCCGGCCATGGTACGTCGCCCTGGTCGTCATCGCCGGGACGGCCGTCTCCATGGTCCTGATGATGATTCCGGCCCCTCCCCCGGAGGTCTGGCCCTACCTGCGGTATACAATCGTCTCGGCAGTGTACAACGGCGTGCTGGCCATCCCCGTCTACGCAGTGTTGCGGCGGTCGCTGCGCCCCAAGGTGAACTAGCGGAAAATGAGCGATCCGGACAATGTCTTAGAAATGGCGCGTCGCCAACTCGCGACGGCCGCAAAGTACCTCGACCTGGACGAAGGCCTCCACATGGCCCTCGCTCGCCCCAAGAGGCAGGTCATCGTCAACTTCCCCGTCGTGATGGACAACGGCGAGGTCGAGGTGTTCGAGGGCTTCCGCGTGCAGCACAACGCAAGCCGGGGGCCGACCAAGGGCGGCATCCGCTACCACCACCACGTTGACTTGGACGAGACCACCGCTCTCGCAATGTGGATGACGTGGAAGTGCGCGGTCGTCAACATCCCGTACGGCGGCGCGAAGGGCGGCGTGCGCGTCGAGGTCAAGAAGCTCAGCAGGCGTGAGCTTGAGAAGATGACGCGGCGGTTCGTCACCGAGATCACCGGCATCCTCGGTGAACGCAGCGACATCCCCGCACCCGACATCGGCACCAACCCGACGGTCATGGGCTGGATCATGGACACGTTCTCGATGCACGCCGGCTACACGGTCCCCGGCGTCGTGACGGGCAAGCCGATCGAGCTCGGCGGATCCGAGGGGCGTGTCGAGGCCACCGGCCGCGGCGTCGTGGTCTCGATGGAAGAGGCGGCCAAGACGATCAACCTCGACCTGAACGACTGCCGTGTCGCCGTGCAGGGGTTCGGCAACGTGGGCTCCGTCGCCGCGCGGCTCGCGAGCGACCTCGGCGCGCGGGTCGTCGCAATCAGCGACGCCAAGGGCGGCATCTACAAAAAGGACGGCCTGCCGATCCACGACCTCTCCAACCGCTACAGCGGCGTTGACGGCGGCATCCACAACTACAAGGAGTGCGAGCAGATCACGAACGAGGAACTGCTAGAGATCGAGTGCGACGTCCTCATCCCCGCCGCGATCTCGCAACAGCTCCACCGCGACAACGCCGACAAGGTTAAGGCGCGGCTGATCGTCGAGGGCGCGAACGGCCCCACGACACCGGACGCGGACGAGATCTTCAACGACAAGGGGATCCTCTGCGTCCCCGACATCCTCGCGAACGCCGGGGGCGTCGTCACCAGCTACTTCGAGTGGGTGCAGGACCTGCAGAACTTCTTTTGGGAAGAGTCGCAGGTCAACGAGCGGCTCTCGCGCATCATGCGGCACGCGTACAACGCGGTGGACCAGACGATGCACGCCCACAAGACCGACATGCGAACGGCGGCGATGATCATCGGCGTCAAGCGCGTCGCCGACGCGACGGTGATGCGCGGGATCTATCCATAGCCATGCAACCGACGGTCAATTGGGGCGGGGACCGCTTCGAGCTCAAGCGGCAGTTCTTCAAGATGATCGGCGCGAACTTCCGCATCTATGACGGCGGTGGGAACCTCGTGCTGTTCAGCCACCAGAAGGGGTTCCGGCTAAAGGAGGACATCCGCGTGTACTTCGACGAAGGCGGCGCTTACGAAGCGCTCGCGATCCGTGCGCGGCAGATCTTCGACTTCGCCGCCGCGTACGACGTGATTGACTCGGTCTCGGGGCAGAAGGTCGGCGCGTTCAAGCGAAAGGGCTGGACCTCGATCATCCGCGACGAGTGGATCGTCATGGACGCTGAGGACCGCGAGCTGGGCAAGGTGATCGAGGACAGCCAGGCGATGGCGCTGCTCCGGCGGTTCCTGAGCAACCTGATCCCGCAGAACTACGACATGCTGCTGAACGACGGTCGGCGCGTGGCGGACTACCGCCAGCACTTCAACCCGTTCGTGTACTGGCTCTCGATGGACTTCACGATGGACCCCCAGGACAGCCTCGATCCGCGCCTAAAGGTGGCGGCGGGGGTCCTGCTGGCGGCCATCGAGGGCCGCCAGGAGTAGGCTCCGTCGGTATAATTGGCCCTGCTCCCACGTGCGCGGGTGGCGGAATTGGTAGACGCACTACCTTGAGGTGGTAGCGCTCACAAGGCGTGAAGGTTCGAGTCCTTTCCCGCGCACCAAAGGATACTTCTGCTCGCGGATCTCTTTCCAATCGCGGAGCGATTGGAATGCGCACGCACCGCGTGCAGGGAGCCGCTCTGTTAGTGCGAAAATAGCTAAGGCCCTTGGTGTTCCTGTTGAAGATCTATTGAGAAAACTCTATGAAGCCAACATTCCAATCAAGACAAGAGATCATCATAAATGCTCCGCTGGAAAAAGTCTGGGGGTTCAATCAGGACCTGTCGAAAATCGCGGAGTATCATCCTCGGGTGAATAAGGTTGGTCTTGTTTCGGGAAAACAATTTCGTGAGCCGGGGGTCGAGTACTTGTGTCACTTAACCGACGGCAAAAACACCTGTACCGAAAGAGACATAGAAATCGTTCCGATGAAGAAAATCGTGACTGCGCTTCCGGAGGACACCATGGGGCTGAGTAAGTTGCTCACCGACTACATTGTTGAGACAACATTTACAAAGGTTGGCGACAAGGAAACCAAGATGGAGTTTTCCCATTATTATTCTACGCCTACTCTCGCAATCAAGATACTGAACTTGATCATTAGACGAAAGGTTGGGAAAGAGTCTCAGGCTACACTGATCGCGATAAAGAAGGCGGTAGAGAAGGAGTGCGCTTTATGAAGCGAGACATTACATTTCTTGGTAGCCTGTTCCGCTTTTGGTCAATGTAAGCGGCTCGTCTGTTGGCGATGGGTTGTTACGTGCGGCACGTGCTGGAGGTGGATTCTTTGCAGGTGGTATTGCCTGTTTGACTAATAACGAAGCACGCCAAGAAGTTCTTTCCATGGCAAGACTCCAAGTACAGTATTGGCCATCCTCGGACGCCCTTGTTTCTGGGTCTTGTTCCACTCAGAGCTCCTCGGTCGCTTGCGCTACATCGAGTCCATGGCGGCGGAGAGCTTGGCGATGGTCGTCTTGGCGTTGCCGAAGACCATGATCGTGTTCGGGCTGATGAAGAGCTCGTTGTCTATTCCGGCGAAGCCGGGGCTCATGCTGCGCTTTGAGACGATGACGGTGCGCGCCTTGTCCACGTCGAGGATCGGCATTCCGTAGATGGGGCTGGCCTTGTCGTAGCGGGCGGCGGGGTTGACGACGTCGTTCGCGCCGATGACGAGCGCGACGTCGGTCTCGGGGAACTCCGAGTTGATCTCGTCGAGGTCGTAGAGCTGTTCGTACGGGACGTCCGCCTCGGCGAGCAGCACGTTCATGTGGCCGGGCATGCGCCCGGCGACGGGATGGATCGCGAACTTGACGTCAATGCCCCTCGCGGTGAGCTTTTCGGCGAGCTCCTTGACGACGTGCTGCGCCTGTGCGACGGCCATGCCGTAACCGGGGACGATGATCACGCTGTCCGCGCTGCTGAAGATGATCGCGGCGTCCTCGACCGAGTAGCTGCGCACGGACCCGGTCTTGCCGGCGGACTCGAGCGCGCCCGCGGCGGGGCCGCCGCCGAACGCGCCGAAGACGACGTTGCTGAGCGGGCGGTTCATCGCCTTGCACATCTCGAGCGTGAGGATCAGGCCGCTCGCACCGACTAGGCCGCCGCCGATGAGCAGCGCGGTGTTGTCCAGCACGAACCCGGCGAGCCCTGCGGCACAACCGGTGAACGAGTTGAGGAGCGAGATCACGACCGGCATGTCCGCGCCGCCGATCGGCAGCACGAGCGTGACGCCCAGGAGCAGGGCCAGACCGAGCAGGACATAGAGCAGTTGGCCGGACGGGACGCCGCTCATCAGGAGCGCGACGACCGCGACGACCGCGATGAAGAGAGCGAAGTTGAAGAACTTCTGCAACGGCCAGGTGATGGGCCGGCCAGTCAGGATCTCTTGCAGCTTGCCGTAGGCGACCATGCTGCCCGAGAAGCTGACGCTGCCGATGACGAGGCTGAGCACGGTCGTGACGAGCGGCACGGTGTCCGCTTCGATGCTCGCGAACAGGTGCGGGTACTCGACGAGCGCGACGAGCGCGACCGCGCCACCGCCGAGGCCGTTGAACAGCGCGACCATCTGTGGCATTGCCGTCATCTGCACTCGGCGCGCGGACCACGCGCCGAGCACGGAACCGATGACGAACGCGAGCGCGATCCACCCCAGGTTTCCGATGGCGCGGCCGCCCGCGTCCTTGATGAAGAACGTCGCGGCTATCGCGAGCGCCATGCCGCCGGCCGCGAGCAGGTTGCCGAGCCGGGCCGTCTTCGGCCCGTTCATGAGCTTGAGCGCGAGCATGAACGTCACCGCAGTCAGCAGGTAGCAGACGTTGATGACGTCGGCGTTCACTTGGCCCCCTTCTTGGGCTTTCGCTTGAACATTTCGAGCATTCGGTCCGTGACGACGAACCCGCCGACGACGTTGATGACTCCGAAGACAGTCGCGAGGAACCCGAGCGCGAGCGCGACGGGGTCCTGCGCCTGGCCGAGCACGATGACCCCGCCGACGAGGATGACGCCGTGGATCGCGTTGGTCGCGGACATCAGCGGCGTGTGGAGCGTCTGCGGCACTTTTGCGATCACTTCGAGGCCGACGAACACGGCAAGGATGAAGATGGTGATGACGGCGATCAGTGTCATGGCGTGCCTCCGCGCTCCAGTGCGAGCCGGGTGACGTCGTGGACGACCTTCCCTTCGTGGGTCACGAGCGTTCCCTTGACGATCTCGTCATCCAGGTCAATGTTGAGCGCACCTTCTTTGAGGATGACGTTCAGGAACGCTGTCACGTTCTTCGAGTACATCCTGCTCGCGTCGGGCGCCATGGTCGCGAGGAGGTCCGTGCGACCGACGACGGTGACTCCGTTGCACTCTGCGACTTCGCCGGGGACGGTGCACTCGCAGTTGCCGCCGGCGGGCGCGGCGAGGTCCACGATCACGGAGCCGGGGCGCATGTGCTTCACCATCTTCTCTGTGATGAGGACGGGCGCGCGCTTGCCGGGGATGAGCGCGGTCGTGATGACGCAGTCCACGTTCGGCAGCCGTGAGGCGATGAGTTCGAGCTCGCGCGAGTGCGTGTCGCCGGAGACTTCCTTCGCGTACCCGCCGACGTCCTCGGCCTCTTCGCTGAGCAGCGCCATGCCGACGAACTTCCCTCCCACGCTCTCGATCTGTTCTTTCACCGCGGGGCGGACGTCGAACGCCTCGACGATCGCTCCGAGCCGGCGGCAGGTGGCGATCGCTTGTAGCCCGGCGACTCCTGCGCCGATCACGAAGACCCTGGCCGGCGGGAGCGTGCCAGCCGCGGTCATGAGCATCGGGAAGAACTTGGGCAGGTGGCTGGCCGCGAGCAGCGCGGCGCGGTATCCGGCGATCGTGCTCATCGAGCTGAGCGCGTCCATGCTCTGCGCGCGCGAGATCCGCGGCATGAGGTCAATGGCGAACGAAGTTATGCGTTTTGATCGGAGGGCATCAATGATTGCGGGGTTCGCGGTCGGGTAAAGGAACGAGACCGTCGCCGCGCCGTCCTTGAGCTTTGCGATCTCGGCGTGTGTGGGCTGCATGACCTTGAGGAAGAGGTCTGCGCCGGACGGGTCGGAGCCGAGTGTCGCCCCGCTCTGTTCGTACGCGGAGTCGCTGAAGTGGGACGCGCCTCCGGCGCCGGGTTCGATCTGTACGGAATTGCCGTGGACGACGACCTCCTTGACCCCTTCTGGCGTCAGCGCGACCCTTTGTTCTTCGAGGGCCGTTTCCTTTGGCACCGCTATCCGCATGGTCTGGCAGGTTCCTGGGTTGAACGTTACCTCGCGGGTTCGGATTAGCTCGGGTTGGTTCGGGTTGGTTCGGGTCTTTTCGACGGGGCCCTTAGTTCTTCCCGTTCATTTCCCGTTTCGTCCCGTCATTTGGAGGAGTTTTCTTCCCGTTCTCTCTCGTTTTTCTTTGCCTTCGTGCTCCCGTTTTCTTCCCGCTTGTTTGCGGGCCAGTAAGCCACCCGCGCGGGTGCCCTCACCTAACTTCTCCCGCTCATCGGGCCTTGCTTGTTCTCTCAGGCCGGTGGAGCGGGAGAGGGATGCTCGGCGGTCCGTGGTGCCGTGGTGAGCACAGGTCGGCGTCGTTTCCTATACGGGGGCGTTCGCGATTAGGGGTCGTGAGGATGGTTTGAGTGTGTGAGGGGCCGTTTTTAGGCCGTTTTTTTTGCGACCGGGGAGATCTGAAAGCTCAGGCGCTTCTTCCCCCTCTAACTTCATGATACCCCCATGGGGTGACTGTTTGTCAAGTATAAATTCGCAAAACAGGACAGAAGTCCTATTCTGAGCCTAGGCGGCGCGCTTGGCGTCGGCGACGATCGGGCGTTTGGGGACTGGGTGGACGATGCCGGTGAAGAGCTTTTCGTACTCTGTGACGAGGCTGTCCTGGGAGAAGGTGAGGTCGTAATACCGGCGGCCCCGCGCCCCCATCTGCTCTCGCTCTTCCTGCGCCATGGCCGTCACGATCTGGACGGCGTAGGCCAGGGCGCTGGGGTCGCCCGGCGGGAAGGTCAGGCCGCAGCCCGCGCGCGAGACGACGTCCGCAGCGTCGCCCGCAACGCCGCACAGGACCGGCCTGCCCGCGTGCAGGTACGCCTGGAGCTTTGAGGGGACTGTGATCGCGAAGAGCGGGTCGTCGCGCAGCGTTACGAGCAGCGCGTCGGCCCACGAGAAGAACTGCGGCATGAGCTCGCGCGGGTGCTGGCCGATGAAGAGGACGTTGTGCAAGTTCTCTGTCGCCGCGCGCGCTTGGAGGCGCCCAAGTTCCAGCCCTGCGCCGACGAGGACGAACTGGAGCCGCTCTACACCGCGCAGCCGCGCAGCCGCGTCGAGGACCGTGTCGAGGTCCTGCGCCGCGCCGACGTTGCCGGTGAACATGACGTTGAACTTCCCTTTCAGGCCGAACTCTTCGCCGAACGCGTCGTCGCGCTCAACTTGAGCGAGCGAGCGCTCGTCCGCCCACTGCGGCAGGACGTGGACCTTGTCGCGCGCGAGTCCCCGCTCGAGCAGGTGCGTCTTCATTCCCGGCGACGTCACGACGACTGCCGCGGCCCAGTCGTGCAGCGCGTCGCAGGTTTTGCGGATGGCGGAGGTCACGCGCGACTCTCCCACCATGCCTGAGCTGACGAGGGTCTCTGGCCAGAGGTCGTGGACTTCGTAAACAAACGGCGCGCGGTTGAGCTGCGACATCCACCATCCCGCGAGCCCGGTAGTCAGAGGCGGGTGATGTATCCATACGAGGTCCGGTTTGCCGACGACGAGCGGGCCGACGAGCGACGCGCTCGCCGCAAAGCTCGCATAGCTGAGCGCTCGCCGCTTGGCGGACCTACTGTGGTCGGGGAACATCGGGACTCGCACGACGTTCACGCCCTCGATCGTCTCCTTCTTCCAGGGCCGCTGGTGGTAGCCCTCATAGACTTTGCCGAACGGATAGTTGGGGAACGAGGTGAGGACGGTCGCCTTGTGTCCGCGCTTGACGAGCGACTTGGCGAGCTCGGACGTGCGCGTGTCGCACGGCTCTGGCCAATAGTGCATCGAAAGGAGAAGGACGTCGAGCGATCGTTTCACGCAGCCCTCGCTTGTCGGTGGCCCATGACGAGCGAGGCGACGACCTCGCTCACGTTCTCTTGCAAGTACTCAGCCGGCGGCGACCACTTGTGCTTTGCGCCGACCACGGCCTTGGCCGAGCGGAGAATCTGTTGCGGGTCTGCTCCGCTGAGGACGCCGCTGCCGCACTCGAGGCACTCGGCGCGCTCGGTCACGTCGCGGAGTATCACGCTGGGGACTCCGAGCAGGGTCGCCTCCTCTTGCACGGTGCCGCTGTCGGTCATCACGCACAGTGCGTTCTGTTCCAGGTTGACGAAGTCGAAGAAACCGACAGGAGTGACGAACCGCACGAGCGAGGACTTTGGCGAGAGCCCGGCCTTCTTCACTTTGTCCGCGGTGCGCGGGTGCAAGCTGACGACGACGGGGACGCTGAAACTGTCGGCGACGAGCGCGAGGCCGTCGAGGATGTCTTTAAGTCGTTTGGGGTCGTCAACGTTCTCCGCGCGGTGCGCGGTGACGACGATGTATTCTTGTGGGGCGAGGCCGTGGTGTTTGAGGGCCTTGCTCTCATCAATCCTTGTTCGATTCGCCTGGATGACTTCCCAGATCGGGTTGCCGGTGACGAACACTCGCTGTCTTTCAAACCCTTCGCGGAGCAGGTTTTCTTTGCTGCGGTGCGTGTAGGGCAGCAGGACCGTGCTGCAGTGGTCAATGATGCGGCGGTTGACCTCTTCCGGCACGCGGTCGTCGAAGCAGCGGTTCCCCGCTTCCATGTGATACACGGGCACACCGAGTCGCGCAGCGGCGATCGAGGCGAGCCCGGAGTTCGTGTCGCCGAGGATGAGCAGGCGGTCCGGCTTGCGCTCCCGCAGGAACTTTTCGGAGCGCGCGACGATCTCGCCGACCTGCGCTCCGAAGCCGTCCGCCTTGATGCCCCAGAGCTCGTCCGGCGCCCGCACGCCGAGCTCGGAGAAGAAGAGGTCGCTCAGGTTCGGGTCGTAGTTCTGCCCGGTGTGGACGAGGGTGTGTTCGCACAGGGCGTCGAGCCGCTGGATGACGAGGCTGAGGCGGATGATCTCCGGGCGCGTGCCCAGGATCGTCGCGACCCTCACGCAGCCATCCTCACCATCGCCTTTGTGCCGAAGATCGGCGCGAGCATGCGCTTGATCCCGTCCTGGTCTAGCGTGACCTCTGCCGAGGAGTACTCGTTCGCCATCGGCACGTCCACTTGGATCGGCGAGAGCGGTTCGAGCATCGGTTGGATGACGTAGTAGTCGCCTCGCTTGATCGTGCGGTAGCGCTCTTCGTCGGAGACCATGATCTCGTGGATCTTTTCGCCCGGGCGGATTCCCGTGACGATGACGTCAATGTCGCGACCGTCAATGAGCGCCTTGGCGACGTCAACGATGCGTGCGGACTCGACGAGCGGGACGAACGTCTCTCCGCGCCGTCCGTCTTCGAGCGCGGCGAAGACCGTGTCCACTGCGCGGTCAAGGCTGAGCAGGAACCGCGTCATGTCCTTGGTCGTGATCGTCACCGGCCCCCCGTGCTCGATCTGTTGCAGGAACAGCGGCACGACCGAGCCGCGCGAGGCGACGACGTTGCCGTAGCGGACGACGTTGAACTTTGTGCGCTCGCACTCGATGTTGCCGTTGATGAGGATGCGCTCCATGATGGCCTTGGTCATCCCCATGACGTTGATCGGCTTGCACGCCTTGTCGGTCGAGATTCCGATGACGTGCTCGACGCTGTGGCCGAACTCGCGCACGGCGCGCACGAGGTTCTGCGCCCCCTGGATGTTCGTCTTGACCGCCTCGTCGGGGAACAGCTCGCACGTCGGGACCTGCTTGAGCGCGGACGCGTTGATGACGACGTCCACTCCTTGCACGGCCCGGGAGAGCGACTCATAGTCGCGCACGTTGCCGATGACGAAGCGGAGCAGGTCCTGTCCGTTCCGGTAGATCACTTCGTCGGTGGAGTTCGCGAGGTTGCAGAAGTCCACGCGCATCTGGTGCTGCTTGGCCTCGTCGCGCGAGAACACGGTGATGCGTCGGGGAAGTCCGACCTCTCCGGACAGCATCCTGTTCACTACGGTCCGCCCGAGGCTTCCCGTCCCGCCGGTCACAAGCACGTGTTTGTCTTTGAGAGTCATTGTGTTTTCCAGTTTTCGTAGG
Source organism: Fimbriimonadaceae bacterium (assembly GCA_040902435.1). GTDB lineage: Bacteria > Armatimonadota > Fimbriimonadia > Fimbriimonadales > Fimbriimonadaceae > JADFMN01. Next base: position 124,682 of record JBBDXG010000008.1, read on the forward strand.
GTGTGGGGTCGGACGCCATCTCGGCGACCATCGCCGTCCATTCCGGCGCGACGTACCCTGTCCTTTCATGGAACAAAGCCCCGTCGAGCGAGCGGTCGAGGCGCAGTGCGCCGTCGGGCTCGATCGCGGTCCTCGTTTCGAATCGTTCGTTTAGCAGTCTTGCAAGGCTGCACTTGTCTATCGGTCTGCTCGCGACGTGATAGAGTCCCGTCAGCGTCGGGTGGTCGTGCAGCACGTTTGCGATGACGCGAGAGAGCTCTTGCGTCGTGACGCCGCTGAAGACGGCGTTCGTGAAACCTCTGACGCTTCCGCCGCGGTTTGAGAGGAACCACTCGACGAAGCCTGTGCCGTTGGCGATCTCGCGCCCGACGATCGAAGTGCGCAGCGTCAGCGCCGTCTCCGTCACTTCGCCCTGCGCCTTCGTTCGGCCGTAGAGGTCGGTGGCGTTTGGAGCGTCTTGCTCGCTGTAGCTCCCCTTCTGGCCGTCGAAGACACAGTCGGTGCTGACGTGGACGAACCGCACGCCGCGCTCGTGGCAGGCGCGCGCAGCGAGGTGGGGGAACTCGGCATTGATCGCCGTGCAGGCCGCTGGGTCGCTCGCGAGCGGGTGCTGCTTGACGATGCCGATGCAGTTGACGACCGCGTCCGGCCCCACCCGGTCAAGCGCCCGTTCGACCGATCCGAGGTCGGTCGCCTGGACGCCCGACACGATCTGGTCGGGGCAGTAGAAGCCGAACTTTTGCAGGTCCCTGGGCTCGGTCCGGACGGTGACGAGGGCGTCGTCGAGGTGCTGGTACAGCTTGTGCCCCAGCATCCCAGTCCCGCCCAGTATCAGCACCCGCATAGTTGGTCTCGCAGAAAGAGTTTTAGGTTCGAGCCCCCCGTATAAATATCGGCACGGAGGTCCAATGTCTGAAGCTCTACACAGGGCCTTTTTGAACCTAGGCGGCCCTGTTTGCCTGGTCAAAGACGGCCTGCGCCTGGCCTGTGCCCATCTCGGCGGTCTTGGCGCCGTAATAGGCGGGCACCTGGGCAGTCAGAGCACGGTATTCGGGCTCGTCCATCTGGACGAGATCCCCGATCCTGGCCGTCCATTGGTCGGGGTCTTCGAGCGGGACGGCCCAGCCCGCGCCGGCCCCTTGGAGGTCGGACCAGGGGGTGCGGTTGCTGATCAGGCATGGCTGGCCGATCGCGAGCGCCTCCGCGATGGCGTGGCCGAAGTTTTCGCCCTTGGTCGGCAGGAGGAAGACGTGCGCCTGGGCGAGGGCATCCTTCACTCCGTCGTGCGGCACCGGCCCGAGGAGGCGGACGGCGACGTTCGGCGGGAGGAGGGCGATCTGCGCGCGCAGCTCCTCCGCGTATTCGTCGTCTTCCAGCGGCCCGACGACGTCGAGCTCGATTCGGCCCTCCGCTTTAGAGAGGCAGTCAACTGCAAACTCGATGTTTTTGATTCGTGAGACGCGCGAGAGGAGCACGAACCGGCACTCCCCGGCGATCTTCGTCGGCAACTGTGCAAGCGACGGCGCGGCTGGCTTTTCCGCCAACACGATGTTCGTCACTTTTCCGATTGCGGCTTCGATGTCGCGCAGCTCTAGACCCGTCGAGGGCTTCCACAGCACGCCGCGATACGCGCGGGCGAGGCGCGTGAGTGCGACGTACGCGCGCTTCTTGAACGACTTGATGCCAATCGCTCCCGGCGAGAGTTCCCCGCGCGGCGCAATGACGACACCGACGCCTTTGATTAGTCCGATCCTGCGCAGCAGAAGAACAGTGCGTGTCATGTGGGAGAAGAAGCTGTTGAGATAGATGACGTTCGGCTGCGAAGTGCGGATTGTTTTGTAAACTGAAGCAAGTCCCACTTTCTTCGACGAGGCGTAGAACACAGTCGCTTCCGGCCTTGCGTTCCATTGGTCGCTTGTCACTTCGGAGTACGCGGCACGGTCGCCAAGGTCGCGGTCGCGCGTGAACACGAGAAGCTCCGTGTCGCCGTCGAGCGCCTCGGCAATCCTTGATACGGAGTGCGCGGGGCCGCCGCCCTTGCTTCCCGGGAGGTAGTAGTCAACGAACGCGAGCACGCGCATCTTCTCGTGTTCGCGCGCGACGCGCTTGTTCAGCACTTCTCGCTCGAGGTATTCGCTCAGTTTGTTCACGTGCGCCTCCCAAGTCTTGTGCCGCAGGACGTACTGTTGCGCCGCGCGGCCAAAGTTCGCACGCGCACCTGGATCGAGCCGTCTGATGAACTCGATCGCGCGCACGAGCGCCTTCGGGGTCTCCTCGTCGAGCAGGAAGACAAAGTCTCCGAACTCCTCCTCGATGTGCCCGGTCCGGGTGCTCAGGAGCGGCACCCCGGTCGCCAGGCACTCGACGACTTTGGACGGGAAGACGTACCTGTGGGTCTCGTACTCGGTGCTCCGTAAGTTCAGGAGTAGGTCGGCAGACTTGTACACATCGAGAACCTCCTGGTGTGGGACGAGCCCCCTGAAGTCTATCCTTTGGTCGGTCAGTGCGTCGCGGCGGACGTCTGGCGCCATCGGTCCCGCGCCGAGCACGGTCACGCGCAGGTCTGGGTCGTCCACCATCTCGATCGCGTCGAGGAGGAGCTGCACACCGTTCAGATCCGTGAGCTGTCCGGCAAAGACGATGTGAAAGCCGCCGCCCTCACTCGACGCACGGAACGAGCGCGCGAACGACTCCGGGACGCCGCCCTCGATCAACACGTGCCCACGGCCGGGGGCGAAGTCATTGGCGATCGCTTTGTTGCACACGACGAGACCGTCGGCCATCGCGACTGCGCGCTTTTGCATGTGGAACTCCAGCTGCCTCAGCCAACTGTTCGAGACGATTTCGCCGGGGACGTAAATGTCGCCGACGAACGGCACGAAGTCAATCCCGAGAAGACGACAGACCGGTGCGACGAAAAACGCCGGTGGCGCGTTGAGGTTGTAAGTCATCACGACGCGCTTGCGCCCGCGGTTGCGAAGTCCCCACCGCAGCACGGCCCACGCGGACGAGATACCGAGCGTCAGGATCTTCAACGCGCCGACGTTCACGTGCGCGAGCGAGCGGAGTGTGAGCCCGTTATCGAGCGTGACGCTGCGAGGAATCGCCAGCAGCGTGCGGCTGCGCGGGAACGACGGGACTGGAATATAGCTGCGCACTTCGGGGCGTGGAATGCCCGAAGCGACGAGCGCGTCGAGGAAGTTCGACTGGAACAGCACCGCCGCTCGGCTCGTCGCCGCGTTTTGGAACTCCGGTTTGTCAGGCGCGAACGCGCCGATGTAGAGCATTGCAAAGTCGTTCATATCGCTTGCACCGCCGTCTTTGGCGCGAAAGACCGCGCACGACCCACCAGCCAGACCCCGATCCAAACATAGAAAGCGACGACGCCCTCGCCGTCTTGCAGCATCCGGTTCGTCGCAGGCAGATAGAAGAGGAGCGTCGCGATCAAAGTGAACGCCACGATCCCACCGAGGCTCTTGGCGCCAAGGACGTCCAGCCACGATAGCGCGAAAACCCACCCGACCACGAACAGCATCAGCACGGTCCCGACGAACCCTAGGTCGTTCGCGAAGTAGGGGTAGGCCGTACACCACTGCACCGGGTAGCGGAAGCCGTCCTTCTGCGAGATTTGCACGGGCAGCGAGCGCCGCTCGAAGCCCTCGTCCTTGGAAGCCCGCTCCCAGTTCCTCGTCAGGAACATGCTGTGCCCCAGCCCGTACATCGGCTGGACGTCCCGGTCGAGCGACAGGCTCAGCCCGTAGTAGCCGGTCGTAAAGTAGTGCATCAGGCCGAGGAAGCCGGGCTTCGCCCCTTCCGGAACTGCGTTCAGGAGGGGGCTTTCTGGGTCTGGCGCGGCCTTGGTCACGGGGTTATATCCATACGTTGCGGTCTGCTCCCCGACCCGGCTCACGTGCGAGACGATGAAGTAGGCGACGAAGGCGAGCGCCGCGACCGAGCAGGAGAGGGCGCCGACCACCGCCGCCCGGCGGCTCCACCGCGTCACTCCGGCCCAGTGCGACCCGAGCGCGATCAGGCAGACGATGAAAAAGAGGTCCGCGATGTCCCGCCGCTGTCCGGTCGAGACCGAGAGCAGGACGACGGCGAGCACGGCAGCGACCAGGCCGAACCGCTCGATCCTTCGCAGCCGCGACCAGAAGAACACGCCGACCGGAACCAGCGCGACCAAGAGCGGAGCGAGCAGTATCCGCAGGTACGAGCCCGGATTGGTCGTGTGCTGCATATAGGCGTGCGAGTCACCGTAGGCCGCCCCTGGGTTCGTAATCGCGCCGAGGAGATTGGGTATCCACTGCCCAGTCTTGGCGTAGCTCGTGAGCGGGAGCACGACGAGCGACGCGGCCAGGCTCCAAACGAACACGCGCTTAAAATCGAGGTTGGCCGTCGCGCCCGAGGGCGGGCGGTGCGCGGCGCAGAGATATCCGGCCAAGAGGGCGAGGTGCGCCGCGAAGACAAACCCGTAGAGCTTCATCGGCTCCCGCAACGGCCACTCCCACGGGCCGAAGGCGAACGCGGCCAGCGTCATCCAGAGGAAGAACTGGACGACGATGATGGGCGCGAGCCGCTTCGTCCAGCTGATCGTCACGCCGCACCCCCCAGCAGCCGCCTGCGAACGTGCGCGAGCGTGGGGTCGGCGACGAGCAGCACGGCGATCGAGGCACACCCGACAAGGGCGGCCGTCGCCAGCGCATACCCCCAGCCGCCTCGGACGCCAATGAGGGCGATCGCCCCGCCTGCGACGAGCGGCAGGGCGCGCCACGTCCACACTCGAAGGCCGTGCGCGGAAGACTGAGACTCGATCTCGGCCGCGATCATGCGCGAAGCCCACACGCCAGATGCAGCGGCGGTCACGACCGCGCCGACCGCCAGCCCCACGGGCCCGAAGACGAGTGCAAGGCCGAACATCGCCGCGATGCGTGCGGCGCACTCGACCAGGAGCGCGGCCGACGCGCGGCCGTGGTGGCCCATCGAGCGGTAAAGGCTGACCTGCATGTACGACCAGCTGCCCGCGCCCACGGCTCCTGCGAGCGCGAGGGTCATGCTGAACCCGCCGTACAGATCAGCACCGACCCAGCTCGCGACAATGGCCGAGTTCGTCGCGACGTACGCTGCGAGCAGCGCGACTGCGAGGACGAAGAACGTTGACTGCAGCTCGCGATAGACCGAGCGCACGCGCTCCCGGTCGCCTTCGGTGAAGAGGTTGGCGAACCCGCCGTACGCCGCGTGCCCGACCATGTCGAGCAGGCTGCGTGCGAAGTCTGCGATCTTGCGCGTGACACCGAGCACGACGGCGGCCTGAGGGCTGAACACCACAGCGGCCATCGTAACCATGCTGTTGTTCATGAGCGCGTAGGCCATCCCAGCAGCGAACATCGGCGGGCAGTGCCTGCCAATGTCCGCGAGTGCAACGCGCGAGACCGAGACCGGGCCGCGCACGCTGCGCTCGACGCCCAAGAACCAGACGGCTCCACCGACGAGCGTCATTGCGCCTCGCACGAGGAGCCCGTAGGCGATGGAGACAAGGCCATAGTCCGCGAGGAGCAGGGCCGCGGTCGCACCGAAACCGAGCACCGTCCCGACGAGCGCTGCCGCTTGCACGGTCGTCGTGTCCTGCAGCCCGCGCGCGAGCCCGACGAACCCGTACCCAACCATTATCAGGCACACGGCGAACGCACCGACGCGCAGCGCGCCGGTGAGCGACGAGGCTTGCGCGCCGCTGAGTCCGAACGAATCGGCCACGAGCGGCGAGACGAAGTAGACGGCCGCGAAGACGACGGCGGCGACGCCGCCGAGCACCAGCAGCGAAGTGCCGAAGTGCGAACCGATCGAGCGCGAGTCGCCCTTGGCGAGGAACGCGCCGGTCCGCTGGATGAGGAGGTTCGGCACGCCGAAGTCGAACGCCAGCAGCCACACGAACACCTCGCCCGTCGCCATCCAGAGGCCATAGAGTTCTGGCCCGATCTTGGCCAGGTAGAGCGGCAGGAGGACGAGCGTCTGGACCGCCGCGACGAGCGTGCACGCGCCCGACCCGAGGAGGGTCGCTTGTGCCGATCGTCTCCTTCGCGTCGTCTGCATGGGCAGTGTCCTAGGCGGCCTCGTCGTAGCGCTCGGCGCGTTCTACGCGCAAGCGCGAAGGACGCCCGAGCAACATCGCGGCGCACACGGCGATGAATAAGCCCGCGAAGAGCGACGTCACGCCGTTGCGCAACAGGCTCTTGTTCAGCGGCTTGTCTTCGACGTAGGGGTCGTCGAGGACTTCCCACCTGTTCGGGTCGCGCGCCTGCTGGATCGAGGCGAACTGTCGCTGCGCCTGGAGCTGTTGCAAGATGACGGTCTGCGTCGCGATATCGCGCATCAGTCGAGAGAGGTCAACGGACTCTTGGGGCGCGAGCTTTGCCAGGCGCTGCACCGCTCGAAGCTGGGCCTCGACAGCCACGCGCTGCGCGAGCAGCTCGGGCAGCTTCGCCCCGCTGGAAAACGTTGGGTCAATCAGGCCGGTGCGAGTCGCCTCGGCGTACTTTGCCAGTTCCGACTCAAGCTGCTTCTTAGCGATCGCGATCTCGTCGCGGAGCTTTGTGATCTCGGGCGCGGACGGAGAATAGGAGAGCTCCCTGACGCGCATTTCGTACTCCAGAGTCTCGAGAGTGGTGCGCCACTTTTCTGTCCCAGGGAACGGAGTCGGCAGGTCCTTGCCGTCCTCGGCGACCTGCGTGCTCCAGGACTCGATCTGCCCGATAGCCGACTCGACCTTCGCGCGCTCGATCTCAAGGTCGCGCAGCGCGCCGACCCACCGGGAGGAGTTGGAAACGAACGTCGTCTCTTTGCCCGTGCCGCTCGTCGTCACGCCGGGGGCCGTCACGGCCTCGCCCTGGAACTTCACGAGCTGCTCCTCGAGGACGCTGATCGCCTTTTCCCGCGACTCGATTTCTTCACCGAGCACTGCGACGTCGTTCGCGGCGAGCGGCATGTTCAATTCTTCGTTGATCGTCTCGAGCGCTTCCAGCCGCAGCGCGACAACTCGCTTTGCGAGCTCCGCGTCCGTGCTGCGCGCCGTGACCGTGATCGTGTTCTCCATCGCCTGGTCTATCACGCGGCTCATCTGCTCGACGTCGCGCCGAGCGATCCCGAGCTTGTCGCCGACGTACTGTGTCGTCCTGGCGCTCTCCAGAATGCCAGCGAAAACGCGCACAGGTGTCGGGCCGCCGAGGGCGGACGCCAGCGCGCTCGCGTCGCCGCCTGCCACGCCGAGCGCGCTCGGCTGTCGGACGGGAAAGATCACGGTCGCCTTCGCCTCCCACACCGCCGGGGCGAGCAGCGTGTACGCAACCCCGACGAGGAGCGAGGCCAACACGATGGAGCAGACCAGGGGCTTGCGCTCCCAGACTGCGGCAAAGATCGGCGCTGCCTCGTGTGTCGTCTTCATCACTTCGTGAGCGTCTGGATCAGCAGTGCGGCGGAGATCGCCTGCACGACGTTCGAGAGCGTTACGCCCTTCGGTTGTCCGAAGAGCAGGGTGTCGCCGGGAAGGACCTCAGGGTTCGATTCCGGGTCACCGTCCTTGATGAACTCGTCGAGGTGGAACCTCATGACGGCGACCGTACCGTCGGCCTGCGGCCTTGCGAGGTACACGCGCCGCATCGTGCCGCGCTCCGCGAGCCCGCCTGCGGCCGCGAGCGCGTCCGTGACGAAGACCTTCTCGCCGTCCTTGAACAGGAACTTCCCTGTCCCCTTCACTTCGCCGAGCACCGTGTACGCGCTCTCGTTGCGCTGCACGAAGACGACGTCGCTCTGCTCGAGCGAAAACTTTGGTGCGCCGGGCATTGCGCTCACCTGATAGTGGCTGCCTTTGCGGAAGACGAGCACGGACTTTGCTGAGCCGAGCGCGCCCGGTCCGCCGGCCGCGGCGATCGCCGACATGAGGTCGGTGCTCCCGCGCAGCACGTATTCGCCCGGGTTGCGGACTTCGCCCAGCACGCTCACGCGACGCGTCTCTGGCACTGAGACTGAAATCGTGTCGCCCGCCTCCAACATGAGCGGCTCGCCACCGTTCTGCTGCAAGGGCAGGTCGAAGTGGTCCGGCCCGCGCCGGAGCGAGACGATGACTTCGTCAGGCTGTGTCGCCAGGGCGTCGGCGCCCGCGATGAAGCCGCCAGCCGCCGCGACCGCCTTGTACACGTCGCTGCCGACCGGCACCTTGACCTCTCCCGGAGATCGCACTTGGCCGACCACCCACACGCGCACGAACGGCGCCGGAGAGAGCGCGACGATGTCGTTCGCATTAAGCTCGACGTCGTTCGAGCATCCGCTCAGTAGCGACGCGGCGTTCAAAGATGCCACGCGCGATCCGTCTCGGTACACCTGAACGTCCAAGCGGTCTGCGTCGCCGTCAAGCTCGGAGCTCGCTAGCAGCTGTCGCAGCGTGAGCCCTGGCGTCAGTGGCACGGGGCCTCGCCCGCCACCCAGGCCAACGACATAGACGACCTCTTGTCGGACGCTCTTGAGTGAGAGGAACACGTCGCCCTCAGGGACGAACGTGCGCATCGCGCGGCGCATCTCCTTCTGCGCCTCTTCGACGGTGCGTCCATCGAGCACAGCCCGAAAGCCGCGCCCGTACACCGCGCCGTCGCTCTGGACCGTGAACTCGCCGCCGTAGGGCGTCGTCACGAGCACGACGTCGCCGGACTTGAGACGTAGCGCCGGTCGCGCCCCGTCCTGGACGGGAAGAACGACGGCCGCAAGCAGAATCGAACCCAGGACTCTCAACATAGGTGAGGTTTCTCCGTGAAAACCGTGAGACTCTGTGTGAGATTCTCGGCAGATTCGGCCCGGTCTATATACCGGTGCTGGGCCGAGCCCAGGCTCAGGCAGGTTCAAACCGAGGCCGTATAATCGCCTTTGTGACGGTACGCGAGCTCTTGGTCGAAAAGAGGCCCGCCTTCTCCTTCGAGTTCTTTCCGCCCAAGACCGAGCAGGGCGAGCGGACGCTGTTCGAGACGGTCCGCTCGATGAAGGACCTCGACCCCGCCTTCGTCTCCGTCACGTGCAGCGCGGGCGGCTCGTCCCGGGGCAAGACCCTCGAATGGGCCGGCCAGATCAAGAACGACGTCGGCATCGAGGCGGTCGTGCACATGACCTGCCTCGGCCGGACGCGCGAGGAGCTCCGCGACGACGTTGCCGGGGCGCGCTCGCGCGGGATCGAGAACATCCTCGCGCTGCGCGGCGACGCGCCTAGCGGGGCCGCGCCGGGCGAGGGCACATGCCGCTATGCGATTGACCTGATCCGCGTGGTCCGCGAGGAGTTCCCAGAGGCGTGCGTCCTGGGTGCGTGCTACCCCGAGGGCCACACCGACGCCGAGAGCCGGGACATGGACATGGTGCGGCTGCGAGAGAAGTGCGACGCGGGCCTCGACGTGCTGATCACGCAGCTGTTCTTCGACAACTCGCACTATTTTTCGTTCGTCGAGCGCGCGCGCGCCGCAGGGATCGCGCAGCCGATCGTGCCCGGGATCATGCCAGTCACCGACGTCTCGCAGGTGGACCGCTTCATCAAGATGTGCGGCGCGACGATGCCGCCTTCGCTCGTGTCCCGCCTCGACGCCGCGCAGACGAAGGAAGACGTCGTGCGTGTCGGGGTCGAGCACGCCACGGCGCAGTGCAAGGGGCTTCTCGCAGGCGGCGCGCCGGGGGTGCACTTTTATACTTTGAACAAGTCTCCGGCGACGCGCATGGTCGTCGAGAACATAGCCCACGGATGAAGTAGAATCGCGGACATGAACAAGCGGGCCGCACTCGTCATTGCCCCTGTCCTTTGTGCTGTCGCGATCAGCGCGCACCAGACGTTCTCGCTCTTTGTCAACGGCGCCAAGCTCGGAAGCGCGGATTTTGTCGTCGCCAACGGCAAGACTTACGTCTCCACCGACGCGCTCGCGAAGGCCGGCGCAGAAGTGACCAAGGGGGCGGGCCAGTTGTCGGTCCAGTTCGTGCCAAACGTCGGGCGTATGCAGGCCGACGGCGTCCAAGGCCTCATTGGAGAGTGGGTGAGCAACGAAACGTGGCGGATCCGCGTCAGCGAACTCAAGGAGATCACAAACCCGTTTGGCCGCGGGCCTGGGGTCTCGCTGAAGATCGAAGTCCGCAACCTCACCCCGCGCTCGCTCTCAATGCACGGCTCGGGCATTGATCAGGTGCAGCTCTTCGACAGCGAAGGAAACCAGCTCGCCTTCGCCGACTCGTCTTTCAGCGGTCGCTACACCGCGATACCGCAGGCCGGCGGGTTTGAGAACGTCATGCGGTTCGGCGATACGTCGAACAAGCTGACAAAGCTCGGCAAACCGGATAAGCTCCTGATCCTGTTCCGGAACGCTGGCGCGGGAAAGCCGCTGCCAAACTTCCGGATCATGTTGCAGACGTCTTAGCGTCTGGGCTGCTATGAAGGCGCCGACCGCGGACGAGATCGCGACGCTCCTCGCAAAGTACGGCATGCACGGAGATGTGCGTCCGCTCCGCGACGGTTACATCAACTGGGTCTTCGCCGTCGGCGGGGCGCACGTCCTGCGGATCAACAAGCCGCACCGCGGTGAGGAAGACTCGTACACGGAGGCGGTCGCCGTCCCGGCCGCCGTAGCCGCTGGCATCAGGACGCCCAAGCTCATCGCCTTCGACGACTCGCGGTCGGAGATTCCGTACGTCTATACGATCTACGAGCGCGCTGAAGGCGTCGCGCTCGCCGAGGTGCGCGCTGACCAGCGCGAGCTCCCGGTCCTGTATCGCGAGCTCGGTGCTGAGATCGCGAACTGCCACACCCGGATCACCGTCGTCGAAGACCCGAACGGCTGGCTCGACAAGCCCTACTTTTGCGACCCTCGAACGGAGCTAGAGACCGCAAGGAGTGAGCTGAAGATCGAGCTCGTCACTTACGACTGGATCGCGAAGTGGAACGAGCGGCTAGCGCCAGCGATTGAGGCCGAGGGCGAGACGGTCTTCGTCCACAACGACCTGCACGCCGGGAACACGATGGTGACCGAGGGGCCGCTGCGGCTCAGCGCCCTCATTGATTGGGGCGACGCCTGCTGGGGAGACCCCGCGCTCGACATGGAGCGCGTACCGATCTGGGCGACACCGTGGCTGCTCGAGGCTTACCACGGGGCGACCGGGTCGGTGGACGACGTGTTCGTCGGGCGCGTGCTCGCGCACGTCCTCGGAACCACGCTCTATAAGGCCTGCGACCCAGAGTTCGACCCTACCGACCAGCCCTGGCACCCGTTCCCAAACGCCTTCGCCTTCAATCTGGTACGGCTGATGCGTATGGAACTGCCGCCGGAATGGCACGACTGGCTGCCAGATGCCCCAATATAGGACGTTTCGTAGTACTTTCGACCTGTTTTGCTAAAATAACCTTGACACTCAGTCCTACCTTGGAGTATTCTGTATGTAGGAGGGAGAGGAACCTGGCCGGAAGTCACATGACTTGCGATGCGAGGACTTCGTTGGCCCTGGCGATTGCGGCTTCGAGCTGAGAGGGGTCCTTGCCGCCTGCGGTGGCGAAGTCGGGGCGGCCGCCGCCGCCGCCGCCGGCGACCTTTGCGACCTCGCCGATGAGCTTGCCCGCGTGCGCGCCCTTGGACTTCGCGCCGTCGCCGACCTTGCAGACGAACGTCAGCTTTCCGTCGCTCGTGACGACGACGAGCGCGACGCGGTCGGCGTGCCCGTCCACGAGCCGGTCGGCGACGAGCTGCGCGTCCTTCGGGTCTGCGTCCTCTAGCCGCTCGACGGCGAGCTCGACGCTGCCGACCATCTCGACGACCGCCTTCGTGCCGCCGCCCTGTGCGGCGAGCTTTTCGCGCTTTCGCTTTTCCTCTTTGAGCGCGTCCATCGTGCGGTCAATCGCACGGAGGAGGTCGCCGGGAGTGGTCTTGAGGAGCCCTGCGGCCTCTTCTAGGAGTGCGCGCTGTTGCAGCGCCCACTCGTACGCGCCGATGCCGGTGACGGCCTCGATTCGTCGCACTCCGCTCGCAGCCGAAGCCTCGCTCGTGACCTTGAAGAGCCCGATCTCGCCGGTGTTACGGACGTGGATGCCGCCGCAGAGCTCGCGCGAGAACGAAGGTTCGCTCGGCTTCATGCCGCCGATCTGCACGACGCGCACGCGGTCGGCGTACTTTTCGCCGAAGAGCGCCATCGCGCCCATGTCCCGCGCGTCCTGCAGGTCCACGTCTTCGTAAATGTGCACCGGCTGCGCTTCGAGGACCTTGTCGTTGACCGCGCGCTCGACGCGCTCGATCTCTTCTTGCGTCATCGCTTGGCCGTGCGTGAAGTCGAATCGCAGATAGTCGGGCGCGACGAGCGAACCCGCCTGCGTGACGTGCTTGCCGAGCGCTTCGCGCAGCGCGGCGTGCAGCAGGTGCGTCGCGGTGTGGTTGCGAGTCACGTGCTTTCGGCGCTCGGTGTCAACGCGCGCCTCGACCTTCGCGCCCGGCTTCAGCGCGCCGGAGGCTTCGACGAGGTGGACGAACACTCCGCCCTTCTTCTGCACGTCGCGCACCTGCAACTGCGCCCCGCCGACGATCAGCACGCCGGTGTCGGCGACCTGCCCGCCGCTCTCTGCGTAGAACGGCGAAGCGTCCAGCGCGACGGCAGTGTTGCCGTCGGAAAGCTCTTTGGAGGCAAGCACGCTGGCCGATGCGACGGATACGTCATATCCGACGAAGTTCGTCGGCGCGTCGGTGAGCTTCTCCGCGCCCTCGACACCGCCGTACACGCTCTCCATGCCCGAGACGGAGCGCGAGCGCTCCTGCGCCTCGGTCATCGCGGCGAGATAGCCTTCGTAGTCAACGACGAACCCCGCTTCCTCTGCGATCTCCTTCGTGACCTCGAAGGGAAAGCCGAACGTGTCGTAGAGGCGAAAGGCCGCGGCGCCCGAGAGCGTGCCCTTCTTCTTCAGCTTGGCAAGCTCTTCGCCCAGGATCTCGGTGCCCTGCTCGAGCGTGCGCCGGAACTGCTCTTCTTCGTTCTTGAGCGTCTCTTTGATGACGTCGCGACGCTCGTGGAGCTCGAAGTAGTGGTCGCCTAGCGCCTGCACGACGCCGTCGTACGCCTTGTGGAGGAACGGCTCGCCAAAGCCGAGCGCGCGAACGCCCTTCAGCACTGCGCGGCGGATCAGTCGGCGCAGGACGTAGCCGCGGCCGGTGTTCGACGGCAGCACGCCGTCGGCGATGCAGAAAGAGGCAGCGCGGAGGTGGTCGGCGACGATGCGGACGGCGACGTCGGTGCTCTCGATTTGGCCGTACTTCAACTCAGGCGCACCCTCTCCCCCGCCCTCCCCCAAGGGGGAGGGAGTTGGCGTGCGGCCATCTCCACTCTTGCTCAAACTTTCGATCGCGCGGATGATGGGAACGAAGGCGTCGGTGTCGTAGACGGAAGAGAAGCCGCCGAGGACGGCCGCAGTGCGCTCGAGGCCCATGCCGGTGTCCACGCTCTGGAACGGCAGCGGCGGCATGCCGGACTTTTCGTAGCCCTTGTCCGGGCGGGCGGCGTCGCGGAGCGCGCCCTGCCACTCGTACTGGATGAAGACGTCGTTCCAGATTTCGAGCCAGTGCCCGAGCGCCTCGTCGCGAAGGTAGTCCTTGACCTTGTACTTCCCTTCCGGCGGCGGAGCCTTGGAAGTCCAGTAGAACATCTCGCTGTTGGGTCCGCACGGCCCGGGCGGGCCGCTCGAGAACGATCCGGCCGGCCAATAGTTCGTCGCCTCACCGAGGCGGAAGATGCGCGTTTCCGGGTCAATGCCGACGCTTGAAATGTGCGCCGCCCAAAGGTCGTACGCCTCGTCGTCTTCTGCGAACACTGTGAACGAGAGCCGCGACGGGTCGAGCGCGAGCCACTGCGGGGACGTCAGGAACTCCCAGGAGTAGGCGATCGCCTCCTTCTTAAAGTAGTCGCCGAACGAGAAGTTGCCGAGCATCTCGAAAAAGGTGAGGTGGCTGAGGTTGCCGACGCTCTCGATGTCGCCTGTGCGAAGGCACTTCTGCGCCGTGATCAGCCGCTTGCTCGGGGGCGTCGCGACGCCGCGGAAGTAGGGCTTGAACTGGACCATGCCTGCGCCGCTGAAGAGGAGCGACTCGTCGAGGCGTCCGGTGACGTCGGTGGGCACGAGCGACCCGCTGGGGTGCTCGGCGTGGCCCTTCGACTTGAAGAACGCGATGTACTTCTGGCGCAGTTCGCGGACGTCCATCGGACGGGGCAGAGTGTACCGGTGGGAAGAAGAATGAAGGCGGAAGGCGGGAGTCCCGCTGCCCGTCACCCTAGTCACGGGTCGGGAAGCTACAGCTTTGCGATTGCTGCGGCGGCGTTGCGGAGCTGTTCGCCCTCGAGCCACTGCGTCATGACGACCCGCGACGCCGACACGGGAACGCGCTGGACGCGCCTGCCGAGCGTGGAGCCGCCGGACTCGTGGACGAACATGGCGTCCTCGGTGACAATGACCGTCAGTCGACCGTCGGGCGAGGACACGTAATCAATTGCGTCGGGGTATTCGGATCGCACCCGGGCCCAGCCCGGACCCTTCTGCGCGTGGGCGCCGAGCCTCGGGTCCGTGACTGTGGCGACGGGGTAGTCGCGCACTACCGTCGGCCCCATCACGCGACCTTGCAGCACCCATTCGCCGTCCTGACGAACGATAGTCCAATTGGTCGGCGAGGCCTCCGCATCGAGCGGTCCAAAGCCAGGCTGTCGCTGCTTGGCGGCGAGGTCGTGGAACTGTTTCTTGACTGGCTCTTCGAAAAGGAAACCCACCTCGACTGCCGCGCCAAAGTCGTTCCACGCGAGGTTGCGGTACACGCTGGGATAAGTCTTGGTCTCGAGGCCGCCAAAGCCCCCGCCGCCTGAATGCGCGTCGGTCTCCGCTCGTCGCATCGTCTGCATGAGACCAATTCCGAACGGCGAGACAAACGAGACATAGTAGTTCGTTTCCGGCCTGCCCTCTTCGCCCTTGATCACGTGCTCCTTGCCGTCGGGAAGGACGATGTGGACTTCACGCGCACCCGTTTGGGCCGTGCCGCCCTTCGTGGAGACGCGGGTGATGCCGTCCTTGCCGAAGACCAGGTACGCGTCACCGACCTTCCGCGCGAAGGTCGCGACGCCTTTCTTCGTGACCCAGACAGTGGATTCGCCACCGTCCCTGTGGCCAACTCCTAGAAGGAGCCCGACGTCCTGCGCCTGGGCCAGGCTTGCGACCACGAGCGCCGTGAGTACCAAAGGAGCCTTCATGGTTTGTCCGCCTCGACTCCAGTATACGACAGGTACGCTCAGAGCCCAGCGGCGATGAACTACTACGACATCTGGGTGAACCTGAAACCGGGGACGGACGACATGGAGTTCGTGCGCGCGCTGCGCGCCTACCTGGACGCGCTGGTCGCCGAGGGCGGGATGGAGGGCTACCGGATCCGGCGGCGCAAGCTCGGGTTCGGCCCGGAGGGGCTCGGCGAGTTCAGCGTGACGCTCAAGTTCGAGTCCCTGGCGAAGCTCGACGAGACGTTCTTCTCCGTCGCCAGGCGCAGCGGCAAGGTGGACGAGCTGCACCACGCCGTCTACAGCAAGGTGACGGACTTCAAGTCGGCCCTCTACCGCGACTATCCCGACGCGGTGCGCGAAGTGTGAAAGACCCCGACCTCCTCATCGTCGGCGGCGGCACGGGCGGGTGTGCCGCGGCTCTGACCGCTTGTCGGCTGGGTCTACGCGTCGTGATGACGGAACCGACCGACTGGGTCGGAGGTCAGCTGACCTCGCAGTGCGTCCCGCCCGACGAGAACCCTTGGATCGAAGAGGTCGGCGGCTGCTCGCTTTCTTACTCACAGTTCCGCGAGAGCGTCCGCGACTACTACCGCGCCAACGAATCGCTCACGCCGGACGCGCTGGAGGACCGACATCTCAACCCCGGGGGCGGGTGGGTCAGCAAGCTCTGCCACAGGCCGGACATCGCGCACCGGGTGCTGCGCGCGGCCCTGCAGCCGTACGTTGACAGCGGCCATTTGAGCCTGCACCTCGGATGGCGACCGACGGGCGCAAAGACGAAGCGAGACCGGGTCGTGGCCGTTGATTTTCTTGACGACGAGGGCCGAAAGCAGCGAGTGGAGGCGAGGTTCTTCCTCGATGCGACGGAGACGGGAGAGGTACTGCCGATGAGCGGGACGGAGCACGTCGTCGGCGCCGAGCCGCGAGAGCAGACGGGCGAGCCGCACGCCCCGGACGCGCACGAACCGGACAACGTGCAGGGACTGACGTGGTGCGCCGTGGTCGGGTACTCGCCGGACGGCGACCACACAATCGCCAAGCCCGCGCAGTACGACTTCTGGCGGCACTTCCAACCAAAAGGTTGGCCCTGTGAGCTGCTGAGCTACAAGATGCTGCAGGTCCAGCGCGGGGAGGTGATTGACTTCCCTCTCTTCGGCAACAACGGGTTCAACCTGTTCACTTACCGGCAGGTCGTGGACGGCACGCGGCACACGGACGACCGCGAGGACGCGACGGTCATGAACTGGCCGATGAACGACTACTATGTCGGGTCGGTGCTGGGCGTGCCGGCGGCGGTGGCGGAGGAGCACTTCGAGGCCGCGCGGCAGCTGACCCTCTCGATGCTGTACTGGCTCCAGACCGAGGCGCCGCGCCACGACGAGGGGGTCGGATACCCGGAGCTCCGGCTGCGGCCCGACCTAGCGGGGACCGAGGACGGGCTGGCCAAGGCCCCTTATATAAGGGAGAGCCGGCGGATCCGGGCGCTGTTCACGGTCTGCGAGCAGCACGTCTCGTCGGAGGCGAACCCGGGGCGCGACAGGGCGGTGGAGTTTTTGGATTCGGTCGGGATCGGTGCGTACCGGATTGACCTTCACCCCTCGACCAACGGTCGCGGGACGATTGACCTCTCGTCGTTGCCGTTCCAGATCCCTCTCGGGTGCTTGGTCCCCGTCCGCATGACGAACTTGCTTCCGGCCTGCAAGAACATCGGCGTGACGCACATCACGAACGGTTGCTACCGATTGCACCCGGTCGAGTGGAACATCGGCGAGAGCGCGGCGGCGCTGGCGCACTTCTGTCTGGCGAACGACGTGACGCCGCAACGCGTCGCGGGCGAGCAGTCGTTGGTGTGGGACTTGCAGATCCTATTGAGCAGTCTCGGCGTTATGGTTTCGTGGGGAGACGTCGAGACGCGCGCGTTATGAGAACGCGACGTGTTCGCGCAGCTTCTTCGCGGCTTCGACGTTCGTGCGGTGTCCGCTGCGCTGTGCGACAACGTTGAGGAACTGCGGCGGAACGCCGGAGAGGTACAGGTCGCCGATGAGGTCGAGCATCTTGTGGCGCGCGGGCTCGTCGGGAAACCTCGTCTCGTGCACGTATGAACTGCCGCCGATGACGAACGCGGACTTTTCGTCGAGCCCTTTGCCTAGCCCGCTCTCCTTAATCTTCGGTAGCTCTTCCTCGAACGCAAAGGTGCGCGCAGGCGCGACTTGCCGCTTGTAGTCGTCGGTGAACAAGAACTCAAAGTGCTGCGAGCCGGGCCACCTCTCGCCGCACTCGAACTCGTAGCGCCAGTGCCCGTCGCCGTTTCCGATCGCAATCTTTATGTCGCCCTCGTGGTAGAACACGCGCTCGTATGGGCCGGTCACAGTCGCCGTCCCGATCTCTGTCAGTGGCGACATCGCTTCGCAGAACGCGAACGCGCAACCGTCCATCGCCGGCAGTTCGTCGCCTTCGACCTCGACAACGGCGTCCGTCACGCCGAGGCCGGCGAACGCGCTCACGAGGTGCTCGATCGTGGAGACCTCGCCGAGCCGCGTGCAGCGCGAGGAGTCCGTCACGTTTTCCGGGATCGCTTGCCAGCTCGAGCCTCCTTTGCGGAACACGATGCCGCCCTCCGCGGGATGGACGGTCACCTTGGTGGGGGAGCCGCTGTGCAGTCCCGGTCCTGCAAAGACGGCCTTCTCCGTCAAGGTTTTGCGCGTAAAGCTAACCATTCCGTCGCAGTGCCTCGACCTCGTCTTCTAGGGATTTGAGGCGTCGGAAGAGCTCAGGGAGCCGGGCCTGAAGCGCGATGACGCGCATCGCAGTAGCGATGGGGAGAGGCGGAAGGCCGAAGTACTGCCCAGCCTCCTCGATGTCTTGGAACGCCGCGCTGCGCCCGCCGAGCACGACCTCGTCGGCGATGGCGATGTGGTCGCTAACCACCGCGTCCCCACCGATCGTGACCTTGTTGCCGATCGTCGTGCTGCCTCCGACCCCGACTTGCGCAGCGAGCACCGTGTCCGTTCCAACGGAGACGTTGTGCCCGATCTGCACGAGGTTGTCGAACTTTGTTCCGTTGCCGACTGTGGTCTCACCGCACGTCGCGCGGTCAATGCAGGAGTTCGCACCGATTTCGACGTCGTCGCCGATCACGACGCCACCGACCTGCGGGACCTTCGTGTGCTTGTCGCCGTCCCACACGAAGCCGAAGCCGTCCGCACCGATGACTGCGCCGGAGTGAACGACGCAGCGCGCGCCGAGGACGACGTCTTGATACAGGACTGCGTGCGGGAACACGATGCAGCCGTCGCCGAGGATGCAGTTCTCACCGACGTACGCGAACGGATAGATGCGACAGTCCGCGCCGATCTTCGCGCCGCGCTCGATGACCGCGAACGCGCCGACCGACGCCGACGCGTCGTAGTGTGAGTCGGGCGAGACGATCGCCTTCGCGTGCAGTCCTGGCGCGAGCGGAAGCGGGCGCGCCATGCGTGCGAGAAGATAGCCGAACGCGGCGCGAGGCGATTCGACAAAGATCGCAGGGCGCCCGATCGCCGGCGTTCCCGTTTTGACGATCACCGCACCGACTTTGGACGCGAGGCACGCGGCGAGGTACTTCTCGCTCTCTGCGAACGTGACGGCTTCCGGGTCGTCGTAACCGGCCGGGACCGCACGCGCGATCGGCAAGTCCGCGGGCCCAACGAGCTCTCCACCGATGAGGGCGGCGATCTCGCCTAAGGTCCAGCCACGTACTTGAGTCTCCATTTTACGAACTCCTGTGTTACGTTACGCCCGAGAGCGGGGGTCCTCGTCAACCGGTAGCGAAAGGTCTTGAGAAAGACCTGGAGCTGGGACTCGAGGTCCTCGGTCGTCTCGGCTGGCGGGTGCGCCGCCTCCGCCGAAGGCACCGTCACCGCCTGCGAGTTTACTGAAGACGACGCACCGGCGACGGGCGGGAGCTTGGCCTCTGGGTCGAGGACGGTCCGTTCGAGCGCGGGGAGGGCGGTCTCGGAGACGGCGTTGGCCTCTGCCTGGGCCCTGCGAAGAGCGTCCTGGCGCATGACGTCGCCCCGCGCACCGATGGCCCGGAGCCTCTCGGCCCTCTGCTGGTTGATTCCGTCCAGGCGGCCCGCGACCGCACTTCTGAACTCGTCGCCGAGGGCCTTGATCTGCCCCCTGACGGCTTTGGCCGCGAGGTGGTTCTGGTAGGCGCGGACGTTGGACTGGAGCGGGACCTTGACCGAGTCCGGGTCCGGGTCCGGGAAGCCGACGAGCAAGGTCAGGTCGTACCGGAGGGGCTCGACCTTTTCGGCGTGGGCGACGAAGATCACATGGATCGCTTGAAGCTCGGCTTCGAGCCAGACAGCGTACTCCGCTCTAAGGGCCTCGGCCTCGGTGGACTCGTAGAGCGCGACCTCGGCGAGGTACGCGGCCCTGAGGCGGTCAAGGACGGCCTGAGCGGCCCGTTCTTGGGCCTTGCGGTAGACGTCTAGGGCCCGGACGGCGCGCTCCTCTGCCGAGCCTATGAGCAGGTCCTTGCCGTCGAGGTCGGCGATGGACTCGTGGATCGAGAACGAGTCTGCGCTGAAGCCACCGCTGCCGGGGACGGAGGGTTCGGTGCGCAGCTCGGCGGCTCCGAGGTCCACATAGACCAGTTCGGGGCTTGGGACACAGCCCCAAGCCCCGAACAGGGCGGACGCGAGGGCCAGAACGGGCCTACTTGTCCGCTTGCTTGACCGCGTCGGCCGTGATGTCGTTGGCTGCATAGATGACTGCTGACGACGAGAACAGGACGGTGATTCCCTTGCTCTTAGCGACGACTGTGGCGGCCGCGTTGGCCCTGTCAATCGCCTGGTTTTGAAGCTCGTTGCTGACGTTCTGGTAGTCGCGGTCGAGGTCCACTTCAAGCTGAGCGAGCAGGTTGCGTGATTCCTGCGAGAGCTTGGTCAGTTCGATCATCCTCAGGCGCTCGACTTCGGTCGGCGCCTGAAGCTCGATGAGCCTGGCAAGCTCCTTGGCGTCGTCCATGACCTTCTTCTTGAGCGTGTCGAGCTCGAGCTTCTCGGCGTCCGTCTTGACCTCCTTGAGTTCGAGATCTCTGAACCTGGCGATTTGCGAGGCGGAGATGGTCCGCTGCTCATCAATGAACTTGAGGATGGCGAACCGCGCTTCGCCGGCCGACTTGACCTTGTCAGTGGTCTCCTTGTTCAGCTTGCTGTCAATGATGACTTTTCGGATGTCTACGACGGCGAACTTCTCCGTGCCGGTCTGGAAGCCGCTGCCCAGCACGA
This sequence comes from Fimbriimonadaceae bacterium, assembly GCA_040902435.1. Classification (GTDB taxonomy): domain Bacteria; phylum Armatimonadota; class Fimbriimonadia; order Fimbriimonadales; family Fimbriimonadaceae; genus JADFMN01. The sequence continues at coordinate 145,255 of JBBDXG010000008.1, forward strand.
CGCCGACCAAGAGCGCCGCGACGAACCAGCCTGCGAACGCCGAGCTGTTTGAAATGCCTTTCTTCATGTGGTGTTCCTAGAAGCTGCTACCGAATGCGAAGTGCGTCCGGCTGCCTCCCTGATCGTTGAATGCGAAATCTATCCGGATCGGCCCGACGGGGGTCCTGAACGAGACACCGAGGCCGTAGCCGAGGTGGAAGTCGGGCGAGTTCGTCTGCGAGAACGTCGCGATGGAAGGGTACCCGCCCCATGCTCCGCCGTAGTCCGTAAACACTACTACGCTGAAGTTGCTCTGGATAGGGTGGCGGTACTCGATGGTGCCCACGAGCGACTGCCTGCCCCAGAACCTCTGGTTCTCGTAGCCACGCAGGGACCCGAGGCCCCCGACGAACATCTGTTCGAAGAACGGGACGTCGCCCACGATGACGCCGTAGCTGGCGCGGAAGGCGAGGACCGGACGGGCGGTTGTGATCGGCGTGTCGACCGGCATCCGCCTGGACCAGTACTTGCGGTAGTCGAGCATGGTGCGCACGTAGTAGTTCGGCCCCTTGATCGCCTCGAACGTGGAGACCGAACCGCCGATGCGGCTGATGTTGCTGTAGCTCGGCTCGACCATGATGCTGGCGAGCTCGCCCTGGAACGACTCGACGGTCGGGTGTCGCGTGTCCCTGTCCACGCCGAGCCGGAAGGCGAGGAGGTCGCCGTCCTGCTGGACGAAGCTGCCGAAGCTGGAGCTGTCGAGGTCGAGGGACCTGACGTTCTCGAACCGAATGCCGACGCGTCCGCGGTGGACGCGCGCGAACGGCCGCGAGAGGGCGATGTCGAAGCCGGTGCGGCGCTCGTCCGAGCGCGTGCCGCTGAGGGAGCCGCTCGAGCCGCCAAAGCCGTTGTCGGTGAAGTTGTAGACGACGCGCGAATAAAGGCGCGCGCTGATGGAGGTGTTACGGCTGTCGTAGAAGCGGTTGCCCCATGCGAACTCCGCGCTGAGGCCGCCGCCGACCGTCGCCTGCGAGAGGTTTGCGCCGACGGACTGGCCGCTGCCGCGGAAGTTGGAGTCGCTGTAGCTGACGAAACCGACGAGCCGACTCTGCGGATCGAGCGCTACGCCTCCGTTGATCTGCCCTGTGCGGGTCTCGAAGAACTCCAGCTCGAGGTCGTAGACGCCCGGCAGTTCAGTGTCGGGCCGACGCACTAGGATGTCGTCGAACCACCTCGTCGCGAAGAGCTCTTCCAAGTCCCTTCTAATGAGGTCTTCGTTGTAGACGTCTCCCGGTCGCACTTTCATGATGCGACGGATCACTTTCTCTTCTGTGCGCACGAGGCCGATGAGACGGATCTCTCGCAGTCGCGGCTCGACGAGCGAGATGAGGAGCGTCCCCTCCGACTCAGGGTCCGGCTCCAACCGGTCAATACCTACGATGTACCCCTTGCTGCCGTAGAGGTCCTCGACCGCCCTGCGGATGCGCGGGCCAAACCTGTTGTTGTAAATGCGACCGAGCTCTTGTATCTGAGTGACCGCAGCGGTCAGTTCTGCTGTGGTGACGACCGTGTTGCCGCGGACGAGGACCTCTCGGATGACAGGGTTCTCTGCGACTTCGACGACGAGCTCGACTTCGTTCTCGCTCAGTGTTCGCACGAGGATCTTGACGTCTTTGAAATAGCCAAGGTCGAGGATGCGCGTTTCGTCGGTGCGGAGCTGCGTCTGCTGGAGCACCGCTCCCTCCTGCGTCGCCATCGCGGCCTTGACCGCGATCTCGCTGACGATGGCGTTGCCGCGCACGGTGATGGTCTTGATGACCTGTTGGGCAAACGCCGCCGAACAGGCGGCAAGGGCAAGAAAGACGACCGTGAATCCTTTCACTCTGGACCTACTCCTCAGGCACTCCCGGCAAATCAGACGGTTCGGCCAATATACCGTTTTGCCGGATTGCTACGTTCCCGTTAGAACCTTCGAGCCCAATTCAGGCGTAAGCGCCAGGGCACGTCCTGGTCGAACCCGAGGCTGACTCGAACCCGGCTGAAGAAATCGTCCTGCATCGGCAGGCGGTAGGTCAACTGGACTTCGTACTTGAGGCTTTCGCCCGGGTTCGCTGCGATCTGGCGGCTTGCGTGCAACATCAGTCCTCGCCCGATCGTCTTGCCGATTCCGGCGATGGCCTGGTCGAACGGGTTGTAATCGAGGGAGATGTAGTCGAGCTTGAGGTCGCGCGCGAGGCGCGAAGTGAGAGCGTTCGAGGCGGTCGGAAAGCCGAATGTGTACAACCCTTCGCGCAGTCCTTGCTCAGAGCCGTGCCTGGCGAGTCCCTCGATGAACTCCTTCTGTCCGAGGATCGCCATGATCTGTTCGCTGGAGAGGTCAGGCGGGTCGCTGCTGGCCTGGATGAAGAGGCCCTCCTGGTCGAGCAGGTCGCCTCGGATGAAGAGGGTGATGAAGTAGGTCTCGTACTCGTTGTCCACTCTTCGCGCGCTGATCGTCGTCCGTCCCTCGAGATCGAGGTCCACGCGCGCGGTCGGGGATGTGCCGAGCAGGCTGCGGTAGCCGATGTTGATGCTTCCGCCGCTCTCCAGCGTGACGCGCGCCGTGGGAAGGTCGAACACGCCGCCCGTGACGGTGAGCGGGATTGAGATGTCGGGGTTCTGCAGGGTCCCGCTCAAGCGCCCTGCTCCGAAGAAGTCTATGCGCGCGTTTCCAGAATCGAGGCGCGACCCTTCCGCCGCGCGGATCGTGACACCGTCGAAGCGCGGATCAATCGTATAGATGATCGGACTGCTCGCCTCGTTCACCGCGCTCGGCAGTCGCACGTACAAGTCGCTGATTGCGACGTCGCCTGCGAACACCGGTTGCGCGAGCGTCCCGCTCACAGTAAAGTCCGTCGTCGTCACCGTCGCGCCGGACGCCCTCTCTGCGAGCGGAAGCGTGAATCGCGTGCGGAAGTTCGTCAGCGCGATGCCGCCATCGAGCGACGTCTGTTGCTTGACTTCGTCGAACGTCACGCCGCTTGCGAACAGATCGGGGAACACCGCTTTGACATCAACGCTTCCCGTTCCCGACTGCTCGCCCGTGAAACTTCCGTTGAGCAGTGCAGTGCCGTTGTCCCAACGAGCGTTGAGATTGACGAGCCGCAATGGCGAATCCATCGGACGGATCAAGAGCGCGCTGCCGCGCGCGCGAAGTTCTGCGTGCGTCGTGAAGTCGCCCCACAGTCCGACGATCCACGCGGACCCTTCGACATATCCGACGGAGACTTCCGGATCAATGCTCGTGATGAAGTTCGCGAAGTCCTTGAACTCCTTTCGATGAAGATCGACTTGCACGTTCATCGGTTGTCGCGGCTCGCCCTCGGTGGCGAAGAGCGAACTGAACGGCACGAGCCCGTGGACGTCGCCGACGAACGCCGCGTTTTCTGCGATGCCAGAGTGCACAGTCCCGAGGATCTCGATCAGTCGGTCCTCTACGGACAGGCGCAGGTCCTGGACACCGATCGTCTGGCCCTCCTTCGTCTCGGGAAGTCCAATGCCCAGAGCGCTGATGCGGGCGGACCCGACCGGGTCGTCAACCGTTCCGGACACATTGAACTCCTCGATCGAGGCCTTGCCCGCGATCAGCGGCACGTTTGGAAACAGGGTGTTCAGCCACGTCGCCTGCAGGTCTCTCAAGCGGCCCTGTACGTCGAACCCGCCGGCTTCGGTCACTTCACCGTCCATCCAGAACTTCATCCCTCCGTTCTCCCACATCGGCCTGTCGTCCGCCTGTGGGCGAAGGGTCCAAACGCCACTGTCGCGCATGGCGCTCACCTGGAAGGACCCGGCCGCCCGCCCGCGAACGCTGAGCTCGGACATGGTTAGGGACTGCACGTCCAGCAAGGGGTCGCTGGTGGTGCCGCTGACTGAGAGGCCCGCGTTCAGCAGGCCTTTCGTGCCCTCGAGAAGCGACCGGACCTCCTCGGGCCAGCCTGAGATCGGCTCCTTGGACGCCGAGAGGACGTCTTCAACCAAAAGGTTATAGGCAAAGACCTCACCTGTGACCTCTTCTGTGTCGAGGTGGTACGAGGCGTTGCTCAGGAGGAGGTAGCGCTCGAGGGAGCCGATTTGGGCCTCGGCGGTGACCTTTCGCGCTTCAAGCGCAGCGAAGAGGGAGCCTTGGCCGACCGTCGTGCCGTTGACGTTGACCATCTCCAGGTTCGTCTCGAACTCGGCGCCCGTGAGCTCAACGTCGCTGAACGTCGCCCAGAACTTGCCTGTGGCGAGGCCGTCGAGGGAAAGCGGGACGCTGGAGCGTGGGATCTTTGAGAGTGGGACGTCGGTGAACTCGGCGTCCACGCGGCCAGCCTTAGAATCGAACAGGAACGAGCCGTTGGCGGCAAGCTCGCCGCTACTGGATCGAGCGAACAGCGAGGGCATCGTGACCCCGTCCTTGTCGCCACGGATCTCGGCCCGCATCTCTTCTATGTCCACACCGCCGGCAAAGAGCTGGGTGCCGCTCAGGGTCGCGGTGACGAGCGGGTCGTCGAGCGTGCCACTGACGGTGCCGTTCTCGACGGCGACGGCCCCGACCGTGTGTGGAGAGAGCCACTCCTCCAGCCTGACGTCCTTGCCGGAGAAGGTCCCTTCCAGCACCTTTGTGTCCAGGTCGAGCGAGCCGCGGCCCTCGACCTGGCCGGTGCCTGCGCGGGCGGCGAGCCTCTCGACGACGAGCCTGTCGCCGTCCACGTTCCAGTCCGCGATGAGCTGGGGCACCGTGCGCTCGAGCGCTTCGAGGCCGTAGACCTCGAGGCGGCCGTTCGCGGTCGGATTGTCTCGCGTGCCACCGATCGAGGCCCGGAGGAACCCGAGCCCCCGCACGTCCTTCGAGACAGCTGAGACGTCCATGCCGCCTGCGTCAAGCTGGATGTCCAGGGTGCCGTCGGCCCAGAGCATCGAGCCCTTGGCCGTAAGGACCCCGTTTTCGCCCGAGGAGGTTAGGCGCTCTATATAGAGTCCTTCGTCGTCCAGACGACCGCGGGCCTCGAAGACCCCGATGGACATGAGCGGCCCGTCGGTGACTTGCAGCCCTCCGCTTCCGCGTGCATAGATCTCGACCCTAGGTTCCTCGACGGTGCCGCCGAAGACGGCGTTGGCGGTGATGATGCCCTTGAGGCGCTTCGTGCCGAAGTGCTCGGCGAGGGGCTCCAGGCGCCCGCGCCCGGAGCGGAGGCCGCCGCTGAGCGCGCGGGACTCGAAGTCCACGCTGACGATCCCGACATAGTCCACGCCGGACCAGTTGCCCTGCTCGAACTTGGCGGTCAGGCGGTCGGGGTCGAGCCGCACCCTCCCGGCGACGTTGGTCGTGGTCTCGCCGGCGAATGTCGCCTTGGCGACCGTGACGTCTCCGTCGAAGAAAAACGCCTCGCCGTCGGTGACCATGTTCCCGTCGTAGGTTGCGAGCTCGAACTCGACGCCAGGATCAATGAACGCTGCGAGAATCGGTGGCAGTGCGTTGCGCGACGCCGCGCTGCCCTTCAGATGTCCTGTCATCCGGAAGGGATCAATGAAGCGCAGGTCGCCGTCGAACTCGGCGTCGATGCCGGGCTGTGAGACTCTGCCTCGCAGTCGCGTGTTCGCCGTGTCGCTGGTAAGCGTCGCAGAGAGCGTCGCACCACGGAACGTCTCCTTTGTGCGAAGCCCACGAGCTCCGACCGTCATCGTCCCTGCGACGCGTGCGCCGTTCTCTTCGTCGCTCCACAAGTCCATGTGCCCGTCAACGACGAGCGATGTCGCAGAGACGGAGGCGAACTCTCCGAACGTCTCCTCACTGACGAACTCCTTTGCATACGGGAGCAACGGCGCGAGCTCGCCTTTGACGAGCGCAAGTCGCGCCCACAGTCGCCCGTCGTTTGAGTACGTGCCGTTCAAGCTGCCATTGAGCGCGCCGCGCTCGAGCGCGGAACGAAAGAGGAACGAGCCGTCTGCGCCGTCTACATTGAGATCTGTCAGGCCGAGCGTCACGACGCCATCGCCGACGCTGACGTCGCTGTAGAGCACTGTCGCCGTGTTCGCGTAAACGCGGAACGCGCCGCCCTTCGCTTCTTCCTCGACCCCCTTCGGCAGATACTTCAACAAGTCGAACGATCCGTCTGCGAGGCGGTTGATATGCAGCGTAGGATCGAACACCCGAAGGACGACTACGTCGCCGTCGAACGCGAAGTCAACCGTTTCGGTCTCTGCGATCAGTCTTCCACCCGGAGAGAACGCGCGGACGCGCTTGAGAAAGCCTTGGCGCGACGAGAAGTCGAACTGGTAGGACTCTGCCTTTACGAGAACTGTGCCGCCCTCCGACTCGTAGCGGTACTCGATGGGGATGCCGGGTGCGCTGAGCGTCTGCACGCACTGCACGATGTAGGCGCCGCCCCAGACGGCGAGCAGCGCGGCCGGCGCCCAAGAGGCAGACATCGCCAGCAAGCCGGCGACGACCCTCCCAAACGCTTTGAAGACGCTACGCATTGCGCTCTACTCTATAGTAGACGCCTTTTAGGAGCCGGTGGGAACGACCGTGTCCATCCTCTGGAGCCTTTCCTTCATGACTTTTTCGCTGAAGGCGATGGCGTTGTACGAACTTCGGATGAACGGGCCGCTCGCGACGAACGCGAACCCCATCTCCTCGCCGACGGCCTCGTACTCTCTAAAGACCTCTGGATGGATGTATTCCACGACCGGCAGGTGGTGCATGGTCGGGCGCAGGTACTGGCCGATGGTGACGGCGTCCACTCCTATGTTTCGCAGGTCTTGGAGCGTCGTCAGGACCTCGTCCCTCGTCTCGCCGAGGCCGAGCATGATCCCCGACTTCGTGTAGATCTCCGGGTCAATCTCCTTGACCTTCGTGAGCACGCCCATCGTGCGCGAGTAGCGCGCTTGTGGTCGCACGATCGTGTGCAGCCGCTCTACCGTTTCGATGTTGTGGTTGTAGATCTCCGGCTGCGCTTCGCACACTGTGCGGATGCAGTCTTCCTTTCCTTTGAAGTCTGGCGTAAGGACCTCGACGATCACGTTCGGAATCTCCTTGTGCAGCGCACGTATCGTTTTCGCGAACTGTTCGGCGCCTTCGTCCTTCAGGTCGTCGCGCGCGACGCTCGTGACGACGACGTGCTTCAGGCCGAGGTCCTTCGTCGTCTTTGCGACGTTGAGCGGTTCGAACGGGTCGAGCTCCAGTCCCCTTCCGACTTTGATCGCACAGAAACCGCACGAGCGCGTGCACGTGTCTCCGAGGATCATGAACGTCGCGGTCTTCTTGCTCCAGCACTCGGGCAAGTTCGGGCACCGCGCCGACTCGCATACCGTGTGCAGGTTCTTCGAGCGCATCATCTGCTCGACCTGCTTGATCGTGTCCGGCCGCGGCAGCCTGACCTTCAACCAGTCCGGGAGCCTCTGCGACATTTCTGTTCTAATTATGACAGTCGGCAGGCCCGGGCCCAGGGCAGACGCTCACGCCAAGTTGTACGCGTCCACGTCTATCCACACGCGCGTGCGCGCGCTGCCTAGGCCGGCGATCGCGGCGGCGATCGGCGCGGGGTCGCCGTCCGGCGGAAGCTTGACCAGCACGTGCCGCCGCCACATCTTGTTCCGCCGCTCGATCGGGCACGACGTCGGACCCAAGACCGCTGCGCCAGGCAGCGCCGAGCGCAGGCGCTCGCCGACGGACGCCGAGACAGCCACGACCTCCGCGAAGACGTCGCCCAGCACGAGCACGTTGACGATCCGAACGAACGGCGGGTACTGCGCCTCGCGCCGTTCGGTGACCATCGCCGCGAAGAGCGACTCATAGTCGTGCCGCTGCGCGCACTGGACCGCGAGGTGGCCCGGACAGAACGTCTGGATGACGACTTCGCCGGGCCGGACGCTGCGACCGGCCCGGCCCGCGACCTGGCTCAGGAGCTGGAACGTCCGCTCCGACGCGCGGAAGTCCGGCACGTTGAGCGAGACGTCCGCCGCGACGACGCCCACCAGCGTCACGTTGGGAAAGTCAAGCCCCTTGGCGACCATCTGCGTCCCGACCAAGACGTTCGTCTCGCCCGCTCGGAACTTCGCGAACGTCTCCTCGAGCGCGCCCTTCCGTCGCGTCGTGTCGCGGTCGAGGCGCGCGACGCGTGCGCCGGGGAACTCCACGGCGACGGCCTCCTCTACTTTCTCTGCCCCGACCCCGAACCCCGAGACCTTTGAGCCGCCGCAGTCCGGGCACGTGTCCGGCGCAGCCTCCTGGTGCCCGCAGTGGTGGCACCGCAGCTTGTGGTCGCGGCGGTGGAACGCCAGCGAGACGGAGCAGTGCGGGCACAAGAACCTGTGACCGCACTCGCGACAAAGGATGAACGGCGAGTACGCCCTGCGATTGAGGAAGAGGATCGCCTGCTCGCCGCGCGCGAGCGTCTCGTTCATCAGCGCCTCCAGCCGCGCCGAGAAGATGGAGGGGCGGCCCTCCTTGTACATCTCGGTCATGTCCTCGACGTGGACCTCTGGCAGCCGCGCCTGCAGGGTGCGCGACGGCAGGTCGAGCCGCTCGACCCGGCCCTCGCTCGCTTCGTAGAACGTCTCGACGCTCGGGGTTGCGCTGCCCATCACCAGCGGAGCGCCGGACTGTGCGGCCAAGAACGCCGCCAGCCGGCGAGAGTGGTAGCGCGGCGCGTTCTCCTGCTTGTAGCTCGCCTCGTGCTCTTCGTCCATCACGATCAGCCCGAGGTTGCTGAGCGGCGCGAACAGCGCGGAGCGCGCGCCGAGCACGATCGGCGCTTCGCCGCGATGGACCGCCATCCAATTGTCGAGCCGCTCGCCGGGAGACATGTTGGAGTGCATCACGGCGACGCTGCGGCCGAACCGCGCGCGCAGCTGCGCGATCACCTGCGCCGTCAGCGCGATCTCGGGCACGAGGTAGAGCACCTGCCTTCCCCACTTCAACGCCTCCGCCGCCGCGCGCAGGTAGACCTCCGTCTTGCCGGAGCCTGTGACCCCATAGAGCAGGAACCGTCCGCCCTTGCCCGACTTTACGGCCTCGACGATCCTCGCGATGGCGCGCGCCTGGTCGGCGTTCGGCACGGGCGGGTCCGCCCTCGCGGCGTCGCCGTCCTCGACCCTCTCCAGCAGCCCTTGCCCCACCAGCGACTTGACCGTGGAGTCGCTCACTCCTCCGAGCGCCTTGATCTCCTGGACGGTGAACGACGCGGCCTCAGAACCCTGCAGGCGCATCACTGTGACGAGCTGCGCGGGCCGCTTGAGGCCCTGGCCGGTGAGGAACGCTTCGACCTTCTTCTCGTCGCGGGTAAGGCGCATGAGACCGCCGGGACTGTTCCTCTCGGTGAACGGCACGACCGTCAGCGCGCGGACCGCGAGGCCCCGCCGTTCCAGTGCGCCCAACGCGCTTTTGACCCCCCGCGGGACCGGCTTCGACTTCGTGTCCTCGATCTCTTGTTCGCCCAGGACCCTCAGCGCCTCCCTCTGCGCGGTCGTCAGGTCGCCTTCATAAGCCGCGCCGGTGGCGCGCCACTTTGTGACGACCCTCTCCCGGACCCCTGGCGGAGAGACGAGGGTGACCGCCATCGCGAGCGGAGCGAGCGTCTGACGAGAGACCTCGTGAGCGAGGGCGACGATCGCCGGGGGCAGGTCCGCGCCGTGGACGCGGTCGCCGAGGTCCTTGAGCAACGCAGGGTCGAACCCGAGGTCCTCTGGCCCGACCTCCCTCAGCGCCATCACGAAACCCAGCACGCGGCGCGGGCCCAGTGGGACGAACCGGGCCTGCCCCAGCTTCACGCCCTCGCCGGCCCGGTATGTGTACACCGCCTCGGAGCCCGCCGAGCGCGAATCAATCCCGACGTCGGCGACCAGCAGACGCTCGGATTGGTCCGGGATCGTTCGAGTTAGTTCGGTTGGGTGCGTCGTTGCCACGGCAGGTCGTATACGACTAATATGACTGATCGCTGTGACGAACCGCGGCCGAGTGCGACCGACGTTATCAAGAGAAACTAAGATGGAATCAACCGCCACCCACTACGACGCACATTACACGACCGGCGACCTCAAGCCGCGCATCAAAGCGATGCTCGATGGGGCAGGCACGTCCCCTAGCGCAGCCACGCCCGAGCAGATGGCCGCGTTCGACCAGTTCCACGTCCGCGGCGTCCTCGCGACAACAGAGCTGGCCGACCTCGCCGGGTTCGGGCCCGGCCAGAAGATCCTCGACGTCGGCTGCGGCATCGGCGGCCCCGCGCGGTACTTGAACACCGTCCGGGGGTGCCTGGTCACCGGGATTGACCTGACCGACGAGTTCGTGCAGACGGCGAAGTGGCTGACCGAAGAGCAGCGGCAGGGCCATGCCGTGGAGTTCGTGACCGGCTCCGCCCTAGAGACGCCGTTCGAGGACGCCAGCTTCGACGGCGCGTGGATGCAGCACGTCAACATGAACATCGCCGACAAGCCCGGGCTCTTCAAGGAGGTCGCCCGCGTGCTCAAGCCCGGCGCGAAGTTCGCAATGCACGAGATCCTCGCCGACAAGGTGGACCAGCCGCACTTCCCCTTGCCCTGGTCGCGCACGCCCGAGGGCAGCCACCTCGCCCACGAGCCGGAGTTCCGCGCCGCACTGGAGTCCGCCGGCTTTCAGATCGAAGAGTGGAAGGACGAGACCAGCGCGAGCACCGAGTGGTTCAAGGCCGTGTTCGCCAAGATGGCGGAGTCCGGCCCGCCGCCGATCAACGTCGGCGTCCTGCTCGGCCCCGAGTTCCCCGGGTTCGCCGCCAACGCCAACCGCAGCATGGAAGAGGGGCTGATCAAGGTCGTGATGGTGGTCGCCGCCAAGAGATAGCGCCACAAGATGGAGGGTCGGCCTCCAGGACGACCGATCTGCGGCAGACCCAGTCGCGCAGGAGCGCAACCCTCCATCTAGAGCCGCGCCGCCGTAAACCGAAGCTTCGTCAGATACCGGATCTGCACGACCGTGAACCCGATCAGGATCGAGCCCATCACCCACGCTGCCGCCGTCGCGTACCCGAACTTCAGGAACACGAACGCATTGGTCCAAACCTCCAGCCCGATCGTGTGCGTCGAGTACAGCGGCCCGCCGCCGGTCAGCACGAAGATGTTCTCCATCGCCTTGAAACCCGCGATGAAGACGCCCAGGAGGTTGATGAGGATCAGCGGCTTCAGGCCGGGGAACGCGATGTGCCGGATCTTCTGCCACCAGTTCGCGCCGTCAATGTCCGCCGCCTCGTAGCGCTCGCCAGGCACGTTCTTCAGCGCGGCGAGGTACAGGATCGAGCCCGGCCCCGCGCCCGCCCAGATCCCCGGCAGCACGACGGCGAACATCGCAAGCGAAGGGTCGCCCAGCCAATCGTGCGCGAGCGGGTACTCCGTGCCGAAGGCGCCGTTGATCCACGAAGTCACCGGCGCGAGAAGCTGGTTGAGCACGCCCGTCTCCGACTTGTCGTAGAACTGCCGCCACAGGAACGCGATGACGATCGAGGAGGTCATCGCCGGCAGATAGAACACGGTGCGGAACAGGACCTTGAACCGCGGGATCTCGTTCAGCGCGAGCGCGAGGAACATTGGGATGAAGAACCCGATGAGCAGCGTGAGACCGACGTACACGAACGAGTTCCAGAGCGAGCGCCAGAAGATCTCCTCCGTCGCGACCGCGATGAAGTTGTCCATCCCCACCCACTTCGCCCCGCGCATGATCTTGTAGTCCTGGAACGCGATCACAAGCCCGTGCAAGAGCGGCCAGTAAGCCCAGACGAGCACGCTCAGGCAGGCCGGGACGAGCGCGACCGTCATGAACCGCACCGCGCCCTTGCGTTCGGCGGGCGCGAGCGGGCGCTCGTACACGTCCTCGGCCCTCCGAGCGCGCCGCGCCAACCAAACGGTCAAAGCGATCCCGCCCAGCACGAGCGTGATGAGGATCCCGGTCGCCCACCCGCGACGCCGCGCCATCACCTCCGCGGGCGTGTAACCGAGGAGCTTCTGATCCATCTCTTTCGCGACGTCGCGCAGGATCTCGCGCGCGGGAGTGTCCGGTTCGAGCATCGCGCGGTCGAGGGCCGAGTCCAGCACGACGTAGACCTGTTGGGTGTTGCGGCCGTACGGCTCCGGCTTCCCTGTCTTGAACAGCTCCTCGTTCGCCTGCACGTAGCCCGGGTCCACCATGCGGGCCAGGCTCTCGTAGCCGAACTCCTTGAGCAGCACGGGGTTGACCAGGTTCGCGAGCCCGAGGTCCACCAGCGCGTGCGTCTGCGTCCGCGCCGCCTCCTGCCCGACGAAGAACTTGATGAACCGCCAGCACGCCTCGATCTTCTTGGGGTCCTTGATGTTGGCGTTGATCGCCCACATCCCAGCGTTGATCTCGTTCTTCGACCCGGCGGGGCCGGCGGGCATCCGCGCGATCCCGAGCAGTGCGGGGTTCAGGTCGCTGACGCTCATGAGGACGTCGTTGGTGTAGCTGAACCACATCGAGACCTTCCCCGCCGCGACGTCCTGGCTCCATGCAGTGCTCACGCGCGCGACCGGGCCGTACTCCTTGCCGTCGCGCCCCTGCCACTTGTCCAGCGTGAGGCGGCGGAAGAAGTCGAGAGCGGTCGCGGCCTCGGAAGAGTCCACCGCTGACCTCCAGTACCCGCCCTCGGCGGGCACGACGACTTCCCCGCCCGCCTGCCACACGAAGTTGGTCCACCAGTACGCCTTCCCGCCCGGCCCCGCCGCGAACACGAACCCGCTGCGGCCCGGCGCGGCCTCCGTCAGGCGCCTGCCGTACTCGTAGAACTCCTCCCACGTCCTCGGCGGCTTGTTCGGGTCGAGCCCCGCCTGTGAGAAGTGGTCCTTGCGGTAGTACAGCGCCTGCGCGACCTGATAGAACGGCACGGCGTAGGTCCGGCCGTCGAAGCTGTGGATCACCTCCATGATCAGAGGGTTGAAGCGCTCCGCCGCTTGCGGGTCCCTGGCAAGGAGGTCGTCGAGCGGCCGGCAGAACCCCTGCTCGATGTAGTTGTAGTACTGCCGGAAGTTGACGTAGAACACGTCCGGTGCCGTGTCCGCCGCCATCGAGATCAGGAACGAGGACTCGGCGATCTCGTTTGCGAGCTCCAGCCCCCCGGCGTTCTCGAGCCGGATGTCTGGGTTCTTGCGGTGGAACTCGTCGAACACCGCCCAGCGCGCCTGGCTGCGGCTGTCCGTCGCCTCCCTCGGCGGGATCCCCTGGTACGGCCCCGCCATCATCCGCACGACCGTCGGTTCTTGAGCCAGGCTCAGGCTTGCGATCAAGGCCAGGGACAGCAGGTAGCAGCGCCGCACAGAGGTGGCCGAGTCTACTACGCTCCCCCGAACCCCCGAACTCCCGAACGAACCCGAACTCGGAGCGCAGCGCAGATACTGCCGTACGAAGTGCCCGCCCGCCGTCGCCCGCCGCTCCCCGCCGCTCCCCGCCGCAGTTCCGCCGAACCCCCGAACTTCCGAACTCCCGAACTCCCATACCTCCTGTACAATCTATTCACCATGCTCGCACTGTTCGCCCTGACCCTCGCGAACGACGGATGGTGGCACTCAAGCGGCGGCGAAGAACCGTTCGCGAAGGAGCACGGGTCCATCCAAATGGTGCGGGAGCACCTCCACATTGATGTTCGCGATGTGGACGCCAAGGTCCGTGTCGAGTTCACATTCAAAAACCACGGCGAGGCGACGACTGTCGAGATGGGTTTCCCGGAGCAGACCTACAAAGGCGGCGACATTGATGACCTGACATCAACGGTGGACGGCAAGCCAGCGACGGTCAAGCGACGCCTTGTATCCAAGGACGAGGACGAGTACGAGTACAACTACATTTGGGTGAAGTCCGTCCGCTTTGCGAAGGGCCAGACGCGCACGATCGTGAACTCGTACACCCAGGGCTTGGGAGGCAACAGCTCGGGTGCACGCTATTTCGGTTACACCTTCGCGACAGGCGCATCCTGGTTCAAGGAGATCGAGGAGATCCGGGTTACCTACACTTATGACCCAAAGTCGGGAAACTCGTACCCGTTCGCCAGGAAGTGGAGCGGGAAGAGTGGCGTAGCGGTACCGACGTCCGTGATCGGACGGTTCGCGAGGAAGATCGTATGGCGCAATGTCGAGCCTGACTTCAGCCTCAACCTAGAGATGACCTCAGGCTTTTGGAAGGTCGAGGTCAACGGCCTGCTCGTGCCGCCTGACGCGGTCTCTTACCTGCCCCATGGCGCTCCCTCTGACCTCGAGATTTCTCTGTCCGATGTCCAACGAGTCTTGTGTAGGGAACAAGAGCTCAGCATCACGAACGACGCAGTCTTCCGCGACGGGATTCGAGTTCCGCTCAAGAGGCCGGTCAGGAAAGTGCCCCTCTGGCCGAAAGGGGGCGGGAAGCCGACCCACGACTACGTCTACCTCCGCGACGTCGTCGAGGCCCTCGGCGGTACCTACCGCTATGACCCGAAGTTCGACAAGGTCTATATCACCGTTCCAACCAAGTGACCCCGCCCCTGCCCGCCCCTGCCCGCCGACGCCCGCCCCTGCCCGCCCAAGCCCGCCGCTCCCCGCCCCAGTTCCGCCGAACCCCCGAACATCCGCACTCCCGATCTCCCCAACGTCCAGTACAATATCCACACACTTTTCCCCAGCTGTGAATAAAAA
>JBBDXG010000009.1:0-34413 GCA_040902435.1 Fimbriimonadaceae bacterium
GGTCGGGGGCTTTGCCGCCGCCAGCAGCACGCCGCTGCACCTTCTGGAAGACGCGGCGTAGCTTTACTGCAGCCAAAGTCCGATCCCCCGGCCCCTCGTGGGCTGGGGGTTTTGTTGTCTACGGCGCGCGGGAGAATCGGCGCTGAAGCTCCGCACTCCATATGGGTCAGTCGGGCAGGAGCGCGTCTGCGGCCATGATCCGGCGTTCGATGCCGTCTACGGTACACAAGAGCGTGCCGTCGTCGCCGACGCTCAGGGCGAGGGTGGTCTCGCCGGTGGGGAGGCGGTACTCCTTTCCGGGCGTGTCGTCGAGCGCGGCCCACTCGGCGGCGATCGCGGACCATTCGTCCGGCTCAGGGAGCGCTACTATTTCGGCGACGATCTTCTGCGCAAGCACATGCGCGTCGTGGCGCACACCGGTCACGGCGAACAGGGATGTCGCGGTCGCGGCGATGTCGTCAGGGAGCGACGGCTGGTCGAGGTTGACGCCGACGCCGATCACAGGCACCTTGCGGTCTCGGCCCGCGGGGAACAGCTCGGTCAGCACGCCGGCGAGCTTGCGCCTTTCGGCCACGACGTCGTTCGGCCATCGCACCTGCGCTCCGACCGCCTTCGCGACGCCGATCGCGACGGCCATCCCGAGCAGCCACGGCTTCGGGTGCGACGCGTACGAGCGATAGACGAGCGACATCGTGAGCGAACGGCCGCGCTCGCTGCTCCACGGGCGGCCGAAGCGGCCGCGCCCCGCCTCTTGATGGTCGGCGAGCACGACCCCGGGGCAGTTGGAGTGCCCGAGCAGCAAGGCTGCAGTGTCCTGGGTGGAGTGCACCGTGTCCAGGAACAGCCAGGGGCCTTCGTCGAGCGGCGACCTCATCCGACTTCCAGGTGGAACGGCAGCGCTGGCGCGGAGTGGGTCAAAGCGCCGATGGAGACCGCGTGCACGCCGGTCTTCGCGACGCCCTTGACGGTGTCGAGCGAGATGCCGCCGCTCGCTTCGAGCCGCACCTTGTCGCCGTACTTCTTCGCCGCGTCCTTCATCATGAACGGGTCCATGTTGTCGAGCATGACGATGTCGGCGCCCGCGACGGCGGCCTCTTCGACCTGTTCGAGGCTCGTGCACTCGACTTCGACGAGCATCATCTGCCCGGCGACGGCGCGGACCTTGTGGACCGCCTCGGTGATCGAGCCGGAGGCGCGGATGTGGTTGTCCTTGATCATGATGCCGTCGTACAGTCCCATGCGGTGGTTGCGGCCGCCGCCGCAGCGCACGGCGTACTTTTGCAGCGAGCGCATGTACGGCATCGTCTTGCGCGTGTCCACGATGTCCACCCTCATTCCTGCGAGCTTGTCCACGAACTCGCGCGTGAGGGTCGCGGTGCCGCTGAGGGTCATGAGGAAGTTGAGGGCGGTGCGCTCGCGCGCGAGGAGCTTGCTGACTTCGGTGACGCCCTCGGCGACGCGGTCCCCAGGGCGGACCTGGTCGCCGTCGGTGGCGATCGCCTCTGCGAAGCAGTCCTGCGGCTCTTCGCCCTCAGGGGCCATCATGCCGACCGCGATGCCGACGCCGCAGACGACGCCCTTGCCCTGCGCCTCGATGTACCACTCGGCCGTCTTGCCCGGCTGGAGCGCGGCGCTGGAGAGGTCGCCGGTCCCGAGGTCCTCGGCCAGAGCGCCGAAGGCCGCGTCCAGCCACCCCTCGGGCGCGGGGTGGCGCCAGCCGGGGTTCATGCGGGTTCGATCTCCAGGCCACAGTGTGCGGAAAGCTCGTCCAGTAGCATCGTGTAGGGCACCTCGATCCCGTTTCTCATCCACCCCACGGGCACTCGGATCCTGCCGGAGACGAGGTGCGCGATGGGCCGGACCGTGAGGGTACCCCCGTCGAACTCGATGCTGAACTTGTCCTTTCCTGCGGCCTGGATCCGGGTCACGGAGGCGTAGCTGACGCTTTGCTGGCTCAGGGGGGTGCGGACGTCCATATGGTCGTCGTGGAGCTTGTAGACGGTGTCCGACTGCCTGTGGACCAGGTCGGCGGCGGCCCCCCGGCCGAGGTCCGCGGCCGCGCTGGCGGCCCTGAAGATGTTCTCCTTTACGGTCGCGCCGCCCTTGGCCAAGGCCTTGCCCTTCCGCTTGGCGCTGGCGAGGGCCTCGTGGGACCCGGTGCTGAACCAATGGAGCAGGTCGGGCGGCCGGTACGTGACTGTAGGCATGGGGTTTTCAGGCGTCGGCTTCGAGCTTCGACCTGTCCCTTAGGAATACGGCGCGGTGGCGCGCTGCGATGCGCTGGTCCTGTGTGCCGTGGACCTCCATCGTCGAGATCCAGGAGTCCACGGTGCGGTGGGAGCTCGGGAACCCCTTGAGCCCGACCGCGGAGGCCCAACGGTACCAGGCGAGGACGCGGAGCGCGTCGGAGAGCGAGACCTCCTGGGACTCTGCGACGAAGGTGTGGGCCTGCTCGGTCTTTTCGGTCAGGTCTTCGCGGGTCACTTCCTGTCTGGCCTTGCGCTCCTCTGTGATCAGGTAATCGGTCGCGCCGATGAAATCGTGGAGGCTCTGGTGCGTGGTGCTGACCTGGAAGAACGCGCCGACGGCGCGGCTGGACTCGCCGAACATCCCCCGCGCGGTGAGGCCCCATGTGGCGAGGGCCTTGAGGACGCTCATCAGCCGCTTGGTGTGGGCGAGCGCGATGAGGTGGAAGAGCGCGGAGCGGCGCGTCGCGGAGCCGGTGTTGGTGGGGCTGGCGGTTAGGTGGCCGAGGCGCTCGTCGTACATGAAGTCGAGGGACTGCTCGAGGCAGCCGAGGACGTGGTCCACTGCGGCCTGCGCCGTGCTGATGGACCAGCCGGGGCTGAGCGCCTGCACGCGGAGGTGGTCCTCTTCGTTGACCATGATGCTGACGAGGCGGTTTTCGTCCGTGAGGAGGGCGCGGCCGGGCTCGTTCGGGCGGAAGTCTGCGCTGATGAGCCGGTTGCCGAGGAGGAAGTCGCGCTCCGCGGCGGTGAGCTTGTGCTGGACATTGAGGCTCAGGCGCGGGTGCTCGATGGCGTCGAGGACGCTCTTGAGGATGAGTTCGAGCTCCGTGTTGGAGGCGTGGTGCGGGAAGCGGTGGCCGGCGAGGTTGCGCGCTGAGCGCATCCGGGTGCTGATGACGACGTCGGCGTCTGGCGCCTCGCCCTCTAGCCAGGCTGGAGCCGGCATCGAGCGCAGGACCATCTTCTTCCAGGCTTCGGAGCTGGGTTGGGCGTCAGGCACGGGGGGAGTCTACTTGGTCGGGTGACGGGTGACGGGTGAATGGTGACGGGTGACGGATCGTCTAGACAAGCGCACTTCCTCGCGAGTTTGCTGAACTCTCGGGTTCCTGGGTTAGTATTAACCTGTATGGCACGCGCGTTCGCCCGCCTGACCGCCCTCGTTGCTACCCTGGGCGCCTTTTCGACTTCATTTGGCCAGACGGCCCCGCCCACGACCCCTCCCGTGACCACGACGGAGATGACCGCCGAGACAAAGGCGGCGATCCTGAAGGGGGTCGAGGAGACCGTGCTGACCCGCGCGTTCGTGCCAGGCGTGGACTTCACCAAGTGGACGGAGTTCATCACCAAGCGGCAGGCCGCGATTGACGAGGCGAAGGACGAGGCTGCTTTCGGTCGGGTGGTCAACCAGGCGCTTCGAGACTTCGGCTTCAGCCACATCCGGCTGGCGAACCCGCGCTCGACTGCGGCCCGCGGCCAGACGAGCTCGGTCGGTACCGGCGCGGCGGTGGTCCCGCACGAAGAGGGCCTGCGCGTGAACCGCGTGACGGAGCGCGGCCCGGCGGCGGAGCTCGGGCTCGCGGTCGGGGACATCATCACCAAGATTGACGGCAAGAAGCCGGAGTCGGCGGACGAGCTGAACGGCGAAGAGGGCGCGAAGAAGAAAGTCGAAGTGAAGAAGGCGAGCGGGGAACTGAAGGAGCTCGAGCTCGAGATCAAGAAGTTCTCGACGGTGCGGCCAGAGACGCTGACGTGGCTGGACGCGGAGACCGCGGTGCTGCGCGTGTTCACGTTCTCTGCGGGCTATAGCCGTGAGAACCTCGACAAGCTCGTCGGCGAGGCGGCAAAGGCGAAGTACCTGGTACTCGACCTGCGCTCGAACGGCGGCGGTGCGGTGAACAACTTGAACCACCTGCTGAGCCTGCTGATGCCGGACGGCACGACGATCGGGACGTTCGTGAACAAGCGAATGGCGAACGAGTACTTGGAGAAGAACCCGGAGGGCGCGATGGACCCGATCGCGATCGCGACGTGGACGGAGAACAAGTCGAAGACGCGCGAGCGGTCGGTGAAGCCGTTCGCGGGCAAGATCGCGGTGCTGATCAACCGCGGTTCGGCGAGCGCGTCGGAGATCTGCGCGGCTGCGCTCAAGGAGAACGTCGGCGCGGTGCTTGTCGGATCTCGGACCGCTGGCGCTGTGCTCGCTTCGACCTACGCGCGGCTGCCCGAGGGCTGGTCGCTGCAGTTTCCCGTGAGTGACTTTGTGACGGGCAAGGGGATGCGCCTTGAGGCGAACCCGCTACAGCCGGACATCGAGGAGACGGGAAGGCCCGGCGAAGACGGCGTTGACCCGGTCGTGCAGGCGGCGGTCAAATCGCTGCAGTCCTCAACGAAGATAGACAAGGCCGCCTAGTCGAGCACGCGCAGCTCGTTGGTGACCTCGTCCTCGTTGTCTGAGTCGGCGGGGAAGTTGCGCGCTAGCAGTTCGCCTGCCCGCGCGATCCCATTGAGGAGCCCTTCCACGAGGTCGCTGTCGGCGATGCCTTCTAGGACCCCGTCGCGCACCGCGTCCCAGTCCTCTTGCTCGAGCCTTTCGTTGATCGCCTCGTCGCCGAGCACGACGACGCGGCGCTCGAACAGGCACACGCAGATGAGGACCGCTGTCCTTGCGCGGGTCCGCGTCAGGCGGAAGCGGTAGAACGCCTCGGTCGCCGCGCGGTTCGCCGCCTCTTGCTTGTGCTTCTCTTGTAGCAGCGGAAGCATGGCCCTCGGCTCGAAACGGAGCAGCAGGAAGCTCACAAGGAAAGCAAGGACGATCGTGGCGACGACCCATGCGATGTTGTAGTGAATGCGGACGGCCTCGTCCCAACCTTGGTCAATGAGCGAGGCGCGCTGGAACACGCCCCAGCACACGGTGACGAGGAGGACCGTTATGGCGAGCGTCAAAAGCAGTATGGCCTCTGGGTATGCGCCTGCCCGAGAGACGACGACGGTGATGATCTCGCCCGAGGTCTTGCGCTCGGCGTCGGCGACGGCGCCGCTCACCCGGTCGCGGTCTTCCTGCGTGAGCTTCGTCACCACTTGCCGGTCGCGCCCCCGCCGCCTCCGCTGCCATGGGTTCCTCCCCCTCCACCCCCGAAGCTGCCTGAGCTCGAATGACTGGTGCTGTGGTGGTGGCTGGTGGGGTCGTTCCACAGGTACGGGCGGTTGTGGGAGTCGAAGACGCTCGAGGCGTGGTAGCCGCCGCTCGAGAAGACTCCACCGCCCGTCAACTTGCTGACGACAACGATGACGATGGCGATGCCAGCGAAGAGGAGGAACGGTACGATCACGAGTGAGGCCGGTGCGTGGACGTCGGCGAACTCGCCGCCCGTGTAGGTCGGCGGCGGCTTTGCCGGCCCACCTGTGGCGTTCGTGCCGCCGTAGGCGGGAGTCGCGTAGGTCGAGTTCCGGTAGGCGATGTCGCGCAGCCCGCGCGCTCCTTCGACGAGCCCTTCGCTCGCGTCGTTGGCCTTAAAGTTGGGGATGATGCGGCTTCTCATGACCGCTTCGGCCTCGGCGTCCACAGAGCCCTTCCACGCTGCGCCGAGCTCGATCCGCGCTTCGCGGTCTTCGAGCGAGACAAGGAGGAGCATGCCTTTGTTGTTCTCGCCGCTGCCGATGCGCCAGTTGTCGAACAGCAGGCGCGCGTACTGCTCGATCGTCAGGTGTCCCGCCTGCATGATCTGTCGCGACTGGACGACGACGACCATGACGGGATAGCCCTTGTCTTTGAAGACCTGCGCGCCGATTTTGTCTATTTCGAGCGCGTCATCGGCCTCGAGGACCTCGACTTTCTCGAGGTAGAACCTGCCTTGCTCGGGCTTACCGGGGAACAGCGGCTTTTGCGCGGGCGCGCCCGCAACGGCGAACAACGCGACGAAGGTCACAAGGCCCCTCGCTCTCATGGGGCCAGTTTATCTCACTGCCGCTTGGTAGCAGCCTCTACGGCGTCGGCAAGTTCCTTTTTGTCAGGTATGCCGGTCCACTGCGCGACCACCTGGCCGTTCTTCACAAGGAACAGCATCGGGATCGCCTTCACCCGCCACGCCGCCCAAACCTGCTTGGTGTCGTGGAGCACCGGCCCGACGAACTTTTCTTTCGCCAGGAACTTGTCGAGGTCTGCCTTCTTCTCGTCAATGCTCACCGAGAGCACTACGAGCGACTTGTGCTTGGCCGCCTGATCGGCGACCATCGGCTTGACCTGCTTGCACGGCGCGCACCACGTCGCCCAGAAGTCTATCAGCACGACTTTGTCCTTGAACGATTCGGCGTTCCACGTCTTGCCGCCGAGGTCGGCAAGGTCGAACTTCGCCATCGCACGCGGCAGTGGGAGCGGGACCCAGGCGTCGGGGTCCTTCTTGAACTCCGCGACTTCCTTCGTGTTGCAGAAGTAGTACGCCTTGCCCTTGTACATCACGCCGGCGGCGGGCTTCTCTTCTTCGTGGCCCGCGCCTTCAGACGTGCACACGATGCACTCGGCCGCCTTCGGCAGCTGCGCCTTCGGGATGTCCGTCGGTTTGTCCTGCGCCAAGAGCGCGACTGCGAAGAGTAGTGTGTTGATCATTCTCTAGAACCCGACTCCGACGCTGAACCCAATGTGGCGCTCCTTCACCAGGATCAGCGAGTAGTTTACTGTACTTGTCTTATACGTCACAAGCGTGTGGCTGTTACGCCCGTCGTACATTTGCATGAGGTCCCACTGTGGACCGAGGGCGACGTTTACGCCTGCGGGGAAGAGCAGACGGTCCTCCCAGGTTGACCAGCTCAGGCCCATATAAGGGGCAATGGCCGTGCCGGGGATGCCTTTGGCCGCCGTCAGGTAGTACGACTGCTCGCCCTTGGGCGAGAAGATGCGGTCGCTCGAAGTGCCGAACGTCACCATCGGCGCGTTGGTCGTCTCGGGCGTGACGATCCAGTTGAGGAGCGGGCCGAACTCTTCGGCGGCGAGGTTGGCCTCGATGCCGAGCTGGAGGCGCGGCGTGACCTTTCGCATCAGCGTCGCGCGCCAGCGCGGCCGCACGGCGGTGGTGTCCACCCATCGCAGGCTGAACTGCCAGTTGAAACTGATGTCCCCCGCACCGAGGAACCGGCCTTCGCCCGGTCATCCGGTTCACGTGGGTATTGCGACTGGTGGCTTCTGCGGCTGGGCGGGAGCGAACTGTGCGAGGAGCAGCGCAGCGCAGAGCGTGACCGTTTCTCTTGAAAGCACCGTTCTGGGATTATGGCACCCCCGGACTTAAGCGCCAGGAGAGTATCCTTTCGACCACACATTGAAGACCGGCCGTGCGCCGTTGCCCGAATGGGCGCCCAAGCTTCTCCACAGCCTACGCGGCTACGAGGGCAAGACGTTCGCACACGACCTGGTCGCCGGCGTCACCGTCGGGCTCGTCGCCCTCCCCCTCGCGATGGCGTTCGCCATCAGCAGCGGCGTCAAGCCGGAGGCAGGGATCTACTGCGCGATCGCGGCGGGGCTGATCGTGGCTGTCTTTGGCGGCTCGAGGACGCAGATCGCGGGCCCGACGGGCGCGTTCGTCGTCATCGTCTACGGAATCGTCCAAGAGCACGGCGTCCAGGGCCTGTACATCGCGACGATGATGGCCGGGCTGATCCTGATCGTGTTGGGCGCGACGGGGCTCGGCAGCGCGGTGGACTACATCCCTCGGCCCGTCGTCGTCGGGTTTACGAACGGGATCGCGGTCCTGATCGCGAGCACGCAGATCAAGGACTTCTTTGGTCTTGAGATCGCAAAGGTCCCTGGCGAGTTCGTGCCGCGGTTGGTTTCTATCGCCGACCATTGGGGGACGCTCAACGTTGCGGCGACCGCGCTTGCGGTTGTGTGCCTCTTTGTACTCGTGCTCTTTCGCGCCGTTGCGGACAGAGTCCCTGGGACGATCGTCGTGCTCGTCGGCGGCACGGTCGTCGCGTGGGCGCTAGGCCTGGACGTCTCGACGATCGAGTCGTCGTTCGGCGGGATACCGACGGGCCTGCCTGCGGTGCAGGTGCCGGCGTTCGACCTCGCGCAGGCGGGCCGCCTGGCCGGCCCCGCGTTCACGATCGCCATCCTGGGCGCGATCGAGTCGTTGATGTCCGCGGTCGTGGCGGACCGGATGAGCAAGGACAAGCACCAGCCGAACACGGAGCTTGTCGCGCAGGGGATCGCGAACGTCGTGTCGCCGATCGTGGGCGGCATCCCCGTGACGGGGGCGATCGCGCGAACGGCGACCAACATCCGCAGCGGTGCGAAGACGCCGGTCGCGGGGATCGTGCACTCGGTCGTGCTCGCTGTCGTCCTGCTCGTCGGCGCGCCGCTTGCCAAGCACATCCCTCTCGCCGTGCTCTCGGCGATCCTGATGATGGTCGCGTACAACATGGGCGAGTGGGCGGAGATCCCTTGGATCCTGCGGCTGACGAGGGCGGACATTTCGGTGTGGCTCGTGACGTTCGCGCTGACGGTGTTCGCCGACCTCACGGTCGCGGTGACGGCGGGACTGGTACTGGCCGCGCTGCTCTACATCAAGCGCGTGACGGACACGACGACGGTCGCGGAGGCGACCGAGCAGTACATCAAGGACGGCGAAGAGCACATCCTGCAGTTCAAGGACATCCCGGCCGGCGTCAAGATTTTCCGGGTCCATGGGCCGTTCCTCTTCGGTGCGACAGACAAGCTGGAGGTGATCGAGGAGCAGATCGCCGAACTGCCGCCCGTCGTCGTGCTTCGCTTGCGGAACATGACTGCGATTGACGGCACAGGCCTTCACGCGATCGAGGAGCTGGCGGAGAAGCTCGCCGAGAGCGGGCGGACGCTGATTCTGTGCGGGATGCGCGGCCAACCGGCGAAGCTGATGCATCGCGCGGAGTTCGAGCAGATCGTGGGGACCGAGAACATGTGTGCGAGCGTAGAGGCGGCGATGACGAGGGCGCGAACGGTCATCGGTCCTGGCTAGACGCCTGCGCCGACCTTGGTCTTCTTGGCCGACTTCACGCTCTTGTAGACGTACGCCAGGACTTCGGCGACGGCAGGGAACAGGTCGCGCGGGATGAAGTCCCCGGCCTCGCACTGCTTGTAGAGCGCGCGCGCGAGCGGCGGGTTCTCGTAGAGCGGCACGTCGAGGTCCATTGCGAACTCCCTGATCTTGAGCGCGAGGTAGTCCTGTCCCTTTGCGATCACCATCGGCGCGTGCATCTCGCTGCGGTTGTACTTGAGCGCGACAGCGAAGTGCGTGGGGTTCGTCACCACGACGTCTGCCTCCTTCAGGCGGGTCGCAAGCCCGCCCTTGAGCAGCTTGCGCCTGCGGTGGAACATCGCGGCCTTGATCTCGGGCGAGCCCTCCTGCTCCTTCATCTCTCGCTTGAGCTCGTCCTTGGTCATTCGCAGTTGCTTGTCTATCTGCTTGCGCTGGAAGACGTAGTCAATGACCGCGAGCGCGAGCCACACACCGGCGATGCGGACGAGGATCGTGTGGATGATCCCGCCGAGCTTCATCGCCGCCTGCGCGGGAGGCAGGTAGGAGAGCCCTACGAGGGTCTCCCACTCGCTCTTCAAGACCCAATAGGCGATCCACGAGAACACGAAGAGCTTGAAGACCGCCTTCACGCCCTCGAAAGTCGTGCGCATGGAGAAGAGCCTTTTGAACCCCGCGAGCGGGTTGACTTTCTCCCACGTCGGCTTCATCGCCTCGGCGCTGAGGACGAACCCGACCTGAGCGAAGTTGCTGGCAAGGCCGACGACCATGAGGCAGAAGATGAGAGGGCCGATCGCGATGAAGGCGGGATAGAGCATGGCGGCGAACAGCCGCATGACGCTAGAGTACGAAATCTCCCCTGGAGGTCCGACGAGCGCTCCGTTGAGCGCGGTGAAGAGGCCGGAACTCAGCGTTGATATGACGTGCGGCAGCAAGAGCCCGCACACGAGGAGCGAGAGCGCTCCCGCGAGGTCCGTGGACTTCGCGACCGTTCCCTTCTTGCGGGCCTCTTGCCGCTTGCGCGGCGTCGCCTCTTCTGTCCTTTCGCCTGCCGGCTGCTCTGCCATCTATGGGCCCCCCAGCATCTTCGACATGTGCGAGAAGGTGAAGTCCACCCCGGCGCGGGTCGCGACGACCATAGCTGGCAGGCCGATCGCGAGCGCGAACACGCACACGATGAGCTTCGCTGGCAGCGCAAGGAGGAACGGCTGGGTCTGTGGGACTGCCTTGTTGACGAGGCCCGCCGCCGCGTCCACGACGATCGAGACTGCCGCGACCGGCGCGGCGATCTGCAGCGCCATCAGCGAGACCTGCCCCATGAAGGAGATCAGGGTCGTCTGCATCTCCTGCAGCCGCTCGAGCGATGGCCCGACCATCTCGTAGCTCTGGACGAACGCCTGGAACATGAAGTGGTGGCCGTCCATGATCAAGAGCAGGACGAGCCCGAGGAGGAACTTGAACTGGCTGATCGGGGAAGAGGTCGTGCCGAGCATGGGGCTGAAGATCTGCGCCGCGGCCACGCCGATCTGGATGTCGAGGAACGCGCCCGCGATCTGGAACCCTGCCAGCAGCAACTGGATCATTCCGCCGATCACGAGCCCCACGACCACGTCCTTGCCGATGAGCATGAAGAGCCCGACCATCTCTTGCGGGACCGTCGTCGTGTGCTCGCGCAGGACGGGGACGAGCGCCAACGAGAGCACCATGCAGAACAGCACGCGAACTTTCACGGGCACGTTGGTGCCGAAGAGCGGCGAGGCGAGCACCATCGCGGTGCAGCGGGTGAACGCGCTGAGGAAGGTGATGATCAGGGTGGCGTCGAGGCTCATCCGACCCTGGCGACCTGTTCAAAGCAGGCGGTGGCGAAGCGGACGACCGTGTCCAGCATCCACGAACCCATCGTGAAGAGCACGACCGCCGCGCCGACGATCTTCGGCACGTAGGTGAGCGTGAGCTCTTGCACCTGCGTCACGGCCTGGAAGACGGAAACCGCGAGACCGAAGAAGAGCGCGACCGCGAGAATCGGCATTGACACCATGAGCGCGACCATGATGCCCTGGTGGGCCAGGTCGAGGACGACGCCTTCCGTCACGTGACGTACCCCGCGAGCAGCGCCTTGACGAGCACGGACCATCCGTCCGCGAGCACGAACACGAGGAGCTTCGCTGGAAGCGACACGACGACGGGCGGCATCATCATCATGCCCATTCCCATGAGCAGCCCTGCGACGATGAGGTCAATGACGACGAACGGCAGGAAGATGTAGAAGCCGATCACGAACGCGGTCTTCAGCTCGCTGATGACAAACGCGGGGATCAGCGTCATGATCGGGACGTCCTCGCGCGACTCGACTTTCTCGCCGCGCATGTCGAGGAGCATCTTGAGGTCCTTCTCGTAGGTGTTCTTGAGCATGAACTCGCGCAGCGGCGCCTCGGCGCGGTCCACTGCGACCTCGAAGCTGATCGGGTTCTCGGCCGCCATGTAGGGCTGGATAGCCTCGGCGTTGATCTTCTGGTAGGTCGGGCCCATCACGAAGAAGCTCAGGAAGAGGCTCAGGCCGATGATGACCTGGTTAGGCGGGATGCTCTGCGTGCCGAGCGCGGTGCGCACGAAGCTCAGAACGATGACGATGCGGGTGAACGCTGTCGTAAGGATGAGGATCGCAGGAGCGAGGCTGAGGACAGTGAGCAGGCCGAGGATCTTGAGCGACGTGCTCATCTGGTCCTTGTCGCTCTCGCCACCGATCCCCAGGTTGATGCTCGGGATCGGTACCTGTTGCTGTGCCCACGCGAAGCCTGCGAGTGCGACCAGCAGGACCACGAGCAACGGCTTGGAAAACCTCACAATCTTGTCGAGGTTCGTACTTTTTGCCAGTCGTGTCTTTTGATGCACTTCAGGATTTCCCCTAGCCCGTGAGCCTGCTCAGGCGGTCGTAGGCGACGAGGTCTTTGTCGCTGACCTCGACTGCGGCCTTGTCTACAAGCTCGAAGAAGGCCGGATGATCCTTCGGCTTCTCGCTGGACGTCAGGTCGGCTAGGCACGTCACGCCGCTTTGCGAGACGCAGAGTAGCAGCGTTCGCCCCCGCGCTGAGACGATCTGCAGGTTGCCTCCGCCGAAGCTCGCGGACTCTTCGATCGAGATCGAAGACCCGGCCTTCGTCACGAGCCGCTTGTTCATGCGCGCTACGACCTTGGGCAGTGCCCACTTGAGGAGTGCGAAAACGACGGCGAGCGCCACGACCATCTGGACCAGGTCCCAACCGTTGACGACCGACGACCCTTGCGGGGCGCGGGCGACGAGGTCGGCCTTGGTCCCGAGCGCCTCGTCCTGCGCGGCGCAGAGCGACGCGAGGAGGGCGGCACAGACGGTGAGGCGGACCCTCATCAGGCGGCCTCTCTCAGTTTGGCGAGACGGTCCTGCTGGCTGAGGATCTCCGTGATCCGCACGCCGAAGTTGTCCTCGATGACGACGACCTCTCCGCGCGCGACGACCTTTCCGTTCACGAGCACGTCTACGGGTTCGCCGGCGGCCTTGTCAATCTCGATGATCGAGCCTGAGCCCAGCTCGACGACGTCCTTGACCACCATCTTTACGCGTCCCAGCTCGACGCTGATCTGTAGCGGAATGTCCATGAGCATCTCGAGGCTGTCCTCGTTGCTGGATGAGGCGCGCCCCGTGCTTGTCGCGACTGCCTCCTCCTCTTCTTCGATGCCCAGGATCAGCCGTGCCGTCTCCGGGTCGGCGAGCCACACGATTCTGCCAGTGAACCCCTGGACCTTCATTTCGACCGCGGTCGCGAAGACCGCCTCGGTCGACTGCATGTTCTGAGGGAAGGAGAAGGTCTGGTGCCGGATCGAGAGCCCGCTGGCCACCACGGCGGCGCTGTGGAGCTGTCCGACGGCGAGACAGATGCCTTGCACGAACGCCTCGAGGGTCGGGCGCAGCTCGCTGATGAGCGTGTCGCTCACTTCCTTGACCGGCTCGCCTTTCAATTCTGACGCGATCGCCAAGATCGTGTCGAGCGGTACGAGGACGGCCTGCATGGACTCGGGGAGGTTGGAGAACGAGAACTGGATGACGACCTTTGGCTCCGTCGTCTCTGCGAACAGGGACGAAGCCGGGACATAGTCCGTCTGTGGGCTACTGAAGCTCAGTTCCGCGCCAGAGGCCTCGGACGCCTTGAAGGCGACCGACAGCCAGATCTGGCTCTGGAGAGAGGTGAAGGTCAGGATGGACTCTTGTGACATTTCAGGCATGGTCTTGTCTCTTTAGGAGTGAGCTCCGGTGATTGTAAAAACGACGTTCTTGCCTTCTAGGGCGGGCAAGCCGCGGAACTTCGGTGCGCCGCTGACGTGCATCGTCAGTTCGCGGTCTTTCTTCTGGTCGAGCACGACGACGTCGCCGGACTTAAGGCTGACGAACTCGCGGACCTTGAGCTCGGCGTTGCCGAGCTGGATCGCGCAGTCCACGCTCGCCCCCTCGACGTGCGAGACGAGCAGGCTGCGGCTCTGCGCGGTGTGGCGCCGCGTACCGGTGACGAACCACTTCTGCGAACTGAGCTTCGTCGTGATCGGCTTGAGCACCATGTAGGGGATGCACAGGCTCATCGCGCCGCGCACGTCGCCGATGCGCACTTCGAACAGGATGCTGACGACGATGTCGCTCGGCGGGGCGATCTGCACGAACTGCGCGCTCGTCTCTAGACCTTCGACGCAGGGATTGACGACGACGACTCCTTCCCAAGACGTCTTGAGCGAGGCAAGGAGGCGCTCGATGATCTGCTTGACAAGCGGCTGCTCGATCTCCGTCAGGACGGTCCGTTCGATCGCACGGCCGGGGCCGCCGAGCATCTTGTCGAGCATCGTGAAGACGAGCGAGAACTCGATCTCAAGCACGGACTGGCCGGCGAGCGGCGGAAGGGAAGTGATCGTGAAGACGGACTGGTTGATGCTGCGCAGGTACTCCTCGTAGGGAACCTGCTCCAGCGAGATCAGGTCAATGTGGACGCTGTTGCGAAGGTACGCCGAGAGGCTGGTGCCGGCGAGCCGTCCGAACGTCTCGTGCAGCATCTGCAGCGTGCGGAGCTGTTCCTTGCTGAACTTGTCCGGGCGCCGGAAGTCGTAGACCTCGTACGAGAGCGACGACATCGAGCGGCTCAGCGGCCCCTTGGCGGACGGCTTCGCCACGCCCTCGGCCTCGGTCGCGCCAGCAGAGCCCGCCCCCTCTTCGCTGTTGAGCGACTGAAGGAGCGCCTCGATCTCGTTCTGGGAGAGGATCTCTGACAAGCCCGTTCCTGACAGCCGGACGCAAGGCCAGAAAAGGCCTGAACTGGGCTGTCAGTATCGTTATCGGTGACCCTGGCAATTTCCTCAGGGCCGCGAAGGCTCAGTCCTCGTTCAAAACGACGACCTCTGAGGCGGTCGGTTGGATCTTCACCCAGTCGCCTCGGCGCTGCAGTTCCTTCGCCCCTTTGACGCTGCCTTTAGTCATCGGCACCCAGATCGCCTGGCCCGCGAGTCCGTCGGGGACCCGCACGGCCCACTCCTCCTTCTCCATCGCCGCCTCCAGCGCCGACTTGTACAGCCCCTCAGCGGTGCCCGTGGCGTTCAAGAAGAGGACGCGTCCGAACATGCGGTACGGCATCACGGCAGCGAGGTAGCTCGTCAAGCCGAGCAGCTCCGCGTAGCTCTTCTCGTCGTTTTGTCTAAGCACTTGGAGGTCCGGCCCCTTCATGGCGACGCGCTTGAGGTCCGGCAGCACTCGGCTGCGATAGTACGACCGCAGGTCGTGGAGCGCGACCTCCATCGTGTCGGCAGGCGTCAATCGGCCTGCCTCGACCTCCTTGAGGAGCCACATCAAAAACACGCGCTCGCCCATGTCGCCGTTGGCCCACTGCTCGGGCTTGGTATAGCCACCGAGCGGCGGCCAAGTCGCGTGGCCGTACTCGTGCGCTAGCTCGCGCAGGAACTCGAGCCGGTCGGTCAGGCTCGACACGGCGTAGACGTAAATGTTGCTGACGAACGGGGCGTTGCCAGAGACGTCCGCCTGGAAAGGGTCCTCCAGGAACTTCTGCTCTGCGCCCGGCGATCCGCCAAAGCACAGGTAGACGTCCACGGTCCGCATGTGCAGCCGCTGCTGGTGGTCGCTCCACAGCCGCCAGCGATTGAAGTCCCAGAGCCGCAGAAGCACGCGCGCCGCGAAGTCCGTCGGGTCCTTCTCGCTTGGTCGGAACTGGTTGAACACGCGGATGCGAATGTTGTAGTTCTCGTTCTCCGTCTCGCGCGTGTAGCCCGCCGTGAGGTACTCGAACTCCCAGGCGTTGATCGGCGACTTCTTGGGCTCCTCGAGCCTCTTGAGCCGTGCGACGAGCAGGAGCAACTCCTTGCCTTGGTCGGCGCTCTTGAGAACCAGTTCGCGCCCGTCCGCTCCTTGAGGCAGTTGGATCTGCTGGCCAAGAAGCAGCGCGACGGCAAGGGATGCGACCATGTTCCTCCTATTCTAACGACCGGACGCCCGATCCGTGCCGTTCGTTCAGTGCTGGAGCCACCTTTCTGCGTCAATCGCGGCCATGCAGCCGGTCCCGGCGGCCGTCACGGCCTGCCGGTAGGTCGGGTCTGTGACATCGCCACAGGCAAAGACGCCCGGGATCTTGGTCTCGGTCGTGCCGTGCCCGACCTTCAGATACCCGACTTCGTCCATGTCGAGGACGCCCTTGAAGAGGTCGCTGTTCGGCTTGTGCCCGATCGCGATGAAGACGCCGTCCATCGGGACCTCTTTGCTCGTCCCGTCGGTCGTGCTCTTCAGCACGATGCTCGTGACCTTCCTGTGCGGCTCCATGACGCCCTTGATCTCGTCGAGCGCGGTGCTGTAATGGACCTCGACCTTCGGGTTGTCGAGCACGCGCTGCTGCATGATCTTGCTGGCGCGGAACTCGTCGCGCCGGTGGATGAGGTTGACCTTGCTCGCGTGCTTTGTCAAGTAGTTTGCCTCCTCCATCGCGGTGTCGCCGCCGCCGACGACGGCGACCTCCTTGCCGCGGAAGAAGAACCCGTCGCACGTCGCGCACGCGCTCACGCCGTATCCGCCGAACGTCACTTCGCTCTCGAGCCCCAGCCACTTCGCGGTCGCGCCGGTCGCGATGACCACAGCGCGCGCCTCGTGGAGCGTTTCGCCGACCCACACCTTCTTCGGGTCGCCGGAGAAGTCCACCTTCGTCACTATCTCGTCGCGAACGACTGTGCCGAAGCGCTCGCACTGCTTGCGGAAGTCCGCCATCATCTGCGGCCCCATCACGCCGTCGGGGTACCCGGGGTAGTTCTCGACGTCTGTCGTGATCATGAGCTGCCCGCCGGGCTGCTCGCCGGCGAAGAGCAGCGGCTGGAGGTCGGCGCGCGCAGCATAAAGCCCAGCCGTGTACCCGGCCGGGCCGGAGCCGATGATGATCAACTCGTGGGGCATGAAAGTGGAAGCATCTTACCCAGGGGCTTGGTTCCCCTCGGTTGTCGCACTGGGGAGTCTAGAATGGTCGTGGTGGCCGCGATGACGATCCGACCTGCCCTGACCAATCCCGACTACGACGCCGCGCGCGCTCTCATAACAGAATACGCCGAGTGGCTCGGCGAAGATTTCTGCCTCTTGGGCTTTGAAGACGAGCTAAAGGCGCTCGAGGAGATGTATGGCCCGCCGAACGGCGCGCTCCTGCTCGCGTTTCAGGGGTCCGCGCCCGTCGGCTGCATCGCCTATCGCGCGTTCGCCGAGGGCGTCTGCGAGATGAAGCGGCTGTACGTCGTCCCTGCGGCGCGCGGGCACGCGCTGGGCCGTGGGCTCGCGTGTGCGCTGATCGAGGCCGCGAAAGCGTCCGGACACAGGCGCATGCTCCTCGACACGCTGCCAAAGCTCGCGACCGCGATCGCGCTCTACAGGGACCTGGGCTTCGTCGAGATCGCGCCCTACTACGACAACCCGATCCCCAACGTCACGTTCATGGCCCTCGACCTGAGCTAGCCCGCCGCGTTCCTGCGGCGCACGTAGATGTAACCGCCGAGGATCATGATCGAGCCGAGCACGATCAGCACGAGCACCTTCAGCATCGGGTCCAGCTCAGAGAGGTCCACCGTGACGATCTTGACTATCGTCACCGCGAACGCGACGAAGCTCGCGATCCGAAGGACCTTCTGTTCGAGCAAGAACCCGAGCGCGATCAACAGGCCGCCGTACAGGACCCACGAGAGTGTCACCGCCGGCTGCGTCTCCATCCCGATCGCGGGCAACGTGAGGACAAGAAAGAGCAAGCGGGAGACGAGCGCCCAACCGATCGCCGCTCCGACCGCAGCGGACGCCTGGAGCGTTAATTTGTCCCGCGAATGGCTCAGCACTCCGCCGACGACGGCCGCGGTCAGCATCGCGCACACCGCGATCTGCCACCCGGGCTCTGTCCAAATGCGGTAGTCGGACAGTTCGGCCGCATAGACCAGCCCAGTGGCCGCCGCTAGCGCCATCGAGACCGCGCCCGTCGCCCGCCACTTCGCGCGCTCGGAGAACGCGGCGAGCACGAGCGCGAACGCCGCCTGGCCGAACAGCATCGCGCGCAACGCCTCCGGTTCGCCCTTGACCGCGATGTAAGCGGCGCGAGAGACGATGGGGAACAGCAGCACGGCCGCGACCGCGACCCCGTTCTCGAACTGCTTCTCCAACCGCCCTACGACGACGCACAGAGCCGAGAGGCCCGCGGCCACCGCGACGAGCATTACGTATTCAGTCCCCGTCGGCGGCACCTGGTCGAGCATCGAGACGCCGTAGGCGACGCCCGCCAACAAGGCATGCCCCGCCGCAAAGAGGAACGTTGCCACCCGTCGCGGTCCGCTGACGTTGAACGCCGCCACGCCCGACGCAACAAGACTGAGCGCTGCGTACGTCAGACACGCTTGGAACGAAGTGAAACCGATCGGTGCGAGAGCCGTGGCCGTCGCTATCGCAGTCATCGCGAGCAGTGGTGCATTTACCTTAGTCCTCACGGTGGCAGCGATCGCTAGCAGCGTGGCGGAGAAGGCAACGATCGCGACGGAGTGAGGGACGGGCAGGATGTCGCTGCCGAACGCGAGCACTCCGGCGCAGGTCAACGACCCTGCGGCGAGCGCGAACCAGCCCTTCGGGTCGAAGTCGCTGCTGACGAACCGCCACGCGTGCGCGGCGATCGGAACGATGCTGAAGCACAGGAAGACGGTCAGCGAGACGGGCACCGTCATCGCGCCGTCGTCATAGGCGTTGTAGCAGACCGCAAACACGAACACGCTCGATACCAACCACAGCCCTGCGATCGCCTTCATCCACTGCCGATAGCCCGCGAGCAACGTCGCTGGCACGACGATCAGCGCGGCAAGCACGAGCGCGGCCGTGTAGTTGTCGCGGTCTAAAGGGAGCCCCGCCGACACGAGCCCGCCGATGCAACCGATCATCCAGAACGTGCGCGAAGACCGCCACCAACTGAACGCGAGGTTCAAGAGGCTCAGCGCAAGGAACAGCATGACAAGCGTCTCGCCCGTTATCAGGTCCTTGTACACGTGCGCCCCGACGAAGCTCAGGTAGAGCCCGCACGAGCCGCCGCCGACGAGCACTTGCCCAAAGTCCTCGCGCTCGTTCAGCTTCCATACGCCCACGCCGATCAGTCCGGCGCACAAGAGCAGCTCGCCGACGAACTGCACCTCGGGCGTGATCCACCCGCGCTGGATCGCGAGCCCGACGAGATAGAACACGGCCAGAAGAACGAGCACGATCCCGACCCGCGGAAGCACCTGGCTGCCGAACTTGAGCTCGGAGTCGTCCGAGGGCGGCGCGGGCGGTGGTTGTTGCGCAGGGACATAGACCGACTGCGCGGGCCGATCCGGGCGCCGGGGAGGCGACATGACCGGCGGAGGCCCTGAGGCGGGTCTGGGCGGCGTCCGGGAAGCGACCCTCCAGCGCAGTTCGGCGACCTCCTCTTCTAGCCTCTCGATCCGCAGACGCAGGTCGTCGTGTTCGTCGGGTGCCATAGGCGCCTTCGGTTACAGACATTGTACGGAGCTTGGCCCTGCCCGGTGGCAGAGTCCCATTGCGATTCGGAACACCCAGGACGCGGTAAAACGCGAGCGATGAACGTCGAACTGCTCAAGCGGCTGACTGAGGCGCACGGGGTGCCGGGACAAGAGGACGCGATCCGCGCGATCGTCAAGAAGGAGCTGGGCAAGATCTGCCAACTCTCTGTGGACACGATGGGCAACCTCTTCTGCCTCAAGCGCGCGACAAAGAAGCCCGCGAAGGGCGCACCGAAGAAGCTGATGCTCGCCGCGCACATGGACGAGATCGGGTTCATCGTCCGATACATTGACGCCAAGGGCTTCCTGCGCGTGCAGCCGCTCGGCGGATGGGACCCGCGCATGATGGCCGCGCAGCGCGTGATCGTACACAGCAAGGGCGGAGCGCTCAACGGAGTGCTGATGCCGGGCGTCAAACCGAAGCACTTGCTAACTCCCGCCGACGCCGCCAAGCAGCTCACGACCGACGACTATTTCGTGGACACCGGCCTGACCGCCGCGCGGGTGAAGAAGGAAGTGCAGCTCGGCGACATGGTCACGATGGACCGCGCGTTCCACGAGATGGGCGACATGTACACGTGCAAGGCGATGGACGACCGCGTCGCGGTGTTCGTGATGATCGAGGCGATGAAGGCGGCGAAGTCGCACTCCGTTGACGTCTACGGTGTCGCGACGGTGCAGGAGGAGATCGGCCTTCGCGGAGCGACCGCCGCGGGCGGCGGTTTAAAGCCAGACGTCTGCGTCGCCATTGACATTACGCTCGCAAACGACATTCCGGGGATACCCGACGAGCTGGCGGTAACGCGCCTCGGCGACGGAACGGCGATCAAGTTCATGGACTCCTCGCTCATCTGTCACCCCAAGCTGTACCAGCACTTCCTCGCGCTGGCGAAGAAGCACAAGGTGCCGCACCAGATCGAGGTCCTGCCGATGGGCGGCACCGACGCGGGCGGCGTGCAGCGACAGAACGGCGGCGTCCCCTCGTTCACGCTCTCCATCCCTACGAGGTACGTGCACACGGTCAACGAGACGGTCCACAAGAAGGACCTGAAAGCCTCAGTGGACCTCCTCGCGCGCTACATCGAGGACGCGCACCGCGGGGACTACACGTACAAGGTCTAGGAACCGCGAGACCGGATGCGCGGTGCATAATAGGGCATGAAAGTCCTGCTCACATGTCTGCTGTGCCTTTGTTACGGTGCCTCCATGTCGCAAGAGCACCCCAAGATCGAGCTTGAGAACTTTTGGTTCGTCTACTTCGTCCGCGGCGAGAACAAGGAGACCGCCGACGATGCGGCCCGCGCAAAGGCCATGGAGGGCCACCTCGGCAACCTCAACCGCCTTGTTGATGAAGGCAAGGCCGTCGCCGCCGGGCCGTTCGAAGGGACGCAAGACAGGCGCGGGATCGTGATCTTGAAAGGCGACAAGTTCAAGACCAAGGAGGAGGTCGTCAAGGAGTTTGCGAACGACCCGTTCGTCAAGGCAGACCGGTTGCGCGTCGAGGTGCGCAAGTGGGCGACGACGAAGGGCTCCGTCAAGAAGTGGAAGACGCCAGAAGAGATGAAGAGCTATGTGTTCGTCGTCCTCGATCTGGGAACAGAGAGGTCGCCAATGTCCGACAAAGAGGGAAGCGAGCTCCAGACCGCGCACCTGAAGCACATCTTCGCCATGAAGGACTCAGGTGAGCTCGGGATCGCCGGCCCGTTCTTGGAAGACGGCGAAATGCGGGGCATCCTGATCTTCAAGCACAAGGACATCGAGAAAGCGAAGAAGCTCGTCGAACAGGACCCGCTCTTCAAGGCCGACCGTCTCAGGCCGACCTACCTCGTTCTATGGATGGCGGCAGGCATCGTCGGCGACTGAATCCGGCTCCCCTCTCCGCGAATGAATCGTGTCGCGGGGAGGGGCTACGCGTACGAGAGCTCGACCACCCGCTTTGCGGCCTCTTGCATCGTCTTCGCACCGACGATCGCAGAGCCCTGCAAGATGCGCAACCCCTCTTCCGCCGCCGTCCCCTCGATCCGCGCGACGACCGGGATCTTCACGTCGAGCTGCGCGAACGCCGCGAGGATCCCGCGCGCGACCTCGTCGCAGCGCGTGATCCCGCCAAAGATGTTGATCAGCAGCCCCTTGACGTTCGTGTCCTTCAGCACCAGTTCGACGCACTGCTTGACGCGGTCGGCCTGTGCGCCGCCGCCGACGTCCAAAAAGTTCGCGGGCCTGCCGCCCGCAGCGCTCACCTCGTCCAGCGAACACATCACGAGCCCCGCGCCGTTGCCGATGATCCCGATGTCGCCGCCCAGCCGCACGTACGCGATCCCGAGCGTCGCCGCCTCCGCCTCCAACGGGTCCTCCATCGCGTCGTCCGCCTGCTGCTTGTACTCCGGGTGGCGGAACATCGAGTTGTCGTCAATCGAGACCTTCGCGTCCGCGGCGATCACTTTGCCGTCCGGCGTCAATGCGACGGGGTTCACCTCCACCAGGTCCGCGTCGCTCTCGATGTACAGCCTCACGAGCGCCTTCACCATCGCAGTGACCTGCCTCTGCGCCGCTGCCGGAAGCCCGGCCTTCAGCACCGCGTCGCGCACTTCAAAGTCCTCGAGCCCCCACACAGGGTC
The DNA here is from genome assembly GCA_040902435.1 of Fimbriimonadaceae bacterium. Taxonomy (GTDB): domain Bacteria; phylum Armatimonadota; class Fimbriimonadia; order Fimbriimonadales; family Fimbriimonadaceae; genus JADFMN01. Next base: position 21,940 of record JBBDXG010000009.1, read on the forward strand.
CACGTGGATCCGCACGATCGCCTCCGGCTTCGTCTCTGCGACGTGCTCGATGTCCATGCCGCCCTCCTTGCTCACCATCACCACGAGCTTCTGCGCAGCGCGGTCGAGCAGCACGCCCAGGTAGTACTCCTCTGCGATCGTGATCTGTTCACCGACAAGCACCAGCTCTACGACCATGCCGGCAGGGTTCTGCACGCTCACGAGCTTCTTGCCGATCAGCTCCTTTGTGAACGTAGCGGCGTCGTTCGCGTTGTCGAAGAGCTTCACGCCGCCCGCCTTTCCGCGCCCGCCCATCAGCACCTGCGCCTTGACGACGACCTTTCCGCCGAGCCTCTCGGCGATCTTGCGCGCTTCTTCCGGGTCCCTCGTCACATCGCCGGCCGGCACCGGCACGCCGAACTTTGCAAACAGCTCCTTGCTCTGGTACTCGTGAAGCTTCATTCGCAAGAGATAGTACCGAGTCGAGCCTCTCGACCTTCGACTTTAGACTTGCCCGGAGTACGTCGCGTACTCCCTCGTTACGACGAACCCGTGCGCGCCATAGAACTCCGTCAGCGTCGTCCAATCAATGATCGTCCGCCTCGCCCCGAGGTCGCGCAGCGAACACAGTGCCGCACCGAGCAGCGCGTGCCCGAGCCCTCTTCCACGCAGCGCGGAAGAGACACCGATCGGCCCCAGCGCCGCCCACGACGGCCCCAGGTCCCTGGACCAGACTGCGCCGGCCCGCCGATTGGTGTCGCCGTCCATCTGCGTCATCGCAAACCCCTGGCACGCCCCGTCCAAGAACAGCCCGAAGATCCTCGATGGGTCCTCGGCGAACTTGTCCATCACGTCGCGGCGCCAACGGCCGGGAAACTCGCGCGCCAAGAACGAGTCGAGAGCACCGGCCTCCCCAGCGGCACACTGCCGCGCGAAACCAGAGGTCTGCACGGGCGGCTCGTACCCCTGCAGGTCCCGCTCCACGTCGTACTGCGCCTCCTTCTTCTCGAACCCGCAAGACGACAAGAGCCGCGCGAGCTCGTCGCACTCGGCAGGAACGCCAGGGAAGAAATGACGCCAGTCCCCACCGAACTGCCATCGCACGATCCCGTGCTCGGCGAGCGACGCACGCGCACGCTCGAGCAGCCGCCTTCCTTCCTCAGGGCCAGAGAAGCCCAGAGCCGAGACGTGAGCCGTCGGTGCTGCGCCCCCTTCCCACGCCCGCCCAGCCGCCGACAGCTTCAGCAGCACAAACCCGCCGTCGTCCACGACAGACTGCTCAGGCAAGAAGAGCGGACAGTCGAGCGTGTTTAAACTCACGAGCGCTTCGTCAACCCAATAGCGCTCCGGATAGAACGACTCCCACTGCCGCACGACCGCCGCGGCGTCGAACACGCGTCAGTCCCCGCTCACGGCCGCGTGCACGGCCCGCCAGACTTGCGACAGCCGCTCCACCGCCCTGCGCCCGGAGCCGCGGACCAAGGCGTCGAGGTCGTAGCTGACGAGGATCATCTCAAACCCGCACCCGTGGAACCCTTCAGCAGCCATCGCACCGTCCGGCAGCTCCTTCGAGACGTCCTGAAACCCCCGCGCCAACCGGCTCCTCAGCCGCCGGTACTCCGCGCCCATCGCCGGAGTGGCCCCGTACCGCCCCGCTTCGTCTATCAGCGCGCACATCGCGCGCAGATCGTCGAGGAACGCTGCGACGCACTCTGTTTGCGGGACCGGCACAGTCCCACAAGTCTGAGAGGGGGATGTCAACGAAAGGGCTTCGACGGGCGCGGGCGTGAGTTTCTGAAGGCTCAAGTCTTGGCTCCTGACTTTTCGACGTAGTTGATCCGCAGGTCTCGAACGAGGTTCTGCACGTTCCGCTTGTCCTCGTCGTCGAGCTCCGGCTCAAGGACCGAAGCGAGCGCAGCCGCCGTGTCAATGGCCAGCTTCGCCTGCCCCAGGTCCATAGCGATCGCGCCAGTGGCGAAGTCGTGCTGCAGCCCGAGCTTCTGCCAGGCCAGGGCCGCAAAGAAGTCCAGGGTCTGGGCCAACGTCTGCGAGACGTCAATGGGCTCTGCTGTGGTCTGTCCGCCGGCATCGTCGGGCATCGCTATCAAAGGGGACGGCGCAGCGGACCGGAAGAACTCAGGTTTCTAGCGAACTGTGCGGCGGAAAGAGTCAGGCTCGATCTGGCTCTCCCTCCTCACCCGGATGTTGCCGTCGGCATGGAGCACGATCGCCCTCCCCTCGTTCCTCACCACGTTCTCCCCCTCGACCACCTTCCGCTTGCCAAAGTGCCGAAAGTCCACGTTCGGGTTCCCGGCCCAATAGTCCGGCGGATCAATGAAGCCAAAGTCGTACGTAAGGCCGTCGCCCCCTGCAAGCCAAGGCGCCTTGAAGAAGCTGGAGGTCGCAAAGATCACGGTCGTCGAAGGCTGCGATATCTCCGTGCTCCGCGCCGGGTTCTCACAGACAGGGAAGTTCTGGTAATTGCCGGTGATGTGGAAGTCGCTGCCGATGAAGCCGTAGTTGTAACCGAACCCCGATTGGTCGCCCAGATAGTTCTGCGCGTACTGGTGCGTCGGGTCGCGGAAGTTCGCCTTCGCCCGATACGGGCCGATGATCCCCTGAGAAATGTCGAACTCCGCCTCGCCCGTCTGCCTGCCGAACCACGTCAGCCACTGGCCGTCGCCGAAAAGGTACATCGCAGGCGGGAACGTGTCGTCGTGGTCCGCCATGTAGAGGTTCGTCGCAAGGTACACCTGGCTGGCCGCCCGGCCCGCCACCGCCTGTAGCGCAGCCGACTTCACTGCGGCCAGCACCGGGGCGAGCATCGCCACCAGGACTGCGATGATCGCGATCACGACCAACAGTTCGATGAGTGTAAACGCCCTTTTCTGCCCACGCATAGTTGCCGTTCCCTCTAGCCTATATTGTCACCCGATAAGACCGGAATCGCCAGGGTCTGCAAGGCTTTTTTCTAACTAGATGACTGGCCGAGGGCCGCCCTTTGCTCGGAAACCTCCCCTAGGGCCACTTCGATCGCCTCCAAAAACCCACGGCAGGCCGCCAGCGCGTCACCGCTATATGGCCACGAATAACGCTCGTTCGACAGGATCGCCTGTCGGTTCCTCGAGGCCAGGATGCTGAACGCGCGCGGCGAGGGCAGGTGCTCCGCCTGGAACTCGATCGCGAGCCGCCCTTCCTTAGCCACGACCGACCGCACCCCGGCCGACCGGCACCGCAAGCGGCACTCCATCACCGCGACAGCGGTCCGCACCGGCGCGGGAAGGTGCCCATAGCGGTCCTCGATCTCCTTCTCCGTCTCGAAAAGCTCGCGCGAGTCGCGGCAGGTCATCAGCTGTTTGTAGTAATAGAGCCTCTGCCCTTCCTCCTCGATGTAGGCGGCGGGGATCAGTGCGACGACGGGAAGGTCCACGGAAGGCAGCGGTTCCAGCCCCTCCAATGGATCGTCCAAGACGTGCAACGGCGAACCGTCCGCCGCCGCCTTCAGGTACTTCACCTCGCTGTCCACGAGCTGAGCGTACAGGTCGAACCCGACAGCGCTCATCTGTCCGCTCTGCTTCGCGCCGAGGAGGTCTCCGGCACCGCGGATCTGCAGGTCGCGAAAGGCCAGCGAATACCCGCTTCCCAACTGGCTGAACTCCTGCAGCGCAGAGAGCCGCGAGGACGCGTTCTCCGTCAGCGCCTTCGCACCTTGGTAAAGCAAGTACGCGTACGCCTGCCTGTCCGAGCGACCGACCCTCCCACGGAGCTGATAGAGCTGGGACAGGCCGAACATGTCCGAGTTCTCCACGATCAGCGTGTTCGCGTTCGAGATGTCCAGACCGTTCTCGACGATCGTCGTGCTCACCAGGATGTCTATCTCCCCGTTCAAGAACCCCATCATCACCGGCTCGATCGCCTGCTCCCCCATCTGGCCGTGGCCGACCGCAATCCTCGCCGTCGGCACCAGCTTTCGCAGCCGCTCCGCAACGTGCTGGATCCCGGTCACGCGGTTGAAGACGTAAAAGACCTGACCGCCGCGCGCCATTTCGCGCAGCACGGCCTCGCGCACGACCTCGTCGGCGTACGGCCGCACGAACGTCCGAATCGGCAACCGACCCGGCGGCGGGTCGTTGATCACCGACATCTGGCGGATGTGCATCATCGCCATGCTCAGCGTGCGGGGGATTGGAGTCGCCGACATGCTCAGCACGTCCACATTGACGCGAAGCTTTTTGAGCGACTCCTTGTGCTTAACGCCGAACTTCTGCTCCTCGTCAATCACAAGCAGACCAAGGTCCTTGAACTTGATCTCCTCGTTTAGCAGGGCGTGGGTCCCGATCACCACGTCAACCTTCCCCTTGGCCAGCCCCTCGAGCACCTTCCGGCGCTCCGCCGCGTGTACGAAACGGTTGAGCACCGCGATCTTCGTCGGGAACGGCGCGAGCCGCTCCGCGAACGACCGCGCGTGCTGCTCGCTCAGGATCGTCGTCGGGCACAGCATCGCCACCTGCTTGCCGGCCTGCACGACCTTGAACGCCGCGCGGATCGCCACCTCGGTCTTTCCAAACCCCACGTCGCCGCACACCAGCCGGTCCATCGGGTTGTCGCTGCGGAGGTCCCGCTTCACGTCCTCGATCGCCTCGAGCTGCGACGGGGTCTCCACCCAAGGGAACCCGTGCTCCATCTCCGACTGCCACACCGAGTCCGGCCCGAACCCTGGCCGCACCACCGCCTTTCGCGCCGCGTAGAGCTTGATCAGCTCGCGCGCGAACTCGCGCGCCTCTTCGCGCGCGCGGGCCACGGCCTTGCGCCAATCGCCGCCCGTCAGGCGGTTGATCTTCGGCGGCGCCTCCTCCGGAGCGAGGTACTTCTGCACCCGGTCCAACTGGTCCGCAGGCACGTACAGCTTGTCCGGCGCCTTGTACTCGATGAACAGGAACTCCTTCTCGACGCCGTCCACCTTGCGCTTCACCAGGCCGCGGTAAACGCCGATCCCGAAGTTGATGTGTACGATGAAGTCCCCTGGCTTGAGGTCGAGAACGTTCGAGATCGGGACGCCCTCGCGGAACTTCCTCTGCGGCAGCTTGAGTCTCGCGACCCCGAACAGCTCATGGTCGGTCAAAAGCACAACTCCCCTCTCCCCTCCGGGGGAGAGGGGTTGGGGGTGAGGGGCACCTGTCGCTGGGCCCTGCGAGAGAACAAACCCGCCCGCCGGGTTGCCTTCCACCAAGTGCAGCCCCGGCGCCATCACGTCCTCCTGGTCCGTCGGACGGATATCCACCTGCGACAACACCGCCGTCGCACGCGACGGCTGGTCGGTCGCCACCACCACGGAAAGCCCGTCCGCGATCCAGCCTTGGATCGCCTTCGTCAGCGCTGTCGCATGTCCGCGATAACCGGCTAGCGACTCCGCCCCAATCTCCGTCACCTCGCCACGCTCCAACCACGACGGCAGCCCGTTCATCGCCGTCAACGAAAGCGTGTTCGAAAACAAGCCGAAGTGCTCCGGCGGAAGCACGTAGTCGTTCGTCGTCGCGCTCAGGATCTCGCCCCGCTTCGCTCGGGCGGCCAGAGCCTGCCCGAACTCCTCCTCGGCGCGCGCCACCGTCGCCTCCAGCTCCAAAGGCTCGTCCAACACCAGCAGGCCCTCTTCGCCGAGCAGGTCAATCGCACAGGACGACTCCGGGTGGATCAGCGGACGGTACAGGTCCAGCCGGTCGAAGAACACGCGCTGCTCCAGGGCGCGCGAGTCGGCGGAGACCAACGACTCCAACCGCGCCGCCGCCTCGGACGACAGCCGAGACGACTCGATGAGCACCGTGCGCTCGAGCATCTCGCGGAACTCGTGGCCGTCCAGCGGCAGCATCGTCTCGCGGCTCGGCGCGATCTCGAGCGACGCAAGCACAGACACAGACCGCTGCGTGTTCGGGTCGAACCACCTCAGGCTCTCGACTTCGTCGCCGAAGAACTCGATCCGGACCGGCCGCTCGAAACCCATCGGGAAGACGTCCACGATCCCGCCGCGGCGAGAGAACGTCCCCGGCAGGCGCACCGGCTCGTTGTGCTCGTACCCAAGCCGCTGTAGCTTTGCGATCAGGTGGTCCTGGTCCGTCTCCTCGCCGGGGCGCACGGCGACGAACGCCGCGCGCAGGTCCTCCGGCGGGAGCGTCCGCTCCAGCGCCGCCTGCGGGGTCGCGATCACGAAGCCCGGCTCCTCGCCGATCAGGAACTTCAGCGCACCGATCCGGTCCGACAGTGCGACCGTCTCCGGAGATGCGTCCTCGAAGAGCACGCTCAGCCCGCTCGGCAGCAGCTTGATCTGGTCTTCCGGCACCCCCGCAAGCCGAAGCCGTGCCTGCCACTGCAGAGCGCGGTCGTAGTTGTTCGCAACGACCAGCGCTTTGAACGGAGGGACGCGCTCCTGCGCGTCCTCTTGATCCCCGACCCTTGACCCTCCGCCCCTCGCCGCGTGCCACGCAGAGGCAATTAAAAGAGGGCGGGCCTCGACCGCCACAGACTCCCATGTCTGACGGCCTTCGAGTTCACCAAGGGTCTCTCGCAGCGGCCCGATCTCGACAAGCCGCCGCGCCAAATCTGCCAGGCGATTGCCCAGGTCGCAGATTGTACCGTTCGAGCCCGCGTCACGCGGCCCGACGGCCCGACGTGTCTAACAATTGTTGGACAACAAACATGAGACTGGCGCGCTTCCGCAGTCCAAGAGTACGGTGGGCCGACGGGTGACACAAAATGAAAAACACGACTTTCAAGGACCTCTATGTCGAAGAACTCCAAGACCTCCTGAGCGCGGAGAACCAGCTCGTCGAAGCACTGCCCAAGATCATTGACGCGGTCAAGACGAAGGAACTCAGTGACGCGATGAAGTCACACCTGACCGAGACCAAGGGCCACGTCAAGCGACTCAAGAGCGTCTTCGAACTCCTGGGCGAAAAACCCAAGGAGAAGACCTGCGTAGCGATGAAGGGACTTCTGAAGGAGGGCGAGCACGCGATCAAGGAGATCGAGAAGGGCGCCGTGCGCGACGCCGCCATCATCGGTGCCTGCCAGCGCATCGAACACTACGAGATGGCCGCGTACGGAACGGCGAGGGCCTTTTCCAAGTCCCTAGGCTACTTCGACCAGGCTGAGATCCTCCACGAGACCCTGGAAGAAGAGTCCACTGCGAACGGAACACTGACCGACATCGCTGTGGACACCGTGAACATCCTTGCGTCCGCCAAAAGCATGGCCGGCGCGAAGGCGTAGTCGCGGACCGTTGGCCTCAGTTCGGAGTGCAGGCCGTTGGACCGCACTACGAACAACTAGGCGTCCCGCGGGCCCTCCTCGAGAACATACTCCGGCTCCCGCCGCCCAGCACCGGCCGTCTCCCGGTCTGGCCGCGCGCGTGTGACCCGTCCCGACGACCGCACCACTGCGGCAGACCGGGAGACGGCCGCCGAACCCCGCACTTCCGAGCTCCCTAGTCCTTCTGTCCTATTTTGCTAAAATAAACTTGACAAACAGTCACCGTATGGTGGTATCCTATAGTTATGGGGGAAGAAGCGTCCGATCTGCCCGGTCTGACCGATCCCCAAAAAAACGGCCTTAAAACGGCCCCTCAGGTTCAAAGCCCACCGCGAAGAGACGCAAGAAAAACGACGACGGGCCGCGCACTGGCGCGGCCCGTCGTCAGGATCGTTCAGGCGCGCCCGCGCCGACGCCGAGCGACCAAGGCCGCTACGCCGAAACCGAGGAACGCGATCGTCGCCGGCTCGGGCACAGGGCCGGCGACATAGAGGCTGTACGGGTTCACGGCTCCCGTCGAACCGGAGGCGAACGTCGTAGCGACCGCGATGTACGTCTGGCCGCCGGTGAGGTTGAGCCACATGGCCGAGGAGTTGAATATGCTCACGCCGGGCGGAACCGGCATCCCGTCGTCATCTACTCCAACGAGGTTGAGCAAGGGGTTGTTCGGGTCGAACGAACCTTCATAGAGCTCCAAGTGGCCATCGTAGAAGTTTGTCGAGGCTGGACCGGCGAACCAGTTGCCTGCGACCATGAAAGTGCCGCTCGTCGGGGCCACAAAGCTGTGCGCGTTGTAGCGGTACGTTGTCAAGGTCTGCTGCGTCGTCAGGGTGATTGGCCGTGCAAATGTTCCTTGGGGCGAGTTCAGGTCGCCGGACATCGGCGCAACCGCGTCGGTGAGCAGGTGTGCGCTGGCGTTCGCCATGCTCGATGTCATCGTGGCAGAGCCCGAACGGAACGTGAGCGAGTAGTTCGCGTTCGCGTTGCCAGAGAAGATGTTGCCAGTCAGACCGCCGGCCGGCGTCGCGGGGTCATTGAAGGCGCTGTTGTTCGCCCGGTTCGAGAACTGGCCAAACGTCCATGCGGTGACCGTCGAGGTCGTGTGCCCACCCATGTGCGCCGCCGCCCAGGTCGTCGTGCCGTCGCCGATGATCGTGCGCATCAAGGAAGCCGCGCTTGTGCCCGTGTTACGGGTCCAGTCGCCGCTCACGTAGTAACCGCGCACGGGGCCGTCCGCCGCAACCGCGAAGTTGTGGGTCGAGCCGGTCGTGTTGTCAAATGGGCCGAAACTGCCCAAGCCGAAGGTGTAAACGCCCGCATAAGCGGTACCGGTGGCCGCCAGGCCCAAAGCAAGCCCCAACAGCCGACCGTAGCGCGATCCAAACGAGAAAGATGGTCTCATAATTGCTCCTACAAGGCCTTGAGCCTATCGTCAGGCCTTAGCAAGCAAAGATACTTTAGCCTATCCGATTTCGCCGAGGTGCGATTGGTTCGACAACCTGGCATTTCTTTCAGGTGCGACCCTCAGGCTGCCCCTCGGCCAGGCTCGCCGCGCCAGCTCAGTCACTCGGCGGCGAGTATAGTGCAGCCCCTTGCACCGCGAGAGAAAAAGCTAGGAAAACGCTAGCGGTCGGGCGCACGCCCCGCGACGCCAAAACCGACGGGCGTGATAAGGTAACGGGATGCGAAGCGTCGTCGGCGTTGACGGTTGCGGAGAAGGCTGGGCCACGGTCCGACACAGCGAGGACGGGGCCCTCGAAGTCAAAGTCATCGAATCGCTGCGCGAGCTGGCCCCGCTGCCGGACGCGATCGCGATCGACATCCCGATCGGACTGACGGACTCCGGGCCGCGCGAGTGCGACGTGCTCGCGCGCGGCATGATCGGCCCGCGGGCGTCGAGCGTCTTTCCCGCGCCTGTCCGCGCCGTGCTGGAGTGCGACGACTATGAAGCCGCGAACGCGCGGTCGAGAGAGGCCCAGGACAAAGGGATCACGCAGCAGACCTTTGCGATCGTCCCCAAGATCCGTAGCGTCGAGGACGAGCTGCTCAAAGACGCGCGCCTCCTCGAGTGCGTGTTCGAGGCGCATCCCGAGGTCTCTTTTGCGGCGTGGAACGGCTCTCCCCTCGAGCACCCGAAGCGCTCAGGCGAGGGCTCGGCGCTCCGAAAGGACCTCGTCGTGTCGTTCTTCGGCCGCTTCGCATTCGAGTTCGCACGCGAGTTCCTGCCAAAGTCCGTCGCGGACGACGACATCCTCGACGCCTTCGCCGCGACGTGGACCGCATGGCGGATCGCCGCCGGCATCGCCGAGTCGCTCCCGACGGCCCCGCGGCGCGACTCCAAGGGCTTGAAAATGGCGATCTGGTACTGACCTGTCGTACAATGTGGCCATGCTCGCCGCGATCTGTTTATTGACGCTCTCGGCCGCACAACGGCCGCAGCTCGACCCAGAGCGCGACTTCATCCTGCTCCCCTCGGGGATTGTGCAAACCTACTCAGGAACAAGTCTGCCGCCCATGCCGAACGGATATCGAAAGGGCACGCCGATCCCCGCGATGCCCGGCGCAGGAACGCCCTTGATTGACAGGGAAGAGCCGGTCGGACGTTCCTACTACGCCGAGCCACCGGTATAAGCACGCTCGGACGAAAGGCGCGTAGGTAGAATTGAACCGATGCCCAAGCGAGTCGAGACGATCGTCATGCACGACAGCGCGACCCCGGTCATCGGGGACACGCAGAAGGGCGGAAGCGTGATCCTGACTAGCCTAGACACACTGGTCAGCCAGGCCCGCGCGAACGCGCTGTGGCCCCTCACGTTCGGGCTCGCCTGCTGCGCGATCGAGATGATGTCCACCGTCGCCTCGCGCTTCGACCTCGCCCGCTTCGGGTCCGAGGCGTTCCGCGCGACGCCGCGACAGGCCGACGTCATGATCGTCGCCGGGCGCGTCAGCAAAAAGATGGCCCCCGTGCTACGGCAGATCTACGACCAGATGCCAGAGCCCAAGTGGGTGATCAGCATGGGCGCGTGCGCATCCAGCGGCGGCGTCTACAACAATTACGCGATCGTGCAGGGAGTGGACCAGGTCGTGCCCGTGGACGTCTACGTCCCCGGTTGCCCGCCGTCTCCGGACGCGCTGTTGTACGGCGTCATCAAGCTGCAGCAGAAGATCAAGCGCCCGAAGGGCTCGTTCAGCGAGCTGCAGCTCACAGAGACCAAGCCGCGCGACCTGGAGAACGACGCCATGATGGACAAACGGCTCAAGGCGAGGGCAGGAAAGTGAGCGGCTTCAACCCGTTCCGCGACGTCGCAAAGCCGATCCTCAAGGGCCTTGCGATCACCGCGATGCGCGTCAAACGGAAGAAGGTCACGATCCAGTATCCGGAAGAGAGGAGGGAACAGTTCCCCCGCACGCGCTGGCGGCACGTCCTCGCGCGCTACGACTCGGGGCTCGAAAAGTGCATCGGTTGCTCGCTCTGCGCGGGCGCGTGCCCCGCGCGGTGCATCTACGTCGAGTCTGCCGAGAACACCGACGAGGCGCGCTTCTCGCCCGGCGAGCGCTACGCCGCCCGCTACGAGATCAACATGCTGCGCTGCATCTTCTGCGGCTATTGCCAGGACGCCTGCCCTACCGGCGCGATCGTCCTGCGCGAGGACTTCGAGCTCGCCAACTACGAGCGTGACGACTTCGTCTATACGAAAGAGATGCTGCTCGAGCCGCTGCGGCAGGCGTAGCCGGCAGAGCCGTTGCCCGCTTCGCTGTGACGGTGGAAGGGAGATGGGAGATGGGCGACGCATGGCCCAAGTCTGAGGCGCGTCACTCGTCACAGCGTAGCGGGCAACCCAATGAGGGTGGCACGGACGGGCCCGCCTCACACAGATCAATTCGCGCCTGCGGTGAATCAAGGCTTGTCCGTGTTCCGATCTTGCGCCCCGTCTCCCGTCACAGCGAAGCGGGCAACCCGTCACCCCTCCAGCGGCTTCCCCTTCGTCTCCACGGCGAACGGCAGCACGAGCACGCCTAGGCCCAGAACGAGCGCCGTCGTCGCCACGCCCTTCGAGACGCTGAAGTCCGTTCCCATCCACACCGCCGTCAAAAGCGGAATGCCGGCCGCGAAGACGCGCGAGACGTTGTACGCGATCCCAGCGCCCGTCGCGCGAAGGCGCGAAGGGAAGAGCTCAGGAAAGTAAAGGACCAGCCCCGCAGAGATCCCGATCGAGAACAGCGACATGAACGGCGACGCCCACAAAAGCCCCTCCCATGTCCCGCTCGCCTGCGTCGCGAGCCACACCGACACGGGCGACAGCACCATGAACGTACCGAGCGCGAGCCGCCGCCCGATCCGCTCGCAGAGCCACGGCATCGCGAGCACGCCGACCAGGGTTCCGATGTGCATCACCATCGTCACCACCGACTTGCGGTCCTGCACCGCCTCCGCGCTCAGCCCGGTGCCGGTCTGCTCGACGAGGTTCGGCAGCCAGTACGAGACGTTCGCCGCGCCCGCGATCACAACGACACCGAGCACGAGCGCCACCAGGGCGTTGCGCCGTAAGACAGGATCGCCGAACAGCTCGCGCAGGTCGCCGCGCTTTTCGGACATGGAGGGTCCCGCTCCTGCGCGACCCGTCTGCGACAACGCCTCGCCGCACGGATACGGTGACAACGGCGGCGCAACGACGGTCCGCTCCGGCTCCTTCACCCACATCCGGATCACGACGCAGACCAGCGCCGGTGCGATCCCGACGACGAACAGCCACCGCCAGTGCTCCGGCCCGATCCCAAAGTTCACCAGCGCGGCGAACACCGGCCCGAACGCCGCCGCGCTTTGCAAGAAACCGGCGGCCGGTGCGCGCGCGCGGTCGGGGAAGACCTCGGCCACCAGCGCCGCGCCCGCGGCCCACTCGCCGCCGATCCCCAGCGCGGTGACGAACCGCACCGCCGCGACCTGCTCCCACGTGTTGCACAGCGCCGTCAGCCCCGTAAAGGACGCGTAGACGAGGATCGTCAGCACCATCGTCCGCGTCCGACCCCACTTGTCCGCGAGCATCCCGAACACCAGCCCGCCGAGCGCCCAACCGACCAGGAACACCGTGAGCAGCCTGCCGTCAACGCTCGCGCGGAACGCGGGCTCAGCGTTCGGGCCGAGCAGCTCGTCGAGCATCGGTCCTTTGGCGAAGTTGAAGAGCGCGGTGTCCG
>JBBDXG010000010.1:0-73364 GCA_040902435.1 Fimbriimonadaceae bacterium
AAGGCGACGACGGGAGGGGCCGCGCCCTTGGCGACGTCGAGCACAAAGACGACGAGCCCGAGCTTCCAGCCAAGGGCGCGCGTGACGTTCGTCGCTCCCGTGTTCCCGCTTCCGACGGCCATCAGGTCAATGCCGTGCAAGCGCGCGACCAGGACTCCGAACGGGACCGAGCCCAGGACGTACGAGAGGAGGGCGAAGATCGCGTAGTCCATTTATGCCTTCAGTCGCTCCACGACCGCCTCAAAGTGGCCGCGCACCCTCCTCTTGTGGTGCTCGAAGAGGGACAGCACGTCGTTGGCGCTGCCGATTCCTGCCACTGATCCGAACCTGTCGAGTCTATCCGGGTTCTCTGGAAGCACTTCGTCGTTGTAGCCGAGCAGCGCCAAGCGCAGCCGGGCGCCGCGCAGGAAATTCCAAGCGTCTGCCAGCTCGCCCACCTCGACCGTTGTGAGCTGCCCGATCGCGGTTAGGGCGTTGAGCCGGTCGGGCACAGACGTGGGGTGGGAGCCCAGCGACCCATAGTGCCGCCACCAGAGGAGCTGTACTAGCCACAGGACGTCGTCCTGCCCTCCAGGGCCCAGCTTGATGTGCCGGTTCCTGTGTTGGACTGGGACCCGCTCTGTCTCGACGCGCCGCTTCATCCTGGTCAGCGACTCGAGAACCGTCGAATCCAGCGGGCGGCCAAAAGCGGCGTTTTCGAGCGCCTTGGGAACCATCGCTCCGCGTTGGACGCACCTTGCCCTCCCCAGCGCCAGACGCTCCCACGGCTCCATCGTGCGCTCGTCGTAGCTGCGAAGGAGCTCGTCGTTGACGACGAGCCTGCCCTTCTTCCCTTCGGGCCGGAGCCTGATGTCGAGTTCAATCGGCGCCCCGGCCCGTCGCAGGGACTGCACGGTCGAGAGCACGTCCTGGGCCGCCTTCTCCGTCGCCTCGTGATCGCCGCTCTCTGGACTGTAAAAGAGCACGTCCAGGTCGGAGTACAGCGCCATTTCCCTCGCCCCGTAGCTGCCAAGCGCGATGATTTGGAACGGCGCTTTGCACCTCTGCGTGACCGCCAGGAGCGCGGCGTCATGGGCCGCCGAGGCCTCTGCGCCGAAGTCGAGATCAGCGTCAAGCGAGAAGCGCACAGCCGCGCGCAGCCATGACGTCCTGATCGTCTTTGCTGCTGAGTCGTGGCCGCGCGCACCGAGATCAATCGAGGGACTGGATTGGAGAGGCTCTAGGACTTCCCCTGTCATCACTTGCTCGGTCACTGCGACGTACTCTTGTAGCATTGGAAACAGGGCCGGCGCCCTCTCGACGACCGCCAACGCGCGGCTTAGGCTGGACTCGTTTTCTGTGAGGCTCTCGTAGAAGTCCGCACTCGCAGGCAGACCGTCAATCCAGCGGGCGAGCAAGGGCGCCGCATCGCCTGCTGTCGCCAGCACCGCTTCTCGCGCGGAGTGCTCTTGCGTTTGTGCAGACCTGAGCAGGGTTTGATACCAGTCCTTCGCGTGTGAGCGGTGCATCGCAAGCGCCGCCTCGAACGCATCGAGCGTTGCAAAGCCTGTGCGCCGCGCAAGTTCGAGCTTCGCGCCGAGATCTGACGGCAATGAGTGCGTCTGTTGGTCGCCGAGGAGCTGGATGCGGTGTTCGACCTGGCGCAGAAACGTGTAGGCAGCGACGAGTTCGTCCGCAGCGCGCTTGTCCAAGACGCCTTCGCTCGCCAGCGCACGCAACGCGGCGCACGTCGAGAGCTCGTCCACGCTTGGATGCGCGTTTGCGAAGAGCAGTTGGAGGATCTGCGTGAGGAACTCGATGTCGCGGATCCCGCCAGAGCCCCGCTTGAGGTCCGAGTCGGCGCTCGCCTCCTCCATCCGCACACGCACCTTGAGCAGGTCTTGGATGACCCATTCTCCTCGCTGCGGCTTGAAGCAAGTAGCCGACCGCATTGCCGCCCATCGCGCCCGGGTCACTGCAGATCCGACGATGACGCGGCTCCTCACAAGGGCGAGGTGCTCCCATGGTTCGGCGTACCTCGCGTAGTAGCTCTCGACGCTCCCAAGCTGCGGCACGAGCGGGCCGCGCGATCCATAGGGCCGCAGCCGAAGGTCCACGCGGTACAACGAGCCGCGCCCCATGCGGTCGGCCAGCGCCCTGTTGAGCGACTCGCAGTAGCGGGTCGCCAGCTTTTCCAGGTCCTCGTCCGCCCCGGCATCCAGCGCGTAGAAAAGGTCTACGTCGGAGGAAAAGTTCAACTCCTGGCCCCCTAACTTGCCCATAGCAATGATCGAGACCGGGCACGGACCTTCGTGGCTGCGCTGTCTGCAGACGTCCTGCCAGACGATTTCGGCGACGCACGCCACGAGGACGTCGGCGACGTCAGATAGCGCCCGCCACACGCTCTCTTCGGGCCATGCCCCGGCGAGGTCGGCGGCCGCGATCCGGACGTTCCAGCTCTGCTTGACGAACCGCAGCCTGTCGAGGGAGTGCGAGTATGAGGTGCTCTCCGCGAGCAGGGACTTGGTGTTTCGATAAAGTGCGACCGGGTCCGGCCTCTCATGAAGGACGCTCGGATCGAGGATCGAAGCGGCAAGCTCCGGGTTCTGGACGAGCACGTCGGCAATCTGGTGGCTCGCGCCGAAGAGCGCGATCAGGAGCCGACCGAACTCCGGCGTCGTGACCATGCTGTCGAAGTACGTCGTCGGGCTCGTCGTCGCACCCAACCACCTCTCGAGGTTGCTCAGCGCTTGGTCGGGCCGACTGGACGACTCTGCGGCAGGAACGACGAACTCGCCAGTGGACCGAAGAACCGTCGCATTAATGCGCTCGACAGTGCGGGCTGCCGCCTCCGGGTCGGCAAACTCGCTCACTGCCGTTCCTCCTTGTAGTACATGCACAGGTCTCTCAACTCGCACTCTTCGCACCGGGGGCGCTGCGCTTTGCAAAGCGTCCGACCGTGCTGAATGAGGAGGACATGGTAGCGGTACGCGTCGCGCTTTGGCACGACGCGCAGCAGCATGTCGTGCGCCTTGTTCGCATCAACCCGCTTCTCGATGAAGCCAAGCCTGTGGCTGACGCGATAGATGTGCGTGTCTACAGGGATCGCGTCCATTCCAAACGCAAAGCACAGCACGATGCTCGCAGTCTTCGGTCCGACACCGGGAAGGCTCTCGAGCCATTCGCGCGCCTCGCTCATCGGCATGTCGGCGAGGTGGTCAATCGAATACGCCCCCGTTCGGACCTTAATCTCCTTCAGAGCGCCCACAATGCTCCGCGCCTTCTGGTTCGCAAGGCCGGCCTTCTTGACGATGCTCGCCACGCCCGCAGGCCCGGCCGCGACGACCTGCTGCCAAGACGGGTACTTCTCCCTTAACCGAAAGAAGGCCGGGAAGGAGGTCGCGTCCGTCGTGTGCTGGCTCAGGATGCACGAGACTAGCTCGTCCATCGGCTCGAGCCGCCGCTCGTAGGCGACCTTGCCGTAGCGCGCCTCTAGCCGGTCAAGAACCTTCGCCACGTCCAAGGTTCGGCCCTGGCCCTTCGCGCCTTGTGCCCGGCCCATCGCGAAGAGGATACCGGGCCTAGGTTCGGAGGCTCAAATGGTAGAGTCTGGATATGGGCTTTCGGCGAGCGGCGGTTGTCATGGCTGGCGGCTCTGGCACGCGCTTTTGGCCGGTCTCGACGCCCGAAAAGCCGAAGCAGTTCTTGCGGCTGGCGTCGGCCCACCAGACCCTCCTTGAGCAGTCCGTCGGGCGCATCCAGCCGCTCGTGGGAGAGGACCTCTTCATCGCGACGACGCCCGAGCTGCGTGACGCAACGCAGGCGCTGTTGCCCAAGATCTCGCCGAACCGGATCCTTGTAGAGCCCGCCAAGCGCAACACGCTTGGCGCACTCGTCTGGGCGACCGCACAGCTAATGTGCAAGTACGGCCAGATGTCGCGCCACCTCTCACTCGCGGTCCTTACCGCGGACCACATGATCTCGCCTGACGACGGCTTTCGAGACACTGCAACCAGGGCTTTCAAAATAGCCGAGGAGAACGATGCGCTCGTGACGATCGGGGTCCCGACGACGCGTCCGGCGACCGAGTACGGCTACATTGAGAAGGGCGCAGAGCTTGGATCCGGCGCGTGGTACGCGAGCCGGTTCATCGAGAAGCCCGCCGAGGCGACTGCGATTGACCTCGTGGCCAACGGCAACTGCCTTTGGAACTCTGGAATGTTCTTTTGGACGATCAACTCGTTCATCCGCGAGCTAAAGGGCACCCAGCCTGCCGCATTTGAGGTCATCAAAGACATCGTCTCGGCGGTCACGTCGGACAACGACGCCGCGGCAAAGAAGCGGTTTGAGGACGTGGAGGCGACCTCGATTGACTACGCCGTAATGGAACGTGCGGCGAACGTCGCCGTCGTGTCTGCGGACTTCAAGTGGGACGACCTCGGCTCCTGGGACTCGCTCATCCGTGGCCAAGAGGGCGACTCTGACGGGAACGTCGGGCGCGGGAACTGCCGCCTTGTCGAGACCCACGGGTCCGTCGTCCTCAATGAAAGCTCGGGCCTTAGGGTCAACGTCCTTGGGGCCGACGACATGATCGTCGTAGTGACGGACCAAGAAGTGCTCGTTTGCCCAAAGAGCAAGGCGCAAGACGTCCGAAAGCTCGCCGACTAGCCTTCGACGATCGCTCGCACGAACTGCTCCAGGTCGCCGTCTTCGTACAGGTGGCCGGGAATGCCAAAGGCCCTAGCGGCACCCATGTCCGAATCACGGTTTCCGACCAGGAACGAGCACCGACGGTCCATCGCAAACTCTTCGTCGGCGCGCTCGAGCATTCCTGGCCCCGGCTTCCTGGCACGACACGCGGAGAGGTAGCGCGGATCTGCCGACTCCGGGTGGTGCGGACAGTAATAGACCACGTCCACGTGGCCGCCCGACCTATCAACTTCGCTCAGCATCCACTCTGTGAGTTCCAAGAACGCCTCTTCGTCGTAAAAGCCCCGCCCGATTCCAGACTGGTTGGTCACGACGACGACGATAAAGCCGCGGTCGTTCAGGAACTTGATGGCCTCGAGCGCCCCCGGCATCCACACGAACTCGTCAATCGAGTGGACGTAGCCTTTGTCTGCATTGACGACCCCGTCGCGGTCGAGGAACGCGATAGGCCGCAGAGGCTCTCCATCGGGCCTTGTGAGCCGCGGTGCCTCGGGGCACCCGCGACGAATGCGGTTTGATTTGTCGCCCATGCCCTACGCTTACTTGTTTAGCGACGACAGAACGGCCCCGTTAGTCTCGTTAACAATGGCCTCGCTAGAAGTAACCGTCGCTAGCTCCGTTCGCGGCGTCAACAAACTCGGCGACGAACGTCTTGAGCTTTTCAGCCGCGTCCTTCTCCTCCGTGTTAGGAATGAACCTGTAGAAAACTCCGTCGAGATCGTCGCCTCCCATGAGCTGCTCCATAAACATCGCCCACTTGACTCGCTGCGTATTGCTGTAGTAGCCGCCTGGGCCCTTGTAAAGGAACGCCGCGAGCTTGTTTCGCCCGTCCGGCCCGTCCATGATTACGATGGTGACCGGGATAACGCCTCGCGTCTTAGTCGTGACAGACTCCTCTCGCTGGTCGGCGATCGCCCAGCCCTGTGCGGAGAAGCAGATGCGCGGGTCGTGGAAGCTGTCCTTGCTCCTGCTGGCGATCAGTACCGCGTCATAAGACGCTCCGGTCGTCTTGCTCGTAAAGACGCGCGCGACGATGCCAAACGGTCCAAGAAGGCTATAGGTGCGCTCGTCCATCTTGTACGAATAGAGCGGGTTCTCCTCGCTGGCGTACATGGTGTAGTCGCCGAACTCGGTCGGCGAGTTCTCCAGCATCCACTGCTCGGTCTTTGGCTCACCGGGCGACCGCGTCGTGAACGCGATCAGGAATCCTGACACGAGCAGTACAGCGACAGCGACGGTAGCGCGTTTCTTTAGTCCTTCCATCCGAGCACCTTTGCAAACTTGAAGAGTACGAAAAAGCAGACGAGCAGCGTGATGTAGCCGCTGTAGTCGTGGAACGCCAGGCCGGCAGTCGCGCCGTTCTCCTCCCCGACGATCCCGATCAGCGCGATGCGCAGACCGTTGATGAAGAGGCACAGCGGCAGGACGATGGCGACCATCAGCGCGTTCGCCCACCACTTGAGCTTTGCGATGAGCATGAAGAACACCGTGAACGCAGAGACCGCGACGAGCAGCTTCAGGCCGCTACAGGGCACGGCGACGTTCAGGTCAAAGTTGTCCATCAGGATCTCGGTCGGCTGGGACTGGTAAATGCTGTAGCCGATGCCGTCCAAGATGACCGCGGCCACCTTTGTCGAGACGATCTGTAGATCGTTCGTGTACGTGTCAATGAACCCCGTAAAGACAGGAAGGGCGAAGAGCAGATAGAGGATCGCCGGCGCGAGCGCGAACATCCAGCGCGCGCCCGCCACGAGCCAAACGACGAGCATCATGACGGTGACGAGGGAGATCGAACGGATCTGCTGAATGTCAACGGCGTCGGCCGCCCAGAGGATCCAGAGGATGAACGCGAGCGGGACGAGCGCGATCCAGCCCGGTTTGACCTTGATGTCCTTAATGGAGGGCCACTGGCGGTAAATAATATAGCCGGAGATGAGAGGCACGAGGAGACCGTGCGAATAGTAGCCGTCTCCCGTCCGGTCCTCCCATGTCCCCAGGCCCAGCCACATGAGCGGCAGTTCCTTGATCAGGGGCCAGAAGGCGGCTCCAATCCCGAGCGTCGCCAGGATCGTCAGCCAGAGCCAGCCTCGGTCGCACGTCTTCAGGAAGTCCACTGCCTTGTCAAGCAGGGACTTTTGCGGGGGATTGATGGTCTCGGTCGCTTGTTGCGCCATAGGGCCGTCTAGTAGGCTGATTCTACTAGAACACCAAAACTGCATCTAACGTGCCAATGGGCCGGGCCCGGCCCGAACCTTGCTTCGGTACACTTGCCCCGCGCCGCAGACTAGGCCGACCCATGAAAAGAGCACTGATCACAGGAGTCACCGGGCAGGACGGCGCTTACCTGGCCGAGTTCTTGCTGGCCAAGGGGTACGAGGTCCACGGGATCAAGCGACGGGCCTCGCTCTTCAACACGGACCGCATAGACCACCTCTTCCACGACCAGCACGAACAAGGGCTCCCCTTCTCGCTCCACTACGGCGACCTGACAGACAGCGTCTCGCTCATCCGGGTGGTCGAAGAGGTCCAGCCGGACGAGATCTACAACCTGGGCGCCCAGAGCCACGTCATGGTCAGCTTCGACCAGCCCCACTACACTGCGCAAGTGGACGGTATCGGCACGCTCGGCATGCTTGAGGCGATCCGCGTGCTCGGTCTCGCGGACAAAGTGAGGTTCTACCAGGCCTCGACCAGCGAGCTCTTCGGCAAGGTCCAGGAGACGCCGCAAAGGGAGACGACGCCGTTCTATCCGCGCAGCCCCTATGGCGTCGCAAAGCTCTATGCCTTCTGGATCACGGTCAACTATCGCGAGGCCTACGGCCTCTACGCCTGCAACGGCATCCTCTTCAACCACGAGTCGCCGATACGTGGCGAAACGTTCGTCACCAGGAAGATCACCCGCGCGGCCGCGCGCATCGCTGTCGGCCTGCAACAGAGCCTCTTCCTCGGCAACCTCGGTTCGCTGCGCGACTGGGGTCATGCACGAGACTACGTCGAGGGCATGTGGCTCATGCTCCAACAGGACAAGCCCGATGACTTCATTCTCGCCACTGGCGAGCAGCACTCGGTGCGCGAGTTTGCGACCTTGGCCTTCGCCCGAGCGGGGGTCCCACTGACATGGACCGGTGAAGGCAAGGATGAGGTCGGCACTGACGCGAACGGCCAGGTCCGTGTCGCAGTTGACCCGCGCTACTATCGGCCCGCAGAGGTCGAGACCCTCCTCGGCGACCCGACGAAGGCGAAGGAACAGCTTGGCTGGGAGCCTCGCTGCACGTTCGAAGACCTTGTCAAGGAAATGGTGGACGCCGACCTCGAGTCCGCTCGGCGCGACAGCATGGTGAAGGAGAAGGGGTTCAAGCTCTATGCCCGCGCTGAAGAGGGATAGCAGGGTCTTCCTCGCCGGCCACCGCGGCCTCGTCGGCTCCGCCATCCATCGCGCGCTCGTTGCGCGCGGATACGAGGGCGTCGAGGTCCGGTCTCGCGGCGAGCTGGACCTCTCAGACCAGGCCGCCACATATCGCTTCCTCCAAGACCTGCGGCCCGAGATCGTCGTCGCCGCCGCCGCAAAGGTCGGCGGCATCCACGCCAACAGTTCGCAGCCCGCCGACTTCATCGGTCTTAACCTTGTGATCGAGTCGAACCTCTTGTGGGGCTCGCACCTCGCCGGAGTCCCCAACCTGCTGTTCCTTGGCTCGAGCTGCATCTATCCGCGCGAGACCGCGCAACCCATCCCAGAGACGGCCCTGCTCTCCGGCCCACCGGAGCCGACCAACGCGCCCTATGCGATCGCAAAGGTCGCCGGGCTCTTCCTCTGCGACGCAATCAGCCGGCAGTACGGCCGGAACTACTTCACTGTCATGCCCCCGAACGTGTTCGGCCCAGGAGACAACTTCCACCCTACTGATTCGCACGTGATCGGCGCTCTGGTCCGCCGGTTCCACGAGAGCCTGCCCGACAAGACCGTCACCTGCTGGGGAACGGGCTCGCCCAAACGGGAGTTTCTTCACTCAGACGAGGTCGCGGACGCGTGCTTGTTCCTGCTCGGAAAGGACAGGGTCGAGGGCCACGTCAACGTCGGCACTGGGACTTCCGTCACGATTAGAGAGCTTGCCGAGACGATCCAGCGCGTCGTGGGGCACAGGGGCAAAATCGAGTGGGACACGAGCAGGCCGGACGGGTTTCCAGAAAAGACCATGGACGTCAGTAAGATCAACGCGCTGGGATGGCGCTCACAAATGCGGCTGGAGTCCGGACTCGAGGGCGCATATGAGTGGTTCCTCCGAAACGCAGTGGAGCGGTGAACAGAGCGTGCGCGTCCTGTTCATGATGGCCAACTACTCAGCCGTCTCTGAGACGTGGCTGCGTAGGATGATTGACGGGATTCGTGAACACGTCGCGGCAGTCGCCGCAGTCGGAATCGGGGTGGTTGACCCGAGCCTCGAGGACCTTCCCCACTTTGAGCTTGCTCGCACCAAGCGTGGGCGCCGATTCATCGAGCGCTTCGCGAAGAGCTGGCTGTTGCGCCATGAGGAACTGAGACGCTTCATCAAGGACGAGAGGATATCGCATGTCTTCTGCCACTACGGGACCCTGGCCACTTCCTACTTGCCGCTCTTCAAAGAGCTGGACGTGCCGGTCTTCGTCCACTTCCACGGCTTCGACGCCACGTTCGACCTTCGCAACGACGATGGGACGCCCTATCACGGCTCGGACTACCGGCAACAGATCGTCGAGCTTTCACACCACGCGGTCTACGTCTCGAACTCGGAGTTCACAAAGGGCCAGCTTGTCGCGGCAGGGGTCGCGCCAGAGCGCATCGTAGTCAAACACCTCGGGGTCGAGGTCGCCGCAGAGCCAAAGCGCCACTCGCATACGACGCCGGTCAACGTGCTCACCGTCGGAAGGCTCGTAGACGTTAAGGGCGCCGACTTGGCCATCAAGGCGTTCGAACGGGCCGTCGCCTCGGGAGCGGACGCACTGTTCCAGATCATTGGCGCTGGACCGATGGGCGCGCGCCTCGAAGCGCAGATCGCGGCGTCGCCTGCACGGGACCGCATAACGATGCTGGGGGCGCTTCCCTTCTCGGAAGTCTCCAAGCACCTTCAGCAGTCCGACATCTACATCCAGCACAACATCCACGACCCCAACTCAAACCGTTATGAGGCCTATGGCGTCTCTATACTCGAAGCGCTCGCGATCGGCGTTCCGGCCCTCGTCACGCGCAGCGGCGGCGTACCGGAGGTCGTTGGCGATCTTGCGTCCATGCTCGCTGTCGAGCCTGGCGACGTCGGCGCACAAGCCGACATGCTGTTGAAGTTCTGCGACGACGCGGACCTGCGTTCAGACGTCGGTCAAAAGTGCTGGGAGTGGGCGAGAGACAACCGCACTTTGGAGCACGAAGCGAAGAGACTGGCTGAGATTCTGGAGACTTACCGATAAGATCACTGCACCTTTCAACTATCGACACAAAAGGAGGCGCGGCTCGTGCAGCGCATCGCCTTTATCGCGCGCTCGTGCAGTCCGGGCACGACAGCACGATGCTCGTTCTTTACAAGGAGACGGAGGACCGCCTCGTCGAGCAAGCCCGACGGCCAACCAGCCTCTTACCTAGGGCCCGACGTGTCTTGCGGCGGGCGCTACATCCTCCGACCACGTTTCCCCCAGCCGAGCCGGGGATCCACTTTTCGAGCGCGACCGAGCCCAACTTCCGCGATACGCTGCCTCAGACCAAGGGCTACGACGTCATTCACTTCCATTGGGTCGCGCACTTCCTCGACTACCCGCTCCTACCCGCGCTGGGCGGCGGCAGAGAGCCGCTAGTGTGGACGCTCCACGATATGAACCCGGGTACGGGAGGCTGCCACATCATCATCCCAGGTTGCGAACGCGCCGCCGGCACGTGTGGACTGTGCCCCGCCCTCCGCTCTCAGAGCGACCAAGACGTGACTCACGAGACGTGGCGGACAAAGTCCGCAGCGTACGGGTCGCTCGATCGCCCGCTCTGCTTCATCGCACCGACAGACTCGGCCCGCGACGAGTTTCTCACAACGGGCCTTGGCCGCGACAAGCGCGTCGAGGTCATTCCGAACGCGATTGACGCGACCGTCTACCGGCCGATTGACAGGCGCGAAGCCCGCAGCGCCCTCGGGCTGCCGCAGGATAGGCTGCTGGTAGGCGTCTCTTCGTTCCGGGTCGGCAATCCCGTGAAGGGTCTACGGTTCCTTCTCGCTGCGGCCGAGTCGCTCGCGCCCAGGCACTCCTTTTCTCTTGTCAGCATCGGAGAGCGCACCGACGAAGAGACCGCGGCCGTCGAGCACATCCAGCTTGGCCGTATGGACGACGAGCTCAACCAAGCGAACTTCTACAGCGCGATTGACCTATTCGTCCACCCCTCGACATGGGAGACCTTTGGGCTCGTCGTCGCCGAGGCAATGGCCTGCTGCACGCCGGTCGTGGCCTTCGACATCGGCACCATGCGCGAGCTCGTCTTTCCTTCGGTGAATGGCTGGCTGGCCCGGTCCGGCGACGCCCAAGACCTCGCAAGAACAATCGAAGCCGCGATCGAGGCGGGCGAGGACGCGCGCAGGGCCATGGGAAAGCAAGGGCGCGAGCACGTCGTTGAGAGCTTTTCCTTCGCTTCGGTCGCGCGGCGCCACGCGGCACTGTACGAAACGCTCATCGAAGAGGCAAACTCCGCACGATGAGCGAGCAGGAGAGCCGGTTCCGAGGAGCGGTCTACCTTTCGATGGCTCGCTCCATCAACATTCTCCTCAGCTTCATCGCGGTCCCGATCTACTTCAAGTACCTCGGCGTCGAAGGGTATGGCGTCGTCATCCTCGCCGTCTCGTTCATCGGCGTCCTCGGCCTCCTCGACCTCGGGGTCCCCTACTCGTGCGGACTTCGCCTGCTACAGGCGGCGCACGCCAAGGACGAGGGGCGCGTCCAACGGGTCTTCGGAACGAGCTTCGTCTTGCTCGCGGTCTTCATGTCGCTGGCGACGGGCGTGTTCGTGGTCACAGGGCTCGGCTTTGTCAGTCGCAACCCAGGCACGCCTCTCGCTGAATACCCATGGTCGTTCCTCCTGGTCGGCGCTGGCATGGTCTTGACGAGCCTCTCGGTGCCGCTCAACGCGGTCATGACGGCATTCGAGCGCTACAAGCTGGCAGCGCAGACGCAGGCGGTCCATAACGTCGTCCTCAATCTGTTCCCTATGGCCCTCGTGATCGCCACCGGCTCGCCGTACGGCCACTGGGCCGGCACAGCCCTGTCGTCTCTTGTGATGCTCTCCCTCCTCTGGTTCGTCGTAGGCACGCAGCTGCCCGGGACCGTCTCCGCACTCAAGTGGGCGGCGGAGACAGCGCGCGACCTCATCAAGCTCGGTCTGAAGAACATGAGCCTCAAGATCCCCGGCGTGATCACCTCGTCGGTAAACAACCTTGCGATCGCCGCCATCAAGCCAACGGCAGACCTCACATACTTCCACACGGCGAGCAGAGTGCCGGAAGCGCTATACACACTATACAGAACGACGCTCGACACGACTTATCCCGCGATGACCAAGGCGAACCAGGACTCTCCTGGCACCTTCCTCGAGTTCGTCCGACGACTCTCACAAATGAACCTGAACGGCGCGGTCGCAATGATCCTCGTTCCTTCAGGCTTTGCAGCCCCGCTCCTCTCGATTTACTTGAGGGAAGACTACGTGCCCGTGATGGCGACGGTCATGCAGATAATGGCGTGGTACCTGCTGCTCGAGATGTACTACGGAGTCCTCTCCACGGCTGCGATGGCAAAGGGCAGGCCCGAGGCCCTCTTGGCGTTCTCGACCTACCACGCGGTCGCACGGCTCATTGCCGCCCCGCTCGCCCTCTATTACGGCGACATCGTCACGCTCGCCATCGCGAACGTCGCGATCGCGGTCGTGCAGTTCGTCCCGCTGCACTTTCGAATCTACAGCGTCGCAGACTCGAAGGAGAGCCCGTGGCCGCACATTTGGAGGTCGGGCCGCGTGGTGGTCGTCGGCGCAGCGTTCTTTTTTGCGGCAGTCTATTACAGCGGTTGGATCGTTCAGCGCTCCTCCTGGTGGGTCGTATTGGCGCTACCCTTGGCGCAGGCCGCCTACTTCGGCGCGATGTACGCCCTCAAGTGGGCGCCGTTCCCCGAGTCAATCACCAAGCGGGTCGCCAAGCTCGTCAAGCGTTAGCGCGGCCGGCCGCGTAGCATCGTGAGGAGCCGCCGAACCTTGCGCGTTGAGATCGAGAGGTCAACGGGCGTCGCCCTCCTTCCCAGTCTGTGAGCGTTGACCTTGAAGACCCGGCGCACTTCACGCCAATAGAGCGGGTCCGCGTCCGCCTGCGCAGTATGGTAGATCAATGGCTTGACGAGGCGCGGAGCTTTCGAACCCTTGATGAAGCTGCACTCACCGCGCAGGACGTCGAGCTTGATCGAGTTCTGCCGGCCCCATGGCGTCATCGAGAACTGACTTGAGTCTGGAAAGACCCGCCCGAAGCCAGTCTCAGCCATGGCAATGCTGATGCAGACTTCGTCCACGACGTGCCCACTGTTTCTGTGGAGTCCAAGCTCATCGTAACTGGCGGCGAGCTCCATCGAGCGGCCGATCACCGCCTTCGCTGACTCCGTCCGCTCGTAATAGAGGAATCCTCCGCTGAACACCGGGATCCTCTCGAGCCCGCGTTTCTTGATCACGGCCCCCATGTCGCCGTACCAACTTTGCACCGCCGCCCAGCGTCCTTGCACGGCGAAGTCCGACCCGCGCATTTGCTCGAAGACGCGGTCTATCGGCCGCACGACGAGCGAGTCCGCGTCAATGAACAACACGCGGTCGAACTCCGTCGCCTCAAGCGCGCAGAGCTTTGTGAACCAGTGCTTATAGCCCGGCTGCGGCGGAAGCACGACGTCGAAGAGCTTTGGGATCTCAGGATCGGCGATGTCCGTGATGATCGCCTTCGTCCCCTCGAAGTAGTTCATCTCGAGGGTCAAGGCGAGCGCCTTGGCCATCGTGGCGTACTTTGGACTGCCAGTCGCAAACGTCAGGACGACGGGCTTAGCCGGCATCGGCTCGGGCCTCCATGCGGTCACCCAAGCGCGCCTTAGTTTCCGGCCTGCTCGGCATCGCCATTCCGGCGATGATGAAGTAGAGCATGCCCAGGCTGATGTTTGTGATGGAGTTCCCAAAGAACATGCCATATCCTAGGTACAGGCACACGGCGAAAGCACAGACCGCGTAGCCGCGCTCAAGAGGCAAAGAGCCTTTGCGCGAGATGAGCATAATTGTGCCTCGCAACCCAGCAAGCACCGCGAGAATGAGGAACGTCATCGCCGGCAGCCCTCCATATGCCAGCGTCACGAGGTACCCGTTGTCCATAAGGCGACCATCGGACCATCGGCTGCGGATGAACGTGTTGAACCCGGCGAAGTCCGGCTCCACCCCGATGCCGAACCAAGGCCGCTGCTCATAGATGCTCCATGCCTGTGGCCACAGCACTTCCCGGCGAAAGTCGAACGTGGACGTGTCGCCCGAAAACATGTAGGAGAACCGCTCTCCACCGGCGAAAATGAGCAAGGCCAGTACGGCAAATGCGAGCCCGAGATACGGGATCGCTTCACGCTTGTGCCGCTTCGCGAAGACCACCATCAGCGGTATCAAGATGAGCGCCATCAGCACGAGCCCGTTGCGGATCTGGGCCATCAGCATGACGCCGACCAATAGTACGATTCCGGCGATCTCCAGCTTCGTCAGCTTACGCTCGAACAGCGCGCACGCGATCAGGATCACAGCGATGAGCCCGTAGGTGATCTGCAGCCCGATTCCAGGCAGGATTCCGAGGGCTCGGATGCCGCCTTGGCCGGCCCAGTTCTCAATGCTCTCGACGCCGACCATGAGGCTTGAGAATGCAATCGCGGGCTGGAACCCCAAGAACTGCGACATCGCCGCGAACGCGGAAACGACGCACAACCCCACCATGAACCGCTTCATGAGCACCCGCACGTGCGGGTACATGTATGACAACATCGATGCTTGCAAGAAGCACAGGAGAAACGCCATGAGGGAGTAGTCCGGTGCGCTGAACTCAGCGCTCTTCCCGATCTGCACCTGGGAAACGATGGTCGAGACGGTGAACCAGATCTGGACGGCGACAAGGAAGAGCATCGCCCCTGGGATGCGAAGCGGAGCCGCGTTCCTGACCAACGTAACGGCGATCCACAACGCAAGGCTGAACATGAAGTACTTGTTCAGGTTGCCAACATTGACGCCGATGTAAAACCCGATTGGCGACAGGAACATCTGGAAGATGATGATGACGATGTTCGTCAGCCCCCAGCCGACGAGCGCCCTCTCGATCGGCACAGCGTGAGACCTGCGAAGGGCCACCGCCATCCGCTCGCGTGGGCTGAGGCCGTCCGCCGAGTCGCGCGCGATCAACGGCTTAGCCATCAGGCAGACCTCTGAGCCCGAAGGCTATGAAGGAGCGACTTCCAGAAAAACCGCCTTCCGACCGGCCAGTGCGCCTCACGGAAGTAAGCGACCGAAGCCGGCCAGGGGGTCACTTCCGCTGCCATCAAGTACGCGTGGGAGCGGAACCGTTCCTTCTGGTCTTCCGTCGCGAACTGCCACCCGGCGAACAAGACCTGCAGGTTCTCCTCGATGAACGCGGTCGTGCGCGAGACCGACCCGCCTTCGGACAGCCGGTAGTTCGTCAACGAGTCCCGCATCGTGTACACCTCGCCACAGGCGTGGGACGCCCTGACCCAAAAGTCAACGTCCTGAAACTTGTTGAGCCCTTCGTTGAACCCCGCCACCTTCCAGTAGCAGTCCTTGCGGACGGAAAACCCGGAGCCGCTGGGCCATGCCTTGTGACTCAAGAACGCGTCCCATGAGAGCGGGCCCTCGTGGTCCAACCCTCCGGTCCAATAGGAGCGCGTTCCGTCCGGGTTCCAAGGCGTCGAACGGTCCATCACGACACTCCCTTCAAAGCGCGACCACACGTCCAAGTGTCGCCCGATCTTCTCAGGCTCCCACCAGTCGTCTGCGTCTAGGAAGAAGAGCAGCTCTCCTTTGGCAGCTCTCGCGCCGGCGTTGCGAGCCACTGACCCGTTGGACCTCGGGATTTCAACGACTGTTGCACCAGCGTCCCTCGCAGTCTGGGCCGTCATGTCCGTGCACCCGTCGCACGCCACGACCGTCTCGTCCGCAGCAGAGGTCTGCCCACGCACGGACACGATCGCTTGCGCGATCGTGTCCGCCGCGTTGTGCGCGGGAATGACCACCGACACGGACTTCGACAACTCAGGCCCTCCGCGTCAGACGGCCCTCTGGATCGAGGTCGGCGACGTGAACGGCTCGCCGCCCTTGGAAGCGTCCGTCAGGATCAGCTTGATCGCCTTCGCGCCAGCCTTGTCCAGGATGTCGTACGCAGTCGGCACGCTGCCGTACTCGTTAGACCTCGCCGATACGCTCAGGCAGACCTCGTCAACCCGCGACGCGAACGCAGCCGCGTCTGCGACGATGTCCGTCGGCGCCACAGAGATCACAATCATGTCGGAGACCTGCCTCAAGGAGGCGAGCAGCGACTCGACCTGGTCCGGGCCGCCGTTCGTCACGAGCGTCTCGGGGACGGTGCCCAGCGGCAGGACCGTGAGGTTCTTGTACTTCGTCTCGACGAGCATCGTCGTCGGGTCCGAGCCGTCGTAGAAGGCGTTGCTCACGCCCTTCTTGTCCGTCACTCCGAAGCCCGTCGAAATGATCTGGCGCGTGCGCTCAGCGTCAACGAGCACGACCCTCGTGCCCGCCTGGGCGAGCGCGACGGCGAACTGCGCGGCGCTGATCGAGCTGCTTCCAGCCGCGCCGATTCCCGTGAACAAGACCGTCCGGCCCTCGCTCGCGCTCGACGCAAGGAACGAGTACGCCATGTTCCTGAAGCTCTCCAATGGCGCCGCCTTGTGCTGGGCCAGGTTCTCGACCGCCTTACTGCGGCTGAGACCCGCCAGCGCAGGAACAGTAGCGACGACCGGCAAGCCGGTGAGGTTGGCGAGCTGCATGGACGTGTACACGCGCGGCCGCAGCGATTCGAGCGTAAAGCTCATCACAAGGCCGATGCACGCGCCTGCGATGAAGCCAATGAACGCGAACTTGACCGGCTCGGGAGCGACTGGGTCCTCGCTCGCCGTCGCGCCGCGCTCGCCAAGGGGCACCGCGTAGAGCCGGCCCGTCTCACGCCTGTTCTCGAGCTCTTCGAGCTGAGTCTTCAGACGCCGATACTTGTCGTCGAAGATGAACCGGTCTCGCTGAAGCCGGGTGATCGTCATCTCCATCTCCGGCGTTGCGGCAAGCTTGAGGTCCTGTTTATCGAGCGACGTTTGCAGCGAATCCATCCGGCCAAGGATCTCTGCACGCCTGGCCTTGGAGCCCGCGAGCTGCGCTTGCAGGTCAGAGAGGATCGGGTTCTTCCGCTCAGTGTCTGTGGCATGGACCGTCGGGTCGCTCTTCGCTTCCGCGAGCCGCCTCTCGGCGTCTTCGATCGCCTCGTTGACGACCTTGACCTTCGGGTTCTCTTCCGTGTACTGAGAAAGCAACACGGACCTCTGCATCTTGAACTCGGTGATCTGCCCCTCGATCATCCCGATGATCGGGTTGCGACCGCTCGACGAGTAGTCAGGAACCGTCGGCTCGACAGTACCGATGAGCTCGTTGATCTTTGCGACCGCGTCGTCGAGGCCTCGCAGCTCAGCACGGTTGCTGGTGAGCGCCTGGTCCAATTCTCCGCGGTGGTCCGTCTCGTCCATCATCTTGCGAGCAAGGTCCGCGACCTGGATCTCCTCTTTGTAGGATTGGTAGGCGGTCTCGGCCTCCAGAAGCGCTCTTTCTGTTGACTCGACCTGTGCCATCAAGTAGTTGATCGCCGCGACGGTCGAGTCCTTTTCCGCCTTCTCACGGGTCTCGTTGTAGGCGGCCGTCACCTCGTTCGCCACGCGAATAGAGGTCTCCCGGTCATATGTGCGCACGCGCACCTGGGCAATACCTGCCCCCTGCTCGTTCTGGTTCGGCGTGCGCGCAGTCACGACGTCGTACATCAGGTAGTAGTCCTCCCAGTCTGGAACGAGGTCGGGTGCCGCCTCGTTCAGCGCCTGAAAGTAGACCGTCTCGCTGTTCAGGAGCTGCCGCTCCGTCATCACGCCCTGGGGCTCGTTTCGGGCAAGGATCTTCGCGATCTCGTCGTCAAAGACGATGTTCGGGTTGCGCGAACCCACCGTGCTGCCCAAAAGCAGCTCGACGCGCGCTTCGTAGATTTCCCTGCTCAACCAAGCAATCACCAGGCCTACAGCAAGACCAAGGATCGAAAAAACGATAGTTCGTCGTACGTGGACCTTATACATAGCAAATGCGCCCCAGTCGCACCAACAATTGCGACCGCCTGTCCTTTGGATTATACTCTTGCCCGGTTCGTTTGAACCCGGAAGATGTACGCGCCTTGCGGCTGGACGGGCCTACAGGCAATAACCGGTATGGGGCACGATTTGTGCCCGAACGGCCGTGTCGGCCACAATGCCGCACAGGCCATGCGCTTCCAGATCGAGCAATACCCCAGGATCAGCGTCATAACACCGTCGTTCAACCAGGGCGCCTACCTGGGAGAAACACTGGCCTCCGTCGCCTCGCAGCACTACCCAGGACTCGAACTGATCGTCATGGACGGGGGGAGCACCGACGAGAGCGTCGAGGTCATCAAGTCGTTCTCGGGCGCCGTGACCTACTGGGAAAGCCAGCCCGACCAGGGCCAGTCCCACGCCATCAACAAGGGCTTCGCCAAGGCGACCGGCGAAGTCGTGTGCTGGCTCAACAGCGACGACGTCTTCCTCCCCGGCGCCCTCAACGCCGTAGCCCACGCATTCAACTCGCACCCGGACTGGGAGTGGGTCTCGGCGCCCAGCCTCAAGTTCGGAGACGGCCTTTACGAGGTCGGAGGCCTCTACGAGCTGCCCAACGACCGGGTCGAGTGGCTGCGGTTCTGTCCCCTAGCACAGCCCTCGACCTTCTGGAAGCGGTCCCTGTACGACCGCCTTGGTGGGCTAGACGAGAGCTTTCACTTCGCGCTCGACTACGAGTACTGGGTCCGGTTCGTGTTCGCAGGGGCTAGCGTCCACTTCATTGACCGACCGCTCTCGGCATACCGACTTCACGACGTCAGCAAGACAATCAGCTCACAGGAGAAGTTCCGCACCGAGGAAGTGCGCTTGCGCGAAATGTACTGGGACAAGCTGACGCGCCCCGAACAGCGGAGACTGACGCGGCTCGTCTCACAGTCCGAGGACGTGCTCGAACTCACGCGGTCGGTGGCGCTGATGCAAGCTAGACAATGGGACGACGCTCGCAAGGGCGTCCTCTCCGTCCTTAGAAGGAGCCCGTCCATGCTCTTTACCAAGGCGGGGGCCGCGTCCCTCTACCGTGTCCTTGCTAAGAAGCAGCGCTACAACAGATAGCCGAGAAGCACAATGCCCCCTCCGAGCGTCGTCGCCATCGTCCCGACCTTCAACGAGCCCGATGAGTTGAGGGCGGTCGTCGCCTCGCTCCTCGCCGAAGAGTCCCCCTCACTACACATCGTCGTCGTCAATGCTGGCGAGCCGTTGCCGACCGACATCGCGAACCGGGTCGAGGAAATCGCCGTGCCCGACACGTTCTATTGGACCGCGTGCGTCCAACGTGGGATCGAGCGAGCGCGCGAGCTCGCGCCCTCTTTCCTCTACTTTACAAACGCCGACACGCCCCTGATGCCAGGCACGCTTGCATTGCTCGTCGAGCACGCGTCAAGGCACCCAAAGACCGTCGCGTGCGCGCCTGCCTACGTCGAACACGAGCAGGGGCCGCGCCTGATTTACGCCTTTCAAGACCCGATGGGCTTCCTGCTCTATGGGCGCCTCATCAGGCCTTGGCAGGGCGCGAGCGACGCGCCGAGCGAACCCAGGGAGATCGTCCTCACCGGCGGTCAAGGGGTCGTCGTCCCGATGGACGCCCTCACGGGCCGCAACCTCGACGTCAAGCGCTTCCCTCACTACGCCAGCGACCACGACCTGTGGCTCACCCTTCGTGAAGCCGGCTACCAGCTTGTGCTCTTGCCAAAGGCGGGGGTCCTCAACCGCCGAGCGTTCGGTACGCACCTTTCGAAGAACAAGCTGAAGGCGTTTTGGCTACGGATGACCAGCCCGATGCTCGCCGAGAGCTGGCCCACGATGTGGCGGCTAAGGCGCAAACACCTTCCACTCCCCCTCGCCTTCGTCTCGACGGTCCTGGCGTTCGTTCTGCGCTGGACGATCGGCCTTCCCAAGATCATCAAGCGGCTCTAGGGCGGAACCACGACCTCACCGCGTCCCCGACGAGCACGAACAGCCCGACCCAGTACACGACGAGGTAGCGGTATGCCAACCGGCGCGGCTCAGTCACGAGCCGATAAAACCATTCGATCCCAAGGGTCTGCCACAACTTTGGCGCACGCTTTTTCACGCCCGCGATGAAGTCCAACGACCCCCCGACGCCCAGCAAGACGGCTCCAGGCAACCGCTCCTTCAGCAGCACGGCAAGCCTGTCCTGCTTCGGAACCCCGAGGGCGATCAGTACGAGCCGAGCCCCGTGCGAACGGATCTCGGCCGCCAAGGCGTCCGCCGTCGCCGCGTCCGCCGCGATCTGCCCTGTCCGGACGAAGACCACCGAAGGGTCAATCCCTGCCTCTTTCAGCGCGAGCTCCGGCTCGGTCCCGCCAATGATCGCGATCCACTCCGGCGGACACTCTCGTAGCAGTTCGATCGTGAGGTCGCTACCCGTCACCCGCTCTGGGATCCGAACGGCTCCGCGCTTGATACGCGACTGGCGCACGATCGGGACCCCGTCTGCCAAGACGACGTCGGCTTGCGAGACAAGATCGCGATAAGACCGGTCCAGGCGCCCTCGCGACACCATCTCAAGATTGAGGGTCAGAACCCAGGCGCCCCGCCCGGTGGAAACGTAGTCCAGCACGCCGAGCAAGACGTCGGACTTTGTGCGTGCCAGGACGCGGTGGCCACATATGAGCGAGACTGGCCCTTGGAGCAGGCCGTCAGTAGGCGCCATCGCCCTTAAGGACGGCGAGAGGCGTCTTAAGGAGGATTTTCAGGTCGGTCGTGACCGACATGTCCTCCAGATACCTGTGGTCCAGCTCCATCCACTCGCCGAACGAAAGGTTGCTCCGGCCCATGATCTGCCAGTAGCACGTCATCCCAGGGCGGACAGCAAGTCGCTCCATCGCGTACTCGTCGTACTGCTCCACCTCGCTCATCAGCGGCGGACGGGGGCCGACGAGGCTCATGTCGCCGCGGAAGACGTTGAATAGCTGCGGCAGCTCGTCCATGCTCGTGCGTCGCAGGAACCGACCGACCCGAGTGATCCGTGGGTCGTCGTGCATCTTGAAAATCGGCCCGTCCTTCTCGTTGGACGGCAAGACCTCTGTCAGCCGTTTGTCCGCGTCGACGTACATTGAGCGGAACTTGTAGAAGTTGAACGGCCTCCCCATCAGCCCCGCGCGCTTGGAGGAATAGAAGACCGGGCCCTTGCTCGTGAGTTTGATGAGCGCCGCGATCACCAACATGAGCGGCAGAAAGAGCGCGCAAAGAAAAAGAGACCCAAAGATGTCCAAGAGGCGCTTCCGCTTCCGATAGGTGATGACCTTCGGGGCGATCTGGCGTGTGACGGCCTCCTCCACGGCGCTTCGCTCGGCAATTGCGTTCGTGCTTGACATCCCTGCTGATCCACTCCCACCCGGCGCCATTCGCACCGGGAACGATCTACATTCTATCACAGGGCGCAGTTGGAGCCCCTGCCCTCATGTATGCAAGGCCCGGGCCATAACCTGCACAAGAACGCGCACCAGTAGAACTACTAGTGTCTATTCGACTGTCACGGACTTCGCAAGGTTCCGCGGCTGGTCAATTTCACAACCGCGCTCGCGGGCCATGTGATAGGCGAAGAGCTGCATGGGGAGGATCGTCAACAGGGCGTTGAGGTAGCCGTTCCCGGTCTGGGGGACCGTAATGAGCGTGTCCGCGACGGCGCCGAGGGCCGCGTCGTCCGAGGTCGTGACCACGATCGCGTGTCCTCCGCGCGCCTGCACTTCCTTGATGTTGCTTGCCAGCTTCTCACGGACCTCTGGCTCAGTCGCGCCGAACACGACCGGAATCCCCTTCTCGATCAGCGCAAGGGGCCCGTGCTTCATCTCGCCCGCCGGGCACTCCTGCGTGGGGATGTACGCGATCTCCTTGAGCTTCAGTGCGCCCTCATAGGACAAGTTCGCGTCCGCGCCGCGACCGAGGAAGAACACGAGCTTCGCGTCCTTGAACTGCTTCGCGAGCTGCTTGATCTGGTCCTCCACCCGCATTCCGTCCTGAAGATAGTCGCCGAACTTTCGCAGCGCGGCCACCGTCTCGCGGATGCGCACGCCCGGCATCTCGCGCACCTGGGCCAGGTAGAGCGCAAGGACGTGCAGCGTCAGGACCTGCGCCGTATACGCCTTCGTGCTCGCGACAGAGATCTCGGGGCCGGCCTGAGTGAACAGCGTCCTGTCGCACTCTCGCGCGATGCTCGATCCCACGACGTTCACGATCCCGAGCGTGCGGATCCGCCGCGACTTGCACAGCCGCAGCGCGGCCAGGGTGTCCGCCGTCTCGCCGCTCTGACTGACGAATATCGCCAAGGAGCGCGGCGAGAGCACCGGGTCGCCATATCGGAACTCGCTCGAATAAAAGACGTCGGTCGGCAACCGCAGCATCCGTTCGAAGATGAACTTCGCCATCAGCCCGGCGTGGTACGCGGTCCCGCACGCGATCACGTTGATCCGGTCAATGTCCTGCAGCACGTGGTCGCTGAAGATGTGCGCGAGCGTCACGCGGTCGTCCTGCGTCAGTCGCCCGGCCAGGCACTGGTGCACGACGTCCGGCTGCTCATGGATCTCTTTGAGCATGAAGTGCTCGTAGCCGCCCTTTTCGGCGGACTGCACGTCCCAGTCGGCGATGAACGGCTTGGCCTCGACCTTCATCCCGTTGACGTCTGTGATCGCCAGCCCGTCCTTCGTCAAGACCGCGACCTGCCCCCCTTCCATGACCACGATCTTCCGCGTGTACGGAAGCAGGGCCGGGATGTCGCTGGCGAGCAGAGTCTCTCCGTCGCCGAGGCCGATCACGAGCGGGCTCGCCGCCCTCACCGCCACGATCTTGTCCGGCTCGTTCGCGCTCACGACGACGAAGGCGTACGCCCCTCGCATCTGCCGTACGGCCCGGCGCACGGCCTCGTCCAACGGCACGCCGGCCTCGTGCTCCTTTCCGATCAGGTGCGCCGCGACCTCAGTGTCGGTCTCGCTCTGGAATACGTGCCCTTCCCTGACCAGCCCCTCCTTGAGCTCGAGGTAGTTCTCGATGATCCCGTTGTGGATCAGCGCGATCTTGCCCGACTGGTCCGAGTGTGGGTGCGCGTTGATGTCGGTCGGGGCCCCGTGGGTCGCCCAGCGAGAGTGCGCGATCGCCAGGTGGCTCTCCGGCATCTTGCCGTCGAGCAGTCCGACGAGCTCCGAGAGCTTCCCTGCCCGCTTCAGGGTCTTCAGCGCTTCCCCGTTCCGGTACACCACCCCAGCGCTGTCGTATCCGCGGTACTCGAGCCGCTTGAGCTGCTCGATCACGACCTCGACCGCGTTCCTGGGGCCGACGTAGCCTGCGATGCCGCACACAAGTTCAATTCTGGCATGCCACCGGCGCGTCTCCATAGGGATACAATCACCCCAGCCGTTGAAACTCCTCGCTATCCTCAGGCTGTTGCGCCCCAAGCAGTGGACTAAGAACCTCCTCGTGTTCGCCGCGCTCATCTTTGCGCACGAGTACGGAGATCCGATGAAGCTCGAGCTTACGATCATCGCGTTCTTCGCGCTCTGCTTCTTCAGCTCGTCAGTCTACGCGCTCAACGACGTCCTCGACGCGGAAAGAGACCGTGCACACCCGACGAAGAGAAGCCGCCCGATCGCTGCCCGGGAGCTGTCTTCGACACAGGGGGTCGTGGTCTCGATCATCGCCCTCACGATGGGAACACTGCTCGGTGCGTTCGTAGGCCCGGACTTCGTCGCCGGACTGTTCGGCTACCTGCTTCTCCAGATGCTCTACAACCTCTGGCTCAAGTCCGTGCCCGTCGTTGACGTCATGGTCATCAGCACGGGCTTCGTGCTCAGGGCAGTGCTCGGCGCAGTCGCCATAACCGCGTACATCTCCGGCTGGCTCCTCTTTTGTACCGGCATGCTCGCCTTGCTCCTCGCCACGGCAAAGAGGCGCCACGAGTTCCGGTTGCAGGGCGACGACAGGGGCGCGAGCCGCAGCGCACTGCTCGGCTATACGCAGGCGTCGCTCGACTCCATGGTCGTCTTCTCAGCAGCCGTCGCCGCCATCGCATACGGAATCTATGCGATCGAAAGCGACACCGCGCGCCTCTATCCGTCGCTCATCCTCACGGTCCCCTTCGTCCTCTTCGGCGTCTTGCGATATATGTTCCTCACGTTCGCGAAAGAGGATGGTGGCGAGCCCGAGTCGGTCCTGCTCACCGACTGGCAGATCCTCGCCGCCGTCGTCCTGTTCCTTGTGGCCGCTTTCTACGCGCTGAGCGGACAGGAAGTGCCGCTCCTCGTCAACCCCACCCAGGGTTGAGCGGGGCCCTCCTGGTACATTCAGCCGGATGAAGGTCGCCGTCGTCGGAACCGGATATGTCGGCCTGCCCACCGGCGTCGTGCTTGCGGACCTCGGCCACGACGTCGTCTGCATTGACCGCGACGAGGCGAAGCTCGAACGCATCCACAGGGGCGAGTCGCCCATCTACGAGCCCGGCCTCAAGGAAGTCCTCCACAAGGTCCTGAAGACGGGCAGGTTCCGGACGAGCGCATCCATCGCCGAGGGCGTCAAGGGGGCCGAGATCGTGTTCATCGCAGTCGGCACGCCGCAGGGCCCGGACGGCCACCCCGACCTCAGCCAGGTCATCGGCGCGGCCGAAGAGATCGGCCGCTGCGTCACCGGCCCGGTGATCGTCGTCAACAAGAGCACAGTCCCCATCGGCAGCGGCGACCTCGTCGAGAGGACGATCCTCCAGCAGGGCGCGGATCCGCAGTTTGTAGACGTCGTCAGCAACCCCGAGTTCCTGCGCGAGGGCTCCGCGATCAAGGACTCCTACAACCCCGACCGCATCGTCATCGGCGCAAAGAGGAAGGAGGCCGCCGAAAAGCTCGCCGCGCTCTACAAGGGCATGGACTGCCCCGTCTTCGTCACAGACGTCCACAGTTCGGAAGTGATCAAGTACGCCAGCAACAGTTTTCTGGCGACGAAGATCAGCTTTATCAACGCGGTCAGCAGAATGTGCGAGCTGTGCGACGCCGACGTGGCGGCGGTCGCGGAAGGAATGGGGCTCGACAGACGCATCGGCCGCGAGTTCCTCAAGGCAGGGCTTGGATGGGGCGGGAGCTGCTTCCCAAAGGACGTCACCGCTCTCATCGCCCAGAGCAAAGACCTCGGCTACGACTTCTCGATCCTTCGCGCGTCCAGCCAGGTCAACGACGACCAGGTCCGACACTTCATGTCGCGCGGCGAAAAGCTGCTCGGCGGTCTGAAAGGAAAGACCGTCGCTCTCCTCGGCCTTTCCTTCAAGCCCAACACCGACGACATCCGCGACGCCAAGTCGCTCGAGATCATCCGGCTACTCTTGGAGAAGGGCGCTAGCGTCCGCGCGCACGACCCCGTCGCGATCCCTGCGGCCAAGGCCATCTTCCCTAACGTCTCGTTCTGCCACGACCCGTACGAAACGGCCAGCGGGGCCGACGCGCTCATCCTCGTCACAGAGTGGGGCGAGTACGCGGCCCTCGACCTCACGCGCCTCGCCAGCGTAATGCGCCGGGCCGTACTCCTCGACGGTCGAAGGCTCTTCGACCCAAGGTCCGCCGAAGCGGCCGGTTTTACCTACGTTCGCGTAGGTAG
This sequence comes from Fimbriimonadaceae bacterium, assembly GCA_040902435.1. GTDB lineage: Bacteria > Armatimonadota > Fimbriimonadia > Fimbriimonadales > Fimbriimonadaceae > JADFMN01. The sequence continues at coordinate 25,726 of JBBDXG010000010.1, forward strand.
CAAGGGACCCCCTGAGCAGACCGAGTAACCTAGCCTACGTTGAGCGATAGGATCCGGTCCCGGGCCGACATTCGAGCCAAGCTGCCTGCCTTCATGCGCGAGGTCCGGGCTGCAAAGGGAGTGCTAATCGGCACGCACCTTCACCCAGACGGCGACGCAGTCGGGTCCGCGCTCGCCGTCTCCCACATTCTCGACCAGCTCGAAGTCGAGCACGAGGTCCTTTGCGCCGACCCGCCGTCCTACTACCTAAAGTTCCTGCCCGGCTCCGAGCGCATCAGGCAAAAACCGAAGGGCGACGGGCACAGCCTCGGCATCTTGCTCGACCTCGAAGCGCGCAACCGCCTCGGGAACGTCAACAAGTACTTCGACGAGTGCTCGCGCCTGATCGTCATTGACCACCACATCCCGATGGAGTATCCGGGCGACCTGCGCATCGTCCACGTGGAATCGCCCGCGACGTGCTCGATCCTGCTCGACCTCTTCAAGGAAAGCGACATCAAGATCACGCCGCAGATCGCGGACTGTCTGTTGACTGGGATCCTCACCGACACGGGGAACTTTCGCTATCCGAACACCGACGCGCACTCCCTCCACACCGCGGGGTATCTCCTCGAACAGGGCGCGAACCTCCCGCGCATAACTGAAGAAGTCTACATGCGAAAGGAACGGCCGGCGATGGAGCTCTCCGCGCGCGCGGTCTTGTCCATGAAGACGGCGTGCGGCGGTCGCCTCGCCTGGGCAACCCTCCCTGTCTCGCTCTTCGAAGAGCTCGGCGCAAACGAACAGCACAGCGAGGGCGTCGCGAACGAGCTACTCTGTGTCAAGGACGTCATGGTCGCCGCGGTCTTGCGCGAGGGCAAGCCCGGAAAGGTCAAAGGCTCCATCCGCTCGCTCGGAGACATTGACGTCGCCGCCGCCGTCGGCCAGTTCGGGGGCGGAGGGCACGCAAATGCGGCCGGCGTCTCCTTCTCGTGTTCGCTCGAAGAGGCCGAGGAACAGCTCGTAAAGGCTCTGAAGCAATGTTTGGGTTCCTGCTGATCAACAAGCCGGGCGGCATCACCTCGCACGACGCCGTCTACGCGGTCCGTCGCGCGCTCGGCACAAAGCACGTCGGACACGCCGGGACCCTCGACCCGCAGGCGACCGGGCTCCTCTTCATGGCCGTCGGCCCCGCGACACGGTTCCTCAAGTACCTCGACCTCGAGCCCAAGGCGTACGAGTTCACCGTCCTCTTCGGGACCGAGACCGACACCTACGACGCAGACGGCCAAATCGTGCAAGAGAAGCCCGTCCCGCCGGATCTCGAATACAGGATACGTGCAAGTCTGATCAACTTCCTTGGCGAAATCAAGCAACTTCCGCCGATGTTTAGCGCAGTCAAGAAGGACGGAAAACCCCTCTACAAGTACGCGCGCCAAGGCGAGGAAGTCGAGCGCGAGCCGCGAAGCGTGCACGTCTACACCCTCGAAGTCCTGAGCTGTCAGTCGCCACTGGCGACGTTCCGTTGCGTTTGCTCCGGCGGCACCTACGTCCGAACGATCGCGCACGACCTCGGAGGGCTGGTCGGCTGCGGCGCGCACGTCACTGCGCTCTCCCGGACGGCGGTCGGACGGTTCACGATAGAACAGGCGAAGGAGCTCGACGAGGTGGGGCCACAGGACCTCATCTCGCCAGAGCGGGCCCTCGATCCCATGCCCGTGATGCGGCTCAAGGACGGGCAAGTGCAGGTCCTCCAGCACGGCAACTTCCTACGGGTCACGGACGCGCCCAACGAAGAACTGACCGCAGTCACAGACGAAGATGGGACGTTCGTGTGCGTCGCGCGCGTCTTAGAGAACGAACTCCACCCGGAGTGCGTAGTCCCGTTGGAGGAGGCGAATGGTACGGTTCGTTGAAGGCGCAGAGAGAAAGCACCTGTCAGGCCAGCTCATGTGGTTCATTGCATGGCTCGGCATAACCGTCGCTGCGCTCGCCCTCGCGCCTAGCCCCACTCTCCACGGCACGCACCAACAGCTCGGACTTCCCGCGTGCCCGAGCGTCGCGTTCTTCGACCGCCCGTGCTTCGGGTGCGGAATGACGACCAGCTTCACCGCGCTATTGCACCTCGACGTCGTCACCGCGTGGAAGGCCAACCCCTTCGGCCCGATCTTCTATCTCATTTTCACTGCGAGCGCGATCGCGTGCATCTACGGCTACCTCAATCGGTTCTACTTCGACACGAGCTCAAAGGCGTTCAACCGCGCAACGATGGTGCTCACGGTCGCCTTCGTCGCGTTCGGGATCGCGCGGTTCGCGTCCACGAAGTACGGCTCCGACGAGTACCGCCTCACACAGACAGCGCTAGGAATGGGCGGTGGCGAAAAGGGTCGGTAGCCCGCCCGTGTGCCAGAAGAGCACCTTCCCGATCACCTCTTCCTTGCGGATCATGTCCAACAGCCCGGCGAACGCCTTACCCGTGTAGATCGGATCGAGCAGGATCCCTTCCGTCCGCATCAAGTAGTCCATCGCCGCGTCCCCCTCGTCGCTCGGCACGCCATAACCTGCCCCGTAGTAGCCGAGCCGGAAGTCGAAGTCGTTCCGAGTCATCTTCCTGCCCAGGCCGACGATTTCGTCCAGACCCATGGCGATCTCCGCCAGGTCGTCAACCATCTCAGGCTCAGGGTCACAGGAAACGCCGATCAGGGTCGAGGCGTGCCCGTGAAAAAAGTACCCGAGCCCCGCGTGAGTCGCGCCACTGCTCGAAGCCGTCACGACGAAGTCGAACGGATCCTTTCGCTGGGCCTCCAGTTCCTGCCCGGCCATGTAGTACCCGTACGCCCCGAGCGGGGTGCTGCCCCCTGTCGGCAGCTTCATCACCTTCTTCCCTTTCGCTTCGAACTCTTGCACGAGCCCTTGCGCATTGACGTCGTTTTCCGCGAACGTACCGTCGGGGAACACGCGCATGTCCAAGCCGAACAGCGCGTCCAAGACCCGGTTCCCGCCGTCGGACAGGTCGCGGCCGACCGGTTTGCCCGCCTCTCCGTCGTACGGTAGCCGCATCGCCGCCGCCGCACAGTGGATTCCAAACATCATGCACGCGCACGAGAGCTGCCGAAGATAGTTCGACTGCGTCGAGCCGGCAGAGACGATTACTTCTACCTTCTTCTCTAGCGCGTCGGCCATTAAGAACTCGAGCTTCCGTCCCTTGTTCCCTCCACCGGCGAAACCGGTCAGGTCATCCCGCTTGATCCACAGATCCACGCCCAGGTCCCGCGACGCACGCGGCAGCCTGTGCAACGGGGTGGGGAGCGCACACAGCGGGACTCGCGACGGGGCCATGGTCCGCAAGCATACCGACCAGGCTCCCCGGACGTTCATACTTGTATAGGCATGCCGCTCGACCCCAAGAAGAAGAAGCGACGAACCGTGTGGATCATCGTGCTCGCCATACTGGTCCTCCCGTGGATCTTCTTCCCAAAGACGCTCTACTACTCCATCAACCTGCTCATTGACGCCAACCGGGAGGGGTTCTTCAACAAGCAGAAGCAGCACGAGTACTCCGCCACGAGCATGGAGAACCTCAAGGCGCTCTTCCAGGCAACGCAGCTCTACTACGAGGCGAACGAGGCGATGCCCGGTGCGGACTACTGGATGGACGACCTCAGCCTCTACGTCAAGACCGCGGACCTCAAGAAGGGCGAGGCGGTCAAGAAGTTCGTCAATCCCCGGATGCCCGAAGGTGAAGGCGTCTTCGGTTACGCCTTCAACGCGGCCCTCGGCGGCGCGTGGATGGAGAACATCGAAGCCCCGGCCGCGACGCCGCTCATTTTCGAGAGCAAGGACACCGAGTGGAACGCCAACGGCGACCCAAAGGCCCTCCAGCCGGACCCCGAACTTTCCGGCGGAAACCAGGCAGTGACCGTAGACGGCAACGTCGTCCTCCTCCGCGACCTCCTCAAGGACAACGGCAACTAGCCGTCGGCTATACTGCCCGCTCGGGCAAGACCATGGGACTCAAACGCGCGCTCAAGTCTTTGCTCAAGCTCCTTCCAAAGCAGACGCGACTCTACGTCGGACAACACCTGCGGTGGATGAGTCGAAAGAAAGAGGCAAAGCCCTACTTCGGCGAGGGGCGCGTGTGCGCGTGCTGTGGACAGCACTGGCGAGAGTTCGTCCCCGCTGGCAGTCCGCAGCGGCCCGGTGAGCTCTGTCTCCGCTGCGGAGGAGGAAAGCGGCAGCGCCTCATGGCGCACTTCCTGACGGAGCAACTCAAATGCAGACCACCGACGAAGCTCTTGCACTTCGCCCCAGAGGTCTCGCTCACACGAGTCGTTCGACGACTCCCTCACGTCGAGTACAACTCCATTGACATCTCGCCAGACGCCGCGCTGCAACAGGGCGACATCCAAGACCTCCCGTTAGAGCCGCGAACCTTCGACGTCCTCGTCTGCTCCCACGTCCTCGAACACGTCCCCGACGACGCGAAGGCCATGAGCGAGCTCCGACGAGTCCTCAAGCGGGATGGCGTCGCGTACGTCATGGTCCCGCAGGACTTCGACCGCGACGCGACCTACGAGGACCCCTCGATCACCGACCCAAAGGCCAGAGAGCTCGCCTTCGGCCAAGACGACCACGTGCGCATCTATGGCCGCGACTTCCCCGACCGCCTCCGGCAGGCCGGGTTCAGCGTCGAGAGCCGCCGCACGAAGGACTTCGCCGACCCTGCCACCATCCAGCTCTACGACCTCGTGGACGACGTGATCTACATCTGCCGCCCCAGCCCCGACTGAACGGGAAAACCGGTCGAAACCCGGCCCCAGCAAGCCGACCCGTGTCGGTTATAATTGCCCCTGGCGGGCCCCTCGCGGCCCCGTCGGAGTTTCAACGAGGAAACAATGTCTGCAATCCCGGAGGCCGCCACGTCAACCAAGCTCGACTTTCTGCGCCTGATGCTCCTCAGCCGTGAGGGCGACAGGCGCGAGGGCATCCTTCTGCGCCAGAGCAAGGGCTGGTTCCAGGTCAGCGGAATGGGCCACGAGGCGATCGGCGCGATGGCGCTGCACCTGCGCGACGACGACTGGATCTACCCCTACTACCGCGACCGCGCGCTCATGCTCGCCAAGGGCATCACCAACTACGAGCTCGCCCTCGCCTACCTCGCAAAGCGCGAGTCCAGCTCCGGCGGGCGCCAGATGCCCGGGCACTACAGCAGCGCCGCGAAGAACATAATGAGCGTCTGCACGCCCACCGGCGGCGGACTCATCCCCGCGGCGGGCACCGCGTGGGCGATGAAGCTCCAGGGCAAGGACAGCGTCGTCGTCGCGACGGTCGGCGACGCCGCCACCCGCCAAGGCGAGTTCTATGAGGCGCTCGCCTTCGCCGTCCAAGAAAAGCTCCCCGTCATCTTCGTCATCGAGGACAACAAGTACGGCATCTCGACCCGCACCGACAAGTTCTTCCCGCTCACCATCGGCGGCATCATCGCCGACGACTACGTCGTCAAAGTGGACGCGCGAAAGTTCGACGACGTCTACGAGGCCAGCGCGAAAGCGATCGAGAAAGCACGCAATGGCGGCGGGCCGACGCTCTTCTGGTTCGACATTGACCGCCTCTCGTCGCACACCTCGTCCGACGACCACCGCGTCTACCGCGACCCGGACGACATCGCCAAGATGATGGAGCGCGACCCAATCAACCTCCTGCGCGACCAGCTCGTCGCGGCCGGCGAGCTCACCATCGAAGGCTTCGAGAAGATGCAGGCCGAGGTCGCAAAGCAGGTGGACGCTGACTACCTCGAAGCGGAAAAAGCAGAAGACCCGATCGCCGAAGAGGTCAACCTCCACTGCTGGGGCAAGGAGCCCGTCGCCGAAAAACCGCCGATCGAGCCCGGCCCGATGACCATGGTCGAGGCGATCAACAAGACCTTCCACAAGGCCCTCTCCGACGACCCGAACGTGATCTTCTTCGGCGAGGACATCGAGGACCCCAAGGGCGGAGTGTTCAAGCTCACCGAGGGGCTCAGCGACAACTATCCCAAGCAGGTCTTCAACTCCCCGCTCGCAGAGGCGACGATCATCGGCGTCGGCGTCGGCATGGGCAGCTACGGCATGAAGCCCGTCTTCGAGATCCAGTTCATTGACTTCATCTGCCCCGCGTGGAACCAGATCGTCACGAACCTCAGCACCACGCGGTGGCGCACGTTCGGAGAATGGACCACGCCAATGGTCGTCTACGCGCCGTACGGCGCATACCTCCCTGGCGGATCGCTCTGGCACAGCCAGGCGAACGAGGGATGGCTCGCGCACGTCCCAGGGCTGCGCGTCGTCGTCCCCTCGACGCCGGAGGACGCCGCAGGGCTCTTCTGGACCGCCATGCACTGCGACGACCCGGTCTTCGTCCTCATCCCCAAGCACATCTTCCGCAAGCGCGTGGACGTCAAGAGCGTCGAGCCGGTCCCGTTCGGCAAGGCGCGCATCGTCCAAGAGGGCAGCGACGTCACGCTCGTCTCTTGGGGCAACACCCTGGAGCTAGCCGCCGAAGCCTCGCAACAGCTCGCTGGCGAGTGCTCCGTCGAGATCATTGACCTGCGCTCCCTCGTCCCGTGCGACTACGAGGCCGTCGCCACGTCGCTCGCCAAGACGGGCCGGCTCGTCGTCGTGCAAGAGGACACGCGCACCTGCGGCTTCGGGCAGACGCTCGTCGCCGAAATGACGAGCGCGCCAGAGCGGTTCAACCTCTTCCTCGCGTCGCCGCAGCTCGTCTCGCGCGGGGACGTCCACATCGGCTTCAACCCGATCTACGAGTACGCCGCCCTCCCCTCGACCGAGGACGTCGTCCGCGCCATCCGCACGACGATGGAGTGACGCGCTTGATCGGTCTGACCAGACCGATCCCGGTGCGCGCGCTATAGGGACGGCCGCCCCGCTCTGGCCGCCCGACGGAGACAGACCGCTCGCCAGGGCACGTTTGGGTGCCCAGGTCTGCCACTTCCCGGTTCCGACCAACCCCGGGCAGACGCCGACGCGGCCAGACCCGGCAAACCGCTGTTTAGGTTCAAATGAGCCTGTTTGAGCCTGGCTAGGTTCAAAGAGGCCGTATGCCAGCCCCAAAAACACGTGCGCCAGCCCCTGGCGGACGTGCGCCAGCCCCAAAAACACGTGTACCAGCCCCTGGCGGACGTGTACCAGCTCCAAAAACACGTGTACCAGCTCCAAAAACACGTGCGCCGGGCCCGGGAACACGGCCCGGAGCCCCGCCGACACGTGCTGGAGCCCCCGGTACACTCGCCTCCGCCCGATGAGCAACATCCCCGGCGTCGTCATCAAGCCTGTCCGTCGCTACAACGACGACCGCGGGTGGCTGATGGAGCTGTTCCGCGACGACGAGCTGCCGCCAAACTTCACCCCCGCCATGGGCTACGTCAGCCTGACGAAGCCCGGCGTCGCGCGCGGCCCGCACGAGCACGCCAGCCAGACCGACGGCTTCGTTTTCCTAAACGGAAGCTACCAGCTCTACCTCTGGGAGAACCGCCCCGGCCTCGGCGAGGCCCACGAGGTCCACGAGGTCGGCGAGGCCAACCCGGTCGTCGCGTTCGTCCCGCCGGGAGTGGTCCACGCATATCGCAACGTTGGAAAAGAGGAGGCGTTCGTTTTGAACTTCCCCGACAAGCTGTACGCAGGATGGGGCCGCACGGAGCCCGTTGACGAGATCCGCCACGAGGACGAAGAGAGGTCGAAGTTCAAGCTGCCATGAGGCTGCTCGTCACCGGCGCCGCCGGTTTCATCGGTTCCAACTTCGTGCGCCTTGCGCTGCGCGAGCTGCCCGGCACTCCGATCGCGATCCTCGACGCGCTCAAGTACAGCGGGCGCCGCTCGACGATGGCCGACCTGCTGTCGCACAAGGAGGTCGAGTTCGTCCACGGCGCAATCGAAGACGACGCAATGGTCAAGAGCGTCTACGACGGCTTCAAGCCCACTCACGTCGTCAACTTTGCGGCGGAAAGCCACAACGACCGCTCGCTCGGCGATCCCTATGGCTTCGCGCGGTCCAACTTCTGGGGGCCGCTGGTCTTGTTCAACGAAGCGCGCGGCCGCGACATCGAGCGCATCGTCCAAGTCAGCACCGACGAGGTCTACGGCTCGATTGACGAGGGCGTGTTCACAGAGGACAGCCCGTTCCTCGCGAACTCCCCGTATAGCGCCGCGAAGGCTGGCGGCGACCTCATGGCGCGCGCGTTCTGGAAGACGTACAAACTCCCGATCGTCGTGACGCACGGCGGCAACACCTACGGCCCGTGGCACTATCCGGAAAAGCTGATCCCGTTCTTCGTCACGCGCCTGCTCGACAAGAAAAAAGTGCCGCTCTACGGCGAGGGCCACCAGGTGCGCGAGTGGATCCACGTCATGGACCACGCGCGCGGGGTCCTGACGGCGATGCTCAAGGGCGAGAACGGCGGCGTCTACAACGTCGGCGACACAAACGAGCACCGGAACACTGACGTCGTCAACCTCCTCCTCCAAGAGCTGGGCCTCGACGAGTCGTACATCAAGAAGATCCCCGACCCCCGCCAGGGCGCGCACGACGCGCGCTACTCGATGGCGACCGACCGGATCCGCGCCCTCGGCTGGTCGCCTGCAATGCCATTCGAGCAATCGCTCCGAGAGACAGTGCAGTGGTTCAAGGACAACGAGCCCTGGTGGCGCGAGATCCAGTCGGACCCGCAGTACCAGCAGTTCATCACCGCGTTCTACGGCAAGTCACTCGGTTCCGATCTATAGGACTTATACGACGTATCCGACGCTTTCGGGTCGGCTAAGATCACTCCGATGCCCACCATCCTCGACGTAGCCGCCCGCGAGATCCTCGATAGCCGGGGCAACCCCACGATCGAGGTGGACGTCACCCTCGAGGACGGCTCGTTCGGGCGCGCCGCGGTCCCCAGCGGCGCCAGCACCGGCGCCTTCGAGGCCGTCGAGCTCCGCGACGGCGACAAGAAGCGCTACGGCGGCAAGGGCGTCCTCAAGGCCGTCGAGCACGTCAACGAGAAGATTGGCCCCGCCGTTCGCGGGTTCGAGGCCATTGACCAGGAAGAATTCGACAACCTCCTCATCGAGCTCGACGGCACGGCCAACAAGGCGAACTACGGCGCGAACGCCATCCTCGGCGTCTCCCTCGCGACCGCCAAGGCCGCCGCAGAGTCCTGCGGGCTGCCCCTCTACCGCTACGTGGGCGGCACCGACGCGAGCGTCTTGCCCGTCCCGATGTTCAACGTCCTCAACGGCGGCCAGCACGCGGACAGCAACGTGGACTTCCAGGAGTTCATGGTCCTCCCCACCGGCGCGCCCAGCTTCAGCGAGGCGCTCCGCTGCGGCTCCGAGGTCTTCCACGCGCTCAAGTCGGTGCTCAAGGCGAAGGGACTTGCCACGGGCGTCGGCGACGAGGGCGGTTTCGCACCGAACCTCGAGTCGCAGGACCACGCGTTCGACTTCCTGATCGAGGCGGTCCAGAAGGCCGGCTACACGCCCGGCGAACAAGTCTGGCTCGGAATTGACGCCGCCGCGACCGAGTTTTTCGAAGGCGGAAAGTACGTCTACAAGAACGGCGACAAGAAGACCGGCGCGCAGCAGGTCGAGTACCTCGCAAAGCTCGCCGAGAAGTATCCGATCATCAGTATCGAGGACGGCTGCAGCGAGGACGACTGGGACGCGTGGAAGGCGCTCACCGACGCTGTCGGCGACAAGGTCCAGGTCGTCGGCGACGACCTCTTCGTCACGAACGTCGAGCGGCTCTCGCGAGGCATTGACTCAGACACCGCCAACTCGATCCTCGTCAAGGTCAACCAGATCGGGACGCTCACCGAGACGCTCGCGACAGTGGACATGGCGACGCGCAGCGGCTACACCTGCGTCATGTCGCACCGCAGCGGCGAGACCGAGGACACCACGATCGCCCACCTCGCCGTCGCCACCAACTGTGGGCAGATCAAGACCGGCGCCCCCAACCGCACCGACCGCGTCGCAAAGTACAACGAGCTCCTGAGGATCGAAGAGCTGCTCGGCTCCTCTGCCCGCTACGCCGGCCCCAGCGGCTTCGGCGGCCTCGGCGGGCGATTGTCGTAGCCGCTCCGCAAGAGTGATCAGACATTTGGCGGTTAGAGGACGTCCGCGAGCCTCCAGGTCACCCCTCCCCCCTGGGGGAGGCTAGGGAGGGGGTGCCCGCATGTCGCAGACTTCATGAGCAACGCGACAGCCACCGCCTTCATCAAAACGAACACTCCCCACCGTCGCAGAGTCACCCCTACCCTCAGGGGGAGAGGTGTGGGGCGGACGAACAATCAGAGTCCCTTCCGCAAAGCCCGATCAACCTCCAACGCCGCTTTCAGCGCCACGCGGTCCTCCTCCAGCCACTCGTCCAGGTTCTCCCTGTACACCGCGTTGACCAGCGACTTGTCTATCAGCCAGAGGACGTTCGAGGCCCCGCGCGCCGCCATCGCGCGCCCAACCATCCGCCACTCCTCCTCAGGAAACTCTCGCACCTCCCGATACCCCTTCATGAACGCCGCCGCAAGCTCCCAAAACCCCTTCTCCGCCACGCACTGGTCCATCACGTTCGCGACGTCCATCAGGTGGTACGCAAACCCGCAATCGTCGAAGTCAATTGGATACACCCGCCCCCGGAGCGCGACCGTGTTCCAAGAGTGCAGGTCGCCGTGCACCAGTCCGAACGGCCGCCCAGCAGGAACGCGGACTGGATACAGGTCGCGCGTGTCGTCCGCGACCCGCCGCACCATCCCGGACCACTTTTTCGGGACGAGGCTCCAGAGCTCTTCGGTCGGCCGGATCATCACCTGGCTCTTGCCGAAGAACTGGTCCCACGTCCATCGCATCCTCGAAAAGCCGCGTGGCCGCTTCCATCCTTCGCTGTGCGTGTGCAACTGCGCCAGCAGCCGGCCCGTCTGGTACAGCCGCCGCGCGTCCGGCATCTTGCACCGCGAGCCCTGGATCCACCGCATCACCGTCACGCACCGCGCATGGCCCCCGAACTCGGCCCGCCCGACCAGCCCGCTGTCGCGCAAGGGCACCGGCTCCGGCACGACGAACCCCGATGACCGCAGGGCCGCCAGCCACGCCGTCTCGCTCTCGATCTGCCTGGCGTTGTCACGGCCAGGGCGGTGCAGCCGCACGAGCAGGCGCGAAGGGTGGTACGGCTCCGGCAAGCGCGGCCTCAGAGGAGAAGAAGCGTCGAACGCGAACGTCGCGTTCTCGCCGTTGTGGATGAACCTCAGCCCCCCTTTCGGCAGACGGAACTGCACAAGCGCCGACTCTGCCATGCGCCGCAGAAACGCCCTCTGCCCTGCGGCGTCGAGGTGCGCAAACGGGACTTCCAAGCGCACCTAAACTACCAAACTCCCGTCACCCGTCACGCAATAGACGCGACTTCGTTGGCCAGATAGCAGGAGAGCTGCTCGAGGTGATACATGTCGTGCTCCAGGATGTTGATCATGTAGGCCTCGATCGTGACCTCGCCCATGCTCTGGTGGATGAACGTCTTTTTCCAGTCCACTTCGTTCAGGTCGCGCAAGTACTCGAGCGTCGTCTGTCGCCGCGACTCGAAGACCTCGGCCTCGTGGAACACGTCCTTGTCGCCGTAGTGGTGCGTCAGGGCACGCTGCGTCGCGTCTTCGACCGGCCCTGGGTTGCCCGGTCGGATCTTCGCCACCCGCACGCGGTCCAGGATCACCTGCTCCCAGTCGGCCAGGTGCGCGATCACTTCGCGGGGCGTAAAACGGTCGGTCTCTGAACGGTCGTCGAGCCTCGTTTTCGGAAAGACGCGGAGCAGTCTCTCGACGATCTTGGGGCTCGAATTGAGGGCTGAAATAAGGTCGTCCCGCATGACTTCAGATTACACTGAATTGGAAGATTCGTGGCCCCCAACATAGGCTTTTTTTCTAGAAATCGACACTACTGGTACGACTAGGCCGCAATCCCCTGAATAGCCCGCTCTTGACGGCCAGCGGATATGCTGGATACCATGGACACCAACGTTATGGCAAAGCCCAAGCTCGTCACCGTGCCAGAGGCGCTCCCGGAGAAGGTCTACACCACGGAGCGGGTAGGCATCTCGAAGGCGACCCACGACAACCACCTCACACTCTGGAAGGGGTACGCCAACAAGACCAACGAGATCCGCAACGCGCTGGCGGAAGGCAAGGCCGAGGGAGCCAACCAGATCTACAGCCAGATGAGGGCGCTCAAGGTCAACTACGCCTTCGCCTACGGCGGATACGTCAACCACAGCGTCTACTTCAACACGATCGGCGGAGAGGGCGGCCCGGCAAAGGGCAGCGTCGCGAAGCTCATCAACGAGGCCTACGGCTCGTTCGAGAGCTGGGCGGAGGACTGGAAGGCCACAGGCATGGCCGGCAGGGGCTGGGCGTTCCTCGCCTACGACAACGAAGAGCAGAGGGTCTTCAACTACATCGGAGACTCGCAGGACACCTGGCCGACCTGGAACAACACCCTGCTCCTGTGCATGGACGTCTACGAGCACGCCTATTACCTCGACTTCCAGACCGCGCGGCCCAAGTACATCGAGGCCTACATGCAGGTCATTGACTGGGACGCCGTCAACGCTCGCATACCGAAGTAAGCGGCAACAAGGGCCGGTAAGACATGGACGCCAAGCCGGTCGAGATCGTCTGCGTAAACGCCGGGGACAAGTTCCCCGACGTTTACGTCCAGCGGCTTTTCAACATGCTCGGCCGGAACTTCGCTAGGCCGTTCCGGCTGAGCTGTTTCACCGACCGAGAGCGCGACCTCAGCAAAGAGATCGTGCAGATTGACATCAGGCCCTTCGGCGCGCGCGGCCCGTTCAACAAGGTCCTCCTCTACAACCAGGCCCTCCTCCCCTACGACGAGGCGCTCTTCATGGACATTACGCTCGTCATCAAGGAGGACGTCGCCCACCTCGTGGACCATGCGAAGTCGCTCCACAAGGACGTCGTGGCGATCCGCGATTGGCGGCGTCCCGTCCTCAACTCGTGCGTCCAATGGATCACGAAGAACGAGACCCTAAAAAGGGTGTGGGAAGTCTTTGAGTCAGGCGAACACCCCGAGTTCCGCACGAAGGGCGACCAGTTCTTCACCTTCAGCACGCTGCAAGCGCTAGGGCTCGAACACGAGATCGGCTATTTCCCCGACGGAGAGATCCAGTCCTATAAGGTCCTACGCGAGGCGCACAGAGAGTCAGAGCAGAAGTTCGCAGAGCTCTGGGCCAAGACGAAGGTCATCAAGTTTCACGGGATGCCCCGCCAGCACGAGGTCATTGACCCCTGGAAACAGTTCTGGAACGTGACGGTCCGCTATCCGCAGTACGCGGTCAAAGACTGGAACTTCCTGGCAAGGGAGATCAAGGAATGGTGGCGCTGAGGCCGAAAAGGGAGAAAGGAGTGGGAGGAGCGTCCGTGCTCCGTCCTCCGTTACCACCAGTCCCTGGTGACTACCACTCTCAAACAGGATAGACGACCCAAAACCGGAATTGCACCGATCCCTAGGACTGTTTATGCACACGTTTCCGTAGAGCTTCGGCCTGACGGCCGTTACAACCCGCTGAAATCGGGGGCCTCTCCTCCGTTTTCAGGTTCAAAAAAAGTCCTCCCCAGGGCCCTCAGGCCAAGGCAGCGCGATAGGCCTCGGCAAGCTCCCGGGCCGTGCGCTCGATGTCGAACTCGGCCAGGACGTGCTGGCGGGCGGCCCGGCCCACCTCTCGGACCTCCTCCCGCTTGAAGCACAGGTGGTTCAGCACCTCCAGCATCTCCTCGTCCGTGTCGAAGAAGTAGCCGGTCCGCTGGTCCTCGGCGATCTCGCCCAGTCCGCCCGTCCGCCGCATGACCACCGCGGTGCCCTGGAACATCGCTTCGACCGCAGTGAAGCTGAACCCGGCGACAGTGCTCGGAACCACCACCACGTCAGCCGCCGCGATCGCCGCCTGTTGTGAAAACGGCTCGGTCGTGATCGTGACCCGCTCGTTCGCAATCTCCCGCAACGCCCGCTCGCCCTCCCCTTTGCCGCTGATGAAGAGCCGGGCGAAGTAAGGCATCGCCGTCGTCACGTGGATCGCGGTCGCCAGCGAGTGCTCGGGGCAGAACTGCCCGGCGGCGACCATCAGGAAGACGTCCTCCGTCACGCCGAGCATCGCGCGGCACTCCGAGCGGTCCATCGCCCGCCGGCCCGACGGCACGCCAGGACGAACGAGCGAAAGCCTCTGTGCGCCGGCTGCGCCCAGTTGCTGCATCACAGCCGCGCTCGAGCACACCCCTGCGCGCGCTTCGTTCAGCCGCTCGATCAACAGCCGGTGAGTCGTCTTGGGCACGTCGTGGGCCGTGTAGACCCAACCGCTGCGGCCGAACGCAACGCTGCACGCCCACGCCGTACGGTATCCAAACGCGTGGACGAGGTCGAAGCCCCGCGCCGCGTCGCGGACCAGTCGAGCGACCTTCCGGTCAACGCCCGAACCCGTCTCGTTCGGGATCCAGTCGTCGCAGTCGTCAACGACTGCCTCAATCCGCTCGCGCTCGAGCGCTTCAACGAGCAAGTTGGTGTAGGTCGCCGTGCCGCCAAAGCGCTGCCGCCGCAGCATCAGTACGCGCAACGCGCTACCTCGGCACGACCTGCGCGTCCACGAGCGACGACAACACCTGGTCCACTGTCAGCCCTTCGATCTCCGCCTCCGGCCGCAGCAGCACGCGGTGTCGCATCACGGGGAGCGCAAGCTCCTTCACGTCGTCGGGGATGACGAACTCCCTGTCGCGCACCGCCGCCAGCGCCTTCGCGCCCGCCACGAGCGCGAGGCCCGCACGAGGAGACGCACCGACCAAGATGTCGTGGCTGGCGCGGGTCGAGCTGACCAGCTCATAGATGTAGTTGAAGATCTTGTCCTCCACCCGCACGCCCTGGATCGCTCCGCGCAGCGCCTTCAGGTCCTCGGCGTTCAAGACCTTCTGCACCCCTGCGTCCTCGAGGGAGTGCGACCGGAAGCCCTGGTCGAAGCGGCGCAGGACGTTTACCTCCTGCTCCGGCGTCGGATAGTCCAGCACGATCTTCAGCAGGAACCGGTCCTGCTGCGCCTCCGGCAACGGGTACGTCCCTTCGTACTCGATCGGGTTCTGTGTGGCGAAAACCAGGAACGGGTACGGCAGGACGTGGCGCACGCCGTCAATCGTCGCCTGACGCTCCTCCATCGCCTCGAGCAGCGCGGCCTGGGTCTTCGGCGGGGTGCGGTTGATCTCGTCTGCGAGAAGGACAGCCGTGAACACCGGGCCTGTCCGTAGCTTGAACGTGACCTCCTTCGGGTCGAAGACGTTCGTGCCGATCACGTCGCTCGGCATGAGGTCGGGGGTGAACTGGATGCGAGTGAACTCCAGGTCGAAGACGTGGGACAAGGTCCGCACGAGCAGGGTCTTCGCCAGGCCAGGGACGCCCTCCAAGAGCACGTGGCCATCGGCCAGGAAGGCGACGAGCGCGTACTCGACGGCCCTCTCCTGCCCCACGACGGCCTTCGCGACCTCAGCGCGGACCTTGGCCGCCGCCTCAGATGCCCTCATCAGGCGAATCCTACCCGCACATTCGCCAGCCTGGAGAGGAACCCTCGGCGTTGGTACAATGTTGGTCTGGAACAGGCCGTACCGCGCCGTCCATTCAGGGTTCCATGAGATTCCAAGGCTCGACCAAGTTCATAGTCGCCGTAGTTGTCGTCATCGCGGCGGTCTGGGTCGGCGTCAGGGTCTACTCGTACGCGCGGCTGAGGGGCGTCGAAATCACACCGATCCAGCCCGGTCGGGTCAACGTTATGGCGGTCTCTCCCGCGGTCGGCTACAAAATCGTCGTCGCGAACCAGATCGCCTACCTGGCGAAAGTCGAGGGCGGGCTCGAGGTCGGGAACATGGACACTGGTTCGGAGAACTTGTCCGGGGCGAGCCGTTTGCCGCTCCGAGAGCTGATCCAGTCTCTCCAAGGAGACGAGGCCGCGCTCGGCGTCCTTGTCATGCGCGTCAACGACATGCCCGAGACGGACACGGCCGCGACTGCCAAGGTCTGGCGCTCGGAGGACGTCCTGGCGGCCCTGGAAGGAGACAAGGAGAAGGAGGCCAGGCTCGTGGCCGACCTCAACGTCAACCTCGACGGAACGCCCTTGGACACGATCAACCTCTCGGCGATCATGTCGGGCGGCATCCTGATAGACTTCCCTGTCGCACTCGACGTCCGCGTCGGAAACGTCGTGAAGCCGCTGGTCGGAAGGGTCCAAGAGCTCTACCAGCCTCTGTTCTGCTCTGCCGTCGAAATGCGGATCAGCGAACGGTTCAGAGGTGTGGAGGACACGGCCTTCATACAAGGCGTCTACAGGGAGGAGGCACAGGCGGTGCTCAACGGCAACACCGCGGAGAACGTCCGGAGCTCCCTGCAGAACAGGCTCGACCCAGCCCGCGCCGCTAGGCTAGCAGAGGAGCCCAAGAAGATCCTCGACAACACGCAGGTCCTCCTCAACGAGTCGCACATCACGTCCGCGAGCTACAAGAACTATCCGATCAACGACAACGAGACCTCAAACGACATTTCGATCGGACTGACCGAGGCCGGTAGGATGAGGCTTTGGAAGTACAGCCACGACAACCAGGGCTTCCAGCTCCTGCTCGTCGTGGACACCATCGCAATCGCCGCCCCACGAATCTCCACAGAACTCGCAGAATCAACCATTACCATCAACCGCGTCCCCTCTAAGGAGCTGGTCGCGGACGCTGTCGCTTTGCTCAATGAGATCATATCGGTGAAAAAATGAAGAGAACCATCTTTCTCCTTCCCCTCGCCCTCCTGCTCGTCGCCTGCGGGAGCGGCGACAAGTACCAACCCAAGAAGCAGGCCGACATCAAGCCGGTCGTCCTGGAACCCGGCAAGGAGGCGACGCTCATGCCGTTCAAGGTCGGCAACCAATGGGTGTACGTCGCCGAGGTCGGCGCGCAAAAGCAAGAGGTCACGTTCCGGGTCACTGACGTCAGGACCGTGGGCGACGCGACGGTCGCGACCCTCTCGACGAGCTCGACCGGCACGCAGCCGCGCGACAGCGAGTGGCGCATAGACCCGACCGGGATCTACCAGGTCTCCGACGGGCCCGACCGCAGGTTCGACCCGCCCCAACTCATCTTTCCCATCCCTGCCGAGCTCTACTCCGTCAGGGAGATGAAGTCCACCGGACCCATTCCAGGAGGCGAAGGGGCATTCGACCTCACCGTGAAGTACATCGGCCCGCAGGAAGTGGACACAGAAATGGGCCGCATGTCCGCATTGGCAGTAGAATCGGTGACAAGCTGGACCACCCCCGATGGGCCAGCCCGCTCGATCGCGGTGACCTGGTGGGTCCCTGGCGTCGGGTTCGTCAGACAGCGGCAGGAGATCATTACGCAGGCCGGGTCAGGAGTGGTCGTATTGAAACTCAAGAGCCATTCGTTTACATAGGAGACACTCGTGAGAATCGCAAGAATCCCCCTCATAGCCCTCGTCGCCATCGCAGCGCTCGGTTGCACCAAGAAGCCGGAGGCGGTGAAGGCCACCGACGACGGCGGAATCACGTCAGGCACGACCGATCCTAAGCCGCTCGTCGTCCCCGACTCCATCAAGAACGCCGCCTACGACTACTTCGGCCTCGGCAACGACAAGCTCATGACCTACACGGTCAAGCTCAACAGCGCCCACCTCGAGGCCGAAGGCACCCAGTCCGTGTTTCTGGAAAGAGTCGAGGACGGCTCCGCGACCTTCGTCATCAATAGGACTGGCGAACTCACACAGGTCGGCATCGAGACCGTCCGCCTCGACGACAAGGGCGTGACGATGCTCGACACCAGCCAAGGCGAGATTGACGGACCCGCTCTCGAATTGCCTGCCGACATCCAGGAAGGGAGCGAGTGGACGGTTGACCTCACCTGGAACCTGGGAGGAAAGAAGATCGTCTCGAAGACGAAGAACACGGCCGTCGGGACCGAGACCGTCGAGACACCCGCCGGCAAGTTCGACTGCTTGGTCGTCAAAGTGGACCTCACCGGCGACATCACGGGTTCTACCAACAAGCAAGAGAACGGCCGCTACACGACCAAGTCCACGATGTACTGGTCCAAGGGGGTCGGGCTCATAAAGCTCGAGGCGACGACCCGGTTGCCTAACGGCGAGAACAACTCGCAGTACATCCGCCTCAAAAGCATAGGAGAATGACCATGACCGCACTCCTCGTCTTCGCTCTCGTCGCCCAGACTCCGGCCCCTGGTGTCAGCGAATACTTCCCGCTCAACCCCGGCGATGCCTGGGTCTACGAGGACAGCGGAGCCGGAGGCGACGCCGTCACGACGGACACCGTCCACGATCCCATCGAGATCAAAGGCATCAAGGTCTTCCCCGTCGTCTCTACGACCGACGAAAAGGAGTCCGCGCGCGTATACTACAGGCTCGGAGAAGGGGAGGTCACCATCGTCGCGTTCAAGAAGTCCGAGCCCCTCAGCAAGCCCTACGCCATCGTCAAGACCCCCGACATGGGCAATTGGCACTACCAAGGAGAGACCTTCATGCTCGGTGCTCCCATGGACCTCATCCTCGATGGAAAGGTCAAGAAGGCGGGCACCGTTGAGTTCGACGGCAAGAAGGTCGAGGCGATCGAAGTCAGGCTCGAAGCCAGGATCATGGAAGAGTTCGGCACTCCTTGGACCGTCATTCAAGTAGCTATCTATGGCAAGGGCATCGGTCTGATCCGGATGGACTCGACCACGAAGCTCCCGCGCAAGACCGAAAAGGTCACCCGCAAGCTGATCGCCTACAAGCCGAAAGCGAAGTGAACGACATTAGAACCTGGAAGACAGCGATCTATACCGGTGGGGCGGTGTTTGTCCTTTGCCTCGCCGTCCTGGGTTGCCTCAAGGCCAGCGGACAGTCGGCAAACGTGTCCCAGCGGTACGTCAAGAGCGACGAGCTCCAGCCCGAAGCCGTCCCCTACTCCGACGCCTACGTCATTTTTGGCGGGTTCCCTGTGGAGACCACGGTCACGGCTGAGCGCCAAGACGGCAACGTCGAGCTCCAGTTCATGGCCTTCGATCGCGCGATGGACGAAGAGCGCTACGCTTTCGACGAAACAACGTTCCGCTATGTCGGCAACGTGGAGGACGCCTTCGACCCCGGCATCCCGCTCCTGCGCTTCCCGCTCGACGTCGGCGACAAGTGGACCTGGAGCGGCACGTACGTCTTTGGCGGACAAGAGCGCAAGGCGAGCGCGAACGTCTCCACGTCGCAGGACCGCCTCAACACCGTCGCAGGAGAGTACGGCACTGTCCGCGTCGCCGTCCAACTCAGCGTCGAGTCGGGCTCAGCTGAGCCCGTCTCACGCCTCCTCACGTTCTGGTTCGCCCCCAAGCGCGGCGTCGTGCGGCGCGAGTTTGAAATGAGCACCACGCGCGAACCCATGCCGCCGAAAGAGTCCGACGGCAGATGATCCGATCTGCGACGAAGAGCTTTTCGCCCAGTGACTCGGACTCGTCGCGCGGACTCGACCTTCCGCTCATCGGCTCCGCCGCCATCCTCCTCCTCTTCGGCCTCGCCGCGCTCTTCAGCATTGACTATGACGGCGGGAGCAGGTGGTTCGCAAAGCAGCTCGGGCTCGCCGTCGTCGGGCTCGTGCCCTTCCTGCTGTTCTACAAGGTCCCTGCTGCGTTCTGGCACCGCGTCGCCACCGTCATCTACGGGGTCAACATCGCCATGCTGCTGGCGGTCCAGGTCATCGGCTCGTCCGTCGGCGGCGCGCAGCGCTGGCTCGTGCTCGGACCGATCCAGTTCCAACCGTCCGAGTTCAGCAAGATCGCGCTCGCCTTCACGCTCGCGGCCTTCTACGTCAATCGGATGGACGACATCCGGCGACCGTCCACGTTCATCCTCTCGATCCTCCACACCGCGCCGTCCGTCCTTCTTGTGTTCAAGCAGCCGCACCTCGGAGGCACCCTCACGCTGCTAGGCGTCTGGCTCGTCGTCACCATCGTCGCAGGCGTGCCGTGGCGGTTCATCGGCTACGCGATCCTCGCGCTCGTCGTCATGGGTGCCGTCGCTTGGAACGTCCCAGGGATCCTCACGCCCGAACAGAAGAGCCGCGTCCTCGGGTTCGCAAACCCAGACCCAAGAGGCGACGGCTATCAACAGAGCCGCGCGCTCGTCGCGATCGGCTCCGGCGGCGCCTTCGGCACCGGCTACCTCCGTGGCGACCTCAAGGCCGCGGGCGCCGTGCCCGAAAACCAGACCGACTTCGTGCTCACCGTCGTCGGCGAGGAGGGCGGGCTCTTCGGCCTTGTCCTTCTAATGTCAGCCTTCGCGTTCTTCTTCTACAGGTGTTGGACGGCCTCCCACCGCGCGCCCGACCTCTTCCAGCGCATAGCGGGCGCAGGCGTCCTCGCGGCGATCTCCTTCCATTTCGTCGCGAACGTCGGGATGAACCTCAGTTGGCTCCCCGTCGTCGGGCTCTGGCTCCCGTTCATCAGCTATGGGGGCACCGCGCTCTGGATGTGCATGGCTGCCTTGGGCTTCTTCGCGTCCTGCAAGTAAGCCGCTCGGCCTAAACTTGCACAAACGCCCACCGCCAAAACGTCACATCCCTTGCAGGTCCGCTATACTTAACCCGGCCACGGACCGGCCGAACGAGAGCAGGATGCCAGCGACGACACGCACTACAAACGGACCTTCGAACAGACGAATCGAGCCAGAGGTGTCCCACCGGACGTACGACGCCTCGGGCATCGCCCTCCTCGCCGTCGCCGTCGTCCTCTTCATCGCCCTCTGGGCGGGCAAGGGCGGGCTCCTGGGCAACTCTCTCGCCACGTTCTTCAAGACCCTCTTCGGCAGCGGCGCCTGGATCGTCCCGACAGCGGTCGCCGTCGCCGGCGCCGCGCTCCTCATGGGCCGCGCCAAGGTCGGCGCCGGGCGCATCTCCTGGGGCGCGTCGCTCGTCTTTCTCGGCCTCTCCGGTGCGATCGCCGGCGCGTGGCGCGGCGACTACTTCGACCCACGCATCGTCGGTGAGACCGGCGGGTATGTGGGCGCAGTCGTCGCCTGGGCGCTCGCCAGCCTGCTCGGCGCGGGAAAGGGCGTCGGAATCTTCGCGCTCGTCGCGATCGGCGTCGTGCTCTGCCTCGACGCCCCGGTCCGCAACCTGATTGACGTCGTCAAAGAAAAGCTCGAAGAGCGAAAGGACGTCGGCAAACTGCCCGACGCGACGAAGCCGATCAAGAAGCGGCTGGAGAAGGCCATCGTCGCGAGCAGACAGAAGCCGGAGAAGGCCGCAGAGCAACTGCCGGCGCCCGCAGCGACCAAGCCCAGCAACCAGATCACGCTCGACTTCGAGGCCGAGCAGCGCAGCGGCGACTACGTCCTGCCCCCGCTCTCGCTCCTCACCGAGCCTACCGCCGTCGCAAAGCGGTCGCCCAAGGACATCCAGCAGAACATCGAGATCCTCGAGTCCACGCTCGAACAGTTCGGCATTGACGCCAACGTCCACGACGTCACGACGGGCCCCACGATCACGCGCTACGAGATCCAGCTCGGCCCTGGGATCCGTGTCAGCAAGATCACTGGCCTAGCCGACAACATCGCGATGAACCTCGCCGCCCCGCACGTCCGGGTCGAGGCCCCGATCCCCGGCAAGAACGCCATCGGCGTCGAGGTCCCCACCACCGTCCGCAGCATCGTCTCGCTGCGCGAGATGGCCGAGAGCCTCGAGTTCCACGACAACGCCTCGCCCCTGCGCGTCGCGCTCGGAAAGGACGTCAGCGGAAGCGGCGTCTACACCGACCTCACGCGCATGCCGCACCTCCTCATCGGCGGCAGCACCAACAGCGGCAAGTCCATCTGCCTCGCCAGCGTCATCATGTCGCTCATCGTCCGCAACACCCCCAAGGAGCTGCGGCTCGTCATGATTGACCCCAAGCGCGTCGAGCTCACGCTCTTCGAAGGGCTCCCGCACCTCATGTACCCGGTCGTCAAGGACGTCAAGGAGGCGCCCGGCGTCCTGCGCGCTGTATGGCGCGAGATGGACCGCCGGTACGACAAGTTCTCAGAAAAAGGCGTGCGAAACATCGAGGGCTGGAACACCAAAGTTGACCCGGTCGAGAAGATGCCCTTCATCGTCGTCGTGATTGACGAGCTCGCAGACCTGATGATCCAGGCGGCGAACGAGGTCGAGACCTCGATCTGCCGCATCGCACAGCTCGCGCGCGCGACGGGCATCCACCTCGTCATCGCCACCCAGCGCCCCAGCGTGGACGTCATCACCGGCACGATCAAGGCGAACATCTCCTCGCGCATCGCCTTCGCCGTCTCTTCGCAGATTGACTCGCGCACGATCATTGACCAGGCCGGAGCGGAAAAGCTGATCGGGCGCGGCGACATGCTCTTCCTCCCGATTGACGCAACAAAGCCCGTGCGCATCCAGGGCTGCTACGTCAACGAGAAGGAGATCGAGCAGGTCTGCACCTTCTGGCGCGACCAAGAGAAGCCGCACTACACTCTCACGCCGATCAAGGCCGCGCTGATGGAGAAGGAGGACCGCATGAGGGACGACGAGGACGACGACCCCCTGTGGGAAGAGTCCGTCCGGTGGGTCGTGGACCGCGGCCAGGCGTCCACCTCGATGCTCCAGCGCCGGTTCTCGATCGGCTTCCAGCGCGCATCGCGCCTGCTCGACCTGATGGAAGAGCGCAAGATCGTCGGCGAGCGCGACGGCCCCCGCCCGCGCGAAGTGCTGATGAACCACGGCGAGGTCGAGGTCCTCTTCGGCGGACAAGAGATGCTCGCGCCCATGCCGGACGGCGAATACATGGGCGACGACTAGTGGGGGAGTCCCGAGTCGAAAGGCGAAAGTCCTGATACCTGTCACCCGTCACCCGCCACCCGTTCCTGCGCCATCATTCACCCGTGCGCACCGATGACTTCCGCCGGTTCCTCGCAGAATGCACGGTCACAAAGTGTGCGCGACGGCTCCTCGGCTGCGAGATCGTCGCACCGGACTGCCGCATTCAGATCGTCGAGACAGAGGCCTACGGCGGCGCGGACGACCTCGGATCGCACGGCTGCCGCGGGATGACCCCACGGAACGCCCCCATGTTCGGCCCGCCAGGGCACGCATACGTCTACTTCACGTACGGCAACCACTGGATGCTCAACGTGACATGTCGCCAGGAGGGCCAGTGCGGCGCCGTCCTCGTCCGAGGCGCCGTGCCACTGGATGGGGCAGAAGCCATGTGGCAGCGCAGGCCGAAGGCCAAGCGTGAGCAAGACCTCCTCTCCGGGCCAGGAAAGCTCGCCGCCGCCATCGCCGTCCGCAGTGAGCACTCGGGACTCGACCTTCTGAACAGGAACTCGCCCTTCCGGCTCATCCCACGCGAGCCTGTCAAGAAGGTCCTCGTCTCCACCCGCATCGGCCTCGCGCCGTGCATGGGCGACGACAAGCCCTGGCGGTTCGTTGATTCAGAGAACCTCGAATGGGCTTCCAAGCCCTGGCCGGAGTGACTAAGCCTCGGGGCTCGGGACCGGAGTCGCGGGGCTGGCCGCCGACGGACGCGACGCGATGTACCAGGTCCCGACTGCGCCTAGCGCGAGGACCAGCGCGACCCAAAGCCCGCGCACCACGAACGACGACAGGACGATGCAGGCCCACATCATCGTGATCGCTACCAGTTTTGTGCGTGGCTTGATCGCGCCGCTCGCGTCCCAGTCGCGCAGCGTCGGCCCGAACAAGCGGTGCTGGAGGAGCCAGCCCTCAAACCGCGGGCTGCTGCGCTTGAAGCAGAACAGCGCGACGATCATGAAGACCGTCGAGGGCAGGACCGGAACGAAGTACCCGACGAACCCGACGCCGACGCACGCGAGCCCCGCCAAAAGGAACAGCTTGCGGACAGGTTCCACTACCCCTACATTATCGGCTCTGCGCCCCCGGGTCCCGGTGACCGAACTGACGGCTCCTTGTCCTGCCTGACGGACACGCTCCCACCCCTACGCCACCGGCTCGTCTTCTTCCACGGGCAGGCTCGCGAGCTCGATCCGCGCATCCACAGGGTCTTCTATCTGTATATCGCTCTCCACCCGTCCGTCGCGGAAGAAGATGATCCGCTTGCAGTGCTCCGATATCTCCTTCTCGTGCGTCACCAGCACGATCGTTTTCCCCTGCCTGTTCAACTCTTGGAACAGCGCCATGATCTCGACAGAAGTGCGCGTGTCCAGGTTTCCCGTCGGCTCGTCCGCGAATATCAGGATCGGGTCGTTGACGATCGCCCGCGCGATCGCCACGCGCTGCTGCTGCCCGCCCGAAAGCTCGTTCGGCTTGTGGTGCATCCGCTGCGCCAGACCGACGCGCTCCAGGGCCGCGCGCGCAGGTCCGGCCCGGTCGCGCAGGCCCGCGTACATCAGCGGCAGCTCCACGTTCTTCTGCGCAGAAGTGCGCGGCAACAGGTTGAACGACTGGAACACGAACCCGATGGACTGGTTCCGCACGGTCGCCAGTTCGTCGTCCGACATCCCCGATATCGCGCGGCCCGAGAGGAACACCTCGCCCGCGGTCGGCCGGTCCAGGCACCCGACCAGGTTCATGAACGTGGACTTCCCCGATCCGGAAGGGCCCATGATCGCCACGAACTCGCCCGGCTCGATCGTCACGTCCACGGCGCGCAGCGCGTGGACGACCACGTCCCCCATCACGTAGTCTTTCGAAAGCTTCTGCGTCTGGATGACCGCGGTCGTTTCGCTCAAGGGCGCTCTCCCGGAAGCTCCTGCCCCGTCACCAGCATCAGCTGCACGCGACTGATCAGCGTGTCGTAGTACGCCTCGATGTAATTCGACTCCGCCGTCGCGAGGCTCACCTGCGCCGTCAGGACCTCGATCAGGTCCCCCGCCCCCTCCTGCCGCGACTCGAACGCCGCCTGGAAGTTCAGCCGCGCCGCCTCTCGCGCCGCGCTCGCGGCCTCCAGCCGCTCTCTGTTCTGCGCGAACGCCTTGTACGACGACTCGATCTCCGCGATCGCGTCCCGCTCGGCCTGCGTCAGCGTCGCCCTCTCCGACTCCAGAACGAACCGGCTCGACTGCACGTTCGAGCGCGAGCGCAGACCGTCGAAGATCGGGATCGAGACCTGGAACACCAGCGCCGAGCTGTCGAACGGGTCGGGTGAGAACGCGCGCGTGTGCCGCGCGTCCACCGTCCACGTCAGCCCCTCGTCAATCCTTGCAAGGCGGACGCTCTGCCTCTGGGCGTCCACGCGGTACCTCTGTGCGACGAGGTCCGGCCGGTGCGCCAGGCCGTCGCTCATCGCCTGCTCGAGCGTGATGTCGAACGCCGCGACCTGCACCGCCTCCGGCGCCGAGAGCGCGTCCAGCTCCTCGCCGCGTGGCAGACCGAGGATCGCCTTCAGGTCCGCGAACGACGTCGAGACGCCGTTCCGCGCAGCCAGCTCCGACGCCTTCGCGTTCAATTTGTCCGCCGTGGCCTGCAGCACGTCCTTCTGCGCGCCCGCCCCTTGGTCGGCGAACGCCCGGGCCTGCCTCTCTATCTCCTCGGCCCGCGAAAGCGTCGCCTGCTGCACCTTGAGCAGCTCACCAGAGCGCAGCGCCTCGTAGAACGCCCTGTGTACGCCGAAGAGAACGTTGCGGAGCGCCGTCAGCGCGTTCAGGCCCGTGATGTCCCGCGAGAGCGCCGCCCGCCGGTAGCTCGCGTCGCGGAAGCCGCTGTCGGCGATCAGCCAGGACGCCGTCACCCCCGACGTGCTGCTTGTGTCCTCGAACAGCCCGCGGAAAGGGCCGGTGTACGTGTCTATCCGGGTGACGTCGTACTGGAACGACGGAACGACGAGCGGAAAGTAGGACGAGTAGGCCGCCCGGGCGTCCGCCCGGCTCGCCTGGTACTGCAGAGCGGCGGATCGCACGTCGCCGTTGTTCGTCCGGGCCATCTCCAGCGCCTGCTCGAGCGTCAGGCCCTGTCCTACCGCCGCCGACGCCAGGGCCGCACCCAAGGACACCACAAAAAATCGCATTTCGGAACTACTCGGCGGCCTCCCGCCGCCAGTCCGGTTATACACGTCCGTCGTAGCCCTGGTTTCAACCTACGGGCCTTCCAGCCGATCTGGCCCCGTGCCACAATCAGGCCGTCCCATGGCGACGATCGTGACAAGCGGACTGGACGGAATAGCGAAGATCCTCGGAGACGAGGCCAAAGGCCTCCTCGAGCACAGGTGCAAGACCATTGACAAGGCCCGGCTGCACCTGCCTGGCCCGGACTTCCTCGACCGTGTAATGCGCGACTCCGACCGCAACTCCCAGGTCCTGCGGAACCTCGCGGCCCTGCGCGACCACGGCCGCCTGGCCGGCACCGGCCACCTCAGCGTCCTCCCCGTGGACCAGGGCGTCGAGCACAGCGGCGGGGCCAGCTTCGCCAAGAACCCCGACTACTTCGACCCCGAGAAGATCGTCGAGCTCGCCCACGAGGGCGGCTGCAACGCCGTCGCCTCCACCCTCGGCGTGCTCGGCTCGTGCAGCCGCAAGTGGGCGCACCGCATCCCATTCATCGTCAAGCTCAACCACAACGAGCTCCTGACCTACCCCAACAAGGCGGACCAGGTCATGTTCGGACAGGTCGAGCAGGCGTGGAACATGGGCGCCGCAGCCGTCGGCGCGACCATCTACTATGGCAGCGAAGAGTCCGGGCGGCAGATCGTCGAGGTCTCAGAGGCCTTCGCGCTCGCGCACGAGCTCGGCCTCGCGACCGTGCTCTGGTGCTACTTGCGCAACAACGAGTTCAAGAAGGACAAGGACTACCACCTCGCAGCCGACCTCACCGGACAGGCGAACCACCTCGGCGTCACCATCGAGGCCGACATCATCAAACAGAAGCTCCCGGACTGCAACGCGGGATACAAGGCGCTCAACACTGGCGGCTCTTCCTACGGCAAGCTCGACGAGCGAATCTACACCGAGCTCACGTCCGACCACCCGATTGACCTCACGCGCTACCAGCTCGCGAACTGCTACATGGGCCGCGCGGGACTGATCAACTCCGGCGGGGCGTCGGGGGCGAACGACCTGCAGGACGCGGTCCGCACCGCAGTCATCAACAAGCGCGCAGGCGGCACCGGCCTCATCTCCGGCCGCAAGGCGTTCCAGAAGCCCATGAAGGACGGCATCGCCCTCCTCAACGCGATCCAGGACGTCTACCTCTGCACCGACGTCACCGTCGCCTGACCGCCCGGATTCGCGGGCCCGCCAGAGTAACACTTCGTCACTCAGGTAGTACTTTGTGCCTGTTTTTGCAAAACTTACTTGACAAACCGTCACCCCATAGTGGTAACCTGTAAGTAGAGGGGAAAGAAGCGCCACGTTGCAGCGCCCTTTGGAGTGCGAAGCTTTAGCTTCGCTTTTGCAATGTGTCGCCCGCCGCAGACCGAGCGCTTCCGCGCGACGACCGCCCCGCTCAATCTCAAAAAAAAACGCTATAAAAACGCCACGACCGATCCAGGCCATCAATCCACTTTCGAAAAAACGGCTTTAAAACGGCCCCCCAGTGTGCCCCGGCCCGGCCGGAGCAAGAGTGGCTGCAAGAGCGAAGGCCGTACCGGAGCCCCCTCTCCCCGTATCCTGGGGAGAGGGAGGGGTGAGGGGCAAACAATAGAAGTCCTTTCCACCCAGGTCTCGCCTACAAAACCGGGAGAGGAACGGGAACAAAACTCCTTCAAATAACGCGAAGAAACGGGAGAAAAACGGGAGATTCTAGGTGTGAAGCAACAAGACACCTCCGCAAACCGTCACCCGTTACCCGTCACCCGTCACCCGTCCCCCCTCACACGGCGACGCCCGGAATCGTCGTCCTCGCCACCTCGGCGAACGCGGAGACCACCTTCGGGTCAAAGTGCCGGCCAGACTGGCCTATGATCTCCGCGACCGCCTTGTCCGGCGACCAAGCGCTCTTGTACGGCCGGTCGTGGGTCAGGGCGTCGAACACGTCCGCAACCGCGACGATGCGCCCCTCCAGCGGGATCTCTTCCCCGCTCAGGCCGCCCGAGTACCCGCTGCCGTCCCACTTCTCGTGGTGCGAGAGCGCGATCTTTTCCGCCATCAGCATCAGCTTCGAGCTCGACCCGGCCAACAGGCTCGCGCCGATCTTGACGTGGGAGCGCATGACGGCGTACTCGTCGGGCGTCAGCTTCCCTGGTTTGAGGAGGATCGAGTCCGGGATTCCGATCTTGCCGATGTCGTGAAGTGGCGCCGCGCGGCGGATCATGTCCACCCTGTCCCGGTCCAGGCCCAGCACGTGCGCGATCCTCGATGAGACCACGCCGACCCGGATCGTGTGCTCGCCCGTGTCGTCGTCGCGGTACTCAGACGCGCGCGCGAGCCGCCAGAGGCAGTCTTCGGTGGCCTCATACAGCTCCAGGGTCCGCAACTGGACCTTGCTCTCCAGGTCCAGGCTGTACCGCTCGAGCTCCTTGTACAGCTTGCGCGTGCGAAGGAAGTTCCGCACGCGGAGCACGATCTCGACGCCCTCGCCCGGCTTGTTGATGAAGTCGTTCGCGCCAAGGTCCAGGGCCTTCTGCCGAGCACCGATCGAGTCGTCCGCCGTCAGCACGAGAACCGGGACCTGACGGAGCGCAGGGATGCTCTCACGGATCTCCTGCAGGACCGCGAACCCGTCCTTGCCCGGCATGTGCAGGTCCAGGCAGATCACGTCCGGAGCGAGCGTCGCCAACTGCTCGATGTCGCTGCTGCCCTCTATCAGCGTGACGCGCGACATCCCGGCCTGTTCGAGGAAGCGCTGCATAAGGCGCAGATTGACCATCTCGTCGTCAATGACGACGATGTGCATGTCCCGCAGGTCTTCGGAGATCTTGATCATCGCGCCACCGCACCAAGAGCGGAGTCCACGTGCCCGAGCATCGCCGCGAGGTCGAGGGGCTTGACGACGACCGCGAACGCGCCAGCGGCCCTCAGCCGTTCGATGTGTCCGTCCTCCGCGCTGTCGCTCATCACAATGACCTTTGTGTCGCAAAGGACCGGATGGTCCTTAAAGCTCTGTGTCAGAGCAACCGCCTCGCGTCCGTCTCCGTCCGCATCGAGCACGACGAGGTCCGGGCGAAGCTCGACCGCCGACTGTAGTCCCTCTTGCCCGCCCACCGCGGCCAAGAGGCGACACTGTGGCCTTCCCTTAAACAAGGACTTGATCAGAGCGGCGTTCGATTCCGATCCGCCGACTACGAGCACCGTCCGAGCGGCCGGGCTCCGGGGCTCGACCACGGCGTGCTGTAGGGCGCCCTCCAGAGTGATCCTGACCTCGGTCCCCGTGCGCTCGTCCGAATCCAGCACGAGTGAACCGCCCATGGCCTCGACCAGCCGCTTGCTCAGCGCAAGCCCGAGCCCAGTCCCCTCGACGCCCCGCTCCTCCGCCCCGAGCCGGTCGAACGGGACGAAGAGCCGGTCCGACCTGTCCGTCGGGATGCCTGTGCCCGTGTCGCTTACGGCCAGCTCGATCCTGCCCTCCGGCGTACGGCGGTGCGAGACCGTCACGAAGCCCTCGCGGCGGTTGAACTTGATCGCGTTCGAGACGACGTTCAAGAGCGCCTGGCAGAGGCGCCTGCGGTCCGCGCGCACCGCCGAGCGGTCGTCGGGCGAGAGCCGGACCTCGACTGTGACGTCCATCGCGCGAGCGAGGGGAGAGAGCATCGTGACGGCCTCGTTGACGACGGAATAGACTTCGACCGCGTCCATCGTGAGCCCCAGCTCGCCGCTCTCGGCGCGCGCGATGTCGAGGACCTCGCTGATGAGCGAGTTCAAGTGCTTGCCGCTCGCGACGATCTGTTCGACGCTCGCCCGCTGCTTGTCGCCGAGCTGGTCCATCTCGAGCAACTGCGCGAACCCGAGGATCGAGTGCAGCGGAGTGCGGACCTCGTGGCTGATCCGCGCCAGGAACACGCTCTTGGCCTGGTTCGCCTTCTCGGCAGCGATGCGCGCCTGCTCGGTCAGGAGCTCAAGCTCGTGCCGCTCGGTGACGTCTTCGAGCGTCCCGACGAACCCGACCACTTCGCCCTGGTCGTGCATCGGAGCGATGTTGACGCTGGCCCAGATCGTGGTCCTTCTGCCGCGCGTGATCCGGCACTGGAAAGAGGCGGCGGCCTTCCGACGGATCGCTTCGCCGTACCGCTCGACGACGCGCTGCTTGTCGTCGGGGTGCAGGAGCCCGGTCCAGGCATCGCCAAGGACGCCGATCTCCGCGACGCCCGTGATCTCGGTCAGCTTCGTGTTGGCGTACACGAGCCGTCCCGCAGAGTCGGCCATAAAGATGCCGACCGGCGACGCCGCGCTCATCGCGAGGAAGCGCTGCTCGCTGATCCGGAGCGCGTCCTCTGTCGCCTTACGCTCGGTCACGT
The DNA here is from genome assembly GCA_040902435.1 of Fimbriimonadaceae bacterium. Taxonomy (GTDB): domain Bacteria; phylum Armatimonadota; class Fimbriimonadia; order Fimbriimonadales; family Fimbriimonadaceae; genus JADFMN01. Next base: position 56,171 of record JBBDXG010000010.1, read on the forward strand.
CCCTCGCAGTGCCGATGATCTCCGGCCGGCCGGCCCTCTCGACATAGCGCATCTCGTCTCGGATCCAGCGGTACTCGCCGCCGGGGACGCGGAACCGGTATTCGATCGCGAGTCGTCCGGCCGACTTCAGGGACTCGAGCGCCTTGACCGAGTCCGCGACGTCGTCCGGGTGAAGCGCCTTCTCCCAGAACTGCGGGTCGCTAAGGCACTGACCGATGTCAATCCCGAGCAGCTCGCGTGCGCTCTCGCTGATGAAGGTGATCGGGAACGGCCTCTCGGCCTTGCACGCATAAACGACGATCGGGCTCGAGTGCAGGATCCACGTCAGCCGTTCCCTCGTCGCCTGCAGCTCCGCCTGTGCGTCGTGCTGTTCGGTGACGTCGAGGATCACGCCGTCCATGAGCAGCGAGCCGTCCTGGATTGCTACTGGCCGGGCCATGCAGTGGATCCATCTCACCGCGCCATCGAGCCGCACGATGCGCCCGACCCAGTCGAGCTGTTCGAGCTTGAGCCTAGCGCTGGTCGCCGCGGCCTCAAACGACTCCGCGTCTTGAGGGTGGATGCGCTCGCGCAGGAGCTTGGGACGACTCATGAGCACTTCGCGCCGGATCCCGAACAGCTCGTAGACGGACTCGCTCACGTAAACCAGTTCGCGCTCGCCGTCCGGAGTACGCCGCATCTGATAGACGACCCCCGGGATGTTCGAGGCCATGCGTTCGACGTGGGACTCGGCCTCTTCCAGCAGCGCCTTCGTCGTGCGGTGCTCGGTCACGTCCTCGGTAACGCCTGAGAAGAGCACGGGCTCGCCGCGGTCGTCGCGTTCGACGGAGCCGCGGGTCCTGAGCCACTGCAAAGAACCGTCGTGGCAAACCACGCGGTACTGAACGTCGAACTCCGCGCCGCCGAAGACGCACGCGTTCACAGAGTCGAGCAGGTACTGCCGGTCCTCCGTGTGGACCACTGAGAAGAACTCCTCGATCGTCCCTGTCGTGCGACCAGGGGCAAGGCCGAGCATCTCAACAAGCTCTTCGGTGCGATGGACGACGCCGGTGCGGAGGTCGTGCTGGAACACACCGAGCCCGGCGTTGGCGAGGGTCCGCGCCCTCCAGTCCTGGCCGCCCTCAAGACGTCGGGACGGCAGCGTCCCTTTGCCTTTCCGGAGGACGAGGCCGTAGACCACGGCGCTGACCGGCAAGACCACGAACGCGATCGCGGTGAGCCAGAGGTCCCCGCCGGACACAAGAAAGGCGAGCCCTCCTAGAACGACAGCGACCGCGAGCGCGGCAATACAGCGAGCGAAGCCCCACACAGCCAAAATTCCAAAGTCGCACTCATAGCCTGGACATTGAGTGGACGTCTCCACATTATTGTGGATAAATGGCTGAATGAGTGCGCCACAGCCAGAAAACTAGTGTGGAGCCCGGCCTAGGAGGACGCCCGGGCGACCGCTCCGATCAGTTCCGGAAGGTTGCTGGAGGTCGCCTCATCGGCGAAGACCGTCGTCGCGCCTGAGCGCATCAGGCGCGCTTTGGACTCGACCGAAGCCGTGCGGTCTATCACGACGACGGGCACCCGAGCCAGATCCTCGTCCTCGCGCACGGCCTCTACGAGCGCCGCCGTGCCCTGGTCGGCGGCCTGGACGAACACCATGACGTGGGGCGGCCGCCTCTTGGCCAGCTCGAGCCCGAGCCCGACGGCGGTGGCGACGGTCATCGAGAACCCAGACCATCGGTCGGGGTCGTTGAGCAAGAGCCTCCTCGCGTCGCCCTCAGAGGCGATGACGAGCACCTCGGTGCGACCTTGCCGGCTCTGCACCGGCTCGACGACCGCAATGGCCTCGGCCGGCTCTTCTGCCTTCTTGGGCTTTGGTGCCGTGGCGGGCTTTTGAACCGGTCGCATCAGAGCGACGAGGACCGGTGCGCCGCTCTGCTCCGCGAGGAGCACGGAGACCTCGACGAGCGCGAGCGTGCCGTCGAGCTTTCGCGCGAACAGCTCTCGCTTTCTGCCCGTCGCGCCGTCTGCGTCCAGTGGAAGGAACGCCTTGACGAACCAGTCGGCGTCTTCGCGGACGGGATCGGGAAGCACGAACTTGACGTCGCGCCCGACCAGTCCCTGTGGCAGGAACCCGAGGACCCTTTCGACCGCCGCGTTGGCGCGGACGATGCGGCCCTCCATGTCCACGACGACGATCGCGTCCGACACGGCGTCGAGCATCGCCTCGTGCAGGCGCTCGGCCTCGTGGAGCGACCGCAGCGCGGCGACGCCCTCCGTCACGTCCGTCGCGACGCCCGTCCAGACGTCCGCGCCGTTGGGCTGTGCGCCAGGCCGCGCCTGGACGCGGACGCGCTTTGTCGCGCCGTTCGTCGTGCGGACGGTGCCCTCCCAATCAATCTCGGTGCGCTCGCGCTGGGATCGGACGAGCTCTCGGTAGAGCACCGCCTTGTCGTCCTTGTCTATGAGGCGGAGGAACGTCTCCGGGCGCGAGACGATCTCTTCTGGCGGCAGGCCGACGAGCGAATAGGAGCCGGGGCTCGCGTAGGAGAACTCCGGTCGGCCGTCTTCGTGCAGACGGAGCTCGAACACCATTCCCGGCACGTGAGAGGCGAGCCGCTTGTGCCTCTCCTCGCCCTCGAGAAGGCGCAGCATCGCGACCTTCTGGTCGTTGATGTCCGTCCATGCGCCGACGACGTGGACCTCGTCGCCTTCGCCTGTGACGATGCGCACGTCGTCGCGGACCCAGACTGAGTCGCCGCTCACGGTCCGCATCCGGTATTCGGCCGTGGACTTTCCGTGGTCAATGAACCGTCTCTCGTGCCGCTTCAGCGCCTCGACGTCGTCGGGGTGCGCGAACTCCGGCGCGAACAGCGGCCGGTGCACGAGCTGGTCCGCGTAAAGCCCGAGGAGCGAGCGGACGTTGGGCGCTATCGTAGAGATACGGTACGGCTCCTCGCGCTCGCACGCGTACACGACCGTCGGAGACTGCGTGAGGATGTAGTCGAGCTTCTCCTTGGTCTTCTGAAGGTCGTTCTGCGCCTCCTTGATCAGCGTGACGTCCATCGCGACCCCGTCCCAGGCGACGGTCCCGTCGTCGAGTAGCGACGTCGCGGCGTGGATCTGCACCCACACCTGGCTACCGTCGGGCCTGCTCGCTCGACCGACCCACGAGAGGTCATCAAGGGTCTGGGCGCACTCGTCGAGCAGGCGCAGGAGCTCGGGAAGGTCCTCATCGGAGACCGTCGCGAACGCGAGCTCGGGCTGGTCTTGAAGCTCCTCTCGCGTGATGCCCACGAGGTTGACGACCCTCTCTCCGACGTAGGGGAAGCTGATCTGGCCGTCGGGCGAGCGGACGTGGCGGAACACGATCCCGGGCGAGTGCGCGCTGACGCGCTCGAACCACTCGGTCGCCGCGTCGAGCATCATGTACGCTTCCTTCGTCTCCGTGACGTTCTGCACCGTCCCCATCACCTGGACCGGCGTGCCGTCGTCGCTGCGCACGAAGACGGAGTCGCGGATGCGGAGCCAAGCGACGGACCCGTCGGCAGAGAGCACGCGGAACTCGATCTCGCGGACCTCGTCGCCCTCGGCGTAGCTGACCTCCTGGATGTGCTGTAAGAACGCGACCTTGTCCTCCTCGACGACGTGGTCCTCGATGAACGTGCCAGGGGTCGGGCCCTCGTAGCCAACGAGGCTGCCGAGGGGCCGGTTCATATAGACGTACCGCGACGAAGGGATGTCGAAGACGTAGTCCACGTCCTGGACCTTTCCAGCGACGGCCTCCAGCAGCGCGATGCGGTCGCGCAGGCGCTTCTCGGCGGCCTTCGCCCTGGTGGCGTCGCGCACGGTGCCGCGGACGGTGGCGTCGTGGTCTGCGCGCCGTCCACGCACTTCGAGCCACGCGGGCTCACCGTTCGGACCGGTGCGCCGGAAGACGAGAGGTGGCGAGGCCACGCCGCGGTCTGACTCGTCGAGCCAGCGCGCGACAAGCTGCGAGTCCTCGCGGTGCGCGAGCGCGGCGAAGGCCTCGACCCCAATGTCGGCCCCCTCGACACCGAGGATGTGGGGGGCGCTCTCGGAGAGCGCGATGCTCGTGTGGCCCGACTTGCGCTCCCACGTGCCGTACTCGCCGGCCGCTTCTAGGGCGCGGTCCGCCTCCATGTGGTCGCAGTAGTCGTTCGAGACCGTCCGGATCGCCGACTCGCCCCCCGCGATCATCCGCACCGCGTACACGAGGAGCGCGAACGGCACGGCGAGCGGGACGAGGAAGAGGAGGACGATCGGGTCGTACCCAGCCGTGGGCCAATACTGCCACGTCCAAGCCATGACCATCGGCGGCAGGGGCACGAGCATGGCTGCGACGATGACGAACCGACGTGCGATCGGCTGCGCCGGCGGAGGCACGAGCGACCAGTCGCTGTTGCCGGCGGCGAGCGCGACGACGGCGGCCGCGTGCGGCAGAAGCATCACCGCGCTGACAGAGACGAGCGTCGCCGCCAATGCAAGGCTCGGCTCGTTGATGAGCGCCGCGCCGTACCATGCGAGCCCGAGGACGAGCACGACTGCGACCGCGAGGGTCTGGACGGCGACGAGCACCCAGCCGCCCCTGACGAGGGCAAGGCCCGTCATGACCGACGCGAGGAGAACCCACACGTCTGCGCGGAGCATGACCGCCACGCCTGTGGACGCATCCGTCGGCGCGGCAAGGAACCACGAGGAGGCGAGGGCGTCGAAAGGAGGCACCGTCACGGAGAAGAGCGACGCGCCTGCCGCGACGGCGACGGCCGCGCACAGGACGGCGACGACCCATCCGGCCCAGACTGCCCTCTTCCGGAGGCTCAGCAGGACGAGGCTTGCGCCCAAAACGAGGAACGACCCCGGCACGACCGGAAGGCTGATCGCCTCGTCTGAGAGCGAGCCGGCCAGGGCGCGCGGCCAGAGCACGGAGCACAGGAGCGTAAAGAGCCCGACGAGGGCAAAGAAAATGCCGACGGCGCACACCGATGCATCGGTCCTTGCACCGCCTTGACCAGCCCTCTCTGTTTGCCGACGCCCCATGTCCAACGTGCCAGCGCACCCGTCCGCCCACCAGAGTACAGGACGGGCGCACCGCGATTGCGCCCGTGCGCCAAAAACCGCCAATGACTGGCAAGAATGCGGTGACCGCAAGCGGTCCGGGACGGAGCCAGACCCGTGGGTACACTGCCCTGCGCCGCCTCCCGACCGGCACTCATCGGCCCGGTCGGCCCTTCTAGGAGCGGAGGCCGAGAGTCCAAAGGAATGGTCCAGACGAAGGAATCACCCAGCCCCGCCGCGAGCGGGAAGTTCGACACTGACGTCGTTGTGATCGGGGGAGGCCCGGGAGGGTACGTCGCCGCGATCAGGGCCGCGCAGTTGGGAGCCAAGGTGACGGTCGTCGAGAAGTCGTACCTCGGAGGCACGTGCCTGAACGTCGGGTGCATCCCCAGCAAGGTCTGGATCGCGAGCGCAGAGGCGTACCAGCACGTCAAGCACGCCGCGGCGTTCGGCGTGACCGTCTCGGGCGAGGTCGGCTACGACTTTGCGAAGATGCAGGCGCGCAAGGACAAGATCGTCCAGACGCAGCGCGGCGGCATCGGCACGCTTTTCAAGAAGAACGGCGTCGCGCACGTCGAGGGGACCGCCTCGTTCGTTGACAAGAACACGATCGAAGTCGAGAAAGACGGCAAGAAGCAGCGGCTGAAAGGCAAGAGCTTCATCATCGCCACCGGCAGCGCGGTGATCATGCCGAAGATCCCAGGCCTGGAGGGCGGGCGGGACGACGGGATCTGGACGAGCGACGACGCGGTGGACGCGCCGCACGTGCCGAAGACGATGACGATCATCGGCGGCGGCGTCATCGGCGTGGAGTTCGCCTATGTGTTCAACGCGCTCGGGTGCGAGGTGACAGTCGTCGAGATGATGCCGAAGCTGATCCCGATGATGGACGAGGACCTGAGCACGGAGCTCGGCAGACTGCTCGCGAAGCAGGGCGTCAAGGTGCTGACCGGCCACGCGGTCGAGAAGCTTTCGAAGAAGGGCAAGGCTTGGAAGGTCGGCGTGAAGACCGGGGGCGAGGCGAAGGAGCTGGACGCGGAGGTCGTGCTCGTCGCCGTGGGACGGAGGGCGTACACCGACAACCTGAACCTCGAGAAGATCGGCGTGAAGACCTCGCGCACGGGAATAACCGTTGACGACACGCTGCGCACGAACTTCGACAACATCTTTGCGATCGGCGACGTGAACGGGATCATCCAGCTCGCGCACGTAGCCTCGTACCAAGGGCAGGTCGCCGCGGAGAACGCCGTGCGCGGCTCACAGCGGCTTGCTGACCACAAGGCGATCCCGAACTGCATCTATACGGTGCCAGAGGTCGCGTCCGTCGGGCTGACCGAGGGAGAGGCGCGCGAGCACGGATACGACGTCAGCGTCGGCAAGTTCGCGTTCCGACCGCTCGGCAAGGCGATGGCCTCGACGCACCAGGACGGGTTTGTGAAGGTCGTCGCCGAGAAGAAGTACGGCGAAGTGCTAGGCGTCCACATGGTCGGGCACGGAGTGACGGACATGATCCACCAGGCCGTGGTGGCGATCAAGCTGGAAGCGACGGTGGACGTAATGGTGGACACGATCCACGCGCACCCGACGATGTCGGAGGCCGTGCTCGAAGCCTACGAAGACGCGATCGGGCACGCGATACACAAAGCATGACGCTGCGCCTTGGCCAAGCGGACTCCTATTTGCGCGTGTAGACGACGTCCACTTTGAACGGCGGCATGTCGCGGGTGAAAGAAAGCGCCCTGCCGCCGTCTGATACGACGAGCAGCATCTCGTTCGCAGGGGTGCCCGCGAGCCCGACGGACGGGTCGAACGTGACCGTTATGGTCTTCTCGTCCTCGCTCAGAACCCAGGTCGCCGCATTCCTTTCTTCCTTTCCATCAGAGGAAGACCAGACCGTCGCCTTGCCTTCGTTCATCAGTTCGAGCCCGACCCTCGCCTCACTGATCCCTTTCTCGATTTCCTCATCTGACCGTCCCAACTGCTTCCCGATCTTCATGATCTCGTCCAGGGTCTCATTGGACATGGTGACTTTGCCCTCGTATTTGCCTACGAACTTGCTCTCGGGCTTGCCACAACCGCAAAGGACGAGCAAGGTGAGCAAGGGGACTGCGGCGAAGCGCTTCATGCGGCGAGTGTACGCTAGTCGCGGGGGCTGGCAGTGGCCACCCCGAAGTACTCCTTGACTTCCGGCTTCAGCCACGCGAAGAAGAGGGGGATGCACAGCGGCGTGAGGACGCAGCTCGTGGCTCCGAAGAGGATGTGGACCAGGTGGGCGGTCCAAGTCTTCCTGTTGTCCGGCGCGAGCGGGAGCGAGAACGCGGTGATCCCGAACACGAGCCCCATCGCGAGCAGCGACCACCCGGCAGTGCGGACGGTCGTCGCGAGGATGTCCGTCGTGGCCTGGTCCACGGCGTTATCACGCAGGAGCTTGTACTTGAAGATGACATGGAACGGGTCGCGGACGAGTTGGTACCCGTGCCATGCCGTGTAGAAGTTCAGCGCCGAAAAGCAGTAGCAATAGACCTTGTACCAGAGCACTGCCCTCGGTTTTCCCGCCACGGGCCGAGTATTCCTGGTCCCTCGCGCGGCGTGCGATATGCTGGGCGGTCTGTGACGATCCGCCCTCTCTCCCCTACCGACTCGCTGGCAGAGCTGACTGTGCTCGTGCGCTCGGCCTATTCGCAGCTCGCCGACATGGGGTTTCGGTACTGGGGGACGTGGCAGAGCGAGGAGGACACGCGCGAGCGGTGCGCCGCAGGGCACTGCCTGGTCGCGGAGGACGGTGGGCGGCTGGTCGGGACGGTGACAGTGAAGGTCTCTCGCGACAGCGGCGACCCCGAGTGGTACTTCCGCGAGGGCGTGTGGGTCGTCTCGCAGTTCGCCGTGCGCCCCTCGCTGCAGGGCACGGGGCTGGGGTCGCAACTGTTGGCCGCCGCGGAGGCGCGCGCGTTCTCCCAGCGCGGTACCGAGGTCGCTATTGACACGGCGGAAGGCGCAACGCACTTGATCGAGTACTACGCAAAGCGTGGCTACCGGCACGTCGGAACGGTGGACTGGGAGGGCACGAACTACGTCAGCGTCCTGATGAGCAAGCAGTTGCGTCCGATGTTGACGACGGAGCGGCTGTTGCTGCGAGAGCTCGAACTTGCGGACATAGCGGTCTTCCAGTCGCACTGGGCGGATCCGAAGTTCCAAGCGATGTACCCGCCGGGGCGCATGACGCCCGAGTTCTGCGAAGAGATCTTTACGAGAGAGGTCGCCTTGCTCGCCGACTATCCGCGAAATGGCTACCACTGGGCGGTCGAGAAGGACGGTAGTGTGATCGGCGGGATACGGCTGACGCTCGAGCGCAGCGGGTCCGGGACGCTCGGATACGGGCTCGGGACGGAGCACTGGGGACAGGGCATCGCGACCGAGGCCGTGCGCGAAGTCGTTCGGTACGCGTTCGAGGATCTGCGCTTGCACCGCGTGCAGGCGTGGGTCTTCGCGAACAACGCCGCTTCGCAGCGCGTGCTGGAGAAAGTGGGGTTCTCGTACGAGGGCGTGCTGCGCGAGAAGGTGGCCTGGGGCGACACGCGCATGGACGACAAGGTCTTCGGACTCTTGCGCCACGAGTGGACGCGCTAGGCGCGCGATATCGTCCACTGGAAGAGCTCGTCCAGCGGTGCGCGCGGTGCGCCCGAGTCGTCCTTTGGAACGACCGTCGGGAGGCGTTCGAGCTCCGCCCGTATGAACTCATCAATCGCGGCCATGCGCGGTCCCTTTCTGAGCTCCTCTCCTGCCATCTTTCGCTCGACGAGCTCCTTGATCGCTTCGAGCAGCGCAGGATCGTGCACCGTCTCTCGAACGACGACGTCGAACTCCATCGGCACCCACGCGCCATGGCTCTCGATGTACCGGCAAGCGAGCATCGGGCGCAGGACATAGAGGTACTTCTTGAGCCAGACCTCTTCGCCTTGAAGATAGTCGCGGAAGTTGCCACCGGCCATGTGTAGGTAGTGCCAGAACGCGCGCTCTGGCGAGCAGTACAGCGGCACGAGACCGCGCCAGCGCTGCATGAACTCGGCGTCTTCCTTGTACACGATGGGTGAGCGCAGCCACTCAAGGAGCGGCGGATTGGACTTTCGGAACAGCCGGAGCGCTTTGCGCAGCTCCCAGCCTGAGAGGTCGAGGTCGCCCGGCAGCATCTGTTCGATCACGTCTTTGCCGCCTTCGATCGTGAGGTACCAGTCCTTGGGATGGACGTATACGAAGCGGCAGTCCCAGTCGCTGTCCTCGCTAGCGAAGCCCCAAGCGCGGCTGCCGGACTCGACGGCGTACAGGACGCTGACGCCGTGTTCGCGCTCGATCCTGGAGAGCTCTTCTTGGATTCGCTCGCGCATGGGCGGTAAAGATACCGCGCGCTAGCGCCGACGGCCGGGAAGCTTGCGCTTTTCCATACCGATGCGGCCGTCGCTGACGCCGATTAGCTTGCGCAGCGCGCCGATCTCGTCGCGGACCTCCGCGGCGCGCTCGAACTCCATGTTCTTGGCCAGTTCGCGCATCTGCGTCTCGAGCTGGCCGATGAGCAAGGGGACGTCCTCGATCATCACTGGAGCCGAAGGGTCGAACGACTTGTCGCCGTAGGCGGCCTGAGTCTCGGCGACCAAGTCGTACGAGCGGACAGTCTCGCGGATCTCCTTGTGGACCGTCTGCGGCGTGATCCCGTGCTCGTCGTTGTACGCCTGTTGGACTGCGCGGCGGCGGTTTGTCTCGGCGATCGCGCGCTCCATCGAGCCGGTGAAACCGTCGGCGTAGAGGATGACCTTGCCGCCGACGTTCCTTGCCGCGCGGCCGATTGTCTGGACCAAGGACGTCTCGGACCGCAGGAACCCTTCCTTGTCGGCGTCGAGGATCGCGACGAGCGTGACCTCGGGGAGGTCGAGGCCCTCGCGCAGGAGGTTGACTCCGACCACGACGTCGTAGACGCCGAGCCGCAGGTCGCGCAGGATCTCGGGCCTTTCGAGCGAATGCACGTTGCTGTGGATGTAGTTGACCTTGACCGCCAGGTCCTCGAGGTAGCCGGTCAGGTCTTCGGCCATCCTTTTGGTCAGTGTCGTGACAAGCGTGCGCTCTCCTCTCGAAGCACGGACCTGGATCTCGTGGATAAGATCGTCAATCTGCCCCTTGGTCGCGCGGACCTCGACCTCGGGGTCCACGATGTAGGTCGGGCGGATGATCTGCTGCACGCGCTGTTCTTCTTGCTCGCCCTCGAACGCGGCCGGCGTCGCGCTGACGAACACGACCTGCGGCACGCGCTTTAGGAACTCTTCGAACTGCAGCGGACGGTTGTCGAGGGCGCTCGGCAGTCGAAAGCCGTAGTCCACCAGCACGGACTTTCTCTGCCGGTCGCCGTTGTACATCGCGCGGACCTGCGGCAGGGTGACGTGCGACTCGTCAATGAACACGATCGAGTCCCGCGGGAGGAAGTCGAGGAGCGTGTAAGGCGGCTCGCCGGGCTTGCGTCCGTCGAAGTACCGCGAGTAGTTCTCGATCCCGCTACAGTAGCCGACCTCTCGGATCATCTCGAGGTCGAAGTCTGTGCGCTGCTTCAGTCGCTGGGCTTCCAGCAGCTTGTTCTCGGACTGGAAGAACGCGACCTGCGCGTCGCGCTCCTTCTGGATCTGTTCGAGCACGGTGTCAAGGCGTTCCCAAGGCGTGACGTAGTGCGTCGCGGGAAAGATGCTGCACTTGGTCGGCTCGTCCATCACGTCCTTCGTGAGCGGGTCCACGAGGCGGATGCGCTCGATGGTGTCGCCGAAGAACTCTACGCGGGTAACGACCTCTTCGTCCTTCGGCTGGATCTCGAGCAGGTCGCCCTTCACGCGGAACGTCCCGCGGGAGAGCACGATGTCATTGCGCACGAACTGCATGTGTACGAGCTTCTTGAGCGCGTCGTCGAGCTTGAACTCCTGACCGGTCTCGAACGTGACCGCCTGCTCGGCGTACTCGTCCGGCGAACCGAGGCCGTAGATGCACGAGACGCTCGCGACCACGACGACGTCGCGCCTCTGCAAGAGCGCCTGCGTCGCCGCGTGGCGCAGCCGCTCGATCTCCTCGTTGACGCTCGAGTCCTTTTCAATGTAGAGGTCGGAGGTCGGGACGTACGCCTCGGGCTGGTAGTAGTCGTAGTAGCTGATGAAGTACTGGACCGAGTTTTCTGGGAAGAACGCGCGGAACTCCTGGCAGAGCTGGGCGGCGAGGGTCTTGTTGTGCGCCAGGATCAGCGCGGGCCGCTGCATCCGCTGGATGACGCTGGCCATGGTGTACGTCTTCCCCGTGCCGGTCGCGCCGAGGAGGGTCTGGAACCGGTAGCCGGACTCCAGGCCCTCGCACAGGAGCGTGATGGCCTGCTCCTGGTCGCCCTTGGGGGAGAAGTCCTGGTTGAGCTGGAACGGGGTGTCGTACTTGACGAATCCCATGTGGACAAGAGTTTACTAGGGGCCGACGGCCGAATGGTTCGTTATACTGTGGGTGCCATGAGACTTAGAGCACTGGCGCTGACCGCCGCTCTCCTCGCGTGCTGCGCGTTCCAGTCGAAGGACGACTGGGGGCGCGAGCGGGCGGGCGAGACGAGCGCCGCCAAAGACGCAATGGAGGGCAAGGCCCCTCCGATCAAACTCGCCATGGACTCTTGGGCCAATGGCCCGGAGAAACCCTATACGTGGGACTCGCTCAAGGGCAAGGTCGTCTTGCTCGACTTCTGGGCGTACTGGTGAGGCCCCTGCAGAGCTTCCGTGCCGAAGCTCAACGAACTCCACGACAAGTACTCCAAGGACGGGCTCGTCCTCATCGGCGTCCACAGCGACCCGAAGGCTGAGGACGGAACGCGCGTCATGAAGGAACTCGCCATGCAGTACGTCGTCGCCTTCGACGGCGAGTCGAAACTGATGAAGGCGTTCAAGTGCGACTCATTCCCCGACTACGTGGTCATTGACCACAAGGGCACCGTCCGCGCCGTTGACCTCGCGAACGGCGACGCCGAGAAGGCGGTCAAGGCGCTGCTCGAAGAAAAGAAGAAGGCTGACGGCGGATAGCGCCAGCTCGCATCTCAACCCTCCGGACGCTCGGTCCGGAGGGTTCACTTTGCCGGCCGCACGGTTCTCACGCCGAACACTCCGCCGGCCATTGCGGCGGCGGCGGCCGCGACGAGGAACGAGAGCCTGTGTTTCATCTTGCCTCACCGAGAGGTTATCACGGACGGCCCAAGCTTGTCCTGGCTTCGCAACCGCCGAGCCTACAGAGCGTAAACTGTGGAACGATGCCGAACTTGATTTCTCACATCGAGATCGCAGGCCCCAACGGGGACAAGCTGCGCGACTTCTACGCGGGCCTCTTCGGATGGGCCATCGAGAACAAGAAGGAGCACGGGTTCGACTACGGCCGCTTCTCCCCGCCGTTCTCCGAGACCGTGACGGGCGGGCTGCGCTACGAGCCGGACGGCAAGGCGGAGGTCGTGCTCTACGTGAGCGTCGAGGACCTGGAGGAGACGGTCAAGCTGGCCGAGGCGCTCGGCGGATCGGTCCGGGTCCCGCCGATGGACGGTGCGGGCTCGCGATTCGCGCTCGTGCAGGACCCGGACGGCAATCCGGTCGGGCTGGTCCAGGCCTAGAGCCGGGACGCCGCCTCGTCGCGCATCTGCTGCGTCGCTGGGTCCTCCCAGCCTTCTGTCACTGCGAGAAACTCCTTGAACGCTGTCGTCGCCTTCTCGTACTCTCCCATTTCGGCATAGACCTGCCCGAGCAAGAAGAGCGCTTTTCGGCCAGCCGGGACGGGCGACGTCCTCGCCTCGCTTCGGATGGACTCCAGCGCGATGGCGGCCTTGTCGCGAAGACCGGACAAGACGTAGACCGTGGCGACGTTCTGGCGGCCCTCCAGCTTGTACCCGGGGTTGCGGCCGATCTCTGCTTCGAACACCCCGACGGCCTCCTGGTGCCTGCCCGTGTTCACGTACATTTCGGCCAGTTGTCCGGCCGCGATGGTCGTGTCGTAGCCGTTCGCGATCGCTCGCTTGAGCGCGGACTCGGCCTTCTGGTAGTCGCCGAGGTCCTTATAGATCATCCCAAGGACCGTCAGGGGCCGGCTGACCTTGGGGCTGAGGCTGACGGCCTTTTCTGCGTAGGGCACGGCCTCTTGCGGCGACTTGTCCGTACGCAGAGACTCGGCCAGCATCATGTTGGCCATCGTGCTGTTCGGGTCCGTCTCGACGCCTCGACGCCACAGCGCGACGTCGCTCATCCACACGGGGTTGTAGAGCATGCTCAGGACTGCGAGTCCGACTGCGGCAGCAAGGCCGCCGATCGTCGTGCCGTTCCAGGCAAGTCCTTCACCCTCCGTCCTCTTCGCCCGTGAGGCGGCCGCGTCGAGCAGGAGCACGACGAGCCCGAGGAGCGGAAGGTAGAGGTACCTGTCGCGCACGACGTGCTCCGGACTGAAGGCGCGGATGTAGAACGCCGGGAGGATAAAGAGCATGACGGCAAGAGCGGCCGCCCATCGTGCATTCTTCCGTGCGAGCCAAACAAGCCCGGCGGCGGCCGCGAGAGTGAAGGCCAGAGGCAGCCAGAACGCAGTGAGCGTCAGTCCCGACGGCGACACGGCTCGGAGCGGATATGCCGAGGACAGCCAGAAAGGCGCAAGGACCTGCCTAAAGTAGAAGAAGACGAGCTCCGGAACGCTCAGGAGCACGCTCCACAGTGAGGCAGGGCTTTGATCGCCTACCGTGAAAGTCCCTAGCGCGACGCCGCGAAGCACGAAGAACAGGGCGATGACGCCCACGAACGGCAGCGAGAACCTCAGGCCGCGCTGCAGCGCGTCCTTGAGGTCTTCGCCCTTCGACATTGCGAGCTCGATGACGAAGACGGCGGGCGCCATCATGAGCGCGGCCTCCTTGCTCCCCATCGCCAACAGCGTCGCACCGAGCGCGACCGCCCAGCCTTTGAACGTCGGCGAGGTGCGAAGCCGGAGGTACGAGTCGAGCGCCCACAGGAGGAACGCCGCCATGAGCAGGTCCGGCGAACCGGCGATCCAAGTGACGGACTCGACGTGCACAGGGTGCGCCGCGAAGATCCAGGCCGCGGCCGCCGCAACCGGCCAAGAGAACCCGAGCTTGATCAGGACCTTCAGGGCCAACCATACGACCATCAGGTGAAGCAGGATGTTGGCGACGTGCCAGCCTGCGGGCTCTAGCTCGAACAGCGTGAAGTTCGCGATCGTCCACGCGGTGAAGACCGGGCGGTAGTAGTTTGAGACAGTATCGAAGGTCGGGGACTTGAACGCCCAGACGTCGCTCGTGAGCGCCTTCCGCCAGAGGGCGGGGTTTTGGACCAGCGGGTTGCGCACGACCTGCTTTTGGTCGTCGAACACGAACTGCCCCTGTGGGGCGTTCCAGAACGCGAGCCCGACCAACACGGCCGCGATCAACATGACCGCCGTCATTGGCTTGTTCGTGTCCGGTTTCATCTGTCCCAGCTGGACATTCTACTGGCGGGGCGCGGTGAGCTCTCGCTTCAGCGGTATAACCGCCGCGTGTCGCAACCGGGCGCGGCGAAGAGACCGTCGAAGCTGATCACCTATGGCGGGCCCGTCGGGCTGTTGGTCGGGCTCTTGTTCGGCGAGCTCGCTTTCTCGGGCAAGGCGCCCGGCTTGGTCGAGGCGCTGCCGTGGATCGAGCCGATAGGGCGCCTTTGGATGAACGCGCTGAGCGTGGCGGTCGTGCCGCTCACGGTGTGCCTTCTCGTCGTCGGCGTGTGCAGCCTTCCGTCGGGAAAGAGCCTGGGCAAGTGGGGCGGCAGGACGATCGCGTGGTTCGTCGCAATGCTGGTCGGCGCCGGGGCGTTCACGGTCGTCGCCACGCACCTCTACTTGTCGTTCATCAGCCCGTCACCGCTCGTGCTTTCTGGCGTGTCGGCTGCGCAGCCGTCTGAGGCGGCCTCCGATTGGGTCGGGCAGCTGGTCCCCACGAACGCTATCGCGGCAGCGGCGAGCGGCGACGTGCTACCGATCGCGATCTTGTCCGTCCTGTTCGGGCTGGCGCTGCGGTCCATCGGCGAGGAGCGGCGAAGGCCTGTCGAGCAGGTCTTCGTCGGAGTCCGCGACGCCGTGCTGGCGTTCGTCCACTGGGTCGTGCTCGCGATCCCGGTCGGCGCCTTCGCGCTGACGTTCACGTTCGCGGCGAAGTCGGGCTTGGCGACCGCCGGCGCGCTCGTCTACTACACGGTCTATGTCAGCGTGCTGATGCTCGTGATATTGGTCTTCGTGACCGTGGCAGCGGTCCTTGCCTCTCGCAAAAGGCTGTCCGAGATGGCGTCCGCGCTGTCCCCGCTCGTCTCCGTCGCCGCGGGCACACGGTCGTCGCTCGCCTCGTTGCCCACGTTGGTAGAGAGCGCGAACCAGATCGGCCTGCCCGAGCCCGCGACCGAGATCGTGCTCCCGACGGCGGTGAGCCTCTTCAAGCTCAATCGCACGATCTCCGCGACTGCCAAGGTCATGTTCATGGCGGCGGCAGTCGGCGTCGTGATCTCCCCCCAGGCGCTCGTCGTGTTCGTCGGCACGATCGTGCTGCTGAGCTTTGCGACGCCGGGGCTGCCGGCAGGAGGAAGCAACTCGACTTGGGGCGCGTATCTGGCCGCGGGCGTCCCGCTAGAGGCCGTGGTGTTCTTCGAAGTGACTGACGGAATCACGGACATCATCAAGACCGTGCTCAACGTCGTGGCGGACTTCGCCGTCGCTGTGTTCGTCTCCCGTAGCCTCGCGCCTAGTCAAACGCGAACTTCTTCGACTCTTTCAGCAGCTTCCGAAGAACCGGCTGGTTGACGTCGCCCCACTTCTTGAAGCGGATGCACGACTTCCCGACGCTGACCTTTCCGAGCTGCGACGCGTATTGCTCTGGTAACATCCCCTTCTCGTTCACGCCGCAAGAATAGACTCCGAGCGACGCCTTGTTGCACGCCATCCCGACCATGAACCAGTCGCCCTCGCACGTCTTGCCCTTGTAGTGGAACTTGCCGAACCCGACGTAGTTGCCGATGACGAACGGTTCCAGGTCAGGCCTGGCCTGCCGGATGAATTCGTAGATCTCCTCTGCGTCCTTCCGCCGCGCCGCGTCCAGCTTCTTGAAGAACGCCTCGATCTCCTTCGGGTACTTCGCCATCCCCCCTGTTCTACCCGGACTTAAAAGGAAATGTCCCCACCGGACACCGGGCAAGGGGAGAGCAAATCCCGGGGCGATGAGGACTCCTTCACTATACGCCAATATCCAGGGCTTGTCAAGCCGTCCTGGGATTGTCCTGGCTTTTTTTCGTGCCCTGCGGGGCCAAGGGCCGAGCCCGCGTGGCTTGCTCCTCAATCCGGCGACCTAGCTGTTAGACCAGGAGTCCGGCCTCGCACGACTCGTGAGTATTACCTGCATCCACTTACATCGCACGCGCTCGGCGCAGCTCTCGACCTCTGTGTCACTCGCGAAAATTCGAAATTGTAGGTGCACAAATACTGAAGTTCTATGAATCTACCGATAATCCTGGGGTGCCAACAGCACAACGAGAAAAGACTGGCGACGGCTCAATTTTGTTGAGACTCAATGCTTTTTGCATTCGTCGCACGTCTTTTCCTTTGCGGAAGCCTGTACTAACCGACAGCTTCTCGGAGGTAGACAACTAGATGGCAATGAAGAGAACGACCGCCCGGAAGACCAAAAAGCGGAAACCGGCGGCAAAAAAGCGAACCGTTAAGAAGGCGGCGCGCAAGACGACAGCTCGTAAGAAGACTGCCCGAAAGACCACGCGACGCAAGTCAACGGCCAAGAAGGCAACGGCTCGGAAGACCACTCGGCGAAAGCCGGCGGCAAAGAAGCGGACCGCTCGAAAGACGACCCGCAAGACGACTGCTCGAAAGAAGACTGCCCGAAAGCCCGTGCGACGAAAGTCAACGGCCAAGAAGGCGACGCGCAAGAAGGTTGCGCGAAAGACAGCCAAGCGAAAGACGGCTCGCCGAAAACCGGCCCGCCGCACAGCAAAGAAGGCCGCCAAGAAAGCGGCTAGTTGAAAACAGGGGAGAGTTCAGATTCGTGGGGGGGGGGGGGGGGGGGGGG
>JBBDXG010000010.1:73374-151698 GCA_040902435.1 Fimbriimonadaceae bacterium
GTCCATCAATGACACGCGCGGCCACATCGCGGGGGACTCGGTGCTGCGCCAGGTATCCGTCTGCGCCAGGAGTCCTGGTCCGTTCCGCGGTAGCGGCTCTTCGCCGCGCCCGGGGCTGTGTGCGCAAGGCGACCCGCAGCGTGCGCCAGGAGGTGCTCGCCGATCGCCCTGCCGAACACGACAGGGACCGCGTTGCCGATCTGCCGGTACTGCGCGGAGAGGCTCCCCTCGACGGCCCAGTCGTCGGGAAACGTCTGAAGGCGCTTGTACTCCTTGACCGAGAGCGGGCGCATCTCATCCGGATGGACGAGCTCCGTCGCGGGCATCGTCGGGCACGTCACGAGGGTCGGCGAAGGACGGTCCCACGCGATGCGCCGACAGAATCCGACGCGCCCGCCAGTGGAATGGAACGCGTTTCCCATCGCTTCGCGCTGGAGATCCTCCGGAAGGCTGCGCCAGTTCTCGCCTTGCCTGAGTAGCGCGATGTACTTCTCCCTTCCGCGCCGGAGCTTGGCGCACGGGCCAGTTTCGCCAAGCCCGCGAACGGCCTGCCCGAACGTCCTCCACTTCTTGAGACTGCCAAAGCCGTGCTCGGAGTGCGTCTGGCGCAGGTGCGGCACGGCTCCACCGTCGGCGGACGCGATGATCACGAGCCTCTCGCGCGACTGTGGCACGCCGAAGTTCGCGACGTTGTAGAGCTCGAACGAGACGGCGTAGCCGGACGCCTCGAGCGTCGCAACGATCCGACTCAGCGCGCCGCCGGGCGCCTCTTCTGCACGCAGCGGTCGAGAGCCGACTCCGCGCTCGGCGTGCGGCCGATGGAGGAGCGGTGCCGACAGCAGACCTCGCACGTTCTCGACCACGATGAACCGCGGCCGCAGCTCGACGGCCAGGTCAATGAAGTAAAGGAACACGTTTCCGCGAGCGTCGGCGAGGCCGCGCCGGCGACCTGCCGTCGAGAACGCCTGGCAGGGCGGCCCACCGACGACGGCGAGAGGGCGACGCCCGACGGCTGCCAAGACCGAATCTGCGTCCAGTTCTCGCACGTCTCGGGCAAAGAGCGGCAGGTCGGGGCGGTTCGCACGAATGGTCGCTAGCGCCGAACGGTCAATCTCGTTCGCCGCGAGCGGCGTAAGGCCGGCCAGCTCGAGGCCGAGATCGAGCCCCAAGGCGCCGCTGAAGAAGCTGACGTACCCCGTGTCCAACCCTTCGATTATGTACAAGTCGGGGCTCTGAACTTGTACCCACTCAGGCGTCTTGAACGGGGGCAAGCAGAGATTTCCAGTACGCGGACTCTGCTCTTGGACTAAACTAGCGGGGTTCGGAGGACTTCAATGGAACTGCCCCAGGCATTGCGATACAACTACCTTTTCCGCGGACTGTCGGATGCCCACCTCGACGCGGTCATTGCGCTGACGTCCCAAAAGTCCTTTCATGGCGGCGACACGATCCTCCGGCAGTTCGGGCGGGACAACGACCTGATGGTCGTGCTGAAGGGCGCGGCCGTGATCAAGACGTTCTCAGGGGACGCGCTCATCGAGATCGGCCCGGGCATGGTGTTGGGCGAGGTCTCCCTGATTGACACGGAGCCCCGCTCTGCGACTGTCGTCGCGAAGGGCGATTGCCTGGTCGCGGTCATTCCTGCCGAGGCGATCCAGAACTTGATGAGGCACAACCTAGAGGTCCGTTGCGTGCTCATGGAGAACCTCGCCAAAGTCCTGTGCGCCCGCCTTCGGACCGCGAACGTCCAGCTCGATGGTGCGATGGCCAGCACCACCGCGCGCTAGTCCTTGACGACTGGCGGCGCCTGCCAAACGACTCGACCCTCTTTGAACGAGGCGAACGTGCCTGCGTTGCTCACGGTCGCGGTGGTCTTGCCCGTTCCGTCCCGCAGGGTCAGCATTCCTCCGGTCGGGGTGCCTTCAGCCGTCATCGCCGACCGGCTCGCCGGGCCGTAGACCGTCATCTGCCCGCCGTTCTGACCTGTCAAGAGCTGAATCGCTGTCGTGTTGTTCGGGCCCGGGATGTTCACGTTCGTGTTGGCGCCGTTGTTGCTGACGCTGAAGACGCTGGTGCGGAACGTCGCCTCGAGGTTCGCGCTCGAGGCGTTCGCCGCGAGACGCGCGGTGCTCGTGCCGTCTAGCGATGAGACCTCGACGCTCCCACCGTCGGCCTGTGCACGGACCGTGACGCTGCCGCCTGTGCCAGCTGTCAGTCCGACGGACGGACGCCCGTTCGCGTCATAGAGGACCAGGATCGAGTTACCGCCCTGGTGACCTATCACCGCGACGGTGCGTTGCTGCTCGGTGACGAAACGGAGCCCGTCGGTGGGAACCAGTATCTGGTTCTCGGAGCGGAGGTTCTGTTGCGCCTGTGCGGGGATGGGCCGGAACAGCCAAGATCCAAGGACGCCGCCGGCGACGGCGAGGAGAGAAAAGAGCAGTGTGTGTCTCAGGGTCATGGTTCGTGCCTCTTGCTATTGGACGACTCGGACGGGCGCGATGTTTGCTGGTCGGACTACTGGCAGAGGCTATCGAGCGCCCAAAACGTCCATAGCCCTTAGAGGTAAAAGCTGAACGATGCTGCTCGTCGCCGTGGTCGCGCTTGCCCAGGGCCAGATCGCGCCCCCCAGGTTCGTCAACGCCTGGCCCTATCCCGCGCTGCCGACGATCAAGCTCGATGAGAGGCAGGCGAAGGTCGGGGTCGCGCAGGAGACCGCCTACCGCGACAAGCTCCAGGGGCGAGTGCTGTGGATTGACGGGACCGCCAACCTTGAGCGCTGCAGCAGCGACGAGAAGATCGCTGAGCTGATGGTTCGCGTGGCGTCGGCGGGGTTCAACACGGTCGTTTACGACGTCAAGCCGATCGTCGGGCGGACCCTGTATCCGAGCAAGCTGGCCGAGAAGATGACCGAGTGGAAGGGCCAGACGATGCCGGCCGACTACGACCCGCTCGCGGCGATGGTGCGGGAGGCGCACGCCAACGGGCTTTCAATCCTCGTCAGCATGAACGCTTTCTCCGAGGGGCACAGCTATTCGAAGCGCGACGAGAACCTCCCGAACACCCAGTTCGGAAAGCCCGGCTGGGGATATGAGCAACCGGAGCTTCAGACGCACGTCCTGTGGCCAGACCCCTTCATCACCTCGCCGCGCAGCTTCGGTCTCGCGTATAGCGTATCGCCGACAGCCAACAAGCAGGAAGACGTCGCGACCGTCTACACGGCTGCGGCATCCCTCCCTGTCGCCGACTACTATCTTGCCCTCGACGAACAAGGCGTCATCGTATCGTCAGGCACGACTCGGCCGACCGTGGGATTCTCCTTCGTGGCGTTCAAGGACAACGACTCTGGTCTGCGTTCTCTCCCTGAGTTCTTCCCCGTCGGCCTCAAGCCAGACTTCAGCGCAGCCACACAGATCGTCCCACACGCCCAAAGACAGGACCAGATCCCGCTGATGATGAACCCGCACCACCCCGACGTGCAGCAGCGCACGTTCGACTTCGTGGACGAGGTCTTTGCAAACTACGACGTAGACGGCCTGCTCTTCGACGACCGCCTCCGCTACGCAGGGATCGAGGCGGACTTCTCGCCCTACACGCGCGAACTCTTCGAGAAGTACGTCAACAAACCAGTCAGCTGGCCCGACGACGTCTACAAGGTCACATACGACACGAGACTGCGCACCGGAATCGACCCCGGCCCGCTCTTCGACGCATGGCTCACCTTCCGCGCGCAGACCCTCACCGACTGGGTCAAGCAGGTCCGCACCCACATCCCGAAAGGCAAGCAGTTCGGCATCTACGCCGGATCGTGGTACGGCGACTACGCGCAGTACGGCAACAATTACGGCAGCGACCAGCTCAGCGCGGGGTTCCCGTGGCTCACGCGCCACTACCGCGAAACCGGCTTCGCAAAGGAGCTCGACCTGCTCATCACCGGCTGCTACTACGCCGTCCCCACGATCGTTGACGCGATGCGCGTCTCCGGCCCGATCGGCCGCACGGTCGAGGCCGCGGGCGTCGTCAGCAACCGCGTCGCGCGGGACCAGTGTTGGACTTATGCGGGCATAATGCTCGCCGACTTCAAGGGCGACAAGGAGCTCCTCGGCAAAGCGATGCAGGCCGCCGCAGCGACCACGCAGGGCGTCATGGTCTTCGACCTCTCGCACGACATTGACCAGTACTGGGAGGTCTTCGAACAGGCGTTCTTGCCTGAGCCGAAGAGGGCGCCCCACGAGCGGCCGAGCCTCATTGACCTAGTCCGCCGCACCCGCGTGATCTGGGAACAGAACGGCTGGAAGGAGCCCCCCTTCCCCTTCTTCCCCGGCGCCCCCGGCGCCGGGTTCTGACCACCCGTCCCAAAATGGAACTCTTTGGGCCCGTCCTTCATTTACACCTGCTCCAAAAATGACAAAATAGAGGCGTGCCTGACGGCAGGCTTCTCAAGCCTCTCTCAGAGAGGGAGCAGCAGCTCATTGAGTTGGCATCGAACGGGTTTACCGACGTCGCCATCGCTTATCGGCTTGGCATCAGCGCTGGAACCGTCGCAACCTACTGGGCGCGCGTCCGCACGAAATTTGGGCCCTACCCTCGCACCGAGCTCATCGCCCTCGCTGTAAAGGGACAGTACGAGGAGGAGGTCAACAGACTCAAGGAGCAAAACGACGCACTGGTGCAGTCGCTTCGACGGTTGGGGGGGAGCGAGGCACAGGACGTCCCCAACGACTTTTACCGAGAGGCCCTAGAATCCGCAGGCGACGCGATCCTCGTGGTGGACGGGACCGGGACGATCGTGTGGACCAACAAGGCTGCAGACGGTCTCTTCGGCTACGGCCAGGCCGAGTTGGCAGGGAAGCACATGGCCCTCCTCATCCCCGACCGGTACAGAAAAGTCCACGAACAGCACGTGAAGGACTTCTTCGCCTCGCCGGTCACGCACACAATGGCGCAACCCTCGACTGCCTCCGCAATTCACAAGAACGGGGAAGAGGTCTACATCGCCTTGACGCTTGCTGCCGTAGCGACGGGCGGACGGCCACTGGCCGTGTGCACCGTCCGCCCGCTCTCTTCGATCGCCGCGCAACAGCTATCCGGCAGACACGCCCAAGAATAGTCGCAGCCCTTACGCTTTGACTTTCTCGGCCAGCTTGCAGGCCGTTACGCAGGATTGGCACGACTCGGCACAGCGCACGCAGATAGCCATGTTCGGGAACTTCACGCACTCTGCGGCGCAGGCGACGCAGGTGGTGATGCACAGGTCGGCCTTGGTGTGGTTGCCCTCCAAGAGGTTCTTAGCGTGCTGCTCGCACACCGTGGCGCAATCGCGGCAGATCGTCGCGCAAGTCTCCATGCCGGCCTTCGCCTTGCACGCGCTCGCGCACTCTTTGCAGATGACGGCCGTCGACGAACAAGCGTTGGCACATTCTGTTACTTCTTTGGTGATTGTCATTGTAGATTCTCGCTTGGTCGGCACAGGTCGCGCCGACACACCTGGAATGATGCCGCCTGTTCCTCGTGCGGGAAAGTCGCATGTTTCGCGTCCAACGAATCGCTGACGACCGATCTGGGGACGTGCGGCGAAAGGCGCTACTTCCCAGAAGGCGTCAGCGTCTCGGGCTGCACCTCGATCCTCACGGTCCCCAGCATCGCGTTGACGTCCTTGATCGAGGAGGTCGCCACTAGGGGCGAGTCCGACTTGGGGATCTGCGAGATCGAGGTGCCGACGAGCGTGAGGTCGCTGGAGGCGATGATCGCGCCGCTGCTGTCCGCGACGGCCACCAGCTTGTAGTCGCCCGTGTTGGCCATCTCCGTCGCGATCGCCTGGAAAGTCCTGTCGGAGATCTCGGGGAACTGGCTTCGCATCACGAAGATCTGGTGCAAGCTCGCGCCCAGCGTCCTGGCAAGGCTCGATGACGCGGAGGTGCGCATCTCGTCCAGGTCGTCAGCGTGTCTTGTGCGCAGTTCTTCGACGGCGGACTTGTGCCTTACTTCCTGGGACGCCACCCTTACGGACTGCACGGCGAACAGCACGATGAACACCGCCGTCGAGACGGCGAAGAGCATCCCGCGCGGGTTGACCCACTCCATCCAGCTCGTCCTGACTTTGCTCGTCGGCTCTTGCGGGGGCTGTGCCTCCCGCGTCTCCTGCTTTTCGGTTGACATGCGAAGAGTTTATAGCCCAGTGGCTGTTGCTCGGTCGGGCCCTTTTACTGGCTCTCTCGTACCCGCGTGACGTGGGAGCAGAACGGCTGGAAAGAGCCCCCCTTCTTCCCCGACGCCCCCGACGCCCCCGACGCTGGTTTTTAGGACCGTTGTGCGAATCGTGTACACACTTTGTAACGGCCCAGCGGTGGCGGATCGCTTTCTGACATAGGCCGTAACATAAAGCAGCGGCTGGAGAGCCAGCAACATGTCGGCTACGGCCGAACGGGCACACCACTTTAGGAACAAAGAAATGAAACACAAACTCGCACTCAGCGCGGCGGCGATCCTGATCGCAAGCATGGCGATCTTCGGATTCGACGGTCAAGGCAACAACTCGACCGAGGACCAGGGCATCCAGGTCGGGCAGCACGACCGGCACAGCCAACAGACCACGACCAACGACAAGAAGAAGGCAATGTGCAACTGCCCGATGATGGCGCAGATGAGCCCGGAGCACATGAAGGGCATGCGCGACACGGACGCGCGCCTAAACTCGCTCATAAACGTCATGGAGACGACCTCGGGCGATCGCAAGGCCGACGCAACCTCCTCGATCGTGAAGATCCTCGTCGAAGGGCGCGCATCGATGCACAAGATGATGATGGCCGACAACAAGCCGAAGATGGCGGACATGAAGGGCGGAGCCTGCAACTGCCCGATGATGGCCCAGATGAGCCACGAAAGCATGAAGAAGACGCATGAGACGAGCGCACGCCTCGAAGCCCTGGTCGAAACCATTGAAACGAGCTCCGGCGATCGCAAGGCCGACGCAACCTCTTCGATCGTGAAGATCCTCGTCGAAGAGCGCGCCGCGATGCACAAGATGATGATGGCTGACAAGTAAGCCGCGACGCTCCAAGGTCGCAGCGTCGGAGCGCCCAAAGAGTGTTCCACGGCCGTGCTGCAAGCACAGCCGTGGTTCGCTTCCGCTCCAGAATGTGCCTGGGGCCACCGATGATCTCCGCCGTAATCCTCACGCCCACGAGCTCGCTCAACGGGGCCGTCCTCGCGTTCACCCACACGAACAGCCGCATCCGCATCGCGCTTCCAAGACCCGCTCATACAAACGAAGAGCGACAAGCCGCGCTGGGTTCTAACGGCGATTCTCCACATCGGTGGAAAAGAGCAAGGTTGGGCCCTAATGTGCCCCATTTTGGTTCAAACCAGGAGCCGAAACTTGGTCAAATCACCCCTTACTTTGTACTGAATCGCCCCATGAACGGCTGAGTTTTCCACAGGTCACCAGGACACAGAGTCGGCGCAGTGAACCCGGATGTCCTCGGCGGCGGAGGGTGGGTGCAGGTCTGTTTCGGCGACCCCGTACCGAAGCACCGCGATCTGGCCCGCGTGATAGGAGTCGTGGCGGATCATGAGGGAGATGACCTCGATCGCTGGCAGCATAGCGCCCTGCGGGTGCTGGATCTCCCGCTGGAGCCCGTCATCCTCTAGATCTGACCAACTTTCCAGCCAATACCTCTGCGCTTCGTGAAGGTACTCGACGGCCCTTTGCCAAGAGGGCTCGAACCCGTCCACCTTCTCTGCGAGGTCTCGCCACCTGATCTCGGTCCCCTTGAAACCGGCGCTGGCGTACATGACCTTGCACGTGGCGACGTGGAGGGCAATGGCGTGGATCGAGCCGTCGGAATGGAGGTAGTCGGGGCCGTTGTTTGGCAGCACGGCCCAGGACTGCCCTTCGCTGACCCCTTCGACCGCTTCGACCATTTCCTGATGGGCCAGCACGGACAAGCGGCGGAGCGAGTCCACGACCGTCATGCCGTGACTCTAGCACAGAGCAGAGGCGCCGTGCGGGCTAAAACTTTGGTCTGTTGTCGTCGGTGGCGGCGGCCGTAAGCTGCGTCTGGTTGTTGCCGTCAATCGTCATGATCCAGACGTTTGAAATGGCGCCTGCAAGCGAATAGACGACGATGCTCCCATCTGGGCTGATCGCCAGATCGAACTCGCTCGATGCCGTATTGGTCAGATCCGTCTGGTTCGTGCCGGTGGGATCCATTGACCATATGTCCCCATCGCGGACGTAGACGACCTTTGACCCGCTCGGCGTAACGGCTGGCGTTCCTTCGACCTCCAGCGTGTTCGTCAAGTTCGTCTGGTTGGCCCCGTTGCTGTCCATGCTCCATATGTCGTCGCCACGGATCCAGAAAATCTTGCTTCCGTCCTGGTTGAACACAGGCGTCGTGTCCAGTAGCGCGCTGTTTGTGAGCCGTGTCTGGTTCCCGCCGTCGTTGTCCATGACATAGATCTCGACGTTGCCGTCCCTGTTCGTTTGGAAGACGATCTGTGTCCCGTCCGGGCTGAAGGCGAGGCTGGAGTTCGTCCCTGCGCCGTTCGTCAGGTTGGTCTGACCGGTACCGTTGGCCGCCATGATCCAAATGTCCGCACTGCGCGTCCAGGCGATCTGGGAGCCTGCCGGGCTGTAGTGGGGCAAGTTGTTGAAGGTCGCACCCGTCGTGAGCTGCAGGAGCCCCGAGCCGTCGGGCCTCATCGTCCAGATGTGCCTGTTCCCGTCGCGCTGGCTTTCGAACACGATGCGCGTCCCCAATGGGCTGAGCGATCCGTTCAAGTCTTCCGCCGCGTGGTTGGTCAAGTTCAGCTCGTTTGTCCCGTCAATGTCCATGATCCAGACCTCGTTGGTCAGGTCCACGCTGTTCAGGCGGTAGAAGATCACCTTCGAGCCGACCACCACGGCAATGGTGCCGCCGCCGCCGCCACAGCCGGGAACAAGGAAAAGGCAAGCAAGGAAGAGAGCAAGGACAAAGGGTCTGGTCATGGTCAGGAGTGCCTCCAGTCGCCTTATCCTAGCCCATGTTTTTGCCAGGAGGCGATGAGTGGTCGAGAAACAGCCTACAATAGCAATGAGAAAAGTGAGCGAAAGTATCCCAGGGACTATCGGTAAATACCAGGTTATCCGCGAAATCGCCAGGTCCAACGACATCGTCTACGAGGCCTACGACTCGCGGATGAACCGTCGCGTCGCGGTCAAGGAGCTGGCGATGCCCAGCGGGGCGTCCGGCCAGCAAAGGCAGGACCGGCTCAAGCGCTTTGAAAGGGAGGCACGCGCGGCAGGGTCTTTAGTCCATCCCAACATCGTGACGATCTACGAGGTGGGCACCGACGGGGACAAGAACTACATCGCGATGGAGTTCCTCAGCGGTCGCAACCTGCGAAAGGAGATTGACAAGACCGGCTTCATCGAGCCGAAGCACGCGGTCGAGGTCGCGATCGAGGTGCTCGAGGGGCTCGCGTTCGCGCACGAGAACGGCGTCATCCACCGCGACATCAAGCCCGACAACGTGCAGCTGCTGGACGACGGGCAGGTAAAGCTCACCGACTTCGGCATCGCGCGGCTGACGTTCGAACCGAACATCACGATGGACGGGCAGGTGTTCGGGACCCCGAGCTACATGTCGCCCGAACAGATCAATGGGCAGGAGATTGATGCGCGTTCCGACCTTTTCGGCGTCGGCGTGATCCTCTATGAAATGGTCAGCGGCCAAAAGCCGTTCCCCGGCGACAGCGTCGTCAGCATCACATACGCGATCATGAACAAGCGCCCGGACCAGCCGCAGCAGGCGAACTGGGCGGTGTGGCAGGTGATCGAGCGCGCGCTCGAAAAGACGCCGGACATGAGGTACCGCAGCGCGGGAGAGTTCATCGCCGCCCTCAAACAGGTGCAGAAGACGTTCGAGCCTGGCAACGTCGTCATGGACCCAGTCATGACGCAACAGCCGTACGTCTATTCCGGACAGGTGATCGCTGGCCCGCCACCGGTCTACAACCCGTTCGGCCCACAGGTGCACACGCCGTACGGCACGCCGATGCCGGGGCAGCCGGGAGGCGGCCCCGCGCCGTACGCGTCGGCGCAACCGACGTACGTTCCCTACCAGCCGACGACGACAGGACAAGTGCCGGTCTACTACCCACCGCCGCCGCGAACTCCGTGGGTCAAGCCGGAGACAAAGCAGGCGATCGCCAAGTTCTTCATCGCTGTGTTTTTGATCGGCGCGACGATCGGGTTCGTCGTGCTCGTGCTCAACGCGCTCACGAACACGGCTCAGCCGTCCGCCATGGAGCCAGTGCGAGAGTGGAGCGACGGGGTAGCGACGAACGTTCCGACGGTGCCAGGCGTGGACGCAGGGTCCGCCTCGGTCGAAGCTCCGCCGCTCAACAGACCAAACATCGCGCGAAGCGAAGAGCCGCTCGTAAGGCCGGTTCGAGAACCGCAGAACAGCGGCGCGGTGGACATTAGCGGGATCTTGCGCGACGCCGACGTCGCCGTAGACGAGGCCGCACTGACCGAGTCCCCTACCCTTCGCCAACTGCTTTGGACCCGGGCAGACAGCCTTTACGCCGAGGCGATCAACTCCGTAGGCGACCCGCGCGACCAGGACGAGATCAGCGCCTATGCGACGAACAAGTACGTGACGAGCGCAAACGCTCTGATCCAGCAGGGCGAGAGGTCGCGCGCGAGGGAGGCGTTCATGCGTGCAAAGGGGTTTGCCAGGAACGATCCCGCCCTCGTCCGCGAGATTGACGCCGCGATCGAGCTCCTCGGCGGCTAGCCTCGGCCGCGCACGATCCCGCCATCCACGAGCAGGCTGACTCCCGTGACATAGCTCGCGCGCTGAGAACAAAGGAAGCTGACTGCAGCAGCGATCTCTTCCGGCTCGGCGATGCGCCCGACAGGCACCTCCGCGCCCTGCTCCTTGAGCGCCTGCTGGAACGGGATGCCCTCCCTTTCGCCACGGACCTTCGCCAAGTGCACCTGCCTGTCGGTCATCGTGTGCCCGGGAAGCACGGAATTGACGGTGACTCCGAAGGGGGCGAGTTCGTCCGACTGGAGCCGGGTGAGCGCGCCGATCCCCGCGCGCAGCGTGGACGAGATCGGCAGGAGCGAGTGCGGCTGCGCCGCGACAAGGCTCGTGATGTGGACGATCCTGCCCCAGCCCCGCTCCCTCATGTTCGGCGCGGCCAGTCGTACAAGCCGGACGATGTTCATGAGCGTGGACTGGAATCCCGCTTCCCACTGCTCGTCGGACATTTCTGTCCAGTATCCGGCTGGCGGCCCTCCCGTGTTGGTCACGAGGATTTCAGGCTCGCCGAGCTCGCGGCAGGTCGCTTCGTGCCAAGCCTCGATCGCCGCTGGCTCTGAGACGTCGCAGACCCGGCCTATCGAGCCTGGAATCTGGGCAATGGCCGCCGCGACCCCGTCTTCCCCTCTCGCACAGATCGAGACGCGGCAGCCTTCGGCGGCAAGTTCCTTGGCTATCGCACGCCCAATCCCTTTGCTCGCGGCCGCGACCATGGCCACCCTGCCAGAAATACCAAGCTCCACTCAGCGATTCTATTGCACACTCCGCTGCCCCATTGCGCTAAACTAGGTCTGTGTTTGGCTCGTGGAGGCATTGAAATGCATGGTTTGTTAGCTGTGTTCCTGATTCTTGGCCCGTCGCCATTGGCGACCAACAGCCCCTCGTACAACCGACCGCTCGATGACGGCAAAGGCCAGCAGTCCTTCAACCGTGGCGGGACCAACCAGTACTTCCCCGCCGGCGGCGGCGCGTTCAACGTTACGCTGCTCGGGCGCATAACTCTGAGCCAGTTCAGTGCCGGCTCTGGAAACGACATTTGGGGCTACGTCTCGCCCTCTGGTCGCGAATACGCCCTGGTCGGGTGCAGCAACAAAGTCGCGTTTGTCGAGGTCACTGACCCGCTAAACCCGGACTACTTCGCGAGCGTTCCGCACTCGTCCAGCACTTGGGCCGACATCAAGGTGTACCAGAACTTCTGTTACATCGTCTCCGAGGCGACGGGAGTCGGCATTCAGGTCGTGGACCTGTCGAACATTGACAACCACCAGGTGACCCTCGTGCGCACGATCACCTCTCCTGGGCGCAGCCACAACATTTCCATTGACACCGTCAGCGGGTACATCTACACGGCCGGTTCGCGCAACGGTACGGGCACGACGATGTGCTTCAGCCTGGCAAATCCATCGAACCCTGTGCAGGTCGGCCCAGCCTCGATGACGACGGCCTATCAGCACGACATTTGCCCCAAAACGTTCACTTCCGGCCCGTTCGCCGGACGACAGATCCTGTTCGGAAACGGCGAGGGCCGCGGCGTCGAGATATGGGACGTCACTAACAAAAACGCCCCGTTCAAGGTCTCGTCCCTTAGCTACCCTGGCGTCAGCTACAACCATCAGGGTTGGCTGAGCGCCGACGCTCAATACTGGTACGTCAACGACGAATTGGATGAGTCGAACTTTGGATATCTGACCCGTACGCTCGTCTTCGACGTCTCGGACATCGAGAGCCCAATGCTCGTCAACACGTTCACGTCGGGCGAGACGTCCATTGACCATAACTTGTACACCCACGGTGGTTTCATTTTCGAGTCGAACTACACGAGCGGCCTTCGGGTGTTCGACGCCAACGACGACCCGACGAACCCCGTCCAGGTCGGCTGGTACGACACGTACCCAGAAAACAACGGCACGTCGTTCAACGGAACGTGGAGCAACTACCCGTACCTGCCCAGTGGGACGATTCTCGTCAACGACATCAACCGCGGGCTCTTCGTCCTTGATGCAAGCGACGCCACTGTCCGCATTGTCAACCTCGACACCTTCAACATCGTGCGCGGCACGTACGTCTCAGGCAACCAGAGCTCGTTCACTAGTGTAGACGGCAACCCGTACACGATCAAGGCGGGGATCGTCCTGAACGCCTTCGAGGCGCCGATCAACCTCACGTTCGACGGGACTGCACTGTGGCAGCATGCCAGCAAGCTCCGCTTCTCAGTCACCGGGTGGGCGAGCACCACTGGTCTGACGAGGACGATCGAGATGTACGACTGGCAGGCCGGCGCGTATGAAACGGTCTCCGCCTTCGTCGTCGGAACCAGCTCCGCCTCAACGGACCTCGAGCTCGTCAGCCCAGACCGTTTCATCCAGCTTGGCACGAGAAAGATCCGGGCAAGGGTGTCGCTGAAACAGACCGGAATCAGCGGAAGCTTCCCCTGGGCTTACAACTTCGACCAAGTGGCCTGGTTCATCAATCCGTAGGCCGCTCGATCGTCTCGATGAAGCACCCCAGGGCGATCGTCCTGGGGAGCGTGACCGCCGTCCCAGCGAGGACCTCGTCCAGCGCGACGCGCAAGTCCTGGCGGTAGGCCGACTCGCGCAGGCGTCCGTGGTCAACGTACGCGTCGTCAATCCGACCGCGATACTGGACCTTCCCGTCGGGCGTCACTACCGCGGCCTCTGGCGACACCGTCGCGCCCAGCGCGCGCACCAGCGCGTGCTTGCCGTCCTTTATAGCCAACGACTTGTAGGCAAAGTCCTTCGTGTGGGCGAGAATGTCCTCCTTCGAGGCACCCTCGTAAACGTAGACCCGGTAGAACTTGACGCCCTTCGACAAGTACGTTTCCTCGATCCGCCTCAACTCGGGAGCATAGCGGTTTGAGATCGGGCAGTCGGACAACATGAATACGAGCACGGTCGCCTTCGCCGACTTGTCCGGCAACTGCACATTCTTGCCATCCACCGTCTCGACCGTGGTCGGCGAGACGACCCTGTCCAAGTCAGCGAGGCCCGCGGCCTGCTGGCTCGTCAATACCAGCGTGAAGAGCGCAATGGTCGCGAGCATGGTTCTAGTTTACAGGACTCCGTTCAGGGCAGCCCGGGAGGCGGCTGGTAACCTTGCCTAAGATGAAGGCGTTTTCGTTCGCCTCGGGGTCGGTCGCGGCCCTAGCGATCCTCGCGCCGTCAGGCACACAGACGGCGCAGGCGGGCCCGACTTGGGCAAAGGACCTGGCACCTCTGGTCTTCGAACGCTGCACTCCTTGCCATACGGAAGGCGGCCACGCCCCGTTCCCTCTTGAGCGCTACACCGATCTGGAACGCCGAAAGGAGCTCGTCCGACAGGAAGTGCTGAGTTTGGAGATGCCCCCGTGCGGGGTCACCTCGGACTTCGGCGAGTTCTGCATCGCCAAGCCCCTAACGGACGCGCACATCGTCATGTTCCAAGAATGGCTGCGCAACGGCGCACCGGAAGGCGAGGGCGCGCCAAAGCCGCCTGCGCGCTCCAAGGGCTGGCGGATGGGCAAGCCCGACATGGTGCTTCGGCCGACGTCCGTTCCTCAACTGCCGCTCGAAGGCAACCCGGTGTGGCGCGCGGTCATCATTGATCCCAAGCACACAATGCCGCTGCGCATCAACGGCTTCGACATCCAACCGCTCGCACCACACACGGTCCGGCACGCTCTCCTCGCCGTCGTGACGGACACAATGGACAAGGACCAATGGACCACGAACGGAACGCTCGACAAGTCTGCCAAGCGCCTGATCGGCTCGTGGGCGCCCGGATACCCCGCGTGGCGACTGCCTGAGGGCGTCTCGATGTTGCTCCAACCCGGCGAGCGGCTGGTCGCACAAGTGCTCCTCGTCCCGTCCGGGAAAGTCGAAGAGCCGCAGTTCGACCTCGGGCTCTACGTCTCCGACGGAAAGGACGACCGCGAGCCCGAGTGGATCTCGATGGAGGTCGAAAAGTTCACGATCGCGGCGTTCGAAGAGCTGACCCTCACGATGGAGACGACGCTCGCAAAGGACGTGCGCGTCATCTCCGTCATGCCGGAGGCCCGCTTCTTCGCGTACTCCGTCACGGTCCGCACCGCGTTAGAGCGAAAAGTGCTCCTTCAGACTTACAAGTGGAACCCGTACTGGATCGGCAACTACGCCTTCTCCAATCCCGTCCCACTAAAGAAAGGCACGAAGATCGTCAGCGAGGTCACGTTTGAGAACGAGCGGCACAGCCTGATCAACGAAGGCAACCGCCCGCGCGACGTCTTTAGCGGCCCAGGGATCAAAGAGGAAGTGTGCCGCACGCACCTGCTCGTGGTCGGGCCGCCCCCAGCGGCCGAACGGTAGAATCCCGGCTCGGACAGGTGGCAGAGCGGTTTAATGCGTCGGTCTTGAAAACCGGTGAGGCGCAAGCCTCCGGGGGTTCGAATCCCTCCCTGTCCGCCACTCACTTCACGAACGGGATCCAGTCACGGACGTGGTCGGGGAACACGTTGATCCCCGCCTTAGACTTCAGCAAGTACATCGTCACCGCGATCACAGCGACGATCACAGTAGCAATCACGCCCGCCGCAAAGGACGAGATGTACAGCCCGGCTCGCGCCCGCCGTTCTTTCTGCACCGCGACCCCTTCTCTGCGCTGGTCCTTTCCGATCAAGAGCACGAAGTAGAGCTGAGTAAAGACGAGCGGGACGGTAAAGCGCAAGTCCACGGCGTGGCGCCTGTCCGCCGCCGAACGCACGGCCTTGAGCTGCTCCTCGGACATAGTCGCACGGACTGTGCTCGGGACCTCTTCGACGACGATGTCCCCGAGAAGGCGCTTGAATGGTGCGGCCGACATAGTCTCCAACCTTTATTGTCGGCTCGCCACACCAGGACTCAACCCCCGGCGACGGGCAATTAGGCTGACCGCGTGCACCCAGGCCATGGCCAGCCAGCAGAGCCAAACGAACGCGAACCTGTAGCCGAAGGCGTCGGACCCCGCGGGCACGGTCACCACTGCCCGCAGGGCCGCGGTCTTGCCAAACGCGGCCGGCTCCGACATGACCCTCCCGCGGCTGTCGGTCCACAGCGTCGTGCCCAGGCTCGCGCTGCGCAGGACCGGCAGCCCGGACTCGATGCTCCGCCAGATCGCAGAAGACGTCAGCTGCTCGTGCGCGTTCGTGTGCGCGTACCAGTCGTCTATGGACATCACCGCCAAGACCTGCGCGCCGTTGCGGCTGTGCCGCTCGGCGAGGTCCGGGAACATGCCCTCGAAGCACAGCATCTGGCCGGTCTTGACCCCGTCCACATCGAGAGTGACCAGCTCTTCCCCAGGCGTCAGGTCGCCGCTCGGCAGGTCGAAGCTCTGCAAGAAAGGCAGCGCGCTGCGGAACGGGACGTACTCCCCGAAGATCACAAGGCGCGTCTTGTCCGCGAACTTCCATTCGCCGTCGTACGCGTAGGCGGTCTGGTGGATCTTTTCCCCATCCACCCGGTTGCCACCGAACAGGACCGCAAGGTCGCCAATGGGCTGCACGGGCCCGATCGGCGGCACCGACGTGCTCCGCCTCGCTATCCCTTCCGGGAACAAGACGACCTCGGCACCTTGCGACATCGCGAACGCCGTGATGACGTCCACCGCGGTCTGGAGGTCGTCCAGCTGCGTCGCCGGGTTGCCGAACGCCATGTCCACGCCCGTCTGGCCGACGCTGTAGACCTTCTCGACCCCCGTCTGGGGGCTGGTAAACCGTAGCGCGGAGAGCAGCACGATCCCGAGCAGGAACGCGACGTAGTTGACGCCAACGCGCAAGGACATCTGCATCTCTTTCTCCTTCGGCGGCCAAATGAACGTCGCGAGCAGCACGTTGACGAGCGCGACGGTCGCCGAGACGAAGAACACGGTCCCAAACGCCGCGTGCTGCACGAACATCGGGTGCGGCCAGAGCGGCACGGCGATGATGCCCCACGGGAACGCGACGCCGATGACGTAGGAACGGAAGCCCTCGACGCCCGACCACACCAGCGGGATCGCCCACACCGCTCTCATCTGCCAGCAGCGATGGATGAGCCAGCCCGACCACATGTAGTAGAGCCCCGCGATCGAGGCGGCTGCGATCCACGGCACGCAAGCGAGCACATAGTTGCCGGTCCACTTTCCGACGAACGGCACGAGCCAGTACATCTGGAAAAGAAAGTAGAGCAGCCCGAACACGTAGCCGGACCTCTTAGCGCCCCGCGAGTCGGTGTCGCGCAGCGTCGCGAACCACGGCGCGAGCGCGACCAGCACGAGCAACGAAAGGTTTGCCGGCGGAAACGCGAGCGAAAGCAGCAGCGCCGACCCAAAGATCGGAAACGCCTTACGAGCCTGTTCCGAAACCTTCACGCGCGACCTCCAGGTGAGTCTTGTCGTTCAACCGGTCAATCGCCCAGCCGTGGTCGCCGCGGCGCGAGAGCTCCGTGATCGAGGCGTTCGCAAACCGGAACGACCTCGCCGACCCCGGGCCGGCGAGGATCAGCCGTGCGAGCATCAGCCCCAAGACCCCGCCGTGAGAGACGACGACGGTCTTGCGGCGGTCCGCCTGCAGGGTCTCCAGCACAGGCGTGATGCGCTCCCAAACGTCCTTCAGAGACTCCCCTTCGAGGAACCGGTGCTCAAACGGATCGTGTCCGTTCTCAGTAGCTTCCCTGTCCAAAGCTGTACGGATCAGCTCGTACGGCTTCCCCTCGTGCACGCCAAACCCACGCTCCCGCAGCTCTGACATCGTCTCCAGCGGGACGTTCACGACCTCGGAGATCTGCCTCGCAGTCTCAAGGCTGCGCGCCAGGTCGCTCGTCAGTATCCGCTCGACCTCGACTCCGCGGAACGCGCGGGCGACTTCGGCCGCCTGCCGCTGACCGACCTCGTCCAGCTCGATGTCGCTGTGGCCCTGGACGATCTCCTCGAGGTTCCACGCGGTCTGCCCGTGTCGGACGAGATAGAGGCGCATCGGTGTCGTTTATACCGCCCAGGGCTTGGTCTCGCCCGTCTCTTTGCCCGTCGAATCAATCCGCAACGAGCCGAGCCGGAGCGTGCGGACGGGCGCGGGCGCAACGGCCGTGTTCAACACGACGGCGCGACGCTCGACGAAATCTATCTCACGGACTACTCCGATCCCGAAGTCCTCGCCGGTCCCTCGGACGAAGCTGCACACCAGGTTGTCATACGAGTGCGGAGAAACAAGGTGGAGCTTCGACGCGTGCGCGAGGTTGAGCGCCTCGCTCGCCGTCGCGTCGTCGGGCACGTGGTCGCCGACGACGAGCAGAGTCTGCCCGTAGAGCTCGACGTGCACGCCAAGCGCGTCGAAGGGCGAGCCGTGCAAGCGCTGGCCGCTCCCGAGCCGCACGCCTTCGATCCCGACGTGGTCCAGCTCCAGCTCGTGCTCGACGCACTGTTCGAACATCTCCAGCCACCGCGCGCGACGCTGAGCGATCAGCGCGGAGTCCGGCAGCGTCGGGTCGAGCGCGACCGACTCCGTCTCGACCAGCCACGGCTCGTGCAAGAACTGCGAGCCCTGCGGCACCAGCACACGAGAAATGCCCAGGCTCTCGACGAGCGAGAGCGCCATCTGCCGCAGAGCGGGCGCCTGGCGCAACTCGAACGACACGACGACCGCGTCTTCGCCCGCAAGTCCGACCATCTGCGCGGCACCCGCGAGCAGGTCCACCGGGTTTCGCACGGCGTGGATGGATCCGACCAGCCGCCACGCGCGGACCTTTCCGTCGCGCATCAGGAACACGCGGCCAGCCGGGCCGTGGTCGGCGTCGGAGACGTCCAGGCAGACCAGGCCCCGCCCGCCCAGCTCGCTCTTGAGCCACTCGCGCCACGTCCACTGTGGGTCGGAGATGAGGAGCTGCACTTGTTATGTAAGGACGGATGTGCCGAGTCTCGAGTCCCGAGTCAGACCTCGCCGCCGTACTTCGCGCTCGGCCTTGCGCGCAGCCGCGCCCAGTTGCGAAGCTCCGCGATCTCCTCCGCCATCATCCGGCTCAGCGGCACCTGCCGCTCGATCTCCTCGAGCATGTCCTTCACCGCCAGCTCCCGCCCGGCGTCGAACGCGTTGTTCAGCGCCGCGACGATCACCTGCTCGATCTCCGCGCCGCTGTACCCTGCGCTCGCACCCGCCAGCTCCGCGACCTTGAACTTCGCCGGGTTGCGGTTGCGCTTCTTCAGATGGATCTTGAAGATCTCCTTCCGGTCTTCGAGCTCGGGAAGGTCAACGAAGAATATCTCGTCGAACCGGCCCTTTCGCAAGAGCTCCGGCGGCAGCGCAGAGACGTCGTTCGCCGTCGCGACCAAGAACACCGGCTTCGTCTTCTCCTGCATCCAAGTAAGGAACGTCGAGAACACGCGCGCGGTCGTGCCGCTGTCGCTCACTCCCCCGCCGCCGACGCCGGCAAAGCCCTTCTCCATCTCGTCCATCCACAGCACGCACGGCGCGAGCGACTCGGCGATCGAGATCGCGCGGCGCATGTTCTGCTCGCTCTGCCCGACGTAGCTGCCAAAGATGCGCCCGACGTCCATCTTCAGCATCGGCAGGTTCCACGTCGCCGCGATCGCCTTCGCGACCAGCGATTTCCCGCAGCCCTGCACGCCCAGGATCAGGATCCCTTTCGGCGCCGGGATGCCGAACGCGCGCGCCGCGTCGGTGAACGACTTCGTCCTGCTCGTCAGCCACTCCTTCAAAAGCTCGTGCCCCCCGACGTCCTTCAGCGACTTGTCCGCGGGATAGAACTCGAGCATCCCCGTCTTGCGCACGATCTGCTTCTTCTCTTCGATGATCGTGTCCACGTTCAGCTTCTTCGACTCGACAAGGCTCCGCGCCAGCGCGGACTCGATCTCGTCGCGCGTGAGCCCCGCGGCGGAGTGGACCATCAGCTCGCGCATCTCATCGTCGAGCGCCACGTCCACGCTCTTGTTGTCCTTCATCGCCGCTATCGCGTCGTCAATCTGCTTCTCGATCTCGACAGGGCCGGGCAGCGGGAACTCGATCACGGTCACGTCCTTCTCCAGCTCCACCGGCAAGTTCAAGACCGGCGAGATGATGAACAGCGTCTGCGCGCGTCCGCGGAGCCGCGAGGCGAGGTCGCGCAGCAGCCGCACCACGCGCGAGTCCTTCATGTACGCGTGGAAGTCCTTGAGCATGAACACCGTGAACTCCTCGGCCTCGTGCACCAGCGCGAGCGCCTCGAGCTCGCCGGGGAGGCTGGAGGGCTTGACCGGCCCGCTCGTGCGGACCACAGGGGGCTTCATCCCCTGCGTCACGCTCCAGGTGTGGACCTTGCGCGAGAGCTTCTCCGCGATCCCCTTGACCGCCTCCTCGACCCGCCGCTCCTCCCACGTCACGACGTACACGATCGGGTACTTCGCCCGGATGAGGATTTCGAGCTCCCTTATAGGGTCCATCGGCTGAATCTACCCGTGTGCGTCCGCAGACCCACTCCCCCGCTGGGTGGATCGGCTCTCTAGCGTGGTCCAGGGTGGTGTCCCTGCCCCAGTTTCACATCTCAGAATTCAATTCTGATTTCCGTCTGCGCACGGCAGACCGGG
This sequence comes from Fimbriimonadaceae bacterium, assembly GCA_040902435.1. Lineage (GTDB taxonomy): Bacteria > Armatimonadota > Fimbriimonadia > Fimbriimonadales > Fimbriimonadaceae > JADFMN01. The sequence goes on from JBBDXG010000010.1 coordinate 93,747, forward strand.
CGCTTGCCTCGCTTCACAACAGGCCCTCGGGCCGCCCGAGCGCCCCGGTCTGCCGGCGCTCGCTTGCCCCACGCCGACGCCCACGCCACCTCCGGTACGCGTGACCTGAGGATCGTTTCGACAACGAGGACAGGCTCCTGAGAAGACTTCGTTAAAGCTACTGTCACCCACAACCGTCCGCAACACGGCCATAATCCAACCAAGAGGCAAGGAATGCTGGCCAGCGCCGTCCTCATCGCAGTCACCCTACAAGAGCGCACCGTCACCTTTACCCACAGGTGCGCGAACTCCTCCATAGTCCTCGAAGCTCTCGGCAAGGAGATCGGCATGACGCTGAGGCCCAAGGGCACTGTCCTCAAGGACTTCTTGTTCATCCGCTTCAAAGACCTACCGATCGAAACCGCCCTCGATAAACTCGCTGACTCGATCAACGCGACCTGGGAGGGAGAGAACGGAGTCCGCTATCTAGACCGCACCCGAGAAGATCACATCGAAGAGATGAAGCCGGTCTGGCCCCTCGTAGACAGGTTTATCGCCAAGAACGACGGGCCGTTCCCAACAGTCGAGGAACTTGTGCCGCTCTTTGCCAAATTGGGCATGGCAGATAAGGGCTCAGAGCGCTTCTTCGACGTCTACCGTCAGCTAAACGCGATCAGTCCGCCAAACCGCGCAATGGCCGCGATGGTCAGAACATTGGACAGGGACGACCTCGCAATCTGGTCGCTCGACGGCACGATCGAGTTCAACGCACTCGATCCCGAATCGAGAAGGCCGTTCACTCCCCCCATGAAACGAGCGATCGAGCGAATGATGCAAGAACTTGCAATTGTTCGAGAGTCCGTGCAGAGAGCCGGTATCTCCGACGATGCGAATGTGCCGTTCTATGTCCGGACGCTCAGACAGGGGCTGTCCCCGGACGACTTCGTCTTCCGCATCGAGATCAAGCCGACGAGCATGCGCTGCGCGCTGGATCCAAAAGACAGCAAATCGGAATTGGTCGGAGGCCAAGGACTCGAGTACGATAACTACGTAGACGTTCAGCCGCGCCATCTGCTCGAGGGCCTCGACGTTCCATTCTCGCACCTCGCAGGTGACCTACAGTTCTTCGACAAGCTCGCGCTGACCTTGGAGGAGCACAGCCCGACGTTTGGCGAACTCCCAACTCGGATCGCAGACGCACTCCGCGACCTGCCTATGAACGACCCACTCAGTATGTGCCAGTCCGAAGTCTTGCTCAAGTTCTCTGAAATGAAAGACCTCAATGTGGTGGCAGTATTGGAGGACTACTACTTGATTCCATATGGCAAGCACCCCCGCCCCAAGTCATTGCGTGAAGCCATGGAGACCATATTCGGACGACACAAGGTCGCTTTAGATCAAGCGCACAACCTCGTATCCATCGTCCCCTTCGACGAGCAGTATGCTCGCTCACAGAGATGGGACAGAAACGTCATCTCACAGATCGTCAATCAGAGCGCAAAGTCGGGCTGGTTCGACATTGAGGCTTGCGCAAAGCTCCTCGGCAATCGCAAGATGTTCGATAACCAGGATTACCTCCTGCAGAACCTGTTCACGGATCGCGACATGCACATCCCCGACCTGTTCGTGACAACTTCATGGCTCCATCTATACGGTGCACTTTCTGATCCGATTAAGCGCGCTGCACGCACATCACCCGTCGAGATCAAGCTCGGAGCCCTCACATATGATGCCCGCAAAAGTGCTCTTTCTCTCCTTGGTTGGAAGAAACTCGAGGATCCCACCAGGAAGAGGAAGGAGGTCAAGGATATGTTCTTGACCAGCGAATACGTAGGCGATGTACCAGTGCCTCGCGCGTACCTTTCTAGCGCAAGGTTCGATTCGGTGACGCTACGTTTGACCCACACGAAACAAATGCGCTACGTCGCTAAACCGGCCAAGTCCGGGTTTACGACAGTCGGACTTGGGATAATGAACGCGGACGAGCTTGCCTATTGGATCTCGATCTACGACAAGAATTCCGCTAGCCCCGATCCAACACACGTCGCAGTCGTTCCGTCGGAAGTGGTCTTAATCTCGCTCTCTGTCCCAGAAGGTGAAATGGCCTGCCAACTTACATCGAGCGGACTGCCCATCACCAAAGGCTTCGTGCCCCTCGATCACCTGCCGCCACAACAGAAGGTGGAGATCCAACGGGCCCTCGCCCGTATCGGCAAGACTGCTCTACCGACCCCCCGCACTACTGCGTCAGACCGGGCGATAGTCGCAGATCCCCTTCCGGTTGGCGTGGGTGCGGCACCGGCGGCTTCATCCCCTGCGTCACGCTCCACGTGTGGACCTTGCGCGAGAGCTTCTCCGCGATCCCCTTGACCGCCTCCTCGACCCGCCGCTCCTCCCACGTCACGACGTACACGATCGGGTACTTCGCCCGGATGAGGATTTCGAGCTCCCTTATGGGGTCCATGGGTTCAGATTGTACTTGCGGACGCCGTCACGGGTTGCGCGGAGTGGGGACTGAAGCTAGAACCAGCCTCGCTTGGGGACCAAATTGAAAGGCGCGCCTTTCCAATCGTAATTGTCGTGCTGAAGGCTGATGAGGCGGCACTCGGCGGGATCAAATCGAGTATCTAAAATGCGCGCTGAGAAGACGTTGCGAATGGCGAACACAAGGACTTGCGGCGCGACACGACCACTTGCTTCGTCAACGTGGTCTGCGCTGAACGCATAGAGATTGTCCTTGAATCGCTCGGCAAACTTTGGATTCCCCGAACCAACGTCGAACGGCGCTACGACTCGTGTACGGCGTTCAGGATCGCTTACATGCTGGTAGTCAATCTCAATCTCCCTCAGCTCCAGGATTGCAACTTCGCAGATCGGAATCAGGTCTTCGGTTCGCATTGCAGGGCACCTCAGCCCAATTGTGACAGAATCCGTTGCCGACTTGAGACGGCTGAAAGCTTGGAGGCAGCAGATGAACGGGGTACGCTCCCTCTAAATGCAGCACCGAGACCACGACGCGTTCCTCACAGGTATCCAAACCAAGATCAGAATCCGCCTCCGGTTCTTCAGCAAGGAAGATCAAGGCGAACTAACAAGAATGTGTGCACCTATGGACTTTGGGCCGTCTCGACGGGCAAAGAACCAGGACGACCGATATCACTCCTGGGATTACGAAAGCGACACTGAGCGGCACACGCTGAGCTTGTTGCCGGAACAAATCATTTCCATTGAGTTGACCGACGAGTTGTTTGACCCAGCCGAGTTCGTTACATGGAGCACATCTACTTCCCAGTGGTTCGTCCCGCGAGACTGGGGCGCGTACAGCTAGGCAAGGCTGATAAGTGCTGAAAGCGCTTGCGAAGACAGATCCTTGGAATCCGCGCGAGCGAACAGGATTCGACCCATTCGGCGACACTCGATGCCTGACTCATATAGGCTCTCCGGCGTTGCGGTCTCATCAAGCACGCGAGGCAAATTGAGGCACACGCTATCCCAGTAAGGATCAATCACAAGAAACTTGGCACCGCTGGCGCGCTTCCTAATGAGGTCGTTGAAGTGCTCGTCTGGAAAGGAAAACGAGTAGCCAGCGATGACAATTAATTCAGCTTCCTCAATCAACTTCGCAGCCCTGTACCACCAGTCGAGATACTCGCTGGCCATAAGCGGCTTCATGATCAACGGTGGTACGAGCCCCGGCAAGACAACGGAAGGCGTCGCGCCAAACTCGGGCTGCATTTGATCGAAGTGCAGTTTCAGCTCGCGTGTGTCTTTCAAGTGCTCGACACCTTTCATGCGTCGAGTCCGGAAGTCGATCATGCTCTCACTGTCTCCATGAAAGTACGTGGCCTGGCCGTTGGTAACGCACCTACTGAAGCGCGTGTAGTTGAACGTAATGAGGTCAAAATCACTCATCTCTTCGAGCAGGCCATAGAACGAGTTCCCGAGTTCATTCTTCACCTTCGCTTCCTGAAATCGGAGATACATCCAAAACAGCCACGACAAGTAGAAGTAGCGTTTCTGGGCAGTCGGGTTCTTGGTAAAGAAGCCAATGAAGAAGTCGCTCAGCAACTCTTCAAAGTTAGACAGTGTGATGAGAAGGTCATACAGCTTTGTTCGCGCATCACCTTCGCCTTCGGCCTTGTCATATGCACGCTTCAGCGCTTCTCGCACAAGCTGGCGAGGCATCTCGGTAAAGCGAATCGCTGATGCATCGAGGATGGTCGTGGCACCACGATCTGTCTCGTTGTGAATGGCCTTGGCGAATAGGATGGAGTCTTCGGCGCTCAACGTGTTGTGTATCCGGATCGCATCTAGTCGTTCGACAAGAAGCCGCAGTGACCGCGACTCCTCATTATCGCCAAAGTCTTCGCTGTTGACGATCTGCTTCACATGCTCCAAAACAGTTGGGTCGTCGCCCAGTAGCGACGATCCAAGCATTGTCCCTTTGTTGCCCGCATATCTTTCGAAGTCAAATGAGAGGTAAGGCACCTTCTTTTTCAGTACCTTCTCAATCTCGGCACCCTCACCCTTCTTGAAGTCGTGGAGGCTTCCCATCACTTCGCTCATCAGGGGAAACCCAAGGGGCTTGTCCACTCCGGCACCTAAGATAAAGAGCGGGCGCGGTGCTCGTTTCCGCAAGACGTGGCCCGACATGACGAGATTATGAGGCACTAGCCTCTGATTGGCGGCGTTTTACGCCTCACGCTTCGGTCGCATCCGGCACCAGGGCAAGGGGTGAGCAAATCCCTGGGTGGTCGCGGCCTGGCCCAGTCGTGGCACAGCCCAAGGCCCGTCAGGTTCAATTGAGCCTGGGTGGTGGGCGGTTTAGGTTCAAACAGGCTCAGTTAGGGCTCCGTCAGGCTCAAATGGGGCTCCGTTCGAGTCGGTTAGGGCCCCGTTCGAGTCGGTTGGGGCTCCGTTCCAGGGGAATAGGGCCCCGTTCCAGCCGGTCGGGCCACCGTGCGGGTCGGGCAGGAGGCCGTCCAAGTCGGACGCGCGCCCGCAGCGCTCGGACGGTGCGTCCTCCCCGACGCGCGGCGTATGAAAACTCATGGCAAGAATCTCAAAGAACGCCGCTGTTCTGCGGGACCAGTTGACCGACGCCATCGCCGGGATAACTGCCGCAGGGCTCAACTGGCCGACTACTGCACCGACCTCCGCCCAGGTCACCACGCAGCGCGACGCGCTCGCCGCCAAGATCATCAGCACCGACGCCGCCAAGGACACGTGGCAGGTCGAGGGCGAACTGAAGAGGCTGGAGATCGGCGGCAGCTACGACATGTTGACCAAGGTCGTGCAGGCCGCGACGCTGCTGCACGGACCGAGCAGCGCGGAGATGAACAACTACGGCGTCTCGCCCGAGGGCGTGCCATTGCCGCCGCTCGCGAAACTCACGGACCTCAAGACCGCCGACGGAAACCTGCCGGGCTCGGTGCTCTTTGATTGGGAGAACATCGAGGGCGCGTCTTACGAAGTGCAGTGGGCGTCCGATTCTGCTTTCAACAACATGGTCGGGAGCGCGACCGCGACGCAGAGCGAGTACATGGTCGCAGGGCTGACGTCCGGGACGCAGTACTGGATGCGCGTGCGTCCCGTGCGCGGTTCGCAGACCGCTCCGTGGAGCGACCCCGCTACAAGGGTTGCGCCGCTCTGACGACTACGGGGCGGGGGGGGGGGGGGGGGGGCCCCCCCCCCCCCCCCCCCCGTCACTTGTTGCCCTTGTGGCTGTACCGCTCGACCTCGACCTCCCAAGTGACGACGATGCCGTCGGTGAGGTCGTCGTGGATGCTCGCGAGGAACGCGTCCACCCGCTCGGGACTGTCGTAGATCTCGACCTTCACGGGCAGGTCCTCGGACAGCCGCAGGATGGAGGCGGTGTGGATGCGGCTGTTCCCGCCGAACCCCATCTGGCCGTGCGTGACCGTCGCGCCCGCCATGCCGAACTCCTTGGCCTTTTCGACGATGTACGCGTACGCCGACTTGCCATGGATCTTGTCCGCGTCGCCGACGAGGATGACGAGTGCCTTTCCTTTTCGTTCGAGGTTCATGCCCTTCCTCCGAGGAGCGCGCGGGCGACGATGAGCCCGATCCACGCTGCCATCACCGAACCGAGCGCGGTCCCGAGGACATAGAGCGTCGCGCGGGCCGTCTGGCCCTCGCTGAGCAGCGACAGCGACTCCCACGCGAAGCTCGAGTACGTGGTGTAGCCGCCAAGGACGCCGATCGCGATGAAGAGCCGCCAGTTGGGGTTCCAGTTGGTCCCCGCCATCAGGCCGAGGAACAGGCCGATGAGCAGGCACCCGGTGAGGTTCACGGCCATCGTCTGCCAGGGAAAGTGGATGCCCGCGCGGTCCTGGACCCAGCCCCCGATCCAGTAGCGCAGGTTGGCCCCGATGAACCCGCCGCTCCCGACCAGGAGCACAGTGGTGACGTGCTTCATTCTCGATTCCTGGTAGGAGCCATCAGCCCCCTGCGGGGCGGTTGTCGGGCGGCGCCATGCCCGTGGTCTCGGATTCTACCACCCGCCCCTGTGCCTTGTCTTTTCGCGACTGATGCACTCCCTTGGGATATCAGCGCAAGTGGGGACGGTTCACCTAATCCACCGGATCAAGCGCGAGGCGGCACATGGTTTCGACGGCGTCGGGGATGACGCGGTCGTTGAAGTCGAACAGCGGCGTGTGGACGCTCGGCACGCGCTCCTTGTCGGCGGGGCAGAGGCCGACGAAGAAGAAGCACGCGGGCACGTGCTGGCCGTAGAAGCTGAAGTCCTCGCCGCCCATCACCGGCGCGCTTTCCTCCTGCATCCTCTTTTCGCCGATCACTTGCGCGGCGATGCGGCGGTAGCGGTCGGTCGCCCACGTGTCGTTGAACGTGACGGGATACCCGGTCTCCCACTGGATCTCTACGTCAACGCCGAGCGAGCGGCCCACGCCCTGCACGACTTCGAAGAACCGCTGCCTTCCGCGTTCGCGCGATTCTGGTGTGAGCGTGCGCATCGTACCGCCCATCTCGACTTTCGACGGGATGACGTTGAGCGCGTTGCCGCCCTTGACGTAGGTGACCGTGAGGATGAAGCCCTCGGTCGCGACGATGTTGCGGCTCGCGATCGTTTGTAGCGCGACGATGATCTGCGCCGTCGTTGTGATGGTGTCTGTCGTGACGTGCGGCGCGGCGGCGTGCCCACCGGGGCTGCTGAGGGTGACGACGAACTGGTCGGTGGCGGCGAGCATCGCGCCGTTCTTGACGCCGAACACGCCTTCCTTGCCCAGCGGCCAGCCGTGCAGGCCGTACGCGACGTCGGCCTTGGCGGGATAGATGCTGCCGTTCAGCACGCCGTCCTCGCACATGCGCTTTCCGCCCGCGCCGCCCTCTTCGGCGGGTTGGAACATGAGCAGGACGTTGTTGCGCCTTGTCGTTTCGTTTTTGAGGGCGCGCGCCGCGCCGAGGAGGATCGTGGTGTGGCCGTCGTGCCCGCACGCGTGCATCACGCCTTCGTTCACTGAGGCGTAGGGGAGCCCGGTCTCCTCGAGGATCGGCAGCGCGTCCATGTCGGCGCGGAGCGCGACGGTCTTCGCGCCCTTCTCCGTGGCGGGGAGGAACCCGAGCACGCCCGTGCCGCCCGCGAGGCCCGCCGTGAACTCGATCCCCGCCGCTTTCAGTTCCCTTTGGACGACCTCGCTGGTGCGCCTTTCTTGGTACATCAGCTCCGGGTGCGCGTGGAGGTCGTGGCGGACCTCGGTGAGGAACGCGTGGTCCGACGCGACGCGGTCTCGGAGGGTGATGGTCATGCCCCGCAGGTTACCCGTAGCCGATTTTGTACGTTCTAGCGTACAATATGGAGGTGCGACGCAGGTGGGTCGCGTTCGACCGAGAGCGCATGAACGACGAGTTTCGAGCCATGCCTAGCTATGACCGTGGGACCCTATTCGATGCGATGGCTGCCTACCGCAAGCGATCGGAGATCGTTTGGATGGTCGATCGGTATGCCGGAGGACTGATGAGAATCCGAAGTAGGTCGAAGACTTCGTCGGGCCGGTGCCTCTTCTTCGCAACGACCAAGCTTCGTGCCGGAGAGGAGACGCTCGTCGCAGTGACCGCATACAAGAAGGAGGCCACAGCCGTGCCAAGGCACGTGTTGCGGCGCGCCATGTCGAGGATGGAAGAATGGAAGAGACGGAACGGGATTACCTAGACGAAATCGTTGACCTGAGTTGCAAGGAGGATCCAGAGTTTCGCATAGACTGGTCAATCCGAACAATGATTCGACGCCTTGTTGAGCGCCGTGTCGAGCTCGGGATGACGCAGAAGGACGTCGCGGACCGCATGGGCGTCGCTAGGACAAGAGTCGCAGAAATCGAACTTGAAGGCTCTAAGACCTCGTTCATGCGAATCGCGGCCTATGCGGACGCGGTCGGGATGAAGATAGAAGTGAACAAGGTCGCGGAACCGCGCGCACAGTATGGCGGCAAAGGTCGCAAGCCAGACTCCAAGCGAGTCAAGTGACGTTTTCGAAAGCGGCGAGGAAGCGCTCGACTTCTTCCGGCGTGCCGATGGTGACGCGGAGGTGGTTGGGCATGTCGAAGACGTGGCCTGAGCGGACGATGACGCCTTGTTTGAGGAGCTTTTCTGCCACTGTCTTTGCGTCCCCGACTTCGATGCACACGAAGTTCGCGAACGACTCGACGGTCGCAAACCCGAGCTCCTTCATGCGCGATTCGATCCGCGCAAGCCCCGCCTTGTTCACGCCCAGGGTCTTGGCGAGGTGGTCCGTGTCCTTCAGCGCGGCGATCGCCGCGGCCTGGGCGAGGGAGTTCACGTCGAACGGCTCGCGCACGCGGTTGAACGCGTCAACGACCTCGAGCGGCGCGAACGCATAGCCGACGCGGATGCCGGCGAGGCCGTACGACTTCGAGAACGTGCGTGTGACGACCACAGGCCTGCCCTCGCGGACCCACTGCAGCGAGTCAGGGTATCCAGGGACGTCGCGAGCGAACTCGTAGTACGCCTCGTCGAGCACGAGCACCGCTCCATCCGGAAGCGCCTCTATCAACTTTTCGATTTCAGAAGACGGCACGAGGGTCCCCGTCGGATTGTTGGGGTTCGCGATAAAGACTAAACGGGTCGAGGGCGTCAGTGCCGCGATCATCGCGGGGATGTCGTGCCGCCACGCCGCGTCCAACGGCACCTTCACGCACTGGCTGTCGGCGAGCAGCGCAGTCGCAGGGTAGCGCAAGAACGACGGCCAACCCATCACCGCGCGGTGGTCCGGCCCGTCGAGGAACACTTGTCCGAGCACGTTGAGGATCTCGTCGCTGCCGTTGCCGAGCACGATGTGCTCCGCGCCGATGCCATAGTGCGACGCGAGCGCCTGCCGCACCGCGTACCCGCTCGCGTCGGGGTAGCTGTGCATCCCGCTAGCGGCCGCGATGACCGCCTGCACCGCCAGAGGCGACGGCCCGAGCGGGTTCTCGTTGCTCGCGAGCTTGACGACGTCCGTCAGCCCAAGCTCGCGCCGCACCTCTTCAATCGGCTTGCCGGGCGAGTAGGCGGCCATCTTGAGCACGTTGGGTCGCACGCTGAACCGCATCGTTCGGATTGTGGCAGACAGAAACTCCCCGACCCCTGGGAACAGTAGACTCTGCCCATGCGCCGTTGGCTTCTCGCCGTCTTCTGCCTGGCCGCGACTACCGCCCTTGCGCGGGACCGCGAGCACGGCTACGACCTCATCCACGTGGACTGGTCGCTTTCGTTCAACGAGTCGCGCGCCGCGATCTTCGGCGACGTGACCAACACGCTCGTGCTCACGAAGCCTTCAAGCACGGTCGAACTGGACTGCGGAAAGCTCACCGTGAGACGGGCCATGGTCAACGGACAGCCTGCGAGCTTCGCACTGAGCGGCGAGACGCTGACCGTAGAGCTTGGTCGAGAGACAAGCGCCGGCACAAAGCTCGACGTGCGCGTCGTCTATCACGGCGTTCCTGAGGCCGGCGTCTACTTCGTGCCGGCGGAGCGTGCGTATCCGGCGAAGACCGGGATGATCTACACGCAGGGCGAGGCCGAGGACACGCGATACTGGCTGCCGACCTACGACTTCCCCAACGACAAAGCCACGACGAGCGCGCACATCACGGTGGAGCCCGGCCTCTACGCCCTCGGCAACGGAGAGCTCGAGCGCATCGAAAAGACAAACGCGGCGTGGACCTACCACTGGCGGATGCAGCAGCCGCACGCCACATACCTCATCGCGTTCATCGTCGGGGACTACGAGACGGGGCACGAGAAGTGGGACGGACTCGACGTCTTCTGGGCGGTCCCGAAGGGGCTCGGCAGCATGGGGCGCGCGGCGTTCGACGGCACCGCCGACATGGTGCGGTTCTTCAGCGAGCTCACCGGCGTGCGATACCCCTACGCGAAGTTCTCGCAGGCCGTGGTGAGCGACTATATGTTCGGCGGGATGGAGAACATCACGATGGTGACGAACACCATCGGTGCGATCTATGAAGAGAACGAGTCGCCGCCCGCGAGCGCGGAGGGGCTGGTGCTGCACGAGCTCGCGCACCAGTGGTTCGGCGACACGGTCACGTGCCGCGACTGGTCCCATATCTGGATCAACGAGGGGTGGGCGTCGTTCCTGCCGCACTTCTATGTCCGTGAGAAGCACGGCGAAGACCAGTACCATCTGTCGAGGTACGGGCTCATGCAGGGCGCAATTGCGTCGGCACAGGGCTCAAAGAGACCAATGGTCTCAGACGACTATGAGATTCCGATGGACATGTTCGACGGCAACGCCTATGCAGGAGGGGCGGCGAGGATGTTCCTGTTGATGGAACTCTTGGGCGAGGAGACCTTCTGGCGTTGCACCAAGGCCTACCTCGAACGGTTCAAGTTCAAGAGCGCGACGACCGAGGACTTCTTCCAAGTATTCAAAGACGAATCGCGGAGAGGTGATCTGGATAGGTTTCTCAAGGACTGGTTCTATACGCCCGGAGTGCCCGAGGTGACGGTGGCCGTCGGCGACCAACAAATCACGATCACGCAGTCCGAGCCGGCGCGGCTCGTCCATCTCAAGATCGGCGTACTGCGCGACGGAGTGTGGAGCGCGTACACCATTAGCGTCAGTACGCCTTCGCGCAGTTTTCCAAGGGTCGGTAACCGGGAGGGAGACGTTCTCGTCGTGGATCCCGATTGCGCGGAGCTTGCCGTCTTCAAGTCCGAGCCACCGTTGACGAAGGAACAGGTCGCTATGGCCATCGAGTTCGCGCCAAACGCCGCGCTCAAGGCAAGGATGTCCCAACGCATGCGCGGATGGACGAGCGCGGAGAAACAAGCGGTGTACGACAAGGAGAACTCTGTCCCAGTCAAAGCGATGCTTCTGCAAGTCTTCGGGAGCGGCGACGAAGCGTTCCTCGTCAGGGAGTCTAAGAGCGCGGAAGCGCAGATCGCAGTCGCCGCGATCAGTCAGCTTCCCGCTTGCCAGAAGACGGACGCGGTCGTCGCGCGGCTCCGCGAGATCGCCGATTCGCACCCGAACCCGCGCATGCGCGCGACCGCGCTCCGCGCGCTGATCGAGCACACGAAGGACACCGCGCTCGTCGAGCGCGCCTGGCGGACCGACTCCACCGACCAGGCGTTCCGCCTGATGGCGCTGGACTTCTGGGTGCGCAACGACCCCGACAGGGCGCGGACGCTCTGCATCGAACAGCTCCGCAACCCCACGAACGAGTACGTGCGCACCGCTGCGATCCGCTACCTCGGCGGGCTCAAGGACAAGCCCGGAAGCCGGGACGCGTTCAACGCGCTGATGGGGGTTCTGAGAGAGAACTCCTTCGGTGCGCGGAGCTCCGCGATCAACTCGCTCGTCCAGTACGGCGACCGCGAGGCGCTCGTCGCCATCGAGCCTCTCAGAAACCACTCGCTTTGGATGATCAGGCGGACCGCCGAGGGCGCCTACGCGGCTCTCTCGAAGGACTGACAACGAACCGGGCGCAGAGACAGTAGAATCTTGGAATGACGACCCGTCGCAACCTGCTGGCAGTCCTCGCGCTCGCGCTGTGCGCGACCGCGCTCGCACAGCCGCACGAGCGCACGTACGACCTCCAGCACGTTGCGTACAGGCTGTGGTTCAACGAGGACCAGCGCACGTTCGACGCGCAGGTGACGAACACGGTGTCACCGCTCGCAGACGGCGTGCGGAGCGTGTGGTTCGACTCTCAGGGCCTGCAGATCAAGGGGGTGAGCGCGAACGGCGACACGACCGGCTATCGCGTTGAGGGCAACAGGCTGGTCGTGGACCTTCCAAGGGCCTTCAACAAGGGCGAGAAGATTGACGTGCTCATCCGATATGGCGGAAAGCCGACCGGTGGGCTCTACTTCGTCCACGAGCGCGACGCGTGGCCGGCGCGCTCCAGCATGGTCTACAGCAAGGGAGAGCCGGAGTACAACCGCCAATGGCTCGTCACGTACGACTTTCCTGACGACAAGGCCACGAGCGAGTGCTGGATCGCTTGCAAGCCCGGTTACACGGCCGTAAGCAACGGTGTGTTGCTCGGGGTCGAAAGGAACGAAAAGGAGTGGACCTACCACTGGAAGATGAACCAGCCGCACTCGACCTACCTCATCGCGTTCGCAGTCGCGGATTATGAGAAGGAGGTCGAGATGCTCGGCGACCTGCCGGTCGAGTACTACTATCCGCGCGGCCTCGCCGACATGGGGCGCGCTTCGTTCGCAGGGACGGCGCGGATGGTGGACTACTTTGGAAAGCTGACCGGGGTCCCCTATCCCTACGACAGGTTCTCACAGCTCGTCGTCGGCGACTTCGTCACCGGTGGGATGGAGCACACGACGATGGTGACGAACAACATCTCGACGCTCCACGCGACCGCAGAGCAGCCGCTCGCTTCTTCCACAGGCCTCGTCGCGCACGAGCTCGCGCACCAGTGGTTCGGCGACCTGGTCACGTGCGCGACGTGGTCGCACATGTGGCTGAACGAGGGGTTTGCGTCGCTGCTGCCTGCGTTCTGGGCGCGAGAGAGCGAGGGGGATGGCGAGTACGAGCTCGACCGCAAGGGCACGATGGGCAGCGGATACAACGCTTCGCGCAACGACAGGCTTCCGGTCGTGCTGCAGGACTACGGGGCCGACCCGGACCGGATGTTCCGGTCGCCCTCCTATGCGGGCGGCGGGGCGCGCATGTTCATGTTGATTGACGTCCTCGGCGGGGACGTCTTCTGGCGCGGCGTCAAGCACTTTCTTGAAAGGCACAAGTTCCAGCCCGTGACGACGGACCAGTTCTTCGCGGCGATGTCGGAGTCTTCGGGCCGGGACCTCAAGTGGTTCCAGGACCAGTGGTTCCACCGCGAAGGCGTGCCAGCGCTGACTGCGTCCGTCGTCGGTACGCGCGTGACCCTCACGCAACAGGAGGCGTGGACCCTCGAAGTGCCCGTCTGGCAGTTCGCCGGCGGCCGATGGAGCGTTCGCGAGCTGCACATTAACGGCCTGGAAGCGTCGCTCGACCTGCCTGCCGACGGACCCGTGCTGATTGACCCGGAGCGCCGCGTGATGGCGCAAGTGTCCGGTGCGCCCGCGTTCCCAGATGGCCAGGCGCTCGCGGCCTATCGCGCTGTCGGCTCTGCCGGGGTCCGAGACGCGCTCCTCACCTCGCTCCGCAACGCAGGGACCGAGGCGATCGTGAAGCTGATGGCTGAAGAGCAGGTTGCCACGCTTCGGCAAAGGCTCGCCGGGCTGATCGTGCGCGACGACGTCCAGGCGCAGCTCCGTCTCGTGGACGACCACGACCGGCGCATCGCGCAACAGGCCGTCGCGCGGCTCGGGGCGGTCGGCCCGACGCCAGAGGTGATCGCAAAGCTCCGAACAGTGCTGGAGAACGACACGAACCCGCGCATCCGTTTCTCCGCGCTTTCTTCGCTCTACACGCTGACGAACGACGAGTCGCTCGTCGCGCTCGCATGGGGGACCGACTCGCCGAACGAGGCGTTCAAGACGTTCGCGCTCGACCGATGGCAACGGACCGACCCGGACCGCGTCCGCCGGATTTGCCTTGACACGCTCCGGTCCTCGACCAATACGATCTTACGTCTGGACGCGACGCGGCGGCTCGGCACCCTAAAGGACGCGCCCGGCTCGCGCGAAGTGTACGACGCGCTCGTGGAGATCGTCCGCGACCACGGCTCGAACCAGCCGCGCCTCGCCGCGGCGAACGCGCTGGCCGCGTACGGCGACAAGGCGGCGCTGGAGTTCCTGCGGCCGCTCGCGAACGAGGGCAACACGCGGTTCGCGAACGCCGCGCGCGGGCCGATCGGGCGGTTGGAACGGGCGGATTAGACTGCGACAGTCGTGAGGTTCTCAGAGACTGTGAAGGCAGCCTCAGTCTTCGACTTCACTTCGTCCACCGTCACGCCCTCGGCGAGTTCGATCAGTTTGAAGCCCTTGCCGCGCTCTACCTCGAACACGCACAGGTCGGTGATGACGAGGTCAATGCACGCTTTGCCCGTCAGTGGCAGCGTGCACTCCTTCAGCACTTTCGATTCGCCATCCTTGTTCGTGTGTGCCATCACGACCACGACGCGCCGCACGCCCGCGACGAGGTCCATCGCGCCGCCCATGCCTTTGACGAGCTTGCGGGGGATCATCCAGTTCGCGATGTCGCCCTGCTCGCTGACCTCCATCGCGCCGAGGATGGCGAGGTTGATGTGCCCGCCCCGGATCATTCCGAAGGAGTCCGACGACGAGAAATAAGAAGTGCCGGGGATCTCGGTGATGGTCTGCTTGCCTGCGTTGATGAGGTCGGGGTCTTCTTCGCCCTCGAACGGGAACGGGCCCATGCCGAGCATGCCGTTCTCGCTCTGCAGCACGACTTCGACGCCCTCGGGGACGTAGTTGGCGACGAGGGTCGGAATCCCGATGCCGAGGTTTACGTAGTAGCCGTCGCGCAGTTCCTTCGCTGCGCGCATGGCGAGCTGTTCTCTACTGAGTCCCATATCAAGCCTCCTTCGGTCGCGTCGTGCGCCGCTCGATCCGTTTTTCAAAACTCGCGCCTTTGATCAATCGGTCAACGAATATCGAAGGCGTGTGGATCTCGTCGCCTTGGATCTCGCCGATCTCGACCAGTTCCTCGACCTCTGCGACGCAGAACTTCGCCGCCGTCGCCATCATCGGGTTAAAGTTCCGCGCGGTCTTGTTGAACTGCAGGTTGCCCCAGCGGTCCCCGCGCTGCGCCTTCACGATCGCGAGGTCGGCGAAGAGCCCGCTTTCCATCACGTACATCTCGCCGTCGAACTCTCGCACCTCTTTGCCCTCTGCTATCATCGTCCCATAGCCGGTGCGCACGAAGAACGCCGGGATGCCCGCGCCGCCGGCGCGGATCCTCTCCGCCAACGTCCCCTGCGGGTTGAACTCCAGCTCCAGCTCGCCGCTCAGGTACTGCCGCTCGAACTCTTCGTTCTCGCCGACGTAGCTCGAGACCATCTTCTTGATCTGCTTTGTCTGCAAGAGCAGGCCCATGCCGAAGTCGTCAACGCCGCAGTTGTTGCTGATGACGGTGATCTCCTTCACGCCTGAGTCGCGCACGGCGACGATCAGGTTTTCAGGGATGCCGCACAGCCCGAACCCTCCAGACATGACCGTCATGCCGTCGAAGAGCAACCCCTCCAGCGCGGACTTCGCATCGTCGTAGACCTTGTTCATCTGCTCCCGTATCTTACCGGGTGGCCTCGTCTATCACGGCCTCAAGGCGCTTGGCGAGCGAGCCGTTGCTGACGACCTTGTCGCAGCCCGCCCTCTCGCCCTTCTCCCAGACCTCCTTCTCCTTGTGTCCGACGTGGCCGATCGTCTTGATCCCCTTCTTCTTGAGCGCGGCAACGGCGGTGTAAGGGTCGAAGGCGCGGGCCGAGAGGTTCACGATCGCCAGATCCGCGTCCGGGTACTCGCCCGCGCTACGCGAGACGAGCGCCACGGTGTGGCCCAGGGTCTCAAGGCCGCGCACGGTGCGGACCGACCACATGAGGTTGTCTTCGAGGAGCAACACCTTCATAGGCTCGGTCTTACCCGGAAGTCGCTGGTACTCTCGCCTGAATGGCGATCCGGGCGATGGAGTGGCGGGAGGGGGCGCTGGCGCTCCTCGACCAGCGCTGCCTGCCACAGCGCGAGTCCTGGCTCACGCTGACGACGTGGGAGGACGTGCGCGACGCGATCCGCGACATGGCCGTGCGAGGCGCGCCGGCGATCGGGGTCGCGGCCGGGTACGGGATGGCGCTCGCCGTGCGCCAGGGCGCGGACTTCGAGGGGGCCCGTGCTGGGCTGGCGGCGTCCAGGCCGACCGCGGTGAACCTGTTTTGGGCACTGGACCGCATTTCGGCGCTATCTGACGGGTCGTTCGATTCAGTGCTGGCAGAAGCCCAGGCGATCGAGCGTGAGGACGTCGAGATGAACCTCGCGATCGGGAGACACGGGGCGGCGCTCGTGCCTCCGGGCGCGCGGGTGCTGACGATCTGCAACACCGGTTCGCTTGCGACCGCGGGACACGGGACCGCGCTCGGGATCGTCCGGACCGCGCACGGGCAGGGCCGGGTGTCGCACGTCTACGCGTGTGAGACGCGGCCACGGCTGCAGGGGCTGCGCCTCACGGCATGGGAACTGACCAAGGACGCGATCCCTTTCCATTGCATCGCAGACGGCGCAGCGGCTTCTTTGATGCGCGACGGGCGCGTGGACTTCGTCGTCGCTGGGGCCGACCGGATCGCGCGCAACGGCGACACCGCAAACAAGATCGGGACGTACATGCTCGCAGTCTGTGCGAAGCACCACGACATCCCGTTCGTCATCGCCGCGCCGACTTCTACTTTGGACGTTTCGATCGCGACGGGCGCAGAGATCCCAATCGAAGAGCGCGACGCAAGCGAGGTCACGATGATCGAGCACGTGCAGGTCGCGCCCGCAGGCTGTCCCGTCTTCAACCCTGCGTTCGATGTGACGCCCGGCGAGCTGGTCGCCGCGATCGTAACGGAGAAGGGCGTGTTCCTTCAGCCGTTTTCGTTCTGAGCGAAGGACATGGGATTCACCGACATCATCGCTGACAGGCGCGACGCAAAGGTGCACAGCGCCGAGGACCTGCGGTCGCTCTCGCGTGGCGCCGCTGACGGCACGGTCCCAGACTATCAGCTCTCGGCGTGGCTGATGGCCGCTTTCCTCAATCCGCTCACGGCGCAAGAGACAGCCGACTTGACGATGGCGATGGCGGAGAGCGGCGAGCGCGTGGACCTCACGGGCCTCCCGAAACCGTGGGTGGACAAGCACTCGACCGGCGGCGTCGGCGACAAGACCACGATCGTGCTCCTCCCGCTGCTCGCCGCCTGCGGGCTGACGGTCGTCAAGATGTCCGGCCGAGGGCTCGGTATCACGGGCGGAACGGTAGACAAGCTCTCTTCGGTGCCCGGTTTCCGCATGGACCTCTCGCCCGAAGAGATGAAGGAACAGGCCAAGCGCATCGGTCTTGCGATCACGGGGCAGACGCCGCGGCTCGCGCCCGCGGACAAGAAGCTCTACGCCCTCCGCGACGTGACCGGCACGGTCGGCAGCGTGCCGCTCATCGTCTCCTCGATCCTCTCGAAGAAGCTGGCCGGGGGCTGCGAAACCGTGGTCCTCGACGTCAAGTGCGGGTCAGGGGCGTTCATGAAGGCACTTCCGCAGGCGCGGGAGCTGGCAAGTTGGCTGCGCGATATCGGCACGCTTTGCGGCCTAGACTTGCACCTATCGGTGACGGACATGAGTCAGCCATTGGGGAGGGCCGTCGGCAACTCGCTCGAAGTCAAGGAGGCTCTACGTGTCCTGAGGGGCGAGAAGGGGCGGCTGCGAGAACTGTGCCTGCACTTCGCTGGCATGGCGCTGAGCGCGACCGGGCGGGGGACGAGATCGGACGCCGAGCGCGCGCTCGATTCGGGCGCGGCGCTGGCGAAAGCGAAGGGGTGGTTCGTCGCGCAGGGCGCGGACCCGGGCGTGTTCGAGAGCGAAGACTGGTGCAATGCGAAAAGCACACTTCAAGTGCGCGCAGATAAAGGCGGATGGGTCTCGCGGGCCGACGCACGAACGATCGGCCAGGCCGTCGTAGACATGGGCGGCGGCAGAAAGACGCGCGACGCAGAGATTGACCCCGCCGTCGGAATCGTGCTTCACGCCGAAGTCGGCGACCGGGTGGAGAAAGGCGCGCTGCTGGCCGACGTCCACGGCACGGACCAAAGCGTCAGTCAGGCGTTCGAGATCGTGGACCACGAAGTCGAACGCCCGCCCGTCGTCATAGAAACGATCAGTTGAGCTGCCGCCTCCATTCCCGACGCAGAAGGGCCGACCAGCCTTCTGATCCGCCGATTACCATCGCGTTGACCAGAACACCGACTAGGCCGCAGAAGCCGATCAAGAGCAACGGGCCACCGACCAACCTCTGAAGAACCTGCCCTCGAGCAACCTCCACAGGCTTGCTGAGCGCTTCCCGTTCTACCGCGACATCGTTCCTTACGCTCTCAGCATACGCGAAGAACTGTTCACCATTCCGTATCCATGCCTTCGTCGCCTCCTCCTTGTCGAAGGTAGACCTCAGGATGAAAGTCGCTGAACTTCGATCGAATGGGATCCAATCGCCCATGCCCTCCCTCTCGTACTCGGCCGGAAGGATCGAGGAAGCGCGCTGATGCCCCGAGTAGCCGATGGCAGGGAACAACGGCATCTCGTTTTCCCCGATGATGGCTTTGCCGAACTCACTCGTAGGATTCGATCCGTGCGTCTCGATCGCTCGCTTCATCGGCACTATCGAGCGCTCATAGGCCTCTAGCCACCGGGCGCGATTGGCCGCTTGCTTCTTTGCACTCGCGTCATCCATAAGGAGAATCGTTTCGGACAAGGGGCTCTTGTACGGTTCGACCTTTCCACTGATCACAAGGCCGGAGACAAGGGCGACGCCAGCAAGTCCAACAGTGATTGGAAGCGCACTCCATCGCCTCCAAAGCAGAGTCATGACGAGGATCGCGGCGAGTCCGCCAATTATGTACCAACCGAACTCAAAGTAGGCGATCCTCCCGGCGCCCAGGTGCACGTCCCCCAATGAGAACACGACCTGGTACGCCATCGGACTGAGGAGCAGAACGACCAACAATACGGTGCTCCAATACGACCACGAAGGCAACGATCGCCGACCACGGAACGCATGCGCGACCAGCGACGGATGCCCGAAGTCCGCTATCGCGGACTTGGTCGCCGCGTCCTCTAGAATGCCGCGCGCACCCATCTCCTCTATGGACTCTTGCAGGTGCGTGCGGGTCTCGAGCAGGAAGTCCTCGACCTTCTGCTGCGGCTCGACGTTCCGGAGTCTCCGACGGAGCTCGATCAGGTACCAAGCGATGTAGTCACGCATTGCCCTTCGCCTCCTTGCGGTCAACCGGGTGCAGGATCGAGTTCACGCCGCGCGAGAACGAAGCCCACGACTTCTTCCGCTCCGCCAGCTCGGCCCGCCCCTTGTCGGTGATCTCGTACAC
The DNA here is from genome assembly GCA_040902435.1 of Fimbriimonadaceae bacterium. GTDB lineage: Bacteria > Armatimonadota > Fimbriimonadia > Fimbriimonadales > Fimbriimonadaceae > JADFMN01. Next base: position 113,264 of record JBBDXG010000010.1, read on the forward strand.
CTTGCGCGGCGGCCGGCCCTCCTGCGGCTCCCAGTCCGCAGCGAGCCAGCCCCGCTCCTCCATGCGGTGGAGGATCGGGTAGAGCTGCCCCTCCCCGGCCTTCAGAGCCCCGTCCGAGCCCTCCCGGATCACCCTCACGATCCCATAGCCGTGCTGCGGCCTTTCGGCCACGGCGCCCAGAATAAGCGCCTCTAAGTCTGTCTTGAATGCCATCTGCCTATGCCTCTGGCGGCATTATGCATCAAACCTTGATATATGTCAAGTCTGGCGAGTTCCTATCCCCTCGCGGGCCGAGCGGGCTGGTCGCCGGCAGTGCTTTCGGCAGGGCGGTCAGGGACCGTCGTCTTCCACTCGCGGTGCCAACGGCGCTGCTCTTCCTTGTCGGTCACGATCGAACGCACCGGCGGGGCGTTGCCGCCTATCCACCAGTGCACCAAGTAGTAGCCGCGCTCGTAGGAGCCGACCGAAGACACCATGAGCGTCCCGTCGTCCAGGATTCGAACGACGAACCAGTCCGAAGGGTTGTAGCGCCTTGACTCGCGCTCCGCGATGAGAAAGTCGTAGAGGTCGTAGTAGAGCTCGGCCGGGACGTCAACCGCCTTGCCCCCCATCTCGACGGAGAACCCGGTCAGTTGCGTCTTCGGCTCGTCGCCCAATGTGCCCCACGCGTACTTCCCATCAATAAAGGTCTTCCCTGCCTCGATCTCAACCTTGTGGCCGGACTTGTCGAAGGGCGACTCTTCGAAGCGCACGACGTATTGGACGTCTTTCCCGGAGGCGGTGAGGCCGTAGGTCGTCTTGCCTTCGACGGTAGCCACGCGCTCTCGCGAGAGCTCTGCGGCGTACATGGCCGGCTTTATCGGCCGTGGTACGTTGACATACGGCTTTTCCCCACATCCCCATACGAGAAGCGCGACTAGGACAACGGTAGCGGCCTTCATGCCTGAACACTACCCCGGTCAGGGGTCGAGAGTGACTGGCCCGCGCTTCTCCCACGCCCCGCGCGTGAAGTCCTTGGAGCGCTCTCGGTTCGCGGCGGATCCTTCGCCCTCAGGAGCGGCCCAAACTGGGGCATGAAACGAAGCGAAAGGCACCGCCGAAGCGGTGCCTTTCAGACTGCTGAGAAGGGCGACCTCCTACTTCTTTGAGCGACGGCGCATTGCGACCAATGCACCAATTCCTAGAACGAGGAAGGTCGCGGGCTCGGGCACGGGCCTAAGAATCATGTTCGGGCCGATCCGTCCCAGAACCGTCGGCGCGCTCGGCGCCGTGGTCGGATTGGAGAATCCCCCACCCGTCGCGTTGCGCCTGGCCCCCTCGAACGTCACTCCGGTCAGCATGGTCAGTGAAGCTGCGCTCGAGAAATAATTGTCAATGACTAGGTCGGCCATGATTTCGGCGCCAAGGTTATAAGTGCCGGCATCCAGTGTCACAGGAGCCCCGACCGTATGGTAGCGGAACTCGCCGGTCAGCGGATCGTCCACCTCGACAAGTGCCGAAGTCATCAACGTGCCGACCGAGTCCCATATCCCGACCTGGTGCGAGTGGTTCAGTGGGGTCGCAATCGTGTTGTCCCAGAATCCCAGGTCGGTCACGAACATCGCAGTCGTCAAGGTGAACCCCCAACCTACCGTCATGTTCGTACTGTCGAAGGACGAGAACTGCGTGCCTCCAGTATAGGCTTGAATCGCCGGACCCTGGGCGATGGCCGAGACGGCCAACATTGCCGCCGTCGCGAGTGTAAGCATCTTCCTCATAAGAATCCTCTCAAATGGGCAGGCACCCTCCTAATGGAGCCTTTTATCCCAAGTTGAACACAGCATTGTAGAAAACTTGGCCAAGATGCAAGCAAAAGTCCAAGGGGGTCGCGCTTTCCAGCATATTTACTAGCCCGAGCGCCTGGGACTTATTCAAGTTGCACACAGAGGAGCTAGGCATTTGCGGCTCCTTAACTAATGAGCTATGCGACGATCTCAAGCGGTGGCGTCGTCCTCCACGCTCCGCGCGTGAAGTCCGGCACGTCAACCGACTGGCCCCGGTTCGCGACCGACCACTCGCTCAGCGGGGTCACCACGCTCCACGCCGCCGCGTCATAGACGTCCTGGTCCAGCGGCAGGCCGTTTCGGAGGCAGTACACGATCCGCCACAGCATCACGAAGTCCATCCCGCCGTGCCCGCCCTGGTTCGCGGGGTCGTTCGCGACGCGCTTGTAAAGCGGGTGGTCGTACTTGTCGAAGAACTTCTGAAGCTCGCCGGCCTGGTCCCACGAGTCCGTCGAACGGCTCTCGCCCTGGATCACGCAGCGGTTCGGGAACCCGGCCCAGACCCCTTTCGTGCCTTGGATCAGGTTGTGCCGCGTGTACGGACGCGGGAGCTGCTCGTCCCACTGCACCATGACCGTCTTCCCGCGCACCGTGCGGATGATCGAGGTGTTGATGTCGCCGCAGACGAACGGGGCCTTGTTCCACTTGTGGTCCGCCGGGAAGTGCTCCTTCGCGTAGATCGCGCGCACGCGCGAGTTGCTCCCGACGGACGACATGTAGTCGAAGCGGTCGCCGCGGTTGATGTCCATGTAGTGCGCCACCGGTCCCAGCCCGTGGGTCGGATAGAGGTTGCCGTTGCGCTTCTGGTAGTGGACGGTCCGCCACGAGCCCGTGCCACGCTCGACCTCGTTCATCTGCCCGCGAAGGTCGTGGATGTACGCCGCTTCGCCGTGCAAGAGCTCGCCGAACACTCCCAGCCGCACCATGTTCAGGCACATCAGCTCCTCGCGGCCATAGTTGACGTTCTCCATCATCATGCAGTGCCGCTGCGTCTTCTCGCTGGTGTCCACGAGCTTCCAACAGTCCTCGACCGTGTAAGCGGCGGGCACTTCGGCGAACGCGTGCTTGCCGTTGTTCATCGCGTCCACGCACATGCGCACGTGCTCCTCCCACGGCGTCGCGATGATGACGATGTCAATGTCGTCGCGCTGGAGCATCGCCTTGTAGCTGTCCTTGCCGGGCCCGTAGATTGTCGGCTTCTCGCGGCCGCTGTCCGTGCATCGCTTTGCGCTGCGCTCCGCCCAGTCCGTGTAGAGGTCGGCGATCGCCTTGACCTCGACCCCCTGCAACTGCAGCATCTGCGAGAGGTGCCCGCTGCCGCGTGCTCCGACGCCGATAAATCCGACGCGCACGGACTCCATCGGCTTGTCGGCGTAGCCGGCCATGCTCTTGCCCTGGGCCTTTGGCGCCCGCGCGCTCGGCCTGCCCCCTCCGCCGATGTTGAGCTGCGCCGCCACCGCCGCCGCACCCGCCGCCTTCAAGAACTCGCGTCGTTTCATGTCGCTCCTACCATGGTACTCAAGATGTCCGACAGCCGCTCCATCGGCAGTCCGATCACGTTCGTCACGGATCCCTCGACCCTCTCGATGAAGTCCTGCGACTCGTCCTGCAGCCCGTAAGCGCCCGCCTTGTCCATCGGCGAGCCCGTCGCGACGTACTGCGCGATCTCCTCGTCGGTCAGCTCGCGAAAGCGGACCCGCGAAGACTCGGTGAACGACGTCGAACCGCCGGGCCAGCACAGCGAAACCCCGGTCACCACGACGTGCGTGCGCCCAGAGAGCGCCCGCAGCATCGCGCACGCGTCCGCAGCGTCCGCAGGCTTCGCCAACTGCCTCCACGCTCCACCGACGTCGAGCGCCACCACCGTGTCCCCGGCGATCACCAGCGCCTCCGGCCTGGACGCATACACGAACGCGGCCTTGGCGACCGCCAAGCGCTCTGCGGTCTCCCACGGGTCCGCAGTCGTCAGCCCCTCTTCGTCAATCGGAGCGACCGCGACCTCGAACGACCCCAGCAGTTCTCCCAGCAGCCCGCGACGGCGAGGGGACGCGCTGGCCAACACCACCGGGTACCGCAATTGCACGTTCGGATTCTAACCCGTCGCACGGAACCCACCCTTCGGCCCGACGCCTGCCTCCAACCTGATACAATCCACCCCAGAGCCCAAATGCGAGTCCCCTTCCTCGACCTGAACGCACAGACCGCCGAAGTGCGGCCGCAGATTGACGCTGCCCTCGCAGAGATCCTCGACAGCAGCGCCTTCGTCCTCGGCAAGTGGAACAAGCAGCTCGAAGAGACACTCGCTCAGGCCCACAAGGTCAAGCACGGCATCGCCGTGAACAGCGGCACCGACGCGCTGCGCATCGCGCTCCAGGCCGCCGGCATCGGGCCAGGCGACGAGGTGATCACCACGGCGTTCACCTTCGTCGCGAGCGTCGAAGTGATCGCACAGCTCGGCGCGACGCCGGTCTTCGTGGACATTGACGCCGACACCTTCAACATTGACACGACCAAGATCGAGGCGGCGGTCACGGGCCGCACGAAGGCGATCATGCCGATCCACCTCTTCGGCCAGCTCTGCGACATCCGCGAGGTCGTGCGGATCGCGAACGCCCACGGCCTGACCGTCATCGAGGACGCGGCGCAGACCCTCGTCACGCAGAACGGTGGCGACTACGCCGGCTCGTTCGGCAAGGCGGCGGGCATCAGCTTCTATGTCACCAAGAACCTCGGCGCGGCGGGCGACGGGGGCCTCATCCTCACGAACGACGACGAGGTCCTCGAGCGGTCCAAGTCGCTTCGCATCCACGGCATGGGCAAGCAGCGCTACTACTACGACGACCTCGGCTACACCAGCCGGATGGCCGAGATCCAGGCCGCCGTGCTCTGCTGCAAGTGGGAGCGCCTAGAGTTCTGGAACAATCGGCGCACGGAGATCGCAAACCTCTACATCGCAGAGCTCGCCGGCACGCCGGTCGTCACGCCCGTGACCGCGCCCGGCAACGAGCACACCTGGCACCAGTTCACAGTCCGCTCCCAACAGCGCGACGAGCTCATGCAGCACCTGCGGTCGCAGGAAGTGGACTCCAGCATCTTCTATCCGGTCCCGCTGCACCTGCACGAACCCTACCGCGCGTTCGGCAAGGGCGAGGGCAGCCTCCCGGTCACCGAACAGGTCTCCAAGGAGTGCCTCTCGCTCCCGATCCATCCGCACCTCAGCTATGAGCAGGTGCAGTTCGCTGCCGCTCAGGTCAAAGAGTTCTGCCACCAGACAGCGAAGGCCGTCTAAGGGGCGGCGTGCTCAAAGTCACCGTCAGCAACGAGCGATTCCCCGAGAGCGGTCAGCTGGCCGAGTGGCGCGAGCTGCTCGAAGACGCGGAGTTTGCGACGCCGTTCCAAACGCCTGCTTGGACCGAGTCGTGGCTGCGGCACTTCGGCGCGAACAAAAAGCCGCTGTGGGTCACGGTTCGCGCACAGGGCGACCTCGTCGGTCTGTTCCCCCTCTATGTGTCGTCTAGTCCCTGGCGAACGCTTCGGCCGATCGGCTGCGGGCAAAGCGACTACCTTAACCCGCTCGTGCGCACTGGCTTTGTAGAGGGCGTTGCAAACGAGATCGCGCAATACCTAAAGACGTTCCGCGGAGCAGACCTCGTGGACCTGCAGCAACAGCCGGAGACGCTCCCGTTCGACAACTCGGGCGGCGAGACGCTCGAACAGGCGGCCTGCCTCGTCCTCGACCTGCCGACGAGCTACGAGGAGTACCTCAAGTCGCTCAGCAAGAGCCTCCGCTTCGACTGCAGGCGCCTCGGCAAACCGCCGTTCGCGACCGGCGAAGCGAAGGTGAGGCAGGCGGAGCCAGACGAGACAGAGGAAGCGATCGGCCAGTTCTTCCGGCTCCACGCCCAGCGCTGGCGCAAGCGCGGCCTTCCCGGCTCGTTCGCGACGCGGCAGCTCAAGGCCTTCCACACGGACGCCGCGGCGAACCTGGCCAACGAGGGCAGCCTCAGGCTCACGCTCCTTGAGTCCGGGGCCGAGACCGTCGGCGTCCTCTATGGGATGCAGGTCGGAAAGACGCGCTTCTTCTACCAGTGCGGGTTCGACCCCCAGTACAAAGCCCTGTCGCCTGGAACCCTGCTGGTCGCCAAGGCGATAGACTGTGCAATCGCCGAGGGTTGCACGACCTTCGACTTCATGCGAGGAGACGAGGCTTACAAGCGCCGCTGGAACCCCCAGCGGACGCGCCGGAACTTGCGGTATATCATGCCGTTGAACTCCGGCCTCGGCGTGGTCGGTGGCGCAATCAACCATGCGGGTTCGAGAATCGAAGCGAAAGTCAGAGAAAGGCTGGAGGGTCGCGGATTCTTCGGCTAAGAAGAAGGCACACTTCGTCCCGCCAAACCGGCCGCTCCGCGCAGCAGTCGTCATCCCTGCCTTCAACGAGGCCCACAGGATCGCGGACGCGATCAACGCCGTGCTTGCAGCAGCGCTCGTCAACGAGGTCATCGTCGTCAGCGACGGCTCCACCGACGCGACGGTCGAGGTCGCGAGCCAGTTCGAGCGCGTGCGCGTCGTCAACCTCCCGTTCAACGTCGGCAAGGGCGGCGCAATGTGCGCCGGCGTCGCGCACACCGACGCCGACGTCATCGCGTTCTTCGACGCCGACCTCATCGGCCTGAGGCCGAACCACGTGGACCAGGTCATCCGGCCGCTCCTGAACGGCCAGTGCGACATGTGCATCGGCGTCTTCCGTGGGGGAAAGTTCTGGAGCGACACCGGACAGGTCATCACGCCGTTCTTGAGCGGGCAGCGCGCCATGTACCGGAAGCTCTTCGAGGCGGTCCCGTTCTTGCCGGAGATCCGCATGGGAGCGGAAGTCACAATCACGACCTACGCCAAGCGCCTCAAGGCGACCGTCATGAAGGTCGTCCTTCGGGGGGTCAGCCACGAGCACAAGGAGCAAAAGATGGGGCTCGTCAAGGGAGCGACGGCCCGGGCCAAGATGTACCGGGAGATCGCCCGCGCCGTCGTGAAGGTCAATAAGAAACGAAAGCGCAGCGGTTGGTCGTTAAAGTAGTCAAAGATGCTCCTTACCCTCCTGTTGCTTTGCAGCGGCCTCCGGCCACAGCAAAACCCCGCCGACCACGTCCTGCTGGTGATCAACCAGCCGAGCGTCGAGAGCACCGAGGTCGGCGCCTACTACCGCTCCAAGCGAGGGATCGCTCGCGAAAACGTCGTCTTCGTGGACGTCAGCCGCACCGAGGAGGTCACCAACAGCGAGTACCACAGCGCGATCGAGGAGCCGATCCGTAAGGCCGTCAAAGGCTCCAAGACCCGCATTGACTACATCGTCCTCACAAAGGGGATTCCGATCCGCATCGCGCTGAGCGGCCTCTCGGTGGACTCCATGCTCGCAGCGATGGATTTCAAGTTCGAGCCGATCACGAAGCCCACGGAGGCCGAGATCAAGCGCGCGATCAACCCCTATTTCGGCAAGAACGAGCCGTTCGACAGCAAGAAGTTCGGCTACTACCTGGTCACTCGCCTGGACGGCTTTACCGTCGCCGACGCAAAGGCGCTCGTGGACAACTCGCTCGCAGCCAAGCCCGCCAAAGGCCCGTTCTTCTTCGACGAAGCAGACAATCGCAAGGCCGATGGGTACGGGGAGATCCAGAAGACCCTCGGCGCCGCAGAGAGGGTCCTCACTCAGAAGGGACTAGAGGCGACGACCGACAGAACCTCCGCCTTTGTCGTCCCCGGCTCACCGCTGATGGGATACGCGAGCTGGGGGAGCAACGACTCGGGGTTCTCTTGGCAGGCATATCGCAGGATCAAGTTCCTCCCCGGCTCGATCTGCGAGACGTTCGTGAGCACGAGCGGACGCTCGTTCGCTCCCACGGCGACCGGCTCAGGCCAGAGCCTAGTCGGCGACCTGATAGCCAACGGTGTGACAGGGATCAAGGGCTACGTCAGCGAGCCGTACACCTTCGCCCTAGCCCGGCCGGAGATCCTGTTCGACCGCTACACCAGCGGGCGGAACCTCGCCGAGAGCTTTTATGCCGCTTCCCTGGTCCTCAAGTGGAAGGACATCGTCATCGGCGACCCCCTCTGCAGCCCCTACGCCAAGCCCTAGCTTTTTCCCACTTTTTTGAACCTAAAAACGGGCTTTAATGGCCTTTGTCAGCCCGATCGCTTGAGCAGCCAGAGAAGGGCCGGAGCGCCGATGAGGGCGGTCACTGCTCCGACAGGCAGCTCGACCCCCGCCTTCAAGTTCTGCGCTACCAGGTCGGCGAAGAGGAGGATCACGCCCCCGACCATCGCGGAAGCGACCAGCGAGAACCGAAGGTCGAGCCCTACGACGCGCCGCGCGATGTGCGGCCCCATCAGCCCAAGGAAGCCGATGATCCCGACTGCGCCGACTGCTACGCTTACCATTGCCGTTCCAGTCAGGAGGACGATGGTGCTCAGGCGCCGGGGGTCAATGCCGAGGCGCTCGGACGTGAACTCTCCGACGGAGAACGCGTTGAGCGCGCGCGTCTGGGTCTGCAACAGCGCAAGCCCCAAACCGAGCACGATCGCCATCGCCCAGAGCCTCTCTGCGAACACCGGCGACAGGCTGCCCAAGAGCCACTTCAGCACGCGCCCCGTGTCCTCTCCTCCCAGCATCAGGACAGTCGTCATCAAAGCAGAGAGCATCGCGCTGACGACGACGCCTGCAAGCAGGAGCGTGTGCACTTGCACGCCGCCGTGCCGACGCGAGAGCGCGACGACGAGGGCGAGCGAGCCGACTCCGCCGAGAAAGGCGAGCACGATCGGCCCAAGGGTGAACAGCGACTGCGTCAGGCCGAGCACGACCGCCACAGTCCCCCCAAGCCCAGCGCCGCTGGAGACGCCGATCACGTACGGCTCTGCGAGCGGGTTGCGGAAGTAGGACTGGAACGCGGCCCCGACCGCGCCGAGGATCGCGCCCGCAAGCAGCGCCGCGAGCATCCGCGGCATGCGGATCTCCCAAACGATGACGTTCGCCGTATCGCCGCCGACGTTCCCGCGCAGGAGCTGAGGCACGACGTCGAGCACGCCGACGTGTTCGCTCCCACCGCCGCGCGCCAAATGGACGACGCAGGCCAACAGGACCGCCGCAAAGAGAGCGGCGAGCCACAGGCCCTTGCGGCGGTTGGACGACACGTCGTGGATTATGCGCCAGAGGTATCATCGCGCCAAGTGACGCGAGTCCATTTGTCCAAGCGCGCGAACCTTTTGAAGCCCTCGCCGACACTCGCCATGGGGACGAAGGCGAAGCAGATGAAGGCCGACGGGGTGGACGTCGTGTCTTTCGCCGCAGGCGAGCCGGACTTCGACACCCCCGCCAAGATCATCGGGGCGGCCAAGGCCGCGCTGGACGCCGGAAAGACGCGCTATTCGCCGACGCCCGGCACGATCGAGCTCCGAGAGGCGGTCGCCGCAAAATTCAGCCGCGAGAACGGACTGGACTACAAGCCCACTGAGACGATGGTCTCGACCGGCGCAAAGCAGTGCGTCTACAACGCCGTCCAGGTGCTCGTGGACGAGGGCGACGAGGTCATCGTCCCGGCCCCGTTCTGGATGACGTACGAGTCTCAGATCGAGCTCGCCGGGGGCCGCACCGTCGTCGTGCCGTCGAACATGGCCGAGGGGTTCGTCCCAGACCTGGACAGGATCGCGGGCGCCGTCAACAGCCGCACGAAGGCGATCGTACTCAACACGCCCAGCAACCCGACCGGCGCGGCCATGCCGATCGAATGGCTCAGGGCCGTCGCCGAGCTCGCAGTCAAGAACGACCTTTGGATCATCAGCGACGAGATCTACGAGCACCTCACCTATGGGCACGAGCACGTGAGCGTGGCGACGATCTCTAAGGAGGTCAAGGATCGCACGGTGACCGTGAGCGGGTGCAGCAAGAGCTACGCGATGACCGGGTGGCGGATCGGCTTCGTCGCCGGGCCGCAAGACGTGATCAAGGCGATGACCGACCTTCAGGATCAGGTGACGAGCGGCGCTACGACCTTTAGCCAGTCTGGCGCGCTCGCCGCACTCAGCCTCGACCGGGCCGAAGTCGAGGCGATGCGCGCGATCTTTGAGACGCGCCGGGACCTGATCGTGAGACTGCTCCGCGAGATCCCTGGGGTCGAGGTCCTGCTGCCCAAGGGCGCGTTCTACGTCTTTCCAGACGTCAGCGCGTTCCTCGGCGGAAAGGTCGCCGGCGACCTCTTGTTGGCCGACCATTTGCTGGAAGAGGCCAAGGTCGCGACGGTGCCCGGCTCCGTTTTCTATGGCCCGGGCCACCTGCGGCTGAGCTACGCTTGCAGCGAGCGAGAGATCGAGGAGGGCGTGTCCCGACTCGCCTCGGCGCTCGAGAAGATCCGAAGATGATCCCCAAGGACATCCCGCTCAAGGACGAAGCCCTCTTCATACTCGCGATGACGCACAGGTCCGCAGCGGACAACTCCGTGCGCGACAGCTACGAGCGGATCGAGTTCTACGGCGACGCGGTGGTCGGACTGGTCGTCGCGCAGTATCTCTATGAGCACCATCCCGACTGGGACCAGGGAGTGATGAGCAAGGCGCGCTCCAGCGTCGTGCAAGAGGGGCCGATGGCGGAAACCGCGTCAAGGCTCGGGCTGGACAAGTACGTCATCCTCGGCTCGGGCGAGGAGACCACCGGCGGGCGACAACGGCCCTCCATCCTCTGCGACGTCTTCGAGGCCGTCGTCGGCGCGATCTACATCGAGTCCGGCCTTGAAAAGGCGCGCTGGTTCGTGCTCGAACAGCTCCACCCTCACCTCAAGCGAGTCAGCGAGGGCGACGTCAACCCGCACGACTACAAGTCGAAGCTCCAGGAGATCGCACAGGCGAACTGGCGCAAGACGCCGGACTACCGGGTCTCGCGCGAGGGCGGCAACGAGCACGAGCGACGATTCACCGTGTCCGTGCTGCTGGACAACGAGGTCCTCGGTGAGGGCTGGGGGCGCTCAAAAAAGGACGCCGAGCAAAGCGCCGCCAAAGACGCCCTCGAAGTCATCGAGCGCGCCCAGCGCGCCCGCGAGCTAGCAGACGAGGACAGACGTGCGGAGAGCCAGCATTAACACGGGGTTTTGAGCCCAATTGTCCTTCAAAAGTACTTGAATGTGGGCTGGTTTGGCCCACCGTGTATCATTAGGTGTGTACCTGGGCACGGAATGTGCCCCGTTGGAGTTGGGTCGGCCATTGGCCGTTCCTAGGACAGACGATTAAAGTGGCTGGAGCCAAGGCTCCAGAGTTGGTTATTCGATGAGACTGAATTGGAGATTGCTTTCTGTGTGTGCAGTTTTTGCGGCGATTGCCGTCACTGCCACCGCCCAAGAGTTGGAGCCCAACGCCTTCTTGGTGAGACCCGCCAACTCGACCAGTGAACTCGTCCAGCAGGCGAGCACCAGCCAGGTCGTCATGTCGCGCTATATGCGCCACTTCGGCATGACCCGGGACGAGGTCATCGCCTACCTGAAGTCGCTCAAGCTCAGCACGATCAAGGAAGACGGCGCGTACCTGGTCTACAACACCCCGGAGAGCGGTGAGATCCGCTCGCGCGTGCTCTTCTATCGCAAGGGCACGACGGTTTGGGTGGACGAGTCGGGCAACTACATTTTGAGGGCATCGTGCGGCAACCCGATGGTCCGTGGCACCGACTTCGGGAAGGCCGACCAAACAGAGACGACCGCGATGCGGTCCGTCTCGAGCACCCGCGAGCTCGTCGCCGAGCAGCCGCCGGGAATCAGCACCACGAGCGTGACGGGCATGGCCGTTACGCCGCCGATCGCCGAGTACGACGCGATCGTCATCGCGGAGCTCGCCCCGGCCGCGCCTCTGCTTCCCAGTGAGGGCGCCGGACAGTTGGTCCTGCCTCTCGCGCTGATCATCCCGTTCACCGCCGGCATCCTTTTCAACGACCAGGGCGGCGAACCGATCCCTGAGCCCGGTTCGATGCTGGCGCTCGGCACCGGCCTCGCTGCGTTCGCGGCGATGCGTAGGCGCAAGAAGTCGGCAGCGTAGTTTTCGTGCCCCTTCGTAATCGCTATCGGCCAGGCCGGAAAGCCTGGCCGGTCTTCGTTTAGCCGAGCTCGATCAAGGTGGGGGACGGTTCTGCGTTGAAGCTCTTGGCCTTGCCCCCCGCGACGTGCAGGATGTTCTCGATCCTTACGCCGAATCGGCCCGGGAGGTAGACCCCCGGCTCGTCGCTGAAGACGTTGCCCTCTTCGAGCGGCTCGGCGTTGCCGCTGACGATGTACGGCTCCTCGTGGATCCTCATGCCGAGCCCGTGGCCCGTCCGGTGGACGAAGAACTCTCCGTAGCCTGCGTCTTCGATCACCCGCCGCGCCGCACGGTCCACGTCCTGGCAAGGGGTGCCCTCGTTGGCGGCCGCCCTAGCCGCCAAGTGGGCCTCGTGGACGACCCTGTAGACCTTCTTCGCCTCGTCCGTCGCCCTGCCGACGCAGACGGTCCGCGTGATGTCGCTGTGGTATCCCTTGACGCTGCACCCGAAGTCCATGATGAGCACGTCGCCGTCCTGGACCACGCTTTGGTCGGTGTAGTGGTGGGGCTCCGCGCCGTTGGCGCCCGTTGCGACGATGCAGAAGCTGACGAGGCCCCCACGGTCCTGCATCGCCTGCACGAGCATCATCGCGACGTCCCACTCGGTCTGCCCCGCCTTGATCTGGGGCAGGACCTCGTCAAACGCCTCGTCAGCGTACCGCGCCGTAGTGTAGAGGTGCTCGATCTCCTCGGGGCCCTTGCGCCGCATCAGCGCGGCGATGAAGGGAAAGCCCTTCACGCACTTCGCGGTGGGCAATGCGGCCTGGATCGGGAGGAGGTACTGAGCGGGCATCTCGTCGTCTATCGCGAGGGTCGCACCGCCGAGCGCCCACTCGTCGGCGAGCTGTCGGAAGTGCGCCATCGGGTCTTCCCCGTCCCGCCAGGGGCGCACGTCCTCGATCCCGCACCGCCGCGCCTGGTTCTCGCTGAGCGCGGGGCAGACCATCCGCATCGCTCCGTCGTCGCGGACGCTGAGGGTCAGGAAGCGCTCTCCGCCGCCCTCGGTGAAGCCCGTCAGGTAGCCCATGTTGACGGGGCTGCTGACGATGAAGGCGCGTGCGCCGTTCTGCCGTAGGTTGGCGGCGAGCCGGTCAACGCGGGTCTGAAGGATGGTGGCAGACATTGCGGACTAGTTTACTGTTTGGCCCCAACCCCCTCCCTCGGCACAGACATTCGAGAGGAGGGGGCTCCGTGCCGGGATACGTCACAATAGGGGCCGCGCTGGCGGATCGTCCAATGGTAGGACAGCGGTTTTTGGTGCCGTCAATCTAGGTTCGAATCCTAGTCCGCCAGCCACTCCCAAGACAGGTTTCCTGCGGTCGGTACACTCCTCTGACGATGGACCGAGGGTACTTCCACTATCCGGTGCCGGCTAACGAGCCGATCCTGAACTACGCCCCTGGCTCGCCCGAGCGCGCGCGCCTGAAGGCTGTGATCAAAGAGCTGAAGGGACAGCAGGCCGACATACCGATGGTGATCGGGGGCGAAGAGGTCCGCACGGGCAAGACCGTGAAGATCAAGGCGCCGCACGAGCTGGGGCACGTCCTCGGCCAGTACCACCGGGGCGACGCGAGCCACGTCCAGGCCGCGATTGACGCGGCGCTGAAGGCTCGCAAGTCATGGGCGGACACCCCGTGGCAGGAGCGGGCCGGGATCTTCCTCAAGGCCGCGGACCTGATCGCGACCAAGTACCGGCCCTACATGAACGCAACGACGATGCTGGGCCAGAGCAAGAACGCCTTTCAGGCCGAGATTGACGCGGCGTGCGAGATCGCCGACTTTCTGCGCTTCAACGTCCACTTCTTGAGCGAGATCTACCGGCAGCAGCCGGTGAGCGGCCCTGGGGTCCACAACCGGCTGGAGTACCGGCCCCTCGAGGGGTTCGTGCTCGCGATCACGCCGTTCAATTTCACTGCGATCGGCGGAAACCTGAGCAGCGCGCCGGCGATGTGCGGGAACGTGGTCGTGTGGAAGCCCGCGGGCACGCAGGTCTACAGCGCGTACCAGAACATGAAGATTTTCGAGGAGGCTGGGCTGCCGCCCGGCGTCATCAACCTGATCCACACCGACGGGCCGACGACCGGCGACGTGGCGTTCGGCCATCCGGACTTTGCGGGGGTCCACTTCACTGGCTCGACCGGGACTTTCCAACGCATGTGGAAGACGATGGGCGAGAACATCTCGTCTTACCGGACTTACCCGCGCATCGTGGGCGAGACGGGCGGCAAGGACTTTGTGATCGCTCACAAGAGCGCAGACCCCGACGCGGTCGTGACGGCGCTCGTCCGCGGAGCGTTCGAGTACCAGGGCCAGAAGTGCTCGGCGGCGAGCCGCGCATACATCCCGAGCAACTTGGCGGACGAGGTCCGCAGCAAGCTCGTCGAGGTGACGAAGTCGCTCAAGATGGGGCCGGTGGACGACTTTTCGAACTTCGTCAACGCCGTGATAGATGAGAAGTCCTTCGACAGCATCATGTCGTACATCGAGGGCGCGAAGGGGGACCCGAAGAGCAAGGTGCTCGTCGGCGGCTGCGGCGACAAGTCGCTCGGGTACTTCGTCGAGCCGACGGTGATCGAGAGCGAAGACCCGCGCTCGACGACGATGTGCGAGGAGATTTTCGGCCCCGTGCTGTCGTTCTATGTCTACGATGCCAACAAGTTTGAGGACGCGCTCGACCTCGTGGACACGACTTCGGCGTACGCGCTGACCGGTGCGGTCCTGGCACGCGACCGCGACGCGGTGGAACTGGCGACTAGGCGGCTTCAGAACGCGGCAGGAAACTTCTACATCAACGACAAGCCGTCTGGCGCGGTCGTCGGTCAGCAGCCCTTCGGCGGAGCGCGGGCGAGCGGCACGAACGACAAGGCCGGCTCGATGCTCAACCTCTACCGGTGGCTGAGCGCGCGCACGGTCAAGGAGACGTTCGTCTCTCCGACGGACTATCGGTACCCGTTCTTGCAGGAGCCGTAGGATTTGTTCGGGTTTGCGCGGGTTGGTTCGGACTTGTCCGGGTTTGTTCCGTTCGAGTCCGAACCAATCCGAACCAATCCGAACTAACCCGTACTAACCCGAACTCAAGCATGCCCACCAACGAATACACGATCACCCAGATGGACTGCCCGACCGAGGAGCAGATCATCCGGAACCGCCTTGGCCGGGTGAAGGGTGTGCGCGGGCTGGAGTTCGACCTCATGCAACGGCGGCTTCGCGTGGAGCACGAGTTCGAGTCAGACAAGCCGATCCGCGACGCGCTGCGCTCTGTCGGGATGGACCCGAGCGAGAAGGCCGTGGACCTCGACGCGCTGCACCGGCGCCAGACGGTCGTCATCGGCACGGCGCTCGTGCTGGCCTTCCTCGCCGAGGCGGTGACGTGGGCCACGGGCCAGGAGTCGGGCGCTCCGACGATCGCCCTGGCCGTGACTTCGATCGTGATATGCGGATATCCGGTCCTGAAGAAGGCCTGGGCGTCGGTGCGGACGCTGACCCTCAACATCAATTTCCTAATGACGCTCGCGGTCGTCGGCGCGCTCGCGCTGGGGTTCTGGGCCGAGGCGGCGATGGTGATCTCGCTGTTCGCGCTCGCGGAGGCCATCGAGTCGCGCTCTCTCGAACGCGCGAACCGCGCAGTGCGCTCGCTCATGGACCTCACTCCGCCGACGGCGCTCGTGCGCGGCGAGGACGGTGAGTTCAAGGACGCGCTCGTCGGAGAGGTGGCTGTCGGCGACACGGTGCGCGTGCGTCCAGGGGAGCGGATCGCGTTCGACGGCACGGTCGTCCATGGCGATTCGGACGTTGACCAAGCCCCGATCACCGGCGAGAGCCTTCCGGTCACAAAGAAGGCGGGCGACGAGCTGTTCGCAGGGACCCTGAACGGCAGCGGCTCTCTCGACTACTCCGTCACCCACCCTGCCGGAGAGACGATGCTCGACCGGATCGTTGCGACCGTGCAAGACGCGCAGGCGCAACGAGCGCCGATGCAGCGGTTCGTTGACCGATTCGCGCGCGTCTACACTCCCGCGATCGTTGGGCTGGCGCTCTTGGTCGCGGTCGTGCCGCCTGTGTTCGGCGCGCTGTGGAGGGACTCGATCTACATGGGCTTGGTCCTGCTGGTCGTCGCGTGTCCGTGCGCTCTGGTGATCTCGACGCCCGTCACGGTAGTGAGCGGGCTCGCACGCGCCGCACGCCTCGGCGTGGTGATCAAGGGCGGCGTACACCTGGAGAACGGCGCGCGCGTCACGGACGTCGCGTTCGACAAGACGGGCACGCTGACCGAGGGCCGGCCCGCGGTCACCGACGTCGAGCCGATTGACGGCGCGAGCCGAGAGCGCGTCCTGCAGGTCGCCGCCGCGGTCGAAAGCCGTTCGGGGCACCCAGTCGCCAAGGCGATCATCGCCGCGCACCGCGGTCCGAACGTCGAGGCGACCGGCTTTCAGTCCTTCCCCGGGCTTGGCGCGTCGGCGCTCGTGGAGGGAGAGACGTACCGGATCGGAAACCACCGGTGGATCCATGACAGCGGCTATTGCTCGACCGAGCTCGAGGCCAAGCTGGCGCGGTACGAGGCGCAGGGCAAGACGACCTCGGTCATCGTTCGCAACTCGACGCCGGTCGCAGTCCTAGCGATCGCGGACGTGCTTCGAGAGACGACGGCCGAGGCGGTCGGGGCCCTTCACGCGATCGGAGTGCGGACGCACCTGGTCACGGGCGACAACGAGGCGACTGCGTCCACGATCGCCCGCGCTGCGGGCGTCCAGTCGTTCAGGTCGGAGATGTTGCCGTCTGAGAAGCTGGATTGGATCTCTGCGCTCTCCAAGACGGGCGTCGTCGCTATGGTCGGCGACGGCGTGAACGACGCGCCGGCACTGGCCCGCGCGGACATTGGGATCGCGATGGGGTTCGGAGGCAACGACACGGCGGTCGAGACCGCCGACGTGGCTCTGATGAACGACGACTTGCGCACGATCCCCGCGTTCCTTCGGCTCTGCCGCGCTACTGCGACGGTTTTGAAGCAGAACATCTTCCTGAGCGTCGCGATCAAGGGGGCCTTCATCATCGTGACGTTCTTGGGGTACGCGACGCTTTGGATGGCGGTGTTCGCCGACATGGGCGTGAGCCTGCTGGTCGTCGCGAACGGCATGCGGCTGCTCCGGTTCCGGGCCTGAGTCCGTCTGTGTCGGCGAAGTGAGCCTGGCGAAGCCTCGGTCCTTCCAGTGTCCTCGCCCCGGACTCGGCGCCAGGCCCGACGCGTAGTTGGCCAGCCCGCTACACTATGAACAAGGAAGGATCACATGGCGGCAATCGGACAACAAGAGAAGCTCGATGCGGGCAAGCTGTACGCGGCCATCGAGGAGGGCAGGGTCTCGGTCGTGGACGTTAGGACCACGGGCGAGTTTAGGTCCGGGCACATCGCCGGTTCGCTTAGCATCCCGATGGATGAGATCGAGTCGCGCCTGGAGGACGTTCCGGCTGGGCGACCGGTCGTGATGGTCTGCCACAGTGGGGCGAGGAGCGAGATCGTGCGAAACCAGATGGAAGCGATCCTCCCCGAAGTGACCTGCCTCGATGGCGGGCTTGTCGCCTGGGAGAAGGCGGGGCACACGGTCGTTCGGTCGGTCCGGACGCGCCTGGCGCTCGACAGGCAGGCGATGATCGGCGCTAGCGCCATCATCCTGGCGAGCGTCGCATTGGGCGCCTGGGTGGCGCCGGGGTGGTTCTATCTCGCCCTCCTACCTGGCGCGGGCCTGATGACCGCTGGGACCACCGGATTCTGCCTCATGGCGTCCATACTGAAGCAGATGCCCTGGAACAGGGCCCGGAGCTAGCTGGGTGGTCCTTCGACGGTTCTATGACGAGAAGCTCGCGCAAGCGAGCTTCCTGGTCGGCTGCGGCGCGACCGGCGAGGCGATCGTCATTGACCCGCTCCGAGACGCCGACATGTACGTCCGGGCGGCGGCGGCCGAGGGCCTCAGGATCACTGCGGTCACCGAGACCCACATCCATGCGGACTTCTTGAGCGGCATCCGAGAGCTCTCTGCACGGACCGGCGCACGCATGTACCTGAGCGGCGAGGGCGGGCCAGACTGGCTCTATGAGTTCGCGGACGACCCGCTCGTGACCGTCGTTCACGACGGCGACGCGGTCCGGGTGGGCAACGTTCGGTTGGACGTGCTGCACACGCCGGGGCACACGCCCGAGCACATCACGTTCGTGCTCACCGACGAGCCCGCGAGCGCGGCTTCCCTCGGCGCGTTCACAGGCGACTTCATCTTCGTCGGCGACGTCGGCCGCCCGGACCTGCTCGAGAAGGCGGCGAACGTCATGGGCACGATGGAGGCCAGCGCCAGGCGGCTTTACGGCTCGCTCCAATCGTTCAAGGCGAGCAGCGACGGGCTGCTCGTCTGGCCCGGGCACGGCGCAGGCTCGGCGTGCGGCAAGAACCTCGGCGGCGCACCGGTGTCATCGGTCGGATATGAGCGCGCCGCGAACTGGGCGTTCAAGGCGAAGAGCGAGCAGGAGTTTGTGGACGAAGTGCTGAGCGGACAGCCCGAGCCTCCGAAGTACTTCGCGATGATGAAGACCCTCAACAAGCGGGGCCAAAGGATCTTGGGAGGTCTCCACCTGCCGCAGCGCGTGAGCGGCGAAGAGATGGTGCGACTGGCGGAAGAGGAGGCGCAGATCATTGACCTGCGCCCTGTCGGCGAGTCGGCCAAGGGGTACGTCCCAGGCACGATCATCATTCCGCAAGACCGGTCGTTTGTGAACTGGGCGGGGTGGCTCATGAGGTATGACGCCCCGATCTATCTGATCGCGGAGGACGAGGGCCAGGTGATGACCGCCGTCCGCGACCTCGCGCTCATCGGCCTGGACGCCGTCACTGGTTGGTCAGGGCCCGAGGCCCTTGCCGCTTACGCGGCAAAGCACGGCGCACTTCCCCGGATCGAAGACCTGCCCGTGGACAGGCTCTCTGAGGCCGCTGTGCTGGACGTTCGGGGCTCTAGCGAGCGCGCCGAGGGCCACGTGCCGGGGAGCCTGCACATCCCCCTCGGGTACCTCCCTGACAGGCTCGAATGCCTGCCCAAGGACCGCAGCATTGCGGTACATTGCGCCAGCGGGTCCCGGTCTCTGATCGCGGTATCCTTGCTCAAAAGGCTCGGAATCGAAAACGCATGCAACGTTCCGGGCGGATTCGACGAATATATGAACAGGGGGTATCCGGTTGACCGTGTTGGAGGAGGCCCGGAGCCCACTGCGCGATAGGCGTTTTTATTTCCTCCTCCCACACACGAAGGCCCCCACCGCTTGCGGATCGGGGGCCCTCTAATTTTGTCGAGGAACGGACTCGCTGTTGCGAATAGTAAGGTGTAACCATGGACGTCCTGGTCGTTGGCGGCACGCGCTTCGTTGGGAGGAAGATCGTCGAGTCGGCGGTCGCGAGGGGGCACGAGGTCACTCTGTTCAACCGCGGCAAGACGGACGCCCTCGCCTTCCCTGGCCTTGAGACCTTGACCGGTGACCGCACGACGGACGCGAGCGCGCTCAGAGGGCGGCGCTGGGACGCGGTCATTGACGTGTGCGGCTACTGGCCGAGGGCCGTCGAAGTCGTCGCTTCGGCGCTGGAGGACAACGTGGGAAGGTACGTGTTCGTGTCCTCGATCTCGGTCTACTCCGAAGCTTCGCCGATGGGACTGACCGAAGACTCTGGCGTCCTGTTGGAAGATGGCGACCCCGAGGCTACCGAGCTGAAGATGGAGATGTACGGCGGGCTGAAGGTGCTTTGTGAGCGCACAGTCGAGCGCTGGTTCGGCGACCGCGCGCTGATTGTGCGACCTGGCCTTGTCGTCGGGCCGGGAGACCACTCTGACCGTTTCACCTACTGGCCGCGGCGGTTCGCGCGCACCGGGCCCTTCCTCGCTCCCGACTGCCTACAAGAGCCCATCCAGGTGATAGACGGTCGCGACCTCGGCGACTTCACGGTTCTGGCCACAGAGAAGGGCCTCAGCGGTGGCTACCATGTCGCGGGGCCGACGCCTCCGGAGCCCTTTGGCGAGTTTCTGCGGTCGGGGGTCGAGGCGGGTGGCGGCGTCGCTGAGCCGGTGTTCGTCCCTTGCGGCTGGCTCGCCGAGAGGGGCGTCGAGCCGTGGACAGAGCTGCCCTTGATCTCTTCACTGACTGGCGAACCCAACCCGCTAGGGACTGTGGACACCTCGAAGGCAGTCCGCGCAGGGCTGGTCCAACGGACGATGCGACAGACTCTCGAGGACACGATCTCGTGGTGGAACGCGACGCGCGAGGGATCGGAGCCCCGAGCGGGTCTGTCGGACGCCAAAGAGACCGCGCTGCTTGAGGAGTACAAAGCAAAGCGCGCCACGGTCTAAGACCGTGGCGCGCTTGGGAACTGTCGAGAGCTAGAGACCGCCGCCGGTCGAGCCGCCGCGTCCGCCGCCGCCGCCGGTACCACCGCCGCCGCCACCTCGACCGCCGAAGCCGCCCAAGTTGTTCTGCTGGTTCGGGTCGGCGACGAACTTCGGACCTTCGAGATCAGCGAGAGTCGCCTTCTGCTCGTCGGTCAAGATCTTCTCGACCGCATCGCGCAGGATGACGTCGTTCTTGCGAATCTCGCCCATCAGGGCTGTGCGGTCCGCGTTCTGGTCGCGCATCTTGCCCATGATCTCGCGGTTCGCCGCGGCCTGGTCTTCGATAAGCCGGTTGATCTCGATCTTCTGCTGGGCCTTGAGCCCGAGCTTCTTTCCGAACTCGGTCTCAAGGAAAATGTTGGCGCCCGCGAGCTGGACCTTGATCTGTCCGAGGCGCTTCCATTGCTCCTCGGTGAGGATCGCCTTGCTCTTGTCGTTGGCCTCCTTCTGCAGCGCTTCCATCTGCTTTTGGACCTCGGCCATGTCAACGCCGCCGCGCGTGCCGGCCTGTCCGCCGGTGTTCCCGCCAGCGCCGCCGCCCGTCGTGCCGCCGCCGGCCGCACCGCCGCCGCGGCCGCCGCGCATGCCTTGGAACTGCGCCTGGATCTTCTCCGACATCTCTTGCCGCACGACCGTGAGCTTGGCCTTCTGGTCGTCGGTCAGCTTGATGTCCTTTTGGACGTCAGCCCGCTGGAGCAGCGCCGACTCGCTGTTCGCCATGTTGCCGAACTGCATGCCGCCGCGCTGCTGGCCACCGCGGCCACCGCCGCCTTGGGCGAACGCCGCAGATGCGATGACGATAGTCGCCGCAAGGGCGATGGCTCTGTATCCTGTGATTGACATTATTTGTTTCCGCCTGCGCCGCCAGTGGCCGCGCCGCCGTTGCCCGTGCCGCCGGTGGTGACCGGTGGCCGGACCTTGTTGTAGCTGCCCTTGGCAGCGTCGGAGAGCTGTTTGACCTGGTCGTCCTTGAGCGTCTTGGCCTCTTCAGGGCTGCGCACGATGCGCGGCGTGAGGAAGACGAGCAGCTCGGTCTTCTCCTCGCGCTTGTCCGTGGACCGGAAGAGGGCGCCCAGGATCGGGATGTCGCCGAGCAGGGGGATCTTCTTAGTGGTCGAGCGCACCTGCGACCGCATGATTCCGCCGATGACGATCGTCTCGCCGTCCATAGCGCTGACGGTCGTCTGCGCCTGTCGCTGGTTGACGATCGGAGCGTTGAAGTCGGTGAAGCCCTGCAGGTCGTTCGCCGTCTGCACGACGTCGAGAGTCACCATGCCGTTGGCGGTGATCCGCGGCGTCACGGTGAGCACGATGCCGACGTCCTGGAACGAGTAGTTGAAGATGAAGTTGCCGTTGACGTCCTCGCGCTGGCTGACGATGAACGGGACGCTCTGGCTGATGTTGATCTCGGCCTGGACGTTGTTCGACGTAAAGATGCGCGGGGTCGAAAGGACCTTGAACTTGTCGTCGGTCTGGAGCGCGTTCAGGAACCCGCCCAGCGCGCCGCCCGTGACGGCGTAGCTGAAGCCCTGCGCCGCAGGCGTGGTCTGCAGCCCGAAGTTCGAGCCGCCCGAGCCAGAGACGCCGGAGTTTCCGAGGAACTTGCCGTTGGCTAGGTCCCACTCGATGCCGAGCTTGGTGCTCGAGTCGAGGGTCGCCTCGACGATGATCGTCTCGATCATCACCTGTTCTGGGATGCGGTCGAGCTGCGCAAGGATGTTGCGGATCATCTCGGCGTTCTCAGGGTCGCCGACGACGATGAGGCTGTTGGTCTGAGGGTCGGCTATGATCGTGACCTGGCCCTGTGCCTGTCGCGTGTTGACGATCTGGCCGGCCGCGTTGCGCGCAGTGCCGCCCACCTGCTGGTTGGCCTGTGCGATGATGCCGCCGCCCGTGCTGACTTGGGTCAGAAGCTCGCCGTAAAGCGCCTCAGGGTCCTCGAAGTCGAGGAGGTAGTTGTTCGGGTCGTCTGCGCTGCCCATCAGCTCGCCGCCGAACCCGCCGCCGCCACCGCCGCCGCCCTGGTTGCGTCCGCCGCCGCCCTGGTTGCGCGTGTTCTGGTTGTTGCGCGTGTTCTGGTTGCGCGTGTTGCCGGTGCCGAAGCGGTTGCCCGTGTTGCGGGCGCCGAAGGCCTGGTTGAGCAGGGTCGCCACGTCGGCCGCCCGCGCGTTGTTGAGCGGGAGCACGACTGCGGAGTCCACGTATTCGACCTCGGTGTCCAGCTCCTTGATGACCTGGGCGATGACGTCCTGGTTCTGCGCCGTCGCAGTCACGACGAGGGTGTTTGTGCGGTCGTCCGCGACGACCGAACCGCCGGCAGTCACGCCGCTGCGCATCCGGTTGATGCGGCTGAGGAAGTCGGTGTTCGCTCCAGGCGTCTGGCCGCCCCGGCCCGTGACCTCGTTTGCCGCGAGCACGCTCTGCACGGTCGGCGCGACTTCAACGGCGGTCGCCCAGTCGAGCTTGTAGACGCGCGAGACCTGGGGCGCCGAAGTCTGCTGGTCAATCTCCTCGATCAGCGCCTCGACCTCAAAGTGGGTGTTGCGCGGCGCGTTGACGATGACCGTGTTGCTGAAGTCGTCGTAGGACGCGCGGACCGTCGGGCCCTGCTGCCCGCCGCCCTGTGGGAAGTTGAACCCACCGCGATTGTTGTTGTTCCGGCCCTGGTTGCGCCCCTGGTTGCCGAACTGCATGAACTGCTGGAACGGGTTGTTGGACTGCTCCCGGGTCCAGAAGACCTCGTTGACGACGCGGGCGACCTCGCTCGCGTTTGCGAACTCGATGCGGTACACGCGCAGCTCGGTCTGCTGCCGCTGCCCGCCGCCGAACAGCTCCGCGATCTGCTCTGGGGTCATTCCGCCCATTCCGTTGTCGCGGTCGTTGTTGTCGCGCTCCTGACGCCCCTTGATGACCAGCATGTTGCCCGACTTCTCCATCGAGAAGTTGAGCATTCCAAGCTGAGCGTTGAGCATGGCGAAAGCGTCGTTCAGGGTTACCTCGTTAGGGCTGATCAGGGTGAGCTTCTGCGTCAGCTTCAGGTCCTTGACGATCGCGACGCCCGACTCCCTCATGAAGAACTCGAGCACCATGTCTGCACTCGCGTTGCGGAACGCGAGCTTGAGCTTTTTGTTCGGGTCGAGCTTGAACTGCTCCCAGGGCGCGGACTGCGGCGCAGTGCCGTTGCCGCCCCTGTTGAACTGGGTGCCGCCCCCGCCACCTTGCGCAAGGGCGGACGCTGGGAAGACCAGCGCCAGCGCCACCAAGGCCACTGCGATGTACTTAAGCTTTGTCATTTGTGCTCACTCGTCATCCTGACCGTCGAACCTTATCGGCCCCGTCATGAACCCAGGCCCGTCCGGCCTGACCGGTTCCACTCCCATGTCGTCAAACTCTTCGCCCGGCTCCGCCCGGTCCCTGAGCAGGTCCAGCCTCACGCTCTGGCCCGAGGTGTTCCTAACTACTATATACGTCGGTGTGATCTGGGCGATCACCGACCTTTTCAGCCTTTCTCCGACCAACAGGAACTGGCCCTCGCCCGTCCGCTCGTTCTCAACCAAGGCGCTGGGGACGTCGTCTACCACCACTGTACCGGTGTAGAACCAGCCCGTCTCGCCACCTGTATAGGAGGCCGGGAACTCGTTGGGCGCGAGGCCGTCGCCCGCGTATCCTGCGTCCCGCCTCGCTACAAGGGGCCTAAACGAGTTTCTAGCCCCTTCGTTCAGTCTATCGAACCTGGCGGTGCGGTCCTCTTCGGTGAAGGACCCAGCCTGGCTTGAAGCCGTCCGTTTTGACCTGTCGGGGAGCCCGCCGCCCTTGCCCGAGTCTGGAGGGGGCGTCGTCAGGACGAACCCCAATATGGCGACGAAGAGGAGCCCGCCGTAGACCACAGGGCGGGAGACCTTAGCTGCCACTTGGTGCGACCTCCTGGTACGCCACGAGCCCGATGGTCGCCCGTACCGTGTCGTCCGTGCCGTTCATGCTGGACAACTGTACGACCTTGATCGCCAAGAGGCTTCCCTCGGACTCGAACGCGTCAATGAATCTCATAACGTTGGGGAACGGCCCTTCTGCGGTCACCAGGTAGTTCAACTGGTCGAGGCCGTCCGCCTCGATCGTCCTCTGAGGCCTGAACGCCTTGATGTCCACGAAGTTCGCCTGACCCTGTCTCGAGACCCATGCCATTGCCGACGGCGTGATCTCGTCCCGGCTTGTCTGCCAGGTCATTTGGGCGACCGTGTCCTGGGCCGCCTCGTTGGCCCCGAGCTTCTTGCGCCTTTCCTCCTCGAGCTCGGCCACAGACTTCTGTTGGCCCGGGCCGGTCTGCCCCGGCATTGGCGCGAGGAAGTGGTAGAGGACGATGAACAGGATCGCGACGATCGCCGCGAAGGCGCCCCAGTTCGTGTTCCTGCCGAGCAGCCTCACCGCGAGCCTCCCTTCTTCTTGAGGTCAACGAGCGGCAGGTTGCCGATCGCGTGCGCGGAGATCGAGAACTGCACGACTGGCGTCGCTTCGATTTCTGCGTTGTTCGCGAACAGGAGCTGTACGTCGCGCAGTCGGTTCTCCAGCGCTAGGCTGGTCGTGTAGTTGGTGACGGCGTCGGGGACGACGGCCGTTCCGCGCACGAGCACCGGTTTGCCGCGCTCGAACGTGATGCCTGTCAGCCAGGCGTTGTCCGGAACGCTGTTGACAAAGAGCTTGAGCACGTCGCTCACGGGCTGGGACGGGGCGAACGCCTGAACGAGGTGCCCTCTGTTCGCCTCCGCCGCGCCGAGCCTTTCGTCAACCTGTGCGATCTTGTCCTGCAGCCCTGCGCGGTCCATCTGGTCCTTGCCTGTCGTGGAGGCCGCGTTCCTGGCCGCGTCCGAGCGCTCGGCCCAGACCCACCCTCCGGCGAGCAGCACGGCGAGCCAAAGGAACATCGCGACGCGCGTCTTCGCCTGCGACTGCCGCCTGACCTTTCTTGCGACGACTTCAGGGAGCTCAATGTTGAGCGCGGTCGCGCTGTACTCGGCCATCGCCTGCAGCGGCCCCTCCTGGCACACCCTCGCGTCCCGGCCGAGGTCGGTGCCCTCGACGGCAATGATCGCCGCCGTCGGGAGCCCGTAACCTGCGAGCGTCCGCTCGACCTCCTCTATGCGCCCTTCGACGCTCTCGGGGTCAACGACGCCGCGCGTGTACACGACGTGGCCGTGGCGCACGACGTCTAGGCTGAGCGCCGCGCCGACCTGTTCGACGACGATCGCGTCGTCGTGGCCCTGCGCCCGTGCGACGCGCTCCGAGCCCATGGCGACCGGCGCCGTCCACGCCACCTTCGCGCCGGCTGTCTCGACGTCCTTGAGCGCGCGCCGAAGCGAGTCCGCCTGCGCTGCGGCGACGATCGTCTGTATTCCGTCTTCGTGGACGTTTGTCCCTTTCTCGAAGTCGAACGCCAGCTCGGTTTTCATGGCCGGGAAGAGGGTCTCGAGCTGGAGCGTCACGATAAGCCGGAGGTCGGACTTGTCGGCGTTCGGCGCGCGGGTTTCGCGCACGAACGAGAATCGGCGTCCGAGGCAGAGCCCGACGACCGGTGGCGATCCGACGCGCCGCAGCGCGTCCTCGACGGTCGCTCCGGTCGCGGTCTGCCGGGTCACAGGGTTGTACGCCCGCGTAAAGTCCGGAGACCACTCGATGACTGCGATGTTCGTTTCCATTTATAACCTGGTCCCTTCGACAAGCACCGTCTGCGTGGTGGGCTCCGGTTCCCAGCCCCAGCGCGCGACGGCGTCAATGAACGGATACCGTTCCACTTTCATTACGCGCGGGCCCGTCTCCTCGATCGTCACGATCGCCTCGAGCGCGAAGCTGGTCGTGCCGAAGACGCCCACGACTCGGACTAGGAAGGACTCTGACGAGAGCGTGATCATGCCGGCGATGGAGCCGAGGAGCTCGAGCGACATCCCCGACACGCCCGCGACGTCGCCGAGCGAAGCGAACGTGCCCTGGGAAGATATGAGCGACTGGGCGACGTCGGGCGTCATTCCCGGCATGAGGTTGAGCGTCTGCTCGCTCGCCGTGTTGATGTTGATCTTTCCAAAGGCGACGTCGGCGGTGTCGAGCGTGAGGTAGTCGAGGAGCAGGTTGACGTTCTGCAGCGTCACGCCAGGCACTTGCAGGATCTGCGCCCAGGACGTAAAGTTGCCGTTATCGTTGCGCCAATCGGTGACCGCGTCCGCTAGGTCCTCCGTGAGCCCGGCCACGATCATCTGGTTCTCGCTGGCCGTGTTGACGTTGAGCTTCGGTTCGCCGAGGTCGCTGACGTTCGACGAACGCGAGTCCACGGTCAAGACGTCGGCGAGCACGATCTGGTCGTCTGTCGCCCCGGCCGACACGAGCGACGTCCCGATCACCTGCTCCTGCGGTTCGAAAAGCAGCGACGGCGTAAAGCCCTTGACCATGAGCAGCTCGTTCACCGTGTCGAAGTTGCGGAGCTTGACGAGGTATGGGTTGGTCAGGGCCTCGTAGTACTCGTCCTTCGCGCCCTCTATGCGCGGTTGCAGGTCCGGCTCCTTCCAGTCCAGGATCGCGTCAATCTGTTCGGTCGTCAGTGGGAGCAGTTCGAGCTGCTCCTGGGTCGCCGTGTTTAGGTTGAACCGGCCGCTCGCGTCCAGCACCTCGATGCGGAAGTACCCTCGCCCGACCGTGACTTCTTGCGCGCCACTGTCGCCGATCACCGCCCAGTCGTCGTCCAGCGTAACGTTGGACGTGTCAATCTCCGTCATCTGGGCGAGCGCGTACAACAGCCCAGAGTGCGCCATCCGCTCGGCCCGGCTCTGCTCGATGCGGTGGAGCTGCGTGCGCTGGACGACTCGCGTCTCGACGGCCGCAGTCACGACCACCATCGTCAAAATCGTGACGGCGATGAGCGCCATAATGAACGCGCTGCCTCTCCTGGTCCTCATCCGCCGATCTCCTGGACGATCGGGTCCTCGGGAGTAACGTCGCTCAGCGGCACGCGGACTGTTAGCACTCGGTCCACGTCTTCGTCCACTAGCCGGTAGGTCAGTCGGATCGCGGCCGGGAGTCTGCGCTGCGCCGTGAAGGTGTCCCACTCGGCCACCCATTCGGTGCCGTTGAAAAACTCGAAGGCGAACGTCTCGACCCCTTCGAGGATCGCAGACTCGGTCCCGCCCTGCGTGACGTCGCCGTCGGCGGGGCGCTGCACACGAAGGTAGAGCGCGCCCTCCACGGTCGCCTCGCCGACTGGGACGATCGAGAAAGCGACCTCTGCCAGGCCCCCCTGAGGGCCGAACCGCTCGTTCAAGACTTCGAACTCCTCGGTCGAGGCCAGGAACGCCGATGTCGGCGGCGCACCGAGGGTGGTGAACACCATGGTGTCCAGGTTGGTCAAGTCCCCACTCGTGGAGAGCGCGGTGAAGTAGGACGTCTGGTCGGTCTCGTCGGCCGTGAGATACGCGCCCTCGATGATCCTTCTGGCCCTCTCTTCGAACTGCACGATCCGGCGCATCGCCGCGTCCTGTTCCGGCACCCGCATCTGGAACTGCATTCCGGCGCCGTATGCGAACGACACCGCCACGATCAGCATGACGGTGATCGCGAGCGCTATGAGCAGTTCGATCATGGTCAGTCCGCGCCGCTTCATCCGTCCGTCCCTCCTGGCACCGTCGTGTTTGTCGTTCTGTAGGCCAGGCCCTCTGCGACATCGGTGTCGGTGCGCCCTGCGCGTTCGAGCGTCACGGTCAGTTGCACGTACTCCAGCCCTTCGATCCCGGTCGTCTCAGTCGTCAGCGCCCAAGTGAAGTCCTCGAACTGCTCTTCGTCGAACGTGCCGTCGGAGACCGTCGCCCACTCTCCCGTCGCGATCAGCTCATCGAGCTTTTGCGTCGCGAGCCGCTGGATCTCCTCCCGCTCGACGCTCCGCCGGAACGCCTGCGTGAGCGAGGCGAGCCCGCCGACGGCAGCGACGATCGCGGTCCCGACCAGCACGATCGCTACCAGCGCCTCGATGAGCGTGAAACCGTTATGGCGCCGTCGTTCTGTTCTCAAGTTCACCTGCCTGCCACTCGGACTGGCTCGCTTCTTCCATCCGTCCGTCGGCCCTCGTCGCGCTGCCGTCGTCGCTCTTGTACGTCACGTGGTACACCACCGCGCCGTCCTCGACCTCGATCCCCGCCCTTGGGCCCGAGCCGTCCGGCGCGTACTGCAGCGACCAGTCCGTCGCAGCGGCGAACTCGTTGTCAACGAGGAAGCCCGTGACCTCCATGTTCGCCGGCACGTCGAACGTCCTGCGCTCCGTCTCCTCGGCCGTCTCGAGGTCCGTCGTCGCGAACACGAACGCGCGCCGCTCCTCGTCGTACGTCACCTGCACCAGCTGCCCGGTCTCGATCGCGATGAGCCTCGCCTCTGCGCCCAGGCGCATCAGCGCGCTCTGGAAGTCGCGCGTGTTCTGCCCGGACTCCAGAGCGGCGAAGCGCGGCCACACGACCGCCGCCACGACCCCAAGGATCGCGACGACGACCACCATTTCTATGAGAGTAAATGCGCGCCTATTCACCGGACTCAACTATGTCTTCCGCTTCGCCGGTGCCGCCCTCGACACCGTCCGAGCCGTAGCAGTACAAGAGGTAACTGTCGTCGCCGTCAACGCCGGGGTACTCGTATATGAACTCGTTGTTCCAGGGGTCGAGCGGGATCGGCCTCGTCATGTACGGCCCCTTCCACCCTTCTGCGTCGGCCGGGGCCTCGCGAAGCGCCTGCAACCCCTCCTCCGTCGTCGGATACCTGCCGACGTCGAGTCGGAACGTCTCGAGCAGCCGTCCCATCGCAGCTAGGTTGGACTGTGCCGCGCTTATCTTTGCGTCTCCGGCACGACCGATCAGCCGAGGCACGATCAGCGCTGCAAGGATCGCGAGGATCAGAATGACGACGAGGAGCTCGATCAGCGTAAAGCCACGCCTGGCCCTGGGTTCTCTTTGTTCTCTCATATCCATAACCTACTTGATCAGGTCTTGCGCCGAGAAGATCGGCAGCAGGACCGACAGGACCACGAACGCCACGAACGCGCCCATGACCAAAATGATGACGGGCTCGACCATCGCCGTCATGCGGCGCAAGCCCTGCTCGACCTCGAAGTCGAGGCTGTCCGAAACGCGCCCGAGCATCTTTGGAAGGTCGCCGGTCTCTTCCCCGATCGCGACCATGTGCGTCAGCACCGGCGGAAACTCGCCGGCGTCGCGCATCGCGCTCGCGATCGTGCGGCCCTCCTTGACGTGGGCCGTGACGACGTGGTTCCGCTTGATGAAGACGACGTTGCCCGACGCGAGCCCGGCGAGGTTCAGCGCGTCGAGGATCGGCACGCCGCCATTCACCAGCGTGCTCAGCACCCGCGAATAGCGCGACACGATCGCCTTCTTGATGATCTTCCCGATCCCCGGCAGGCGAAGCACGAAGACGTCGCGCGCCTCCTTGCCCGGCCCGGTCGCCATCCAGAGCCGGAGCCCGATCACGCCGCCGACGATCGCGACGACGATCACGATCCAATTGTCCGTGATAAAGCCGGTCGTGGCGAGCAGGATCTTCGTCGGAGCGGGGAGGTTCTCGCCGAGCCCCTCGAAGACGGGCTTGAGGCGCGGAACGACGAACGTGAGCAGGAAGATCACGACGAAGACGGCGGTGAACGTGAGCACCGTCGGATATATCAACGCCGAAACGATCTGGCTGCGGCGCGTGACCTCGCGCTCCTGAAGGTCGGCGAGCCGCGAAGCGGACTCGGGGAACTGACCGCTCGTCTCTCCGGCCCGGAGCGTCTGCGTGTACATCTCCGGGAAGAACTTGGGGTGCTTCGCCAACGCTTGGCTGACGGGCAGGCCCTTCTTGACCTCGTCCAGCGCGTCCTCGGCGATATGCGCGAGGTTCTCGCTCTCCGACTGCTCCGCCAGGACGCTCAGCACGCGGTCCAGCGGCAGGCCAGCCGCTGAGAGGTCCGCGAGCCGCCGTGTGAACAGAGCGATGTCTGCGCGCGTCGTGCGCCCACGGCGCACCTCTTCGGAGCGGGCCGCCTCGGTCTTCGTCCGCCGCAGCTCCTCTTTGATCTCGACGACGTACCGGCCCTCGGCCGTGACGGCGGCGATCGCCGCGCGCTTGTCGGAGGCGTCTATGAACCCCGTCCGCTTCCGGCCGTTGGGTTCCAAGGCGACGTAGGAGAACGTTGTCATCGTCAGAGATCGTCGCGCTGGCAAACGCGCAGCACTTCGGCCGGAGTCGTGATGCCCTCCAACACGGCGAGCCGCCCGTCGCCCAGCAGCGTCCTCATTCCCTGGTTCTTCAGCGCGTGCGAACGGATGTGGCTCGCCGGCTCGCGCTCGACCGTCATGCGTCGCACTTCCTCGTCAACGGAGAGGAGCTCGAACACGCCGCGGCGTCCACGGAACCCCGTGCCACCGCACTTGTCGCACCCATCGCCGCGACGGAACGGCGAGTTGTCGCCGCGGTACTGCGCCGGGTCGAAGCCGAGAGCGATCAGCGCGTCGTCGTCCTCCTGCACCGGCACAGAGCAGCTCTTGCAGTTCACGCGCACCAGCCGCTGGGCCAGCACGCCGACAATTGAAGAGGCCGCCAAGTACGGTTCGACGCCCATGTCCAGCAGTCGCGTGATCGCCGAAGGTGCGTCGTTCGTGTGGAGGGTGCTGAAGACCAAGTGGCCGGTCAGGGCCGCGTGGATCGAGATCTCCGCCGTCTCATGGTCGCGGATCTCACCGACCATGATCACGTCAGGGTCTTGGCGCACGATCGAACGCAGGCCGCTCGCAAAAGTCAGTCCGATCGCCGGGCGCACCTGGATCTGCCCGATCCCCTGCACCTGGTACTCGACCGGGTCCTCGATCGTGAGGATGTTCAGCGCCGGAGAATAGATCTCCTGCATCGCCGCGTAGAGCGTCGTGGACTTTCCTGAGCCCGTCGGCCCGGTCACGAGCAGCATCCCGTACGGCACATTGATCTGCTTGCGGAACGTTACGAGCGAGTCCTCGCGCATGCCGAGCTGCGACAGCCCGATCATCGCGGTGCCCTTGTCCAGGATACGCAGCACGGCGCGCTCGCCGAGCACCGTCGGCACGATCGAGACGCGGACGTCAATCTGACGCCCTGCGATCGTGATCTTGATGCGCCCGTCCTGCGGCAGCCGCCGCTCCGCGATGTTCATCTCGGCCAGGATCTTCAGGCGCGAGATGATCGCCGCGTGCATCCGCTTGGGTGGCGCCAGTGCGACGTGCAGGATTCCATCGAGGCGGAACCGCACCTTCACTTCGCGCTCGTACGGCTCGACGTGGATGTCGCTGACCCCGTCGCGCACCGCCTGCGCGAACACGAGGTTCACCATCTGGACGACCGCGGCCTCGCCCGCCATCCGCTGCAGGTCCGCCAGATCCGTGTCGTCCCCTGCGTCAATCGAAATCTCTTCGCCCGGCAGGTCCGCGATCATCCCTTCGAGGAACCGGTCCTCGATCTTCTGCCGGATCAGCATCGGGTCGGCCAGGGCGGGGCGCACCGGCACGCCGAGCAGCACGCCGAGGTCGTCTACGGCTCGCAGGCGCTCGATCCCACCGATCAGCACGACGAGGACCTCGCCGTCCTGACGCAGGGGCAAGACCTGGTTCTGAAGGGCGAAGTCGCCCGGAATCAGGTCGAGCACGTCAGGGTCCGGCTTGACGTCGAGCAGGTCGAAGAACTCAAGCCCGAGGTGGCCGTTCCCCCCTAGCTCAAGCGCCGCTTTCGCACTCTGGTTTGGGGTCATCGCAACGCGCACCGCTTCACATGCCAGCACAACGCAAGAACCGGGCTAAGGTTCAGGTTCAGGGCCGAATTCACCACCTTGCCTACGCAGGTTCGGCCGAACCTGTTCCACCGACGGCCCAAGACTGTGCCAGAATCCGGCAACACAGCCCCTAACTGCGAGCGAATCATGACGAATCTACTGGGTCGCAACCTAGCCCTCTTGGCGCTCTCCCTGGCCGCCTCCCTGGCCTTTCCGGAGAACTACGTCCTCAACAACGTCCGGATCGTCAGCCCGGGCCGCCCCGTCGTCGAGCGGGGCATGATCATCGTCTCGGGGGACAAGATCGCCCACGTCGGCGCGCCGACGGCGTACGAGTCCGGATTCAACGTGATTGACTGCTCCGGCCTGACCGCCTACCCCGGGTTCGTGGACGCCTACTCTCGCTCCGCCCTGCGCCTGCCCGACGCCCCAGCGGCCCCAGAGGCGCCGCCGGCCAACGACGGCCCGCTCGCTGCCATGTGGCACGAGAACCGGCGCGGCGTCTACGCCGACCTCGACGTCTCCAGCCACATTGACCCGGCTGCGCTCGCCGCCCGGCACAACCAGGGGGTCACGACACTCATGCTCGCCTCGGGGCGCGGCGCGTTCGGCGGCCTGACCTGCGTAGTCGCCGCCATGCAGGCCGAGCCGGCGAACGTCCTCGTCGCGCGCGCCTTCCAGGAGATGAGTTTCTCTGGCGGAGGAGGCGGCTACCCGGGCAGTGCAATGGCGCGCATCGCGCTCATGCGCCAGATGTTCTTCGACGGCAGGTACTATGCGGCCAACCCGCCCCAGGACGGCGACGGGAAGGACGCCGTTATCGGCGCCATTGGCGACGCAGCTATCGGCTTGGTCCGCACGCTCTTCCGCGCAGACAGCGAGCGAGAGATCCAGCGCGCGCTCAACCTCGCCGACGAGTTCGGCCTCCGGATGACCCTCATGGGCACAACTGACGCGTGGCAGCACGCGGCCGAGCTCAAGAAGCGCAACATAGGCGTTGTCGTCGAGGCCGCACTCCCGCGCGAGCCGAACGTCGCGCCGAACGAAGACCCGATCCGAAGGCTCAGCGAGGCGCCGCAGGAGTACCGCGACGCGCAGCACAAGCTCTGGCAGGACAACTGCCTCGCGGTCGTCAAGCTCCACGCCGCCGGTGTCAAGTTCGCCTTCACCAGCGACGGCGACTCGGGCAGCCTGCTCGAAAACGTCCGCAAGCAGATCGCGCTCGGCCTCCCCGCCGACGCCGCGCTCCGCGCGCTCACCATTGACGCCGCAGACATCCTCGGCGTCGCCGACAAGGTCGGCACGATCGAGGTCGGCAAGCTCGCGAGCCTCGTGCTCATGACCGCCGACTTCACGAGCGCCGACGCGAAAGTCAAGACTGTGTTCGTCGCCGGCACCAAGTTCGACATCACGACGGAGGAGAACTGATGAAACGCACCCTGCTGATAGCCCTCGGCCTTCTGACCGCTTCGCTTTCGTCCGCGCAAGGCTCGCCATTCGAGCTCGCAGCGGACCGCGTGCCCGCGATCAAGACGCTTGGCAACTGCCTCATCAAGAACGCGCGCGTGCTCACCGTCACGAAGGGCGACCTTGAGAGCACGGACGTCCTGGTGCGGAACGGCAAGATCGCGCAGATCGGCAAGAACCTCACCGCGCCCGCCGGCTTCGCCGTCATTGACGCCACCGGACGCGTCCTCATGCCCGGGATCGTGGACACGCACTCCCACCGCGGCATTGACGGCACCAACGAGGGCAGCGACGCCATCGTCGCCGAAGTCCGAATGGGGGACGTCATCAACTCCACCGCCAAGTCCCTCTGGCAGGCCCTCGCCAGCGGCCACACCTCAGGGCTCCTGCTGCACGGCAGCGCCAACCCGGTCGGCGGCGAGAGCGTCGTCGTCAAGTACAAGTACAACCGGCCGACCAAGGAGCTCGCCGTCTCCGACGCGCCCAGGATGATCAAGTTCGCGCTCGGCGAGAACGTCACGCGCAAGAACAGCAGCACCGCCAACACCACGCGCTTCCCCTCGTCGCGCATGGGCGTCGAGGCGACCTACCGCCGTGCGTTCGAAGAGGCGCGCGAGTACCGCAAGCACCAGAAGAACGGCAACAACGGCAAGACGGACGTCCGACTGGAGACGCTCGCCGACATCCTCGACGGCGAAGTCTGGGTCCACTGCCACAGCTACCGAGCAGACGAGATGCTGATGATGGTGCGGCTCAGCCAGGAGTTCGGGTTCAAGATCGGAGCGATGCAGCACTCGCTCGAGGCCTACAAGATCGCCCCCGAGATGGCCACCGCCGGAGTCGGCGCAGGAATGTTCGCCGACCACTGGGGCTACAAGATCGAGGCCTACGACGCCATTCCCTTCAACGCAGCGATCTGCTGGAAGGCCGGCGTGCTCGTCTCCATCAACACCGACGGCCTGAGCGGCACCACCGCGCTCAACATTGACGCCGCCAAGGCGATGCGCTACGGCGGCGTCCCAGCCAACGAAGTTCTCAAGATGCTCACGATCAACCCCGCGAAGCAGCTCGGGATTGACCACCGGACCGGGAGCCTGGAAGTCGGCAAGGACGCCGACATCGCGATTTGGGACGGCCACCCGCTGAGCGTCTACTCCAAGCCCTGGATGACCCTCGTCGAGGGCGAAGTCTTCTTCCAGCGCCGCGACGCCTTCGGCGTTGACTCGCTTTTCAAGCCCAAGCAGACCCTCGACGCGTTCGAGTACAAGCCCGTCCCGCCAGTCCCCGCGCCCAACCGCGCGTACGCGGTCCGTGGCGCGACTGTCCACACCGTCACCAAAGGCACGATCGAGAACTGCACCGTCGTCGTCGTGGACGGGAAGATCACCGCCGTCGGCCGCAACGCAAGCATCCCAAGTGGTGCGACTGTCATTGACGGATCGCGACAGCACATCTATCCCGGCTTCATCGAAGGCGGCGCCCGCATTGGCCTGACCGAGGTGAGCGGGATCAGACAGTGGGACGACTCCCGTGAGATGGGGACCCACCAGCCGGACCTCGACGCCGCGACCGCGCTCTATGTCGAGAGCTCGTTCATGGGGACGAGCCGCTTCAGCGGCGTAACGCACTCCATGTCCAAGCCGATCGGCGGAGTGGTCCCCGGCCAGGCCGCATTCATCCAGCACGCCGGCTATACGACCGAGCAGATCGCGCTCAAGCGCAAGGCCGCGCTCGTCGTGAGCTTCCCCAACACCGCCGTCTTTCCCGAGATCGGCGTGCTCGAGCAACTGTGCTGCGACGCAGACTCCTGGGCGTCCATCGGCCTCTACTGGCTCGACGAGTTACTTCCCCCGCCGCGCGAGTATCACGCCATGCACGATCAGCAAGGCCAGGGCCAGGGACAAGGTCAGGGCCAAGGTCGCCGCAGTGGAGGAGGCTTCGGCGGCAACGAATCGCCCGAACAGATATCTGAACGCATCAAGGAGCTCGACGACTACTTCAAGAAGGCCCGCGACTATGCGCAGAACCCGCCGGACGAAGTGGACCTGCGAATGGAGGCGATGAAGCCGTACGTCCTCGGCGAACGGCCCGTGCTCCTCTCCGCGCGCAACGCGGCGACTATCCGCGCCGCCGTGGACTTCGGCAAGCGCAACAACATCAAGGTCGTCCTCACCGGGGCGGCCGAAGCCTGGAAGGAGGCCGCAATGCTCGCACGAGAAAAGATCCCCGTCGTCATCCCGGTCGCAGGGCTCTCGACGCTATCGGCGAACAACCCCACCAGTGACTGGGACCCGTACGACACGCCCTACGCACAGGCCGGGATACTCGCCAAGGCCGGGGTGAAGTTCGCGTTCGAGACGGGCGACAACGCCATGGTCATGGCGCTGCCTTTCCGCGTGGGAATGAGCTGCGGCTACGGCCTCTCCCAAGAGGACGCCATCAAAGCGCTCACCGTCTGGCCCGCCGAAATGTTCGGCGTCGCCGACAAGATCGGCTCGATCGAAGTCGGCAAGCAGGCGGACTTCTTCGTCTGCGACGGCGACCCCTTCGAACTGACCACCAACGTCCGCTACCTCTTCATCGGCGGCAAGCCCACGCCCCTCGAAAGCCGGCACACGATGTTCTACGACAAGTACCTCGCCCGCGTGAAGAAGTAGCCGCTGCTGAAGACTAGGCCCACGCAATGAGTGGCACCACTCTTCAGAGTGGTACCACGGTGGTCACGATTCACCACAATCGGCGGTGCATCAATGTTCTCATTTTCTTTCCGTTTTTGAGAGCCTGTTGAACCGCAAGGACTGAGCCCCTCGTGGGACAGTTCTTCCCCCTCTTCATACAGGATACCACCATTGGTTTACTGTTTGTCAAGTAAATTTCAGCAAAATAGGACTATAGTCCTACTTTGAAACGAGGTTCTGGCACGCTTGTCGGGGTCAGTCTGGGCGGTCGGCAGGCCGGAGCCACCCATCGGTCAGACCCCGTTCATCGCGTCGCGGTGGACGGTCTCGATCTTCCGGATCACTCCGTTCGACCGCATCAAGATGGACTCCGTCTGCGCGTAGCCGCGCTTGTAGCGCACGCCCTTGAGCAGGTCGCCCGGCGTGATCCCCGTCGCGGAGAACATCACGTTCCCGCGAGCCATCTCCTTTGCATGGAACACCCGGTCCACGTCGCCTTCGATCATCGTCTGCGCCCGAGCGCGCTCCGCATCGTCCTTGAACCGCAGCCGCGCCTGCATGTCGCCGCCAGAACAAAGTACGGCCGCCGCCGTGATCACGCCTTCCGGCGCACCACCGATCCCCATCAGTCCGTCAACGCCCGAGTCCGGGTCCAGCGCCGCGATCGCGACCGACAGGTCGCCGTCCGGGACCAGGTGAACGCGGCACCCCGCGTCGCGGAGCTCGTTGATCAACTGCTCGTGCCGCGGCCGATCCAGGATGCCGATGATGCACTCGTCCACGTCCTTTCCGAGCGCCTTGCCGATCAGCCGCACGTTCACGCGCGGCGGCAGGGTGATGTCCACCACGCCCTTGCACTCCGGCCCGACCACCAGCTTTTCCATGTAGCAGTCCGGTGCATGCATCAGGTACCCCTCGCCCTCCACCGCAGCGGCCAAGACGGAGATCGCGTTCGGCGTGCCGTTCGCGCACAGGTTCGTCCCCTCCAGCGGGTCCACTGCGATCTGGATGTTCGGCCCCTCGCCACGGCCCAGCTTCTCGCCGATGTAGAGCATCGGCGCCTCGTCTCGCTCGCCCTCGCCGATCACGATCGTCGCGCACATCTCCATCGCGTTGAGGCGCGAGCGCATCGCCTCGCACGCCGCAAGGTCCGCCTCGTCGCGCTTGCCCTTGCCGACCCACTTGCTCGACGCCAGCGCCGCCGCCTCCGTGACCTGCAGGAAATCCAGGTGCTTGTAGCCGTCCACTCTTCCCCGAGTTTACAGCACACGGGGGGCCGGTCCCCTCGCAGCCGTCGAGCCCTAGTAACATCCCCGGCAAATGCCCGACCTTGAGCACCGCGCGTCTGCACTCGACATGTCCCCGGACGAGTTCCGCCGGGCCGGGCACGCCCTCGTGGACCAGCTCGCCGAGCTCTGGGAGACCGTCCGCGAGCGACCGCTAACCCAGGGCGACGACCCCGAGAAAGCCTGGGACCTCATCGGTCGAGGTCCGCTGCCCGAGCACGGAACGGGGCCCGAACTGGTCCTGGGCGAAGCTTTCGAGGCGCTCAAGCAAGGCTCGCTCTTCAACGGCCACCCCAAGTTCTTCGGCTACATTACGGCGGGCGCAGCACCCATCGGTGTCCTCAGCGACCTCCTCGCCGCGGGGATCAACCCCAACTGCGGCGGATGGCCTCTCTCGCCCGTCGCCAGCGCGATCGAGCTTCAGACCGTGCAATGGATCGCCGAGCTCATCGGCTTCCCCGCCGACTGCGGCGGCACGCTCTGCAGCGGAGGAAACATGGCGAACATGCTCGGGTTCTGGGCCGCGCGCGCAAACGCGACGGGAGCAGAGACAAGGCAGAAGGGCGCGGCCGACCTGCGCGCCTATGCGCCGGCCGCGACCCACACCTGGCTGCAAAAGGCCGCCGACCTCTCCGGGATCGGCTCCGACAACGTCGTCATGGTCCCATGCGACGAAGAAGAGCGCATGGACACGAAAGCGCTGAGAAACGCGATCGTGCGTGACAAGAAAGAGGACAAGCGCCCGTTCCTCGTCATCGCGTCCGGAGGGACCGTCAGCACCGGCGCAGTGGACGACCTGGCAGAGGTCCGCCGCATCTGCGACGAGCACGGCCTGTGGATGCACGTTGACGGCGCCTACG
>JBBDXG010000011.1:0-31048 GCA_040902435.1 Fimbriimonadaceae bacterium
CCCTGGACGCAAATCCTGGGCCCGGCGCAACTTTGCCTCCTCCCCGGTCCGTATTCGGCTCTGAGGAGGAAACATGAAGAGAAAACTAGAAACGACGGCGCTTGCCGTCGCAGGTCTGGCGACGGCAGGGTGCTTCGGCGGCCTCGGCTTGGACCACGACCCGGGACCACAGACGACCCGGACCGAGAGCCTGACAGGGTTCAGCGCCATCACCGCCAACGGCGCGATTGACCTGACAGTCGTGGTCGGTAGCGCGGAGACGATCAAGATCGAAGGTGCAAAGGAACGCGTCGAGCGCTTGAAGGCC
The DNA here is from genome assembly GCA_040902435.1 of Fimbriimonadaceae bacterium. GTDB lineage: Bacteria > Armatimonadota > Fimbriimonadia > Fimbriimonadales > Fimbriimonadaceae > JADFMN01. The sequence goes on from JBBDXG010000011.1 coordinate 308, forward strand.
ACCGTCGAGGACGGCACCCTGGTCCTCAAGGAAGAGTCCAATGGGCTGTTCGGCAACGACGGGCGGCTGCGAGTCACCGTCACCCTCCCCGCGCTGACAGCGCTGGGGGTCAACGGTTCCGGCGACGCCTACGTGACCGGGGTCAAGTCCGACGTGCTCAGCCTTTCGATCAACGGCTCGGCGGACGTTGACGTCAGCGGCGAAGTGATCACCGTCCACGTCACCGTCAACGGCTCTGGCGACGTCAACGCGCGGAGCCTCAAGGCCAAGAAGTCCAAAGTCAGCATTGCGGGCTCGGGCGATGTGGAGGTCGCGGCGAGCGACCATCTCTCGGTCAGCGTGGCCGGCTCCGGCGATGTCACGTACTACGGCGACCCGAAGTTGACGTCCGCCGTCAGCGGCTCTGGCGACGTAAACAAGGGCTGAAGGTCAGACATCGTCTTAGACCGAGAACTCGGCCAGCACCGGCGTGTGGTCGCTCGGCCTCTCGCCGCCTCGCAGGGCCCTGTCCACCCAGCACCGCTTGCACTTCGCAGCCAGAGGCTTCGTCGCATACACGTGGTCAATGCGCCAGCCGAGGTCGCGCTTGAACGAGTTGGGGATGCGGAAGTCCCAGAACGTGTAGTGGTTCGGGCCGGACGTGAACTTGCGAAAGCAGTCGGTCCAGCCCAGCTCCACGATCGCCTTCAAACGCGAGAACTCGTCCGGGTGGTGGCCGACGTCGCCGAGCTTCGTCTCCGGCTCGAAGACGTCGTCCGGAGTGGGGGCGATGTTTATGTCGCCGAGCCAGATCGTCGGCGCGCCCATCTCGCACGTCTCCTTGACGTATTGCCGGAACCGCTCCAGCCAACGCATCTTGTACTCCCACTTCTCAGAGCCGACGGAGTTTCCGTTCGGCACGTACGTGTTGATGATCTGGACGCCGTTCACGGTCGCACGCAGGAGCCTAAAGTCTTCGGGCATCCCATCGTCGTCGAAGCCGACGTCGAACTCCTCGATCGGCGGCTTGCTCAGGATCGCGACACCGTTGTAGCGCGGCTGGCCGTGGATCTCGATGTTGTAGCCCGCCGCCTCCAGATCGCCGAGCGGAAACTTCTCGTCCTCGACTTTCGTCTCCTGCAGGACCACGACGTCGGGCTGTGCCACTGCAAGCCACTCCGTCAGCGCGGGCAACCGCGCGCGCACCGAATTCACGTTGAACGTCGCGACGACCATTGCAACGGACTTTACCTTTGGGCTGTAATCAGGCTATGCCCCGGTCTCGATGGCTCGTCCTTCTCGCAGCCCTGCCGTGCCTCGTCTTTCCGCAGGCGCGAGAGGAGGCGGTCCGCAAGGCGCTCGCCGACTACATCGCCTCGAACACCGTCGTCGGCGCGTCCGTCGCGATCGTCAAGCCGGACGGTACGCAGTTCGCTGCCGGCGCGGGCTTCCAGGACCGGGAGAGCAGCGCCGCGGCGACCGACAAGACGATTTACCGCCTCGGCTCGATCAGCAAGCCGGTCACGACCATCGCCGCGCTCAAGCTCGTCGAGGAAGGCAAGCTCTCGCTATTCACTCGCGTCCGCACGTACGTCCCAGAACTCCCGGAAGCGTACGCGCCGGTCACGCTGCGACACCTCTTGACGCACACCTCTGGCGTCCGCCACTACATCGCAGCAAAGCGCGACGTCTTCTACAAGCGCTTCACCGTCTCGGAGTCGGTCGGCGTATTCAAGGACGATCCGCTCATCTTCCCGACCGGCGAGCGCGTCTCCTACTCCACCCACGCCTTCAGCCTCGTCGCGCGGCTAGTCGAGGTCGCAAGCGGCCAAGAGTTCGGCGCATACGTGAGGGCCAACGTCGCTACGCCGAGCGGGTCGCCGACCCTCGCGCTCGAAGACAGGAGCGCGACCAACCCACACAGGTCGAAGCTTTACACAATCCAAGCACGCGCCCAATCGGCCCTCGTCACACAAGAGGAGGACATCTCATGGAAGAGCGGTGGTGGCGGGATGGAGTCGAGCGCGCCCGACCTCGCGCGCTTCGGGCTCGCCGCCATGACCGGCAAGCTTCTCGGCAAGCAGCTCACCGACTTCATGTTCCAAAAGCAGACGGTGGACGGGCTCGCGACAGGCGGCGGGCTCACCTGGTCGTTCGGCCCTCACGGGCAGCCCGAGCACGGCGGCGCGCAACAGGGCTGTCGCACCCTCATGGTCCTCGACCGCGAGCACGGCACCGTCTACGTCGTGATGACCAACACCGGCGGCAACCACCCCGTCGGCCAACTGATGGCCGCCGTCATGACGGCCTGGGGCGAGCGCAAGATACAATCGCCCTAGTGGATCGCGTCAATTCGCAAGGCATCCCGCGCCGCCAGTTGCTCTGGGCGCTCACACAGCCGCGCCACGTCAAGAAGGCGATCAAAGAGGACGCGTGCCTCCTCTGCCGCGCGAACGGAGTGAACGAGGCCGCGCTCTGCGACACCTGCTATGCGCTGCTCAACGAACCGGAGCTCAGCGCGGCCGAGCGCTGGCTCAGCGGGGTGGGCCCCTGACATGCCCGTGTTCGCCGAGCCGCTCGCCTGGGGATTCCTGATCGGGCTCGTCGTCACCTTTGCCGGCATCATCGGCTGGCGAAAGCTCATCGGCCGTCGCGTGCCGGGCTATCTCGCGCACACGGAGTATTGGGTCTACACCCCGCACGACCAGCTCCCCAAGCAGGAGCTCTGGATGGACCGCATGATCTCCAACAACCCCCACAACAGGCGCGGCCGCCCGTCCATCGGAGCGCGCGAAGGGCTGCTCTTCAGCGACATCCGCCTCCACATCGCCGTCGCGAAGCGCGCGCGCAACCCGCTCGTGTTCCGCCCGGACCTCTTCGAGGAGAACGCCGTCCCGAGCAAAGAGGTCCTCGCGCGGCTCAGCCAGGCCAACAGCCTGATCAAAGTCCGCTACCTGAGCGAGGCCGTCCTCAAAGACACGCGCCACCTCCAGTTCATGCCCCACCTAGCTGACGCCATGTCGGACCTCGCCCAAGGGCTGATCGTCTACGACGCCGTCTGCGAACAGATCTTCACGTCCGAGGACTTCAGTGCGCAGCTCGAAAAGAACAACAACGCAGAGCGGCCAGACATGCACGTGCGCGTCGCGTGGAAGGTCGAGGAAGACGGCGGCGGGCACGCGTATACCAAGGGCCTGCGCAAAGTCGGACTTCCAGAGCTGCGCACCGACGCCGTCGAACCCGACCAAGAGGTCCTGATCACCGGCCTTCTCCACCGCGCCGCGCACAGCCTCATGCGAGAGCCCACGACCGAGGGGCCCTTCGAGTACGAAGAGTTCGGCGACACCTTCATCCTCGAACGCACCCAGCGCAACGGAGAGTTCGTGCAGGTCACGATCAAACGGCGGAGGGGCGAGTGACGTCCGTCCGACTGATCCCGTGCCTCGATGTCAAGGACGGCCGCGTCGTCAAGGGCACAAAGTTCGTCGGGCTCCGCGACGCGGGAAACCCCGTCGAGCTGGCCCGCCACTACGACGCACAGGGCGCAGACGAGCTCGTGTTCCTCGACATCACCGCGAGCCACGAGGGACGGGCGCCGGTCGTCGCGCTCGCCGAGCAGGTCGCAGAACAGGTATTCATCCCGTTCACCGTCGGAGGCGGCCTCCGCACGATCGAAGACGTGCGCGCGGCCCTGCTTGCGGGTGCGGACAAGGTGAGCCTGAACTCCGCCGCGGTCGCCGATCCAACGTTCGTCACGCGCGCGGCACAGACCTTCGGCTCGCAGTGCGTCGTCGTCGCGATAGACGCTAAGCGCGAAGGCGGCTCGTGGCGCGTGTTCGTCAATGGAGGCCGCAAAGACACCGGCCTCGACGCAGTCGAGTGGGCGCGCGAAGCCGAGCGGCTCGGAGCAGGCGAAATCCTGCTCACGAGCATGGACGCGGACGGCACGCGAGAGGGGTACGACATCGAGCTCACGAAGGCGGTCACCAGCGCTGTCAGCGTCCCGGTCATCGCCAGCGGGGGCGCAGGCCAGGCGTCACACTTGGTTGACGCCGTCACAAAGGCGGGCGCCGACGCCGTCCTCCTCGCGGGCATCGTCCACGACGGTGTCACGACCATCGCGGAACTCAAGGGTGAAATGCACTCCGCCGGCCTCAGGGTTCGGCCTGTGCCGGCCTCACCCCTTTAGCGCAGTCAGGATCCCCGCCAGCATCTTCCGACCGTCGTCGTTGAGGTCGTGTACCGGGCTCCGCGAAGTACCGACGTCGCACCCCAGCGCCGCCATCGCGGCGCGCGCCGCGCGGTTCAGACCTCCGTGACGGATCAAGGACTGCAGCGCAGGGCGGAACACTTCCAGCCGCTCAAGGATCTTCGGCACTTTGTCCGCTCCAAACATCGAGAACGGCGTGACGACGTACCCGCCCGCGTTCATTTCGTCGGGAGAGGGCCTGCCCAGCACAGACCACGCCGGGTCCACCGCGCCAGCCAGGGAGACTGGCGAACCCCCCTCCTCGAGCACCGACGACCACTTCCCCTCCGGGTCTGCGAACAACGTCGCAAGGTTTCCGTGCCGCTGGACGGAGGTGAGCATCGCCTTCGCCTCGTTCGCAAAGAACCGACCGACCGGTGGCGGGCACACGACCGCCCCCTTCGCACCGTGCCGCGACGCGTGCTGGCACAGGTCCACCGCGCCCGCCGTCGTCATCGCCGTCACGTTGACCCAGATCGGAAGCCCCTGGCTCTCTCGGGCGACCCACTCCAGCAGTTGCTTCCGCTCGGAGTGCGCGAGAAGGAACGGGTCGCCCGTCTCACCGCACACGACGAACCCCTTCGCGCCGCGCTCCAGGTGGAAGCGAACGACGCGAGAGACCCGCACCTCGCTCAAAGTCGAGGTGTCGTCGGTGAACGCCGCAATGAGCGGCACGACGATGTTCGGTAGCGCGGTCACCTACCTTGCAGGACGACGCCCGCCGATCAAAGGCTTCATTGGGCAAGGGTGCCCCGGTCTGGCCGCTCCACCGACGCCGAGAGAATGCCCTCATCCAAGCCTTCTCCCGTCCCTACAGCTGGACGGCGCGAGAGAGCCTGCGGGCCGGGAGAACGAACGCTCGGAGCGTAAGACGATCCTTCCTCGACAAACTCGCAGTGAAGAGCAATGCCCCCCGGAGCGCAGAGCATCCCTCTCCCGCTACTTCTGGACCTGTGTGAGCAGGGCTCTCGGAAGCGGGAGAGGTTAGGTGAGGGCCAATCCGGGTCTTGCCTGCACTAAGAAACAGCGACGCCCCTCACATTGTGAGGGGCGTCGCAAAACCTTTCAGGCTCAGGCCTCTGGCGACTCTTCTTCGGCGTCGCCCTGCTCGGCCTCGATCTTTTCGATTGCCTCTTCGGCGAGCGCCTTCTGGCTCTTCGCCTCGACCGTAGTCCCCTTCCCTTCGGCCGCCTTCCGCGCCTCTTCTTCGAGCACCGGGTCTACGACGTCCAGGTGGACGCGGCAGTCCACGTGCCGGTGAAGGTCAATGTCAATCCCAAAGTGGCCGAGTTGCTTGATCGGCTGAAGGATCCCGACCAGCTTCTTCTCAAGCTCGACGCCAAGCTGCTCCTTGATCGCGTCCGCGATGTCCTGCGACGTCACAGCGCCGAACAATCGCTGACCAGCGCCAGAACGCACCTCCATCCGGATGCGCTTGCCGTTGAGCTTCTCCGCGATCTCCTCCGCCGACGCCTTCGTCGCCTCCAACACCTTTTCGAGCCTCTTGTTGCGCGCTTCCAACACGCGGACTTGGGACTTGTCCGCGACCACGGCCATGCCGCGCGGGAACAGGAAGTTCCGCGCAAACCCGGCCTTTACGCGCACGACCTGGCCCTCCTTCCCGACCTTCGAGACGCTCTGCTTGAGGATCACTCTCATTACTTCTTCACTCCGACCCCAAAGGCCACCATCGGCCGCTGGAACACCCGCTCGATCCCAGCCCAGGCGTTGAACCCCTGCCCGAACCCGTACGCCACCCGAAAGTCCATTTGGGGGTCGTTCAGACCGAAGAGGTCGCCGCGAAGGCTGACCCTCGGCGAGAGGACATAATCTACCCCAATTCCGGGCTTAGAGGCATAGACTCCGTACCTAAGCGAGAGCAGGCTCGTCAGGTTCCGGCCGAGCTGCAGGTTGAGCTTGTTCGACTCCGCAGCGTCGTAGAGCCCGATTGTCGCCCGCTCCTCGCCGAAAGGGACCGTCACGTTCAGGTCCGATCGGAACCGGCCCGGATCGGTCTCCCGCACCAGGTCTGCGGAGAACGTCACCTCGCTCCCAAGCCCCGTGCCGCCCATGCGGAACCGCTCCAGCGTCTCTCGGAAGGTCGCGATCAGCTGCTCCACCTGCACCGCCAGCTCATTGGCCTTCCGCGAAAGCTTGACCGCCTCCTCCGAAACGAGGACACCGTTGTCAGCCATCGTCTCCGCGCTTTCGGCGATGCGCGTGCCCGACTCGCTCATCGTCTTCACGTTCGCAAGCGTCTCGCGCATCGTGTCGCGCATCTCTGGGTCTGTGGCCAGAGAGTTCAGCTCCGCGACGAGCTTCTGACCAGAGACCACCGCCTCGTTCAGATTGTCGAGCAGCATCACCGTGCGGTCCTGGATGTCGCCGCTCTCGACCAGCTTCTTCACCTCATACGTCACGGCCTGCAGGTTCTCAAGGCTCGTCGCTGTCGTCGCCATCAACTTCTCGAAGTTCGTCGCGTTGCTCGCAAGGAACCCGTCCATCCGATCCGCCAGCCCGCCAAAGCTCTCGATCGTCCTCTCCGACGTCACCATCAGCTTGTCCAGCCCACCGCGCAGGCCGTCGTCCTCCAATAGCTCGCGGAACGCGATCAGCGTGTTGTTCAGCTCAGCGATGGTCTTCTCGCTCTCTGGCAACAAGCCCGCCAGCGGCGAAGCCAACGATCCAGGGATCGAATCGCCAGGCTTGAGCATCGCGACCCGCTCCGAGTCCGCAGGAGGGATGATCTCCACCTGACGGTCCCCGATCGAGATGAACGACGTCGGCAGCACCGCCGTGGAACCCACAGGGATCTGGTACCCCTTCTCGATCGAGATCGTCGCCCGGGCGTTCCCGGCGTTCATCAGCTCGACCTTCGAGACGGTCCCGATCTGTACCCCCGCCAGTAGCACCCGCGAGCCCGTCTGCAGCCCGCCAGCATTGGTGAAAACGATGTAGTAGTCGTCCGTCGCCTTGGCGAAGAAGCTCTTCTGAAGGATCGCATAGGTCGCCACAAGCAGACCCACGAAGAGCACAAGGAACAGACCCACCTTCCAAGCCGACTGCATACTAGACATTCTAGCGTCTCTGGGCCCGATCTGCAGGCTACGGGCCAACTCCGACCCCCCAGGTATTCTTGCTATGTCGGCCAGTGCCGTTCGGCATTTGACGTGAGTCCAATGGCCGCGATAGCCGAAAATGGGAACACAGGGCCCCGGCGAAGGGACTCTTGGTAATGAGGGCCCGTTCTTTACGGAGGGCCCAACCGTCTGAAGGTACGAAACTGGCCGAGCCGAGGAGTCTCGGCTGGTGGTCAGGATCGGAACCGTCCGATAAAGGAATCGCAAGAACGTTATGTGGCAGAGGTTTACGGAAAGGGCCCGCAAGGTCGTCTTCTATGCGCAGGAAGAGGCGCAGAAGTTCGGCGAAGGCTACGTCTCGACCGAGCATCTCCTCCTGGGACTCGTCCGCGAGAGCGACAGCGTCGCCGCGCGCGTCCTCGAGCGCCTCGGCGTCAGCCTCAGCCGTATCCGCACAGAGGTCGAAAAGCAGCTCCCCCGAGGAGACGCCCGGCCGTCGCAGGACATGTCCCTCACGCCGCGCGCAAAGCGCGTCATTGACCTCGCCTACGACGAGGCCAGAAACCTCAACAACAACTACATCGGCACAGAACACCTGCTGCTCGGTCTGATCCGCGAAGGCGACGGGCTGGCGGGTCGAGTGCTGTCTAAGCTTGGAGTCGAGCTCGACCGCGGTCGCCGTGAAGTCATGGCCTTGCAGGACAACGACGTCCAGTCCCGCGGCACCTCGCGCACCGGCGGACCGTCGGGCACGACCGCGATCAAGACGCAGACCCTCGACGAGTTCGGGCGCGACCTCACTGAGCTCGCGCGAGAAGGAAAGCTCGACCCCGTCGTCGGAAGACAGAGCGAGATCGAGCGCGTCATGCAGATCCTTACGCGCCGAACGAAGAACAACCCCTGCCTCATCGGAGAGCCCGGCGTCGGAAAGACCGCGATCGCCGAGGGCCTCGCCCTCCGCATCGTCAGCGGCGACATCCCAGACCTCCTCAAGGACAAGCGCATCGTCGCCCTCGACCTCGCAGGGCTCGTCGCCGGCACCAAGTACCGAGGCGAGTTCGAAGAGCGCATGAAGAAGGTGATGGACGAGGTCCGAAAGGCCGAGGGCCAGGTCATCCTCTTCATTGACGAGCTCCACACCCTCGTAGGCGCCGGTGCCGCAGAGGGCGCGATTGACGCCAGCAACATCATGAAGCCCGCGCTCGCGCGAGGCGAGCTGCAGTGCGTCGGAGCGACCACACAAGACGAGTTTAGAAAGTACATCGAACGCGACGCCGCCCTAGAGCGCAGGTTCCAGGCCGTAAAGGTCCGCGAGCCCAACGCGGAAGAGGCCGTTGACATTCTCAAGGGGCTCCGCGAACGGTACGAGGCGCACCACAACGTCGAGATAACCGACGCCGCCCTCACCGCCGCCGTCCAGCTCTCTCAGCGCTACATCACCGACCGCACACTGCCGGACAAGGCCATTGACCTCGTGGACGAGGCCGCCAGCCGTGTGCGCCTCCAACAGAGCCTTCCGCCGCTCGACGTCCGACAGGACAAGACGAAGCTCGGCAAGCTCCGCTCAGAGCTCGACCACGCCAGGCGACACTCCCCGGACAGCAAGGAGGCCAAGAGGCTCGAACAAGAGATCGAGGAGCTAGAGAACGGCATCACCGAGCGAGAAGAGGCCTGGCAGGCAGAGGCCAAGCCCGACGCGATCGTCGGCGAAGAAGAGATCGCCTCCATCGTCCAGTCGTGGACCGGCATCCCCGTCATGCGCCTCGTCGAAGGCGAGAGCCAAAAGCTCCTGAGAATGGAGGAGGACCTCCACCACCGCATCATCGGCCAGGGCGAGCCCGTCTCCGCCGTCGCGCGGGCCATCCGCCGCGCGCGGAGCGGACTCAAGGACCCGAAGCGTCCGATCGCCAGCTTTATCTTCCTCGGGCCCACCGGCGTCGGCAAGACCGAGCTCGCAAAGGCGCTCGCCGAGTACCTCTACGAAAAAGAGTCCAGCATGATCCGAATTGACATGTCCGAGTACATGGAGCGGTTCGCGGTCAGCAGGCTCGTCGGCGCCCCTCCGGGATACGTCGGCTACGACGAGGGCGGACAGCTCACAGAGCAGGTCCGACGCAACCCCTACGCCGTCGTCCTCCTCGACGAGATCGAGAAGGCCCACCCCGAAGTCTTCAACCTCCTCCTCCAAGTCATGGAGGACGGGCAGCTCACCGACAGCCAGGGCCGCACCGTGGACTTCCGCAACACCATAGTCATCATGACTTCGAACGTCGGCGTCCGACCGATCTCCCTCGAGAAGGGCCTCGGCTTCAGAGACGTCAAGGAAGACCCGAGCGACCCGAAGGTCTACGAGATGATGAAGACCCGGATGCTAGAGGAGATGAAGAAGACCTTCCGGCCGGAGTTCCTCAACCGAGTAGACGAGCTCATCGTCTTCCAGCACCTCACGCGCGACGAGATCCTGCAGATCGCCGACCTCTATCTCAAGCGCGTCAACGAGCAGGCCAAGGAGCTCGAGATCACGATCCAACTCAGCGACAAGGTCAAGGACCTCCTCGTGGACAAGGGCTACGATCCGAACCTGGGCGCCCGCCCGCTGCGACGAGCGGTCCAGCGTTTCATCGAGGACCCGCTCAGCGAAGAGCTGCTGCTCAGCCGTTTCCAAGCTGGCGACACCATCCTCGCCGACGTAGACGAGGACGGCAACATCATCTTCAAGCGTAACGAGACGACAGCCGAGCCGCTAAAGGCCGAGTCGAAGGTCATCCCGAACTAGACTCACCGGCTACTCTGCACTCTTCCCCGGCAACTGGTCGCGCCCCATCATCACGAACTGGTACACCCACGCCGCGATCACGCCGCCAGCGATCGGCCCGAGCACGTAAACGAAACTCAGCCACCCGAGCGACATCTCTGTCCTGTTCACCGCCTCGCCGAGCATCGCCGGACCGAACCAGCGCGCGGGGTTCAGCGCAGCGCCCGTCAATGGCCCGATCGCAAGGATCCCCATCGTCACGGCCAGGCCGATATAGAGCCCGCCGACCTTCGGCGCGCGCTTGTCAATCGCGGATCCGAAGACCGTGAACACGAGGAAGAACGTCGCGATGGCCTCGAGTATCAGGCCAGAGAACGCGGTGTCGCGCGCCTCGACTGCGGCCGTGACGAGCTGCGCTCGAATCTGCGGCGTTCCCTGCCAGATCGTCTCCGCTCCGCCGATCACCTCGTTCGAAGCGTACAACGGCACCAATCCCACCATCGCCGCCGCCGCAAAGCCGGCCGCGACCTGGACCACGATGTAGCAAAGCGCGTCCACCACCTTGATCCGCCGCGTCATCAAAACGGCGATCGTTATCGCCGGGTTCAGGTGGCCGCCGCTCACGGGCCCGGTCGCCGTGACGAGCAGCGCGATCGCAAGGCCGTGCGCCAGCGCGATCCCCAGGAGGCCGCCAGGCACGTTGCCGAAGTGCAGGATCGAATAGATCCCCACCCAGACCAGCGCAAAGGTCCCCACGAACTCCGCCACATAAGCTCTTACATTCATGTCCGCACCTAGCGTACAGACGGGCCCCCTCGGCCTCAGGCTTCAGCACATCGGCCCCGCTGGGTGCCCCGGTCAGGCCGCGCACCTTCACTTCTCCTCCTGGCCCGAAGACACGCGGCAGACCGGGTGGCGACCCGGGCGCCTACACGAACGCCACGGCGTTCGGCCCGAAGTTCGCCTCGTAGTACTTCAGCACGTTCGTACCCGGCGCGACGACCTTGTCAATCGCCTCCATCGCCGACGCGCTCAACACCGTTTGGCACGCCTTCACCGATTCGTCCAACTGCTTCGCCGACCGTGCCCCGATGATCGGCGACGTCACGCCCGGCTGCCCGGCCACCCAGGCCAGCGACAGTACCGCCAGCGACACCCCCTCCTTGTCCGCGACCTTCTTCAACTGCTTCACGACCCGCGTCGTCTCCGGCGTGACCCGGCCCATCGGGTCCGACTTCGCATACCGCGCCTTGCGCGGCTTCGCGTCCACGTACTTCCCGCTCAGCTGCCCGCCAGCCAGCGGCGACCACGGGATCACCGCCCAACCATAGGTCCTGCAGAACGGCAGTAGCCCGCGCTCGATCCGCCGGTCGAGCAGGTTGTACGGCGGCTGCTCGCTCACGAACCCCGCGACCCCCAGCGACCGCGCAACAAAGTGCGCCTCGCACGCCTGCCAGCCCGCATATGTCGAACACCCCGCGTACCGGACCTTCCCCGCCTTCACCAAATCGTCCAGTGCCCGCAGCGTCTCGTCTATCGGGATCGCCGGCTGTGGACGGTGGATCTGGTACAGGTCAATCCAGTCCGTCCCCAGGCGCTTCAACGAACCCTCGCACGCCTCGATCACGTGGCGTCGAGAGTTCCCCCACGCGTTCGGGTCCGTGTCGCTCATCTTGCCGTGGCACTTCGTCGCGACCACCAGTCCCGCGCGCTTCCCCTTCATCCACTTGCCCAGGATCTTCTCGGAGACGCCGCGAGCGTACACGTCCGCCGTGTCGAAGAAGTTGATCCCAAGATCGAGCGCCTTGTCCGCGACCTTGACCGCCTCAGCCTCCGTCGAGCCCCAGTCCCCCGGCTCCCAACCGAACGTCATCGTCCCCAGGCACGGGTTGCTCACCTGCACCCCCGTCCGACCCAAACTCCTGTACTCCATCACACCGGGTTTACCAGACCTAGAGCCCAAAGCCCTTTATCCGCTGCCCGACAACGGACTCGATGCGTCGCAATGCATCCGGCTCAAGTCCTATCTCGCCAAATCGCGCCATCGAGTCCTCGACGGCCCCCGCAATCTCGCTCGCCCTCGCCCTGACTGCTTCCCGCGGCACCTCCCAACGCTCGCCGAAGTCCTCGAAGTGCCTAACCTTGAACTTGTCGTCACGACCGTCCAGTGAAAGCGCCATCCGCGTGTCGAGGTGTTTGTACGGAAGGGTACTTAAGAGGTCGTAGCCCGGCGTGAGCTCGATGATCTCACTGCCATCGCGGCGGTAAAGGCTGACGTTCTTTGCGTGCAGGTCTGCATTACCGATGAGGTAGGAGAACATACATGCCTCCAATAGCCTGAGAGTCTCGCGCCGCGGGCTCGATGCAAACTCATGGATCGCAGATGCGACCTCGCTCACCTTGACCCTGTACTTCTGCCACGGGTACCGCTCAAGCAACTGGCACAGGTCCTCTTGGTGGACCAGCTTGGTGCCTTGCTTCGTCCAAACTCGGTCGAAACGCTTGAGCACCAGCCCGAGCCGCCCCTTCCCATCGCGAACGAGCTTCCACTCGTTCACACCGATGCCAGCCTTCTCGGCAACTCCCAGGAAGAACGCTTCATTCTCGACCAGCATCGGAAACAGTTTTGGACTGATCTTAATGATCGTTGGAGAGTTCCCAAACCCGATACTCGACGGAAACGACACTACGCCTCCCGACGCCTTGTCCTGCATACCGGGCAACGATGTCGCGTCAAGGTTCTCTCCACCGACAGCCTCCCAAAACAGCGCCTCGAAGTCGGCGTCTTCAAGCCGCATCGGTCGGTTCTCGTTCGTAACGCTCAATGGTGATCCGGCCGGCACCACGCGCACATCCCCGACGCAGTCCCTCCCGACTGCGAGCAGTACCGTCATCAGATCGTCAGGCGATGTATGCAGCCGACCGACGGTCGCCGCTAACCGCGCCCCTTCGGGAGCAAGGTTTGCGAAGAAGCGTGGAAGCGACTCGCCATGACCCATGTATGGCAGTTCGGTAGGCGGCATGGCCCAAGAAACACCCTCTCCTCCAAATGGCGCAGACGAAACGTAATGCGCGTCGTATGTGAACTGCGTGCCCTCATCCGTACGGCGAAGCTCTCCGGCAAGCGCCTCGCCCCGGTACACGTCTGCAACGTCTATCCGCCGAAAGTCAGATGCTCTCATCTATGCGTATCTCGTCTCTTCCCGGTCTGATCTCGAGCTGAAGTCCGAGGGTGCGCAGAAGCTCGATCAGCTTGTCCAGCCTGACAGACCTCTTCCCCCGCTCGACCTCGGAGATGAAGAGCCGGCCGCACCCAGAGAGCCTCGCCGTCTCGTCCTGCGACATCCCCAGCGCTTTGCGCCTTCGGCGCAGCGCGGCACCCAAGTCGGGCTCACTCTGTGGTTTATGCTTTTGCATACAATAACATACATAATGGCTTGTTTTGCCGCGCTCTGACAGAAAATAGGCCGTTTTGCATTCGATAACATGCGAAATCTCTCAGTCTTAGCGAACCAGCCCTTACTGAACTTCAAATGTATGTGTTCGCATGCACAAGATAGTCCATGCGCCTGTCGTAGCGGGCGATCCGGTCAAACAACCAAGTCCTTCCCAAGCACCCTTCATCCTTCATCACTCCCCCGTCTCCCGTCCCGCGTCACCCGTCACCCGATAAGCCATAATCTGACGCACACTACATGGCCGGAGAATTTCGCCTGGGGCTCAGTTTCGACGACGTCCTTCTAGTGCCCCGAAGGACGGACGTAGTTCCCAGCCAGGTGGACACCTCCACCGAGATCCTGCCAGGGCTCCGCCTCAACATCCCCATCGTCTCGGCGCCGATGGACACCGTCACCGAAGCGCGCTTCGCCATCGCCATTGCGCGAGAGGGCGGCGTAGGCGTCCTCCACCGCAACATGCCGATCGAGGAGCAGGCAGACCAAGTGGACCGAGTCAAGCGATCCGAGGCCGGCATCATCACCGACCCCATCAAGCTCGCGCCGGAAAAATCCATCCGAGAGGCGATGGAGCTGATGTCCCACTTCCACATCAGCGGCGTCCCCATCGTTGACGAGGGCGACAGGCTCGTCGGCATCCTCACCAACCGCGACATCCGCTTCGAGAGCAACTACGAGCTCCCGATCCGCGACCGCATGACCAGCAAGAAGCTCGTCACGGCGCCGCCCGGCACCACCCTAGACCAGGCGCAGGCCCTGCTGGCCGAGCACCGCATCGAAAAGCTCCCGATCGTTGACCAGGACGGACGCCTCAAGGGGCTCATCACGATCAAGGACATCGAAAAGGTCAAGCGCCACCCGCAGGCCACCAAGGACCGCATGGGCCGGCTCATCGTCGGCGCGGCCATCGGCCCCCTGCGAGAGCCGTACGAGCGCGCGAAGGCGCTGATGGACGCCGGGGTGGACTTCATCGTCATTGACGCCGCGCACGGGCAGAGCAAGGGCGTCATCGAATGCACCAAGATGCTCAAGAACAAGCTCCCCGACCTGCGCGTCATCAGCGGCAACGTCGCGACCAAGCAGGGCGTGCGCGACCTGCACGCGGTCGGCGCGGACGGGCTGCGGCTCGGCATCGGCGCGGGCAGCATCTGCACGACCCGCGTCGTCGCCGGCATCGGCGTCCCCCAGTTCACCGCCGTCATGGACTGCTGCGAAGAGGCCAACAAGCTCGGAGTCCCGACCATCGCCGACGGCGGCATCCGCACCTCCGGCGACGTCGTCAAGTCCTTGGCGGCGGGCGCCTCGACCGTCATGATGGGCAACATGTTCGCCGGGTGCGAAGAGTCCCCCGGCGAGACGGAGATCTATCGCAACCGCGCGTACAAGGTCTACCGCGGCATGGGCTCGATCGCCGCGATGAAGCAGGGCTCGAGCGACAGGTACTTCCAGGTCAAACCGACCGACGCGACGCTGGTGCCGGAAGGCGTCGAGGGCCGCGTGCCGTTCAAGGGGCCGCTGGAAAACACAATGGCGCAAGTCGTCGGCGGACTGCGGTCGGGCATGGGCTATTGCGGCGCGGCGTCTTTGAAGGAGCTTGCGTCCACAGCCGAGTTCATCCAGATCACCAACGCCGGCCTCCGCGAATCCCACCCCCACGACGTCTGGATCACAAAAGAACCACCCAACTACACTTCGCCGTTTGTTTCGGGCGAGGGGGACTAGCCGCTAGTAATGAGAGTGTAAGCATCAATGTCGCGCAAGGGTCGTGAGTTTGAAAAGCTCGTACGTCGCGTGGAGGCAGCGCTATCTGGTGCGGATGCGACAGTTGAATCTCCAGGCTACATTGGCGACGTCGACACAGGGCAGAGGCGAGAGTGCGACTGCACGATCAAAACACGCGTGGGATCAGTTGACATCTTGATTCTAGTGGAGTGTCGAGAAAGAGAGGAGACCAGCGACGTAGTTTGGATAGAACAGCTCATGGGCAAGAAATGGAGCGTTCAGGCGAACCGAGTCTTGGCTGTTACTTCTAACCCAGTCTCGAAACCTGCGATGCTAAAGGCGGTCAGGCACAACATCGAGGTTCGAGTCTTGTCAGACATTACGGATGAGGAAGTTGCCAGCTTGTGCAAAGTCACGAAAGTGGAGACGGAAGTATTCTCTAGCGCTTATAGCTCCTGCACGGTCGACCTCTTCATCCCGGGGTCACCAACTAAGGAGCAGATCCTAGAACTGGCCGATTGGAGTAGGACGGTCGACGCAATCTCGGCAGTTCTGCGAATTCGGGAAACTGGAAAGGAAGTCACAACGCTCGATATCTGGACGCAGGCAGATCGCAGCGCGATCCGAAAGGCACAACCAACGCCGGAGAGTCGCGAGTGGAGCTGCCAGTTCTCGGTGATACCGGCTGATGGACAGGTACTTGTGACCGAGACTCCTATCGGAGAAGTGCAAGTCCAAAGACTTACCTATCACGCGACGGGGTACATGACAGACGCTCCTTCAATACTCGTGTCCGAAAAGACTTACAAGGGTGTCGACGGCAGAACTTTCCAGGTAGTAGAGCACGAGGCGATGGTAGCCGGGCTTCCTCAGAGAACTACATTCGTATACGACGTGGAAACCCGGGAGGCAACTTCCGCTGGAGACTATACATGGCCAATCGACATCGAACTCATAAAGCAACCTAGGGATGAAGGCGAGTAGTTTCCGCAATAGCATGCCAGCCATTGGCCAGCAGCTTCTTGGCCGTTTAGCCCGCGTGACCCAGTTGTTCCGAGCGCCGGGCGGCCGGGGAGACTCACCCCGTGATGCGAGAGGCGGGGGGGGGGGGGGGGGGGGGGCCCCCCCCGCCCCATCATCGCAACCTACTGCCGGGTGACGGCCACTGCGTGGGAGCCGCGTTCGTTGCCGGTCGTCAGCACGACGTACACCTTGTAGCGCATGGTCGCGCCAGGGGTCCCGAGGCCCTCGTTCCTCGCATGCGTCAAGGTCCCTGCGGCGAGGTGAGGTTGGCTGGTCGGCGGGAGTTTGGTCGGGCTAGTCTCGAGCCGTTCCTTGCGCGCCTGGGACCGTTCCTTGCGCGTCTGGAGATCTTCCAGGGGCGCCTGGAGTGGACCCAGGGCTCCCTGGACTGGTCCCAGGAGTCCCTGGGAGCAAGCCAGGCGTTCCTGGATCGGGTCCAGGGGCTCCCGGACTGGTTCCCGGGAAGCCTGGGACCGATCCATGGCCGCCTGGATCGAGTCCAGGGCGACTGGCGTGAGTCCAGGAGTTCCTGGACCGGGTCCAGGCATTGTCAGAAGGAGTCCAGGGAGGGGTCTTGAGCCTGGACGGAGCTCAGGGAGGGTCAGATGCGGCGAAAGCTCGAGCCCTGTAAGGGCGGCATCAGCAAGCCATCGCCTGTAGACCGCGCCCCTTCAGGGCTTGCGACAACGCGACACACCCACCAGGGGCGATGCCCCTGGCTAAAGGACCGCCGCCCCGTTGGGGCTCTGGGCACGAACTGCAAGCGGGCCAGCGGCCGGAGCGACCAACCGGACCGCACCGAAGCGATCAACATAGGTCCCGGTTCGAGGCCCCGACAAGAACCGCGCGTCGTCAGTAGGACTAGGTCGTGCGCGCGCTCCAACGACCGACCAAGGAGTCGCGCCGTTCGGCCAGACCCGAGGAAACGGAACCAATGAAAAAGAAGAAGAACGAGTCTACAGGCAAGAAGGCTGCCTCTGCGTCTTCAAGAGTCTTGTCCGACCCGAAGTCGTCAAAGGACGCCAAGTCTGCTGCGGCCTCGGCGTTGACGCAAGTCAACAAGGGCGCTGGCAAGAAGAAGTAGGAGCGGTCTAAGAGTCTCGAAGGCCTACGCCCGAGAACCCGACGCGCCTACCGGCGCGTTGACGTTGCCGCGCGGGACTCGGCCGTGCTCGGCCTTGTACTCTTCCAGCAGCTCCTGGCACCGCGCCTCCGGCTCGTCGTGCTCCTCGCAGGTGAACCCGGTCGAGATCTGCGTGCAGGTCCCGTGCTTGCCCGTGTAGTGCTCGCGGATCTTGTTCTGGATCCCCTCGCGCCCGGCCCAACCGATATAGATCGTCTGGCCGCTGCATATGCACGAGAACACGCCCGGGCCGATGGGGGTCTTGCTGATCGCTCCGGTCTCGAATGGCTGGCCTCGGTGTGTGATAGGCATGGGTACGGCGGAGTATACCAAACAGGTTCAAAACGGCCTCGGGCGAGCCTAGGACGGGCCTCAGTGTCCAGACTTCCGTGTACGCCATTCAACTGACAGTTAAGCAAAAGGCCTCAATCGCGCGGTTCGAACTGTAAAATCGCCATAGACAGCCTTAAGTCGGGACGTCTAAGAGGCTGGAACAATGAAGACCCCCGAAATCCACGTCACCGAAGCAACGCAAGCGCTCTCACCCCGCGAATCGGAGATTATCGAACTGGCGATCCAGGGCCTCACGAACGAGGGCATCGCGCACAAGCTCGACCTCGCGGTCGGCACCGTCAACACTTATTGGCTGAGAATCCGGCTCAAGGTCGGCGGCACCGGCAGGACCGACACCGTGGCGAGGGTCATCAAAGAGCGCGCGGAAAAGGCGCTCACATCCTGCAACGTGGACCGCGCCGGGCTCGTCCAGCTCGTCGCAGACCGCGACCTCTCGCTCGTCGAGGTCCGCGCGTCGCTCGCGCTGCTGCAGCTCGCGCTGGACCAGATCAGGTCCGCGGTGTGGGCGACCGACATGCACCTGAACATCCACATCCTGACGAACGGCGCGATGCCGACGTCGCACTGCGGCGTCGTGTGGGAGACGGGCAAGACCGTCTACGATATTTTCAAGTCGGACGACAAGGACCACCCGCCCGTTGCCGCGCACCTGAACGCGCTGAAGGGCAAAGAGACGACCGTGCGCCTCAAGGGCGAGTTTAGCAAGATGATCCTGAAAGCGCTGCCCGTGTTCGACGAGTCGGAAGAGATCATGGGCTGTATCGGCATCATGAACTACGTGGGCGACTGAGGCCCTACTTCAGGAACCGAGTGAGCGACTTCTTGATCTCTTCCGACCACTGCTCTTCCGGCAGCGTGTGGCAGTAGTCCGCCTCGCCCGTCACGTTGAGCCGCAGCACGCACGTCTGTAGGTGCTGTGTCAGGAGCACGACCCCCAACTGGTCCAGCGCCGCGCGTACGGCGACGACCTGCTGCAGGATGTCCGAGCAGTCTCGCCCCTGGTCAATCATCTTCTGGATCCCGGCCACCTGGCCCGAGATCTTGTGGAGCCGCCGCACCGAGTCTTCTTTCGTCGTTTGCTTCATCTCCGCCTCGCCCGCCTCACAAAAGTATACATTTCGACAGAAAACCCCTGGTCCCTCGGAACTCTTGACATACCCTACCCATGTATAGTAGCATAGTTCGACCGGCCTGGACAGGCCCTGAGAGGAAGATGGTTTTTAGCACGACTGCACTCTGTGCGGTGCTCGCTTCGGCGCACACCGCCCCAGCCCCGCCCGTGGGCGGGCTCGGCCACCGCTTGGCGCAGACCCAGAACGCGTTCAACCCCGACATGAGCCTGGTCTTCAACTTCGGCGCCCGGCTCTCCGACTCGATGGTGCCGCCCGTCAGGCGCGCCGCCATGCGCGAGATCGAGTGGGGCATCGCCGCCGACGTTGACCCCTACATGCGCGCGGAGGCGTACATCGCGTTCGCGAGCCCGCTCGACGAGGACGAGGGCGAGGTGGAGGTCGAGGAGGCGTTCGGCTCCTATACAGGGCTCGCCCAGGGGACCGACGTACGGATCGGAAAGCTCGCCGGCGCGCTCGGCCGGATCAACCGCAACCACGTTGACCAGCTCGACTTCTTCGACTACCCTCTCCTCGTCACGTCGGTGCTGGGCGAAGAGGGCCTTCGCGCGCCGGGCGTAAGCTGGGCATACCTCTTCCCTGGCGAGCGCTTCCATGAGGTCACGATCGAGGCGCTCGTGCCAGAAGACGGCCCGCTCTTTAGCGGGAGCGACACGGCGAAGCCTTTGTGGATCGGCCACTACCGCACGTTCTTCGACTTCACCCAAGACCTCTCAGGGCAGCTCGGGTTCTCCTACGGCACGGGACCGATGGACGGCGGAACGAGCAACGTGTACGGCGCCGACTTCGTCGCCAAGCTCCGTCCTGGTGGCACGGGCCGCAGCGTGATCTTCGAGGCCGAAGCAATGTGGTACGAGGCCGCCGGGGCGTCGCAACGCACCGGGCACTTCGCCTCACTTGCCTACGAGATGACAAAGCGACTCTGGGCCGCTGCACGTTATGACTATGTGCAACTGCCGGACGGTTCTGACACCCTTCGCGCCGTCTCCGGTGGCCTGACCCTCAAGATGACGGAGTTCCAGCTCGTTCGACTGGAGTGGCAGAGCATTGACTCGAACGCAGGCGCGGACAGGAACCAATTGCTGTTCCAAGTCCAGTTCCTGATCGGCCCGCACAGGGCGCACAAGTATTGATGGACCCTCCCATGAAACGAACCGCTATCTTCCTCTCGTTTGCCGCGCTTGCTTCCTGCGCGCTCGCGAACCTCGACGTCATCACGACGACGACCGACCTCGCGGCGATCGCGAAGTCGGACGGCGGCGCGAACGTCAAAGTAGACTCGATCGTCAAGGGGGTGCGCGACCCGCACTTCATTGACGCAAAGCCCGGCGACATGAGCAAGCTGCGCGGCGCGGACCTCTTCATCGCGGTCGGACTCGACCTCGAGGTCGGGTATGAGAAGTCGCTCATCCAAGGCAGCCGGAACACCAAGATCGCGATCGGTCGGGCCGGGCACCTCTACGCCTCCACTGGAGTATCAGTCCTCGAAAAGGCGGCCGGGACGGTCTCCCGCGCCGACGGCGACGTGCACCCCAACGGAAACCCGCACTATTGGCTCGACCCGTACAACGCGCGGACCATCGCACAGAACATGGCCGCGCGCATGGGCCAGCTCGACCCCGCCAACAAGTCCGCTTACCAGGCGCGCGCCGACGCGTTCGAGAAGTCCGTTGACGTCGCCATGTTCGGCGCCGCGGCGGTCGGTGCGATCGGGGCGGACAAGCTGTGGGCGTGGTCCAGCGCCGGGAACCTCGCCTCGCAGGTGCGGGCGGCGGGCCAGCCGCTCGGCGGCTGGTCGGCGAAGATGGAGCCGGGCCGAGGCAAGGCCATCGTCACCTACCACAAGTCTTGGAACTACTTCGCGAAGAGGTTCGGGCTTCGCGTCGTGGCCCAGCTGGAGCCGAAGCCGGGAATCCCCCCCACGCCAGGGCACATCGCAAACGTCGTTCGCACGATGGGCGCGGAGAAGGTCGGCATCGTCCTCCAAGAGCCATTTTACTCGACGCGATCCGGCCAGACGGTCGCGACTCGGTCGAACGCCAAGCTCGTCGTCGCACCCCTCAGCGTCGGCCATACTTCGGCCGCCAAGGACTACGTCTCACTGATGGACACGGTCGTCGGCCTCGTGAGCAAGGCGCTCTAAGTCAGATGTTCGACTGGCTCACGATACAGAACGCGACGCTCGCGTCCTTGATCATGTCTCCGCTGCACGCGGCGTTCGGGCTGCACATCATCCGGCGCGGAGTCATATTCATTGACCTCGCGGTGGCGCAGGTCGCTGCGCTCGGCATGGCGATCGCCCTGGCGCGGGGGGTCGAGCCGAACACCGATCAAATGTACTTCGTGGCCGTGGCCTCCGCGCTCGTGGGCGCGTTCGTGGTCTCGCTCACGCGATTCAAGCTCGGCAAGGTCCCCCACGAGGCGATGATCGGCGTCGTCTTCGTGGTCGGCTCGGCGGCGAGCATCATCGCCCTGCAGTACGGCGCGCACGGCGACGTGCTCCAGTCGCTCTTGGACGGGCAGATCCTCTTCGTGTCCGAAGCAGAGGTCGTCCGCGACGCCTGGATCTACGGCGTCATGGCCGTTGCGACGGTCTTCCTTTGGAAGAGCTTCAGTTGGCGGACGGACTCGAACGAGGACAAGGGCCTGAAGGCGACGCTGCTCGACTTCGTCTTCTATTCGATGATCGGGGTCATCGTCGCGTCGTCCGTGCAGGTCGCGGGCGTGCTCGTCGTGTTCACGTGGCTGGTCATGCCGGCCGTGATCGCGACGACGTGGACCCGCACGATCAACCGAGCGCTTTTTGTTGCGATCCCGCTTGCGTGGATCGGTTCGATGCTCGGGCTGTACGTCTCCATGACAGCGGACGACTCGCTCGGCGGCTGGTCGCCAGGAGCCACCATCGTCGTCGTCTTCGGCGCGCTCGTCTTCATAAACTACATCGTTCGGCTGTTCATCAAGACTCCAGCCGAAAACTCCGCCTAGCCGCCGGTGCCCCGGAGTGGCTCCTTTCCTGTACCAAACTAGCACTTAAGTCCCGATTTACGAATAAATACTTGACAAACAGTCCATATATGCGGTATCCTGAAAGGATAGGGTGAGGAGAATGCTCCCATTGATCATTCATCATTCAACCAGGCCCACATGCGCGCCCTCTTCGTCAACCGCCCCGACGCCCATACCAGCTACGGCGGCGACACGGCACAAATGGAGCACACCGCCGAGGCGCTGCGCGCTCTTGGCGTCGAGGTCGTCGTCTCCGTCGGTGCCCCGAGCTACGAGCAGATCGAGCGCGCCGACATCGTCCACCTTGTCAACCTCCAGACCCCGGCGTTCACGCACGCGCAGTTGCTAAGGGCGAAACAGGCGGGGAAAAAGGTCGCGGTCAGCACGATCTGGTGGGACTTCGCCGCCGACGACGTGTTCCAGACGTCGCGAAAGTGGGGCGCGCTGCGGGAGTTGTTTGGTACAGACACCGTGCGCCCCATTTTGGAACGCCGAATGCGTAAAGTCCTGTTCGAAAGCCGCGCGCTCCACCGCGCGATCTTGCGCGGCGCAGACCTGCTGCTGCCGAACAGCGAGAGCGAAGCCGCGCATCTGCGCGCGCTCACGCCATTCGAAACAAGAGTGCACGTCGTGCCCAACGGAGTCGCCACTGGCGCCCTCGAAGATAACGCGGCCGCGGACCAGCTCCTTTCCTCCCTCTCCCTTGGGGGAGGGCAGGGAGAGGGTCCAATCAACAAAAGTCCTTTCATCCTCATCGCCGCGCGCGTCGAGCCAGTGAAGAACCAGCTCGCCTACGTCCGCGCGGTCCGCCCCCTCCCGGTCGTCTGTGCCGGCGCGATAACACAGCCATACGGCCGCGACTGCGAGAGCGCGGGCGCGCTGCTGCTCGGCCGACAGGACCCTGCGGTCGTGCGCGCGCTCTACCGCCGCGCCGCGCTGCACGCGCTGCCTTCGCTCCGCGAGACCCCGGGCCTCGCGTCGCTCGAGGCCGCCGCCGCGGGCTGCCGAGTGCTCTCCACAGAGGTCGGCTCCGCACGCGACTATTTCGGCGACATGGCCTGGTACTGCGACCCGCACTCCGCGCGCTCCATGCTCCGTGCGACCGAGGGCGCCCTCGCCCGCCCCCCGGCCCCCGGCCTCGCCGAGCACGTCAAACAGAACTTCACCTGGCCCATCGCGGCGCAGGAGACCCTGCGGGGGTACGAGTCCGTCTTGTGAGCGCCCACACGAGCCCCAAGTGCATAATTAACTGGCAGGTGACACGGTGAAGAAGAGCGTGCGAGGGCTGTTGGTCGCGATCGTAGCGGTTATGGCCGTGTTCTTTCTGCTGAACTCGTATACAGGCACCCGAGAGCGCGAACTCTCATACTCCGACTTCAAGAACCAAGTCGCAGCCGCAAACGTGCTCAATGTTGACTGGCAAGGTTCTACACTTGCGGGCCAGCTTGCCGATGGCAAGCGCTATACAGTCCGCGCCGTCTCCGCGGAGACGGCCGAGGGAGCAAAGCTCATCTCGCTCCTCGAAGAGAGGAATATCGAGTTCAAGCTCATTGCGCCGCCGGCCGCGCAAAGGCTGCTTCCGCTCATCGGCGTCTTTCTCCTCCCCGTCGCGATGATAGTCCTGTTCTACTACGTGTTCATCAAGCCCGCGCAGTACGACGGCGCAAAGCGCACGACGCCACCCAAGGGGACCACCAAAGAGCGCATTGAACAGCTAGACTCGCTGCTCCAGAAGGGACTTCTCAGCGAAGACGAGCACAGGGCCCTTCGCCTGAAGATCCTCTCCGAGATCTAAGGAAGCACTCTTTCGCCCTAGATGTCCGGGATTTCTGCCCTCGGGCCAGAGCCCTCGACTCCACAAGCCGGATTCGACTCAAGGAAACGCGGATTTAAGACTTCTGCAAACAATTGGCTGCAACCGAGCAAAACCAGCGCCGCGCCAGCCAAGAGACCAACAATTAAAGAGGAAGGCACTAGGGAGCGCCATCGAAACGCTACATCCGGATTCGAAGATCCTCGTCATTGACGACGACGAGCAGAACGTGAAGTACTGCATCGGCATACTGGACTGGGCCGGATACAGGAACATCGAGCCCGTGCTCGACCCCACCAAAGCCCTCGACGTCTTCCGGGCGTTCAGCCCGGATCTCGTCGTCCTTGATCTCCACATGCCGCGCAAGGACGGGTTCCGGCTCCTCGAAGAGTTCCGCGAGTACCTTTCCGCACAGTCGTTCGTGCCGATCCTCGTCTTCACCGCAGACGATACGAACGCGGCCAAGAAGAGGGCGCTTGCGCTCGGCGCATCGGACTTCCTGACCAAGCCCTGCGACGCCGACGAGATCCTCCTGCGAGTCAACAACTTCCTTCAACAGCGGCAGATGCAGGTCGCGCTCGCGGCCCACAACTCGCAGCTCGAGCAGCGCGTCTTCGAGCGCACCGAGGAACTGTTCATCTCGCGGCAGGACACGCTCGCGTGCCTCGCGGCTGCAGCCGAATACCACGACGACGCCACCGGAATGCACGCACGGAGGGTCGGAGACATCAGCGCAGCGATCGCCGAGGTGCTCGGGCTCGACCCGGCGACCGTGCAGCTCATCCGCGACGCCGCACCGCTGCACGACATCGGTAAGATCGGCATCGCGGACAGCGTCCTCCTCAAGCCAGGAAAGCTCGATGCGCAAGAGTACGAGGCGATAAAGCTCCACACCTTCATTGGCGCGGAGATCCTGTCCCGGGGCAACTCACCGATCCTCAAGCTGGCACGAGAGATCGCCCTCTACCACCACGAGCGGTGGGACGGCCGCGGGTACCTCGAAGGGCTCGCCGGCGACGAGATCCCGATTGCCGCACGCATCGTCTGCGTCGCGGACGCGTACGATGCAATGACAAGCGACAGGCCCTACAGGGTCGCGATGTCTGCCGAAGCAGCGCTCGAAGAAGTCAGCGCGAACAGCGGAAGACAGTTCGACCCCGACGTCGTCACTGCACTGCTCGGGATCGCCCGGTTCACGGGCGACGGAAAACGGGCAGCCTGAACTTCACGCCGCGATCGAGGTCCTTACCGCCGACAAGAACTCGTCCGCCCTTTGCAGCACCTGCTCCTCCAGCACGCTGACATCGTCCGGATGAAGCCCGATCCGCGAGTATGCCGACGCGTCCACCGGCGCGACCGGAAGGCTCTTCACCGGCAACACGTCAATCCGGTCGAGCATGTATGAAGAAACGTGCACGACGTCCGCGATCACCTTTGACCCCTCCGGCGCATAAGAGGGCTCGTGGTGGAACCGGATCGCCTCAGTTACGTCTTCGCCCAAAGAGAACTCCTTGCACGCGACTGCCGAGAGGTCCGAGTGGGCGAACCCCAGGCACCGCTCTTCGCACTCCCGCAGTGGCACGTTCGGAGTCCTGGACTTCGTCAGCGCGATGTGGTCAATCACAAAAGGGATGTGCAGCGCGATGAACATGTAGCCGACGTCGGAGAACATCCCAGCGACAAAGTACTTCGTCGGTTCCGCCAGCTTCAGGCGCTTGGCGATCGCGTCGGCGAGCAGCGCGTGTGAAACCGCCCTTCGGCGGAACGCGAACGGGTCGTACGCACCCGAGACCGGGCACTCCTCAGCCCAGCAGGAGATCGCGAGCGTCAGCATCGCCCGCCGCAGTTCGTCGTACCCCAGGAACTCGACGGCCGCCTCCAAGGTCTTGACCTCCGCCCTCTCATAGAGGGGCGACCGGGCCAGGCGCACGATCCCTTCGGCGAGCTCGGCGCTCTTCTCCGCCTGTAGAACGATGGTGCCGACCGGCTCCCCAGAGTCAATCAACTGGACGACCTTCATCGCCCCGACGGCGCCCACGAATCGAGGCGACCCTCGGTGCACGATGTACTGCATCCGTTCGAGCGCGATGTTCCCATTCGGGTCTTGGCCCATAGCCCTTCCCACTAAACCCAAGTCCAGCACTCTGGATTTTCGGTCAAGATAGGTCCTCTCTTGACCACGTTTCTACCAGGGCACCACCCGAATGGAACAAACTTGCCCGTCCATCCGATCTAACCGCTCGGAGGCCCCGGCAAAGACGCCAGGGCTACGAGATGAAGCAAACCGTTTCAGACCGAATCAGGCCGCTCCTCCTGACAGCGACCCTCTTTCTCTCACTCACCACCGCCGCTCAGACCACGACCAGCGTCGAGATCAAGTCGGTGGACAACTACGCCGGAAACAGCAACGTCACCACCAATGCGCCGAACGCGACCGTCACGGTCACCGAGCTCGACGCCGACAAGAAGCCGGTCCGTTCCTGGACGGGAACGACCGACGCAGAAGGCAAGATCACGGTCCCTGCAGGCAGCAACCTCAGCAAGCCGTTCCTGCGCGCAACAAAGGCCGACCCCAAAATGGCTGAGTTCGTGCTCCCGCCCGACCTTCGGATCAACGAACCCTTCATGTTCGCCGCCACGGGCGTCGTCGAAGGCGAGGTCGTCAGCGTCCAGACCGTCGAGGGCGAAGTCGTCGCGACGAAAAAGGCCGACAAGTTCGGCCGCGTGTTCCTCGCAGCAGGGCTCGCCTCGGGCTCCTACCTCATCACCTCGACTCGCCACAACGCGACGAAGGTCGGAACGGTGAACGTCTCCAAGGTCAAGTTCGACGTCGCCGACGTCAAGGGCCTGCTCTCGCTCGACAACGACACCGGCGCGATTGACTTTACGAAGTGGGGCGTCATTGACGGCAACTTCCCGAACCCGGACTTGCTCGAACTCGACGACTTTGAGAGCAGGCGCTCCCTGAACGTGCTCGCGGCGAGCACGCGGACCCTATTGTTCGACAAGCCCGCGGACCTCGGCATCAAGCCCGGCACGTACACGGTCACGGTCGAAGACACGGCCTCGCATACGAGGAAGTCGTGCTCGCTCGTCATGTACGATGCGAGAGCGAGCCTCACGCAGGTCAAGGTCCTGAGCGGCAGCGAGACCCACCTCGTCGTCTCCATCGAGCCGAAGACGCTCGCAGGAACGGTCGAAGCACAAATCCTCGGCGGCCCAGTAGCGTTCTCAAACGGCGGCAACACGATGACGATGGCAGTCGAGAACGGCACCGCCGACTTTCGGATGCAGTCGAACCCCGGCTCGACCGGACAGTTCCAAGTCTCCTGGCAGTTCAAGCCTGACAAAGCCTCCCCGAACAAGACCGTCGCCCTACCCGGCGACGGCTGGGTGAGGTTCGTGGACGAAGACGGACGAAAGGGCAGGAAGAAGATCGTCGCGCAGGGCGAGGGCTTCCGACAAGAAGCCAAGGTCTACGACGACGACGGCTCGAGCGTCCTCATCACAGACCGCACGGGCGATAAGCGGAAGACGAAAGTCACCGACACGACGACCATAAAGGACGGCGAGCGAGTCCAGGTCGTCGAGACCATGGAGTACGAAAAGGACGACAAGGGAGACTGGAAGCCAAAGAGCGGAAAGAGGGAGACGAAGAAGATCGTTGGCGACAAAGAGACCGTCAAGACGGAGACCTGGTCGCCCACAGCGGGCTGGCACTAGCCCCCGCGCTGCGCGCCTCATCCACTCGTGTGGAGGAGGCGCGCAGCACTAACTCTTCGCCGAAATCCTCTTGATGAAGTCGAAGATCGCCGTGTGCCCCGCCGGCACCGTGCCATTGATGAAGGCCCGCCGCTACGCGCGCATTAGGGCCAACCGCCAACATCGACCCAGAAGCCACGTGTGAGGACTAACAGTACACCCAACAACAGCAACGCGGCCGCAAACGAGCGGGCGACCCTTCTCGTACAGCAGTCCGTGACCCTCTGGATGACGTAGGCCGGCAGCGCGCACACCAGCCAGAGCCCTGCAGCAACCAACAGCATGTAGGACGTGACGTCTTCTCCCTTGGTCTCACCTGGCCGATCCGTTAGGTTGAGCATCATCGCCATTGCTCCGCCGATCACACACAGGCCGGGAGAGAACGCGACAAAGGCACTCTTGATGATGATGTCCGAATCCACTCTCGACGACGGGCGACTCTGTCCCAGCGCGAGTCCCACTTTGACGAAGACCGCCAACAGGAGGGCGAGGAAGAGGACGACTGCGAGGTTGGATGACGTGACCAACACCGACGGAGTGCCCGGCTCCTGCGCGAGCGCCGCGCTCACGACGACGACGCCAGCGACTATCTGAATCACGATGTTCCCGGCATATGCCGACTCGATGTCCGCCCTTGTGACCCGATCTATGTCGAAAAGCATCTTGACCCAGAGGACAAGGAGATCGCCAATCTTCTCAACCGTCTTTGTCAGGAACTCCATCTCTAGGCCCCATGCAGCCTGTCGTTGATGGCAGTTGCGGTCTCTGACCGAACTTTCCGGATCTTGTCCGGCTCTAGTCGCCGAGGATTGTGCCCGCGCAAGATCCCATAATAGACGTCGTGCCGCCTTGCGCTGGCCCAGCCGTCCGCAAAGACGGAGGCACACGCGACTTTGGCAGGCAACAAGAATCCTGGATCCTCCTCGAATCCCTCCCTGATCGTGTTGCGAGCGAGCGCGTACGGCGTCGCAAAGGACGATCCAGCCATCGGGCCGCTCGGCGCCTGCGCGGGCTCCACCGTCGGCGGCGTCTGCGACGCACGCACGGCCTCGTAGACGAGAGCGTATGCCGCCGCCGCGTCGTTGTCAAGTCCATCAGGAGTAGATCCCAAAGGCTCGAACTTGCTCGATAGGTCCAAGCCGCCGCGCGACATGGCATCGAAGAGCGGCTTGAGCCTGGAGAACTTCCGATCGAAGACCCTCTTGGATCTCAAATGGGCTGCTTCGGCGAGCAACCTCAACACCGCGACCGACGAATAGACCTCGTTTGACAGACGGAGGGCCTCGGCATCGAGCCATGCCCCGAAACTCATCGAGGTTGTGAACTCACGCAACAGGCCCTCCAACTCTGCCAGAGCCAGTTCTAGGATTCGCCAGTCGGACCCAATGTTCTCGATCCAGTAAGGGTCGGTCAGCTCAACGGGAGCGACGACATACCCTTGTCGCCAGAGCGCCCTGTTCCTCTCCAATTGGTAGGAAGATATTTGGAGCGCCTGGATGGCCCGCCTCGACTGGTCTGCAAACAGCGCACTCGATGGGCGCAGCTTCTCAAGGCTCGCCTTCAGACTCCGCATCTGGACAGATGCGACACTAAGCCTCTCCTCGATGCTCGACGGTAGACCGTAGTCTCCCTCGAGCGACGCAACGACATCCAATGAGATACTCCCACTCACAAGGTGCGGCAACGAGTCGAGCGCGACCTCCAAGAGGGTCGCGACAGGCAGTTCGCTTGCACCGATAACAGAAGAGTCGTCCTCATAGGAACGACGCGTCGCTGTTCCCGAGCAAAGGCCGCCCCCCAAAGCGCAAAATAGGTCTCGTCGTGTGAGCATTTCCCGTCTCCTAACGATAGGTCTTACAAGTATACGCACAGTTCTCGTACAAACGGTCGTTCGAGGCTTTAGCCAGCCTTAAACGCGCGTCAGGGGCGCGAAACAACCTTCTTGATGAAGTCGAAGATCGCCGTGTGCCCTGCCGGCACCGTGCCATTGACGAAGTACCTCTCCACGCCGATCGTGTGCCCCACGCCCGTGAAGTAGTGGAACTCCATCTTCGTCTTCCCCGCCGCCTTCGCCTTCGACTCCATCAGCTTCAGCCCCTCGATCGGGACCGACGTGTCCAGGTCACCGTGGAACAGGCCGACGGGCACGTCCAGCTCCTGAAGGAACGACCAGATCGGCTTGTGCGCGAAGTGGTCCTTGAACCAGCCCTTCGGGGTCGCGACGGCCGCCGCGCTCGCCGCCCAAGCGTCCAGCACCGCAAAGTTCTCCTGGTCAATCGCGTCAGTGTAAGGCTTTGTGAGCGACCGCATCTCGTCGGATGTGAACCGACCGTCGCCGTCCTTGTCGAACACGGAGAACTCGGCGCCGCCCAGGGTGTTGGCCCGGTACTTCGCCGGGTCCGCCTCGAACTCCGCCTTCGAAATCGTCCCGTCCTTGTCCGCGTCGAACACCTGCCGGTACACCAGGAACGCACCGTCCGTCATGATGTAGTCGAACGTGTAGCGCATGTTGCTCGACATCACCCCGTACAGAACAAGTCCCGCGAAGAGCTCCGGCACAGTCGCCGCAGCCTCGGCGGCGAGCAGCGTCCCTTCGCTCGCGCCCATCAGGTAGACCCGCGAACTGTCAATGTCGGACCGGCCACGGACCGAGGCCAGCGCGGAGATCACGTCGTACACCTTGTTCTGCAGAGTGCTCGTGTCGTAGGCCGCGCGGTCAATCGTCTCGAACCGCGGGGGCGAGTCACCCATCGAGACGCCGCGGCCCTCGTAGCTGAAGAACGCGACGCCCATCTCCGGCAGCTTGCTGCGGTACAGGTCGAAGTAGTTGAACGTCCGCTCGCCGCCCAGCGGACGCTTCATGTCCACCGTCATCCCTTCAGCGGTCTGCACATAGATCACGACCGGGAACGGCCCCCGCCCCGCCGGCGTCACGAGCTTGCCGAACATCTCGTGCCCGTCGTGCGACTTGAAATGGACCTCCACCGACCGCGCGTCCTGCGCGGCGGCGACGAACAGAAGGGCGGCCGAGAGCATTCGCCAATTATGTCGCCTTATGGTCTTTCCGGGGCGCGGGCCCGCGCCGCCCACGGAGCGCAGGCTTGTAGCGCGCCCGCGGCCCGGGTTTGCAACCCGAACAAACCCGAACCACCCCGAACCACCCCGGACGATTCCGCCACCGGGTGCACCGGTCTGGCCGCGCTCGTTCGCCGCGCCCCGGCACACGCCCCCACCCGTTTCGCTGACCTTCCAACGACCGCCGGGTCACCCCTCCCCCTTGGGATCTGCCG
>JBBDXG010000012.1:0-29598 GCA_040902435.1 Fimbriimonadaceae bacterium
TTGCCGCTCGCGTAAAACCCGCGGAGCGAATAGGTGAGGGTCTGGTTCGAGCGCGGGTCGAGCGTCGCGGCCTGGACGACGGTCATGAGGACGCCGTCGTCTGGGCGCTCGACCATGAGGCCCCCCAAGCGTTGGAAGACCGCGCGCTCGAGGCGAAGGCTCTCGGCGAAGGCTTCTGGAGTCGGGACGAAAGTGAGGACGCGCGCGGTCGCGAGGGCCGCTCGAAGGTAGCGCTGCGCCTCGGTCACGCTGCCGTCCTTGAAGCCCGTTTCGGCGCGGTCGAGGAGGAGCGCGACGCCCTTGTCGAGGTCGAGCGCCTTGATCTCCTGGGCGGAACTCATCGGGTCGAAGCCGAAGTCGCAGTCGGGCTTGAAGCCGGCCTCGATGAGGAGCGCGACGGCGGCCTCGTCGTCCTTGCCGAACTTCGTGGACGCTTCTTTGATGAGGATCGCCGCGTTGCTGGCCGGCGTCGGTCCCTTGCCGATGGGGACCTCCTCCATCGTCGTGGGCATGCCGAGCTTCTTCGCCTCGGTCCTGAGGTCTTCGAGCTTGGCGGCCGCAGAGCGGCTGCTAGCGGACGCGGTGAGGACGAGCGCGACGGCAACGATGACGAGGGTGCCGAACACAGCGACCAAGACGAACTTCTTCTTCATCTCACTGCTAGTCGAGGGCCTGGGTAAAGACGGCCTTGATGACTTCGTCGGGCGAAGTCTTTCCAGCGAGGACCTTGGCCTTGCCGTCTTCGAGCATGGTCTTGAAGCCCTGTCGCTTGACGATCTCGAGCATCGGCTTGTAGTCGAGGTTCTGCGCGACGCCCTGTTTGAACTCTCGGTTACCGATGATGAGCTCGAAGATCCCGATGCGGCCCTTGTACCCCGTCTCCTTGCAGAAGTCGCAGCCCTTGCCTTGCAGCAGGGTCGCGCCGGTCATGTCGTCGGCCTTGATGCCGATCATCTCGAGCTCCTCGCGCGAGTAGCGCGCCGGTGCTGCGCACTTCGGGCAGTTCGTGCGGACGAGGCGCTGGGCCATGATCGCGGTGATGACGCCGCCCACGAGGTAGGGCTCGGCGCCCATGTCGAACATTCGCCCGATCGTCTCGATCGCGTTGTTCGTGTGCAGGGTGGTCATGACCAAGTGGCCCGTGAGACCGGCCTGGATGCCGATCGCGAGCGACTCGGGGTCGCGCATTTCGCCGACCATCATGACGTCCGGGTCCTGGCGGAGGAACGCCCGCATCACGCGAGGGAAGGGCATCTTCTCCGTCACCTGGACCTGCGCGATGTTCTCGTCGAACTCGTATTCGACCGGGTCCTCGACCGTGACGATGTTGCGCTTTTTGCTGTCGAGCAGGTTGAGCGAGGCGTAGAGGGTCGAGGTCTTACCGGAGCCGGTGGGCCCCGTGACGAGGATGAGCCCGTAAGGGACCTGGATCGCCTGCTCCCAGTGCTTGCGGACCTCTTCGGGCATTCCGAGGTCTGTGAGCTGGACCCTCATCGAGGTCGGGTCCAGAAGTCGCATGACGAACTTCTCGCCGTTGAGCGATGGCACGCACGAGGCGCGTGCGGAGAGGCGTCTGCCCTCGTACTCCATGTCAATGCGCCCGTCCTGCGGTTCGCGCGTCTCGTCAATGCGCATGTTGGCCGCGAGCTTGAGTCGCGCGATCACGTTGGCGGCCTGTTCTGGCGGGAGCGCGCCGGTCTCGTGGAGGATGCCGTCCTGTCGGTAGCGGATCTTGAGCTGGTTGCGCTCGGGCTGGAGGTGGATGTCGCTCGACTTTGTGTCGAGAGCGTTCATCATGATGTTGTCCACGATGCCGACGGCCAGGGACATCTCGTTGCCGCCCATCTCGCGGGTCTGGCCCTGTTCGCGGATGATGAGGCGGAAACGCTTAGCCGCCCCCCAGTTGCCTTTTTCCTCTATAGCCATTTCAGATCTAGGTCGTAGGATACCGGGAGTCCGGTTGGTCCGGGCCCGGACGGAGGAACATTAGGGGGCGCGGGCCTCGTAAGTGCCGCATAATCCAGCCATGGTCTTCTCCGTCAGCCCCATCGTGCTCGCCGTAGCGGCGGCAAGCTCACCGCAAGTGATCAGCCGCGCGTACGACTACTCGCCCCAAGTGAAGACGAACTCAGTGTTCGGGACGACGGGGCTGATCAACGTTCCGACGGCGTTCACGACCGACCGCGACGCGGTGGCGGTCGGCGCGAACGTTGACAAGGACCTGCGTGGCCTGACGGCCTCGTGGGGCCTGGACGGAGCGTTCGAGGTCGGCGCGGCGCTGCTGGAGCGGGACGGGCTCCCCGACCGCGTGATCGCCCACGCGAAGCTGCACCTGGTGCCGAAGGACTTCGACTGGTTCGACCTAGGGGTCGGCGTGATTGACCCGTTCGACGCGTTGAGGACGACGCTCTTCGCCGTCGCTTCGGCGTCGGTGGTTCCGCCGCGCGGCGGCATGAACAGCGCGTTCGCGATGCGCGTGCACGCCGGGTTTGGGACCGGCATCTACAGCTCGCGGCTGTTCCTGGGCGGCGAGGTGTGGTTCCGCGAGCAGTTCTCGATCATCGGCGAGTGGGACACGCGAAAGTTCAACGCGGCGTTCCGTTGGCAGCAGAGCTCGGACTTCTCCGCGCAGGCCGGGATCGCGAACAAGGGCGTGTTCTTGAGCGCGACCTACGTGTTCCGCTACTGAGGCTCCCAGCCGTTCGGGCCCTTGTCGAGCAGGTCGAAGAAGTGCCACGGCGGACAGAAGTCGTCGCCGGGGCCGAACCATGCCTTTCCTGTCCGGACGATCGTCCCGTTCTTTCTCTTGTGGAACGTTGAGACTCCGGGCCCGTACCCCTCCTGCGACTTGAATCCCATGTCGGGCGTGAAGTCGCCGCCTCGGTCGGAGACCATCTTGAACTTCCACCCTCTGAGCTTTGCGTGCTTGGCCTGTGCCGCCGGCGTGTCCGGGCTTACGAGCACGATCGTCGCGCGGCGGGTGAGGTGCTTGAGGTACCCGTTGATCCCGTCCGCCCACATCGTGCAGTAGTTGCACGACTTGCCCATGTTGTGGATGACGATGAGGTCGTCGGCCTTGCCGAAGAGCTGTGAGAGGGTCGCCTTGCCCTTCGCGGTCTTGAAGGCGTAGTCCTTGACGGGCTGGGGCTTTGCCTTCTGCCGCTCCTTGGTGAGTTCCTGCTTGAGCTCGTAGAGCTGCTTTTCGATGGCTTCGATCTTTGCGTTCATGTGTGAGTGATACCGGGAAAGTCCGCTCGAGTGTTGCCATTTGGGGACGGGGTGGTCCCGCGGCGGCCTTGATGGAGGGTCGCGCTCCTGCGCGACCGAGCCATCCTCAAACCGGTCGTCCAGAGGCCGACCCTCCATACCTGCGGCGAGTCGTCCAGAGGCCGACCCTCCATGCCGGCAACTGGGTCGTCATACTCTGCGTCATGCGCTTCTGGCCCCGGTGGTTTCCGCACCCGGCGCTGGTGGTCGTCGTCGTGGCCTGGGGCCTGAACTTCAGCATCATCAAGGTGATCCTCGACGAGCTGGAGCCCTCGGTCGTCGCGCTGGTGCGCTATGTCGTGATGCTCCCGACGATGTGGCTGTGGTGCAAGGTCCTGCGGATCGAGCTGAAATATCCGCCCGGGCAACTGTGGAAGTTCTTGTTCGCCGGGTTCATGGCGAACGGCGTGTACATGGTGTTCTTCCTGGAAGGGATGGAGACTGCCAGCGCGGCGCAGGGCGCGATTCTCGTCGCGACGATGCCGATCTGGATCGCGCTGCTTTCCATCTTCTTGAAGCTCGAGAAGTTTTCGGCGCACCTGGCCGTCGGGATCCTGCTCGCTTTCGCGGGGGCGGCGATGACGATCCTGGCGGAGGGCGACGGTGGGGGCGGGAGCGTTCTGGGCTCGGTGCTCGTGCTGGTGGCGGCCTTCATCTGGGCGGTCTCCGTGATCCTGATGCGGCCGTTGGTGGTCGAAGGGTCGCCGTTCGCTGTGTTCACCCTGACGTTCCCCGGCGGGGCACTGGTGCTGCTGCCATATGGTGCGGCGGCGACGTGGAACACGGACTGGTCGTCGGTGACGCCGCTCGTCTGGTGGTTCTTGGCCTACCTGATCTTCATCGCGGGCGTCGGCGCTTTCGGCGCGTACTTCAAGGGCATTGCTGAGGTCGGGGCGACGAGGACGAGCATGACGCAGTTCTTCATCCCCCCCGTCGCGGCGCTGTTCGCGTGGAGCGTGTTCGGCCAGGCGCTGCTACCGATGCAGATCGTGGGGCTGGTGGTCGTGGTTGCGGGCTCGCTGGTGGCGAGCGGGCGGGTTTTTGGGGGTCGGGTGACGGCGGGGCGGGGAACGCTTCGATAGTGTTTTTCTAGCGTTTTTTCTTGTATCGGCCCTGTTGGCTTTTGAAGGTGGGGGCCGTTTTAAGGCCGTTTTTTTCGCAGGGCGCACTGACCGCACGAACGATCCAGTTCTTCCTCCACTAAACACAGAATACCACTACCGGTGACTGTGTGTCAAGTA
Organism: Fimbriimonadaceae bacterium; assembly: GCA_040902435.1. Classification (GTDB taxonomy): domain Bacteria; phylum Armatimonadota; class Fimbriimonadia; order Fimbriimonadales; family Fimbriimonadaceae; genus JADFMN01. The sequence continues at coordinate 4,509 of JBBDXG010000012.1, forward strand.
AATATCTCAAAATAGGTACAAAAGTCCCATTGAAAGTGGACAAATAGGTTATACCGGCAAAGGGCTCTTCGGCTGCTTCTTGAAGAAGAGGTAGGCCGCCATTGTGACGACGAAGACGCTGAACGCCCGTTGCATTGTGACCGGCTCGAGCCCGAGGGCGAACTTGCTACCAAGGTAGCCGCCGCCGACGATGCCGAGGGCGATGCAGATACCGGCCCTGACGTCCACGTTCCCCTTTCGGTGATAGTTGTACGCCCCGAACGCGGCGACCGGGAGCGTGAGGGCCAGCAGCGACGTGCCTTGCGCCAGGTGCTGCGGGAAGCCGAAGGCGAGCACGGTGAACGGGACTGCGATGACGCCGCCGCCCACGCCGAACAGCCCTCCGGTCAGGCCCGCCAACAGGCCGGCGAGCACAGAGACGGGATACGCCCAGGCGGGGAGGTCGCCGGAGAGGTCTGTGGACTGCAGATGGAGCAGGTCGTTCTTGAAGAACAGGTAGGCGGCGATGACGGTCAGGAAGACGCAGAACGCCTTTCGCATCGTGGACGCGCTGACTCCGAGGGCGATGCGGCTGCCGAAGAAGCTGCCGAGGGCGATCCCTGCTGCGATGCAGAGGCCGACTGCGACGTTCGTCTTGCCTTCGACCCAGTAGTTGTAGGCTCCGACGCCTGCGACCGGGAGCGCGAGGGCGAGCAGCGAGGTGCCCTGTGCCCTGTGCTGTTCGAATCGCAGCGCGAGGATCAGGAAGGGGACGATGATGACGCCGCCGCCGACGCCGAAGAACCCGCCAGCGATACCTGCGACGATCCCGACGACGATGCAGACGAGCGAGGGCACGGGGAGAGTATGAAGGGTGAAGGGTGACGGGTGACGGGTGACGGGGGTTTTGCCCTTTGCCTTTCGCCTTACCCCTCTCGACTCGGGACTCGGGACTCGGGGAAAGAGGATTGCCCCTCCCCCCAGCCCCCTCCCCGCGACACGGACATTCGCGGAGAGGGGGACGCGGATCGGCCAGAATAGTCAGCAGATGCGAGTCGGTGTGGTGGGGGTCGGCGGGATGGGGAACGTGCACGCGCGGAAGTACGCGCTCATGCCGGACGTCGAGCTGCACGCGTACGACCGCAACCCGGACCGGCTGGACGTGTACTGCGCGCAGTTCGGCGCGCGCCCTGCGCAGTCGTTGCCCGAGCTCGTCGCGACGGTGGACGCCGTTGACGTCTGCACGCCGACGGACGCGCACCGCGACGTGGCGATGGAGGCGATCAAGGGCGGAAAGGCGGTGCTCGTCGAAAAGCCGATGGCGCGGACGGTCGAGGAGTGCGCCGCTTTGATCGAGGCAGCGGCGAAGGCGGGCGTCGCGCTGATGCCGGGGCAGGTCGTGGGGTTCTTCCCGGTGTTCGAGGGGGGGCACCGTGCGGTGCGCGACGGACGCGTCGGGACGCCGGCGGCGGTGAGGACGCGTCGCGGCGGAAAGGCGCCGAAGGGGAGCGATATGTGGTTCCAGGACCACACGCGCTCCGGCGGGCTCTTGTTGGACCTGGCGGTCCACGACTTCGACTGGATGCTGTGGACGTTCGGGCCGGTGCGGTCCGTCTACTCGCGGTCCGTTCGGTTGGGCCACCCGGTGGAAGGCGCGGAGTACGAGGGCGACTACGCGCTGACGACGCTCGCGTTCGAGAGCGGCGCGGTGGGTCACGTCGAGACGACGTGGATGGATCCGGCGGGGTTCCGCGTGACGTTCGAAGTCTGCGGCAGCGCGGGGATGATCGAGTACGACTCGCGTAACGTTGCGACGCTGCGGATCCACGACGCGGCGGGCTCGCGGCAAGAGTCGAACATGTCGCCGACGGACGACCCTTTCTATCGCGAGCTGCGTTTGTTCGTTGACGCAGTCGTCTCCGGCGGGCCGATGCCCGTCGCGCCGGAGGACGGGATGCGCGCCGTCGCGGTCTCCCGCGCGGCGATCGAGAGCGCGAAGTCGGGGATGGCGGTCTCGCCGTCTTCTGTTTGATCTTTGCCGCCGCGTGGCACGGGTAGCCTCTTTGCGCAATGTTGTGCGCCGCGCTCATGCTGCTAGGTCAAGAGAGGTCGCCGCACGTGATGTGGTACCGGCAGCCGGCGGAGGCGTGGACGGAGGCGCTGCCCGTGGGGAACGGGCGTTTGGGGGCGATGGTGTTCGGGGGAGTGGACGAAGAGACCATCCAGCTGAACGTGGACTCTTTGTGGGCTGGGCCGCCTGTCCCGGTCTTGCCGGCGACCGCCGGTGAAGCGCTCCGCGAGGCGCGGCGGCTGTTCTTCGCCGGCCAGCGCGCGGAAGGGGAGCGATTGATCGGGTCGAAGTTCCTTGCGCAGGGCGAGGCGCCGAGCCACCAGACGCTGGGGGAACTGCGGATACGCACGGTGAAGCCGGTCGCGGTCGCGCCGTTCCTCTCCGTGATGAGCAGTTTCAAGAAGGGGCCGGTCTTGAAGACGCTCGATGCGGCGCAGTTGGCGACGGACTTCGACGACAGCGGATGGGAGATCCTGGACAGGGCCGTGCCGGAGAACAGCACGGTGGTGTTCCGCCACGAGATCGAGCTGACTGCGGACCGCGCAAAGTCTTTGAACAGGATCTACCTTGGGCCGATAGACGACGCGAGCGTCGTCTGTGTCAACGGCGCAGAGGTCGGCCGCACGAGCGTGTACAATCAGTCGTACCGATTCGACGTCACTGGAAAGCTGCGGCCTGGTCGCAACGTGATCGCGATCGGTGTCACGAACTTTGGCGGCCCGGGGCACTTGTGCGAGGACGTGGCGTTCGGATATCAGCACGTGCCTGAGGTGTACGAGCGGGGGCTCGACCTTTCGACTGCCGTCGCTACGACGCGGTTCTCTGACGGCGGTATGGAGGTCAAGAGAGAGGTGTTCGTGTCGGCGGTGGACGACGTCGTCGCGGTGCGGATCGAGGGCGAAGATCTGTCTTTGGACGTGGACCTGTTTCGGCCGTCCGACTTCGTGACAGTCGCGAAAGGGAACAGCCGGCTCGCAATGACGGGCCAGGCACAGCACGACGGCGAGCACAAGGGCGTTAAGTTCGCGTGCGTGCTGCACGCGGAAGCGGACGGCGGAGAACAGCGCGCCGTCGAAGGGCGGATCGAAGTGAGGGGCGCAAGGTCGGTGACGCTGTTCCTCTCTGCGCACACCGACTACAACATGAAGGACCCCGCGTCGCCGTTTGCAGAACCGCTGGTACCAAAGTGCGACGTGACGCTCGACAGGGCGGTCCGAAAGGGACATGCGTCCGTAAAGCGCGCCAGCACCGCCGACCACCGCTCGTTCTACGACCGCGCCTCTTTGGCGCTGAGCGGCGGAAGGCCGGACCTGCCGACGGACGAGCGGCTCGCCAGAGTGCGAAAGGGCGAGCGCGACCTCGGCCTGATCGCGCAGTACTTCCAGTACGGCAGGTACCTGCTGATCTGCTCGTCGCGGCCGGGGACGATGCCGGCGAACCTGCAGGGGCTCTGGAACGAGCACATGCGCGCGCCGTGGAACGCGGACTATCACACGAACATCAACGTGCAGATGAACTACTGGCCAGCGGAGGTGACGGGGCTCTCGGAGCTGCACGAGCCGTTCTTCTGGCTGATTGACGGTCTGCTGCCCGCCGGTCGCGCGTTCGCGCGTTCGCTCGGAATGCGCGGGTTCGCTTTCGGCCATACGACTGACGCTTGGCTGTGGGCGACGCCACAGGGCGCCCCCGTCTGGGGGATGTGGCCGATGGGTGCGGGCTGGTGCAGCGCGCACTACATGGAGCACTACCGGTTCACACAGGACGAGGGGTTCCTGCGCGAGCGCGCGTGGCCCGTGCTGAAGGAAGCCGCGCTGTTCTTCTTGGACTGGCTGGTGCAGGACCCGGCGACAGGAAAGCTGACGAGCGGGCCGACGACGTCGCCGGAGAACAGCTACGCGTTCGACGGCCGGCGGCTCTCCTTGAGCATGGGGACCGCGATGGACCGCGAGATCGTGTGGGAGACGTTCACTAACGTCCTTGAGGCGGCCGCTGTCTTGAAGATCAACGACAAATTTGTCGCAGAGGTGCGGAGCGCGCTGGGGTCCTTGGCGCCGGTGGTCGTCGGAAAGGACGGCCGGATCCTCGAGTGGAGCGAGGAGCTGCAAGAACCGGAGCCGGGGCACCGGCACATGTCTCACCTTTACGGGATGCACCCGTCGAGACAGTTCACGTGGGAAGAATCACCGGAGATGATGTCGGCGGCGAGGAAATCGCTGGAGCACCGGTTGGCGAACGGCGGTGGCCACACGGGGTGGAGCCGCGCGTGGATCGTCAACTTTTGGGCGCGCCTGCTCGATGGCGAAAAGGCGGGCGAGAACGTGGAGGCGCTGCTTGCGAAGTCCACGCTGCCGAACCTCTTCGACGACCACCCGCCGTTCCAGATAGACGGGAACTTCGGCGGCACGGCGGGGATCGCGGAGATGCTGCTTCAGAGCCACGAGGGGTCGTTGCGGCTGTTGCCGGCCCTGCCTTCTTCTTGGCCGGATGGCGAAGTGAAGCGCCTGCGGGCGAGAGGCGGCCTGGCCGTCTCGATGAAGTGGACAGGCGGCTTGCTTAGGTCAGCGCGAGTCGAGAGCGTTAAGGGGGGCAGAGTGAAGCTAAGGCTGCCCTCAGGAGTCGGACCCGCTTCTATAAGGGCCGGTACACAGCAACTTGAGTTCACGTTCACGGGCGGCCTGCTCGAGTTCGAGCTTGAAAGCGGGCGGGAAGCCAGCCTGAGTCTTGGGCCTGGCGGCGGATAACTCGAACCTAAGACTGGGGGGCACTTGTGCCGAAAATCAACCAGGGAAAGAATGCAGTGGGCGATTCGCCAGGGGGCGATCAACAAAGAACAAGCCGAGGAGACCGCGCGCCGCAAGTCGCAGGACTCTCTCACGGCCGTTCGCCTATCATTGAACGTCGTTCTGACGTTCGTGCTCTTCGCTGTCTTTGTCATCGTCTTCGTTGACAACTTCTATTCCCACGCTCTTTCGTCGAAGGGCTTTACGATCAGTGGCACAGTAGTTGGCCTCGTCGCATTTGTCCTGGTTTCTGCGATCTTGCTCTATGTCGCCGTGTGGTCCGTCGCTCGGGAACTGGTGACCGCGAAGCGCCGATTGCGCGAGTCCGAGGAAGAGCTTGTGCGTCGGCTGGGACAGGCGGCGGAGTGGCGGGACGACGAGACGGGCGACCACACGCTGCGCGTGGGAGAGTACTGCTCTTCGATCGCGCACGGCATGGGGCTCGGTGCCGCCGACTGCGAAGCGATCAAGACTGCGGCGATGCTGCACGACATCGGGAAGATCGGCATTCCAGACTTCGTGATGGTTAAGTCGGGCGACCTCTCTGCGGAGGAGCGCCAACTCATCCAGGCGCACACGCTGATGGGCTCAGACATTCTGGCGGACTCCGAGATCCCGCTGATCAGGATGGCGCAGAGGATCGCGGCGAGCCACCACGAGAAGTGGGACGGGAGCGGGTACCCGTACGGCCTCGCGGGCGAAGCGATCCCGATCGAGGGCAGGATCGCGGCGCTTGCGGACGTGTTCGACGCCCTGACGTCGCGGCGTCGGTACAAGGACGCATGGTCGTTCGACCAGTCGGTGCAGGAAGTCATATGCCTTTCGGGGGCGCACTTCGATCCGGCCGTCGTGAAGTCGTTCCAAGTGGTTCTACCGAAGGTCAGGGCGACCTATGAGAAGTTCCAGTCCACGGCCCGCCTGTTCAACATCAGCCGTGCGGCATAAGCCGGCCGTTCACTCGGTGCCGTAGAGCCGGTCGCCGTAGTCCCCAAGGCCCGGAAGGATGTACTTCCTGTCGTCGAGCCCGCGGTCGAGCGCGGCGACAAATACCTGGACTTGCGGGTGGGCTGCCTCGAAGACCGCGACGCCTTCTGGCGCAGCGACGACGCTCACCATCACGACCGACGTCGCGCCGTGCGACTTGAGCAGCGACACGGCCTGCGCGGCCGAGCCGCCGGTCGCGAGCATCGGGTCGCAGCAGAGCGTGAACAGCCCCTTCAACTGCGGAAGCTTGCAGTAATAGCTGTGCGCGACGGCCGTGTCGTGCGACCGCTCGAGGCCGATGTAGCCCACCGCGACGTGCGGGAAGAGCCGGAGCGCTGGGTCGAGCATCGAGAGCCCGGCGCGCAACACTGGGACTACGGCCAGGCCCTGGTCGAGCCGTTCGGCGCCCGCCGTCTCCAGCGGCGTTTCGACCTCGTCGGCGACGGTGCGGACCTCGCGCGTCGCTTCGAGGATGAGGATGGTCGAGAGCGTGTCCGCCATGCGCCGGAAGCTCTCTGGCGGCGTCGCGGCGTCGCGCAGCCCCCGGACGAGGTGCTTTGCGAGCGGGTGGTCTACGACGTGCAGGGGCATGTCGGAAGTATGGTACGGCGGACGCCGCAGTAGGAACTGGCCACGCGTGCAAGCTGCCCGAAGGGTATCGTTGAGTCCCTGAAATGGCCCCTCGACAACCCCTTGCAGGACTGATACTGGCAGCCGGGAAAGGAACCCGGATGAAGTCCGAACTGCCGAAGTGCCTGCACGAGGTCTGCGGGCTCCCCATGGTGGAGCACGTCGTGCGGGCGATGAGGGGCGCCGGGGTCGAGAGGCCGGTGGTCGTCGTCGGCCACGGGGCCGAACTTGTCGAGAAAGCGCTCGGTTCCGGCTGCGACTACGCCCTCCAGGCCGAACAGCAGGGGACGGGGCACGCTGTCATGGCCGCCAGAGGGCTCCTGGGAGGGCACGAGGGGCCGCTGCTGGTCGCCGCAGGCGACACGCCATTATTGAGCGCGGAGACGCTGGCAGGGCTGGTCGAGGCGCAGAAGAGCACGGGCGCGGCGGCGACGCTAGCGACGTTCACCCTCGAAGACCCGTTCGGGTATGGGCGGATCGTGCGAAAGAACGGCAAGGTCGCGGCGATCGTGGAGCAAAAGGACTGCGACGACGACGAGGCGGCGATTGATGAGGTGAACGCGGCGGTCTACTGCTTCGATGGCGGCACGCTCTTCAGTGAGCTCCCGCGGCTACAGAACGAGAACGCGCAGCGCGAATACTATTTGACGGACATCGTCGCACGGCTCGTAGGGGAAGGGCTCGGTGTCGAGGCTGTGGTCTTCGACGACGAGAGCGAGTTCTTGGGCGTCAACGACCGTTGGCAGCTCGCTGAGGCGTCCTTCCTGATGCGCCTTTCCATCCTCGGCGAGGTCGCGGCGAACGGCGTCACGGTCGTTGACCCAGGCAGCACGCACGTCGGGGCGGACGTGGAGATCGGGCCGGACACGACGATCCTGCCAGGGTGCGTGATCGAAGGGAAGACGAAGATCGGATCGCGGTGCCAGATCGGCCCGAGCTGTTGGATCAAGGACTCGGTCATCGGGGACTCCTGCCGGGTCTTCATGAGCCACATGGACCAGGCTACGATGGAGGCCGGGTCGCGGTGCGGACCCTTTAGCAACCTCCGGCCCGGCGCGCGGCTCGGATCGCAGGTCAAGATCGGAAACTTCGTCGAGGTCAAGAACGCGGACCTCGCACAGGGCGTGAGCGTTTCGCACCTGACTTACATCGGTGACGCGAACGTGGGCGAAGGCTCGAACGTGGGCGCAGGTACCATCACGTGCAACTACGACGGATTCACGAAGAGCCGGACCGAGATCGGAAAGGGCGTCTTCGTGGGGTCGAACTCGACGCTGGTCGCGCCGGTGAAGATCGGGGACGGCGCGTTCGTCGCGGCGGGTAGCGTCGTGACGAAGGACGTGCCCGAGGACGCGCTCGCCGTCGGCCGGAGCCGGCAGGAAAACAAGGAACAATGGGCCAAGTCATGGCGGAAACGGAAAACGGATCAGCAATGACCGCCGACCTCGGCGGGATGATGCTCTTCGCGGGCAACGCGAACAAGGTGCTCGGCCAGAAAGTGGCCGACTACCTTGGGATCGAGCTCGGCCGCATGACCTCGACGCAGTTCAGCGACGGCGAGCTGCGGGTGATGGTGGACCAGAGCGCGCGCGGCAAGGAGGTCTTCATCATCCAGCCGACGTGCGCCCCGGCGAACGACACGCTGATGGAGCTCCTCATCATGCTCGACGCCTTCCGCCGAGCGTCGGCGATGAAGATCAACGTCGTCATGCCGTACTACGGCTATGCCCGACAGGACAAGAAGATCAAGCCGCGCGAACCGGTGACGGCGCGGTTGGTGGCGGACCTGATCGAGAACGGCGGCGCGACCCGCGTCGTCGCGGTTGACCTCCACGCCGAACAGATCCAGGGCTTCTTCAACATCCCGGTGGACCACCTCTACGGCGGGCCGATCATCGGTCGGTACCTCATAGAGCAGGGCTACAGGGAGGACGAGGACGTGATCGTGGTCTCGCCGGACGTCGGTGGCGTCGGCCGCGCACGGAGCCTGGCGGAAATGCTCCACGCACCGCTCGCGATCTTGGCCAAGAGGCGGCCGGAGCCGAACAAGGTGGACATCGTCGAGATCATCGGTGAAGTGGACGGCAAGCGCTGCATCATGATTGACGACATGGTGGACACGGGGGGCTCGGTCGTCCACGGCGCAGAGACCCTTCTCAAGAGCGGCGCGATCGAGGTGATGGCCTGCTGCACCCACGCCGTGTTCAGCGGGACCGCGTCGCAGAGGCTGCAGGACAGCGTCCTGAGCAAGGTCGTCGCAATGGACACTGTGCCGATCCCTGCGGACAAGCAGTTCGGGAAGCTGACCGTGCTCCCGGTGGCCCCGCTCCTCGGCGAGGCGATCAAGCGCATCCACATGAACCGGTCCGTCAGCACGCTCTTCGACGACTGGCGCTGATTTGCGGGAGCAGACGCGGGGCCGCAGCGCGTAAGATAGGCGCCAATGGCCGCCGACGAGACCCTGACCTGGAGCGTTGACCTCGGTTCGTTCCGTCCCGGTCGCCGGTTCATCGTGCTGGGCATCGCGCTGCTCGTCGCCTTCATCGGCCTCCAGATGGGCGGGCCGCTGCTTGGCGTGATCGGGCTGCTCGTCGTCCTGGTCTCGACGGCCGAGCTGTTCCTCCCGCTGAAGTACCGCGTGGACGCAGAGGGAGCACAGGTCCGGTGCGGACTGAGCGTAACGGCCATACCCTGGTCGAACGTCAGACGGTTGATCCCGATGGCGGACGGGGTGCGGCTCACGCCCCTGGAAAAGCCGGGAAGGCTGGACGAGTTTCGCGGCGTTTATCTGCGCTACGGCAACATCGCGGAGGAGGTATCTGGCAAAATACGCCAGTTCTGGCATGGAGACACAAGCGCTTTGGACCGAGGACCTGACGGAACAGGAGACGGAGGACCTGGTGGAGAACCTGGCGTTTCAGATCCGTAAGCGCAAAATGGAGACCCCGGCCATCTTGTTCCTGGAGATGAACAAGCCCATCACGCGGCTGGCCGGGAACGCCCTCATCGTCTTTACGCCCTTCATTGCGCCCTTTGTGGGTATGGACAACGTCCATAACTACAGTCGCCTGCTGATGGAGCGCGAGAACGTCGAAAGGCTGATATTGAAGCTCGAAGAGGACCGCCCGGCGGACCCCCCAACGGAGGTGCAAACCCCTTAGATGCAATACCTTGACACCGGCAAGTGGCACGTCATTTTCACGCTGCTCCTCGTCTTCTTCATCCTCTTCAACATCTGGAGGGCGAAGGGGAAGAAGGACATGTTCGTGCGGCGGATCCCGGGCCTGAACGCGATTGACGACGCGATCGGCCGTGCGACCGAGATGGGCCGCCCGGTGCTGATGGTTCCGGGCCTAGGCGACCTCAACGCGATCTCGGCGCAGGCCATCAACATCTTTGCGCAGGTCACCAAGACTGCAGCCCAGTTCGGAACCCCCATCCGCCTCTGTTGCGCGAACGCCGCGGTCTTCACGCTGGCGCAAGAGACCATCCGCGACGTCTATCAGCAACAGGGCCAGATCGAGCGCTATGACGTGGACTCTGTGCGGTTCGTCTCGGACAGGCAGTTCGCGTTCGCGGCAGGCGTCTCGGGAATGATCCACCGCGAAAAGTGTGCGGCGACGTTCTTCCTCGGCGAGTTCTTCGCCGAGTCGCTGATCTTCGCCGAGACGGCGAACGCCGTCGGTGCGATCCAGGTCGCTGGCTCGACCCAGACCGTGCAAACGCCGTTCTTCATCGCGGCGTGCGACTACGTCCTGATCGGGGACGAGTTCTATGCCGCGAGCGCATACCTGACCCGCGAGCCGGTGCTCGTCGGCTCGCTCGTCGGCCAGGACTGGTCGAAGATCGTTGTGGCGGGGCTGATTATCCTAGGCTTCGTAACGAACTCCGTCGAGCGGAGCCAGCCAGCGACCCAAAAACGGGTTGACGTTGATGCGACGGCGGACACCGAGGCCTACACCACGTGGGAGGACGTCTCCGAACCGTGGGAGAACGGCAAACCGGTGCTCAAGCGACGCCAGGACACCTGGCTCTTCAAGCAGTTCAACCCGTTCATCGAACAGGAGGACGTGATTGTGGAGAGGGAGCAGAGGCAACCCGCTGAGGCAGGAGAAGGCTCATGATCGAACTCATCGCGCAGGCGGCTCCGGAGTTCAACCCGTTCTGGGGCACCGAGCCCAGTCCGGAGGCCATCTGGAAGATATTCGCGGCGATCGCAGTCGGGATCGTCTTCATGTTCTTGCTGATGCGCGTTCCAACCAGGTCGCGCCGCTCGATCGTCATGACGTTCACGTTCCTGTCCGGCGCGTTCTACGTCGTCTACTATCTTTGGCCGGAGCCGATAAACCGAGGGCCGAACGACGCGCCCAGCGGCTTCGTGGACGCAGGCGGCTTCTTCCTGCAAGACGCACTGCCAAAGGTCGCGGACATCGCGAACGTCCTCACGTACCTGCTGCTCTGTCTAGGCATCTACTCGCTGACGAGGATCCACCTGGGCCGCGTGGTCAAGAAGCAGAAGGACTGGTCTTTCAGCGTCGTCCTGTTGATCGCGATGGTCGCGATGATCGCCGTGGGCTATTGGGACTACATCCTAAAGGAGTTCAACGACCCCGACAAGCTGTTGACGAAGGCCGAAAACTGGGGCGGCGTCAACTACGCCTACGACATGCTGTTCGACGGGCTCATCCAGCAGATGGACGCGGCGATGTTCTCGATGATCGCGTTCTTCATCCTGAGCGCCGCGTACCGGGCGTTCCGGATCCGCTCTATTGAGGCGACGGTGATGATGGCCAGCGCGATCTTGCTCATGGTCAGCCTCATGGGGGCCGTTGACTACCAGTGGTCGGAGATCATCAAGGGCTGGACGAATGACCAGCCAGGGAACTTTTTGAACAACTTCAATCTCAGCGAGGTCGCCGGCTGGGTGAAGAACAACCTGCAGATCCCGAGCATCCGAGCTCTTGAGTTCGGCGTCGGGCTCGGGGCGCTCGCGATGGGCCTGCGCATCTGGCTCGGCCTTGAGCGAGGAGGAGTCTCCGTATGAGCAAGCCTGAGAAGTCGTTCTGGGAAAAGGCACAGGCCATTGACCGGCGAGTGCTCTATGCCGTGCTGATCGTCTGCACGGCGATCTCCCTGTTCTTCAAGACAGAGATCCCCGTCAACCCCGACGATTCGTCCAAGGACCTTTACGTCAGCTTGATGACGATTGATCCGAACAAGACCGTCCTGATCGAGTCGGACTGGACGAACTCGACGCGCGGCGAGAGCGCCGGACACTTCGAGGCGCTCATGCGCATCTTGATGAACCGGAACATCAAGTTCGTGCTCTATTCGATCGCCGACCCACAGGCGCCACAGGTGGCGCGCGACGCGCTGCTCCGGATCCAAGAGGAGCGCAAGGCGCAGGGGCTCAAGGTCTACGAGCCGTGGGTGGACTACCTCGACCTCGGGTACTTCCCGAACGCCGAAGGGCACCTACAGGCCGTCGGCAACAACATCCGCACCGCGTGGGGCGGAAGGAAGGAGCGCGACGAGGCGGGAGTGGAGCGCGACGTCTTTACGTCGCCCGTGCTCTCGGGCGTGAGAGTCGTCGGCGACGCGAGCCTCCTGATCGTCTGCTCGGCGTCCGCGACGATTGACATCGCGGTCGAGCGGCTGTATGGCAAAGTCCCGCTCGGCTTCATGGTGACGGGCGTCATGGGACCGAACGCACTGCCGTACTACCAGGCCCGGCAGATCGTCGGCATGGGAGTCGGGCTCAAGGGCGTCTACGACGTCGAGTACATGATGACCTACGGCGTCAACTACCGCGTGGAAGGCACCAACAAGCCAAAGGTGTCGTACCGCGAGGAGTCGGTGACGATACCGCCAGTCACAGAAGGCACGACCTTTGACCGAGGAGCCAGGTACTTCCTGCCGCTGCACGTCGCACTCGCGCTGATGATCCTTGCGATCATCCTCGGCAACGTCGCGATGTTCGCGAGCCGCAAGAAGAGGGTGGTAGCATGAACGAGACCTTCTTTTGGTGGAAACTGACCATCGGCGTCATCGCGACGATCGGCCTCTACAGCGTCCTCTACCGCGAGACGAAGCTGTACCGCTTCTTCGAGCACCTCTTCCTCGGCCTCGCGGCCGGCTTTACCCTCGTCGCGCTCTGGAAGGAGACGCTCAAGCCGCTCTGGTGGGACAAGATGACCGGCAGCGCGACCATTGACCCGATTACGAACGTCAGCACGATGGACGCGCCCGGATACTGGGTCTACGGGTTCCTTCTGCCCATCGGCCTGATGGGGTACTTGGTCTTCACCAAGAGGCACAACTGGATGAGCAGGATTCCGATCGGCGTCATCCTCGGCTTCTGGTCCGGCCAACAGGTCCAGATCTGGTGGAACAGGTGGGGAGCGCAGATCTACAGCTCCATGCAGCCCGTCTGGCCGACGACGACCGACTCGTTCACTCGTCCGTACTCGGCGGACCTGCCCGCTCCCGAGCAGGCGTACATCGCCGCTCAGCTCTATCCGAGCCAGGCGATCAGCAACCTGATCTTTGTGATCACGATCCTCGCCGCGCTGAGCTACTTCTTCTTCAGCTTCGACATGAAGGGCAGGTTGCTCAAGGGCTCGAACACGCTGGGCCGGTGGCTCCTCATGATCGGATTCGGCGCGATCTTCGGCTCGACCGTCATGGCGCGCTTCGTCCTTGAGATTGATCGCATGTCCTACATCTTCGTCGAGTGGATGGATCAGACGGGCAAGATGTTCGGCGGAGGGTAGTTGCCTGAGACCACCGTCACGGCGATCGTGCTGCGACGTAGCGACTCCGGCGAGAACGACCGCAGGCTGACGCTCTTCACGCGGGAGCTCGGCAAGATCGAGGCGATCGCCAAGGGCGCGCGCAAGGGCGGCTCGCGCCTCGCAGGCGTCAGCGAGCCCCTGACCGTCGCGGAGCTCCAGATTGCGATTGGGCGCGTCCGGAACTTCGTTACACAGGCCCAGCCCGTCAGCTCGCTACCGAACGTCCGCACCAGCTACGAGCGCATCCTCTGTGGCCAGGCGCTCACGGAGCTCGTCGCGGTCCACTACCCCTTCACTGCGCCGCACCCCGAGGCGTTCGACGACCTCTACGCCGCGCTCTCCGCGCTCGGCGGCGACGGCGACCCGGCGGTGCCGCTCGTCTGGTTCGCCGCCCACACCCTGGCCGCCGAGGGGCACATGCCCGACTGGGCCGTCTGCGCCGTCACCGGCAGGCCCCTGAGCGGGCCGGAGGTCTGGTACTCGCCCGCCGCGGGAGGCAGCGTCGGCCGGGCCGAGGCGGAGCAGTTCCACGACAGCGCGAGGGCCTCGCGCGAGGCTATGATCGCGATCTCCATGACCGCTCCAATGTCGGCACCGCCACCTAGGCTGAAGCGGGCCGCAGAGTGCTCCGAGGTCCTCTTCCGAACCTGGCAAGGCGTGCTGGACGCCCCCTTGCCCGCCTGGGAGGCCGCAGTCCGCTCGATGAACGGAAGCGGCGTGTAGAATGGACTTACGATGAGACCGATCACCATCGCCGTTGCTTTGCTCGTCGCCCTGGGAGTCGTGGGCTGTACGAAAGGGAAGTTCGCCTCCGGAGAGGCGAAGCCGGTTCCCGGCACGTTCCGTTACCCGATCGTCACGAACCCGACGTCGCTCGACCCTGGCATCGTGCAGGACGGCGACACCCTCGATTTGATCCAGCAGGTCTACGAGGGGCTCGTCACCTGGAGCCCAGAGAACGTCGTCGTCGGCGCCCTTGCCGAATCGTGGGACATCGTAGACGAAGGCAAGACGTACGTCTTCCACTTGCGAAAGGGAGTGAAGTTCCACAGTGGGCGCGAGTGCAAGGCGCAGGACGTCAAGTGGTCCATCGAGCGAAACGCCGTCAGCGGCCTGGAGAGCACGACAATTGACGCGTACCTGAGCGACGTCGTCGGCGTCGCGGACGTCGTCAAACAGCAAAGGGAGCGCAACAACAAGCGACTGCCCTCGATCATCATAGACATCCCCGGGATCAAAGTCATTGACGACTATACGCTTTCGTTGACCCTCCAGAGGCCGACCCCCTATTTCCTCGGCAAGCTGACCTACCTCGTCTCCGCGCCGGTAGACAAGGACTTCGTGACGCTGGGCAAGGAGATGACCGACGTCGCGCAGATGGTCGGGACGGGGCCGTACAAGATGTCGCGCTACGAGCGCAACCAGCTGGTCGAGCTCGTCGCGTTCGACGACTACCACGGCGGACGGCCCGCGATTGACAAGATCGAGCGGCCCGTCGTCACGGATCCGGCGACGCGCCTGAACAAGTACAAGAACGGCGAGCTCGACCTCGTCATGCTGGAGCGCCAAGACATCAAGGGCCTCGTCGGGACGGAGTATGAAGATCAGCTCGTCTACTTCGAGCGCCCCGCGATCTGGTACGTGGGACTGAACCAGCTCATGCTAAAGGAGTTCAAGGACAAGCGCGTGCGACAGGCGGTCGCGATGGCGATTGACAAGGAGCGGATCGTCAACGAAGTGCTCGCAGGGCACAACACGATCGCGAGGGGGATCGTCCCTCCAGGCGTGCCGGGGCACCGCAAGGACGCCGCCGGCCTGGCGTTCGACCCGGACAAGGCGAAACAGCTCCTGGCGGACGCGGGGTACCCGAACGGCCAGGGGTTCCCAGAACTCACGATCAACTTCCGCGAGGAGAGACCCGACATCGAGCTCGCGGCGACTGCCGTCGCCGGGGACCTGAAGAAGTACCTCAACATCAACGTCCACCTCCAAACGATGGAGTGGCGCGCGTACCTGGCGAAGTACAACAACGACGAGCTGGTCTTCTTCCACATGCGCTGGGGCGCGGACTACCTCGATCCACAGAACTTTCTGAGCCACATGCTCGCGACCTTCGGGCCGGAGAACAACATCGGCTACAACAATCCGAACTTCGACAGGCTTTGTCGGCAGGCCGACTCGATGATGGACATGGCCGCACGGCTGCCGCTTTATGCGCAGGCCGAGGACATCGTCCTCGACGACGCGGTGTGGGTCCCGATCTACTTCCAGCGCGACGCAGAGTTGCACAGGCCGTGGCTCGAGGACATGCGGGGCTCGATCTTCGGCCACTTGCCGCACACGACCACCTCGATCGCCGTACAGAAGTAAGCGATGAAAACCGCGAGCGTCGTCGCCGGGGAGTTCCGCAGGCCCTTGCACGGGCCCCAGTGGAACGGCGCGACCGCGTGGCGCTCGCACGGCGGCGCTACGCCGTCCCATCCTGACCGGGCCTTGCCCTCGACCCTCGAGGTCGCGGTCCCGGCCCGCGCGGGCAGGCTCGAGCGCGTCTGCCTCGTCGGCGTGTTCGCCCTCCATGCCTCGCCTGGGGTAGAGCCCTCGGGCGCAGTCGGCGGCTCCGTGCAGTTCGTGAGCGACGGCAAGGTCGTGCACAGGCGCGACCTTGTGCAGGGAAGGCACTACGGCGACGCCAACGACGCGTCCGACGTCTACCGGCTCAACGGCGACGGATCGTCCGTCGAGACTGTCGGACGCACACAGATCGAGGCGGTCAGCTATCGCGTGGACCGGATCGCGATCGAGGTGGCCGGCGGCGTCCCTGTCGAATCGGTCGTCCTGCGCGACCTCGGCACGCCAGCGAGCTTCGTCGTGTTCGACGTCCTTTTCGAGTTCGAAGGGGCCGGCGTCTGCCCCTTCAAGGGGCACGACGACAACGTCGCGCTCAGCGAGATCGGCGCGGTCCTGCGACTGCGCGACAGGGCGACGTTCGATCGCGCGCTGCACCAGCTCTGCCAGGGCGTGCGCGAGTGCGGCGACGACCTCGACGAGGCGCGCGGACTCACGCTCACGTTCATCGGCGCAGTGGTCGCGGCGATGCTCGAGATCGAGCCCCAGCGCTCTCTGCACACCGAGCTCCTCGAGGCCGCTCGGGAGTTTGAAGGCACGGAGGATCCGGCCGCCCTCGCCGCCGCCGCGGTCCGGCGGATCCACCGGCTCACACAGCGCAGGATCCCCGGCGCCGGCAGCCACTCCGAGCTCGTCATTGACAGGGCGCTCGAAACTCTAGCCCGTAGGTTTGCGGAGGACCTCGACGCGGACGACGTCGCCAAAGAGCTCAACCTCAGCACGTCGCACTTTCGGCACCTGTTCCGGCAGGCCACCCGCCAACCGTTCCACAAGTACGTCGTCTCATTGAGGCTGGAAAAGGCCCGGGAGCTCCTCCTTCAGTCCGAAATGAGCGTGGCCGATGTGGCCGATGCCGTCGGCTTCCAAAGCTCGGCCCACTTCAGCCGAGCCTTCGCCAAGAGGTTCAAATCCGCCCCTTCGGCCCTACGACAATCCCGGCGATAGAACTAGTTGTCGCACTGGTGCGTCTAATGGAATGAGCCTAGAAGGCCGACATAGTCGGTAGGCATAGGCCATTACGACTTGCGGATACGTCTCTCGCGGCGCGCCATTTACAACCTAGCGCCGAGAGTGCCCGAAGACCCGATGGAAGAAACACCTGTCGTGTACTGAGGTGGGGGCTCGCGAAGGGCCGCAGACGGTCCAGAAGCGATGACCCGGTATCCGGCGAGTTGGCCTATCTGATTTGCAACCATAGAACAGCAAGGACAGACAGCGAAGCCCTGGAGCCATTCGGCACCAGGGCTTTCGCGTTCTCCCTCGCTGTGCGTCAGAAACGGAACCCGACGGCAAGCTCCAGGATCCACGGCAACAGGTCGCCGTCTTGCAGCGAACCGAACGGCGCGAGCGCGCCGGCCCTAAATGAAATGTCCTTCGTGTCGCGTGGCCGAGAGACGTAGTACACGCCCGGTGCGCCATAGATTCCGCCGTCAACGAGCCCGATGCGTCCCACGATCGCGAGGCCGCGCGGCTGACGGTCCTGATAGAAGTCCGCCTCGAAAGCAAGGCCGAACCTCGCGTCGTTGCGGCTGCCACGGTCGCGCACGACAGGCGCGAAGCCGAAGCCAAAGGTGTAGTTCTGGTCAGGCTGCCAGGGGGTCTCGTACATGATGGACGTCCCTAGCCAGAACGTGCCCTGTGGGCGCGACTGGGCGAACGAGGTCGCAACTAGGGTCAAGAAAGCGAAAACGGCAAGGATTCTCATGGTCATCTCCTGCTTATTTTAGACAGGCCGTGGGCCTATAAAAGCCACTAAACGTGACCTTTTGACCTAAGCTGAGGCTACCGCGACAGGTTCAAACACGAACCTGCCGTCCTTGAAGTCGACCCAGACCTTCTGGTTGTCCACGACCTGCCCTTGCAGGATCAGCTTGGACAGAGGGTTCATCAGCTCCTTCTGGATCGCCCGCTTCAGTGGCCGCGCGCCGTACACAGGGTCGAACCCGATCAGCGCGATCTCGGTGAGCGCCTGCTCGGTCAGCGAGAGCACGATCCGCCGGTCCCGCAGCCGCTCCATCAGCCTCTCCACCTGGATGGCTACGATCTGCTTGATCTGGGCGGCGCCAAGCGACCGGAACACGACGATGTCGTCCAGGCGATTGATGAACTCCGGTCTGAAGAACTCGATGACAACGTCCATCACCCGCTTCTTCGTCTCCTCGAAGTCGGTCTCTGTGAGCGCACCCTCCGCATAAAACCGCGAGCCGAGGTTGCTGGTCAGGATCACGACCGAGTTTCGGAAGTCCACGGTGCGGCCCTGGCCGTCGGTGAGGCGGCCGTCGTCGAGGAGCTGCAATAAGACGTTCATGACTTCGGGGTGCGCCTTCTCGACCTCGTCGAGCAGCACGACCGAATAGGGGCGACGGCGCACGGCCTCCGTGAGCTGCCCGCCTTCTTCGTATCCCACGTACCCCGGCGGAGCGCCGATCAGTCGCGCGACCGAGTGCTTCTCGCCGTACTCGCTCATGTCAACCCGCACCATCGAACGCTCGTCGCCGAACATGAACTCGGCGAGCGCCTTTGCGGTCTCCGTCTTGCCGACCCCCGTCGGGCCGAGGAAGAGGAACGAGCCGATCGGGCGGTTCGGGTCGGAAAGCCCCGAGCGCGAGCGACGGATCGCGTCGGCGAGCAGTTGTAGCGCCTCGTCCTGTCCGACAACGCGCTCGGTCAGTCGCTGTTCGAGCTTGAGCAGCTTCTCCATCTCGCCCTGCAGCAGCTTGCTCACGGGAACGCCGGTCCACTTGCTCACGACCTCCGCGACGTCCTCCTCGGTCACCTCTTCGCGCAGGACGCTGGAACCGGTGAGCAGGTCCGCAAGCGTCTTCTGCTCGTCGTTGAGCTCCTTTTCGAGCTTAGGGATCTGGCCGTGCTGGATCTCGGCCGCGCGCGTCCAGTCGAGGTCGCGCTCGGTCTGCTGCAGCTCGACCCGCAGGTCGTCAATCTGTTGCTTGAGTGCGCGGAGGTGCTCGATCTTGCCCTTCTCGTTCTGCCACCGCGCGCGCATTGCGCTCGCCTGCTCAGAGAGCTCGGAGAGCTTCTTCTCGGCTTCGCTGAGACGCGTCTTGCTCGCGTCGTCCGTCTCCTTCTTCAGCGCCTCGCGCTCGATCTCGAGCTGCCGCACCTGCCGCTCCACGACGTCGAGCTCTTGCGGGACGCTGTCAATCTCGATCTTCAGCCGGCTTGCCGACTCGTCAATCAGGTCAATCGCCTTGTCGGGTAGGAAGCGGTCCGTGATGTACCGGTTGCCGAGCACCGCCGCTGCGACGATCGCGGAGTCGGTGATCCGCACACCGTGGTGGATCTCATACCGCTCCTTGAGCCCGCGCAGGATCGAGATCGTCTCCTCGACGCTCGGCTCCCCGACGTAGACAGTCTGGAACCGCCGCTCGAGCGCCTTGTCCTTCTCGACGTGCTGTCGGTACTCGTTCAGGGTCGTCGCCCCCACGCAGCGCAGCTCGCCGCGCGCGAGCATCGGCTTGAGCATGTTCGCGGCGTCGAGAGAGCCCTCGGCCTTGCCGGCGCCGACGAGCGTGTGCATCTCGTCAATGAACAGGATGATCTGGCCGTCGGACCTCTTGATCTCGTCGAGGACCGCCTTGAGCCGCTCCTCGAACTCGCCACGGTACTTCGCACCGGCGACGAGCGCGCCCATGTCGAGCGAAACGACCGACTTGTTGCGGAGCCCCTCCGGCACGTCGCCGGCGACGATGCGCTGCGCGAGCCCCTCGACGACAGCGGTCTTTCCGACGCCGGGCTCTCCGATCAGGACGGGGTTGTTCTTCGTCCGGCGGCTCAGAACCTGGATCACGCGGCGGATCTCCTCCTCGCGCCCGATCACAGGGTCGAGCTTTCCTGCCCGCGCACGCGCGGTTAGGTCAATGCCGTACTTCTCCAGGGCCTGGTAGTGCGACTCTGCGTTCGGGTCGCTCACGCTGCGCCCTGCGCGGACCTCCTCGATCCCCGCCAAGAGCGACTCCCGCGTCACACCGTGCGACTTGAGCGCGCTGCCAGATGCGCCCTTGTCGTCGAGCATCGCCAGCAGGACGAGCTCGGTCGAAACGTACGCGTCGCCCAACTTGTCGGCCTCCTGGAACGCGCCGTTGAAGACCGTCGTGAGCCGGCTCCCGATGGACGAGCCGTGCTGCACCGCCCCCGAGACCTTGGGCGCGCGCCGCAGCTCCGCCGCGACGTCCTCCCTGATCGCAGAGGGCCGCGCGTCGAGCTTGTCCAGCAGGGAAGTGACGACCCCGCCCGAAACGTCCAGCATAGCGAGCAGATAGTGCTCGGGCTCCACCGCCTGGTGCTGGTGCTCCACAGCCTGGCGCTGCGCATCCTGAAAGGCCTCCTGGGCCCCGACCGTTAGCTTGTCAAACCTCATTTCGCCCTTGAGCCGGTGACTCAACGATTATAGGCTTGGCCGGGGAAAACCAGTTCCAAACCTGGGCAAACTGGCCGCACCTTGGCCCCCTCTCTCCGTACCCTGGGGAGAGGGAGGGGTGAGGGGCAAACTGGAGATGTCCCTTCCGCCCCACTCCCTAACCCGCACCGGATGCCCCGGTCTGGCCGCGCGCGTGCATCGGCCCCGCTTGGATGTACACACGCGGCAGACCGGGCCCAACCCTGGATCTGCCACATGCCATGGCCCGCCGAGCATCCCTCTCCCGCTCCACCGACCCGTAGCCACGACAAACCTCGAAGAGCGGGAGAGGTTAGGTGAGGGCCGTAACGCGCCATTTCCCCTCCAAGAAGCGGCCCTTTGCCTCCGTTTATAGGTTCAAACAGAAGCGAGCCTCTAAACCCTACTTCCCAATGCAGAACTCCCGAAAGATGCGTTCTATGATGTCGGGCGGAGTCGTCTCCCCGGTGACCTCGCCGAGCGCCCGCACGGCCGCCTGCAGGTCCACCGCCGCCAAGTCGTCCGGCACGGGCTGGCTGAGCGTGACTGCCGCCCGGTCAATCGCGCAGAGGACCTCCTGCAGGAGCGGGGCGTGGCGCGCGTTAATGAGCGCTCCCTGTTCGTTTGTGCCGATCACGCCCATCGTGACGTCGGTCAGGACCGGGATGCCGGTCCCCAGTGTGGCGGAGACCTCGATCCCATGATCGCCTGACGCCAGGTCGGACTTGTTCGCGACACCGATCGCCGGCCGCTCGATGGTCCGCCAGGCTTCTTCGTCGGCCGGCGTCCAACCCACCGAGGCGTCGTACACGTACCAAACGACGTCGGCGTTCTCGAGCGCGAAGCGGGATCGTTCGACCCCGAAGCTCTCGACAGGGTCGTCGGTCGGGCGCAGTCCAGCGGTATCTATCAGCCGAACGAGCAGCCCGCCGAGAGAGACGCACTCTTCGACCGTGTCTCGCGTCGTGCCTGGGTACTCGGTGACGATCGCCCTGTCAGATCCAAGGACCGCGTTGAGCAGGGAAGACTTGCCCGCGTTAGGCAGGCCGACGATTGCTACCGAGACTCCTTCGCGAATGACGCGTGCGGCGCTCGCGGCGTCCAGAAGTCGCAGCAAGTCCGCACGCACGGTCGAGCACACGTGCAGCGCGTTAGCGCGGTCCAGCTCCCCCACCTCTTCGCTGAAGTCGGTCGAGGCCTCGACCGCGGCGAGCACGCCGACGACCTCCTCCCGAACGGCGCGGACCTGGTCGCGCAGCGCGCCGTCGCGAAGCAGGTTCGCCTGCCGCAGTTGGGCGTCGGTCCGGGCCTCCACCGAGTCCCGCACACCCTCGGCCTGGGTCAGATCCATGCGCCCGTTCATAAAGGCCCGCAGAGTGAACTCGCCCGGCTCCGCCGTCCGTGCCCCAGCCTCGATGCAAGCCGAGGCCAGCGCCTGGACCGACGCCAGCGACCCGTGGACTGACAGCTCGACAGACTCCTCGCCCGTGTACGACCGGCCCGGCGCGAAGGGAAGCGCCAGCCCGTCGTCGCCGTGGGAGTACCGCCCGTAGACGGCCCGGTGCGGCTCGACCGGCGAGGGCCAAGGCGAAAACACAGCCGCCCCGACCGACCAGGCCGTCAGCCCAGAGACCCGCACGACCGCCACCGCACCGCCCACTGCGGTGATCGGCGCGACGATCGTGTCGGAGTGCCGCGAGAGCGACATGCACGGAGGATATCCGCACCGCCCTGACTTCAACTGCCTTTCGACTTCTCCCAGCCCTCAGCCTTCAGCCCTCGGCCCTCAGCCCCCGGTCCCCGCACCCGCGTACAATAGGGCAGATGAAGCTGTTCCTGGACACGGGCGACGTCGAAGAGGTTCGCAAGGCCGCCGAGTGGGGCGTCCTCGACGGAGTGACCACCAACCCGACCCTGATCGCGAAGAGCGGAAAGGGGTTCCGCGAGACCGTGCTCAAGATCTGTGAGCTCGTCCCCGGAGGCGCGATCAGCGCCGAAGTCGTCGCCACCGACTACGACGCGATGCTCAAGGAGGCGCTAGAGATTTCGAGCTGGCACAAGCAGATCGTGGTCAAGGTCCCCATGATCGAGGCAGGCATGCAGCTCGTGCGGACGCTCACCGACAAAGGGATCAGGACCAACGTGACGCTCGTGTTCAGCGTTTCACAGGCGCTCCTGGCGGCGAAGGGCGGCGCGACGTTCATCAGCAACTTCGTGGGCCGCGTGGACGACCTGAGCGGGAACGGCATGGACGCCGTCGCGGCGACGGTCCTGATGGTGGAGCAGTACGGGTTCAAGAGCGAGGTCCTGGTAGCGTCGGTCCGGCACCCCCAGCACGTCGCGGACTCGCTGGCCGTGGGGGCCCACATCGCCACGATGCCCTACAAGGTGATGGAGCAGCTCTTCAAGCACCCCCTGACCGACTCGGGCCTGGAACGGTTCATTGCAGACTGGAACAAGGCCGGCCTGACGATCTTCGAGCGGGCCAAGGTGTGAGGGGTGACGGGTAATGGGTGACGGGTAACGGGTAACGGGTGACGGGTAACGGGTCCTCCCCGCCCCCGGTCATCCTTCATCCTTCATCCCTCATCCTTCCCCCGCCCCTCCCCCTCGCCACTGGTCCCGGTTTTTGGAAATAGGTTCAAGAGGCTTGACTCGGGACGGGTCTTCCGGTATGATCTGCCCTTGCCGGTGGGTGTTCTGCCCAAGCCGGTGCCCACACGAGGCCAGAGCATTTTGACAGTCGCATAGTGGTGAGTAGTTTGTGCGTTAAAGGCATCGAGCGAAACAACTCGAATTAATATAAAGCTACTGAGGGCGCACGACGAATGCCTAGGGACAAGTTGCCGACGAAGGACGCGTAAGCGGCGAAACGCTTCGGGGAGCTGCACAAGAGCGACGATCCGAAGATATCCGAATGGGGAAACCCGTCGCGGTTAATACCGCGGCACCCACGCCTGAATCCATAGGGCGTGTGGAGGGCACCGGGTGAACTGAAACATCTAAGTAACCCGAGGAAAAGAAACCGAAGAGACTCCGTAAGTAGCGGCGAGCGAAAGCGGACCAGCCTAAACCAGACGGCATGCCATCTGGGGTTGTAGGGCATCCACTGATCCCTCAAACCGAGGGCCCGCAAGGGTCTTGGGTTTGGGTGGTCAGAAACGAGTATCAGGAAGGAAAAGAGGAAAAGCGTTGGAACGCGCTGCCATAGAGGGTGACGGCCCCGTACTCGAAATTCCAACCGAACTCAGGGTGTTCCTGAGTAACACGGAACACGAGGAACTCCGTGTGAATCCGCCCGGACCACCGGGCAAGGCTAAGTACGACTTGTCACCGATAGTGCATCCAGTACCGTGAGGGAAAGGTGAAAAGAACCCCGGGAGGGGAGTGAAATAGAACCTGAAATCGTGTCGTCCACAAACAGTCAGAGCACTATGTCGGGAGCAATCCCGTCACGTGCGATGGCGTGCCTTTTGCAGAATGAGCCTGCGAGTTGTCAACATTGGCGAGGTTAAGCGGTTAAGCCGTGGAGCCGAAGGGAAACCGAGTCTGAATAGGGCGTCCAGTCATTGTTGGCAGACCCGAAACTGCGTGATCTAGCCATGGTCAGGTTGAAGTGAAGGTAACACTTCATGGAGGACCGAACTCATAGACGTTGAAAAGTCTCGGGATGAACTGTGGTTAGTCCGGTGAAATGCCAATCGAACGCAGAGATAGCTGGTTCTCTCCGAAATGCATTTAGGTGCAGCGTGATGTGTTGTCACACGGGGGTAGAGCACTGACTGGGCTAGGGGGCTTACCCGCTTACCGAACCCACTCAAACTCCGAATACCGTGTGATTAGCGTCGCAGTGAGACTACGAGGGATAAGCTCCGTGGTCAAAAGGGAAACAGCCCAGATCGACAGCTAAGGGCCCTAAACGACGACTAAGTGTGAAACGATGTGAGTTCGCATAAACAGCCAGGAGGTTGGCTTAGAAGCAGCCATCCTTTAAAAAGTGCGTAACAGCTTACTGGCCGAATGTGAACTTGCGCGGAAAATGTATGGGGGCTAAAGTCGTCTCCCGAAGCTTCGGGATCACCCATGAGGGATGATCGGTAGGAGAGCGTCGTGCAGGCAGTGAAGTCGCAGCGTAAGCAGCGGTGGAGCGTGCACGAGTGAGAATGCAGGCATGAGTAGCGATCACTGGGGTGAGAATCCCCAGCGCCGAAAACCTAAGGTTTCTCCGGCTATGTTCGTCAGACGGAGGTTAGGCGAGTACCTAAGGCGAGGCCAGAAGGCGTAGCCGATGGACATCCGGTTGATATTCCGGACCTGGCGCAGTGTGCACTGGAAGGACGCTTCTGAATATTCCACCCCGGACCGTTGGTTGTTCCGGGCTACTGGGAGGCTGGGCCACTTGGAAGAGTGGCACAAAGGCCGAACAGGGGGAAGGGGATGCTTCGGCTGAACCGAACTGGAACTGACAGGGGCCGCGAAAAGCTCCAAAGGCTATACACTGTTGCCACTCGTACCGCAAACCGACACAGGTAGGTGAGTCGAGGAGACTCAGGCGTTCGAGAGAACTCTCGTTAAGGAACTAGGCAAATGAGTCCCGTAACTTAGGAAGAAGGGACGCCCCGGCTTGCCGGGGTCGCAGCTAAGCAGCCCAGGCGACTGTTTACCAAAAACACAGGTCTCTGCCAAGGTGTAAACCGAAGTATAGGGGCCGACGCCTGCCCAATGCCAGTAGATTAATCGGAGGTGTTAGGGGCAACCCAAAGCACCGAAGTGAAGTCCTGGTGAATGGCGGCCGTAACTATAACGGTCCTAAGGTAGCGAAATTCCTTGT
>JBBDXG010000013.1:0-28223 GCA_040902435.1 Fimbriimonadaceae bacterium
GGGGTGCTTCGGATCCCGGTGGAGACTGGGGCGGGGCTGCTGGTTTTGGAGGACGCTGGGGGCGGGATGGTGCGGGTGGACATGGGGGTCGCGCGGCTGACCCGCGGGGAGATCGGGATGACGGGGCCGGCGGACGAGAGGTTTGTGGGGCAGGAAGTGGGAGTAGGGGGGCAGTTTCGGGGGACGGCGGTTTCGATGGGAAATCCGCACCTCGTTTTGCTCGTGGATGACGCCAGCGCGATTGATCTCGCGAAACTGGGTCCCTTGCTCGAACGGCATGAGCTGTTCCCTAACCGGACGAACGTCCACTTTGTTCAGGTGTTGGACCGTGGACGGATCGTGCAGCGGACTTGGGAGCGGGGGGCGGGGGCGACTCTGGCTTGCGGGACCGGCGCGTGCGCTTCTGCCGTGGCGGCGTTTTTGAACGGGCTTACCGGGCGCGAGGTGGACGTGGACCTGCCGGGCGGGCGGTTGAAGATCGAGTACGCGGAGGACGGCCATGTGTTCATGACCGGGCCGGCTGAGACAGTCTTCGACGGTGAATGGGCTCTGGAGTGACAGTCGGAAGAACTTTCATTGACAACCCCCTCCCTAGGGGGAGGAAGGCTGAGGGCTGAGGGCGAAAGGCGAAAGTCAACTCTGACCTCCACCGATGGGGGCGGCTCAAGTCAACG
The DNA here is from genome assembly GCA_040902435.1 of Fimbriimonadaceae bacterium. GTDB lineage: Bacteria > Armatimonadota > Fimbriimonadia > Fimbriimonadales > Fimbriimonadaceae > JADFMN01. The sequence continues at coordinate 675 of JBBDXG010000013.1, forward strand.
GGGCGCGGGCCCTCACCTAACCTCTCCCGCTCACTAGGTCTTGTTGTGATCCCGGGTCGGTGGAGCGGGAGAGGGATGCTCGGCGGTCCGAGACCGGCGCGGGAACGACGTCGTTCGCGTACGACTAAGAGGGGCGAGTGAGTAGGTAGCGAGTCACGAGTTGCGGGGGTTGGGGAGTCAGGGTCCGAGGGTTAGAGGACGGCTGCGAGGAACTCGTTGAGGCGAGGGGACTGGGGTGATTCGATGAGGGCGTCGGGGGTGCCGGACTCGACGATCCTGCCTTCGTCCATGAAGACTAGTTGGTCGCCGACGGAACGTGCGAAGCGCAGGTCGTGGGTCACCATGACCATGGTCATGCCGCCCTTCGCCAGCTCGGCCAGAAGGTCGTTGATGCCCGCTACGATCTCGACGTCCAGCGCGCTCGTGACCTCATCGAGAAGGAGGACCTGAGGGTCCATCGCGAGCGCTCGCGCGATGGCGACGCGCTGCTTCTGGCCGCCCGAGAGCTGCGGGGGCCAGTGGTCGGCCTTGTCGGCTAGGCCGACGCGGTCGAGGAGCTCCATCGCCTGCTTGCCCGCTTCGACTTCGCTCCGTCCGAGCACGTGGACCGGGCCCTCGGTGACGTTCTGGATCGCTGTACGGTGCGGGAAGAGGTTGAAGTGCTGGAAGACCATCGCCATGCGCACTCTGTGCTCGGAGAGCTGCAATGGGGACATGGTCTTGTACGGCACGTCCTCGCCGTTCCAGTGGATGGTGCCACTGTCGGGCATTTCTAGCAAGTTGAGGCACCGCAGGAACGTGCTCTTTCCTGAGCCGGAGGGCCCGACGAGCGCGAGCACCTGCCCGGCATGGATCTCGATGTCCACTCCACGCAGCACGTGGTTCGAGCCAAACGACTTGTTGAGCCCGTTGACGATCACATCAACCTTGCTCAAGCCGCCATCCTCGCGTCTCGCTTGCCGCGCCCCAACCGTGCCTCTGCCGCCCTTACTGCGAGGCTCACCGACGTGATAATGACGAGATAGAACGCCGCCGCCACGAAGAACGGCACGAAGGCCTGTCCTGTCTGAAAGACGATGTTCCTCGCCGAGTAGGTGAGCTCGATCAGCGTGATGGCTCCGACGAGCGACGTGTCCTTGATCAGCACGACGAGGTTGTTCCCGAGCGAAGGCAGGGAGTTCCTGAACGCCTGCGGCAGGACGATCCTCTTGAGGAGCATCGGTCGCCTCATGCCGAGTGTCGCGGCCGCGTCCCACTGTCCGGCCTCGACGCTCGCGATGCCGCCACGGATCGTTTCGGCGTTGTAGGCGGTCGTGTTCAAGACCAGCGCGAACAGCGCGGCGCCGAAGGCGCCCATGATCTCGTGCCCCGCGACCCGGTTCAGGAGCGTCGCGATGACGAAATAGGAGATGAAGAGCTGGACGAGGAGGGGCGTGCCGCGCACTAGGGCGATATAGCCCGTCGAGAGCACGTTCACGATCTTCGAGCGGGCGATGCAGCCGACGCCGATGAGCGTCCCGCTGAAGAGAGCGATGACGGCCGTCAGCGCGGATAGGAGTATGGTCAGCCCCGCGCCCTTGGCGAGCAGCGGCAACATCCCTGAGACGTCCGTCACAAACTCCGCGTCGCCCTGGCTTGTCGTGGCGGCCGAGGCCGGGATCTCGCCCGCAAACTCGCCCCACGAGGACATGAGCACGGCAAGGTCGGGCTCGGAACCGACCCACTTGTTGAAGATGCGCGCGTAGGTGCCGTCCTGCACCATTGCGAACAGCGCGCCGTTGACGCGCATGACGAGGGCCGCGTCGTCTTGCCGCGCGGCAATGCCGCAGGCTTCTTCATAGAGCAGCCCTCCATAGGGCACGACCTCGACGCCGCTCGCCTTCGACGCATAGAACCCACCGACGATCAGGTCGCTGACAAACGCGTCCACCTTGTCCGACTGCATCGCTGCGACGATTTCTGCCTCGCTGCCAAACTGTAGGACGGTGACGCCCGGAAACTCGTCCGGATGCTCGGAGATATAGGCGGCGTAAGTCGAGTCCTCGGTGACGCCGAAGCTCAGTCCTCGGATCGAATCGGTGCCGCTGCGCACGAATATCTGCGCGCCGCTCACATAGTAGGGCAGCGTAAAGTGCATCGTCTGCAGCCTCTCGACCGTGATCGCCATCGAGCCGCAGATCAAGTCGTACTGCTTGGTCTGGAGCCCCGCTTGGATCCCCGACCAGTCAATCTGCACGAGCTCCGGCTCAAGGTCCAGCCTCAGGGCGATCTCGGTCGCGATGTCGGCGTCGAAGCCCACGAGCGCGCCTGACGAGTCGGTGATGGAGAACGGCTGGAACGCGCCAGACATTGCCAGGCTGAGTTCGCCATCGCGCAACTGCGCGTTGGCAACTCCGCACGCCATCAGCAAGAGACAGACTAAGCGTCTAAGGGTCGGCACCATACGTGGATGGACTCCCAGCCGTTCGGCATCCGGCAGTTGTTGACGAGGCGGCCGGTGAACCGATAGCCGCACTTGGCCAGCGCGCAGTTCATGCCTGCCTCGCCCGCCCGGGCGAGCGAATACGCGTGCGACACCTTGTACTGCGAGGCGATGTCGCGCTCGACCTCGCGGATGAGCGCTGAGACGATGCCCTTGCCGCGGACGTCCGGTCGCGTCGCACAGTCGCTGATCTCCGCGTTGCCGTTGTCGTGATCTATCTCCGCGCTGCAGCAGGCGACGATCTCCCCGTCCAACATGCAGACGCGGAACAGCGTCCTTTCATGACCCATCTCGTCGGCAAGGAAGTCCTTCGAAATCGGGGTCGGGTAGTCGTCGAAGCGCGCGGCGAGGAAACCGTGCAGCGCTGCAGCGTCGCTCGGGCTGGCGCGGCGAGAAGTCATAGAGACGGGGACCTCCGAGCTTCCGATCTTCTTGGACATGGCTTCCCGGAGAACCTCGTGCGCGCGCTCGTTCGGGTTGAGGCGCCCGCGGCGCGCGTCGAAGAAGCAAGAGAACAGGTGCGCGTCCGACCCGTCAGCGAAGTAGCCTTCGATCACGGCCTCATAGTTGAAGCCGAGGGCCTCGAACGCCGACTTGCTCGGTTGGCGAGAGTAGGCGATGCCCTTGGTCGCTGCGCCGGCCCGCTCGCAGACGGTGTGCAGGCCGACGAGGCCGACGTCCTCGGCCGTCCAGCCGATCAGCTTGAACCTCCTGTTATAGGGGTCTACGAGCACGGGCTTGGTCGCGCGGCCGATCTTGAACCCCTCGCTGAGGATCGGCTTGTCAGTGGACGGGCTCATAGTCCTCCATCCCGGCCGCAGCGAGCGCCTCGCTCACGATCGCGCCGTGGTCGCCGGTGCTCCATCGCTTCCGCCCTTCTTCGGGAAGTTGATCCAGCGGGTCGAAGTAGAGATAGGCGGCGCGTGCGTCCACGTTTGGCGAGCGGTAGACGCTGACGCCGGTCACCGGGTCGTAGTGGTCGAAGCTGTGGACGTCGCGCTTGCCGCCGCCGCCGGGAACGTCGTTGACGTACGTGGGGGTGTTGAACCCTGCCGTCGCTCCGCGCGAGTGCCGCTCGATCTCCACGGTCTGGCCGACGGTCGTCCGCAGCTCTTCTACGCCCTTCACCATGTCGTGCTGGTACACGTAGTACGGTTGCACGTTGACGTAGGAGAGCTTGCGGTTGAACTCCACCATGTGATCCGCGCTGTCGTTGACGCCACGGATCATGACGGCCTGGTTCCGCACCTTCACGCCGCGCTTGAACAGCAGGCCGAGGGCCTTTCTGGTGATCGCCGACATCTCGTTCACGGTGTTGAAGTGCGTGTGTACGCACACCTCTTTGCCGAGCTCGCGGCCCTTTTCGGCGAGGTCCACGATCGTGTCGGTCCATTCGTCGTGGGTCAGGACCTTCATCGGCATGACAGCGAGCCCCTTGGTCGCGAACCGAATGCGTCGGACGTGAGGGATGGCGAGCAGGGTCTCGCCGAAGTAGCGCAGGTGCTTCGGTGTGAGCATATAGGCGTCGCCGCCGCTGATGACGATATCTTCGATCTCCGGGCGCGAGGCGACGTAGGCGAGCGCTCTGTTCCAGCGCTTGACGTCCGGCTTGTACTCGTGCTTGGTGACATTGTCCGTGTCGCCGCCGATCGCGTAGCTGCGCGTGCAGAACCGGCAGTACACGGGGCACACGTCAATGGGAAGGAACAGCGCCTTGTCCGGATAGCGGTGCACCAGCCCGCGCACTGGCGAGTCCTTGCGCTCGTGCAGCGAGTCGAGCTGCAACCGCGGGTGGTCCGGCAGGCGCGTGGAGGCGACGGGGATGAACTGTCGGCGGAGCGGGTCGGTGTACGGTTCGGACCAGTCAATGCGACTGACCACATAGGGGGAGAGCCGCATGTTCATCGGTGCGAGCCTCATCCCCTCCTTGACGTCGTCCAAGAACTCTGGGTCTACCAGCTCGCCGACGGTCTCTTCGAGCTGTGCGACAGTGCGGACTGTCTTCTTGTTCTGGAACTTCCAGTCGAGGAACTCGTCCTCGTCGGTCTTGCCGAATGCGGGGATCTTGTGCCAGAAGGCGCCGCCGTCGAACTTGCGGTGCGTGATCTCCTCTTGTGGTATCGGGTCTTTGATCGGGTCCGGGACCTCGATCTCGGCGAGTTGTTGGAGTTGCTCGTCTGTCTTGGCGATCGGGAGCAGGTCCGCGACCTGCAGGCGTTTGGTGGTGGTGGTGGTGTTCAGCTTTTGATCAATCATTGTTATTGAGGGCGCGCGCTGCTTTTGTGCAGCCGGCTGATCCCGTGCGCCGCATGCTCGAAACTTCGATTTTGCTCTCCGAAGGCGCGGCGTCGCCTTGCGCTTTAGATTGAGGTTGTTAGAGCTTCAAAGTGAGGCTCTATTGACATTGTGGCACATTCGTCGGTCTGTTTGCCGATGGAGGGGAAAAGATGAGGGATGAATAGGGGATGTGTGGCCTCAGGCGTCGAGGCCCTTTTTCAGGTCCCTGCGTTCGTCCTTCTCCTTCAGCGCCTGTCGCTTGTCGTACTGCTTCTTGCCGCGGGCGAGGGCGAGTTCGAGCTTGGCGCGGCCGTTTTTGAAATAGATCTTGAAGGGGACGATGGAGAGGCCCTTCTCTTGCGAGCGGCGGGCGATGAGCGCGATCTCCTTTTTGTGCATGAGGAGCTTGCGTTCGCGCCGTCGGTCGGGGACGAAGGAGGTGGCGGTGTTCTTGTAGGGCTCGATGTCGAGGTTGGTGATCCAGAGCTCTCCGTTTTTGACCTGGCAGTAGGCGTCGGCCATGTTGACCTTGCCTGCGAAGACGCTTTTGACCTCTGAGCCCTGGAGGGCGATGCCGGCCTCGTATGAGGAGACGAACTCGTAGTCGTGCCTGGCCCGGCGGTTGGTGACCGTGGCGGGGGATTTAGGTTCGTCTTTCTTGGTCTTTGCGGCCACGCTGGGGGGGAGGATACCGGGGAGGGGGCCTGAGGGCTGAAGGCTGAGGGCTGAGGGCTGGGAATTAGGTGGCAGGTACGATTGTTGCTAACAGTGATGCGCTTCTTTGATCGTCTTTGGCCGGTGGTGGCGGTGGCCGGTGCGCTTTTGGTCGTCTTGGCCGGATGCAAGGAGGAGGCGGGCCAGGCCGAGCCCGATCCGGAGCTGGCGCTTGACCGCCCCGTGGAGGTCACGGACGTGACTGTCGGGGAGGGCGAGGGGATCGGCAAGGACTACATCGTCAACGTCGAGTACATCGGTACATTTCCTGGCTCGGAGGTGGCGTTCGACCGGAACGACCGTACGGACGAGACGGGGGCGAAGGTGAACCCGCCGCTCTCGCTGCAGGTCGGTGCGGGGGACGTGATCACTGGGATGGAGGAGGGGATCATGGGGATGAAGCGGGGCGGGGTCCGCGAGATGGTGATCCCTTGGCAGAAGGCTTACGGGATCGATGGGCGTCCGGAAGGCAACATCGGGCCGAAGCAGGACCTGAAGTTCCGTGTCACGGTGCTGGACTTCATCAAGCCGGGCGAGGAGTCGGTGTACGACTTTGAGGACGTCAAGGTCGGGAGCGGCCGGGAGGTGAAGGAGGGCGACAAAGTGAAGTGCCACTACAAGTGCACGTACCTGAACGGGTTGGAGTTCGACGATTCGCGCAAGCGCGGCGACAAGGCTGGGGGCGGGACGCCGCTGGAGTTCCGCGTCGGGGCGACGCAGGTGATCAAAGGGATGGACGCGGGCGTGCGCGGGATGAAGGTGGGCGGCGTCCGCAAGATCTGGATACCGCCTGCGCTGTCGTTCGGCCGCAGCGGATATGGGCCGATCCAGGGCAACCAGATCATCTGGGTCGAGGTCGAGCTGTTGAGCATCGGTTAGTGGGCATGGTTGAGATCGTCCGGCCCTCCGACCCTGTGCTGGCTCGCTTGTTGTCGGCGCACCCTGGTGTCGTTCTTGTTGATGGCTCGTTTGACGGGCTCTCTGTTCTTCAAGGTGAGTGGCGGCGCGAGCTGGTGGTCGGCGATCCTTCGCTCGAGGTCGCGGGGCTGGTCGAGCTGATGGACAACAATCCCTTGGTGTGCTGTGACAGGGCGTCTGTGCCCGGGGCGGTGGCGACGTTGGCGCTTGTGGGGCTGGGCCCGCTGGCGCGTGCGGGGCTGGTTTTGGAGGAGCCGGTGGTGCAGGTGGCTGGTGGGGTTGACGATGGGACGGTGGGTGCGTTTCTTGCGCGCGAGGGTTGGGGCGGCGGAGTGGTTGTTTCTGTCGGTGACGAGGACTTGAAGGGCGCGGTGGCGGCGAACATCGTGGCGATGGTGCCGACGCCTGGGGACTGGGGGGAGATTGATGGTCTTTACCGCGAGAGCTTTGCGCACAGCTTTTATGTGCGCGAGTCGAGCGAGGGGGTTTGGGACGCGGGGACGGTGATCGGTCGCCCGTACGCTTGCTATCGCTTGTCGCACACTGTGGGTGATGGGAGCTCGTTATTGACGGTGCAGGTGATGGCGGACCGGGACGGCAAGTGCGGGGCGGCGCAGATGGTACACGCGATGAACGTGATGTGTGGTTTTGAGGAGAGCCTCGGGGTGGGAACCTAGGGGTCGTCGAGGTCGAGGGTCTTCTTTTTCCTCTCCTCTTCTTTGATCGCTTGTCTGTCTTCTTCTGAGCTGACGATCGCGTCTACGCCGGGGCCGGCGACTTTTTCCCATTCGCCTTTCTTGGCGCGCTTCCATGTCGTGAGGCCCTTCTTTGCGGCGGCCTCTGGGTCGGCGGCGGTGCGGACCTTGATCGAGACGCTGCTGACGACGCGCCGGCATGGGAGCCCGCAGCCGGGGCAGTGTTGGAGCGGGTCGTCGCCGATGCCTTGGAGGGCGTCGAAGCGGCCCGGACACATTTGGCACTCTCCGTCCTTGAGCTCGTATTCGTAGATCGGCATCTGGGGTTATTCTACGGGGGTGGCGGGTGACGCGTGACGGGAGACGGGTTTGGTGAGGAAAGGACTTCTACAGTTCACACCCCCTCCCTACCCGAGGGGGCTGCGTCTACACAGACCTTTCCCGAGAGGGGAGGATGAGGGATGAAGAGGGTAGAAAGGTGTGGTGGAGGGGTTTGACGGGGTCAATGGGCGGATCGTGGCTTGCGAGGCGTGTCCGCGGCTGAGGGGTTGGTGCCGGGAGGTTGCGCGGGAGAAGCGTGCGGCGTTCCGCGGGGAGGAGTATTGGGGCCGGCCGGTGCCGAACTTCGGGGACCCGGAGGCGACGGGGCTGGTCGTGGGGCTGGCGCCGGCAGCGCACGGGGCGAACCGGACGGGGCGGATGTTCACCGGCGACCGGAGCGGGGACTGGCTGTACAGGGCGCTGCACAGGGCCGGTCTGGCGAACCAGGCAAGTTCCGTTTCCATTGATGACGGGCTCGCGCTCGAGCGCGTGATGGTGACGGCGATCGCGCACTGCGCTCCGCCTGGGAACAAGCCAGCGCGGGACGAGGTGGCGAACTGCAGCGTTCACCTTGCGGCGACTATTGCGCTCCGGCCCTGGCGGGCCTTCTTGTGCCTGGGCGGTATTGCGTGGACCGAACTGCTTCGAAACTTGGGTGAGCCGGGACGGCCGAAGTTCTCGCACGGCGCCGTACACAAGACGGTTGGCGGTCAGGCCGTCGTCGCAAGCTACCACCCGAGCCAGCAGAACACGTTCACGGGCAGGCTGACGGAGGCGATGCTCGACGACGCCGTCGGACAGTTCGCTAGATACCTACGTTGATGAGCAGCTCGCGCTTGAGGGTGAGGCGTTTGAGCACTCCTCCGCTGGAGACTGCGATCGGCACTTCGGTGCCTTCTTTGCCCGTGAGGAGCGAATTGACGTGGCGGTAGGTGGAGCGGATGAGGTTCTCCTCGCCGACTGAGATGAGGAAGTCTCCGACCTTGATCCCGGCGCGTTCGGCCGGGCTGTCGGGTGTGACGTCCACGATGAACATCCTTTGCTCGCGCGGATGGTATGTCGCGGCGAGGCCGACCTCGGCTGGCGGGTCGTCGGCGACCCGTCCGGAGAAGTTATCAAACCAGACTCGCCTGCGCTTGAGGTCGAGCGTGACGTTGAAGTGCTTGAGGAAGCCGAAACCGACGGTGCCCTGGTGCTGGGCGTCGGAGGCCGGGAGATCAATGATGTTCCAGACGCTCTTCGCGACAGGAATGCCGAAGATCTGAGCGTCCTCCATGACGATGTTCCAGGAATCCACGGGGCCGGAGGCGACCATGGACTGTTGCATGAACTTGGGTTGTGTCCCGCTGCGCCAGAGCCCTACGCTCTCGAGGACGTCCTTGTGTGTCGTTGCGTAGAACGCATTGCCGGTGTCGAGTGCAAGGATGATCTGCTTTCCGGTCTTGACTCGGACCGAGAGCTCGATCGAGTTGTGGCCGACAGGGAGCATCCGGGTCAGGAAGGTCTTTTGCCCGTCCGGCTGCAGCTTGCTGATGTCGTGAGTGTCGGGGTGGACGATGAACTTGTTCTTTTCGAAGTTGATCTCTAGGACGTAGCCGCGGAGTGGTTCGAGGCCCATGATGCCGTCCACGTGCGTGCCGTAGCTCTGCGTGTAGTCCATCGTGGGAAGCTGGACAACGTGCATGTCCTCGACCGGGGGCTTGAGGGCGCCGAACTCGATCGTGTTGATCTTGATGGTGTTGGCCTCGAAGACTCCGACGAAGTCCTTGAGGCCCATCTTGCCGTCGGGCTTGCCGAGGCTGATGTGGGGGCCGATGACGAAGGAGCCGGCGAAGCCGGTGTCGAACATGAGGGAGACGTCCTTGCCGTTGACCCTGGCGTCCACGATGATGGCGTCGTCGCCGATCCGGAAGGGGATTTCGGCGATGGTAGGCGCCTGTGCTAAGGCGAGGAGGGCAAGGGCCTGGACTGTCATGCTGGTCTCATCCTATTCAGACGCTGGGCAGGCCGGATCGGTTTGGCCACCCTGGGCTTGACTATATCCCAGGAATCGTGTTTTGAGCGTCCTGGGCCGGGGGTGGATTCCTGTATAATGCCGCTTACTAGGGCCCCGGTCGGGGCCGTATGAATCTTCGTAGAGGTAGTAACGTGAAACTCGAAAAAGGACTAAACAAGCTTTACACGGCGACCCTCGCCACGCTGGCCATCGGTCTTTTGATCGGCTGCAACGGTGGGGACACGCCTTCAAACGGGAACGGCAACACAACGGATCCGGCCGCCAACCTGAAGGAGCCAGCGGTCAAGATCGGCCTTGTCGCGAGCCAGAACGGGGAGCTCGTTCCCTGGGGCAAGGACTGCATTGACGGCGCCCAGCTCGCCGTGGACGCGGCGAACCGCGCGGGCGGGATAGACGGGTACAAGATCCAGCTCGTCGTCGAGGACAGCGCGAGCGCCCCGGACCAGGGCAAGACGGCGACCGAGAAGCTGATCCAAGGCGGCGTGGTCGGGATCCTCGGCGAGGTATCGAGCGGCATCACGCAGCCCATGAGCCAAGTCACGAGCGAGACCAACATGCCGCACATCGCTGTCGGCGCGACAAAGACGACGATCACCGAGATCGGCGCGAATGTCTTCCGCGTCTGCTACACGGACGACTTCCAAGGCCCGGTGATGGCGAAGTTCGCCTACGAGGCGCTCGGCCTCAAGAAGGTCGCGATCATGACTGACGAGAAGCAGCCGTACTCTCAGTACCTGTCCAAGACCTTCAAGGACTACTATGTCAAGCTCGGCGGCGAGATTGTGTCGGAGGAGTCGTACGAGTCCAAGCAGACGAACTTTACGGCCCAGCTGACCCGCGTCAAGGCGCGGAATCCGCAGGGGATCTTCCTGAGCGGCTATTTCACCGAGGTCGGCCCGATCGTCAAACAGGCGGGGACCCTCGGCCTGTCGAACGTGAAGTACTTTGGCGGTGACGGGTGGGACAGCGACAAGCTGATCTCCAGCGGCGGCCAGGCGATCGTCGGCGGCTACTTCTGCAACCACTACAACGAGAAGGAGGACCGGCCAGAAGTGAAGTCGTTCCTGGACGCTTGGGCGAAGAAGTACAACGGCGGAAAGCCCGGCACGACGATGGGCGCGCTCGGCTACGACGCCGCCGCTCTGATGATTGACGCTATCAAGCGTGCGGGCTCGACCGAGAAGCAGCCGATCATTGACGCGATCGAGAACACGGTCAACTTCCCTGGCGTGAGCGGTAGCATCTCGCTCAAGGGCATGGGTGGCAACCCGATGAAGCCGGCGCTCGTCGTCGAAGTCGAGAGCACGGGGTTCAAGGCGGTCAAGTCGTACAGTTTCGAGGACATCTACCCACCTGGCCATCCGATCTACACTCCGGTCGATCGAAGCGCTAAAAAGGCCAGCAGCTAGTTGATGCACGACGCCGGAGCGCTACTGGCAGGGTTTGAAGGCGACCTAAAAACCCTGCCAGTACAACTTGTCCTTGGGATCCTGGCCGGGTCCATCTATGCCCTGATCGCACTGGGCTATACGATGGTGTACGGGATCCTCAAGCTGATCAACTTCGCGCACGGCGAGATCTTCATGCTCGGTGCTTACATCGGGCTTTTCATCAGTTGGGTGGCGATCGGGAACGCGTCCGCCCGGATGGCGACGACGATTATCGCACCCGATGCATTCGCGAGCGGCTCCGTCGCGCTCATCGTCCTTGGAGTCGTCGGCACGTTTGTGCTCTACAGGATCGCGCGCGCGAGGAAGAAGGACACGGGCAAGGCGCTTATCGGTGTGGGCCTGGCCGTCATGGGAGCGCTCGGGTTGGTCCTCGCGAAGTTCCAGCCTCAAGCGATCACGCTCGTCGTCATGATGCTGGCGAGCATGGTCGGCTGCGCCATCATCGGCGTCCTTATCGAGTACTTCGCCTATCGGCCGATGCGGAGCCAGCCCAGGATCGCGGCCCTGATCACCGCGATCGGCGTTTCACTGTTCATCCAGTTCACGGGCCAGTTGTTCCTGCCCGTTGCCCCGCCTCCGAGCATCCCCGAGTCGGTCAACCCTTACAGGGGCTCGATGCACTTCTATCTGAGCCCGCCTCCTGAAGGGCTCGCACACAAGTACGAGGACGCGCAAGGCCGGGCGGACGAGTTGAAGGTGACGTTCGACACGATGGTGACGGAGAACAGCTGGGATGAGTTCAGCCTCCCACCGGAAGGGCTGGCTGCACGCGACGCGTTCCAGGCCGCTGCGCTCGAGGCGAACAACCTCAAGGGCCTGGTCGAGGACCAGTCCGTCTCGGTGAGCATCCCGACGGGCCAGTTCATCATGTTCGTGACGGCGATCGTGCTCATGATCGGGCTGCGGCACCTCGTCATGAAGACGGCGACGGGCCGCTCTATGCGCGCGGTGTCTCACGACTTCGACGCGGCGTCGCTGATGGGTGTCAACGTGAACAGGGTGGTCGCCGTGACGTTTATCATCGGTTCTGCCCTAGCCGGCGCAGGGGCGATGATGAACGCGACGTTCCTTGGCACCCCGCTGACCTCGTTCTACGGCTTGGTCCCCGGCGTAAAGGCATTCGTCGCCGCCGTCCTTGGCGGCATCGGGAACATCCCTGGTGCGGTGCTCGGTGGGCTGCTCATGGGCGTCGCGGAAGGGCTCGTCGTGTGGGCGGGCTATTCGAGCTTCAAGGACGCGTTCGCGTTTGTTATCCTCATCGTCGTGCTGTTGTTCCGGCCCGGTGGACTGCTAGGCTCGTCCGCGGTGGAGAAAGTATGAGGGCCTGGGGATCGCGGGTCCTGTCATTGGCGCTCGCGCTCGGGCTCTGCTTTGGCATTGAATTTCTGTTCGGGGCGATCGGTGAGGCCTATTGGACACGGCTCGCGTTCCTTGCCGGCCTGTTCGTTGTCCTGTCCGTCAGCCTGAACATCATCAATGGCATCTGCGGACAGTTTTCGATCGGTCATGCCGCCTTCTATCACATCGGTGCGTACGTGACCGGGTATTTGACCGTCACGTTCTACGCGAAGTTCGGCGTTGCGTCGCTCCCTTGGCTGCTCATGCTCATCGTGGTCGGCGCCGTGGCCGCTGGCCTGGTGGGCTTTGTGGTCGGCCTGCCTTCGCTCAAGCTCAGAGGGGACTACCTTGCGATCGTCACGCTCGGCTTTGGCGAGATCATCCGGATCATCACGATCAACATCTCAGAGATCGGCGGTGCGTACGGGTATGAGGGAATCACCAAGATTCATCCGCTCTGGCTCGTCTGGTTTCTCGCGGTCTGCTGTATCGCCGTCTCTCGGAACCTGCTCAAGAGCGCGCACGGCCTCTCTTTCCTGGCGATCCGCGAGGACGAGGTGGCGGCATCCGCGATGGGTGTCAACGTGACCCGGACGAAGGTGACGGCCTTCGTGATCGGCGCGATGTTCGCCGGCGCCGCCGGCGTGCTCTTTGCACACCACGAGGGGTTTATCACGACCGAGAACTTCAAGATGGAGGTCAGCTTCATCATTTTGACGATGGTCGTGCTCGGCGGCACCGGCTCGATCACCGGTTCGACCCTTGCCGCCATTGCGCTGTTCGGGATCCCCGAGGTCCTTCGCGGGCTCAAGGACGGGGAAGGCAACCCGCTGATGATCACCGCCGCAGCGTTCGTCGCCTCGATATTGGCCATCGTGCTCGTCGTCGCCGCCATCAAGCGGCTCACTGTGCGGTTTCACGGGACGTTTGCCAAGAAGACGGGGATCATCTTTGCTGCGATCGCGGCAGGGTTCGTCGCTCAGCTGATCCTAAGCGTCGGGTTGCAACAGATCCCGGCCCTCTCTGAGATGCAGCTCGAGGTCAGCAAGCTCCGCATGGTCATCTTTGCCGGTACGCTGATCGTCGTGATGCTTCTCCGGCCGCAGGGCGTGCTGGCACACCACGAGTTCAGTTGGGAACTGGTCAAGAAGGTCTTGCGGATCAACCGGCCCAAGGAGGCCAGCGCGTGAACGGACCAGTGCTCGAGCTCAAGGGCGCGACGATCAAGTTCGGCGGGCTCGTCGCCGTCAACAACGTTTCGTTCGAGCTGCAGAAGGGCGTGCTCTTCGGGCTGATCGGGCCGAACGGCGCGGGAAAGACGACGTGCTTCAACCTCATCACAGGCGTCTACACTCCGACGAGCGGCGACATCCTGTTCAAGGGCGAGCGGATCAACGGCCTGCAGCCGCACAAGATCGCCCGCAAGGGGATCTGCCGCACGTTCCAGAACATCCGTCTGTTCAAGTCCATGAGCGTGCTCGAGAACGTGGTGGTCGGCGGGTTCCTACGGCACAAGACAGGGCTGCTGAGCGCGCTGACCTACATGCCGTGGTCGGTGAACGAGACCGAAGAGCTCAAGAAGGAGGCGCACGAGCTGCTCAAAGTCATGGACCTGGACGACGTCGCGGGCGTGCGAGCGAGCGACTTGCCTTACGGCAAGCAAAGGCGGCTCGAGATCGCGCGCGCGATGGCGACAAAGCCGGACCTGATCCTGCTGGACGAGCCAGCGGCCGGCATGAACCCTTATGAGAAGGCTGACCTGCAGAAGACCGTGCGGCGTTTGCGCGACGACTTCGACAAGACCGTGCTGCTCATCGAGCACGACATGCGGTTCGTGATGGGGCTGTGCGAGCACATCGTGGTGCTGGACCACGGCGAAGAGATCGCGCGCGGCGGGCCGGAAGCGATCCGGTGCGACCCGAAGGTCATCGAGGCCTATCTCGGCGAAGCCGTATAATGGCCGCATGAGGCGGTTCGCGGCGCTCGCCCTCGTTCTTGTCGCCGGTTGCAAGTGGGGCCCGGAGTACAAGCTCCCGCCGCCTTCGACTTCGCGACTGCCGAGCGCCAGCGACGCCCCGAACTACTCGCGCCTCAACGACATCGCGTTCCAGCTCGCCGAGGCGATGGAGATGGGCTCCGGCGGCAACCAGGTCGTGTCGCCGCTGAGCGTCTCGCACGACCTCGCGCTCGTGCTCAACGGAAGCTCCACCAGTGCGCACGACGAGCTGATGCGGCTGTTCGACGTCACTGAGGACGACCGCAAGGCGTTCAACGAGAGCCAGCGCGCATTGCTGAACCGTTTGGACGCGCTGGACGGAAGGCCGCTGCGCGTGGGAGCGGCCCTCTTCGCCGTATGGCCGGTCGCGCTCGACCCAGGTTACATGTCGCGGATGGGTGCGAGCTATGGGGCGAGCGTGAAGAACCTCGGTGGAGCCGGGATCGAGCCCAAGCGGCTCGTTGACCAGTGGGTGAAGGAGAGCACCGACGGCGCGATCACCGAGGTCGTGGACGACATTGACAAGTCCGAACAGCTCTTGCTCGTCAACGTCGCTTACTTCACTGCGAAGTGGGAGCGGCCGTTCGACCCAGATAGGTCGTACCGCGGCGAGTTCGCGGGCGCGGCGCGCGAAGCTTCGTTCATGTCGCAGTCTGGCGAGGCGGACTGCTATGCGGGCGACGCGTTCAAGGCGGTGCGGCTTCCCTACCGCGGCGGCGAGTTCGCGTTCATCGCCATGCTTCCGGGCGAAGGACGGGCCGTCGGCGAGGTCTTGAACAAGAACTTATGGAGCGAATTGAGTGCGGGATTTGTCAAGCAAGACGCGAACATCGTGCTGCCGAAGTTCGCCTTTGGCGCCGAGCACGACCTCAAGCCCGCGATCGAGCGGCTTGGTGTTCCCTCTCTCTTCAACGAGTCGTGCAACCTACGACTGATGTCCATCGAGTTGGAGAGCGGCTCCCGGTTCTCGCGCATGGTGCACAAGGCGCTGGTGCGCGTTGACGAGGAGGGCACGACGGCGGCGGCTGTGACCATGTCTGCCATCGAGGGCGGTGGGAAGGGCGAAGGCGCGTTCGAGTTCGTCGCAGACAGGCCGTTCGCGTTCGCGATCGTGGACGTGAAGACCGGCGTGATCTGTTTCCTCGGCGTCGTGAGCGCGCCTTAGAACTTGCAGACGCGCAGGGCGGCCTCGGTGATCTTGGCCGGCGACGGCAGCACGAAGAGCTCGAGGGGCTCCACCCACGGCACCGGTGTGTCCATGCGCGTGACGCGCATCGGCGGCGCGTCGAGGAGCTCGAACGCGTCTTGTGAGATCCGCGCCAGTATCTCGCCGGCGAAGCCGCACGTCATGGGCGCCTCGTTGACCGCGACGATCCGGTTCGTCTTGCGGAGCGACTCGATGATCGTCTCGCTGTCCAGCGGCACGAGCGTGCGGATGTCAATGACCTCCGCAGAGTAGCCCTCTTGCTCCAGGTTCGCAGCGGCCTCCATGCAGTGCCATACGCTCTGGCCGTATGTGACGAGGGTAACGTCCGCGCCCTCGCGGACCACTTTTGCCTTGCCGAGCGGCACGAGCGCGTCGTCGCCGCTGAGCAGGTCTTCCTCGATCTTTCGGTCGCGGTAGAGCTGCTTGATCTCGTAGAAGATGACGGGGTTCGGGTCGCGGATCGCGCTCTTGAGCAGGCCTTTCGCGTCCGTCGGGCTGGATGGACAGACGACCTTTAGGCCGGGCGAGTGCGCGAACCAGGCTTCGTTCATCTGGCTGTGGTAGAGCGCTCCGCCGCCATAGGCGCCGGCGGGACCACGGATGACCATTGGGATCGCGACCTCTCCGGCGGTGCGGTAGTGGTAGGTCGCCGTCATGTTCACGATCTGGTCGAACCCGCATGAGATGAAGTCAATGAACTGCATCTCGCAGACGACGGTCTTGCCGTTGAGCGCTGCGCCACAGCCGACGCCGACGATGGCGGCCTCGCTGATCGGCATGTCCACGACGCGGTCCTTGCCGTACTTCGCCTGCAGGCCGTCTGTGATTGTGAACGCTCCGCCGAGGATTCCGATGTCCTCTCCGAGGCAGATCATGTCCGGGTTGCGCTCCATCTCCTCGAAGTGCGCCTCGCGCAGCGCAGTGAGGTAGTTCTTCGTCGTCCTCTCGGCGGTTTTCGGTGCGTTGGCCATCAGGCGTCCCCCCTGAACACCCACTTGCCGCCTTCTTCGGGCTCTGGGAGGTTGGATTTGATCGCAAATTCGACGCCCTCGGTCATGTAGTCCACGACGACGGGCGGGAAGTCTTGGTCGGTGATCTCCATTGCGCCCTTCCCTTCTGCGGCGTGCTTCTTGGCGTCCTTCGCGCTCAGTATCCCCTTCTCTACCAGGAGCTGTTTGTAAATGCGGATCGGGTCGCGGCTGCGGCCCTGCTTGACTTCTTCTTTGCTGCGGTACTTGGCCGCGCGGTCGTCGTCGTGGTCGCCGTGGCCGTAAGCACGGTAGGTCTTGCACTCGACGATGCTCGGGCCCTTGCCAGACCGGGCCCAGTCCACGGCCTGCATGACCTTGTCGTAGACGTCGAGCACGTCTTGTCCGTCGGCGATCAGGCCGGGAATGCCATATCCTTTCGCGCGGTCGGCGACGTCCTTGGTCGGGACCTCGAGCTCGATCGGCGTGCCGAACGCCCATTGGTTGTTCTCGATGATCGTGATGACCGGAAGCTTGTGGACGGCTGCGAAGTTAATCGCCTCGTGGAAGACGCCTTGAGCAGTCGAGCCCTCGCCGTTGTACGTCAGCACGACGGCGTCGCCGCCGTCCAGTCTGTCGGCGTAGACGACTCCCGCGGCGACGGGGATGGTGCCTGCGAGCATCGAAGTCGAATGGATGATGCACTTGCTCTTGCTTCCGATGTGCGACCAGTTGTCTCGCGCCCGGCCGGGCGAGTCAACCTTGCCCCAGACCTGGGCGCAGACCTGCTTGATGCTCATGCCCATGCGGTCTTCGTTGCGCCAGCCTGCGCGGCAGTCCTTGAGGAAGAACGCGGGCACGTCGCGGTGGATCGGGCTGATCCAGTCGGTCGGCTTGAGCCCGAAGAGCGAGCCGACGATGATCGCCTCTTGGTTGAACGACGAATAGAGGGTGCCGGTCAGTCGTCCTTTGCGCTTTTCCTTGCTAAGGCGCACGTCGAAGTAGCGAGCGAGGTAGAGCTGGTTGAGGATTTCAATGTGGTCTTCGGGGGTCAGCTTGTCGTGGTAGGCCCCTGTGACGCTGCTTTGCGACATAGTCCCTGTCTTGCCGGCCGCCGAACCCGGTTGTACTTCCAAGTGCTTCTCCGGACCCTTCGGCCCTGCGTGGAACAGCCCGTCAGTTTACCTTCGGGCCAGGTTCATTTTCGGTTGATGGGACCATGCGCTAGAGCGCTGGCGCGGTCAAAAAGAAGGACCCCTCGGCGTCCCGAGGGGTCCTTCTTGTGTCGTTGAGCCTGCTCGCTTATCGCTTCGAGCGGGCCTTATCCATCTCGCCGTAGACCATGGCGGGTCCGCCGTATCCGACGAACTCATGCACGATCTTGCCTTGGCCGTTGATGAACTTGACGGTCGGGTAAGCGTTGACTCCGTACTTGGCTGCGTTGGCAGTATCAATCTCGGCGTCAATCTTGACCAGGATGAAGTCCTTCGAGCGACCTGGGAAGTCGGCGCTCTTGAAGACCTCGGCGTCCATCATCTTGCACGGGCCGCACCACGTGGCGTAGAAGTCCACCATCATGACCTTGCCGGTCCGCTTGGCGACGTTCATGGCCTCGTCGAAGTTGTGGAACCACTTGCCCACCATCATGTCCTCGGCGCTCATCTCCTTGGAGCCGGCCGGGGCGTTGAAGGCGAACAGGGAGCCACTGATCGCGCTCGGGTCAACCTTGTTGGCGGTCAGGATCCGCGTTGACGCCTGGGAGCCGTTGCGGGTCGTGATCTCGGCCTGCGAGAGCAGGTTGCTGGTCGAATCGAGGTAGAGCGTCATGGTGAACTCGCCCTTGGCGTCGCCGTTCACCGCGACCTTCTTGAGGGTCTTCGCTCCTCGCTTGATCGTTCCGTCGTTCTTAGCGGAAGCGACGTAGTCGAGCGCCTTGGCGTCAAAGAACGCCTTGAACAGCGCGACGTTGTCCTCGTTGAAGACTTCCATGAGCTTCTCAGGGGTCTGATCGGCCGTGTAGTATGAATTCAGCTTCTTGTCGAAGTAGGTGATCTGCTTCCCGTCGGCAACGGTCAGCGTGGTTGGGGTGTCAAGTCGAAGCAAGTTCGGCTTCGACATTTGGATCGAATACTTCTCGGTCGTACCGCCGACCTGGCTCACGCTGTACTCAGCCTGCAGCGACTGTGCGCCCTGCAATGCCTGAACGTACGGCGCGAGCGCCGTTGATTCGACCATAGCCATAATTGCGACCGCACTCGCGACTGCGGCGCCTAGCATGATCTTCTTCTTCATTTTTGTTGTACTCCGGAATACGCCAACCTCTAGAAGACTGACGTTCCGCCCCATTCTACACGAAATTCCGAGCGATAATGTCCCACATGCGCCCGACCCTCGCCCTGGGCATCCTCATCGCGGCGTACCTGGCCCTTTGTGGGGTCTACACGGCCAAGACCCCTTACCGGCAGGTGGGGGTCTTGATGAACCAGGGTGGCCAGACGATCCCGGACATCGGTGCCCCAGACGAGCGCCAGCACGCCAACTACGTCCGGCACCTGCTTGAGGGCGAGGGCTTCCCTGTGCTGGTTCCCGGGAGCCCGGACCTGGGGGAGACGTACCAGTCCCATCAGCCGCCGCTTTACTACCTACTTGCCGCCGGCTGGGCAAAGCTGGTCGGGTGGGACCCCGTGGACCCCGAGTCCGGTCGAAGGCTCAGGTACTTGAACGCCCTGATCGGAGTCGGGACATTGCTAGGAATCTTCTATACCGCCCGCTGGGGACTGCTAGACGACGGAGCGGGCCTGGCAGCCGTCGCGATCGCCGGGCTGATGCCGATGTTCGTGGCCCTGCACGCGGCGGTCGGCAACGACCCGCTCTTGTACCTGCTCTGCACGTGGACTGTCGCGCTCTGCGCCAAGGCGGTTCGGGAGGGCTGGAACTGGAGGCTTGCGCTTGGGGTCGGTCTGGCGGCGGGGCTGGGGCTGTTGACGAAGACGACGGCGGTCGCACTGTTGCCGACGGTGCTCGTCGCTCTGGTCTCGAGCTGGCGGTGGTCGGACTCCAAGCCTGCCGCAACGGCCTGGGCGGTCGCGCTGCTAGTGCCACTGGTCGTCGCGTCGCCCTGGCTGGTCCGCAACCAGAAGCTCTATGGCGACCCGCTGGCGGTCTCGGCGTTTACAGCCGCGTTCGTCGGCTCGCCAAAGCCCGAGACCGTCGTGGTCACCGAGCGCATATTCGTGGACCAAGACCCGGTCTACATCGCAGCCGCCGAGCGCGCGACAGAAGCGAACCCCGAGGCGACGGCGCAGGAGACTATTGACGCAATCGTGGCAGACGTCGGGCTGACGCCCGCGGCGAAGTTCGACTATTGGGTGGACTGGGTCGGCTGGTGGACGGGGCGCTCTTTCATCGGGGTCTTTGGCTACATGGACGTGTTCCTGCTCGAGCGCGGGTCGCCGCAGACGTCGCCGACCCTTTACCGGGTCTGTCTTGCCGCGCTCCTGCTGCTGGCTGTCGGGTGGGCCCTGTCGCTCAGGGCCGGGCAGGACGGGCCCAGCAAGGCGGTCCACGCGACCAACGCTGCGCTCCTTCTGGTCGTGGCCGTGCTCTTCGTCCGGTTCAACCTGCAGTACTTCCAGGGCCAGGCGAGGTACCTGTACCCGGCGATCGCCCCCTTGGCGATCGGTTTTGGGCTGGGGCTGGGGCACTGGATGGGGCGTAGAAAGGCATGGGCCTGGGGTGTCGCGGCCCTGGCCTTAGCCGTCTTACAGTTGATCGCTGTTCAGTCCCTTTCGGCCGGGTTCGAGGCCCGCGTAAGATGACGGGCAGGCACGACTGCCTGAACAAAGGTCTCGAACTTGTGACAGGGCGAGATTGGTCAGTAACGTGCAAGGTTAAAGCAAGCGTCCATAGAGGTTAGTGTTGTCAGCGGTACAGGAGACCCGCAGAGCCACCGATTTTGACGAGGATCTGGTCCTCGTCGACCGCGTCGTCGCGGGCGACGAGTTCGCCTTCCAGACCCTCTTCCACCGCTATCACGACAAGGTCTTCGCCATCGCCAGGGGCGTTCTATTAGACACAGAGGAGGCCGCCGACGCGGTCCAGGAGATCTTCACTCTGGTCTATAGGAACCTCCGCAAGTTCGACAAGCGCTCCCGGTTCAGCACGTGGCTGTTCCGAGTGGCGGTAAACCGAAGCATCCAGCAGGCCCGGAAGCGCCGGTACACCAAGAAGGACGTCCCTCTGGAGCAGGCCGAGGAGGCCGCGTTCGAGGTCGAGTTCACTGATCCGGGCGACCCGGAGGTCGAGACGGCGATGTCGCAGCTCCACCCGGCGGACCGCGCTCTCCTGACCCTCTTTTACTGGGACGAACTGACCCTCCAGGACATCGGCGAGTCGCTGGGCTGCTCTTCGAACGCAGCCAAGACGAGGCTTTTCAGGGCTCGCGAGCGTTTCAAACAGCAGTACGAAAGGACGGTGGTGGAGTGAGGGCGCCGCGCGAGATCGAAGAGCTGATGTGGGAGGTCGCCGAAGGCGGCGACCAGCGCACGATCGACCAGTTCTACGCCCGCTACCCGGAGTTCGCCGACGAGCTGGAAAAGCGGATGCAGATGGTCAAGAACCTTCGCGGTTCCCGACCGCGAAAGGACGTCCCGAGCTTCGTCCCGCGGCAATCGGTCCGCACGCTTGGCCCGAGCCGGTTGGCCGTCGCCGCCGTCTCGCTGCTCGTGCTGGCGTCCGTCACTTACGCGACGTTCGCGGCCATGCAGTTCGTCAATTCTCAGAAGACGGTACGGGTCGAACAACCGCCGGAGATCGTGTTCAACCCGCCGAAGTTCGTCCAAGAAGACCCAAGGGTGGACACTTCGAGCGTCGTCGAGGAGTACAGCGCCTTCCATGGCCCGGCGGTTGACGAGCGGCCGACCGTCCCCGACATCTTCATGGGCAAGGTGACCCTGCAGGCCGAGGACATCAGCCTTTCAGAGGCGATCGTCAGCATCGCCACGCAGGCCGGGATCGAGGCGAGCATCGCACCGGGCTTCGAAGACAAGCGGATTCGGATTTCGTGCGTCGAGCAGCCCGCTCTCGCAGTGCTCCAAGAGCTCGGCCAGCGCTTCGGCTTCACGGCCTTCAAGCAGGGGACGATCCAACTCCTGATTGTCCCGGCAAGGTCCGGCGACGAGGTTGACGCCGCAGGCGTCCCGGTGAAGTCGAACGTCTCGACCGCCGTGGCAGGTTCAGAAAACACCAAGCCGAAGGACGATAAAGAGCCGGATAACGAACCTCCGGCAAACTGACCGATCCGCTGCGCCCCCCCTCTCAATCGCTCCAAGCGTTCACACGCGCCCGGGTTCGTTGCTATACTGTAGCGGCCTAGACAGCCAGCGGTGGCCCCATGTCGGAAGTTGATCGTTCCTCGAACATCCGGGAGCAAAGGGCGCAGCGCGCCCTGATGGCGCTCGTTCCGGGCGTCCTCGGGCTTCTGTTCTGCGTTTTGCTCTTCGTGTACGCCTCCGGCTGGACGGTCGGGCTGCGGTGGGTGCTCCTCCTCATATCGTTGGCCGCCGTCGCCTACGGACTGTGGCAGTTCTTTGAGATGAGGAAGGTCACGAGCTTCGAAATCGTCTGCCCGTTCTGCAACGGCAAGAACATATTCACGATCGAGCCGATGAACGACGTGCGCTGCGAGCACTGCAACCGGGACGTACCGATCTTGGACGGCAGGGCGCTGAAGGTGTTCCAGGTCCGGTGCGGCTACTGCAACACCCTCAACTGGTACAGCGAGAAGAGTACGGGGCTGATCTGCGAAGAGTGCGACCGCGCCATCCCGATCGCGACGGACGAGGGCCACGCCTCGCCGGCGATGCACACTTACGCTCGGCAGGACGACGACACTCCCTACAACCTTGTGCTGCTCGACGCCGGCCCCAAGCGCGAGGAGATTATCCCTGTCCTGCAGAAGATGCTCGCACTCAACCGCAACCAGGTGAAGGATCTGATGGACGATGTCCCTATGGTACTGTTGCAGGGCGTGCCGAAGAAGAAGGCAGAGCTGATGGCGGCCCAGATTCAGTCTCATGGCGGGCGCGCGAGCGCATCTCCCTCTCCCTGATTTCGGGGCCCAATTTCGGAGCACCCCACGGGGGGGCTTGAGGTATCTTAGCCTGGAACTTGACCAGGCGCCTGGTGAGTCATCCTGCAGAGTGCAGGGCGGCTCGGGGGTTCAGCTCGCATATGTCACAAGCACGGACGTTTCTTGACACCGCGTCCCGGATTCCGGGGCGCGTCTTCATGGTGGTCGCCGCAGTCTTTGCGGCACTTCTGGTTCCCGCCGTCTCCTCCGCCGCCGGCGGCGAGGCCGTTGACCTGCGGCTGACAAGTTCGGACATGAACTACCTGTACGCGTCGCTCGTCATCGGCGTAATCGCTCTGTTCTTCGGGGCGATGTTCCGCCGCAGCGTGCTCGCGATGTCGAAGGGCAACGACAAGATGCAGGAGGTCGGGGGAGCGATCAAGGCGGGTGCGCTGGCGTACCTTCGCCAGCAGGTCACGACGATGTCCTTCTTCGTCGTGCTGATCGCCGGCGGCCTGTTCGGAATGTACTACGGCAGCTACGGCCCGACGCTGGCGTTCTATATTGCTCTTAGCTTCATCGGTGGCGTCGCGGCCTCTTACTTTGCGGGTTACGTCGGAATGCTGATGGCCGTCGAGAGCAACATGCGCACGGCGCACGCCGCGCTCTCGAGCTACAAGAGCGCGCTTGAGACCGCGTTCCGCGCGGGCGCCGTCGCGGGCCTATTCACCGTCGGCATGGGCCTGATCGGTGCGACGCTGATCTTCATTTTTGCCCAGGGCGACGCGATGAAGCTCCTCATCGGGTTCGGCTTTGGCGGCTCTCTCGCCGCGCTCTTCATGCGCGTCGGCGGCGGAATCTTCACGAAGGCCGCTGACGTCGGCGCGGACCTGGTCGGAAAGGTCGAGGCGGGCATCCCCGAGGACGACCCGCGCAACCCAGCGGTCATCGCGGACAACGTGGGCGACAATGTCGGCGACTGCGCCGGAATGGCCGCCGACATCTTCGAGTCCTACGAGGTCACTCTCGTCGCCGCCATCGTGCTGGGCGCTGCGACCGCAGCGATCTTCGACACACAGACTTGGATGAAGCTCATCCTCTTCGCGCTGATGGCCCGCGGCGTGGGAATCCTCGCTTCGATCATCGGCATCTACATGGTGAAGGGCAAGGACGACGTCAACGCGGACCCGCTAAAGGCGATCCGCAAGGGCTTTTGGGGCTCGGCGCTCATCGCTGGCGCGCTCGGCTTCGTGCTCGCGTTCTTCATGATGGGCGGCTCGGACCCGAACGCAAAGGTGTACACGAACGAGTTCACGACCCAGGCCCAGACTCAGGAGAAGCAGATCCGCGACATCTTCGCCGCTCGCGACGCCGTCGCCAAGGAGCAGGAGGTCAGGATCTGGGAGGTCACGCCTGCGGACGTCGCCGACTCTCTGAACGCGGAGGACCTCGGGCTGCCAGAAGAGAACTTCGAACAGGCCGTTGGTCAGGTGCTCACCCAGGACCTGGACGCACTGGCTGTCTCCCCGATGAAGAGCGGCTTTAGCGAGATTGACTTCAAAGACCCGAACAACAAGGTCCTCGATTACACCACCGTCGCCAAGCAGGACCCTGCAGCGGGCCTCCCGGTCAAGTTCGTGACGTTCAAAGAGCGCTACGAGGGCACAAAGTGGGTCATCTACTCGCTCCACGTCAAGGAGTACAGCCCGCCACCGGCCCCAGCCGAGGGCGAGCCAGAGCTTGACCCCGTTCCCGCGACGCTCGCCAACGAGGCAGACATCTACGTGGGACCGATCGAAGACACTGACCGGAGCAAGATCGAGGCCCTGCACCAGCCCGGCCGTGTCGAGATCGAGTTCAAGGGCGAGATCCCGCTCAAGGTCCTTACGAACAGCGAGGGCGACGTCGTGTTCGGGCTCGAAAACGATGACGTCAAAATCTTGCAGATCGTCTCAATGGCGGACTTCAACGCGCCGCCCATCGTTTACATGAAAGAGGACGTTGACGAGGTCCAGAAGCTGTTCGACGCGCGCCAGACCGACACCACCAAACCGATGCCGCCGACGGAGTTCGCAGGCATCGTCAAGGTTGATCGGACCGAGGCCGAGTGGTGGAAGTTCGCGCTGTGCCTCCTCTTTGGCATCCTGATGGCGCTCGTGTTCGAGCTTCTTACCGACTACTACGTCAGCCTTCGCGGACGCCCGGTCGGGGACGTCGCCGCGGTCGCAACCGCCGGGCCCGCCCCGATGATCATCACCGGCTTCGCGCTTGCGATGGAGTCGTCGGTCTTCAGCGTGTTCGGGATCGTTGTGTCGCTGATCACGCCGCTCATGATCTTCAATCCGGCCGATTACGGCGGATATCTTCTGAGCTTCTACGGCATCGCCCTCGTCGGGCTCGGCCTGCTGACCACGACAGGGTTCATCCTCGCGATGGACACCTTCGGCCCGATCAGCGACAATGCGCAGGGCGTCTTCGAGATGTCGGGCGCCGGGCACGACAACCCCGAGGCAAGCAAGGGCGTGCAACGGCTCGACGCCGCTGGAAACACGACGAAGGCGCTCACCAAGGGCTTCGCGATCGCCACGGCGGTCGTCGCCGCGGTCGCGCTTTTCCACGCTTACGTCGAGAGCTCTCAGCTTACGATTGCGGGCATGCGCCTGGAGATCCCTGAGATATTCCTCGGCCTGCTGATCGGTGGCGCGGCGCCGTTCCTGTTCTCCGCGTTCGCGATCAACGCCGTCGGGCGCGCCGCGTTCGAGCTGATCAACGAAGTGCGGCGGCAGTTCAAGGCTGACCCGGGCATCATGGCCGGGACGAGCAAGCCGGACTACGCGCGCTGTGTCGGAATCTCGACGGCAGCAGCGCAGAAGGAGCTGCTCGGCCCTGGCGTTCTGGCGATCGCCTTCCCCGTGATCGTCGCGTTCGGGTTTGCGATCGGCAAGGAGACGACGATGATCAACGGCGTCGAGTACAACCTCGTCGGCGCGCAGGCGCTCGGCGGGTTCCTCGCCGGTGCGATCCTCTCCGGCCAGCTGATGGCCGTGCTGCTCGCCAACTCGGGCGGCATCTGGGACAACGCTAAGAAGCTGATCGAGGACGGCCTGCACGGCGGCAAGGGCACCGAGGCGCACAAGGCTGGCGTCGTTTGTGACACGGTCGGCGACCCGTTCAAGGACACGGCCGGCCCGGCGCTCAACCCGCTGATCAAGGTCATGAACCTGGTCGCGCTGTTGCTGGCCCCGGTCGTGATCGTGCCGCGCAGCGACTCGACCCTGATCATCATCACGGTGATCGCGGCGCTCGCGCTGGCTGGGGCCATCTGGTGGTCCAAGCGCAGCTCGATGGGAGCGGCCCTGGCGGGCGCGGACTCCAAGTAGCCCGCAAAAGGGCCAGACAACCGAGGCCGGAAGCGCAAGCTTCCGGCCTCTTTCGTCGCCCGTGCTGA
Organism: Fimbriimonadaceae bacterium; assembly: GCA_040902435.1. Lineage (GTDB taxonomy): Bacteria > Armatimonadota > Fimbriimonadia > Fimbriimonadales > Fimbriimonadaceae > JADFMN01. The sequence continues at coordinate 26,577 of JBBDXG010000013.1, forward strand.
TACAATAGGGCCGTGGCGACAGTCGAAGACATCCGGAACCGCAAGCGCGTCCGCAGCGAGTTCGTCAAGCGCGCGATGGACATCACCGGCCTGGACATCCAGGTCATCCACGGCGTCGTTTATTTGCGCGGCGTCATCAAGCCCATGCGCGGCGGCATCCAGGACCTGCGGTCCGAGGTCCAGATGATCGCCAACAACCTACGACAGCTCGGGCTGGCGAAGGACGTCGTCATTGACTGCACGTTCCGCGGCGGGTAGCCGTCCCAATCTCGCCGACGAGGTAGAAGGAGCCGGTGACCAGGATCGTGTCGCCAGGTTCTGTCTCTCTTATGCAAGCTTGCAGCGCCTCTTGCGACGAGGCGTGTGCCGTCGCGCTATGCAGCGCATCGCCGGCCTCCTCGATCACTTGTGAGGGCTCCATCGCCCGGAAGAAGTCAACCTTTGCGACGTAGGTCTTCGCGACGACTGGCCCGAGCGCCTCGTAAAACGGCCTGACCTCGTGCCCCTCGATCCGGCCCGTGACCAGTGGCACGGGGGTCTGGATTCCGGCTTCGTGCAACAGCGAGACGAGCGTCTCTGCCGCTTGCGGGTTATGCGCACCGTCGAGGATGAACGTTCGCCCTTGGTAGGTGACCCTCTCGAACCGGCCCGGGAGCGCCGCTCGCGCTGCGCCTTCTGCGAGCTTCGACTTGTCTTCGATCGCTCCTGCGGCCTCCATCGCCGCGACCGCGACCGCTAGGTTGTGCCCTTGGATCCGGCCGAACAGTCCGGGCTTCAGCCCTTCGTGCCTCGCCATCGGAGTCTGCACCGTGCCGTCCTCCCACGTCACGTCGCGGCCAAAGAGCCAGAGCGGCGAGCCGTTTTCTCCTGCGACAGCTTGGATAGCGGCCCTCGCCTCTTCCGGGACTGCTCCGACGACCACGGGCCGGTCGGGCTTGATGATCCCGGCCTTCTCCCGCGCTATCTCGCCGAGTGTCTCGCCGAGGACCTTGGTGTGGTCGAGCCCGACGCTTGTGATCACGCTGCATGAAGGACGAACGACGTTCGTCGCGTCGAGCCGTCCCCCCAGGCCGACCTCGAGCGCGACCCAGTCGCACTTCTTTTCTGCCCAGTACATAAAGCCGAGCGCGGTCTTCATCTCGAACTCCGTCGGGCCACCGAGCTCCGTGCCGTCCATCGTCTCGCCGACTTCGAGGAGCGTCTCCGTCAGTCGCGCAAAGTCTTCTTCTGAGATCAGTTCGCGGCCGAACTGGACGCGCTCGCGCACGTCGTAGACGTACGGCGAGTACGTGGCGCCGACGCGGTAGCCCTGCTCGACGAGGAGCGACTGCAAGAACGCGACGACGCTTCCCTTCCCGTTCGTGCCCGCGACGTGGATGTACTGCGGGCCGCCGGGACTGCCGAGCTTGTCGGCCAGCCCGAGCCGCCGGAGGAACTCCTCCATCCGGTCGGTGCCGAACCGCCACCCGCGCGACCGGAACTCTCCGAGCCGCCGGACGGCTTCCTCAAACGAGAGCCGTGACAAGGCCGGACTCTTTGATGCGTCGCGCGGCCTCCGCGTACCGCTCGCCCGCCTTGTCCCCGAGCAGCGTCAGCGACATCCGCACGTAGCCTTCGCCCTCGCTCCCCGCGCCGTTGCCGGGGACG
>JBBDXG010000014.1:0-13985 GCA_040902435.1 Fimbriimonadaceae bacterium
CGGCGGGGGACCGCGTGGAGCTCGCCGGTCGGGATCACGAGCGACCCCAGCGCCTTCATCTCCGCTTTGAGCTGTCCTGCGGGCGAGTCCGGCTCTTGGGACTTGAAGCTGTTCGAGCAGACGAGCTCGCTGAGCAGGTCGGTCTTGTGCGCGGGCGTGGTCTTGGTCGGCCGCATCTCGAAGAGCCGAACGCGGACCCCGCGCTGTGCGCACGCCCACGCGGCTTCGACACCCGCAAACCCCCCGCCGACGATAGTGACCATTGGCTACAGCCTAGCCGCGACGGCGTCTCCCATCTCGGACGTGCCCACGGTCTTGCAGCCCTCTTCGGCGATGTCGCCGGTGCGGAAGCCGTCCTCGAGCGCTTTTTCGACCGCCGCCTCGATCCGGTCGGCGGTCGCGGCGTCATCCAGCGAGTACCGAAGCATCATCGCGGCGCTCAGGATGGTCGCGAGCGGGTTCGCTTTGCCCTGCCCGGCGATGTCCGGCGCGGACCCGTGGATCGGTTCGTAGACCCCGAACTTCGTCGCGCCGAGCGACGCAGACGGCAGGAGCCCGAGCGACCCCGTGATCATTGAGGCCTCGTCGGAGAGAATGTCCCCGAACATGTTCTCGGTCAGGATGACGTCGAACTGCCCCGGGTCGCGCACGAGCTGCATCGCGCAGTTGTCCACAAGCATGTGGCTGAACGATATGTCCTGGTTTTGCTGTGCAAACTTGTCCACAACTTCCCTCCAGAGGCGGGAGGTCTCAAGAACGTTGGCCTTGTCCACGCTCGTGATCCTCTTGCTCCTGGCCCGGGCGATGTCCAGCGCGACCCGGGTGATCCGTTCGACTTCGCCCCGAGAGTAGACGCAGGTGTCGAGGGCGGTGTCGCCGCGGCGTTCGCGCGGCCTGCCGAAGTAGATGCCGCCGGTCAGCTCGCGCACGACGACCAGGTCCATCGCGCCGTTCTTGACCGGAGAAGCGTGCAGGAGGGGCTTCAACGTCTTCGCGGGTCGGATGTTGGCGAATAGCCCGAGCTCGCCGCGCAGGCGCAGTAGGCCACCGATCTCCGGGCGCTTCTCGAGCGGCTGCACCGCGTCCCACTTCGGTCCACCGACGGCCCCCATCAGAGCAGCGTCGCTCGAACGGCACAGTTCGAGGGTCGAATCGGGCAGCGGGTCGCCGGTCGCGTCGTACGCCGCGCCGCCGATCAGTGCTTTGTGGAACTCCAGGTCCGCGCCCGCCGCGTCCAGGACCTTCACGGCCTCAGCCGTCACCTCCGGCCCGATCCCGTCACCAGGAAGCACAGCGATCACCTTGGGCATTGCGCGGATTATGGCAGGGCGCATACCTCGGGCTGCTGACGTGGCCCCGATGCACCGATAGAAGTAGTCGGTGCCACACCGATGTCTTGCGTTCGTTCTGCTCTTCGTCGCCGCAACGGCGACGCCGGCCCAGTCATCGCTGAACGTCATCCCGACGGCCGAAGTTCTCTCACACCGAAGCGCGCAACGGTTCTATGAAGTTTCGGGCTACGAGCGCAGCGCGGACAAGGGCATCTACCACGCGAGCGGTCTGCTGGTCGGCGTCGGTGACCGCGCAGAGCTCGGGTTCGACTCCGACTTCTTGGGCGGCACGGCGTGGAACGCAAAGCTCATCGTCTACGATCACGAGCGCGGCGCGTTCGCGATCGGCGTGTCGGACTGGCAGAGCGGTTCGATGACGAAGTACGCAGTCGGACTCCATGACTTCGTCGGCGTCCGAGCGCACCTCGGGTTCATGAACGACGGCGCGGACCGACCGATCTTCGGTCTTGATACTACGACCGGCCCGGTCACATGGATGCTCGACCACGTCGGCGGCCCTGGCGCGACGACGTGGGGCGGCGCGAGCATTGAGCTCGGAACAGAATTCAGCGTCTCGCTCGGCAGGACGCTGCCTGCAAGCGAGTGGTACGCGACGTTCTACTGGACGAGCAGGTACTAACCTCCGCCGCGAGGGAACAGTGCCTTTGAGAACGGCTGCCCGCCATACGTGATGCGGCGTATGAACAGCGCTCCGGCGGTCTCGTACGCGACCCAGTTGCCGTCCATGCACATCCACGACTTGCCCGCTTCGGCCGCTATCAACAGGCCGTCGGTGCCATAGGGCTGACCCTCGTCGCCGGTCAGCCGCACGAGCCACAGCGCGCCCGAACCGTCCTTCCTCGCCTGCGATGTTACGACGGACTCTTCCGGCTTCGGATAGACGACGTGCGGCAGCACTTCGGGGCCGACGTAGGGCCCCCGAGAGAGCACGGGCCGAAGTCCGCCGTTGCGCGGCATGAGTTCGAGCACCGGAGTGCCTGCGCCTGGGGCGACAGGACTTGCACGGACCCAGAAGCTCAGCACTGGGATGTCTGACAGGACGTTTCCGCCGCCCGCTTCCGCGGTGATCTTAAACTCTATCGTCCCAAGAAGCTGCGAGACCGCGACGTCTGCTGCGATAGCGGTCTGGTTGGCAGGTGGCGCGCTCAGCGCGGAGAAGTAGGCCGTGCCATCCACGGACCAGCCCGCGAACGAAGAGCCCTGCGCCCACGCAGCCGCGACGTCGCGCGAATACACTGCATTCACCGCACCGTCGAGCAGCACGATCGGGTGCCGGCCCTCGGGGTCCGTAACCGTCACGATCGCGTGGCTCAGGGAGGGCGAGGCGATGACTTCTATCCCGACCTCCGCGCCGTTCGCATAGTCGTTCGACCAAACTTCCTTCGCCGAAAGCGTGCGCGAGTCAATGGTTGTGAGAGACCATTGCTTCATCTCCCTGCCTGGGATTGGGCGCGACGTCGCGATCAGATAGACCGGCTGCCTGGGCAGCCACTCTTCGAAGTGGACGTTCGTCCCTTCCGCAAACCGCATGACCGCTTTGGTCCTGTCCGCGCTCTGGCTGTAGACGCCCAGGTAGTTGCCGTCGGCGTCTTTGGCGTAGTACACCAGCGCCAGGCCCTCTGGGTGCCAGAAAACTTCGCTGACCCCGACGGCGAGAGCCTTCGGGGCGCCGAGCTCGACCTGGCGGCCCGCGACCTGCAGCCCGCTCTGAGCCATTGCGCAGACGCAGGCCGATGCGACGACGAGACTGGTGAAGCACCGCATGGCAACAGTATAGAGGAAACCGCCCTGCGGAGGGTTCCAGCTACTCCCCAATTATCTTGATCACGACCCGCTTCCGCCTCCGCCCGTCGAACTCCGCGTAGAAGACCTGCTGCCACGGCCCGAAGTCGAGCTCGCCCTTCGTGATCGGGAGCACGACTTGGTGGTGCATCACGAGGTTCTTCAGGTGCGCCTCGCCGTTGTCCTCACCGGTCCGGTGGTGGCGGTAGTCCTTCTTCGGCGCGAGGCCGCCCAGCCACTCCTTGATGTCCTCGATCAGCCCGTCCTCCCAGTCGTTGACGTAGACGGCCGCGGTGATGTGCATCGCGCTCACGAGCGCCATTCCTTCCTTCACTCCCGACTTCTGCACGGCTTTGGCGACGTCGTCGGTGATCCGCACGAACTCTTCGCGCTTCTTGGTCTCGAACCACAGGTATTCGGTGTAGGACTTCATGGTCGTCGGACGGCAGACTACCGGAGCCGTCGCCTCCCGGAGCGCAGTCCAGGGGCTCTACGCTCCCAGGGGTATCCTGGCCCCTATATGCGCAAGGCCCGCAGGCGCGACGGCGGCACCAGCTTCGTCCAGTGCCAGCAGTGCAAGAAGACCCTCTTTGCCGCTGAGTTCGAGGCGAACTTCCGTGTCTGCGCAAACTGCGGCCACCACCACCGCCTGACCTACGAACAGCGCATCGCGTTCACGTTCGACGAGGGCACTTTTCGGGAAGAGGACACGGAGCTTCGCAGCGCCGACCCGCTGAAGTTTCCCGAGTACGCCGACAAGCACGCGCAGGCTTCGGAGAAGACGGGCCTCAACGACAGCGTCATCAGCGGCACCGCGCAGATCGAGGGGATTAGGGTCGCCACCGCGATCTCCGACTTCCACTTCATGGGTGGTTCGATGGGCAGCGTCGCGGGCGAGAAGGTCACAAGGACGCTTGAGCGCGCGGCGGACATGAAGATTCCTGCGGTCATCTTCTGCGCCTCTGGCGGAGCGCGCATGCAAGAGGGCCTGCTCAGCCTGATGCAGATGGCGAAGACCACCGCGGCCGTCGCAAGGTGCCGCGAGGGCGGCGTTCCGTTCATCGCCGTCTTCACCGACCCCACCATGGCCGGCGTGCTCGCGAGCTACGCGAGCGTCGCCGACGTCATCCTCTCGGAGCCAAGGGCGCTCGTCGGGTTCGCAGGAGCGCGCGTCAGCAAGCAGGCGCAGATCGGGAAGGCGCCCGACGACTTTCAGACCGCTGAGTTCGCGTTCCGCGTCGGCATGCTCGACCGCATCGTCGAGCGCCGCGACATGCGCACGACGCTCGGCTCGCTCGTCCAGATGCTCGGCGCGCACTTAAAGGCGGAGGTGCGGGTTGGCTAAGTCCTGGAAGGAGTGGGAGAAGCCGGTCCTCGAGCTCGACGAGCTGATTGCGAAGCTCAAGGCCATCGCCGCACAAGAGACCGACGCGAACAAGCAGCGCAAGCTGCAACACCGGCTCGAAGAGTTCGAGAAGCGCCGCGACAATTTCATCAACGTCCGCTACTCGCGCCTTGGCGCATGGGAGGAGGTCCTCCTCGCGCGCGCCGAGCCCCGGCCATACACGCTCGATTACATCAGCAGCATCTTCACGGGCTTTGTCGAGCTCGACGGCGACCGGCGCAACGGAGCGGACCACGCGATCGTCTCGGGCCCCGCGAACCTCGACGGCAAACCGGTCATGGTCGTAGGCCACCAGAAGGGAAGGGACATCCAACAGCGCGCCTACCGCAACTTCGCGATGAGCAAGCCCGAGGGCTATCGCAAGGCGATCCGTATGTTCGAGATGGCCGAGCGGTTCCGAATGCCCGTCGTGACGTTCGTGGACACACCGGCCGCGGACCCCGGGGTCGAGAGCGAAAGCCGCGGGATCAGCGAAGCCATCGCCGCGAGCATGCTCAAGATGTTCGAGCTCACCGTCCCCGTCGTCAGCGTCGTCATCGGCGAGGGCGGCAGTGGAGGCGCGATCGGCATCGCAGCCGCCAACACGGTGCTCATGCAGCAGCACGCGATCTACAGCGTCATTCCGCCGGAAGGGTGCGCCGCGATCCTGTGGCGCAACCCCGAGAAGGGGCCGCAGGCAGCAGCGGCGCTCAAACTCACCGCTCAGGCCGCACAAGAGTTCGAGCTCGTTGACGAGATCCTCGAGGAGCCGTTCGGCGGCGCGCACCGCAACCCGCAACAAGCCGCAGAGACGGTGAAGGACGCGGTCGTGCGCTCGTTCCAGGCCCTCGCGCGGATGTCGCCGCAACAGATCAAGGACCACCGCTACAGCCGCTTCAGAAAGATGGGGCTAGTGCAGACCGTCTAGCCGCGTCTCGACCACCCACCCCTTCTTCTTCCAAAGCAGGAACGCGAGCGTCCCAAAGAGCGTCCCGACCGCGGCGCCGGCGAGCACGTCTGAGACGAAGTGGACCCCGACGTACACGCGGCTGAAGGCGACGAGCGCGGCCCACCCCATCACGACCCACCCGATCCAAGCGTGGTCGCTCTTGCGCGTCACCCAGGCGACGCAGACCGCTATCGCGAACGCCGAGGTCGCGTGCCCGCTCGGAAAGCTGCTCGCCGCGTGCGGCGCATTCTGTCCCATCATCTGCTCGATGTATGAGGTGATCGGATCGGCGAACGGCAGGTGCCCCGGCCTGTCGCGCTCGACGAGTCTCTTCATCAGTTGCGCGAATAGCCCGGACACGCACCCTGCGGCGAGCGCCATCAGCGCGTAGTTCCGGTACTTTACGAAGAAGCTCAGGACGACCAGCACGCCGATGTACACCTCGCCGCGCCCCGTGTCGGTCAGCACGACCATCACGGGGTCGAGCCAGTCGCGCTGGATCCCCTCGTGCAGGGCGCGGAACAGGTTTTGGTCGAGCTGGTAAAGGGGGTTCATTGTTCGACGTGCAGGGTCTTCTCCTGAGAATATGTCACAAACCCGGGCGCGGACTTCTTCACCTTCCTCACGTGCTTCTTGAGCGTGTAGTCCACTGCCACATAGGAGGAGTGCTTGCTCGCGCTCTTCGAGACCGCGACCTTGGCCGCGAAGACGACGTCCTCCCTCTGCACCCGGTTCGGCTGGTTCTGTGTGAGCAGCACGACGTGTGCCGAAGTCACCCCCCGCACGTGGAACCAGAGGTCGTTCGGCCTCGCCACCTTCGTCGTCAGATAGTCGTTGCTCGTCGCGTTCTCGCCGTACAGGACCTTCCACCCTCCTGGCGAGACCAGCTCGCGCACGGCGTGGCCTTCGTAGGGCCGTTCCTCCTTCGTTCTAGCGACCGTCTGGTGGTGCAGCCACCTGTGCCGGTCCGCCTCCGCGCGCAGCGCGAGGATACTGTCGAGCCCCGTGGCTGTTTCGAGCCGCGCCAAGATCGCGCGGAGCTCTGACGCGTCGCGTTCGAGCCGCGACTTCTGCTCACGCACGAGCGCGGCTCCCTCCTTCGCCTTCTTCGCCTTGTCGAACAGCCGCTGGGCGTTCTCGACCGCCGTCTTTTGGGGGTTCAGCGCGATCACGACCTCGCTTCCGTCGTATCCCGTCGTGCGCAGTTCTCGGTCTCCAATCATGACCTCGCGTTGGTACGCAAGGATGAGCTCTGCCTTCTCTTGCATGCTGCGCGCGCGCGTGGCCGCGTCGAGGGCCTCCTCGACCTCGGCCAGGGCCCGTGTCCGTGCATCGAGCACGCGGCGGAGCTGCGCGAGGAGCGACGTCTTCGCGACGGTCTCGCCGTCGGTCTCGATCAACTTGTTGAAGTGCTGCTCGATCGCCTGGCTGATGGACTCCCGCGGCACCGTCAGAACGCCTAGCGCATCCAGGGGCAACGGATACGCACCGGCGCCGTCCGAGTAGACGGGCCGCCACGCGCGCTCGCGCACCGCGCTCTGCACCGCGCCCAAGGGCAGACCGGCCGCGACCAACGACCGCAGGAACGGAGAAGCGCCATCGTACGCCGAGAGGTCGTCGCCTTCCTTCGCCTCCAAGAGCGAGGGCTTCGGCTCGAATGGCGGTGGCTCGTACGCGCGCCCTGGCACGATCGGCCGCTTGCTCTTGCCGGCGCCTACGACCTTCGCTGCAGCGAGCACCTTGCGCGACCCGTCAACGACCACCATGTTCGAGTGCTTGCCCATGATCTCGACGACGAGCTGCACTTCGCCGGTGGACGTTGAGAACCCGATGTCTACAACGCGGTCCAGTCCCCGCTGTCGGACGAAATCCAGCCGCGAGTCTGTGAGCCACTTTCGCAGCGCCATGCAGAACGGCGGCGGCTCTTTGGGAGAGTCCAGACGCCGTGTCATCAAGTGCGCGCGCGCATACCGCGCGTCGCAGGAAAGCAGCAGCCAGTCCTCGCGCCCACGGTAGACCGCGATCCCCACCGTCGCGGCGTCCCACTGCACGACCCGCTGCACGCGCCCGCCCACCAGCCGCTGACACTCGTCAACGACCGCGGCCAGGCACAGAGAGTCGAAGGGGATTCGCATCTGTTATCTAAGCGTAAAGAGTTCCCATTCCTGGCAATTGTGCCAGCCGGAAAGATTGCAGGTGAGGGCCATGAGCAGATATAGTGACTGATGATGAAATTGAGACACGGAAAGTACCTATCGCTCATCGCCTGCACATCCCTCTGCGCACTCGGCAACGCCCAGTTCTTTGACGACTTCGATAGGCCCGACAACGCCAACCTCGGAGCCAACTGGACCAATCAGTCCACGTCGGTCGGCATCGCGAACAACTTCGCCGTCAACACAGGCGGTGGCCTTGCCTTGGCGACGGTCAACGGCTTCAACGTGTCCCACATGTCGGGAGTGCTATCGGTTGATGCTATCGCTGGCCAGACGACCGGATATGTCGCGCTCGTCCTCGGCTATGCAGGCACCGGCCTGAACCAGGCGCTCTTTGGCAAGGTCCAGGACAACGACGGGGACGGAGACTTCGACTCCTTCGGGCTTTACACCGGCAACAACGTCACGACCGGTGGCACGTTCGCTTCGCTCACAACTGAGTTCCTTCGTGGAAGGATCTACGCCTATATGTCCGACGCCGACACCTTTACACTCGACGTTGACAACAACTTCGACACTATCATTGACGAGTCTCACTCAAGGACCGGCATTAGCGCCTTTTCCGGAAGCCTCGGTACTGGCGTTGGCCTCGGCATGTGGGATTCGGCCATGGCGAACAACTACAACGCGGTCCCCGAACCGGCCACCTTCGCGGCGCTCGGGCTCGGTGCCCTCGCTCTCATGAGAAGGCGAAAGACCAAGAAGGCCTGACATAGCCAAGCCAGATTGAGGGCCCTTGCTCGCAAGGGCCCTCAGCGCTTTAGCTGGACGATCCCGACGTCAATGAACTGACCGCCGCTCGTCTGCTTGCACCGCACCGCGATCACGTTGCGGCCCGCGCGCAACGACGACCTGTCGAACGGCACGTTCACATACGCGTCCACCCACTGCGTGAACGACGCGACCAACCGACCATTGACATACACCGAGGCGTCCTCGTCGTGCCACAGGCGCAGCATCGCATCGTTCGGCACCGCGGACAGATCGAACGAGCGTCGGATCCAGATCTCGCCTGAGGTCCACTCCGTCCCGACGTGCGGCGCGGGCGTTGTCTTCTGCCCGAACCCGCCAGTCCCCGACTTCCAAGAACTGTCGTCGAAACCCTCTTCAAACCAAGCCGCGCCAGGATCGCTCAACGTGTACCGCCACGTCTGCGGCGACTTCTCGCTCGTCGGCACGACGGCCACGGTCCGAGGGACGGGCCCAGTCAAGCGATCGTGCAGCGCGCGCGCCCAAGAAAGCTCGACCTTCATCACCGCGCGGTCGTACGTCATCAGCCCGTTGACTTCGCCCTCCACGTCGGTCGTCTGTGTGTACACGGCCGCCGACAGGCCCTCCTCGCGCATCGCGTCGAGCTGCCAGATCAGCCGCTCATAGGCCGGGCGCAACTCGGCCATCGTCGCAAACGTGCGGTAGCCCCAGTTCTGCCTGTCTTGCCACAGGTGCCCCTGCAGAGGCAGTCCGAGCCCGCCGAACTCCCCAAGCACCTGTGCGCGCTTGCCGTCCGCAGGCGGCACCGCTGGCCCAGGGTACCGGTGGATGTCCCACACATCGCCGACGCCGCGGTCCGTCCATCCGCTCGCGCTGTTGACGAGCCGCGTAGCGTCCCAAGACTTTACGAGCGACGCGATCCGCGCCGTGTCCCACTGTCCCCAGCCCTCGTTGTACGGCACCCACATCACGATGGAAGGGTGGTGGCCGAACTGCGACACTATCTCCCGCAGTTCTGTCTCGAACTGTGCGCCGCTCTCCGGCGTGCGCGTGATGTCGGGGTCGTTCCCACCGATGTACTTGTCGCCGCTCGGCATGTCCTGCCACACGAGGATCCCCAGAACGTCGCACCAGTAGTACCACCGCTCGGGCTCCACCTTCACGTGCTTGCGGATCATGTTAAAGCCCAGCTCCTTCGTCTTCTCGATGTCGAACTTCAGCGCCTCGTCGGTCGGAGCGGTATAGAGCCCGTCCGGCCACCAGCCTTGGTCCAACGGCCCGACTTGGAAAAGCGGTTCGCCGTTCAAGTACAGCCGTTGCCCGTACTCGTCCTTCTTGATGTCGACATATCGAACAGCAAAGTAACTCTCCACGCTATCGACGATGGCACCGTCGCGCACAATGCTCACTTTGATCTTGTAGAGGTTAGGCTCTTCTGGCGACCAAAGTTCGAAGCTGGACGTGAAGATCTTGAATTTGAGGGCGGTTGTAGGCTCCAGTGTGAAGTCCACGAACTCGCTGGCTCGCGGGGCAAGGAGCTTGACGAACACCGAGTCGCTCTCGCGTAACCCTCTTGTGACGATAGAAACTTCTGAAATGGCATTGCGGCCAATCCCATCGTTGGCAGTGGCAGCAAAGTCCTTTTTCGTGACTTCAGAGCGGATATTCTCGACGTACACGTCGCCCACCGGCTCCACCCACACGCTCTGCCAAACACCGCTCACCGCCGTGTACCAGATCCCCTCCGGCTTTAGCACTTGCTTGCCGCGCGGTTGCGTCCCGGTGTCAGTGGGATCGTGCACGGAAACCATGAGCTCGTTCTCGCCGTCCTTCAGCTCGACTTCGAACGAGAAGCGGTCATAGCCGCCACGGTGCGAGCCGAGCTGCTTGCCGTTCAGCCATACGACCGCTTCCCAGTCCACTGCGTCGAAGTGCAGGACAGCCTTCGATCCCCAGCCGCCGGGCTTCTCGAACGTGCGCCGGTACCACAGAGTCTCCGTCGGCAACAGCGCCTTCTTGACACCGCTGAGCGCGGACTCAATCGGGAAGGGCACGAGGATCTTGCCCTGGTCCACCTTGGGCATTACGGAGGACTCGCGCGACGTGATCTCGTAGTCCCACAGTCCGTTGAGGCTCTGCCACTTCGTGCGCACGAGCGTCGGCCGCGGGTACTCGGGCAGCGGAGCCTCCGCACGCACGTCGGCCGCCCACCGAGTCATGATGTTCCCCTCGACGGGCTTCCATTGCTGTTGGGTCGTCATGGCAAAAAGCAGAGCGCAGCTCAGCATCGCCTTGATTCTGACCGATGGACATGCCTCAGGACGCGCCGCCACAGACAACCTAAAGCGCGGGGCCAAGTCCTGAGGCTTCCGTCCCAAAGCTATGCCTTCGCCCGATCGGGATAAACTCCCCCAAACAATGATCAGCTCCCTCGCGCTCCTCGCCGTACTCGCGCAGACACAGCAGGATCCCTATCTAGCCCAAGCGCGCGCACTCCACGCCAAGTACCCCCTCATAGACGGCCACAACGACCTCCCAGGAGTCGTCCGCAGGCGCAGCGACGGCGACTTTGTAAAGCTGGACCTTCGCAAGACCGTCGAGGGCGCGCAGACCGACGTCGCGCGCATCCGCGCGGGCGGGCTTGGCGGGCAGTTCTGGTCGGTCTACGTTCCGACGAGCCTCTCCGGCCCAGAGGCCGTGAAACAGACCCTCAACCAGATCGAGCTCGTGCACCGGATGATCGAGACCTATCCCGACGTCTTCCAGGCCGCATACACCGCCGACGACGTCGAGCGCGCGTTCAAGGCTGGAAAGGTCGCCTCGATGTTCGGCATGGAGGGAGGGCACTCGATTGACGGTTCCCTGGAGACTCTCCGCGCGATGTACCGCGCAGGCGCGCGCTACATGACCCTCACGCACAACCGCAACACCCCCTGGGCGGATTCCTGCACCGACACTCCCGCGCACGGCGGCCTCTCGCCGTTCGGCGAACAGGTCGTGCTCGAGATGAACCGCCTCGGAATGCTCGTGGACCTCAGCCACGTCTCGCCCGACACCATGCGCGACGCGCTGCGAGTCTCGCGCGCGCCCGTCATCTACTCGCACTCCGGCGCGCACGGCGTCTGCAACCACCCCCGCAACGTGCCCGACGATGTGCTTCCGCTCGTCAAACAGAACAACGGCGTCGTCATGGTCGTCGTGCTCGATTCGTTCACGTCGCAGGCCGTCTACGACCACGACCGCGCCCGCACTGCCGCGCAGGACGAGGCCCGGCGCGCGTTCGGCACCGACACTGCGAGGGTCGAGCAGGCGATGAGAGAATGGGACGCCTCCCACAAGGCACCGGTGGCGACCCTCTCACAGGTCGCAGACCACATTGACCACATCATGCGCCGGATCGGAATAGACCACGTCGGCATCGGCGCGGACTTCGACGGGGGTGGCGGAGTGCAGGGCCTCGAAGACGTCTCCAAGTATCCGATGCTCACCGCAGAGCTCCTGCGCCGCGGTTATACCGAGGACGACGTCGCCAAGATCCTCGGCCTCAACGTCCTTCGCGTCATGCGCGCAGCAGAGCGCACTTCCTGGATCATGAAACGCGAAGCCCTAGACTCAGGCCCCTAAACCCGACACCCGATACCCGGTACTCGACACACTTGCCCCACAAACGCATTATCCTCGGCCTCTTCCTCGTGATCGTCCCACCTGTCGCGGCGCTCGTGCTCGCGTCACTGTCGGTCTCTGTGGACCGCCACGCGCTGAAGGCCGACGGCCCGGCACCGGCGATCTGGGACGTGCTTTTCCCGATCGCCTTCATCTCCTGCTTCTTCCTAGTCCCGATCGGGATCTACGTCATCTTCCGCGCTCTCGCCGACGGAAGGGGCCGCAGCTAGATCCCCCTTCATCCTTCCTTAAAGAACTCAACCACCTTCGCTCCCGCGTTCGTCGGAGGGCGGTGGCCACCGTCGTACTCCCACACCCATACGGGCTGCTTGCCCTTGTACGTCTTGATCCCGTCTTCGCGCACCGTCGCCTCGCCGCCACCGTTCCTTGTCACGGCGGACTCGGCAAAGAGGCGCATCCCCCTGATCCCTACCAACTCGTCCGTCGTCCCCATCACCACGAACATCGGCTTCACCGGCGCGCTACGGAACCACAACGAGCCCGGCGCACAGACTCCGGCGAACGCCGCGAACTTGTCCCCGCGCGAGTGCTGCAGCACCCAAGTCATCAGCGACCCGTTCGAGTGCCCCGTCACAAACGTCCGTGACGGCACGGCGTTGAACTCCTTCGCCGCCCACTTCAGCATCTCGTCAGTGAACTTCAGGTCCCGGTCCTCAAGGTCGCCCGGTGCGCCCTGCCAGCCTGTCTTGAGCCCCTCGGGGTCCGTCCGGCCCTTTCTGCCGGGGATCCCCTGGGGATACACAACGACCGCTTCGGGCCAGGTCACGTGGTACCGCCATTGCACCGAGGCCTGCCGCGAGCCCCCACCGTGGCCGTGGAACATGAACACCACCGGCGGCTCCTTGCCCGGCTTCGTCGGCTTGAAGACGAGCGCGGAGCGCTCGACGTCCCCGACCTTGAACGTCACGGTCTCGCCGCGCTGCTGCGTCAGGGCCACCAAAGCTAAGAGCGTCGTCATCCCCAGCTCAGACGCGCATGGGCGGCGACAGTTCGACGGGCCCGGCGGCCCATTCGTGCCAGTGCGACGTACAATGCGACCATGCCCAACAACGACGTCCGCCTCGAGAGGCTTGAGACCGAACTGAGCCGACTCGGCGCGCAGAACCGCAGGCTTAGAGCCCTCTTGCCGCTCTCCCTTCTCCTTGCTGGTCTCCCCTTCCTGATCGCAGGCACCGGCAGTCAGCAAGTCCTCAAAGCCGACAAGTTCGAGGTCACAAAGGACGGCGTCGTCGTTGCCGAGCTCGGCTCCGACGGCGACGGCGGTCGAGTCCGCGTCTTTACGAACGAAGGCAAGCTCGTCGGCGAATTCATGGTCAGCTCCGGAAACCAGGGACAGGTCACTCTATTCAACACAAGCCAGGACCCGGTCGCGACCTTCGCCCTCGCGGACGACTCCGGCAACGGAATGCTGGCGCTCTATAACAAGGAGGAGCACTTGATCGTCTCGCTCACCGGGTTGACCAACGGAGCGGGGAGCATCAGCGCGTACAGCAACGCCGGTGACCAGGTCGTGCGCATCGCCTCGACGTCGGCCGGCGACGGCAGCATCGAGGCCATGAGCAACGCGGGAGGCACGGCCGTCCATCTGGGCGCGACAACCGGGCGCCACGGGTTCCTCAAGATCCTCAACTCAGGCGGCAAGGAGATCGCATGGGTGGGTGCAGACGACATCGGCGGCGGAAACTTGAGGGTCTACAACAGCGCCGGGGTCGAGGTCGGGTACCTCGTTTCTGACGCCACGTCCCGGGGACAGTTCAGCCTCAGGGACGCCGACGGTACCGAGCGTTCGATGATGGCCTCGAACTCCGACGGCGGCTGGATGTCGCTCCGCGCCCCTGGCGGGACCGTCCGCTGGGTCGCGCCCTAGCCCGCTATCTTCGGGCAGCCTCACAAGTCACAGAGCGAGG
>JBBDXG010000014.1:13995-26292 GCA_040902435.1 Fimbriimonadaceae bacterium
CCGCGCTCTGTCCTAGTTCTCTAGCTCGCTATCGGTGCTTCCGGTCGAATGGCCGCGACGTCGCGACGACCGAACCGGCCCGCGCCTCTGCTCGCCTTGTCATGTACATCGCGGCAACCCCGCCCGCGAACACAAGGACGACCCAGTTGATCGCGATTGCGCGCACGGCCGCGCTCCGGTCGAGCAGGACGATCGCCACAAACGACGCCAGCGAGACCACTAAGAGGCCAGCGATGACGAAGGCATACGGCCTCCCTAAGTACTTTCTGTTGTTCATCGGTCTTCCTCTGGGTGCTACTCCGGCCCCGCGACCACCGTTACCGACCTGCCGCAAACAGACAAAACACTGACACCAAGGTGTGCCTCCGCCGCGCAAGCTTGCCGCACGGGCCCTCACCCCATGCCGACAGTCGGGGTGTCATAATCCTGCCATGCAGTGGGCAAAGATCGCCTGGTGGCAGATCTATCTCGTCTCCGTTTCCATTGCGGCGCTTGGCCTTGCACTGTCGCCCGCGAAGCGTGTTGACGGCGACGTGCTAATGATCCTTGTGTCTCCAATTGGGATATACCAGGGCGTTATGGACGCCGATAACATGGCCGCAACCATCGTCTCGTTCTTAGGCGCGCTGCTAGTCGTCGGCCTTGTCATCGGTAAGTGGGCGAACAGCGGGAAGTCGAAACGACGAGAACCAGGTTGACGTCGTCGTTCGGCGCACAGGCCTGTAACCCCTAAGCCCCCGCCTCCGCCTCGAACAGCGCGACGTCCCCCTCCACGACCTTCAGCGACGCCGCCCAGAACTCCTTTCTTCGAGTGTCAATCCCAAACCGGTCCGCCAACGTCGCCGCGTCGGCGAGCCCCGTCGAGGACAGCAGGTCGTCGTACCGAGCATGGAATCCACTCGGCTCCGACTCGTACACCGCGTACAGCCCCAGCGAGAACAGCAGCCCGAACATGTACGGATAGTTGTAGAACGGCCGCCACGCGTAGTAGTGCGGCTTCACCGCCCACATGTACGGGTGCCAAGAAGACAGCCCGTCCCCGTACGTCTCCTTTTGCGCGTCGGACATCAGCCCACAGAACTCGCGCGCCGAAAGCTCGCGCTCCGCGCGCCGCTCGTAAACTCCGCGCTCGAACAAGAACCGCGAGGTGATGTCAACCACCGTCTGGCAAGAGCCCTGCAGCGACGCCTCGAGGATCGCCAGCCGCTCGCCGCCGGAAGTGGACGAGATCGCGCGGCGCTTGATCACCGTCTCGCAGAAGATCGAGGCCGTCTCGGCGAGCGTCATCGGCGTCTGCGACTGCACCGCCGTGCGGTCGGCAAGGCAAACGTTGTGATACGCGTGCCCGAGCTCGTGCGCGAGCGTCGCGACCGATCCGAACGACTCCTTGAAGTTCATCAGGATCCGCGACTCGTCCCCGCGAGTCCCCATGCAGAACGCGCCGTCGCGCTTGCCAGCCCGGGGCGCGACGTCAATCCAGTCCTCGGCAAACGACCTCGCCGCTAGGTCCCCCATCGCGTCGCTGTAAGCACGGAACCCCTCCTCGACGAACGACATCGCCTTCTCATAAGACCAGCCGCCCTCGGCGCCGACGGGCGCGAAAAGGTCGGACCACGGCAGTCCACCAGAGTTTCCTAATAGGCGAGACTTCGCGCGGAGGTACCGGCGGAAAGCGGGGAAGGCGTCGCGCGCCGCGTCCATCATCGCCGACAACGTATCGCCGTCAATGTTCGTCGCGAACACGGCCTCGTCCAGGACGCTCCCCCACCCGCGCCTCTTCGCCAACAGGTTGCTCTCGTACTTGATCGCGTTCATCGCGGCAGCGATCGCGAGCTCGTTCCGCTCCCACGCGGCCAGCTCCGCGTCGTACGCCTCCCGTCGCACGTCCGCGCTCGCATCGTGCGCCAAGTTCCGCACCGCCGCCATCGGCAGGTCCTCGCCGCGGAACGGCACGGATATCTGCGAAGAAAAGTTGCCGTACAGCCGCGCCCACGCCGACGTCCCAGAGTCCGAAAGGTCCGAAGCGAGCGCCTCCAAGTCCTCCGACATCTGGTGCTCGCTCAAGACCGCCATGCGCCGGATCGCGAACTCGTGCTCGCGTGCGACTTCCGAGCTCTCGACCAGTTCTTCCAAAGGCATCCGCCCGACCCAGGCCGTCAACCGAGTCACAAGCTTGTTCATCAAGATCGCGACCGGCTGCATCTCGCTCTGTCGAGCAAGCGCCACCTCGTCCTTTGAGTCCGTCGAAACGAACGAGTGGATGAACGACCGCACGAGCTTCGCCCGGTCGCTCAGGGCGTTGAACGCGACCAGCACCTCCGCAAACCCCGAAGAGTCCTCGCCCCCGGCGTACTCGTCGAACAACGCCTCCAGACGGAACGCCTCCGCCTTGATCGCGCTCATCTCGTCGGACAGCTCCTTCGACCCGACCCCGGGGAAGTAGCACGACACGTCCCACTTCGGCAGTTCCGTAACAACGCTCATGACTCAATCATGAACGAACATTCGCCGACGGTAGGGCCCGTGCCTTTCCGGAGAACCACGTGTACCAGGAACGACTAACATCATTAGGAGGTATGAGCCTCCCAAAGAAGAAGCCGTCAACCGAACGTCCTCGAGGGGCGGTTAGGCTTGTGTATAATTAGGCAAATGTCCGTCGCAACCGCCCGAACAAAGCTCTTAGGAACCGTCACACACCCCGACCTCGACGAGACGGACCTCGAGCTCCTCAAGCTGCTCCAAGCGGACGGCAGGACAACGAACGCAGAGCTGGCGCGGCGGGTCAGCCTATCGCCACCCAGCGTCCTCCACAGGGTCAGAAAGCTCGAAGAGGGGGGATTCGTCCAGGAGTACGCCACTGTCCTCGACCCGGAAAAGCTCGGGTTCACCCTGACGGTCGTCGCGATGGTCAGCCTCGCCCTGCACCAGGATCAGCCGATCGAGAACTTCCGCAAGAAGGCCAGCGAGTTCCCCGAGGTTCTCGAGTGCCTCCACGTCAGCGGCGACTACGACTTTATGCTCAAGATCGTCGCGAAAGACATCCACGACTACGAGCGTTTCGTCAGCGAGAGGCTCAGCGCCATCAAAGGGATCGGTAAGATCCATAGTTGTTTCGTGCTGGGAGTGAACAAGCGCACGACCGCACTACCGATCTAAACATGTCCCTCGTCGTAAGAGAAGCCTCGTTCCCGGCAGACGCCGACGCCATGCAGTCCGTGTGGTCGTGGGTGTACAGCCTCAGGGCGCCCACCGAACCGCTCGATCCCCCAGCGGGAGGCGAGAAGTGGTACATCGGCCTGGAAGACGGCACCCCCGCCGTCGCGTGCAAGGTCCACGGCTACGCCGTCGCGCGCGGCGAGGCGGACCTCTCGTGCGGCGGCGTCGCGAGCGTCGCGACGCTCAGCGAGCACAGGCAGAAGGGACACGGCACGCGCTTCATGGACGAGGTCCTCGCCCTCATGCGAGCGCACGGCCACGTCATATCGTCGCTCTACGCGTTCCGCGACCCGTTCTACGCGCGCAGCGGATACGGCACCTGCGGGTGGCGGTGGAAGATCGTCTGCCCCGCGCACAGGATGCCGAAGACGAAGTGCGACCTGCCGGTGCGGCAAGTCATGCCGGCTGAGGTCGAGTGCCTCTCCGGCGCGCTCACAAAGTTCGTGCGCGGCTTCAGCGGCAGCGTCGTTCGCACCCCGGAACAGTGGCAGAACCGCCTCGGCACAAAGCCGCCGCTCATCTACGCCGTCGGCGACCCGATCGAGGCCTACGCCTGGGTCCGCATCACAGAGTTCTGGGGCAACGTGGACGTCGGCGAGTTGGTCTGGACCACCCCACGCGGGTACGACGCGATCCTCGCGGTCGTGCGCGGCATCGGCCACAACCAGAAGACCTTCACGTTCATGGAGCCGCCCGACAGCCGCTTCCTCGCGGCCCACTTCGACCAGGGCGTCGAAATGTCCCTCTACCGCCAGACGATGCACCGTGTCCTCGACGTCCCTAAGGCCCTGGAAGCCCTCAAGCCGACGACCTCCGGGGAGTTCACTATCGGCGTCAAAGACGCACAGGTGTCGGACAACGACGGACCCTGGAAGGTCACCTTCGAGCCGGGCCGTGTGCAGGTCGAAAAGACCAATAAGGCTGGCATAAACTTGCACATAGGAGCCTTCAGCCAAGCCCTCATGGGGAGCCCGAGCCTCGGCGAGCTCGCAAAGAAAGGGCTCGTGCAAGGCGACACCGCCGAAGCCGAAAAGCTCCTCACACCGATGCCCGTATGCTGCATGGAGTTCTTCTAACACAGTGAGCAAAAACGACTACAGCCTCGACACCCTCCTCGTCTACCACGGCTCGCGCCCGGAGCCGCTGCACGGCTGCGTCATCCCGCCGATCTACCAGAGCAGCACATTCGCGCAAGAAGCGCCCGGCGTATACAAGGAGTTCGACTACACGCGCACCGACAACCCCACGCGCTCAGTGTTGCAACGCACCCTCGCGTGCCTGGAGAACGCGAACCACGGCCTCGCCTTCGCCAGCGGGATGGGCGCGGTGGACGCGGCGATGTCGCTCCTCAGCGCTGGCGACCACCTCGTCGCGGTAGACGACATCTATGGCGGCACCTACCGCTTCCTCGTGGACGTCGTCGCAAAGAGAGGCATCGAGTTCGACTTCGTCAACATGCAGAGCGAAGAAAGCGTGCAAGCGGCGATGAGGCCGAACACGAAGATGGTCTGGTTCGAGTCGCCGACCAACCCGCTGCTCAACCTCATTGACATCGAGATGATCGTGCGCGTCGCCAAACAACACGGTGCGCTCAGCGCGATTGACAACACCTTCGTCTCGCCGTACTTCCAACAGCCGCTCAACATGGGAGTGGACATCGTCATGCACTCGCTGACGAAGTACATCAACGGCCACAGCGACGTCGTCATGGGCGCGCTCATGTGCAACGACCAGAAGCTCTATGAACAGTTGAAGTACCTGCAGAACGCGATGGGCGCGACACCGTCGCCGTTCGACTGCTTCCTCGTGCAGCGGGGGATCAAGACCCTCGCCGTGCGAATGGAGCGGCACGAGAAGAACGCGCTCGCCGTCGCGCAGTTCCTCGCGGGGCACTCGAAGATCGAGCGCGTCTTCTACCCCGGCCTGCCCACGCACACGCACCACGCGCTGGCAAAAAGGCAGCAGACCGGCTTCGGCGGAATGGTCTCGTTCGAAGTCAAGTCCGACCTCGAGGGCACCAAGCGCTTCCTCATGAACACGAACCTCTTCGTGCTCGCCGTCTCCCTCGGCGGCGTCGAGTCGCTCGTCGAACAGCCCGCGACGATGACGCACTTCGAAATGCCCCCCGAAGTCCGCCGCGCCGTCGGCATCAACGACAACCTCGTCCGCTCCTCCATCGGGATCGAAAGCGCAAACGACTTGATCGAAGACCTCGACCAGGCGCTGAGCAAGGTCTGAAGCAACAAGCACACTTTCGCCTCATCACGGGCCCAGAACCCCGTCTCCCGCGCCCCCCACACCCGTCAGAATGAAAGCACACGGAGGTTTGAAGTACAAGTGAAACCCACACTCGCCCTCGCAGCCCTGGCCATCGCCGCAATGGCACACGCCCAGGTCGAACCCGACCGCGTCATCGTCAAGGTCAACGGCAAGGCCATCACCGGCGGCGAATACTATAAACGAATGGAGGTCCAGCCCGGGCTCGGGTCACCGAGCAGCAACGGCGGGTTCGTCCAGATCTACCCTGGCTACCTCGCCCTGCGATGGCTGATCGAGGAAGAGCTCCTCATCCAGCTTGCCCGCAGCCAGGGCGTCGAACCGACCCCTGCAAAGGTCCAAGCCGAGTTCGACCACCGCATGAAAGAGACGCCCGAACAGTTCCAGGCGATGACGAAGCTCGGAATGACCGAGGCCGACCTCAAGCACCGCGTGCTCGTGGACTTGTGCGAGTTCAACCTCACTACCAAGGGCGTCACGGTCACGGACTTCGAAGTGGAGAAGTACTACCAGGACAACTCCGCGCGCTTCACCCTGCCCAAGCGGTACGAGCTGCGCATGATCCGCGTCCGCGGCGAAGCTGCCAAGAAGCCCGTCGAAGACGCGCTCGCCGCCGGGCAGAAGTTCGCCGACGTCGCCGCGCGCCTCAGCATTGACATCAGCAAGCTCGACGGCGGACGCATGGGCGTCTTCCCCGAGGCCGGGCTCTCGCCCGCGACACGCACGCTCGTCGTCGCGACCAAGACGGACGCGACGACCGCATGGATCGAGGACAAAGGCGACTTCGCCAAGTTCCTCGTCGAAGACATCCTGGAAGTCAAGCTCCTCCCGCTGGACGATTCGCTCAAAAAGAACATCCGCGAATCGCTGATGGTTGACCGCGGCCAAGCGCGCAACAACGTCATCATGATGATGCAGGAGTTCCGCAAGAAGGCAGTGCTGGACTTCGGAACGTACCCGTTCGCCGAAGACATCAAGCGGCACTTCTCGATCGGAGGCTGACCTGTGACCGCGCTCGAGAAACTCGGTCTCTCGGGCGCCTTCCAGGTCCACGTCGCCCCAGTCGTGCTGCGGCCGGATCTGCGCGCGCACCAGGTCTTCGTCGGTTTTACCGATCCGACTGCGATTGCGCGGCTGTTTCCGAATGCAAACGCGTGGCTGGTCAACGATGCTGTCACGGCCGTCGCGCTCTCGACGGACCTGAACATCAATGGCGACCTCGTCATCGCCGCGAGCGAGACAGATTCCCCCGGTGGGCTCTACGGGCTCGTGTGGGTCGTTGACCGCCTCCTCGGCCCCGGCGGCTGCCCGTGGGACCAGGAGCAGACGCACGAATCTCTGAAAAGACACTTGATCGAAGAGGCGTACGAGCTCGCGCAGGCGATTGACGTCAAGGACGACGACAAGATGAAGGAAGAGCTCGGCGACGTGCTGCTGCAACCGCTCATGCACGCGCAGATGCGCGCGCTCGCCGGCAGCTGGGACATTGACGACGTCGCGCGCGCGGTCACCGAAAAGCTCGTCCGCCGCCACCCGCACGTCTTCGACTCCCCTCTCCCCTCTGGGGGAGAGGGGCCGGGGGTGAGGGGAATCACTTCAGAGCAAGTCCTCAAAAACTGGGACGAGATCAAGAAGAAGGAGAAGGGAGGCGAAGACTCAGTCCTGGCAGGAGTCCCCAAAGCCATGCCCGCGCTGCTGCGCGCGTTCGAGGTCAGCAAGCGCGCCAGCCGCTGCGGGTTCGAATGGCCCGACGTCGCCGCCGTCTGGGACAAGCTCCACGAAGAAGAACGCGAACTTAAAGAGGCGACCACAGAAGAGCAGAAGAAGAGCGAGGTCGGCGACCTCCTCTTCACCGTCGTCAACCTCGCGCGTTGGTCCGGCGTCGAGCCGGAGGACGCGCTGCGGCAAATGCTCGACCGCTTCACCCGCCGGTTCCAAGCCATGGAGCGCGCAGCGACAAAGCCTTTGCGAGAACTTAATCCAATAGAGTGGGACGACCTGTGGGAAGCGGCCAAGTCCGATGCCAGAATAAACAAGCAATGAAGCGGCTCTCCCTCCTCGTCCTACTCGGGCTCTTGGCAGCGTCTGTGTTCGCGTGGAGCGACTCCGGCCACGGCGCGATCGCGAAGATCGCCTATCGCCACCTCACCCCCGCTGCGAAAGTGCAGTTCGACGAGATGCTCAAGATCGGCGTCGCCGAGCGCTACCACAACGGCCCGATGGCCGCTGTCTGGGCCGACGAGGTCCGCCCGGACCGCGAAGAGACCGGCCCCTGGCACTACATCAACATCCACTTTCGCACCGACGGAAAGCCCGTCACCATGAAGCCGCTCGACGAGAACGTCGCGTGGGCGATTGACGTCTTCAACAAGGTCCTCGCAGACAAGCGCGCGGACAAGACCAAGCGCGCAGAGGCGTTCCGCTGGATCCTGCACTTCATCGGCGACGCGCACCAGCCGCTGCACAACGTCGCGCGCGACACGGAAAAGTTCCCCGATGGCGACCGCGGCGGCAACGAGTTCGCGATCGTCCCCGGCAACGGCCTACCAGAGTGGAACACGAACCTCCACCGCGTGTGGGACTCCGGCTGTGGCGCGTTCGAGCTGCCCATGCGCGGCGGCAACCCCGGATTCGAAGAAGAGTGCGCAAAGCTCGCCGACCGAATCGAGGCGAGGTTTCCGCTCGCAAAGCTGAAAGGGGAAGTGAAGGACCTCAACCCGATGTCGTGGGTGCAGGACGGTTTCAAAATTGCAAAGGACTTCGCCTACACCGCGCCCGAGGGCGGCACCCCGAACGAGGCCTACGTCCGCACCGGACAAGAGATATGCATGAAGCGCGCCGCCCTCGCCGGCTACCGCCTCGCCGCCATCCTCAACGAAGCGCTGAAGTAGAGCGAGAGCCTGGTCCATAATCACAGGCGATGGGCGACGACAGCATCTCCATCAACCTCATGACCGGCTTCGGCTGGTGCGCGCAGCACGGCCCGAACCAGGAGCCCGACGGCACTGGCACGTTCACATACCGCTACCTCCCGCCCGGCCTCTGGTACCACGACCCGCACACAATCTACGCGCTGATCAACTCTGCCGCAAAGTTCTTCCCGACCTACAGAGACTTCCCCAAGGATCTCATCCCCAACGTCCCAGAAAAAGTCGAGACAGAACTCACGAAGGAGGGAAGGAGGTTCTACGAATCATGCCCGATGTACGCGCTGCTCGAAGCAAAGGAGCCGTGGCTAACGTGGCACCAGCACCATCCAAAGGGCGGCGTGCCGTGGACCGTCAGGACGAACGACTACCAGGCGATGATGATGCAGGTCATCCAGGACTGGCCGATAGACACATGGGCCGAGATGTTCTTCGAACCCTGGAAGGAGATGCTCGTGACCAACAACAGGGGCGCGCGGCACGCGCTGTACATGCAGCCCGCGCTGGCCGAGCCCGCTGTCCCCGTCATAGACAACGAAGGCTGGTCGAAGGACTACGACAACGCCCGCGCCGACATCCACGAGCGAACGGACTTCCCCTGGGGACCGTACAAGGTCCTGCTCGTCTCGTGCGACGAGGACCGCGTCGAGGGGTGCAAGGCGATGAAGTTCAGCGACGAGTTCAAGCTCCTGCCGTGCTCGCTCGCCGTGCGCTCACGGGCTGGCGCGCCGTTCGTCTGGCGCGAGCACCACGTCTTCCGGATCGAGTACCCGTTGCAGCTCGTCCCCCGGATGATCAAGTGGACCAAGGACGAGGAGGTCGCGCACCCCGGCGTGTGGTCGGTCAAGACGGTCTCGCCGTGCTACATGTGGGACGTGCCGGAGGTGCGGTTCCAGCTCGGGGATGTCGAAGAGGCGGGCTGGGACATCATAGCGGTGTACTACCAGCCACTGGCGGAACTGGACGAGCTCGCACTCGCCCGCTACGAGCACGAGCTCGCCCACCTCCCCCGCCCGCCACGGCCATAATCGCAGACATGGACGAGCTGCCGTTCGCCCTGACGCACCCGGAAGCGGTCCCGCACATGCAGGATGCAGAGCAGGCGCGCCACCTGTGGGAGGCGTTGCAATACGTGTTACTGCTGAAATCCGAGCGCACAAATGGAGCGCGTCCCCCCACCACGGGGGTGCAGGAGGACGGCACCTACGTTCCGACCGACGAAGACCTCGACCGCAACGTCCCTGCGCTCCAGTACGCGATCGGCAAGCTCGCGCACCAAATCAAGCTCAGGCTCCGCGAAGAAGGCGCGTGGAAGGACCTCGCCGCCCCGCACTGGCCCTCGAACTACGCGGGAGACGACCCCGACCACATGTACAAGTCCGGCGCGTACCCTCCCGTGCTCATGGTCTGGCCGCCAGCGGATCAGTCATGGGCCGACCTCGACAAGCCCACGCGGCTGCGCCTGCACAAGGAGCTCGCAGTGTGGGGCGAGACCGCCGCGGGCCGCGCCACGCTCCCAAAGGAGAGGGTGGACGAGTTCATCGAGGTCATCGCCCGCGCACAAGACGCCAGCGACAAAGTACGAACCGCGCGGCTGGAGCTCGAGATGGCAGTGCTGTGCGCAGAGCTCTCCTCGACCGACCCCGAGCGGTGGCAGTAGCCGACTCCCCGTCCCTCGTCCTTCAGCCTTTGGCCCTCAGCCCTCAGCCCTCGGCCCTCGGCCCTCAGCCCTTGGCCCTCAGCCCTCAGCCCTCGGCCCTCTTCCTCTGGCCCTCTTCCCCCAGATGAGCTGCTGCTTGGTAGCCATTCCCCCCAGATCTACCCCACCGCCCCCTCTCGCCCTTGCTCCCTGCTCTCTACCCGCTCCTACTCCTTTCCGCTTCCAGGCTCACCGCCGCACGACGCACTGCTGTTCGGCATCTCTGTGGCCACTCTTACCCTGTAGACGCCGTGCCGAACAACAGTGGCACACGTGCCTTCACCATCACTCCCCTGCCACCCGCCCGACCGCATAATGCCACGGACGGTTCAGAATGGAGTTCCTGATCTTTGGATCCATTTTTCCATACAAGCCAGGATTTCCGAATTGAGGCTCAGACGTATCAAATGCCTCAATCACTCCACTCTCGAAGTGCTCGCTAGTGGCGAGTGCATCTGCAATTCGGAAGAGATCATTTCCAATCAACGCGTCTTCCGACACAGTATGACCCACCACCGGCCGCAACAAATAGCCAATCGCGGCTAGTGTGAGTACACCGAATACCACGATAACTGCCTTTCGCTTTAGTTTGCCAGCCTTGCTCATATGCCCAACACCAATGACCCACCCCCGCCACCAGACGGCCCACCGCTAACTTAGAGTGATCCTGACGAGATTCAGTTCCGTAACTACGCCTTGCAAGAGATCCACTATGCTCTTGCTTCCAAACACGAAGAGGAGCGTCGCATCGAAAACGACAACGATGCAGGCATTCTCCGCTTCATTGAACGGATTGGACTTCAGGAACTCATCTGTGAACTCCATTGCCGAAGGAAGCGAGCTGACGACGGCCGAAGACAGCAGTCCGTCCTTGCCTAGCGCGGCAATGGACAGCCACTCGAAGTGGTACTTGAACGCGGCCAGTGCACCGGCCAGATTCTCCTTCGAACTGCCGCTAGTCCACTTAGCATTGTGGATAAACGACCACTTTGGATCGTGTCCGTGTACAACGGGTTCCAAGTGCGATAACTGCCATGCCCGGACTTCGCCGAGCCCGAAGTCGTGCTCAACTATGCAACGCAGGACTCGCGCAAGGTCACCGCTTGACTTGGCCCTTATCGTGAGTCGGCGCATAGTTCAGTCACGACGCGTGTCTGCGGAGTCTTGTCCGTCACCGCGGAACATCAACGATATCCCCCCAACCTTCACTGCCACCAAGCCAGGGGTGGAAGTGTGGATTCGGATGATACCAAGGTGTACCATGATCAGTTACGTCCGTTCGTCCTTTCAGTATATCACCCTCGTATGTCCATCCTTGCGGCGGGTGGCAGGGGAGTGAGGGTGAAGGCCCGTGTGCCACTGTTGTTACGGCGCGGTCGAGTGCGACCTGCTCGCGTGGGGACGCAGCACGACCACCGCAAGCCCTCGCCGGAACAGCAGTGCGGCGTGCCGAGGGGCTTCGCTTCCAAGACTGTGTCACCACGGATCTAACTCCAACGGCCCGGTGCGGTCGCGGTACCACGAGGCCGAAGACCACTTGTACCCGTGCTGGGACCGCGAGAGCCCGCGCACGACCGGGTTGTTGTGGACGTATTCTATCGCGGCGTTCGCCGCCTTTGTCGAGTGGATGTTCCGGTCGTGGCCGCCTCCGGGCTGCCAGAACGGCCCGTCGCCCTTCAGCCTGCGCGCCACCGGCTGCTTGACGGACTGCAGGATGCTTGCGACCTTCAGTCCCGGTGCCTTTGGAAAGACGAGCAGGTGGACGTGCTCGGGCATCACGACGAACGCGACGATCTCATAGCCGAGGCGCTTGCGCGATGCGGCCAGGGACTCGAGGAAGGCGTCCTTCGCCCCGTCCGTCGCAAGGTAGGGGCGCCGCCGGTAGCAGCTGAACGTGAGCAGGTGCGAGTGTCCGGGGACGTCGTACGTCCTCTTGCGCTTTGTCGTCCTTGGCCGTGCTCTCTGGCGCAGGCGTGTGTCAGCCGCACTGCTGTTCGGCATCTCTGTGGCCACTCTTACCCTGTAGACGCCGTGTCGAACAACAGTGGCACACGTCCCTTCACCCTCACTCCCCTGCCACCCGCCCGGCGCGGTCCCCGCTCGTGGATAGACGGTCCACTCGGGTGCGAGCCTGTTCCACCCGGGTGGAGGGCCGCTCCACCCTTGAGGAATTCGCTT
>JBBDXG010000015.1:0-5261 GCA_040902435.1 Fimbriimonadaceae bacterium
TAGACTCAGTTCAGGCCGCGACCGCCCAGGGATTTGCTCTCCCCTTGCCCTGGTGTAGGTTGTGGCCTATTCCTGTAAAACAACTTGTGCAGGCGTACCGAAGGGAACCCCTCGGCCCAGTACAGGCTTTAGGCTTAAAGGCCGCTAAGTATGCTGCGTGATGCGGTGGTCAAAAACTATGAGTATCTCGGCTTCCGTCCTCGCCTTGTGTCTGTTAACCACCGACGCCCCGACGCAGGTCGCACCGATCCAGGTTCCTTCTGACTTCGACGCAAAGGCGACGGAATACTTGAAGGCGAGGGCGACCGCGAGAGGGTTTAACGGTGTCGTGCTCATCGCCTTGAACGGTCAGCCAATCGTGCGCAGAGCGTTCGGCATGGCCAGCCGTGACTTTGGGGTGCCGAACGCGGTAGGTACGAAGTTTCGGATCGGATCCGTTACGAAGCAGTTCACCGCGGCTGCGATCCTGCGGCTGGAACAGGAAGGCAAGCTCAAACTGACCGACAAGGTCAGCGCCCATCTCTCCGACTGGCCCAGACCTTGGGACGCAATGACGATCCATCACCTGCTCTCTCATACAGGCGGCTTCCCCGCGTTAAAGTTCGACGTGCAATCGAACGTGAGCGGCCTGACGAGTCCGTCATGGCAACCGCGCTTCACAAAGTTCTCCGACTATCTCGCCCCTGGCGAGGAACGACTCGAGCCTGACTTTGTTCCAGGGGAGAGCTGGATGTATTCGAACATAGGGTACGTGGCACTGGGGCTGATAGTAGAGAAAGTATCGGGACTGCCGTATTCCGACTTCCTAGCGCAACGGTTCTTCACGCCGCTGGGCATGGCTCACACCGGTTGCGAAGAGCCGCAAACGATCATCCCAGGGGGGGCCACCGGGTATGCGCTCAAGGCCGGGGTCTACGAACACGTGCCGTTCGTAGACATGCGGATTCCAGGTGGGGCGGGCCAGATCTATTCGACTATCGATGACATGCTGCTGTGGAACAACGCCCTCGCTGCGAACAAAGTCCTCTCCAAGGCGGAGACAGCGAAGCTCTTCACACCCGTGCAAAACGGTTATGGCTATGGCTGGTGGATCAACAAGCGGTTCGGTCGCGGCGAAACGTGGCACAGGGGCAACGTCAACGGGTTTGTCGCGATAAACTCGCGTTACTCGAACGAAGGTCTGTCGATAATTGTCTTGAGCAACGTCGAACGTACGCCTGTGCGGGCCATGGCGAACGAGCTGGCAGCGATAGCCTTTGGGCAGCCCTATGAGATCCCGGTCGAGCTCAAGCAAGCCGCAATCCGCGTGTCCAGTTTCGATGCCTATTTGGGCTCCTATACCAAGGAGAGCGATCCGAGCGATCACGTGTCGCTCGTCCGCAACGCCGACGAGCTTGCGCTCGACCTTCCTTTGTATAACGCTTCATTGAGGCTTGTGCCGATGGCTCGCGACTGGCTGTTTTCTCCGGGCAGCCCGCTCGAGTTTCAGATTCGCATCGTCAATGACAAGGCTGGAAAGTTTAGCCACCTCTTGATTAGCAACGAGGGGGAGACGTCCAAGTGGTTGAAGGCCCCTGGCTCCTAGGAAGATTCGCGAGTGACCGGGGTGATCCTTCGACAAGCTCAGCATGACGTGCGGGAGGTGGCGCGGGCGGGTCAGTGCTTCCGCACTTACCGCGCCTGGCGCAGGGGCGACATTTGGAGAGAGCGGGGCTGGCGGCGAGGCGCGTCGGTCCCCTCGAGGTGGCCGTACAGGTCGTGCTCCTTCCCCTCCGTAACGTGCACCGTCACGAACGACCCCGGCGAGGCCGAGCCGCGCGCGTACACCCACCCGTCTATCTCTGGCGCGTCCCTAAAAGACCGCCCCGCCACCCAGCCGTCCTTGCACTCGTCCACGAGGACGCGCAACGCTCGCCCCTCCCACGAACGGCTCTTCTCCAACGACACG
Source organism: Fimbriimonadaceae bacterium (assembly GCA_040902435.1). Classification (GTDB taxonomy): domain Bacteria; phylum Armatimonadota; class Fimbriimonadia; order Fimbriimonadales; family Fimbriimonadaceae; genus JADFMN01. The sequence goes on from JBBDXG010000015.1 coordinate 1,949, forward strand.
GCCTGCTGGGTCCGCATCAGCCGGTCGTAGCGCTGTTGCTTGACGCGCAGCGGCACTTGGTCGGGCATGTCGTGCGCGGGCGTGCCCGGCTCGCGGCTGAACAGGAACGCCCCCACGCGGTCCAGCCTCGCCTCTTTGACGAACTCCACCACGTGGTCGAACTCCGCGTCCGTCTCGCCGGGGAAGCCGACGATGAACGTCGTGCGCACCGCCACGTCGGGCATCGCGCTTCTTAGCTTTTCGACGAGCTTGAGGTATCTCGGTCCGTCCCAGGGGCGCTTCATCCGGCGCAGGACGTCCGGGTGCGTGTGCTGCAGCGGGATGTCCACGTACTCGACTACTTTTGGCAGGGTCGCCATCGCCTCGATCACTTCGTCGGTCAGGCGGTTGGGATAGAAGTACAGCATCCGCACCCACTCGATGCCTTCGACTTTGTTCAGCTCTCTCAGGAGCTTGGGGAGCGTGAACTCCTTGTACAGGTCGTAGCCGTACTGCGTCACGTCCTGCGCGATCAGGTTGATCTCTTTTGTTCCCGTCTTCGCCAAGTGGTTTGCCTCTGCGACGACGCGCTCGATCGGTTTGCTGACGTGCGGGCCTCGGAAGCTCGGGATCGTGCAGAACGTGCACTTGTGGTCGCAGCCTTCGCTGACTTTGAGATACGCGCTCCACGGCCTTCCCGTCCTTGCTCTGGTTTCGACTGCGGCCCAGCGGTGGTGCGGCGGTTCGACGTCCACATAGGGACCGTCGTGACCAAAGACGCTGGTCGCGATCTCGCCGAAACGCGCCATTTGCCCGACGCCTACATAGAGGTCCGCCCCCGGCGCGAGCCGCAGGAGCTCCGCGCCCATCCGCTGTGCCAGGCACCCGGCGACGATCACCCGGCCCCTTTTAGCAGCGACCGCCGCCTTGATCGCCTCGATGGACTCCCGCTTCGCGCTCTCCAAAAAGCCGCAGGTGTTGATCACCGTCAGCTCGGCGTCCTCAGAGCCGTCCACCGACCAGCCCTCCGAGCGCAGCACCCCCGCGATCTCCTCGCTGTCCACCTCGTTCTTGGCGCAGCCGAGCGTCACGATCCGCACGTTCTTGGGCTTGTCGGCTGGCATGGCTAGGTTCAAAGTATGGCAGGGCCGCACGAACCTGGTTCAAAAAGGCCTAATTATTAGTGCATATCGCCTATAATATAGGCATATTATGGTCAGGCTCTTCGGCTCCGCCCGCCAGACAAAGGTCTTGGTGCTGATCGGGATGCTCGAGACGACTCATCCGCTCGAGCTTGCCCGGCTCTCTGGCGCCTCCAAGACGGCGGTCGAGAGCTTTGTTGACCGATTGGAGGAGGACGGGATCCTCGTCTCCATGCGACAAGGCCGGAACCGTCGCGTCTCGATCAGCCCACGCTACAAGAACAGAGAGCCTCTAATCCAATTGCTCAAACAGATGGGAACGACCTCACCCGAGATCATGGACGCGCTCTCGAGACTGCGAAGGAGACCCCGGAGGAAGGGCAAGCCACTATGGCCAGCGACCTAACCATCGTCAGAACCGACAACTTGACCGACGTCGCGTTCAAAGTCTGCACGGCTTTCGACCGCGCGGGGATCAAGGCCGTTCTGTGCGGCGGTTCAGCGGCCGAGGTCTACGTCCCTCAAGCCTACAAGTCGGGCGACGTTGACTTCATCGTCTCGTGGATGGTAGACCGAGCCCGCATCGACGAGATCGTTGGCCCAATCGGCTACGAGCGGACAGGGCGCATTCTCGTCTGCAAGTCCAATTTCGTCACGCTCGACTTTCCAGGCGACGATCTCATGATCTGGGACGAGGCCGTATCTGCTTACGACACGCTATCGCGCGACGACATGGTACTAAAGATCCAGACTCCGTTCGACACCGTCCGCGATCGGCTCTGCTGGTTCTTCTATGACTCTCGAGACTACCAAGCAATGAGCGTGGCCGTGTCCGTCGCCAAGCAGTACGACGTTGACTTGGAGCGCATCGAGTCATGGGCGAAGCGAATCGGCCAGTCAGAAAGGTTCAGCGATTTCCGTAGGGCCTTGCTCGACGGCTAGCGTTCATTGCCCTACATCCGCCCTCCCTACGCCCGCCGCTCAATGACCAGCGTGAACTCGTTCGCCATCCCCACGACAGCCGCGATCACGGCGGCGAACGGCGCGAACACTAGCGCGAAGATCCCCACCGCCACCGGCAGGTTCAACAGCTCCTTCCCCTCCTTCGTCCGCACGATGATCCGCTGGACGTTGCCTTCCTTGATCAGCTTCTTGACCTCGTCGAGCAGGTTCTCGGAGCTGACCGTCCGCTCTTCGGTCTTCGGCGCCTCGGCCGCCTTCTTCGCACCCGCCTTCGGTTTCTTCGTCTCTGCCATTGTGACCATCATACGTCCCCAAACGTCGAACGGTTACTGAGTGCCTATGCTGACCTTCGCCCTCGTCGCCCTTTTGAACCAGGCCCAAGAGCCGCAGGCCCGCTCGGGCGTCGGCGCCGCGAGGATCGCAGGCGTCGCCTACGTCGTCGGCGGTGCCACGACCGACGGCGTGTTCGCCAAGGACCTCCTCGCCTACGAGATCAACGCTAAGAAGTGGACGACCAGGGCCAGCCTCCCCGAGCAGATCGCCTTCCCCGCCGTCGTCGCCGCTAGCGGCAAGCTCTACGTCTTTGGCGGCCTGCACACGGACGGCTCGGTGTGCGGGCACACCCGCGTCTACGACCCCGCGCTCGACAAGTGGTCGGACCTGGGCAACGTCCCCACGCCGCGCAGCCGCGCAGCCGCGGCCGTCTCAGCGAACAAAGTCATCCTCATCGGCGGCATCGGCCCGGACGGTAAAAACAGCCCGAGGGTCGAGTCCTACGACACGGTCTCCAAGCTCTGGGGACGGCTCGAACCGCTCATGACGGCCCGCCACGGGCACGTCGCACAAACGGTCCGCGACCGCATCGTCGTCGCGGGCGGATACGCAGGCGATCCGATGGAGCCGACGGCTTCGGTGGAGGTCTACGAGCCCGGTAAGGGCTGGAGCGCCGGGCCGTCGCTTCCCGAGACCCGCGGGTTCGCGCAATCCATCGCCTATCAGAACTCGGTATGGGTCTTCGGAAACCGCGGCGGTGCGATGCACCCGGTCCGCTTCGACCCGAACGAGGGCGCCTGGAAACCGAGCAAGGCGTTCGACGTCACGCGCCACCGCGGCGGTGCGGTCGAGCTCGGCGGCCGCGTCTATCTCCTCTTCGGCGAGGAGGGCGAGAAGGCCGTCGCGGTCTTCGACTTCGTGCGCGACGATTGGTCGCGCTAGAACAAGCGCGGGGG
>JBBDXG010000015.1:5271-23112 GCA_040902435.1 Fimbriimonadaceae bacterium
CCCCCCCCCCCCCGCGCCACAGAAGCACAGCCGCTATCTCTTCGCCGGCGGATCAACTTGGAAGACCTGCAGCGCGTTGCCCGAGTCGGTCGTCAGCAGGTACTTGCCGTCGTTCGTGAAAGCGACGAGCGAGTCAACGAACGCTCGGTCCGTGATCGTCGCGACCTTCTTGTACGCCTTGATGTCCCACACCACGACCTTCGTGTCGGTCGAGCTGCTCGCTGCCAACCGACCGTTCGGCGCAACGGCGACGCCCAGCACCCAGTCAGAGTGGCCGAGCATCGAAGCGAGCTTTTCGCGCTTGGCGATGTCCCACACGGTGACGTTTCCGTCACGGCCGGCCGTCAGGCCGAGGTTGCCCGTCGGACTGACCGCGATGTCGTTCGCGCCCTGTCCGCCGCCGAGATTCATCGTTGCGGCAAGCGAAAACGTCGGTGTGTACACGCGCATGCCCTCCTTCAAAGTCCCAGTGGCGAGAGCGCCGCTCGGAAGAAACGCTGCGCCGTAGAAGTTGGCTCCGCTGCCCGCGATCGTGTGCGTCGGGTGTCCGCCAGCAGTGCTCCAGACCTTGATGATGTCGTCCTTGCCGACGCTCGCAAATGACTTTCCGTTGCGCGCAAAAGCGAACGACTGGATGCCCCTCGTGTGGCCCTTGTCGCGCGGGAACTCTCGCACTTTCTGCCCGTTGGCCGTGTCCCAAACCCATATCCGCGCCGACTCGTCGCCGGAGAGCAGGAACTTCCCGTCCGGGCTGAACGCAAGCCCGTAAACGGTCATCGGGTGGCCGGTCAGCTGGAACTTCGTCTGCATCGTCTTGGAGTCAATGATCCGCACCTGGCGGTCCTCTGACGCGACGGCGAACAGCGTCCCTTGTGGCGACGTCGCGATGGCGGTCGCCTTGATGTTCGAGAACGTTTTGAACTTGGTGACGCTGACCGCCGGTTCGACCGGGGCCGTCACAAAGGCCAACGAGGCAATGATAGTTGTGAGCATCCTTACTCCTATAGGTTCCAAACCTTCTAACGCTCAAGGTCTGGCAAGGCTACGAGGCTTTGTCAGTCTGAGGCAGTGGGTTCGGGATCGCAAACGTCTTCGCGTCGAACGTGCCGCCGACGTTCCATTTCCCGGTCCACATCATCTTATACTCCTTGCCCTCGGCGTTCGTTCCGATAACCCGGATTGTGAGCGGCCTCAGACGCTCCTTGTCCACGAGGATCTCGACCTCCGTCGGCCCCCCTTTCGTCGTGGTCGCGTACACCTTGTAGTGCGACCTCGACTCCTCGCCTCGCTTGAACGTCTGCTCTTCGAACGTGGCCTTGTACCCGCCCTTGCCCTTGGCCCAGGCGTCGAAGAGTCTGCTCCAGACTGGAGTGCCGTCAATGAAGCTTGCGAACATCTGCTCGGGGAACTCGCTGGGCCAGTCCAAGAGACGCTGTTCGGTGAAGGCCGGCGGGCTCGACGAGAACCGGCTCAAGTATTCCCACGCTCCGGCCTTGCGGATCGCCCGCTTCGTCCCGTCGCCACGAATGCGGTCCCATGAGCCGGCCGTCTCAGGTGAAGTGAACTCGATGTCGAAGGTCTTGGTGTCTTCGATCTGGGCTTTGCTTTTCATCGTCATCTTTCCGACCGACGGGTCGTCGTAGACGATCTCGGCAGTGGCAAGGAGCGGCTCTGTGACTGCCATCGCCTCATCCATCCGCACGCCCAGCTCGCTCAGCGATCCCGGCGCCTTCTTCCACCCGCCCTTGCCGACCTCTCCGATCGCGACGTCCACCGGGATCTCCGGCGGGTCAACTTTCGTCGGGTCCAACGCTGTCGGAGCCCCTGCCGTGACCTTGGTGGCAGTCGGCTTCTTGCTGCAGCCGACCAGGCTCAGTGCCGCCAGGGCCAGGAGGAAAGGAATAAGCGCTCGCATCGGTCTTTTGACGTGTCGGAGGGCCTGCATTGGCTTAATGGTGGCCCAAAAACCAGAAAAAGGCTACGCAAACAGCCAGGCGGTCATAAAGTAGTTGGTCACGTAGATCAGGACCATGGTGATCACGACCGTCCGGGTCGTCGCCTCGCCGACCCCGACCGCCCCCTTCGAGGTCCTCAGGCCCTGCTGGCAGGCGACCAGGGCCACGATCAGCCCGAACACCACGGTCTTCAGCATCCCGTTCTGAAAGTCCACCGGGTCCACCCACTGCCGCACCGAGCTCAGGAACGTCCCGCTAGCCACCCCGCTCAGCCTGACCGACACCAGGTACCCGCCGTAGACCCCCGAGTAGATCCCGACCATGCACAGCACCGGCAGCATCGTCACCGCCGCGATGACCCGCGGGACCACGAGGTAGTTGGTCGGGTGGACGTTGAGCGAGCGCAGCGCGTCCACCTGCTCCGTCACCGCCATCGAGCCGATCTGCGCCGCCATCGCCGAGCCGCACCGCGCCGCGACCATGATCCCCGCAAGCACCGGCGCGATCTCGCGGCAGACCGCCAGACCCACCGTCGCCCCCGCTAGGCTCGAGGCCCCGTACCGCACAAGCAGCTCCGCGCTGTACAGCGACAGCACCGCGCCGCTGGAAAACGTCGTCAGCGCCACGATCGGCACGGAGGACACGCCGATGAACGCCATCTGGCTGAGCGTCTCTTGGACCTCGAACGGGCGTCGGAACAGCCTGCGCCAGAAGTCGAGGAACAGCAGGAAGACTTCGCCGACGAACGTGAGCGCCTCGTAAGCGAACTTGACCGGCGGCGCCCCCGCACCGCCCGACCCAGCACCCACCGCCATCGTGGACAATGTTACCAGCGAGCGCCCTTCGACCGAGCGTGTATCATCGCTTGCAAAGGCTCATGCGCAAGTTCGATAGCCCAGGGCTCGAACCTCCAGTCGTCGAGCTGACGTCCGAGCGCGAAGCGCACATCCAACTGCGTCACCCAGACCTACTTCCAGGACACATGCACGAGCTACAAGAAACAGTGCGAGCGCCTGACTTGATCGTCGCGAACGCCCACCGGCCGAACAAGCGAGCGATGGCTAGGTGGTTCGGGTCGCTCAAAGGCGGGAAGTTCGTCATCGTCCAGGTCGTGACGGACGAGGGCCCTTCAAACCGCCACTGGATCGTTACCGCCTACCTTGATTCGGTCCCGCCGACGTAGAATAGAGCCATGGACCTAAGGTTCTCTTACGACAAGGCTTCGGACACGCTCCAGATCGACTGGTGCGAGCCTTATGCAGGGCAGGACTCGAGGTCAATCGAACAGGGAGTGCTCGCGCGACTCAATCCAACCACGAAGGCGGTCGAGACTCTGGAGATCCTAGACTTTCAGGCAAGGTTCGGAGAGAAGAACCGGATCGAACTCCCGCTGCTCGGAACGCTCCAACTGAAAACTGGCTGAGCACGCCTGGGTCGTACGACGTTTGTGTCGAGAACGACACTCAAGGCCACTCACCGCGAACGGACCGCTGGAAGTCCACGGGGTCAACACTGAGTTTGAGGACGCCCCTGAACTCCGACAAGTTTCCTGTCGCTTTGACACCACCGTTCGAAGCCTGCCGCAAGAGGTATTCGGCAAGCTAGACTTTCTGCTCGGGAGTGAGCGAGTCCAGCTTCTTCTGGAGTTCCTTCCAGTCGGGCGCGGCCATGTTCCTGTTTTACGCCAGGTGACCCACTTCGGGACTGCGCCTGGCGAAGAGATATACTCCGACACCGTGGCGCTCGAGTCCAAGAAGCGGGACCGGCGGAGGTTTCCGTGGCTGCTGCCGCTTCTCCTCATCCTGGCCAGCATCTACTTCTTCTGGGTGATGCCCTACCAGCAGGGCAGGCAGAAGGTCGAGGTCGAGTTCGAGCAGCCCGCAACAAGCGAATGAACGTCGGCATCATCGGATTCCCACAGACGGGCAAGAGCACGCTCTACCGCGCCGCCGCCCTCGGGCAGGCCAAGGGCGAGGTCACCGCAGTCCCAGTCCCCGACCCGCGGTTCGACCGCATCGTCGCGCAGGTCCGGCCGAAGAAGCAGACGCCAGCCACCGTCATCCTCCACGACGACATCGAGCCGATCGGCACCGGCAGCAGGATGTTCTCGCTCAAGTTCCTGGAGCAGGCGCGAAAGGCCGACGTGCTGCTGCACGTCGTGCGCGCCTTCGACTCTCCTGTCTCCCCGTACCACGCCTCGGTGGACCCTGCCCGCGACCAGGAGGCCGTGGACGTCGAAATGGTCCTGAGCGACCTGCAGACTATCGAATCGCGGCTCGAAAAGCTGCAGAAGATGCAGGCGACGCGCTCTCCCGGCTCGCCCGAGTACAACGAAAAGATGCTCTTCGAACGGATCAAGCCCACGATCGAGGAGGGAACGCCGATCCGCGCGGTCGAGCTGAGCGAAGAAGAGCAGCGCATCTGCCGCAACTACCAGTTCCTGAGCGCGAAGCAGACCGTCGTCGCGTTCAACGTCGCCGAGGGCGAGGCCGCCGCGCCGCCGGCCAACGTGACGGCACAGACCGCTAAGCTCAAGTCCATCGGCACGCAGGCGTTCGCCGTCTGCGCGACGCTCGAAGAGGAGATCGCACAGCTCGACCCCGCCGACCAGCCTGAGTTCCTTGCGTCGCTCGGACTCTCCGAGCCAGCCAGCGCAAGGCTCGTGCGCGCGGTCTACGACTCGCTCGGACTCATCACCTTCTTCACCGCAGGAGAGAACGACACTCGCGCATGGCCGCTGCGCACCGGCAGCAGCGCGCTAAAGGCGGCGGCGACGATCCACAACGACATCGCCAAGGGCTTCATCCGGGCCGAGGTCGTGCACTACAACGACTACGACGCGACCGGCTCGCTCGACGCCGCGTACAAGGGCGGCAAGATGCAGCTCGAGGGCAAGGAGTATGTCGTCCAGGACGGCGACCTGTTGCACATAAGGAACAAGTCGTAGCGCGACGCGTCTCCCGTCTCCCGTAACGCCCGCCCCGGTATCCTGCACCCGATGCGCCTAACGCACATGGTCTCCTGCGCCGGTTGAGCGAGCAAGCTGGGTCCTGCCCAGTTGGCGGAGGTCCTCCGCCTGTTGCCTCGGTCCACCGACCCCAACCTGCTCGTCGGATTTGAAAACAGCGACGACGCGGGGGTGTTCATGCTGTCTCCCTCACAGGCGCTCGTGCAGACCGTTGACTTCTTCACGCCGATCGTGGACGACCCCTACGACTACGGCCAGATCGCGGCGGCGAACTCGCTGAGCGACGTCTACGCGATGGGCGGCCGCCCCCTCACCGCGATGAACGTGTGCTGCTTCGACCCAAAGGCCGCGCCCGCAGAGGTGTGGGCCAAGATCATCGAGGGCATGCGCGACAAGACGCTCGAGAGCGGCACGGTCGTCGTCGGCGGCCACACGGTCGAGAACCCGCAGCCGCTCTTCGGCCTCTCCGTCACGGGCCTCATAGACCCGGCACGGGTCTTCCGCAACGACGCGGCCTCGGTGGGCGACGACGTCTATCTGAGCAAGCCGCTCGGCACGGGGATCGTGACGACCGCCCTCAAGCAGGACCTGTGCACGGAGGACGAGCTGCGCGCGGCGGTCGCCGCGATGGCCACCCTCAACGCCGACGCCGCCGCGAACGCGCACGCCGCGGGCGTGAAGTGCGCGACCGACGTCACGGGCTTCGGGCTCGCCGGACACCTCTTCAACATCGCCCGCGCGAGCGAAGCGACGATCGAGGTTGATGCCACGTCGCTGCCGCTGCTCCCTGGCGTCGAGCGGCTCGTCGCCGAGGGCGCGCTCACTGGCGGCGCAGCGAAGAACTCTGCGTTCCTCGCCGGCTCGCTTTCGTTCGCGGACACGCTTCCCGAATGGCTCCGACAGGTCGTGCTCGACCCGCAGACCAGCGGCGGCCTCGCGACGTTCTCGCAGGTGCCGGTCGAAGGAGCGGTGAAGATAGGCCGCGTGACCGCGAGCGGGACTGGAGTGTTCGTCAAGTAAGGGTCGGGTACCGCGTTTGCGACTACCCGTTACCCGTCACCCGTTACCCGTTGCCCGAACAAACCCGAACAAACCCGAACATACTTCCTCACATGCCCTTCGGCTACACCTTCTGGCTGCACTTCATCGGCACGGTCGGCGCGGCGATGCTGCTCGCCGCGTACTGGCTCGTCTCGAAGAACAGGATCCAAGGCGAGTCTAAGATGTACCAGGCCCTCAACGTCGTCGGCAGCGTCATCCTCGCCGTCTACGCCGCGCTCCTGCAGGCCTGGTCTTCCATGGCGCTCAACATCGTCTGGACCGTCATCGGCCTGCTGATGCTGAGGCAGATCGCTGGGAAAACGAAGCAGAAGTCGCCTAGCGCCTAGTACCCGTGTCCGGAGCTGACGATCGTTCCCTTCGGCGTCAAGATGTAGTGACTTCCGAACGACGGGTTGTACGGCGGACTAATCAATCCCACAAAGACGTTGCCGTCGTCAATTCGTTGCCCTCTCAACTTCAGTCCCTTGTACCCCTCAGCCGTCACGTCCTTTCCATGCGAGAGCATAGCCAGTGCGAACGCGACGGTGCTGTTAGCGTCGGTGGAAGTCGTGGGGTCCATCGGCGGGACGGCGCGGACCTCCAGCACTCTGAACTCGGACTTTGCGTCCTTACGCACGAGCACAGCGTTGATCTTCTGCCGACCGTCGGTGCGGAAGAGCTGTACGGTGACGCGATTCTTCTCTTCGATTACGTTGAGGACGTACTCGCGATCGAGCAGCGGGTCGAACGCCGACATCGCGAGCAGGCCGGTGACGATCGTGCCGTTCGTCGCGCCCGTGGGTTTCTTCGGCGCGTCTTGTCCGAGAGCGACGAGTGCAGCCGTAGCGAGCGCCGCGAACGAGAACAGCTTGGTAGTCGTCATCCTTGTCATTAGGACGTGCGCGGGCTAGTCCGTGTACGTCGAGACCTCGTCGTTGATCTTCTTGACGATCGCGTCGGCGGTGGTAGGGTTGCTCGTCGCGAGGGAGTCGTAAAGCGCACGGACCTCCGTCTCGCTGTGGTTGGCGATCCAGGCCTCAGCGGTCTCGTCCTTGAGGTGGAGAACGGCGCCAGGACTGCCGTGTCCGAACGAACGCGGAGTGCCGATCACGTTCTTCCCCGTGCCCGCATAGCTCGTCCAGCGGTGCCGCATCACGCCGGGGTACTGCTTCTTCATGAACTCTTCCAGCGGCGAGACCCTGTACCACGGCCTCGTCCGCGCGCCGTTCGGCCACTCGCGGAACCCGATGTGCGAGCCCGTGTTCTCGCAAACGTACGCGCGATCGGTGTGAAGCGATACTTCGTACAAGACCAGGCCGAGCACGCCGAGGGCGAGCATCCCCGCGACCCACGGCAGTAGTCCTTTCTTCGCGCCCACGCCTACAGGATAACACGGGTGTGGCCGCGCGGGCCACGGCAGCTGCGCGATGATGTTTGGACCGTCATCGGCCTGCTTATGCTGAGGCAGATCGCTGGGAAAACGAAGCAGAAGTCGCCTAGCGCCTAACGCTCGGCGCAACCCTGCTCGGCCTTCGTCCTCCAGCGCAAGTTGCACCTTCATAGCTTCCGTGCGGTAGGCCAAAGCTCGGAACGAAGCCACGGCCGGGCCCCATGTCCCCAGGTTCACGGACAAGATTAATCGGACTTGCACGGCGGGCACGGAGGTGTTAAAAAGAAGCGTGCATTGGGAGCGTTCCGCCGTCGGGACTCAGCGAGGACACGATGTGGCGGGGCGCCTCCCAGTACGGCAACGTGCAATACGCAAGAAACGGAGGTGTGAAATGTCTTACTCAGAGGATCGTGCAGACTCCAGGACGCTGACGGCCGTCGTGATCATCCTTCTAGGGATGACGGTCATCGCGCTGGTCTTTTACTTCGCGTGGTGGTCGCCGTCGCGGGAGACCGATATCATCGTGACGCCGCCCGCGCAGGGCCCACCCGGCCAGCCGGGCCAGCAAGGCCCTCCCGGCCCTCCTGGCCCCCCGGGCAACCAGGGAACGACCGGCACCACCGGCGCGACGACGACGGGCGGCACGACGTTGTAGGTGCCCGCGCGCACTCGCGCCGTAGGCGCACCGACCCCGATAGGGGTCACATCCGGCTTTCCAGGGTCGGCGTTCGTGCCGACCCCTGGAAAGCCGACAAGCTCAAACTTGGAAGTCCTGTGGGGCCTTCGACCTGTTTTGCAAAAATAAACTTGACAAACAGTCCATCTATGCTGGTACAATATAGATTGAGAGGGATGGAACGTCCAATAACATCCGCGCCCCGAACGGCCCAAAACCCCTTGCTCTCCCGCACTTTCCCAGACTCGAACTCCCGTTTATAACGGGAAAAAACCTACAGCCGCCTCTTCAGCTCCTCCAGCTTCATCAGCGCTTGGACCGGGGTCAACGAATCCAGGTCGAGGCGCTTGATCTCCTCCTCGACCGCAGACGGCGCGGAATCGAAGAGCGTCATCTGCACGCCCGTAAGCCCCGGGCCGATGGAGGGCAGCGCGGGGTCGCGCTCCAGCTCGGCGAGGATCTCGGCGGCGCGCTCGAGCACGCGGCGCGGCACTCCCGCCATCCGCGCGACCTGCACGCCATAGCTCCGGTCGGTGCCGCCCGGCAAGACCTTGTGCGTCCACACGACGTGGTCCCCGACCTCCTCGACCGACACGCGAAAGTTAGCGACGCCGACGACCTGCTCGGCCAGCGCGTTGAGCTGGTGGTAGTGGGTGGCAAACAGCGTCTTCACGCGACCCCGAGACAGGTGCTCGACCATCGCCCAAGCGATCGCCAATCCATCGAACGTGCTGGTGCCGCGTCCGACCTCGTCGAGGATCACCAAAGACCGCTCGGTCGCGTTGTTCAAAATGTTCGCGCTCTCGACCATCTCGACCATGAACGTGGACTGGCCGGTCGCGAGCTCGTCCTTCGCGCCGACGCGCGTGAAGATGCGGTCGCACAGACCGATGCGGCACTTGGCGGCGGGAACGAACGAACCGACCTGCGCCATCAGCACGATCAGCGCCGTCTGCCGCAGGTACGTGGACTTGCCGCTCATGTTCGGGCCCGTGAGCACGACGAGGCGCGTGTCCCCCAGCGCCACGTCGTTGGGCACGAACAGCGGCGTGTGCGCCTCGACCACCGGGTGCCGCGCGTCCTCCAGTTCTAGCACGTCGTCGTCCGTGATCTCCGGCCGCACGTACTGCCGCTTCTGCGCGCACTCGGCGAGCGAGACGAGCGCGTCGAGCTCCGCGATCGCCCGCGCGGTCTGCAGCAGCGCGCTCGCGTTCTCTGCGACGCGCGACCGCAGCCTCGTAAAGATGTCCGTCTCGAGCGCGACGGCCTTCTCCTCCGCGCCCAGCACCGCGCTCTCGTGCTCCTTCAGCTCGGCTGTGATGTACCTCTCGGCGTTCGCGAGCGTCTGCTTGCGGATGTAGTGCTCGGGGACCTTGTGCGTGTTCGCGTTGCCGACCTCGAGGTAATAGCCGAACACTGAGTTGTAGCCGACCTTCAGCCGGTCAATGCCCGTCGCCTCCCGCTCCGTCTTCTCCAGGGCGGCGATGTACGACTTGCCGCTCTTGCCCAGCTCGCGCAGCGCGTCGAGCTCGCGGTCGAACCCGGGCTTGACGACGCCCCCCTCCCGCAGGACGTGCGGCGGGTCCTTGACGAGCGCGTGCTCCAGGTGGCGGGCGAGCTCGCCGTGGTCGGCGCCCTGCGCGCGAAGGTCGTGCAGCCGCCCCAGCGCGACCTTGCGCAGCGAGTCGTCGAGCACGGGCAGCGCCAACAAAGAGTCGCGAAGCGAGGCGAGGTCGCGGGGCGACGCGAGCCCGCTCGCGGCCCGCGAGGTGAGCCGCTCGACGTCGCGGACGTCCTTCAGTGCGTCGCGCAGGTCGCCGCGGACCATCGCGTGCTCGATCAGCCGTCCGACGGCCTCGTGCCTGCGCTCGATCACTTCGCGGTCGAGCAGCGGCTGTTCCAGCCAGCGACGAAGCAGCCGCGCGCCCATCGCCGTGACCGTCTCGTCCAGTACCTCGATGAGCGTGTACCGGCGAGTGCCGTCGAGGATGTTCTGCGTCAGCTCCAATGACCTTCGTGTCGCGGGGTCGAGCTTCATCACGCCATCGAGCGAATAGGGCGTGATCGTGTCCACGTGCGAGAGCTCCAGCCCGTGCGAGCGCGCGTACTCGAGCACCATCGAGGCGGCGGTGACGACGCCCGACTGGCCGTCCACGCCGAAGCCCTGCAGGTTCCGCACCGCAAAGTGCCGTAGCAGCGAGCGCTCCGCGCGGTCGAGCGACGGGCGCGCGCCTTCGGTACCCGTCACTCCGAGCGAGCGGGCCGCCGACTCGCCCAGCTCCTTCTCTTCCGGCGAGTAGAGCAGCTCCGACGGCCGCCACCGCGCGATCTCTTGCAACAACTTGTCGCATGAGCCCTCTACTTCGGTCACGAGGAACTCGCCGGTGGTCGGGTCGAGCAGGGCGAGCCCCGCGCGGCCCTCGATCATGCACACCGCTGCGAGAAAGTTGTTGGCGCTCGCGTCCAGCATCGAGTCGTCCATGACCGTGCCGGCAGAGAGCACGCGGGTGACCTCCCGTTTCACGAGCCCCTTGGCGAGCTTCGGGTCCTCGACCTGGTCGCAGAGAGCGACCTTGTGCCCCTGCTGGACGAGCCGGGCGAGGTACCGCTCGACCGAGTGGTAAGGGACCCCCGCCATGGAGACCCGCCCGTTCGAGCCGTCCTCACGGCCGGTGAGCGTGATCTCGAGCGCCGCTGAGGCGGTCTCGGCGTCCTCCCCGTAGAACTCGTAGAAGTCGCCGACCCGCATCGCGACCAGGACGCCCGGGTAGGCGTCCTTGGTCTGGAAATACTGTTTCAGCAGCGGGGTCTGGGCCTTCACAGTAGACTCTGAGTATGGCGGATACTAGCACCCTCCGGGGAGGCGCGATTTGAGCCGGCTCATCCTCAAGTGGGTCTTCTTCACGGTCGCCCTGATCGTGGCGGCGAAGGTGACGGGGATGTTCATGCCGGGCTTCGACGTCATCGAGATCAAGACCTTCATGGACGCTCTGACCCTGCTGCTCGGGGCGGCGGTGCTGGCCCTGATCAACGCGACCCTCGGCCGCGTCGTCAAGTTCCTGACGATCCCGCTGAACTGCCTGACGCTGGGGCTGTTCTCCTTGGTCGTGAACGCCGCGATGCTGATGCTCGCGGGTAGCCTTAAGATCGGATTCGTGGTCGATAGCTTCTTGGCGGCGCTCGTGGGGAGCCTGGTGCTCGCGGTTGTCTACGGCCTGCTCGGGATCCTGATCCCAGATGAGGACAATAAGGACTAGGCGAAACCGGTTCCGCAGGCTGCTTGCGCCGACGGCCGGGCTTTACCGCTACGTCGCCGCCGCCGTCGCGGGCCTGCTCGTGTTCCTGCTCGGCGCGATCGTCATCTTTCGCACCCTGCTCGAGCCGGTGTACGAGGACGCCTCGGGGTCTTGGGACGCCTTCCTGCTGCGGCTCGGATACGGCGATACCGCGGACACCGTCACGCACGTGCTAGGGCTCGTGCTGGTCGTCCTCGGGTTCTATGTGCTGGTGTGGGGGATCAAGCGCTTCGACAAGCGAGTGGCAGAGGCGGTTGACCCGAACGCGCGCGTCGGCGTGATGGACGCGTACGCGCGCAAGCAGATGCTCGCGCTGGGCCCGCGGATCGTCGCGCTGGGCGGCGGCACGGGCCTGAGCACGCTCCTGCGCGGGCTCAAGCAGTACTCCTCGAACATCACCGCGATCGTGACCGTGACCGACGACGGCGGCTCCAGCGGCCGGTTGGTCACGGAGATGGGGATGATCCCGCCGGGAGACATCCGCAACTGCCTGGTCGCGCTGGCGGACGCTGAAAAGCGGATGACGGACCTCTTCCAGCACCGGTTCAAGCAGTCGAGCGGCGTCTTCAGCGGCCACTCGATCGGCAACTTTCTGATCGCCGGCTTCTACGAGCAGACCGGCGACGTGGACGCCGCGCTGCAGATGGCGAGCGAGGTCCTGGCGATCCGCGGGCGCGTGATCCCCTCGACGCGCAGCAACGTGCGCCTGCGCGCGCTGATGTCCGACGGCACGGAGATCTGCGGCGAGACCGCGATCGTGGAGTCCGGAGGGCCGATCCGCCGGGTCTTCCTCGACCCCGAGAACGTGGAGCCCCACCCGGAGGCGCTCGCGGCGATCCTCGCCGCGGACCTGGTCGTGATCGGCCCAGGCAGCGTCTTCACCAGCGTGATCCCGAACCTCCTGGTCCCCGGGATCGCGAAGGCGATCGAGGAGTCCAACGCGATGAAGGCGTACGTCTGCAACGTCATGACGCAGCGCGGCGAGAGCGAGGCGTTCACCGCGGCGGAGCACGTCGTCGCGCTGGAGGCGAACGTGGACGGCCGCGTCTGCGACTACGTGCTCGTGAACGTGATGTCCCCGACGGCGGAGACGGCGATCCGCTACCACGAGCACAGGCAGGACGCAGTGGAACCGGACATCGAGCGGCTGCGGCAGATGGGCTACAAGCCCGTCACCGGCGACCTCATGTCCGAGACGGACTACGTGCGGCACGACCCGGCGCGGCTCGCGAATGCGCTGATGGACCTTTTGAACAGGTGACGAATTGCTGGTGGTACTGAGCGGGCCGAGCGGAGTCGGCAAAGACGCGGTGATTGACGCATGGATGCGCGCCGACCCCCGCGTCGTGCGGGTCGTCACCTACACGACGCGCGCGCCGCGCAAGGGCGAAGTGGACGGGCGGGACTACAACTTCGTTGACCTGGAAGCGTTCAGGTCGCTGCACGACAAAGGCTGGTTCTGGGAGCACAAGGTCGTGCACGGTAACTACTACGCCTCGCCGCGCAAGGACACCGAGGCGCTGATTGACCAAGGCAAGCTGCCGGTCCTGAGAATTGACGTGCAGGGCGCGCTGGAACTGATGCGGCTGCGACCGGACGCGGTGACGGTGTTCCTGCTGCCGCCTTCCTATGAGGAACTCGAGCGCCGCATCCGCGGCCGCGCGACAGACGACGAGGCGACGATCCAGCGGCGGCTTGAGAACGCCCGCGCCGAGATGGAGCTCGCAGGGCGCTACCAGCACCAGATCGTCAACGACGACATCGAACTGGTCGTGGGAAGGCTGATGGAGGCGACGGCGTGAAAAACCTCGTCCTCGGCGTCTCCGGCTCCGTCGCCGCGTACCGCGCGTGCGACCTTGCGCGGGACCTCGTGCGCGCAGGCTTCACAGTGCGCGTGTGCCTGACCGACGGGGCGCAGAAGTTCGTCTCCGCCGCGCTCTTCGAAGCCCTGACTGGCCAACCGTGCCTGCAGGACACCTTCGACGAGCCCGAGCGCGGCCGGATGGCGCACATTGACTGGGCGCGCCGCGCGGACGTGCTCGTCGTCGCCCCGGCGACGGCGAACGTCATCAACAAGCTCGCGAACGGCTACGCCGACGACATGCTGACGACGCTCGCGCTCGCGTTCGAGGGGCCGATGGTGGTCGCGCCCGCGATGAACCCCTCGATGCTCGCGCACGACGCGACGCGCGCTTCGCTGGAGCTCCTGCGCGCGCGCGCTGCGATCGTGGTCGAGCCGGGCGAGGGCGAGGTCGCCTGCGGCGAGCAAGGCCAGGGCAAGCTCGCCTCGAACGAGAAGATCGTCGCGTCGGTGCTCGCGGTCTCTGGGGTCTCGCAAATCCTCAAGGGCAAGCGCGTGCTGGTGACGAGCGGGCCGACGGAGGAGCCGCTGGACGACGTGCGCGTGCTGACGAACCGCTCGAGCGGGAAAATGGGCGCGGCCGTCGCCCGCGCCGCGCTCCTGATGGGCGCCGAGGTGACGGTCGTCGCAGGGCCCCAGAGGGCGCCGCTGCCGCTTCGCGCGAACACAGTGCGCGTCCGCACCGCGCAGGAGATGCTCGACGCCGCGCTGCCGCACGCCGGGGCCGCAGACCTGGTCGTCGGTGTCGCGGCGGTCGCCGACTACCGCCCGGCACAGAGACAGAAAGGCAAGGTCAGGTCGGGCGAGATGAGCGAGGTCAAGCTCGAGAAGACCCCGGACGTCATCGCCGAACTGGCCAAAGCGACGAAGGGAAAGGTCGTCGCGTTCGCCGCCGAACCGGACGAGGGCACCGAGAAGGCGAGGGAGAAGCTGGCGAAGAAGGGCGCCTACGCGATCGCGGTGAACGACGTCGGGCGCAGCGACATCGCATTCGACAGCGACGACAACGAACTGACGCTGCTCTTCGCCGACGGGCGCGCGCTGACGAGCGGCAAAATGTCGAAGCTGCAGTGCGCGCTGTGGCTTATCGAATCGGTCTGCGCAGAGCGAGCGTGACGGTCGTCTCCGGGCTCTCGCTGCCGACGAAGTTCTTCACCTTCGCCTCGAGCCGTTGCGGCAGTCCGTTGCGCACGTCCACCCACCAGGTGCCGGTGGCGGTCTGTGGGAACTCGCCGCCCTTCTCGGTGAACACGAACGTGACTTCGGCGATGCTGTCCTTCACCGCCTTGAGCGAGTACGTCACACCGATCGCCGAGAGTCCGGTCGGCTTGGCCGTGTTCCGCGCGTAGGTCCACGCGTCGTTCACTTTGACCGGAACCTGAGGCGCAACGAAGCGCATCAGCAGAGCGTTGCGGTACTTCTCGAGCCCCGCTGTGCCGCCGCTGATCTCCTGGAGCTGCCCAAACGCGTCGAACTCCGCGGTCGTCTCGCCTGGCCGGTCGTCGCGGATCTCTTCGGCGCCGATCCGCACGAACGCGCCGAGCGAGCGGCTGCGGACCTTGTACGTGCCGTCCTTGGCGACGCCCGTGACCTTGTGCTCGACCGCGGCCTCGACGGACGCCTCCCTGTCCTTGATGAAGATCTCGTAGACGTGGGTCTCGCCCTCGTTCGGCTTCCATTTGAGGGCGTACGCCTCCTGGTAGAGCAAGGCGGCGAGCACGACGGCGGTCATGCTTTAAGAGACGGTTCAAACCCGCGAGCGTTGTAGGGGAGTTGGGTCTGTTAGAATACAGCCATGCGGAGAGCCTTCTTGACTCTGGCCGTCCTCGCCTCTGCCTTCGCCCTCGGGCAGGGCCCCACCGACCACGTCGTTACGGCCAAGCGCGCGCTGATACTCGGCGAGCCCCGGATCGCAGTGGGGCAACAAGTCCAAAGCTATTCGACCTCGCCGACCGGGCGCTACCTGGTCGCCGTTCGCGAGGTGCCAAGCCCGGCGCCAGTGGATCTGCAACGCCAGTTCGTCCCACCGCCGCTCGGCAAGCAGATCGTGGTGTGGGACAGCCAGACCGGGCAGACGAAGGAGATCGCCCTGAGCGACGAGACCTTGCTCCAGACGCTCAAGGTTGACTGGTTCCAGGGAACGGACCGTGCAGTCGTCAGCCTCACCTACCGCAACACGTCGGCAAACCCGATCGTCTCGGGCGAAAGGCGGCCCGTGGGAGCGACGGAGAGGCCAGGCATGGAAGGCTTCCTGCTCGACCCAGCGAAGGCATCGCTACAAAGGCTCGCGTCTACCAAGCGCGAGTTCGGTGAGGACTGGAGCATGAACGTCAGTCCTGTGGCTCCGTTCGCCGTCAAGGCGACGACCGTCTTTGGCAAGTACGGCCCTGACGGCCTGGCAATGCAGACTTTGAGCGCGAACGGGACGTGGGGCCCCGAGGTCAGACTACCGAAGGAGCTTGTCGCGCTAGGGGAGAGGGGATGGTCGCCGGACGGGCTCACGTTCCAGGCAGTGGTCACGCAACAGACCGAACGACTGAGACCTGAGAAGCGCGTCCTGCTGTACTCTCCGACGACCGGAAGCTACGAAATCGTGAACGCGCCGGTCGCGCAGTTTTCGCCGCAGGTCGTCGAGTCGGACGTCGCACTCTCCCGGGAGGTGACCGCGCTGGACGAGGCCGCCGGCCCCCGGTCCGTACTGACCTGGTGGATCAAGAGCACGACGCCTACAGAGCAGGCGACCGTGCTCGTAAGCGAGCACGCGGTGCACGCTGTGCTCCCGAAGGGCGAAAAGTTCGTCGCCTACGTCTTCAACGGGGCTGTGTTCACACGGCAGATCTTCGAGCTGGATCTCAAGCAGTTCCGCGAAGCGCGCATGGCGGCGCTCAAGACGGAAGCGATCAGCAAGGCGAAACAGGCGGTGCTGGCGGCGATCATGTACTCGTCGGACCACGGCGACGCCTTGCCTCCCGGGCTGGACCCGATGAGGGACCTCCTTCCCTATGTCAGGAACTCGTCCGTCCTCGAGGGGTTCGAAATGGTCTTCGGCGGTGGGAGCCTGCTCGACGTCAAGGACCCCGCCAACACCGTGCTCGGATACATCCAGACCGACTACGGCCGCGCAGTCGCGTACTTGGACGGGCATGTGAAGTGGGAGACGGGAAACGTGTAACGGGTTTGTCCGGGGTCGTTCGGGTTTGCCAGATCCGAACCAATCCGAACCAATCCGAACCTCGTTACCCGTCACCCGTCACCCGTCTCCCATCACCCCCCTCACATCTTCACGCCGACGAAGCCGGCGAGCGCCTTCAGCTCCGTCATCAGCTTTCGGAACTCGTCGGCGTCTAGCGCCTGTGAGCCATCGCTGAGCGCGGCCTTCGGGTTCGGGTGCATCTCGACCATCACGCCGTGCGCGCCCGCGACCATCGCCGCCTTCGCCATCGGCGCGACGTACTTCGCGACGCCGGTCCCGTGCGAGGGGTCCACGACCACCGGCAGGTGCGTGTGCTCGGTCAGCACCGGCACCGCCGTCAGGTCCAGCGTGTTGCGCGTGTACGCGCGGTCGTGCGGCAGGATGCCACGCTCGCACAGGATCACGTCCGGGTTGCCCTCGTTGAGAACGTACTCCGCTGCGAGCAGGAACTCGTCTATCGTCGCCGAGGGGCCGCGCTTGAGGAACACCGGCTTCTTCGACCGCCCGGCCTCGACCAACAGAGGAAAGTTCTGCATCGAGCGCGCGCCGATCTGGAGCACGTCCACGTACTCCGCCACCCGCCCGACCATGTCGGCAGACATCACCTCCGTGATCGTCACGAGCCCGGTCTCGTCGCCGACGCGCCTAATGATCTCGAGCCCTTCTTGCTGCAATCCCTGAAAAGAATAGGGCGACGTCCGCGGCTTGAACGCGCCGCCGCGCAGCACGGTCGCGCCGCTGGACTTCACGACGTCCGCCGACTCGCGGTACTGCTCGTAGCTCTCGACTGAGCACGGCCCGCCCATCACGACGAAGTTCCCTGGCCCCACCCGCACGCCCTTGACCGACACGTAAGTCGGCTCGCGGTGGTACTCGATGCTGGCGAGCTTGTAGGGCCGGCTCGTCTCCGTGATCTGGCTGATGCCCTCGAGCCGCGAGACCACTCCCTCCAGGGTCGAGCGCTGCCCCGAGTCGAGCGCGGCCGGGACGCCGATCGCCCACCGGTCCTCGCCGGGCATGACGAGCGGTTCGTGCCCGAGCTCCCGGATCGCGCCGGCGACGGCGTCAATCTGCGCCTGTGTCGCCCCGACCTGCATCACGATGATCATCGGAGCGGGAGGTTACCTTTGGGGCCGCCGCGGGCCTGCCGTGAGAATCGCGGGGTTGTCAGCGCGCCAGGCTCTTCAGAACCTTCACGGCTCCCGCCTTGCTCAGGTGCTCGTTCATCGCCTCGCACTGCGAGCTGTAGAGGCAGGCCGGGCAGCCGGACTCGCACTTGCAGCCCTCGACGAGCGCGAGCGACATCGCGACCCAGTCGTCGAACCGCGCGAACAGCGACTCGCTCAGCCCGACGCCGCCCGGCATCGCGTCGAAGACGTACACGCTCGGCTGCAGGTCCTGCGGGTCTATCGAGAACCACGCGCTGCCCAGGTCGCGGCGGTCGCACGAAGCCAGCACCGG
>JBBDXG010000015.1:23122-25908 GCA_040902435.1 Fimbriimonadaceae bacterium
TTCGCCACGTTGCCGTCGTGGCTACCGAAAACGCCGGCCAGCCCCGGCGCGACCGCCGTGAGGGCGTGCTCCAGCCCGTGCACCGCGCCCATCGCGTCCTGCGTCTCCGTCGGCGACCACTCCGGCCCGAGCGCGACGCGCACGCCGACGGTGTCGTACGACTGCGTCGGAAGATCGAGCGCGTGCTCGCCGAGGACCTGCTTCCCGTCCTGCGCCATCTGGCGATACCCGACCACCGAAGACGTGACGTTCATGCCGCACAGCGCGGCGTCGGGCCTCTCCTTGACCGTCACCGTCGGCTGCACGAGCGACTGCACGACGGGTTGCGTGTAGTACCCGGGCTCGTTCTCGACCATGTGCGCCTCATTGCGCTCCAGGTCGAGCTTCGTCACGACGAACGTCTTGGTGCGGTGAAGGTAGACCGCGCCCTCGTGCGCTGACTGCAGCGCGCGCCAGTGCTCCATCTGTCCGACCTGCTCGGTCCCGCCGTACAGGACCACGCTCTCGCCGCCGATCCCGCGGATGTCCACCTTCCCCGCCGGGGGCTCGTGGCCGGGGAAGAAGTAGCGGCCGGCGCTGAAGCGCAGGTCGCCGGCGTCGTCGAGGTCCTCGGCAGTTCGCAGCGCGTTCGCGCCGAATCGTTCGAGGTCCTCTTTCGAAAGCGGCCGCTCATAGGCAGCGCAACGCAACTGCGCGGCGAGCACGAACGGGTTGTCGGGGCTCAGGCTGACGTTCTCGTTGGCGCCGCTCAGCAGCACGCCGGGGTTGCGCGCGAGGAACTGCTCGAGCGGGTCCTCGTGCGCGATCAGCGCGGCAAACCCGCGCTCCTTGGCGCGGCCCGCGCGCCCGACCTGCTGCCAGAAGCTCGAAAGGCTGCCGGGATAGCCGTTGAGCACGACGGCGTCCAGCCCGCCGACGTCCACGCCCAGCTCCATCGCGTTCGTCGTCGCGAGCCCGGTGAGCCTACCGCTGAAGAGGCGCCTTTCGATGTCGCGCCGCTCCTCCGGCGTGTACCCGCCGCGGTACGACTCGACCAGTTCGTAGTCGTCGCCCGCGTCCTCGAGCGACCGGCGCGCGTAGCGCACGACGAGCTCGGTCGAAACGCGCGCCCGGCAGAACGCGAGAGTGCGCGTGCCGCTTCGCACGAACTCTGCGAGCAGTTCTGCGGTCTCCTTGTTCGGGCTGAACGACGCGTCCTCTTCGGGCGTCGGCGGCTCGACGAGCGCGACGTTGCGCTCGCTCCGCGGGGCACCGTCCTCGCGGACGACCAGCGCTTCGCGCCCGGTCAGCTTAGTGAACACCTCCGTCGGGTTTCCCACCGTCGCGCTGCACGCGACCACCGTCGGGCTGCTCTTGTACCACTCGCACAGGCGCAAGAGCCGCCGGAGAACGTTTCCGACGTGCGATCCGAACACGCCGCGGTAGGTGTGCGCCTCGTCCACGACGATGAAGCGCAGCGCGCGGAGGAACCGCGACCAGTCCTCGTGCCGAGGAAGCACGCCGACGTGCAGCATGTCGGGGTTGGTGAGCACGACGTGCGCGCCGCGACGGATGACGCTGCGCTCCGGGCGCGGCGTGTCGCCGTCGTAGAGGCCGACGCGAATGTCGTGGCCGGGGACGAGCGAGAGCAGCTTGCCCGCCTGGTCCTGCGCGAGCGCTTTGGTCGGATAGATGTAGAGCGCGGTCGCGACCGGCTCGGTGAGGCACGTCTGCACGACCGGGACGTTGTAGCACAGCGTCTTGCCGCTGCCCGTGCCCGTGACGACCATCGCGTCGCGGCCCTGCAGCGCGGCCTCGATCGCGATCGCCTGGTGGGTGAAGTACTGCTCGATCCCCGTCTCGACTAGCGTGGCCTCCAGCCTCGGGTGCAGCCCGACGCCGAGCTCGGCGTACGACGCGCGCTTTTCGGGGACCGTGATGACGTTCGCGAGCCGCTCGCGCAGCCCGGGCCGCGAGGCGTAGTGCTCGAAGACCCCGAGGGCATCCATGCCCTAGTCTAGATCGTCGAGTTCCTCGCCCGCCTCGCGCTTCTGCTTTCGCAGCGTGACGCGCGCCGCCCAGACGCTGAGGAAGAAGAGGCCGATCAGCGGGACCGAGAGCACGGCGAGCGAGAGCGGGTCGCCCGAGGGCGTGATCACTGCGGACGCGATGACGACGAAGACGACGGCGTGGCGCCAGTACTTCATCATCGCCGCCGGCGTGACGACCTCTAGGCGCGCGAGCACGAACACGATGATCGGCATCTGGAACCCGATCCCGAACGAGAGGATCATCTTGATGAGCAGGAACACCATCGAGCCCGCTTCAAGCATCATCTCTGTCTCCGGGAACTGCTGGGCAAAGGCCGTCAACCACGTGACGGTGACAGGCAATATGAACCAGCAGGCGCCTGCTCCCATAAAGAAGAGAAGCGTGCTCACAGGAGCAACGACCTTGAACGGCTTGCGCTCGTTAGTACGAAGTCCCGGCGCGACGAAGCCCCAAATCTGGTGGACCGTGAACGGCAACGTCAAGAAGAGCCCAATGTAAAAGGCCATCTTGATCTGGAGCATAAAAGGACCGGTCAGGCCGGTGAAAATCGGTTTGTACGGGACACCGGGCGCGACGTTGTCCTTGACGATGTCTTCGAGGTACCGATAGACCGGCATCGAAAGGAAGAAGCCGATGATGATCCCGACCAAGAGGAGCCCGATAACGCGAAAGAGCCGTGCAGGGATCGACAGTCGTTCCATGAAGACGAGCTCGACCGGACTTCATCATAATCACAGCCAACGGCCCGGGCCGCC
>JBBDXG010000016.1:0-25807 GCA_040902435.1 Fimbriimonadaceae bacterium
CCTGTCGCTGTCGCTCTCCGCCCTGTCGCTGTCGCTCTCCGCCCTGTCGCTGTCATCCTCCGCCCTGTCGCTGTCGCTCTCCGCCCTGTCGCTGTCGCTCTCCGCCCTGTCGCTGTCACTCTCCGCCCTGTCGCTGTCGCTCTCCGCCCTGTCGGGTGCGGTGAGTTTGGCGGGGGCTACTGTTCGGCGCGTGGCTTAAGGAACGTCCCGCAGTTCAGGTCGCAGAATGCCTGGCGTAGCTCTTCTCGCGTGTTCATGACGATCACGCCGCGACGCGCCCATCTCCCTCATCGTCACCTATGCGGCGAGCAGGTCAATGTCGGCCACGACGGCAAAGAAAGCCTCGACGACGCGCGGATCAAATTGCAGCCCGGACAGTGAACGGATCTCGAGGACCGCAGCCTCCACCGTCCAAGCAGCCTTGTACGGCCGCACGT
Organism: Fimbriimonadaceae bacterium; assembly: GCA_040902435.1. GTDB lineage: Bacteria > Armatimonadota > Fimbriimonadia > Fimbriimonadales > Fimbriimonadaceae > JADFMN01. Next base: position 438 of record JBBDXG010000016.1, read on the forward strand.
TCGTCAGCGCGTCGAACACGTCCGCGACCGCCACGATCCTCCCCTCGATCGGAATCGCGTTGCCCTTCAGGCCGGCAGGGTAGCCCGACCCGTCGAACCGCTCGTGGTGGGTCAGCGCGATCCGCTCCGCCATCTGGAGCAGGGGCGTGTTCCCGTTCGCGAGGATGCGACCGCCGAGGATCGTGTGGCGCCTCATGCCGATGTTCTCATCCTCGGTGAGCTTTCCCGGTTTCAGCAACACGAGGTCGGAGACGCCCACCTTGCCGATGTCGTGCAGCCGCGCTGCGAGGGCGATCAGACGGACCTCAACGCTCGGCATTCCCAGCTCCTCCGCGATCCGCGCCGACATCTCGCCGACGCGCAACGTGTGGTCTCCCGTCTCCTCGTCTCGGAACTCTCCGGCTATGGCCAGCCGGTTGACGATCTCTGCCTTCGCCTCCTCTAACGCTTGTGTCCGCTCCAATACCAGCAGTTCGAGGCTCTCGTTCTTGTCGAACAGCTCCTGCTGTAGCGAACGGAGCGCCAGAAGATTGCGGATGCGAAGCTTGATCTCCGTCTTTTCGCCCGGCTTGGTCAGAAAGTCGCTCGCCCCAAGGGTGAGCGCGCGGTCTCTCGCCTCCCGCGTCACGTCGCCGGTAAAGGCGACGATAGGCAGGAACGCGGGTCCGACGTCGCGCCGCCGCAACTCTTCGAGCACGGCGTAGCCGTCTGGGGCGGGCATGTTCAGGTCGAGGATCACGAGGTCGGGCGAGACTTCCCTGAACATTCTGATCGCTTTCTCACCGCCAATCGCTTCGAAGACGTTCGTGTATCCCGCCCACGTTAGTGTGCGACGCAGCAGGGTGAGGTTCGTCGAGTCGTCGTCAACGATGAGCAGCCTGGACTCGGGCGCGTTATGGAGCACTGCGGTTCACCTCCAGCGCGTCCGCCGTCAGGACGATAACGGGGATGTTTCCGCCGTTCAGGTCGGCGTATGCCTTGCGCAGCTCTCTTTGAGTATTCATGACAATCACGCCGCGCGGTCGTAGGGCTCCTGCTCCGGGCAGTCGGCCACTCCCGGAATCCTTGCGCTCAAGACACACCGGTCCCGGCCGGCAGCTTTCGCCGCGTACAGGGCCTCGTCCGCCGCGTGGATGACGTCCACCGTCTCCCTGCCGTGCTCGGGGAAGAAGGCGACGCCGATCGAGATCGTGAGCGCGGGCAGCGCGACGCCCTCGTCCACGACCCGCAGCCCGCGGACGCGCTCCAAGATCCGCTCGGCCCAGGCCGCCACCGACCCGCGCGTCGCGCCCGGCAGCACCACCAAGAACTCCTCGCCGCCGAAACGGCAGGGAAGGTCCACCGCGCGACAGTTCTGCATCAGCAGCTTGCCAAACTCGCTAAGTACCGCGTCCCCAGCGTCGTGCCCGTGGACGTCGTTGTACTGCTTGAAGTGGTCGAGGTCGAGCATCGCGACGGCGACGCAGTTCTTCTCGCGCTCGCCGCGCGAGAACTCGCGCTTGAGCGAGGCCTCTAAGAAGCGCCGATTGAAGAGCCCCGTCAGCGGGTCCTGCATCGCCTCAAGGCGGAGCTGTTCGCGCAGACGGATGTTCGCGAGCGCGAGCCCCAACTGCTCGGACAAGCGAAGCGCAAAGAGCGCGTCCTCTTCGCGGGCCTCCGCGGCCTCGTCGGTGAACACGACGTGCAGCAGCCCGAGCGCACCGCCCTCCGCCATCATCGGCAGGCACAGGTGCTCGGACTCGCCGTCCACGTGTCGCACGTGCTTGCAGCGCAGCTCCGGCTGGTCGCTCGGCGTCCGCATCTGTTGCCCTCGCCGCAGCGCCCAGCACTCGTCCGGCAAGACCCGCTCCGCAAGCTTCATCTCGCCCCAGCTCGCGAGGAGGTCGAGCGAGTTGCGCGATTCGCGAAAAAGGTAGAGCGAGCCGCCGGAGCCCATCTTGGCCCGCGCCAGGTAGCCGGCGACGATCGCGGCCGCCTCCTCGACGTGGACCACGGACTGCAGCATGCTCGTCAGCTCCCCGAGCAACGAAAGGCGGCGGTTGCTATCTTCAAGCGCGAGCGACTGTTGCTGGACCTTCGCCGCCGCGCACTTGCTCGCGGTGATGTCCTCGGCGATGCCCGCGAAGCGATAGACGATCCCGACCTCGTTGTGGACCGCAAAGGTTCGCGCCCTGATCCAGCGCACGGTGCCGTCCGGGCGGACGATGCGATACTCGACGTCGGACGGGATGAACGCCCCGAGCGGCGCGATCTTTTTGAACGTCGGCCCCCTGTCCTCTTCGTGGATCGAATCGGCGAACGACTTGGGGTCGTCGTACAGGCTCTGACAGCTCTTCCCCCAGACCTCCTCGTACGCCGGGCTGACGTAGTACATGGCTGTCATGTCCGGGGCGCAGAGGAAGAACACCTCGTGGATGTGGTCCGTTACTTGCCGGAACCGCAGCTCGCTCTCGTGCAGCTCCGGCACGGCCTTCGCGTCTCGCCCGAGGATCGCGCGCACTATCGCAGACAGTCTCTTCGCCAGTGTCATCAGGTCGTGTTCCTTCCGCGCCGCTCGGGCGCGGCAGTGCCCGCCTACCTATGCCCTCGGAAGGAACTAGCCGCCGCGTTAGTCCGGTTTACGTCACGTCTGCTTCAGGAACGTCCCGCCGTTCAGGTCGGCGAACGCCTGGCGCAGCTCCTCTTGAGTGTTCATGACGATCGGGCCGTGCCACGCCACGGGCTCCTTGAGCGGCTTGCCGGACACCAGCAGGAACCGCACGCCCTCGTCGCCCGCCTGCACCGTCACCTCGTCGCCGTTGGAGAACAGCACGAGCGAGCGGTCGTCGGCGAGCATCGGCACCGGCTCGTCGTGCTTGCCGGGCAGCTCCGTCGGAATCGGCTGCGGCTCCGACGCGTCCGCGAACCGCCCGGACCCGGCGAACACGTAAGCGAACGCGTTGCGCCGCGTGTCCACCTGCAGGGTCTTGCGCGCGCCCGCGGGCACCGAGACGTCGAGGTAGACCGGGTCCGCCGCGATGCCGTCCACCGGCCCGCGCGTGCCCCAGAACGTTCCGCTCACGACCTTCACCGCGGTCCCGTCGTCGTCTGTCACGGTCGGGATGTCGCCGGACTGGACCTCCTGGTAGTTGGGCGCGGTCATCTTGAGCGAAGAGGGAAGGTTGGCCCAGAGCTGGAATCCGTGCATGCGGCCCTGTGGGTCGCCCTTGGGCATCTCCTGGTGGATGATCCCGCTGCCGGCGGTCATCCACTGGATGTCGCCCGCGCCGATCGAGCCGCTGTTGCCCATGCTGTCGCCGTGGTCCACGGTCCCGGCGAGCACGTAGGTGATCGTCTCGATCCCTCGGTGCGGGTGCCACGGGAACCCGGCTTTGTAGTTCTCCGGGAGGTCGTTGCGGAAGTCGTCGAGCAGCAGGAACGGGTCGGTCTCGCTGGTCTCGCCGAACCCGAACGCCCGCCGCAGGTGTACTCCCGCTCCTTCGAGGGTCGGCTTGGCCTGCACGATCCTTTTGACTGGCCTGATAGACATTATGAACCTAGAAGGCCACGACCCCGTGCGCGGGTTCCGCGAGGGGACTTTCGTTTCCAACTGCAGAGCGACAAGCTTGGGCAGGTCAATTGGCAAGGTCACAGCAAATGCACAATTGCTGTGACCTTGCCAGTCTTGTACTTATGTACGTCTGGTCCTGCTGCCCCAAACCCAGGCTGGCACAGACAAGATCGAGACCACTAGACCTAGCAGTACGATTTCCTGGGCACCGGGTTTGGTTGGGTTGCTCAAGGCGGCCACTCGTTTCGCCCTCACGTCTATACACGCTTCACTTGCACATGCACATGAGCTACGCTCAACGAACTCGCCGGAGTCTATGCGGCTGATCACGCCAGTTGAGATGGTCCAAGACTCGGAATGCGTGTCGGGTTCCAAACAGTCTACGATTTGGTTGTCGACGCCATCCATTTCCTTGAACACGTATCCGGCCCGCCAACCGCTCATGAGGGTCTTTTCGCCACTCGCGATCGGTTGGTTCGGGAGCAACCGATCCTGAAGCCCAACATCGCCGCCGTCGGACCAGTCTGCGTAGCCGATGTACCGATCACACTCGTCCTGCGTGCCGTCAAAGTAGACTCCGATCACTTCTTCGCCGGCATACTCCCATCGCGACCAGTCCGAGTAGTTGTCCCACGCTCCTGCGTCGCCAGAAGGCTGCGAGACCTCATTCGTTACGGTGCTCGTCACTGGCCCCGCAATGTTGAACGGGCTTAGAGTCGCCCCGGCAGTTGCTGGCCCGCCTAGGGACAGCGCGGTGTCCATGTAGTACGTGTAGTTGTTTGCGAGACTTAGGAGCTGAGATTTCCCTTTTCCCAACCGATACATGTCGTAGGTGACAGTGTAAACGTCGGTAGGGTCGGGAATGTCGTCACGGTGAACAGGCACCCAATAGAACCAGATCCTGTAGGTGTGATCTGTGCTCAGCGCTCCAATGTAACTGTAGCCAGTTCCCATCATTGCGTTGATGCTTTGAGTGTTCAGGTGCCTCAGTTCGGGCACGTCCCATGCGTACCCATTGTCCAGTAGTACATCTACGGCCATTTGCATGCCCGCGTGGTGTGTTGGGGTGTTGGTCGTTACTGTCAGTACGTCCGTGTAATCAAAGTCAATCTGGAAAAGGTAAATGTCTCCCGCAAACGCGTCTTGGCATGTACCAAGCGTAAAGCCCAGCACAGAGAGGCCAACAAGTTTCTTTGATAACATTCTTCGTCTCCTTTGCCGCCGGAGCGGCAAGCTCGACAAGGCTACCTGAGACTTCAGATCTCGCACGCGTTCAGATCAAGCACAGAGTCTCGATAATCTGTAGGCTAAAGCGCACGATGAAGCAGCGTAAAGAAGGGCAGTTGACGACATTTGGGAGCGAGGGCCGGGGACATGTCCATGCAAGGCTTGGCGTAGTTCAGCTCCAACCCCGCCCATCAGCCCGAAAACTGACGGAATAGGTTCAACTGAGCAAAACAATTAGTTGGAAGGTCGCCTTGGGGGTTCTGCAGAGGAACGTCGGCTTTACGGTTCTCGAGCTCTCCCCCACGTATCGGCCATACGACCGATTTCCAAGGCCGTGTTAGGGAAATGGACAGTACTTCGCTTGAGCGCCGTCTTGGTTGTCGTGCCCTGCGCAGAGGGCTCAGCGGGTCTTGCCGATGCGGTTGAACGGCAGCATGATGTACTCGCTGCGGCCGATGATGTTCTCGCGCGGGACGAGCCCCCAGTAGCGGCTGTCGGACGAGCCGTTGCGGTGGTCGCCCATGAACATGTAGTAGCCCGGCGGGACCGGGGCCGCGGGAAGGTCGAGCCAGGTCGAGGCCAGCCCGCGGTCGTCCACGAACAGCGGCGCGCCCGCGGAAGCGCCTTTGTAGAGGAGCGGGACGATCTCCCCGTCCACCTCGACCAGCTTGAAGTCGTCCTCCCGCGCCAGGATCGTGTGCCACTGGTCCTTCGGCAGCGGCGTGAACGGCGTCATGATCCCGTCGCCGCCATCGAGTGAGTGATAGAACAGGTACGGCTCGTCCACCGCCTTGCCGTTGCGGTAGAGCTTCATGTCCCTGATCTCGACCACGTCGCCCGGGGCGCCGACGAGGCGCTTGATGTAGTCGGTCTCGGCCTCGCCTTCGCGGAACGCCTTTTTCGGCGGGTGGAACACCACGATGTCGCCGACTTTCGGGTCTGTGTACCGGTAGATCATCTTGTTCGCGATGATGAAGTCGCGCTCGTAGAGCGTTTGCAGCATCGAGCCCGTCGGGATGTGGAACGTCTGGATGCCGAACGGCCGGACGAGCATGAACACGACGATGCTCGCGTAGATCAGCGCGTCGAACGTCTCGTTGGAGAACTTCGCAAACTTGAACAGGCCCGTCTGCTTGTGCGCGGGCGTGTTGCGAAGGTAGGGAAGCACCGCCAGGCGGAACGCCGTCAGGACCGCGGCGAAGATGAGGATGCTACTGAGCGACGTCCGCGCGACCTTGTCAACCCAATAAATGAAACCGTTGGGCGGCACGGCCTGGGCGAGGAGCGAGTCGAGCCACAGCACCGTAAAGACCTAGCGCTTCTCCTCGATGCGTCCGGCCTTGCCGACCTTCTCGCGGAGATAGAACAGCTTTGCTCGGCGGACCTTGCCGTGGCGCAGGACCTCGAACTTCTGCACGTTCGGCGAGTGCAGCGGGAACGTCCGCTCCACGCCGACGCCGCTCGCGACCTTGCGGACCGTGATGTTCTTGGCGATGCCGCCGTTGCGCGCGGCGATCACCAGACCCTCGAAGACCTGGATCCGTTCCTTGCCCGCCTCGCGGACCTTGACGTGCGCTCGCACCGTGTCGCCGACCCGGATGTCGGGGAGGTCGGACTTCAAGTGCTCTTTAGCGACGCTGTCGAGAATGGCCTGTTTGGACATGGCGGGTCACCTCTTGGGTTAGGGCGGGCTCGATTATAGCTGAATCACAGCCTATCTAGGCTCAAGATGATAGGTCATATAGGTCGGATCGCCTCGATGTCGGCCTCTGTCAGGCTCGCCCGGCAGAACAGGTCCGGCCGCTCGCGCCTGGTCGCCAGGAGCTGCTCCTTCCGCCGCCACTTGCGGATCTGCTCGTGGTGGCCGGAGAGCAGCACGGGCGGCACCGCCTCGCCTCGGAACGACTCGGGCCGGGTGTAGAGCGGGAACCCGAGCAGCCCCTCGACGAAGCTGTCGTCCTCGTGGCTGGCCGGGTCTCCGAGCACCCCCGGCAGGAGCCGGACGACCGCGTCCGCCATCGCCAAGGCGGGCAGCTCGCCGCCAGTCACTACGAAGTCCCCGATCGAGTAGCAGTGGGTCGCAAGCTGGGTCCGAACCCGCTCGTCCACCCCCTCGTAGTGCCCGCAGAGGAACACGACGTGCCCCAAAGAGGCGAGCCCCCGAGCGGCGGCCTGGTCGAACCGCGGGCCGCGCGCGTCGCAAAGCACGATCGCCGTCTCCGGCCCCGGCGAGAGCGCAGCGAGCGCGTCCGCCACGACGGGCACCATCATCACCATCCCCGGCCCGCCGCCGTAGCTGGTGTCGTCCACCGTCTTGTGCTTGTCGGTGGCGAACTCGCGTGGGTTCGAGCACCCGAACTGGACGGCGCCGCTGGACTGCGCACGGCCCATCATGCTGTGGGAGAGGGCGCCGAGCACCATCTCGGGAAACAGCGTCACGAAGTCCACCCGGAGCATAGCCAGCAAGGTACCCGGAGCCCCGCGACCCAAAGGTAACATCGCCTCCGGCCTGGAGGCCCGCGCTTTGAACATCCCGTTGGAACTCAAGTACACGAAGACCCACGAGTGGGTCCGAATCGGAGGCGAGTCCGTCACAGTCGGGATCACCGACTACGCCCAGTCCGAACTTGGCGACATCGTCTACGTTGACCTGCCTACAGTCGGCCAGAACGTCGCGATGGGCATGCCGATGGCCAGCATCGAGAGCGTCAAGACCGTCAGCGAGGTCTACGCGCCGATCAGCGGAGAGGTCATGGACACGAACAAGAACCTGGCCGCAAAGTCGGAGACCGTCAACAACGACCCGTACGAAGACGGATGGATCGTCAAGATAAAGATGCTGAACTCCAACGAGCTCGACCTCCTCATGACGGCCGATCACTACGAAGCGACGCTCGGAGACTGACCCACCGACGATGCCGTACATCCCGCACACAGAGGCCGACCGACGGGCGATGCTAGAGACGATCGGCGTCGGTTCAATCGAAGACCTCTTCGTCGAAATCCCCAAGGACCTGCGCATCAGCGGCCTCGACGTGCCGGAAGCGCTCGACGAGCACGCGCTCTTCGCGCACTTGAAGGAGCTGTCAGAGCGCAACGTGGACCTCTCGCGCACTGTCTGCTTCCTCGGCGCAGGCATCTACGACAAGTTCATCCCCGCCTCGGTCGGGACGGTGATCTCGCGCGGCGAGTTCCTCACCGCGTACACGCCTTACCAGCCGGAGGCCTCGCAGGGCTATCTGCAGACGATCTACGAGTTCCAGACGATGGTGGCGGAGCTCTACGACATGGACCTCGCCAACGCCTCGATGTACGACGGCGGCACCGCGATGGCCGAGGCCGCGCTCATGTCCGCCCACATCACCGGCCGCAAAACCGTGGACGTCTCGCAGGCCGTCCATCCGCACTACCGGCAGATCCTCGAGACCTACTGCTGGTCCATGGGGGTCGAGGTCCGCGTGATCGCCGCAGAGGACGGCGCGACCTCGGACTACTCGGGTGTCGCAGGCGATTCGGCCTGCATGATCGTCCAGTACCCCAACTTCTTCGGCGTGATCGAAGACTTGACCGCCGCGCGCGCGGCCGCCGATGCGTCGGGCGCGATGCTGGTCGTGGTCGCGGACCCGACCGCGATGGGGCTGCTGCCGCCGCCGGGGCAGTTCGGAGCGGACGTCGTCGTCGGGGAGGGCCAGCCGCTCGGCATCGCGATGGGCTACGGCGGCCCGCTGCTCGGGCTCTTCGCGACCAAGCGAGAGCACGTCCGCCAGATCCCGGGCCGCATCGTCGGCCGCACGACCGACGAGCAGGGCCGTGTCGGCTACACGATGACGCTCCGCACGCGCGAGCAGGACATCCGTCGCGAGAAGGCGACATCCAACATCTGCACGAACGAGGCGCTGATGGCGCTCGCCGCGACCGTCTACCTGGCGGCGATGGGCAAGAACGGCATGAGGCAGGTCGCCGAGACCACTGTGCGCAACACGCAGTACGCGATCGCGCAGCTCACGAAGGCCGGCGCGAAGCTCAAGTTCCCCGGCAAGGTCTTCGGCGAGTTCGTGCTCGAGCTGCCTAGGGACGCGACCGAGGTCCAGCACGCCCTGCTCGACCAGGGCATCCTCGCCGGCCTCCCGCTCGGTCGGTACTACAAGGGGATGGACGACTGCCTCCTCGTCGCCGTCACCGAGACCCGCACCAAGGCTCAGATAGACGACTACGCGGCGAAGCTGAAGGCAGTTCTCTAGCCGTCTGGCCCGTCTCCCGTCTCTCGTCACTCGTCTCCCGGGTAAACCCGCACCATGACCTACGACTACCTGCGCCTAGGTGGCGGGACGAGCTGCGCGTACGCGGCGGTCGCGATCCGCGAGCACGACAGAGGCAACTTACATGCACCACCACCATAACTCAATGAGTCGTACTCTCTGGCCTAGTTTAATGCTCGCGCTGATCGCAGGTGTCAGTAGCCAAGCGACGGCCCAGTCATGGCCCGTGATTGGGCACCAGCCCAATGGGGGCTTCAACACTTACGAGCGGGTCCGCGACTCGGTGCGGATCGCCATCGTCGAGCCCGTCGCCGAAGCTGTCCAGACCACACTGGTTGACCCGGAACGTGGCCCCATCCTTGCTTACCGGCAACAGTTGCGAGTGCTGAACCCTGCACCGGGCACTCCTGAGACGCTGAGCATCGTGATGATTGAGAGCCTCATCATTAGAGGGCGGCTCCCGCTTGGCGCAAAGTACCTTCTGCTCTATCTCGTTCCGAAGGACGGCAAAGCCCTGACAAACCAGTCTCGGTTCGTGACTTTGTCTTCGCCGGACGTTGCCGCGCAGTGGGCGATCCCTACGACAGCGGAGCGCCTTGCCGAAGGTGAGAACTTGGACGAGAAGCTCTTCGGGTCTCTCATGCAAGCCATCGCAAGCCAGGCAGTGCTTTTGATGTCTGAAATCATGGAGGGCATTCCTGCTCCGGCGGGAAAGCGTCCGTTCGGGGCGGACACTCAGTGGAAGATCACGCCCTACTTGACGGATCTGAGTGACCAGATTGCCGGTAGGGGCGGGATATTCAACGTCGTGTTCCACGCGAGGCTCGTTACTTGGAACGTTATCGGGGCCGGCCCCCTCCTCCTCAATGCGTTGCTGACGAACATCAACGACGAGAGGGTCGAGGACGTCCTTACTTTCCGTACTGTGGCCTTCAATGGAAGCGACCTCGGGCCCTTTGATGCTCGGCATCCAGAAGGTCAGGCATTGCTCATGCAAGGTGCGAAAAACGCTCGCTCGGACACTGCCGCAGCACTGTTCGCCTCCCATATCAACCGGCCATTGAAGGAGGAGACCAAGCTGGACTTTCTCGGTCTGCTCCGACGGAACTCTCCCAAGCTCCGCGCCGAGGTCTGCAACGAGCTCGCCCGGCTAAACGGCAAGCCCGAAAGGCTCCTTCCGACACAAAGCGATGGCGAAGGGTGGGAAGGCAGGGTCGCAGAGATGAGCGAGCTATGGCTGCGCGAGTACGGCTTGGGCGAAACTATTCATCAGGCTCGCTGGTCTTCCTTTCGCCTTCTGCCGTTCGGACTTCAGCTTGGGATTTGGAACTAGCGGCCGCGACTACCAGGGTAAACCCGCACCATGACCTACGACTACCTGCTCCTAGGCGGCGGGACGAGCTGCGCGTACGCCGCGGTCGCGATCCGCGACCACGACAAGAACGGCACAGTCGCCATCCTCGGCGCTGAGGACGAAAAGCCGTACGACCGCCCGCCGTTCAGCAAGTACTACCTCTGGAACGACGAGAAGAACGTTGACGACTTCCACAGCAAGGACGAGAGCTTTTATCCGCAGAACGACATTGACCTCATCCTCGGCAAGCGCGCCGTCGCGATAAGCCGCGCCAACAAGACAGTCAAGTGCGAGGACGGCACCGAGGTCAAGTACGGCAAGCTCCTCTACGCGCTCGGCAGCGAGCCGCGGCGTCTGCAAGTCCCCGGCGGAGACACTGCGTGGGTGCTGCGCTCGAGCGAGGACTCGAAGAAGATCAGGGCCGCGGCGACCAAGGGCGCGAAGGCCGTGGTCGTCGGTGGCGGGTACATCGGCGCGGAGCTCGCAGCGTCGCTCGTCGGTCGCGGTTGCGAGGTCACCGTCATCGAAGCGGGAGACAAGGCCTGGGCCAGGTTCCCGTCGCGGCCCTCGGCCGTCGCGATCACGAATGAGCTGCGAGCAAAGGGCGTCAACCTCGTCACCGACGAGACCGTCGCGGCCATAGAAGGCAACACGGTGAAGACCAAAGATGGAAAGTCCTTCGCCGGCGACTTCGTCGTCGTCGGAGTCGGGGCGTCGCCGCGCATCGAGCTCGCCAAGGCAGCCGGCCTCGACATGGGCAAGTCCGGCGTGCTCGCAAGCACGACTCTACAAACAAGCGACCCGAACATCTGGGCGTGCGGCGACGTGGCCGAGTACATGGACGCCGTCCTCGCCGAGCACTACCGCGTCGAGCACCACCTCCACGCAAAGGGCTCCGCCGCGCACTGCGGCGCGTGCATGGCGACACAGCCGAGCGACTACAAGGGCCTCCCCTGGTTCTTCAGCGACGTCGGCGATCTGAGCATGAACCTGCGGGGCTACCCGGAGAAGGCGGCGAAGAGCACCGTCATCAGCGACACCGACGACCCGGTCGTCACCGAGGCGTTCTTCTTCGCCGACGGCTCTGTCGCCGGTGTCGTGGACGTCCGCAAGGACTACAAGGTCCAGGACCCGATCATGGAAAAGTTCGGCGAGCTGATCCAGTCGCGCGCGACCGAGAAGGACGTTCCCAAGGCCCTCGACGAGCTTGGAATCGGAAGCGTCCCAAGCGCCTGATTTGCACACGGGGTCAGACGGTATTCTCTGACCCCGTGATCCGCAAGTCTGTGCCAGAGCCGAAGTCGCTCTTTGAGAAGTCCTCGCCCGGCCGCACCGGTTGCAACCTGCCCAAGCCGACGACTCCGCAAGTGGACATCGGCCAGGCGGTCGGCAAGTCGCGGGACGACCTGCGCCTGCCCGAGATCGCAGAGCTCGACCTCATCCGCCACTTCACAAACCTGAGCCACATCAACTACGGCATTGACACGGGGTTCTATCCGCTGGGCTCGTGCACGATGAAGTACAACCCGCGCATCAACGAGCGAACGGCGGGCCTCACCGGGTTCACCCAGCTCCATCCGCTCCAACCGGAGCACACGGCGCAGGGCGCGCTCGAAGTCCTCGCACAGGTCTACGACTTCCTCAAGGCGATCACCGCCTTCGACGAGATCACGATGCAGCCGGTCGCCGGCGCGCACGGCGAACAGACGTGCCTGCAGCTCATCAAGGCATACCACGAATCGCGCGGCGAAGCCGCGACGCGCACCGTCGTGCTGGTGCCCGACTCCGCGCACGGCACGAACCCCGCGAGCGCGGCGCGGTGCGGATACACGGTCAGGTCCATCCACACAAACGACGAGGGCAACACTGACCTGGCGGCCCTGGAGCAAGCGCTCGACTCGTCCGTCGCTGCGTTTATGGTCACGAACCCCTCGACGCTGGGCCTCTTCGAGCCGCACATAACCAAGATCTGCGAGATGGTCCACAAGGTCGGAGGCCAGGTCTTCTGCGACGGCGCGAACATGAACGCGATGGTCGGCACCACGCGGCCCGGCGACCACGGGTTCGACTGCATGCACCTCAACCTGCACAAGACCTTTAGCACGCCGCACGGCGGCGGCGGTCCCGGGTGCGGCGCGATCGGGCTGCAGAAGCACCTCGCGCCGTTCCTCCCAGTGCCGCACCTCGTCCGCGTGGACGGCAAGCCGAAGTTCGACTATGACCGCCCGCTCTCGATCGGTCGCGTCAGCGGCTACAACGGCCAGTTCCTCATGGCAGTGCGCGCGCTCACCTATATGGCGGCGTACGGCAGGGAAGGGCTGCCCGAGATCTCGCGCCACGCCGTCCTCAACGCGAACTACGTCAAGGCGCGGCTGAAGGACGTGCTCCCAGCGGCGCACGATAGGCCGTGCATGCACGAGTGCGTCCTGACCGGAAAGCAGTACAAGAAGTACGGCGTGCGCGTGCTCGACATCAGCAAGCGCCTGATTGACTATGGCTTCCATCCGCCAACGAACTACTTTCCGCTGATCGTCCCAGAGTGCCTGATGATCGAGCCGACCGAGACGGAGTGCAAGGAGACGCTCGACGCGTTCTGCGACGCGCTCATCGCGATCTGCAAGGAGGCCGAGACGAACCCCGAGCTCCTCCACAGCGCACCGACGTCGCAGGTCGTCGGACGCCTGAACGAGGCGAAGGCCGTCAAGGACCTCGACGTCAAGTGGTCGCCGGCACGTCAGGAAAGCACCGTCTGAAGTGGAGTAGGAAGCGATGACTCGTCCTTCACCACCCATCCTTCATTGTTCGGTCGAACTGGGCCTCGACGGCGACACCAACATGGCGCGCGACGCCGCGCTGCTCGCTCTGGCCGAACTTGGCGGCGTCCACGCGCGCGTCTACACCTGGGACGGCCCATGGGTCAGCCTCGGACGGTTCCAGAGACCCGAAAGAGCGCTGAGAGACCACAACGCGATCAACTGGGTTGTGCGCCCGACCGGAGGCAAGGCCGTGCTCCACGGCCACGACGTCACGGTCGGCTTCGCCGCCAACCTCCGCGACCTCGGCATGAATGACGACGAGGCGCGCCGCATCTCGACCGTCTACCGCGCGGCCACGGCGCCGCTGATCGCCGCGCTGTGCAACGCGGGAGTGCCCGCCGTCCTCGCCGAGAACACGCGGCACACGAGGAACGCCGGACACACTGCCGACTGCTTCGCCCACGTCTCGCCGAACGACATCGTGGACCCGGCGACCGGAATGAAGGTCTGCGGCTGCGCCTTGCGCGTCACGGAGGGCGCGGTCCTCCTCCAAGCCAGCGTCCCGACGACCAGGCCTCTCGTAGACCCGGCGACCGTCTTCGACCAACCGAGCCAGGTCCAGGCCGACCTCAAACTCAGCCCCGAGGCCCTCGCCGAGTCCCTCCGCACGGTATTGGCCGCGCACAACGTCTAAAATGGTGACAGTGAACCGACTTTTCTGGCTCGTCCCGCTTTTCCTCGTGGCCCTGGGCTGCTCGCGCGGCGCCGGCAGCGGAAAGCTCGTGCCGATCAAGTCGGCGGACGCCACGGAGCGAGTCACCGGCGCGCCGGACGTCGCACCGACCCCGCCAGAAAAGACGGTGCCGCCGGAAACGAAGCAACCGCTCGCGATGATGGTCACGTTCCCGCTCGGAAAGAGCGAGACGTACATCCTCACTAACGACATCCTCACGCTCAGCCAAGCGCCGGACGGCCAGACCTACGCAGAAAAGAGCTTTCTCAACGCGGTGCAGGAAGTCAAAGTGATCGTCAGCCCGAACAACGGCCCGAACGTCTCCATTCACACTCACGACGTGCGTGCAGGAGTCCCCGGCGACGAGCCGATCCAGAAGATCGCCAACGACTACATCCTCAAGACCGCCGCCTCTATCGAGGGCTCGGTGCTTCACGGCAAGTTCGACGACAAGGGTCGCGGCACAGACCTCGTCTTCATTGGCGAGGGCGTGGGGCTCAACCCGCTCGGACCGCAGGCCAGTTCGCAGAAGCTCATGGTAGGGTTCATGGGCATCCTCCTGCCGGACAAGGCCGCAAAGCCGGGCGACACTTGGACCGGGACGTACGACTTCACACAGAGCGGCATGGACCTCTTCGAAAACCAGGGCGGGCGCGTCGAGAACGGCGAGATCCCGATCACCTACACGCTCCTCGACTACGACAAGGAGAACAACTCGATCCGCATCGGCCTCAAGTCCGCCGGAAAGCCAGTAGTCAAAGTCCCGATAGAGGGCGCGATGGCGGAGATCAAGATGGACGTCAAGGCCGCGGGCCAGGCGCTCGTGCGCATCAGCGACGGCTGGCTGCAAGAGCTACGGCTGGAGACCAACGTCAACACCGAAGGGCTCGTCGCAAGCAAGCAGACGATCAAGACCGTCACCCGCAGAAAGAAGTGAGGCCCCGCCGGGTTCCGGCGAGGCCTCGTTTCGTACTGGTCCAACGATCGTTACTTGGGGTTCGGAGTGATCGTAAAGCCCTGCGCCTGAAGCTCCTGCCCGATGTGGCGCAGCTTCTTCATCGCGCGCAGCTCGATCTGCCGCACCCGCTCACGAGTCACGTTCAGCGCGCTGCCGACCTCTTCTAAGGTCCGCGCGCGGCCGTCGTCGAGCCCGAACCGGAGCCGGACCACGTCGCGCTCGCGGCTGGTCAGGCGGCCCAGGATCCCGTCAATCTCCTCGCGACGGATCAGGTTCCACGTCACGTCGCCAGGAGTCGGCATGTTGGTCGAGGGGACGAAGTCTCCGATGGAGCTGTTGTCCTTCTCGCCGACCGGGGTCTCGAGCGAAAGCGGTTCCACCGCCACGCGCAGCATCTCCTGCACGCGGTCGGCCGACATCCCGACGCGCTCGGCGACCTCTTCCGGCGTGGGCTCGCGGTGCAGCTCCTGCTGGAGCTGGTTCGCGGTCTTCATCACCTTGTTGATCAGCTCGGCCACGTAGACCGGGATGCGGATCGTGCGACCCTGGTTGATGATCGCGCGAGCGATCGCGCGGCGGATCCACCACGTCGCATAGGTCGAGAACCGGAAGCCCTTGCGCCAGTCGAACTTCTCGACGGCGCGGATCAGGCCGAGGTTGCCTTCCTGGATCAGGTCCGCGAGCGGGATCCCGCGCGCGTTGTACTTCTTCGCGATCGAGACGACGAGGCGAAGGTTCGACTCGATGAGCTGCTTCTTGGCCAGCATCCCCTGCTTCATCACGTCGCGCTTCTCGAAATCGGTCCAGCGGTGGTTGCGCGGGTAGTGGCGCAGCTCACCGACCTTGACCCACTTGCCCTGCTCGGCGAGGTCGCGCGCCTGGACCTGCTTGGCCAGGTGCTCCTCTTGGGCAGGGGTGAGCAGGTGGGCGCGGCGGGTCTGCCGCATCCACATCTCGAGCTCTTCGCCATCGTCAGGCTTGGCGGGGACCTCCTCTTCCTCCTCTTCCTCGTCTTCGAGTTCGAGAAGCTCGTCCTGCTCGGGCTCTTGGTCGTCCACGAGCATGAACTTCGAGGGGTCCACGTGGGCATGGCGGCTGTGCGTGCGCACAGTGATCGCCTTGCCACGCCGAACCTGCGTGGGCATTCCGTTGTCTACTGCCATTTCTTTCTTTTCCGACTCCAAATCAAGTCCCCGTGCAAGCCCCAGAGCGCGAAATGCCTAACGGCTCGCGGCATGGGGCACGGTTACAAAGTAACACATCTGCCCTGGAAAGTCAAACGAATCTTCTCCAGACTCGAATCCTTAGGGCGAAAGCGACCCAGCCGGAGGTAACACGCCCCGTGCCAGTTCAGTAAGACGCCGCAGGTTCGGCCCAGGTTGCGGGGAATGGGCCTAAACGTAGAGCTTTCTGAGGCTTGTGGCGGCCTGCGCCAGGGTGTCGCACAGGCCCTCGGCCGCCCTGAGGGTGTTGAAGCGCCCAAAACTGACCCTCACGGCCCCCCTCGCCAGGCTGTCCGGCAGGCCGTACGCGGTCAGGACCGAGCTGACGTGGCCCTTGCCCGAGCTACAGGCCGAACCGCTGCTCGCCGCGTAGCCCTTCGCGTCCAGGCTGATCACCAGGCTTTCGCCCTCAAGCCCCTCGAAGCAGACGGAGAGCACATACGGCGACTGCCGCGTGTGCTCGACAAAATGGACGTCCGGGAGCTCGGAGAGCCGACCCTTGGCATACTCCCGCAGGGCGCCCGCGTGCTCCATGTCCTCTTTGACCTGCTGGACCGCGATCCTCGCCGCCTCGCCCATCCCGACGATCCCGGGCACGTTCAGCGTGCCGGACCTTCGCCCGTGCTCTTGCTCGCCACCGAAGAGCAGCGGCGTCATGTCGTGCGCTCCTTTGATGTACAGCGCACCGACGCCCTTCGGGCCATAGAACTTGTGCGCGCTCATGCTCACGTAGTCGTACTCCTTCGCGTCGAACGGGACCTTGCCGACCGCCTGGGTCGCGTCGGAGTGCGTCGTCCTCGCCTTCGGCATGTCGAGCACTGCGCCGGTCTCGTTGTTCACGCGCATCACGCTCGTCAGCTCTGCCGTGGAGTCTTTGAGCTTCCAGCCGTCGTTCTTGAGCACCTTCGCGCCGTGGCACGTGGCGAACGCGCGCACGCTGCCGTGCTCGAACGGGCTGATCGCTAGGGAAGGGAAGGCGCGCAGGACCCAGTTGTTCGCCTCCGTCGCGCCGCTCGTGAAGCAGACCTCGCTCGGGTCGTCCGCGCCGATCAGCTCGGCGACGTGCTCGCGCGCCTTCGTGACGGCGGCGCAGGCCTCCCGGCCCCACGCATGGATCGAGTTCGCGTTACCGAAGCTGTTCCTGAGGAACGGCTCCATCGCGGCGAAGGCGCGCGGGTCCACCGGCGTCGTCGCTGCGTTGTCAAAGTAACAGGCGGGATCCATGTCTCAAGCTCGTTCTGCCCCTATTAAACCTCCGCTTGAGCCAGCTCGAAAGTATAATGGACGCATGGTAGAGCTGATCTTCGAGGTCCGAGAGGCTCCAGAAGGGGGATTCACGGCAAAAGCGCTGAGTTCCTCCATCCACACGGAAGCAGACTCTCTGGAAGAACTCAAGGAAAACATCCGCGATGCCGTTCGGTGCCATTTCGATCCCGGCACGGAGCCCAAGCAGCTTCGGCTGATTATTGTCCGCGAGGAGACCATTGCGGCGTGAGGCTGCCGCGAGACGTTTCAGGCAAGGACCTTGTACGAAGACTTGGTGCTCTTGGTTATATTCAGACTCGTCAGAGCGGAAGCCACGTTCGATTGACGACAACGAAGAACGGTACGCACCACATCACGGTTCCCATTCATGAATCGCTTCGCGTCGGCACCCTCGCATCAATCCTCACAGACGTTTCAAATCACCTTGGGATGACAAGAGAGATTGTCGTTTCGAAGTTGTTCGAATAACGCGAACCCCCGAACCAACCCGAACTAGACCCCCACCTTCTCCAATGCCGACTTCACCAGACCCGGTATGTCGCTCGTCCGGTCTGCGACAGCCGCCCCAGCCGACAACAGAGCGTCCACCTTCGATTGCGCCGTCCCAAGCCCGCCAGAGATGATCGCCCCGGCGTGGCCCATCCTCTTCCCAGGAGGCGCCGTACGACCAGAAATGAACGACACCACCGGCTTAGACATCGCCTTGACGTACTCAGCGGCCGCCTCCTCGTCCGTCCCGCCAATCTCGCCGATCATCACCACCGCGCGAGTGTGCGGGTCCGCCTCGAACATCTCCAGCGTATCGAGGAACCGCGTCCCGATGATCGGGTCGCCGCCGATACCCACGCACGTCGTTTGCCCCAGGTCCGCGCGCGTCAGCTCCCAAACGATCTCGTACGTCAGCGTCCCCGAGCGCGACACCAGCCCCACCGGCCCCGGCTTGAAGATGTGCCCCGGCATGATCCCCATCTTGCACTGGCCGGGCGTGATGATCCCTGCGCAGTTGCCGCCGAGCAGCCGAGACCGCCCCTGAGACTTCACCTTGTTCACCGTCCGTAGCATGTCCTTCACCGGAACGCCCTCGGTGATCAGACAGATGAACGGCACCCCCGCGTCCTCGCACTCGAGCACCGAGTCGGCGGCGAACGGCGCAGGCACAAAGATGAGCGCGGCGTTCGCGCCGGTCTTGGCGACCGCTTGCTCCATCGTGTCGAACACAGGCACCCCCAGGTGGGTCTGCCCGCCCTTGCCGGGCGTGACCCCCGCGACGACCTGCGTCCCGTACTCGATCATCTGCTGGGCGTGGAACGAGCCCTCCCGCCCCGTCATCCCCGCCACCACCACTTTCGTGCTCTTGTCAACCAGGATTGCCAAAGTGGGGCGAGATTACCGGCTCGTCGCAGGCGATTCGTGTCGTTTGGTCGGAGCGCTTTAGTCCTCAACTAAGATAGTACTTTTGTCTCATTTTACCAAAATAAACTTGACAGACAGTAAACCCATGGTGGTAGAATGGAGACTGAGGGGGAAGAAGCGACAACGATTGCCCAGAAGGGCCGGGAACAAAAAAACGGCCTTAAAACGGCCCCTCAGGTTCGAAGAACCCGGACAAACGCAGGGAACCGTTTGAACCTGGCCGTTGTACAATGACCAGTTCATGTCGAAGAACAGCAAATCAGTCCGCTATGCGGAGGTAGACCGAGAGACCACGGAGACGGACATCCGCCTCACCCTCGACCTCGACGGAGGCTCGAAGGTGGACGTGGACACCGGCATCCCGTTCTTCGACCACATGCTCCACCAGCTCGGGTTCCACGGCCGCCTCGACCTCGGGATCAAGGCCGCCGGCGACACCGACGTGGACGACCACCACACCGTCGAGGACGCCGGGATCGTGCTCGGCGTCGGCATCAAGCGCGCGCTCATTGACTCCGAAGGCATCCAGCGGTTCGCCTCTGTCATGGCGCCCATGGACGACGCCCTCGTCGCGGTCGCGATGGACGTCTGCGGGCGCGGCTACCTGTCGTACGAGGTCGAGTTCAAGCGCGACGAGATCGGCGGGCTCTCTCTCGAGAACGTCCGAGAGTTCTTCCAGGCGCTCTCACTCAACGCCGGGATCACCCTGCACATCAAGAAGCTCGCAGGCTCCAACGACCACCACGTCTGCGAGGCGCTCTTCAAGGCGTTCGGCGTAGCACTGCAGCAGGCGCTGGCGCGCACCGAGCGCGCAGGGGCGCCCTCCACGAAAGGGAAGATTGGCACTTGACCGTCGTCCTCGACTACGGCATGGGCAACCTGCGGAGCGTCCAGAAGGCCGTCGAGCACCTGGGCTCCGAGTGCCGCATTCAACCCAACTTGAATGGAGCGACCAAGCTCATCATTCCCGGCGTCGGTGCCTTTGGCGTCGCGATGGAAAAGCTCCGCCCACTGGCCCCCGAGATCAAGAGCTACATCGCCTCCGGCGAGCCGTTCCTCGGCGTTTGCCTGGGCCAACAGGTCCTCTTCCAGAGAAGCGAGGAGCACGGGAATAACGAAGGACTTGGCGTTTTGAACGGAACCGTGCGCTATTTGCACCGCGCACCGGGTAATAAGGTGCCTAACGTCGGGTGGTGTTCCGTGAATGCGAGAGCCGGTTCCAAGTTGTTCGAGGGTGTCCAAGAGGGGTCGCAGTTCTACTTCGTCCACTCGCTGTACACGGACTGTGAGGACCTAACTGACGTCGCCGCTGTAGCCCCGCACGCCGTGCCGTTCCCGGCCGCGATCGAGCGGGGCAGGCTCTGGGCCACACAGTTCCATCCGGAAAAGAGCGGCTCCGCGGGGCTCAGAGTGCTGGAGAACTTTCTACAGTGCTGATCTTTCCTGCGATTGACTTGCTCGGCGGCAAGTGCGTGCGAATGACCGAGGGCGCCTTCGGGACCGAGAAGGTCTACTCGGAAGACCCAGTCGCGACCGCCAAGGCGTTCTGCGACGAGGGCGCGACGTGGATCCATGTCGTTGACCTTGATGGCGCGAAGTCCGGTCGCCCCCTGCAGCTCGGCCTGATCGAGAAGATCGTCAAGGCAGTCACCTGCAGGGTCCAGGTCGGCGGCGGGCTCCGACGCCTTGATGACGTCCAAGACGCCCTCGACACCGGCGCGGAGCGCGCGGTCGTCGGATCCGCCCTCGCGACGGACAACCGCGTCGCCGCAGCGTTCGTCGAGCGGTTCCAAGAACGGCTCGTCGCTGGAATTGACACGCGAAAGGGAAGCGTCGCCACCCAAGGCTGGACCCAGACCTCGACCCTGCGTGGCCCAGAGCTCGCAAAGATGCTCTTCGACTACGGGTGCCGCACCGTCGTCCACACCGACGTCGGCCGCGACGGAACCATGACCGGCCCGAACCTCAAGAGCCTCAAGGCCTACGTCGAGATCGAGGGCCTCTCGGTCGTGGCTAGCGGCGGTGTGACCAGCCTCGATGACCTCGGCGACCTTGCAAAGATGGGCGTGGACGGGGCGATCGTCGGCCGGGCCCTCTATGAAGGCAGGCTCAACCTGAGGGCCGCCCTAGAGGCCTATCCGCAGAACTAGGCCGCCAACCCTTTGCACGGTCGCTCCGTACGATAGACTGTGGAGTGGGAATGACGACGCTACTTGCGCAGGTCAATGAGGAGATGATGGTTGTCGTCATGGCGATGCTGTTCTTCGGCATCCCGATCATCGCGATCCTCACGCACCACCAGCGCAAGATGGCCGAGCTGATCCACAAGAACCATCAGCCGGAGCTGTTGCCGGCCGTGGCGGAGGAGATCAACCGGCTCAGGAGCGAGCTGCAACACATGCGCACCGAACTGAACAGCACGAGGATCGAGCTCGACGACCTGCGGACGCAGCGCCCGGCGGTACAGCGCTCCGTAGAAGAGCGCGTGAGGGAGCAGTGACCTCGCTCCTCGCACAAATGGATCCGGAAGTCATGGTCTTCATGATCCCGATCGTCGCGATCGGGATCGGAGGACTCATCGCGATCACGACCATGCTGACCAACCACCAGCGCAAAATGGCCGAGCTCCTCCGAAAGGACATGCAGGCCCAGCCGGGCCTCGTGGACGAGATCAGGGCCATGAGGGGAGAGATGGCAGAGCTCCGGGACCGGGTAAACCAGCAGACATTGATGCTCGAGCGCAGGTCAAGCGCAGAGCAGGACGTGGCACGACGGATAGAAAACCAGTAGACTGAGCGATAGGTGATTGGCGTCAGGCTCTGCCTTGAAAGGCGGGTTTTGAACCTGAACGCGAGTCTAGGCCTGTCGGCGCGGCAAGGCGCCAATCAGGGTAAGATGGCTCTCCCGTCACAAACTCCCGGAGGAGCGGATGAAAGTAATTCAGCCTTCCTCGAAGCGAATCGGCCGATTCCTCGAGGTGCCGAATCTCATTGAACTTCAACTCAACAGCTACAAGTGGTTTCTACAAGAAGGACTTCCCGAGCTATTCAAAACGTTCTCACCAATCTGGGATTTCACCCAGACGAACTACATCGAGTTCGCCGACTTCGTACTCGGCGAGCCTAAATACGGACTAGCGGAGTGCCGCGACCGAGACCTCACGTTTGAGGCGCCCATCAAGGCGACCGTGAGGTTCGGCGGCAAGGACCGTGAAGTCATCGAGTCGGAGGTCTACCTCGGCGATCTGCCGCTGATGACCGACGCAGGCACGTTCGTGATCAACGGTCGCGAGCGCGTCATCGTGTCCCAACTCTCGCGCTCGCCCGGCCTCTACTTCGAAGAGGACGTGGACACCTCCATGCAGATGATCGTCCGCGGACGCATCATCCCGATGGAGGGCCCGTGGCTCGAGGTCGAGAACGACTCGAACAAGGTCGTCACCACACAGATCTCGCAGACGAAGAAGCTCCCGATCACGCAGCTCATCAAGGCGCTGCACGGTTTCGAGCGCGGACGCGACAGGCAGCGAATGCCCGTCGGAGAGGCCCTGCACAAGAAGCTCGCGGAGCCGCTCGCCGATCCGGAGACCGGTGAGGTCGTAGTGGACAAGGGCACGATCCTCACGCAGAGCGTGCTCGGCAAGCTCAAGAAGAAGATCGCGGCCGTCGTCGCGCTCGTCGAGACCCCGCTCGGCAACACCGACGACATGCTCTGGGCCTTCGGCACTGAGCGCGAAGTCGAGAAGCCGACGCTCGAAGACCTCGTCGGCAAGAGGCTGTTCGACGACTTCTCGGCCGGAGGCAAGGTGCAGATTCCGAAGCTCGAGCGATTGACGCAAGAGCAGGCGGAAATGTTGCTCGCCAGCAAGCCCAAGAGCGTCCGGATCCTCGACATCATGGATCTCGTCGAGGCCACGCTCGCCGCGGACAAGACGCAGAACACGCGCGAAGCGATCCTGGACATCTACAAGAGGATGCGACCGGGCGAGGCGGCCAACGAGGACGCGGCGATGCAACTGTGCTACTCCCTGTTCTTCGACCCCCGCCGATACGACCTCGGCCGTGTGGGACGCAGGTTCCTCAACCAGCGGCTCGGGCTCGACGTGCCGCTCGACATCCGCAACCTCACGTCCGACGACCTCGCGCAGATCATGTTCGCGATGGGCCCGTACCTGAACAAGGACGCGGAGCGAGACGACATTGACGACCTGCGCAACAAGCGCGTGCGCTCAGTCGGCGAGCTGCTGCAGAGCCAGCTCCGCCTCGGCTTCGTGCGCATGGAAAAGGTCGCGCGCGAGCGCATGACCAGCGCGGACCAGGAGAACCTCCTGCCCTCGATCATCCTGAGCGTCAAGCCGGTGAGCGCGAGCATCAAGAGCTTCTTCTCGTCCAACCAGCTCTCGACGTTCATGGACCAGACGAACCCGCTCAGCGAGCTCACGAACAAGCGACGCTTGTCGTCGCTCGGCCCGGGCGGCCTGCAGCGCACAAGCGCAAAGCTCGAGGTCCGCGACGTCCACCGTTCGCACTACGGGCGCATCTGTCCGATCGAGACGCCGGAAGGCCCGAACATCGGACTGATCTCCCAGCTCACGACCCACGCCCGCGTGGACGAGTTCGGGTTCATCATGACCCCCTACCGCAAGGTCAAGAACGGAGTTGTCCAGGACGACGTCGCGTACCTGACTGCGCGAGAGGACTTCACCTTCCGCATCGCGCCAGCCGACACTGACCTGGACAAGCATGGCAAGATCGTTGACGAGATCGTCGTCGTGCGCTGCCAAGGCGGCGACGCCATGTACGGCGGTGCCTCGTACCCGTCAGTCCCGCGCGAAGACGTTGACCTCATGGACGTCTCGCCGGTGCAGATCATCTCGGTCGCGACATCGCTCATCCCGTTCCTGGAGAACGACGACGCGAACCGTGCCCTCATGGGCGCGAACATGCAGCGACAGGCGGTCCCGTGCCTTCGCTCCGATGCCCCGCTCGTCGGCACCGGCCACGAGTCGCGCGCAGCGATAGACTCCGGCGCGGCCGTCGTCGCGCGGCGCGCAGGAAAGGTCAACTACGTTGACAGCCACAAGATCATCGTGACCTCGTTGGACGGCCAGAAGGACGAGTACCCGCTGTTGCACATGTTCCAGAGCAACAAGTCCACGTGCTTCACGCACAGGCCGGTCGTCTTCCCGGGAGACACAGTCCTCGAAGGCGACGCGCTCGCCGACGGACCGACGTGCGACCACGGGCGCCTGGCACTCGGCCAGAACCTCATCGTCGCGTTCATGCCGTGGGGCGGATACAACTATGAGGACGCCATCCTCCTGAGCGAGCGGCTCGTCAAGGACGACGTCTACACGTCCATCCACATCGAGCGGCACGAGGCGGAGGCCGTTGACACCAAGCTCGGGCCGGAAGAGATCACCCGCGACATCCCGAACGTCGGCGAAGAGGCGCTCAAAGACCTCGACGAGAACGGAATCATCCGCGTCGGCGCAGAGGTCCGGCCTGAGGACATCCTCGTAGGAAAGGTCGCGCCGAAGGGACAGACCGAGATGACGGCCGAAGAGCGGCTGATCATCGCGATCTTCGGAAAGAAGGCCGAAGAGACGCGCGACGTCTCGCTGCGCGTCCCGCACGGCGAGAAGGGAACGATCATTGACGTCAAGGTCTTCAGCCGGTACAAGTACCTCAGCCCGACGATCAACTACATCTATAAAGAGTCCAAGAAGCGCGAGCGCCTGGTCTGCGACCGGACGGAAGAGCCGTTGCTGCAGATCCCTGGCGACGAGCTGCCTGCCGGCACCAACATGAGCGTGCAGGTCTACGTCGCGCAGAAGCGAAAGATCATGGTCGGCGACAAGATGGCGGGGCGGCACGGCAACAAGGGCGTCATCTCGCGCATCCTCCCGGTCGAGGACATGCCGGTCCTGCAGGACGGCACGCCCGTGGACATCATCCTCAACCCGCTCGGCGTCCCGAGCAGAATGAACATCGGCCAGATCCTCGAGACCCACCTGGGGTACGTCGGCAAGCACCTCGGCGTGCGCTATGTGTGCCCGGCGTTCGAGGGAGCGACGGAGCAGGAGATCCTTGACGAAGTCGCGCGCCTCGCGGTCGCGATGAGGCGTAAAGTGCTGCAGGCATACTGCAACATGGAGCTCGCCCTCAAGATCCGGTTCAAGCCGGGCGCGACGCTCGAAGAGCTGTTCGCGGAAGTCGAGTCGCGGCTCCGACAGCTCGACGTCGAGCACCTCGAGCACGTCTCGAGGGTCGTCGCCTCTTCGCCGGTCAAGTCGGTGCAGGAGCTGCTCGCGGTTGACCCCGACGAGTGGATGCCCGCAGACCTGACGGAGAACATGGGCAAGCCAGCGGACGCCAAGGACGCGACGTACAAGGCGATCATGGAGAAGATCGAGGCCAACGTGTTCAAGCGCGCAGGCTTCGACCCCAAGTCGTGCAAGTCCATCGTCCGTGACGGACTCACGGGCGACACGCTCCCCAACCAGATAACGGTCGGGTCAATCTATATGCTCAAGCTCGAGCACCTCGCGGACGAAAAGATCCACGCGCGCTCGATCGGCCCGTACTCGCTCGTCACCCAGCAGCCGCTGGGCGGCAAGGCGCAGTTCGGC
>JBBDXG010000017.1:0-48097 GCA_040902435.1 Fimbriimonadaceae bacterium
GGGCGAGCGAGCGAGAGGAATGGCGCTTCATCGCGGCGACCACGCGCACGAAGCTCGCGCACACTGGGCAGAAGCCGGGCGCTACGGTCTGGTACCGCGTCTACGCGCAGCGCGCGGGCCGCAACTCCGGCCCGACAATGCCAAGCGCCGCGTACGGCGAGCAGTCCTTGCAAGCGGCGTAGCTCGCACCACTTACGCCTAGGGCGCCTTCGGGCAGATAACCACCCTGCAGGGCGGCGGGCGGGCGTCAAGGGTCAAGGGGGGTCAAGGGACGAGGGCCGGGGTCAGCCGCCGGTGACGCGCAGCGCCTCGGTCCGGTTCTGCTCGATGTACGACGCCCAATTCTCTGGAACGTCGGTGTCAACAAAGATCGCGGTGACGGGGCACTCGGGCTCGCAGAGCCCGCAGTCAATGCACTCGTCAGGGTGGATCACCACCATGTTGTCAATCTCGTAGATGCAGTCCACGGGACACACGGTGATGCAGGACTTGTCCTTGACCCCTATGCACGGCTCGGTGACGACGTACGGCATTGCTGAAGGGAAGGGAAGTCTACTTGACCTCGAGCACGGCCTCGGGTAATCCGTCCCGCACGACGGCGGTGCGCGTTCCGGCCATCACGCCGCTCAAGAAGACGTCCACGATCTCCGATGGCGGGACCGCCTCGCGCGCCATGGGGCGGCGGTAGCTCGGACGCCGCACGCTCACCATGTGTACGAAGAGCTGGCTGGCCCCCAGGCCGTCGCGGTACCCCGCGCCTGACTCGATCGCCTTGGCGATCGGCTCGAAGACGGCCACGCGAAGCGCGTCGTCCACCTGCTCGAGCGAGTCCGGGTCGGCGAGCCACTTGCGGTCCCGCAGCGCGAGCAGCACGTCCATCGAGCGCTGCGAAAGCAGGATCCGTGCAGCCTCGAGCAAGAAGTCGCGAAGGGTAGGGGCCGACGCGCTGAGGGCCCGAAACTCGGCCTCGGCGACGTCGAGGGTCTGGCAGGCCCAGGCGACGTACAGCCCTTCCTTGCCGCCGAAGTGGTGATAGAGGGTCGGCGCCTTCACGCCGCTGTGGTCCAGGATCTGCGCGACCGTGACCTCGCTCAGACCGTTCGCGGCGAAGAGCCGCCCCGCCGCCGTCATAAGGCGTCGTCGGCCGGTCCCAGACGCTTCCGTGTTCTTGCTACCCTGCTCCTGCATGTGTCCCCGACTCCCAACGGGGCATTCTGACAGGTCTGACGGTCAGATGACTACCTTGACGGGGCCCAGTCATTGTCCCTACGGTCCCTTGCGGCCATGGCTGGCATGCCGTATGTTAGAATGTCCCTAGCGGACGGCGGCATTTGGAAGACACAATGGCGATCACCCTTACCCAGCGAGCGGCCCAAGAGCTTCGGTCCCTCATCGAAGCGGAGAACAAGACTCAAGCGGCCCTCCGTGTCTGGGTCGCCGGGGGCGGATGCTCCGGCCTGACCTACGGCATGGCCCTGGACGAGAACAAGCCCGAGGACGGCGACCAGCAGTTCGAGCACGAAGGAGTCAAGATCGTGGTTGACGGCCTGAGCCTGCAATACATGGACGGCGCCCAGGTGGACTACGTGGACGACTCGATGGGCGGCGGCTTCAAGATCGAGAACCCGAACGCAACCGGCACCTGCGGGTGCGGGTCCTCGTTCCAGACGGAAGAAGGACAGGGCGGCGGTTGCGGTTCCTGCGGCTCGAAGTAGGTTCCGTTCTTGACACGCAGTTGAGTCTCGCGCCGCTTCGCGGCGTTCGACCTGTTTCTCTTTTTCTGTGACCCCTGTCGGTGTCGGTCAGCGGCTCGGTGCTTAGGATGTTCGGGAACACGGACAAGCCCTTGATCGGCTTCGGCGATGGCCGGCGGTGTGTGTCGGGACTGTCCGTGCCACCCAAGTTCAGAGCCTCAGGACTCCGTCTAGGTCCAGCCAGGCCCTGCCCCTGAGCGTCCTGAGGCATGGAATGGTCGGCCCCGCTTTTTCTTAGCAGAACTTAGTGTGTGAGCGTCTCGCCCTGGGACTGGAACACGGTGTGGACGTAGTCCACCCAGCTCACGCGCTGCTCGTTGTTCTGGGGCTTGACCTTGAATCCGGTGGCGTAGAGGTCGGACTCCTCGATCTTGATCGAGTACCGGACCTCGGCGACGATGTCCACGGGTGTCTGGTCGTTGCGCCCGACGGTGAGCTTGAAGATGTCGCCGTGGTTGAACTTGGTTCGCGAGCGGATCTGGAGCCCGCCCAGGCTCACGTCCACGATGATCGCCCTCTGGGTGGGGGTCTCCACCTCGGCGTGGCCCTGCATCATGGCGTAGTCCAGGAGTTCAAACCTGGGGTGCTGCCTCTTGTTCGAGTTCGGTTGGTTCTGGCTCATTGCTAGCCCCGTCGCTCTTGACGCCATTGTGGATAATTGGCAGGATCGCCGGGTTCGTTAGGCCGGTCTTCGTCTACGCGGCCCGCCTTTGGCCCCGGATCACGTCCAGGTCGGCCATGCCGTGCCTCTCTACGACGGCCTTGAGGGCGGCGAAGGCCATGGCGTCGAGCTTGCCCGCGGCGACTTCCTCTGCCATGGCGCCCAGGGCCTCTTCGGCTGTGACGCACAGTCGGTAGGCGCGGTCGCTTGTCATCGCGTCGAAGACGTCGGCCACAGCGACGACCCGCACGAGGAACGGGATCTCGTCTCGTGAGAGACCGTCCGGATAGCCGCTCCCGTCGAGCCTTTCATGGTGCCAGCGCACGATGGGCACGCAGTCGCGGAACATCTCGATGTCGGCCACGATGTTGGCCCCGTGGACGGAGTGGAGCTTGACCAAGTTGAACTCGTCCTCAGTCAGCCTGCCAGGCTTGGTCAGAACTTCGTCCGGTATTCCGATCTTGCCGACGTCGTGGATGAGCGCGCCGTAGCTCAATATCCGCATCTCATAGGCGCTCAGTCCGAAGTGCTCACCCATCCAGACGCAGTACTGACGGACGCGCTCCGAGTGGCCCGCGGTGTATGGGTCCTTCACTTCGACCGCGCGGACCATCGTCTTGACTACGGTGTGCAGGGAGTGCTCGACCTGCCGCAGCGCCGCGCTAAGCTGGTAGTTCTTCTCGTCAACCTCGCGGTGCTTGCGCTGTACCTCGAGCTTGGCGTTCACGATCGGCGTAACGTCCGCACAGAACACAAGCACGTGCCGATAGGTGCCGTCCGAGTTAGTCACGACTGCGCCGTTCGTCTCATAGTAGTAGGTGTCGCCGGAGCCGTTGAACCGCAGGATGAGGGAGAACGGCATGCGGCGCAGTTCCGCGTCCTTGAGCGCCTCGCTCAGCTGCACGCGGTCGTCCGGCTGCACCGAGGCGAGCAGGTCGCTCGGCTCCTCCCCGTCGGTGTGCATCCACGCGCCGCTCGAGAACTGGACCTGGCCGTCGCGATATGCGAACATCCCGATCGGCAGGCAGCCCATGAGGTCCTCGTAGTGCCTCCGTGCGTCCTTGTGGCTGTCAATCTCTTGCTTGAGCTGCCGCTCCTTGACTGAGATCGCCCCCATGAGTGCGAGCGATATGATGCCGAGCACGACCGCCGCCACGAGGCGATAGCCCTGCTGCGAGTTCTCGATCTGAATCTGGTTGCCGGCCTCCCAGAGCTCGCCCCTCACCCGCGCGTCGTTCAGGCGGAGCGCACTGAGCAGCGACGACTGCGCGCCCTCGACGCCCTCGCCATTCTTCGCGGCAGCGACGTAGTCCCTGATCTTGGAAGCGAGCCATGCGTCGCCCTGCCTTTCGAAGAACTCAGAGGCCTCGCCGAAGCGCGCCGTCCAACCGGTCGTCTTTCCCGCCTCGAGCTGGTCCTTGATGAGCAGCGTGTGTCGGAACGACTCCGAGGCCTGCCGCGCGGCGACGTTCGACTGCGAGATCGTTGAGAAGCTCAGCGCGCCGTCGGAGACGAGCGCCACGCTCACCGTCAGCAGCCCCAGGGTCAGCCACACGCGGCTAGTGGACTTGAGTTCGATCTTCCCGCCGATCCGCAGGTTTACGCCCTTGGCCGTTGCAGTCAGTGCCCAGCTCGACAGTAAGGACGCGGCCAGCACACCGAACAGCGAGAGCCAGAGCGCGGCGCCTAGCCCTTCAAGGCTGGCCGCGACCGGCGAATGGTCGGACTCGACGACCATCACTGCGTCAACCGTTCGGTCAGCCGCGAAGAGCGGCACGAACGCGTACTGCACGGGCTCGCCCCTGACGAGCGCCGGTTTGCTCGTCGCGGTGATCGTGCCGTCGAGCCATGCGCGCGCGGACTCCCTCGGGAGCTCCGGCGCCTGGGCAAGAAACGAATGACTGAGCGAAGTGGACTTGGCGGTGCGAGAGGCGTTCAGCACCGTGACGAGGCCGTCGTCCGTGCGGCGCACGGTCGAGATCCTTTGAACCCCACCGACGGACCCGACGATCCGTACGAGGCTCGAGGAGAGGGCCTGGTACTCCAGCGACTGCTCGTCCCCCTGGGTTCGCAGCCTGGCGTGGGACGCGGCGTCCACGGAGTTTGCGGCGAGCTGGGCTGTCTCTAGGAGCGTAGACCGCGCGGACTCCTGGACCGTCGCCACGGCCCTCCCGTACAGCAGGATCACCGCCCCCGAGCCGACGGCCAAACAGGCCAGGCTGAGAAGCGCTGTCTGTCTCCAGGCCACCGTGCGCGGGTTGTTGCCCATGAGCAAGCTCCTTTGAGCCTGACCTGTATTCTTGGCAGGAACCGGGTGTTCTGTAGAGATTCGGATACTAAGCTAGGACAAAGCGAGCGGCCCCAGGGCTTGAGCCTGGGGCCGCTTCGTCGCCTTGACCTTGGCAGCCTACTTGCGCGCCGTCGTAATGAGCACGTGGCCCGTGTTCGGGTCGTAGTCCACGTCCATTTTGAGGGTGTTGCTGATGAAGCTCAGCGGCACCACGGTCCGGTTGGACTGGATGAACGGGGCCCGCTCGAAGAGGAACTGCATTCCATTCAGGAAGCCGAACTCCTCGCCGATGCGGAACAAGAGGGAACTGCCGATGCCGTTGGCCTCCACAGACTTGGTCGCGTGGGTCCACTTGACCTCGCCGCCCGCCTCTTCGAAGAGGTGGCGGAACGGGGCGAACGGAACGCCTTCGACCACCGTAGGCTGGACGTCGAAGTTCAGCCTCTTGCCGTTGAGCGCGACCGCGAAGGTCGTCTCATCGAGGACGCGCGAGCCGAACGTGATCTTGTGGATCGGGAGCGGCGCCGGGCTTGTGGGCTCGGTGCCAGTGCTGTTCGCGCTCAGCGACTCCGGTGCGATGCGGGTGCCGGTCGGCAACAGCAGCCGTTGGCCCGTGACCTCGCCCTTGCCGATCGGTGGCGCTTTCGTGCCAGCCGGGTCGGCGACGTTCGCAGTGCCGGTGTTCTCGGAGGTCTTGCCAACGAGCGGAGGCACAGCGCCAGTCACGGGGGACCCGGTCCCGGTCCCGCCTGTCACCGGCTTCAGCCCGGCGGGATCACCAAGGGTCGTGCCGCTGCCGGTGGTCGGTTTGAGCGGGTCAATGCGCTCGGTCCGGCCAGACGGGTTGTTGACGTAGAGCCGCATCTTTTCAGTCTTGAACGTGTGGTTCGACTCGTCTACGACCCACGCCTGGACCTCGTGCCACCCGTTGGGGATGCGCGAGGTGTCCCAGAGATAGGTGTAGGGCGGGAAGTTCCGCAGTGACGTGAACTCGTCGTCAATGAAGAAGCTGACGTAGAGGTTGCGCAGGTTCTGCCTCATACCGAGGGAGATCTGCACAGGCCCAGTGACGGTCTTGCCCGCCTGTGGGCTCTCGAGGAAGACGGGGCCGGTCGGCTTGCGGTCAACGAAGACCGACGACTTCTCGTGCGCGACGAGCTTGCCCTTCGCGTCGTAAAGCCGGATCTCGATCGTGTTGTCCCCGTCAACGAGTATCGCGGGGTTGAGCGCGAAGTTCGTCTCGCCCACCGTGGACTTGTCGTCCACGGCGCGGCTGGAGACGCTCTCGCCGTTCACCCGCATTTCGACCATGGCGGCGGCGACACCGTCGTAGTTGACGGTGATCGTTCGGTTGTTGGCCGCACGGTTGATCAGTACTGTTCCATCAATGAGACCGGCCTGCACCACGCCAACAAGCGCGGCCAGGGCGGCCACAAGCAAGGTTCTCGTCATAGCGACGCTCCGCATAGGAAAGCTCCTGGCTTGCCCGGGTCTCCAGCCCCGAGGGGTGCCAAGTCCTCCCATTCTGCCTGTTCAACGGGAAAAAGTCAAGCTGAGCAGTCCCGGCTTGAACCTGGCCGAACCGTTAAACTTCCTACAATGATGACGGTTGCGCTGTTGTGGTCGTTCGGGCTGCTTGAACAGGCCTCTCAGGAACTGTCCTCGTTTGTCGTGAAAACCGACCCTAGCTACTCATGGAAGCGCAAGACCGTGCTCGGCCAAGGGGCGCTGGAACTGGTCAGCCAGACGTGGCAGGGCGCCCCGTGGAAGCACGACGTCCTGATCGTCAACCCTTCGGGGCCGAAGCTCAAAGGCTCCGCAATCATCGAGGTCACCGGCTGGGAGCCCAACCAGCGGGACATCTCTTACGCGCAGACGCTCGCGGACTCGTCCGGACTTTCCGTCGCCCTGCTCTTCCACGTTCCGAACCAGCCGCTGTTCGGCATGGAAGAGGACGACCTCATCGCGCACACGTTTGAAAAGTTCTTTGAGACGGGCGACCCGACGTGGCCGCTCCTGTTCCCGATGGTCAAGAGCGTGAAGGCGGCGATGGACGCCCTTGGCGAAGCGGAGGGTGTGGAAAAGTTCGTGGTCACGGGCGGGAGCAAACGCGGTTGGACGGCGTGGCTCGTCGGCGCGCTGCGCGACCCGCGCGTCGTCGGAATTGCGCCGGTCGTTTTCGACAACCTCGGCTTCGTCGCACAGTTGCAACAGCAGAAAGCGTACTGGGACGGCTACTCGCCGATGATCGCCGACTACACAGAGCGGGGGTTGCAGGACCTCTTGGAGTCGGAGCGGGGCAAAGAGCTCGTCCGACTGATGGACCCGCTTCAGTACGCGTCTTCGATCACCGTGCCGACGCTCGTGCTCACCGGCACGAACGATCCGTATTGGACGATAGACTCGACTCAGCTGTACTGGTCGAAGTTGGCGATGCCGAAGTGGTCGCTCGCCGTTCCGAACGCAGGGCACACGATGGGGGACAAGGGCTGGTGGGCGCCGTCGCTCGGCAAGTTCGCCCGCACATACGCCGATGGCGCACGGCTACCGAGCGTGTCGTCGCGTATGACTGTGGAGGTCGGAACGTGGAAACTGGGCATAGACACGTCGCCCGGACCGACCAGCTACACGGTGTGGAGCACGACGTCGCCGGACATGCACTTCGACAAGGCTGTGTGGAAAGAGGTCGAGACGAAGGAGCTTGCAACGACCGAAGGCAACCGTGGAATATGGGTGACCGGCGAACGGGCCAAGACGTACAACACCGCCGTGCTAGTCGAGCTGAAGTTTTCCACAAGCAACGGAGAGGTCCGGTTGACCACGCCGGTCTACCTCGCGCGCAAGCGCTAGGGTCGCTTGCCCGACTCGGCGACGATGACGCTGGCTATTCCGCCGCGCACGTTGAACCGGCCGGTCACACGCATCCACCGTGGCGAGCACGCGGCGCCCAGCTCGTCCAGGATCCGGTTGATCACGGCCTCAAAGTAGATTCCCTCGTTCCGGAACCCGTGGTAGTAGAGCTTAAGCGACTTCAGCTCGATGCACAACTTGTCCGGCACGAACTCGAGTTCGATCGTGGCGAAGTCCGGCTGGCCGGTCTTGGGGCAGACCGACGTGAACTCCGGGCAGGTGTGGGTGATGAGGTAGTCCCGCTCCGGCGCCGGGTTTGGGAAGGTCTCGACTTTCGGGGTCACGGGCCGGAAGGGTACCGGGAGAAGGGGTCTAGCGGGTAGTTCGGCGGGTTCGGCGGGTACGGCGGGTTCGGAGTTGGCAAACCCGGACAAACTCGAACTCCCGAACCGCTCGAAGCCGACAAAGTATCCTTTCCCAATGCTTGCCGTCGTTTTCCCTGGCCAGGGCTCGCAGGCCCCAGGCATGGGCATGGCCCTGTACGAGGCTGGTGGGGCTGCCAGGGGCGTCTTTGAGGCCGTCTCCACGGCGCTCGGCACCGAGGTCGCCAAGCTCTGCTTCGAGAGCGACGAGGACACCCTGAGGCAGACGCAGAACGCGCAGATCGCGCTCTACACGGTCGGGCTGGCGGGGTTCGCGGCGCTGATGGAGGCCGATCCCGACCTTCCGGTCAAGGGCGCGGCTGGGCACAGCGTCGGCGAGTACGCGGCGCTCGCCGCGGCCGGCGTGTTCTCGACCGAAGAGGGCGCGAGGCTCGTTCACAAGCGCGGTGTGACGATGGCGGGCGCAGGCAAGATGCGGCCCGGCACGATGGCCGCCGTGCTCGGCCTGGAGCGGGCAGCGGTCGAAGCGGCCTGCAATTCGGTCACCGGCGTCTGCGTCGTCGCCAACGACAACTGCCCGGGCCAGCTCGTGGTCAGCGGCGAAGTCGAGGCGGTTGCAGAGGCGGGCGAAGCCCTGAAGGCAGCAGGGGCGAAGCGCGTCCTGCCCCTCAACGTCAGCGGCGCGTTCCACAGCCCGCTCATGGACGAGGCAGCCAGCTCGATGGGAATCGCACTCGCGCAGGCCACGTTTACGGAAGGCCACGTGCCGGTCTACAGCAACGTCACAGCCACGCCGGGCGCGAACTGGTCCAACCTTTTGGAGGAACAGCTCAGGAGCCCGGTGCGGTGGACCGAGACGGTCCAGAACATGACGAGAGACGGCTTCGACACGTTCATCGAGAGCGGCCACGGTTCCGTCCTGACTGGGCTCCTGAAGCGAACAGCGCCCGACGCCCTCGGCCTGACGGCCTCCGACCCCGCGAGCGTCCTTGCCTCGATCGAGGCGGTCAAGGAGGGGCGCACATGAGCCTTGCTGGGCGGACGGCCATCGTCACCGGCGCGAGCCGCGGGATCGGAGCAGAGATCGCCGTGCAGCTCGCACGCGCGGGCGCGGCCGTCGCGTGCGTCGCGACGAGCGAAGCGAACGCGCGACAGACCGCCGATGCGATCAACGCGGGCGGCGGGAAGGCTCAACCGTTTGGTTGTGACGTCAGCAGCCTGGCTCAGGTCGAAGCGACCGTCAAGCGGATCACCGAGACGCTCGGCCCGCCGACCGTGCTCGTCAATAACGCGGGGCTCGCTCGCGACAACCTCATGCTGCGCCTGACCGAGGAGGACTGGGACCGAGTGCTTGACGTCAACCTCAAGGGCGCGTTCAACTTCATCAAGTCGTGCCAGCGCGCGATGAGCAAGGAGCGCTGGGGCCGGATCGTGAACGTCTCGAGCGTTGTCGGCCTCCACGGCACTGCCGGTCAGACCAACTACGCCGCCAGCAAGGCCGGTCTCATCGGCCTGAGCCTAGCGGTCGCCAAGGAGCTGGGCAGCCGCAACGTAACCTGCAACGCGATCGCGCCGGGCTTCATCGAGACCGACATGACGGCCGACCTCCCGGAGCCGATGCGCGAGTACGTCGCCAAGACCGCCCCGATAGGCCGCCTTGGCACGCCCGAGGACGTCGCCCCCCTGGTGGTCTTTCTCTGCAGCGACGCCGCATCCTATATCACCGGCCAGACCGTAACCATAGATGGCGGCCTGACCCTGTAGGCCCGGGTCGGTTTTGGGTGTATCCTGGGGGTGTCGGAGGCACGGGCCCCGGCCGCAGTAAACAGGTGTTCTAAGATATGTCCGCATCCATACTTGATCGAGTGAAGAAGGTCACTTGCGAAGAGCTCGGTGTTTCCGAGAGCGAAGTGACCGAGCAGGCAAGTTTCGTTGACGACCTGGGCGCAGACTCGCTCGACCTGGTTGAGCTGGTCATGGCGTTCGAAGAGGAGTTCGGTGTGGACGTCCCCGACGACGATGCGACGGGGCTCAAGACCGTCGGCGACGCGGTCGTGTACATCGAAAAGAAGATCTAGCCCCGCACTATGGCACCTGTCACAGGGCCCTCGGGCCGAGTCGTCGTTACCGGCATCGGGGCCGTGACCCCGCTGGGCATCGGGGTCGAGAAGAGCTGGAAGCGCCTCGTCGCCGGGGAGTCTGGCATCGGTCCGATCACGCACTTCGACGCGGGCTGCTACACGACGCGGATCGCAGGCGAGGTCAAGGGGTTCAACCCTGAGGACTACCTGGACAAGAAAGAGGCGCGCCGCCTCGACCGCTTCGTGACGCTCTGCGTCGCTTCCAGCCAAGAGGCGATCAAGGACGCGGCGTTCCCGGAAGACGACGAGGTCCGCTCCTCGACCGGCGTGCTCATCGGCTCCGGGATCGGCGGGCTGAACACGATGTTCGAGCAGGTCGGCCGGATCATCGAGTCTGGCCCCAGCAAGGTCTCGCCGTTCTTCGTCCCCTACATGATCCCGGACATGGCCAGCGGCTACGTCTCGATCCTCAACCGCTTCCGCGGGCCTAACACCTGCGTCGTCACGGCCTGCGCGACCGGCACGAACTCGATCGGCGACGCTGCCGAGATCGTCCGGCGCGGCGACGCGGTCGCGATGGTCGCCGGTGGGACCGAGGCCCCGATCGGGCAGATCGCGCTCGCGGGCTTCTGCGCCGCTCGCGCGATGTCCACGCGCAACGACGAGCCCCAACGCGCCTCGCGCCCGTTCGACAAGGAGCGCGAGGGATTCGTCATGGCAGAGGGCTCCGCGGTCGTCGTGCTGGAGGACTACGAGTTCGCGCGCTCGCGCGGCGCGAAGATGTACGGCGAGATCATCGGCTACGGCCAGAGCGGCGACGCGTACCACATCACCGCCCCAGACCCGCAGGGCTCTGGCGCGCACCGCTCGATGAAGATGGCGATGCAGCGCGCGGGCATCGGAAAGGAGGACGTCGGCTACATCAACGCCCACGGCACTTCGACCGAGCTCAACGACAAGCTCGAGACCGCGGCCGTCAAGATGCTGCTCGGAGAGCACGCGTACAAGGTGCCGATCAGCAGCACCAAGTCCATGGTCGGGCACATGCTCGGCGCCGCTGGCGCGGTCGAGGCCGTCATCTGCCTGAAGGCGATGCAGGACGGCGTCGTGCCGCCGACGATCAACTACGAGAACCCCGACCCGGAGTGCGACCTCGACTACGTGCCGAACACGGCGCGAAAGGTCGAAGTCAACGTCGCGATGTCCAACTCGTTCGGGTTCGGCGGGCACAACGCCACGCTAGTCTTCCGAAAGGTGGTCTGATGCTCGACGGCTGGATCCAAGCGTTCTTGGACCACCTCGGGGCCGGCCGCTCGAAGGCTACGGTCAAGGCGTACGGCTCCGACCTCGCACAGCTTTCCTTGATGCTCACGGGCCAGGCCGACCTGACGCCTGACTCGCTTCGCAAGTACCTGCGGACCTACGCGCCCAACCCGACGACGAGGGCGCGAAAGCTCGCCACGCTCCGCGCGTTCATGCGCTATCTCATCGAGACCGAGAGGATCACAGCCGACCCGACCGAACTGCTCGAAGCCCCCATCCGTCGGAGGCAACTGCCGAAGGCGCTCAGCCAGCACCAGGCGGAGCGGCTACTCGACCAGGACCCGGTCGGAAAGACCCCGCTGCGGGACCTTGCGATCCTGGAGCTCGCCTACGGTGCGGGCCTTCGCGCAGCCGAGGTCGCGGGCGTGAAGACGACCGACCTGGAGCTGGGCGAAGGGACGGTCAAGGTCTTTGGAAAGGGCAGCAAGGAGCGCGTCGCGGTCTTTGGGGACGCTTGTCGCGACGCCCTTACGCAATACATGGACGGCGAGCGGGTCGAGCCGGACAATGGGTACGCGCTGTTCACGAACTCGCACGGCAAGCCACTCACGACGCGCACCGTCCAAAACGTCATCAAGCGCTGGGCCCGAGCAGCCGGCCTGCCGGACGACGTCAGCCCCCACACGCTGCGGCACAGTTTCGCGACCCACCTCCTCGATGGAGGCGCCGACCTCAAGACCGTCCAGCAGCTCCTCGGCCACGAGAACATCGCCACGACCCAGGTCTACACCCACGTCAGCATCGAGCGGCTCAGGGAGGCGGTGGAGAAGGCGCACCCGAAGAGTAAGGGGTGACGGGTGACGGGTGACGGGAAACGGGTGACGGGAGACGGGACATTCACCCCTTGACTTTTGACTTTCGACTCTCACATCGGGTCTGGGAACTCGGTACTCGGGTCTTTCCCCTCTCCCACCTCAGATCCACGTGCTCGCGCGGCGGAAGATCTTGTAGTTCACGGGCTTGCGGACGTTGGCGAACACGAAGTTCGGCCACCCGACCATGAAGTCTAGCTCGTACCCCTCTGGCGGCGATATCAGGACGAGGGGGACCCTCTTGGCCTTTTTGTGCCTCATCTTGGCTTCGCCGAACAGCTCATAGCCAGCGATCTTGTGCGGCTTTTCGAGGGTCGCGACCAGGTCCACCAGCATCATGTCCGCCTCCGAGCAGGCGTCGAGCGCCAGGGGCCACTTGTCGAAGACGAGCAACTCGTCGTCAGGGTGGAACCCTTTCCGAGCCTCGCGGGCCATGTCCTTGTCTTTCGTGACGAGCACGAACTTCATCGTCCGATAGGTTAGACGGTGCCCGACACCGGTTTGAATCTGACTGGGCCCCTGCAGGCCCCAGTAAAGATACCGATAAGCAGATCAGGATGCGAATAGACGGAGCAACCCAGGCCGCCCAGCAGGCGACAGTCACCGGCAAGGTCCAAGACGCCGCTAAGCTCAACTACCAGGCCCGCGTCCTCAAGCGCGCGCTCGAGTCCCAGAAGGACCAGTCGAGCGAGCTCCTCAAGCTCCTAGAGCCGAAGGGACGTGTCATAGACATCAAGGCCTGAACGGGTATCTTCCCGTTTGTGGGCAAGCCCAAGCCGACTCCCCGTCCAGCCTGGTGGAAGAACACTTTTTTCTGGTTCGCGGGGGTGCTTTTCGTTCTTGCGGTCGTCGGGTTGATTTCAGGCGAAGCGACGATCCGTGACCCCGGCCAAGTCCGTGAGAGCGGGCTCGTTTGGATCTACCTGGGAGGAGCGGCACTCATGCTCATCAACGGGGCACTCACCCACGGACAAGCCCTGCGCGCATTCGCAGAGGCCCAAGAGGACAAGTAATGGTCAAGTGCGTTTGCGGTAAGGAGATTTCGACCGTCCCTGACTGGCTCAGGGACGTAAAGGTCCAGTTCGTCTGTAACAACTGCCCCAACCGGGAGGTTCAGGGCATCACGCAGGTGGACTTCACGGGCGGCAAGCCGCCCGAAGAAGAGCCTGCCAGGCCCTCGGACTCAAAGAGGGCGGACAACGACGAGGTCGAGGAAGAGGACGACGAAGAGGAGTCCGAGGACGAGGGGGCCTAGGCAGCGGGGCGGATGCGCCGCTCGAGCCAGATCGCCTTTGGCGTCTGCTTTGGCCCGATCGTGTCCATACAGGCCTGTAACAGGTCGTACTCGCAGACCTTGGCGTCCTGGGTGACCGTGACCTTGGCGAGCATCGCCTCGCCCTTCATCCAGGCTTGCGCGCACAGCACGTTCTCCAGGCACTCGAGGAACCGTTCGGTCACCTCGGGGTCTGCTGGGCCGCTCTCATGGGGCTGGAAGGCCACAGTAGGATTCTCGGGCTGATCTGGGGCTTCTGTAGGGGTTGGGGGCTCTGGCCCTCATCCGCAGTTCGCTTCGAACGCCGCAAGCTGCTCTGCCTTGTCCAGGTCCGCGCCGAGCTCTGCATAGCGGCTCACGACTCCGTGGACGCTGACGCCGAGGAACCCGCCGACGGAAATCTCGAGGCACGATAGCGGCAGTGTCCTGGGCAGGGCCTGTCCCAGCACGACGCGGAACAGAACGCCGAACCCCACGATCTGCGCGAGCTTGAGCGGCTTCTTCCGCATGGCGTACGCGCGCTCCATCACCGGCAGCGCGCGGCGCATCAGGGCCGTGTCCATCAGGGCGACGTTTCCGCCGGTGAACGTCCCCTCGCGCAGCTTCAGCGTCGTTCGCTTCATGCCGGGGAACGCGCGCTCGCAGTCCTCCTTGCTCACGATCGGGAAGTTCAGCCCCGCTCCGGGCTCGCAGCGCGCGATGAAATCGCGCAGACCTTCGGTCGTCAAGCAGGGCAAGTCCACGGTCACGAGCAGGAACGTCTCGGTCGTCACCGCCTTCAGGCCGTTGCCTAGGCTGTCGCAGAAGTCCTCGCCGGCGGACACTCGCCTGCCGGACAGACCGTCGTGGCCCCCGACCAGGATCGGCTCCCCTAGCGGGCGAGTCGCCTCAAGGACCCGCTCTACAAGCGTGCGACCGCCGATCTTGATGTCGGCGCGGAGCTCCGCGCCCGTCGCGGCGCGCAGCGCGTCGTCGCAGCGACCGCCCGCCAGGATCACGACGTCCAAAGGCTCTCCTCGCGCGTCAGGGTCCTCGCCACGTACGACTGTCCAAAGCCTTCGTTGCTCAATTTCTCTTTCGCCGTGTTCGCGTCTTGTTCGTTGGGGAACGTCCCGAACACCGCCGACCCCGATCCGCACAGCAGCGCGCCGCTCGCGCCGTGCGTCTGCAAGCGCTCCGACAGTTCTAGGCTGGCGCAAGGCGCGACGCGCTCGAAATCGTTGTAATGCTCGTCCGAGAACTCGCGCCACTCCCTCGGCGACTCGTCCAGCCGCGCGTACGCCTCAACCGTCGAGACCGCCTCGGCTGGACGCACGATCAACAGCCAGGTCTCAGGGACGTCCGGCAACGGTTCCACGATTTCGCCGTAGCCCGTCACGCGCGCACGGCCACCGACCAGGAAGAACGGCACGTCGGACCCGACCGCGCTCGCAACCTCGTGCGCGAACTGCGCGCTGACCTCGTCAGGGAGCATCGCGCGAGCCGCCCGGATGACGCCGGCGGCGTCCGAGCTGCCGCCGCCAAGTCCGGACTGCGCCGGGATCCGCTTCGTCAGTTCGATCCGCAGCGGCGGGACGCGCGCGAGCTCGCGCAAGAGCCGCAGCGCCTTCGTCATCGTGTTCTCTCGCGGCAGGTCCGGACAGTCGCAGACGATCTCGTCCACCTCGGAGACCGTAAGCGACAGGTCGTCGAAGAGCCCGACCGCCTGCATCACCGATCGGAGCGGGTGATAGCCGCTTTCTTCTCGCGCACCGACGCTGAGGAACGTGTTCACCTTTGCGGGACAGCGGACGAGCACGTCAGCGGTCTCCCGAATCGAGCTCGCGCTCGGCGGCTTCTTTCTCCAACTGTTCTCGCACGTCCGATGGGATTGGAGGGGGCCCTTCTCTTAGCGGAGCCTCGCCGACGATGTCGCTGTCCTCAAGGCGCAGCTCCTCCATCCCTGGGAACGGTGTGAGTTCCAGTTCGTCGAGCGCCTTGTCAATCGAGTCGAGCTGCATGCGCGCCTCGGTCAATGCCTGCAGGAACTCCTTGTGTTCGAGCTCTGGCGAGCGGCCAGCGAGACGGTGCCCTAGGATCCTTATCCGGAGCGTGTCGAGCGTCGTCGTGAACACCACGGCCTGCGCCTCGGTGCGCTCGACGCCGGACATCACGAGCTGATAGTGCTGTCGGTACTCGGCGATGTTCTTGTCGGCGAGCCGGTACAGCTCCTGCGCCCTCTGGTCCGGGCTGATTGGCCCGACGACCGGCCGGTTCGCCACCAGCCAGCCCTCGCTCGCGGCGACCTCGCGCATGACGATGTCCGCGCGGCGCAGCGCGACGTAGAGCGTCTCGTTCACGCTCTCGACCGTCTTCGGAAGCTCTTGTAGCTCCGGCACGCCGCTCTTCTTGCTTTCGGCCATCGCTTCATGGAACCGCCGCAGCCGGTCTTTGCACGCGTTCCAAAGCAGGAAGAACTTCTGGTTGTGGAAACGCTTGTTTATGCTCCGCTTGTACGCGGCGACGACCGCCCACGCGATCACCGCGGACCCGATGAAGATGGCGATCGGGCTGTACCAGAGCGCGTTCAACAGGACGACCAGCACAAGAAGGTAGAGCGGCCAGAACCGCAAGAGCTCCCGCACGAAGACCTGCCTGTCCCTGCGATAGATGTCGTACATGGCTCGCTATGGCATCGGAGCGCGTCGTCGCGCGTCGGGGAGCGCCTGCTCGATCGCGTACGCGGCCTGCAACAGTCGCTCGTCCCCGTTCACGGGGCCGTTCAGGAGCATACCGACAGGCAGTCCGTCCGCGTACCCGCACGGGAGCGACAAAGAAGGGAACCCGCCCATGTTCGCCGGGATCGTGCAGTAGTCCATAAGTTTCAGCGCCATCTGGTCGAGATCCTCGTCGCCCAACGGGAACGCTGTGCACGGACTCGTCGGCCCCAGCACCAGGTCGTGGTCCTTGTACGCCTGCTCGAACTCCGCCGCCATCAGCCCGCGCACCTGCTGCGCGCGGTGGTAGTACGCGTCGTAGTAGCCCGCTGAAAGCGCGTACGTTCCCACCATGATTCTGAGTTTCACCTCGTGCCCGAACAGCCTGCCGCGCGTCGCCGAGACCATCTCGATGTGGTCCTCGCCCTCCTCGACCCTCGGCCCGTAGCGAACGCCGTCGAACCGCGCCAGGTTGCTCGAAGCCTCCGCCGGAGCGATGATGTAGTACGTCGTCACTCCGAGCTTGATCGAGGGCAGGCTGACCTCGGTGACCCGCGCGCCCTCCTTTTTCAACGCTCCCAGCGCCGAGTCGAGTGCCTCGCGCACGCCCTCGTGGATCGCGTCGCTGAAAAACTCCTTCGGCACCGCGATCTTGAGCCCTTTCAGAGTGCCGCCCTTGAGGCCCGCGGTCGAGATCCGC
Source organism: Fimbriimonadaceae bacterium (assembly GCA_040902435.1). Taxonomy (GTDB): domain Bacteria; phylum Armatimonadota; class Fimbriimonadia; order Fimbriimonadales; family Fimbriimonadaceae; genus JADFMN01. Next base: position 16,824 of record JBBDXG010000017.1, read on the forward strand.
GAGTCCTGCAACGAAGTACTGTCGAGCGGGTCGTGGCCCGAGAGCACCGACGCCAAGAGCGCGGCGTCCTCCACTGTCCGCGCGAACGGGCCAATCTGGTCGAGGCTGGATCCGAACGCCACCAGCCCATAGCGCGACACGCGCCCGTACGTGGGCTTGAACCCCACGACGCCGCACAGCGCCGCCGGCTGGCGGATCGAACCGCCCGTGTCGGAGCCGAGCGAGAGCGGCACCATCTCAGACGCGACCGCGACCGCAGATCCGCCCGACGAGCCGCCGGGCGAGAGGTCGGGGTTCCACGGGTTGCGAGTGGGGAAGTACGCGCTGTTTTCCGTCGAGGTCCCCATCGCGAACTCGTCGAGGTTCGTCTTGCCGACCACCACCAGCCCCGCGGCGCGCGCCTGCGCGACCGCAGTCGCGTCGTATGGCGGCACAAAGCCCTCAAGGATCTTCGACGCGCACGTCGTCGGCAGCCCGCGCGTACACATGTTGTCCTTGACCGCGAGCGGCACGCCAGTCAGCGGCCCGCCTTCTCCGGAGTCCAGCAGCCTCTGTGCGTTCGCCGCCTCTGCGCGCGCATCTTCCTCCGAGACGTGCAAGAACGCGCCGTAGTCAGGATCGAGCTTGCGGATTCGCGCCAGGCACTCGTCGAGCGCCTCGCTCGCCGACACTTCCTTCTTCCGAAGCTTGTCGGAAAGCTCGGTCGCGGTCAGTTGGCAGACCACGCGCTACTCCTCGATGATCGTCGGCACGATGAAGAGCCCGGCCTTGCTCTTGGGCGCGTTGCGCAGGGCCTCGTCGCGCGGCAGCGCGGGGCCGATGGTGTCGTGCGACCAGACGTTTTTCAGCGCGACGGCGTGCGGCTTTGCCGGCAGTCCGCCGACCTCGACCTCTTGGATGTCCTGGAAGTGGCCGAGCAGGGCGTTCAGCTCGCCCTGGAACGACATCAGCTCGCCTTCGTTGAGTTGGAGCCGGGCCAGACGTGCGACGTGGCGCACTTCGTCCAGGGAGATCGCCATGCGCCTGATCATACCAAAGCCATAATGGGCCAAGATGCCGGTTTGGGGACGCCGAGAGAGCTATGTTGCCGTCACCGTCGTCGTTTCGTCGCTGGCCGCCATTGGGATCGTCTCGCGCTGCAACCGGCAGTTCATCCCCCCGCCGGAGCCGAACGACCTCGCGGGCTACGAAGCCCCGTTCCTGAAGCGGGCAGGGCACCAGGACGTCGAGTGGCGCACGACCGACGTCTCGCCCTTCGCCGAGGCCCGCCGCCTCGACCTCCCGGTCATGGTCGTCGCAGGCTCTTCCTCGGGCCTCGCCGCGCGAAGGTTCGACGACGTCGTGTTCTCGCACCCGGAGGTCGCCGCGAGGCTCAACCGGGACTTTATCTCCGTCCGCGTGGACTACATCGTCGAGCCCGAGTGGCGCGCCGCGTTCCTCCCGATCCAACGCAGCGGAGACGGCACGGACACGAGCTACGCGATCTGGTTCTTCAACCCGGACGGGACGCTCATCACGTGGAGCGCAAGGCGCACCTGGGACGGCTTTCCCGACCAGAACGACTTCCTCGGCATCCTCGGCGAGGTCAGCGCGCTGCGGCGCACGACGCCGCGCGGCGAGCCGACGGTGACGGAGTCCGAACAGCGTAGGGAGCGGGAGGCGCTGCGCGGCGGCGGCTCGGTCGCCGTTCCCGACGTGCAGGGGTTCCTCGACGCGTGGGCCGCGCCGCGGGAGTTCTTCCAGTGGCAGGCCGCGCGGTACCGCGTGCTCCTACAATCGGGGCTGGGCGGGGACCTCAGGGCCGTGCTCGCGCGCGACCTCGCCACGCCGCGCGTGGACCTCGTTGACGGCGGGTTCTTCCGCCTCGGCTCGTGGGAGGACCCCGCGCTCGTGGAGTTCGACAAGATCGCGACGACGAACGCGGACATGGCCGCGGTGCTCGCGCGGGCGTCTTCGGCAGACCCGCTCTTCCGATACTGGTACGAGCGCACGATGGACGGAATCGCGGAGCAGTTCATGTCCGGCGCGCGATGGTCGTCATACGTCGAAGTCCAGGCGGACCCGGACGGGCGCTCGCCGCGCAACAGCTTCAGCGTCGCAACGGTCCGCACGAAGTTCGACGCCGACGCGCGCGAGTTCGCGCCCGTGCTCGGGCTCGACGTCGGCACGAACCCGCTCATGGCGCCGTTCCTGAAGGACCCCAAGCGCGCGCTCGGCGCGAGAAAGCGCCTCGACCGCACGGTCGTCAAGCTCCGCGAGATCGGGTCGCTCGTCGCGCTCACGCCCGCCGAGGACGACACGCTCGACTCCGCGGGCTTCGTCGTCGCGCGGTGCATCGAGGCCGCCGCGTTCGTCGGCGACCAACCGCGCCTGCAGCGCGCGCTGCGCTGGGCGGGCGAGCTCGAGCGCTTCCGCGCGGGCACCGACGACGTGCTGCACGCGACGCACGGCCGCGCGCTCGGCAGTCGCTGGCTGGGCGACTACACGGCCTACGCGGACGCGATGCTCGAAGCGTTCGCGGCGACAGGCGACGAGAAGTTCTTGAAGAGCGGAGAGGCGGTGCTGCGCCGCGCGCTCGAACTGTTCACGCGCGAAGATCCGGGGGACGTCGTCTCGACGACGCGCTCGCACCCGCTAAGCGACGTGCTCGACCTGCAGATGCCGTCGCTCGTTGACGACGGTCGCCCGCCCGCGGTGCCGTGGCTGATGGCGCTGTGCTTCCGATACGGCGCGGTCCTTGGCGACAAGCCGCTGCGCGAGCGCGCGGTGCGGATCGCGGAGCGCTTCTCGTCCGTCGCCAACTCCGCGCCGACGTCGTTCCCGACCTTCTTCGCGCTCGCGCAAGAGGTGATGTTCACCGGCTGCGCCGTCGTCCCTGAGGGGAGCGGGCTGGCGGACGCTTACCGCTGGTTCTCGTCGCAGCCGGGCGCGCGCGCGTTCCCCGCCGCGGCCGCGAACGCCGAGTGCGATGGCGGCGCCCTCCTGTATCTGAAGGCCGACTTCACGGGCATGGAGGGACGCGCTCCTGCGCGTCCCTAGAGTCGGTCAGGCCGCCCAGGAGGTCGGCCCTCCATGTCGTCCGCCGCATGGAGTGACGCGCTCCTGCGCGTCCCTTGGGGCGACGCGCCCGCTTGGGCATAATCTCCCCCGGAGAGGTCGCATAGCCCGGTCTAGTGCGCCGCACTCGAAATGCGGTGAGGTGTAACAACCTCCGTGGGTTCGAATCCCACCCTCTCCGCCAGAGACTCTCAGCCCCCCCTCTCCGCGAGTGTTCGTGTCGCGGGAAGGGGCCGTCTAGGCCGGTTTTGAGCCTGCCAGGGCCAGGGTTTCCCGGGAAACCTTGGAGGTTTCCCGGGTCGGAGCCCACATTCCCGGGATAGGCTCAATTGAACCTGGGAAACTGTGGCGGATTCCCGGGAATATGCGAAGGATTCTCGTGCCGGGGCGGAGGTTTCCCGGGAAAGTGCGGAGGATTCTCGGGAAACGGCGGCCCCGGCAGGCTGAACTTGAACCTAGGCCGACGTTCCCAGCGCCTTGCGCCAGATCCGCCCGACCACGGGGTACTCCCACCAGTGCCCGCCCAGGGCGTTGATCCCGCCGACCACCGCCGCCACCACCACCACGACGCCCAGCGCCGCTGCCAGAACCCCGCCGATGAACGGGACCCGGCTCACGACGAACCCCACGATCCAGGCCGTGAAGAAGAACCACATCGCCTGGTGCGCGTGGTGCGCGACGTAGCGCGATCGCTCGCGTTGGACGAAGAAGACGATCAGCGCCCAGAACGGGAACAGGAGCGACCCGAGGTGGGCCGACACCGCCCATAGCTTCTCATGGGACTGCTTCATGCCTGGGAGACGTCGCGGCGCTGGAGCGGGTTGCAGGGGGTAATGAGTATCCGGGTGCCCCGGTCTGGCCGCGCTCTTGCTCACGCGGTTGGTGGCGGTGATTCCGCGGCAGACCGGGCGACTGCGGCAGACCCCCGGTCTGCCGCGTGTGCTCGACAGTCGGGTCGCATGCGACGGACGCGCGGCCAGACCGGGGCACCCTGCTCTAGCGGGCGACGTTCTCCCTCTGCGCGAACTCCGCCTGCTCCTCCGGGCTCAGGACCACGACGTTCGGGTCCGAGAGCCGGATGAACTCCTCGAGCGAGACGTCGCCGACCTCGCCGGTCTCCCGGAACTCTTCGTACAGCTCCGCGAGCACCTGCCCGGTCGAGGGCTTGCTCTCGTAGGTGTCCACCCACACTCCAGGCGTGTCCTCGGCGCTCTTGTACGCGACCGCCGCGACCCAGAGCGCGCCGCCCTCCGCCGCCCGCTCGCCCCACGCGCCCTTCTGCACCTCGATCCCTGCCCGCTTGAGCGCGTCGGTGACCTCGGCGAGCGGCAGTGTGGAGTGCGAGCGCACGATCGCGCCGGTCTGCAGGTTCGCGGCCGTCACGACCGTCTGTGCGCCGAGCGTGGTGACGTACGCGAACTTCGCGTCGGCGTGGGCTTTGGCTGCGGAGGCGAACCCCTCGAAAGGGACGGTCAAGACCATCTTCCGCGATTATAGTGGATGCACGGCCGCGTGGGTGGACCGGATGCGCGTCTCGACGGCCCAGGAGAGCCCGAACGGGTCGGTCAGGACGCTGTGGTCCTCTTCCAGCGGCACGCAGCCGCACACGAGCAGCCGCTCGATCGGCGCCTCGTGCGACATCCACAGGATCTGCGCGTCCGTCTCGCCCAGCCGGAACCGCAGGCTCACGTCGCCGCCGTTGATCAGGTAGCTCCCGTCGGTCAGGCGGTTGGCGGGCTGCTGCAGGACCATGCTGTAGAACTCGGCCATCGGCTTCGGCGAGGGCGTTACCGCCCCGACCATCGGGCGGTAGACCCGGTGCCCGTCCTGGGCGATCGCTAGCTCTTCTGCCTCGTCGAACTCGAACACGTTGAACACCAGCCCGAACGGGTCGCGCACGATGTTGGCCTTGCCGAGGCCGTTCCACGCCGCGACCTCGAACCCGTAGAACTTGAGCTTGCCCCTGGCAGCCTCCAGGTCCGGGGTGAGGAGCTCGAACACCGCGCTGCCCCGCGGGCCAGGGTCGAGAAAGATGTGCATCGGCCCCGCGATCAGCTCCGCACCGTCCTCGAAGCTGTCGAGATCCATCGCCATGGCGTCGCAGTAGAACCGCGACGCCTTATCCAGGTCCGGCGTGCACAGACCCACACAGGGGCTCATTCTAAAGAACACTCTGGTAACTAAGACGGACGCCCTCGCGCCGACCGATTCAACCTGCCCGCGGGTAGGCTTGAATCACCCTCAAAAGTAAGGTTCCACACATGGGCGAAACGATCGAGACACTCCTCCACGAAACGCGCAAGTTCGAGCCTAGCGCGGAGTTCCGAGCTGCGGCCAATGCCAACGACGAGGCCGTCTACGCCATGGCCGACTCGGACTGGGAGGGCTGGTGGGAGGGCTGGGCCAAAGAACTGGACTGGTTCGAGCCGTTCCACACCGTGGTCGAGTGGGACCAGCCGTTCGCCAAGTGGTTCGTCGGCGGCAGGCTCAACGCCTGCTACAACTGCCTCGACCGCCACGTGCTCGAGGGCCGGGGCAACAAGACCGCCCTCATCGGCGAGGGCGAGCCCGGCGACGTCCGGGCGTTCTCCTACAAGGACATGCTCCGCGAGGTGAGCAAGCTCGCCAACGGGCTGCGGACCCTGGGGGTCCTCAAGGGGGACCGGGTCTGCATCTACATGCCGATGGGGCCGGAGCTGGCGATGGCGATGCTCGCTTGTGCGCGAATCGGTGCTGCGCACTCCGTCGTGTTCGGCGGCTTCAGCGCCGAGTCCTTGGTCGAGCGCATCAACGACGCGTCGTGCAAGGTCGTCGTCACCGCCGACGGATCGTGGCGTCGAGGGAAGGTCATCGAGCTCAAGCGCATCGTGGACGAGGCGCTCGCGATGGGGTGCCCCACGATCGACAAGGTCCTCGTGCTCGAGCGCGTCGGCGCGATGGGCACGCGCACCGAGGACACGTTTACGCCCGACTACGACCGCGGCGTGTGGGTGGACGGCCGCGACGTGTGGTGGCACGACCTCGTTCCCAACCAGTCCTCCGACTGCCCCTGCCAGCCGATGGACAGCGAAGACCTACTCTTCATCCTCTACACGAGCGGCTCGACCGGCAAGCCGAAGGGCATCATGCACACGACCGGCGGCTATCTCACCGGCGTGACCGCCACAGCCAAGCTCGTGTTCGACCTCAAGGACACCGACACCTTCTGGTGCACCGCGGACTGCGGCTGGGTCACCGGGCACTCTTACGTCGTGTACGGCCCGATGTGCAACTGCGTCACGCAGGTCATGTACGAGGGCGCGCCCGACGCGCCGGAGAAGGACCGCTTCTGGCGCATCATCGAAAAGCACAAGGTCAACATCCTCTACACGGCGCCGACCGCGATCCGTACGTTCATGAAGTGGGGCCGCGAGCATCCAGACGCGTGCGACCTGTCTTCATTGCGGCTCCTCGGCACCGTCGGCGAGCCGATCAACCCCGAGGCGTGGATCTGGTACCAGGAGGTCATCGGCGGCTCGCGCTGCCCGGTCGTGGACACGTGGTGGCAGACCGAGACCGGAGCGATCATGATCACGCCCTTGCCGGGGATCGTCGCGACGAAGCCCGGCTCCGCGACGCGCCCGTTCCCCGGCGTCCTCGCCGCGATCTACAACGAGGAGGGCCAGGACGTTACGCACCTCGCGCTTTCGGACACCGACGGCGCGATCGGCGGGCTCTTGGTCCTCAAGCGGCCTTGGCCGAGCATGCTCCGCGGGATATGGGGCGACGAGGAGCGCTACAAGCAGATCTATTGGAGCAAGTTCAAGGACGCGTACTTCGCCGGCGACGGCGCAAAGCTCGACAACGAGGGCTACTTCTGGCTGCTCGGGCGCGTGGACGACGTCATGCTCGTCGCGGGGCACAACATCTCGACGATGGAGGTCGAGAGCGCGCTCGTTGACCACCCCGCCGTCGCCGAGGCCGCCGTGATCGGGCGCGCGCACGAGATCAAGGGCCAGGCGATCGCTGCGTTCGTCATCCTGCGAAGCGGCAACGAGCACTCCGACGCGCTCGCCGACGAACTGAAGGCGCACGTCGTCAAGAAGATCGGCGCGGTCGCGCGGCCGGACGACATCATCTTCTCGGCCGAGGTCCCCAAGACGCGGTCCGGCAAGATCATGCGCCGCCTCCTGCGCGACGTCGCCGAGGGCCGCATCCTCGGCGACACCACAACCCTCGCCGACCCCGCCGTCGTCGCCTCGCTCAAGTCCCAGTACGAGTCGAAGGAAGGCTAACCCAGGGCCCACGGCCGTACGCCGGTAAAATAGGCTCAAATACGACCCAGGTGGGCCCATGAACAAACAGAAGAAGAAGAAGAAGAAGCCGAAGGCAGAGGACGCCCTGCCCCCTAAACCGACCGGCAGGTACGGGAACTTCAACAGCCCGATGTTCAAGACGAACATCGTGGCGAAGTCCAAGAAGGTCCGGAAGAAGATCTAGGTTCGGCGGGGTCGGCGGGTTCAGCCGGATTGCGGAAACGGGTGGCGGGAACTGGTGATCGGGTACCGCGTGTCCGCTTACTCCTTACTCCTTACTCCCTACTCTTTCCGCCCTCACGCGCAGCGCGTGCTCTCGCCGCGGAACGGAACGACGCAGTTGCGGCCCGCGGCCTTGGCCTGGTAGAGCGCTTGGTCCGCCTGCCGGATAAGCTCCTGCTGGTCCTTCACGCCGACGCCAGACGAGAACCCAATTGAGACCGTCACCTTCCGGTGCTCCCACTCGGACGACTCCACCTGCTTCCTGATCCGCTCGCAGACGATCGCCGCGTCCTCGGCCAGGGTGTCCGGGAAGACTACGCAGAACTCTTCGCCGCCATAACGCGCCACGATGTCCCCCTCTCGCACAGCCGCGCGAAGGTGCAGCGCCAGTTGCTTCAGAACCTGGTCCCCGGCCTGGTGGCCGAACGCGTCGTTGAACTTCTTGAAGTGGTCCACGTCGAGCAGCGCGACTGAGACCGGCAGGCCCCACGTCGCCGACTTGTTCGTCGCAATGATCAGCTCGTCCTGCATCGCTCGGTGGTTCAGCAGCCCGGTCAGGCCGTCCGTCACCGCCAGCTCTTGCAAGTGGCGGTTCGCCTCCTCCAGGTCCATCCGGCTCTGCTCGATCTGCACGGAGCTCTCGCTCAGTCGCAGCATCGCGGTCTCGAGCTGCTCCTGCTGCTTCATGATCGTCTCGTTTGCGAGCTTGCGCTCGGTGATGTCGTTGTAGAAGACGCTCACGCCTTCCTCGCTCGGGTAGGCGCGGTATTCGAACCAGACGTCGTTCAGTTTGTCGTGCTGCTCAAATATGTCCGCCGTGCCACTGGCGATCACCCTCTCGATCCGCTCGACGAGCCCTGACTGGCGCAGGTTCGGCGAGACTTCGGTCACGCTCCGTCCGACGATCTCGTTGACGTCCAGCCCCATCCACTGTGCAGCCGCGTGGTTCACGTAACGGTACACGAGGTCGCGGTCTATCGTCACGAACGCGTCCTTGATGCTTCGCAGGATCGCCGCCACGCGGTCGTTGGCAAGGTGCGCCTCGCGCTCTGCGTCCTTCTGTCGCGTGATGTCCGCGCACGCGATCAGTGCGGCGGTCGGCTCCTTGCGGGCGGCGCGCAGCGGGAACACGCTCAACAAGAGCTGCCGCTTCCCATCGGGGCAGTCCGCCTCGATCTCGATGTTGCGCAAGTGGTTGCCCTTGAACGCCTCGGCGATCAACCCCTTGAGCAAAAAGTCGTTGTCGAGCGAGAAGAACTTGCCAAAGATGGACTTCTGGATCGCGTGGTGGCCCGCCACGCCGAACATCTGAGAAGCCGCCTCGTTCCACTCGAAGATCTGGCCGCCGTCGTCCACAGAAAAGCAAGCGAACGGCACGCCGTGGAACAGGTCCTCGAAACGGGCCGAAGAGAGCTGGAGGAACTGGTTGGTCGAGGTCGTCTCGTCGTACGCCGAGCGGAGCTTGATGTGGCGGTCTTTGAGCTCGGCGTTCGCGTGCTCGAGCTCGATCTGGAGCGCGTGCAGCTCTTCCGCGCGGTCCTCTGCGCTCGAGTGCGCCTGTTCGAGCTGTTGGAGGGTCGCGCTCAATCGTCCGCGCAGAGGTCCAGCCACGATCAAGATCGCCAAGAACGTGAACCCGAGCCCGAACACAAGTGTCAGCCAGCTCGTCGAGTTGTTCTGCGCCAGCCTTTCGTACGACTGCGCCTTTAAAGTCGCCACGACGTCCGACATCGTCTTGTCGAAGAGCTGCTGGTGGAACTTGATCGCGTCCTTCGCGGCCTCCTCGCTGTCTGGGTCCTGCGACTCGACGATCGTGTTGCCAGAGACCGTGATGTGGCTCAGCGAGAGGTCCAGGCTCTTGACCTTCCGCATCGTCACCGTGTCCAGCAGGTCGCTCTTCTTCAGGCGCGACTGCAGGTCATTGAGGTCTTCGAGCGTCTTGGCGAGCGCTGCCCGGTCGCGACCTGGCTCCCACGCGAGGCGGGACGCCTGCTCCGCAAGCGCGCGCTGCCGGCCTGCCACCTCAGAGAGCTCGACCGTCTCTGCGGTCTTTTCGAGCATGTGGTGCTCGACAAAGTAGCTGACGACACGCACCACGCAGAGCGCGCCAAGGATGGTCACGCTCGCCACAATAAGCCAGTTTGTGACGCGTTGGGCCGTTGTTTTCACATTCGCCGCCGAAGTGGGTTCTGCATAGAATTGTCGGCTCCGGCGGGGGCTAAATGAACTCGCCTGTCCATATTTTGGTGTACAAATTGTTATAGGTTCGGCCAGGTTCAAACGGCGGTACCCTAGGTTCGAATGTCCTTCCTCTTTAGGCCGATCGGTAGGAAAAAGAGGGTCGGTTGGAAGCCAAGAGTGGCCTTTTGGGGGGTCTTCCTCGCGGTGCTCGTCGCGGGCTACTACTGGCAGCCGATCCGCTTCGAGTTCTTCCCGCCAGAGGTTCCGGTCCAGAGTCGGGTCCAGCCAGATGAGGTCGGCCTCCTCCGGTCTGGCGCACGGGTCCTGCTCGTTATGGGCCACCCCGACGACAGCGAGTTCTATCTTGGCGGGACTCTGCTCCAGATGGCCAGGGCGGGCGCAGTCGTCCGACTGGTGGCGATGACCGATGGCGACAAGGCCTACTATCCGTGCTGCGTCGAGCCAGGACTGACCGAGCGGCGTCGCAAGGAACAGCGTTACGCCGCCTCGCTGTGGAAGGGCGACGTCGTGTTCCTCGGTTTTAAGGACGGGCGGCTCCCCGTCAACGATGAAACGGTCGCCCTGCTGGTCGAGCAGTTCGAGTCGTTCGACCCGGACGTCATCGTCTCGATTGACCCGGTCTATCGGTCGCGCCAGTCGCACAGCGACCACATAGACGCGGGACGCAACACGCTCCTCGCCATCGAAGAGTGGAACAAGCCTGTCACCGTCGGGCTCTGCAACACCCGCGCCCCCAACTGCTTCATAGAGATCGAGCGCGACTGGTTCGGCAAGACCGATCTCATCGCGGCGCACGAGAGCCAGTTTTTCGGCGACCGGCTCGACCTCATCACCGGCTTCCTCGCCGATCGCGCGCTCCGTGAGGGCAAGAAGGCCGGGCTCGGAATGGCGGAGAGCCTGCGTGTGTACCGCCGCGAGTGAAAGCTAGAGCCCTTGGAACATCCGCTGCCACTCGGGGTCGTTGCCCAGGATCACAAAGCCGAAGACCATGCCCACGATCATCATGATCACCGCAGCGATGATGAGCGCCTGCGCGTTCGGGTGTCCCTTCCCCTTGGCGACGACTCCGAGAATTATCGCGGCGATGCCGAAACCGAGCGGGCAACAGAACAGCGACAACACGGCGCAGACCCACCCGATCACGAACTGCGTGTTCCCGTTGCCGACCGCTGGTGCCACGCCCGACCGTGGATAGGGAGAACCCGGCGATGGCGGCTGCGCGTACCCGGACGGCTGCTGAGCCGCAGGCTGCAGGACGGCGCGCGCCGAAACGCGGTTCCCCGTCCCCTCCTCCTCCAACCACGAATCGAGCGAAAGCCGCCCTTCCGTGAGCCAGGTCTGCAAAGTAGGAGCGTCGGCCGGGCCGTACTTGTTGCCGTCGGGGGCGATGACGAAGTATCGCAAGACGCGCCCCTTTTACCCGATGCCAAACGCAGCGCGGCCCCGCTCTTTCGAGCGGGGCCGCGCTGCGTCCTGCGTCAGTTCCTGGGTCGGAACCGCGCGTTGACGTCGTCGCCGCCGCCATCGCGGCTCTGCTCTCCGCCGCCACCGCTTCCGCTGCGCTCGCCACCGCGGTCTCCGCCGCCGTAGCGCCCGCGTCCGCCGCCGTCGCGTCCACCGCCACGGCCTCCACGATCGTCGCGGCCACGCCCGCCGCCTCCGCGCCCGCCGTATCCCCCGCCGCCACGGCCGCCGCGGTCGTCGCGGCTCGGCCCTTCGGTGGCCACAGGGTTGTTGATCCTCGGGTGGTCGGGGTTCAGCCCGAGCGCCGAGAGGTTCACGCGGCCCATGTCGTCAATCTCCGCGACCTTGACGTTGATCAGGTCGCCGATCTCGACGGCGTCGTCCGGCCTGCGGATCGGTTTGTCGGTGAGCTGTTCGGTCGGCACCATGCCGTCGCGCCCGCCTGGCATCTCGACCATCGCGCCGCGGCCCATCAGCCGCGTGACGCGGCCTCTGAACTCCATCCCGACCGCCATGACCATCGTGCAAGCCTTGATCATGTCAATCGCGAGCTGCGCCGACGGGCCGTCGCTCGCGGCCACGAGCACGCGGCCGTCCTGCTGGACGTCAATCTCGCAGCCCGTCTCCTCGGTGATCTTGCGGATGTTCGCGCCGCCCGGTCCGATCAGCGCGCCGATCTTCTCGGAGTTGATTGTTACGGTGTAGACGCGCGGAGCGGTCGGAGCGAGCTCGCTCCTCGGTGCCGGGATCTCGGCCTCGATCACGTCGAGGATCTTGTAGCGCGCGTCCTTGGCCTGCGCGAGCGCGTCAATGAGCACCTGCTCCGGGATTCCGTCGAGCTTCGTGTCGAGCTGCAGCGCGGTGATCCCCGCGCGGGTCCCTGCGACCTTGAAGTCCATGTCGCCGGTGAAGTCCTCGACGCCCTGGATGTCCGTGAGGATGCGGAAGTTCTTTCCGTCGCTCATCAGTCCCATCGCGATGCCCGCGACGGGCGCCTTGATCGGCACTCCCGCGTCCATGAGCGCGAGCGTCGAGCCGCAGACGGACGCCATCGAGGACGAACCGTTGGACTCGAGCACTTCGCTCTGGAGGAGGCAGGTGTAAGGGAAGTCTTCTGACCCGACTGGAACCACCGGCTCCAGCGCGCGCTCGGCGAGCACGCCGTGTCCGATCTCGCGGCGGCCGGGGCCGCGCATCATCCGAACTTCGCCGACCGAGTAGGGCGGGAAGTTGTAGAAGTGCATGTACTTCTTGTCCGAGACGCTCTCGTCGAGCGTGTCAATGATCTGCGCGTCCTTCGGCATTCCGAGCGTCAGGATCGTCATGACCTGCGTCTGGCCGCGGGTGAACATCCCCGAGCCGTGGACGCGCGGGAGGAGCCCCGCGACCGCTTCCATCGGCCTGATCTCGTCCGGCTTGCGGCCGTCGGGCCGCATGCTGTCCTCGATGATGGACTTCCGGATCACCTTCTTGACGGCGGAGTTCACCGCGCCGGCGATCATCGGGAGCTTGTCCGCATCCTCGGCGTACTTCTCCTTGTACTTGGTCGTGAGCGCAGTCTCAAGCTCGCCCATCGCGTTCTCGCGAGTGGCCTTGTCGGGGCTGAATATGCCCTCCTTGATCGCGGCGAGCTCGCTGGTCTTGATCTCCTCGACCAGGGCGTCGTCGGTCTTCGTGACGATCGCCTCGATCTTGGGCTTGCCCGCCTTGGCGGCGAACGCCTCGAACTCTCCACAGATCTGTTGGATCGCCTTGTGGGCGAAGGCGAGGGCCTTGACGATCAGCTCCTCGCTGACCTCGCTCGCGCCTGCCTCGACCATCGAGATCGCGCCCTTGTGTCCGGCGACGATCAAGTCGAGCTTGGAGACCTTCAGGTCTTCGTTGGAAGGGAAGAGCACGAGCTCGTCGTTGATGTAGCCGACTCGCACGCCCGCCACGGGGCCGGCGAACGGGATGTCGGAGACGGCCAGCGCCGCGCCTGCCGCGTTGATCGCGAGCACGTCGGGCGGCACGTCCTTGTCTACGGAAAACGCCATTGCGATGACTTGGACGTCGTTGCGCATCCCCTTGGGGAAGAGCGGTCGGAGCGGCCGGTCAATCAGGCGGCTCGTGAGGATCGCCTTCTCAGAAGGACGCCCTCCTCTCTTGACGAACCCGCCGGGGATCTTCCCGATCGAGTATTTGCGCTCCTCAAAGTCACAGACGAGCGGTAAGAAATCAATGCCCTCTCGGGCAGTCTTGGACATCGTCGCGGTACCAAGCACCACGGTCTCGCCCATGCCCAATAGGACAGAGCCTCCCGCTTGCTTTGCAACACGACCTGTCTCGATGCTGAGGGTCTTGCCCCCAACTTCAAAGGTGTGATAATGAACCATGTAGCCTCCAGCTGTTGTCAGCGGGGCTTCACTTCACGTATGCCGAGTTTTTGGACGAGCTCGCGGTACTTGGTGATGTCCTTTTCGCGCAGATAGCCCTCGAGGCGTCGCCGTCTTCCGACGAGCCTGAGCAGACCCATCCGTGAGTGCATGTCCTTCTTGTTTGACCGAAGGTGCTCGGTGATCTGCTCGATGCGCGCCTGCATGATCGCGATCTGGACCTGTGCGGAACCAGTGTCGCCCTCTTTCGGCGCGTTCTCTGTGATGACTGCCTTTTTCTTGGCCTTGTCCAGCGGCATGGTGGTGGTGTAAAGCCTCCAGTGAACGCCCGGCTCTTGGCCAGGCGGGGAGGGCTCTCGACTTGCCGCTCTGCGCAATCCCGCACGCGGGACTCCGAACAACGGCACGAAGCGCGCCCGACCCGGGGAAATGATACCAGGCCAGGGGCGAGAGTCCGAGTGTTGGATAGGGCCGAGGGCTGAGGGCCGAGGGCTTCCGGCCATCTCTGGCCCTTGGCCACCGGCCCTCAGCCCTTGCAGGGCCAAGTAAACTCCCCCCAATGGACGTCGCCGTCGTCGGGGCTGGGAGCTGGGGCACCGCGCTCACCCTCACCTTGGCCCGGAACGGGCACGACGTCACCCTCTACGGCCGCGACGACGAGGCCTTCCGCGCCCTCGCGGCCTGCCGCGAGAATCTGACCTACCTCCCAGGCTACGTGCTGCCTGAGAACGTCTCCTACCAGGGCCTGACCGACATCCCGGTCGAGGCCGAGGTCGTGGTGGTCGCCGTGCCTTCTTCCGCCGTCCGCGAGGTCCTGCCCTCGCTCAGGGGCGGCAAGCGGGTCTGCATGGCGAGCAAGGGGCTGGACTCCGTAACCGGCGGGGTCCTGACCGACGTTGTCATGGCCGGCGTGCCGGACGCCAAGCTCTCGGCGCTCAGCGGGCCAAACCTCGCGGTCGAGCTCGCCCAAGGGGTCCCGACCGCCGCCGTCGCCGCGAGCCCAGACCCGGAGACCGCCGAGCAGGTCCGACTGCTCTTCATGTGCAAGACCTACCGCGTCTACGTCGCCGAGGACATGCGTGGAGTCGAACTGGCCGGGTCGCTCAAGAACGTCATGGCGATCGCCGCGGGCATCAGCGACGGGCTCGGGTACGGGGACAACACCAAGGGGGCGCTGCTCGCGCGCGGCCTGAACGAGATGGCGAAGCTCGGCGTAAGAATGGGTGCGCAGCTCGGCACGTTCCTCGGCGTCGCGGGAGTCGGCGACCTCTTCGCCACCGCCTCCAGCAAACTCAGCCGGAACTACCGCGTCGGGCACGCGCTCGGTCAAGGCCGCGGCATCCGCGAGATATTGAGCGAGCTTGGACAGGTCGCAGAAGGGGTCTCGACCGCCGAGACCGCGCTGCGACTGGCTCGACAGATGCAGGTGGACGTGCCGATAACGGAAGTGGTGGATTCAGTGGTCAAGGGACGGGTCGCGCCGCGCGAGGGCGTCTCGATGCTCATGCAGCGCGCTCCCGCCAGAGAGGGGGAGTTCGGTTCATGACGCGCGTCGCAATCGGGCTCGGCTCCAACCTCGGCGACCGCGAGCGGAACGTGAGGGAGGCCGTGCGGCTGCTCGAGAGGGTCGTCGCAGTCGAGCGCTTCAGCAGCCTTTACGAGTCCGCACCGATGTACGTCGAGGACCAGCCGGCGTTCCTCAACGCCGCTGTGGTCGGTGTGACCGACCTCGGGCCGCGCACGCTGGTGGCCGCGCTCAAGCGGATCGAAGCCGAAGTCGGCCGCACCCCGACGGTCCCCAACGGCCCTCGCGAGATTGACCTCGACCTCTTACTATACGGCCACCTGGTGCTGACATCCAAGGGCGCACGTCCGGTGCAGGTCCCCCACCCTGGACTGAGCGAGCGGCGGTTTGTGCTCGAACCCCTCGCGGAGATCGCACCGGACTTCTTCGTTCCTTTCGCCGGGCCGGTAGAGGCGATTCTGGAGCGGGACGTCGTACAATCACAGGAAGTGAGGAGGGTCAAGGTTGCCGCAGTTCAGGTATCGCGCGCTCAATAGCCAGGGCCACGAGCTGGAAGGAACCCTGACCGCCACCGACGCGAACGCCGCAGTGACGCAACTGAGCCGTCAAGGGCTGCGACTGCGGAGCATCGAAGAAGGGGTGACGGTCGCCCGCGTTCCTGCCTACCAGCCCGCGGTGTCTGCGCCGGTGCATATCAGCGTGCCGCAGCAGCGCGTCCCTCCCGCGGTGGCGGGCAAGGGCCCGCGGTACGGCGTCAAACCGTCGCCGCGTGGGACCTACAACGACAGGCAGTTCTTCTTCGCGCAGCTCGGCGGCCTGCTGCGCTCCGGCATCTCGCCCGCCGACGCGCTAAACACGATCCTCTCGCGCTCGAGCAGCGGAAAGTTCCAGCGACAAGTGGACGACATGGCCAAGATGTGCTCCGAAGGCATGTCGCTCGCCGAAGCGATGGAGCACTACCCGAACATGTTTCCAAAAGGGACGGTAGGTGCCGTCCGCGCTGGAGAGACCGGCGGCTACCTGCCCGACGCGTGCGAGACGGTCTCCCAGCAGCAGAAGGAGACCCGCCGCGTGTTCTTCTTCTTCATGGGGTTCGCGATCATCTTGCCTTTCTTCGTCGGAGGCGTCCTCCTCGCTGTCTCGATCGCGGCAGGGATCAATCGCGGCATTGACGCTATCCGCGACGGCGTCGAAGGGCCGGCAGTCCAATCGGGGTTCATGGACTCGTTCTATGCCGTCTCGGGACCGCTCCTTCTCATCATCGCCGCAGCCTTCGCCGTCGCCTACTTCGTCGGCCGCGGCGTGCAGTTCCGGCGCGCGCGCCACAAGCTCGGGCTCTCGATGCCGCCGTTCAAAGGGCGCGCCGTCAACGAGAACCTGGCGCACTTCAGCTACCACCTCGGCCAGCTCGCGAAGTCGGGCCTGAGCCCGTTCGCATCGTGGAGGCTCGCTGCGCAAGCGGTGCCGAACGAGGCGTACTCCGTCAAGATGTTCGAGATCGGCGAGCACTTGAACGAAAAGTCGCGCCTCTCGGAAATGCTGTACAAGTCCCGCCTCTTTCCGCGAGAAACGGCACAGCTCGTCGAGACCGGTGAGATCACGGGAGACCTGCCCAAGGCGCTCGACCAGGTCATGGAATTTGGCCGAGAAAAGGAGAAGCAGGCGCTGGTCTACATCGGCTTCAAGGCGGGGTGCTGGACGCTCCTGCTCTTCACCGTCGGCGGGATGGTCGTGTTCACGATCGTCTATGCGACCTACCTTCGCGGCGTGTTCCGCGTCTTGGATTAGCAGATGCCAGTCTTCCAGTACACCGGAACAAACTCCGACGGCAAGGCCGAGCGAGGGCTCATGCACGGCGAGACGATGGAGTCCGTCGCCAAGCAGCTCGCAGAGAAGGGCGTGACCGTCGAACAGCTCGGCGTCGCGAACAGCTCGCAGGACCCGCTTGCGGCGCCGGTCGAGCACAGCGCGCGGTTCGAGGCCGACATCGCCGGTGCGTGGAACAGCAAGGTCCCTCTCGAGACGCTGCAGTTCTTCTTCCGGCAGCTCGGCACGCTGCTGAACGCCGGCATCAACGGCGCGGAGGCGCTGACGTCGCTGCTGAAGCAGGCCTCGCACCCGAGGCTGCGACAGATCGTCGCCGAGACGCGCGACCTGGCTGCGGCCGGCAAGCCGATCAGCGAAGGGCTCATGCGGCACCCAGAGGTGTTCTCGCCGCTGATGGTCGCGATGGTGCGCGCAGGCGAGCGAGGAGGCTTCCTCGCCGACCAGTGCGGGTTCATATCCGAGTACCTGCGGCGCGACATCGAACTGCGCAACCTGATCCGCAAAGAAACGATCTACCCGAAGATCGTCGTCGTCGCCTCGATCATCATCATCTTTGGTGCGAACACCCTGATCGGGTCCATCGGCCGGGAAGGGGCGGAGAAGATCTGGTCCCCGCTGACGACGCCCGCGAACTGGATCCTCATCACGCCCATCGTGCTGTTGCTCCTGTACTACTTCAAGGTCGTCCAAAAGCAGCCCGCAGCGCGCTACAAGTGGGACCGCGGCGTGCTCAGGATCCCTTTCATCGGCCCGACGAGCCACGGGTTTGCGATGGCGAAGTTCGGCCGCTCGTTTGGTGCGCTCTACAAGTCCGGCGTTCCGATGCAAGAGGCCGTTCGACTGGCAGCCGACGCGTGTGGCAACGAGTTCATCCGCGCACAGATCTATCCGGCCGCTCCCGCGCTCGAGGGGGGCGAGGGGATCACGATGGCGTTCACGCGCACCGGGGTGTTCACGCCGCTCGTCCTCGACATGGCCCGCACAGGAGAGATGACCGGCGACCTGGACTTCATGCTGATCAAGATGTCGGAGTACTACGAAGAGGAGGGCGCCGTGCGCGCGCGACAGGCAGCGACCGTGATCGGCGTCGCCGTGTTCATCGCGGTGGCGATCTACGTCGCGATCGTCGTCATCAAGTTCTATACGGGCTACTTCAGCGGCATCATGGGCGGGGCGTGATGCGCGACCACTACGAAGTCCTCGGCATCACCATCCACGCGAGCGTGGAGGAGGTCCGCTCGGCCTTCCGCAAAGTCGCCAGGGAGCACCACCCGGACGTCTCGTCCGCGCAGTCCTCGGTCGAGGTCTTCCTGCTCGCGAAAGAAGCGTACGAGTGCCTGAGCGACCCGGACCGCCGCCGCACCTACGACCAGACCCTCGCACACCAGCGAAAGATTGACCAGAACCGCCGGATGGGCGACGAGCGCACGAGGCGGCGCGTGCAAATGGCGAGCGAGGACCGCGTGACCAGCGCGGACGTCCTGCGAATGACCATGCTCCTGAACAGCCACCGGTTCCGCGAAGCGGAGGCCGTCGCGCGACAGGTCCTGAGGATTGACGGCAGGAACCCGCAGGCGTATGCGACCCTCGCCGAGGCGGCGAAGGTCCGCGGCGACCTCGACTCGGCGGCCCGCTACTTCGCGTTCGCGGCGCAGTACGCGCCGGACAACCGCGTGTACCGCGAGCGGAGCGTGCAGGCGCAAGAGGCGCTGGACCGCCGCCATGCGTCGTCGCACCCCGACCAGATGCAGCGCAATGCGCCGATCGCCGTCGGCGCGGGCGTGTTCGTTGTGCTGGCGTCCTCGCTCTATGTCGTCCTGGCGGCGGAGCCGCCCGCGTTCCCCAGCGTCAAGCCCATCGCGGCGTGGCCGCTGTCGCTCGTCTTCATGCTCCTCATCGCCGGACTCAGCGTGGGCGTCTCGCTCTCGATCGGAGGGTTCCTGGACGTGTACGACGCGAACCGCGGGTCTGCGGTGATGCGCGTGCCCCCGGCGACCGCGCTCGGCGCCGTCGCGGCGGTCAACTTCTGGGTGGCGCTGGCGTTCTATGTCCTGGTCGGCGCGACGCAGAACGCCTTCAACGCCTCGATGTCGCGGCTGATGGGCGGCGTGGTCGCCGCTCTGTTCGTGCTCACACTGGCGGCTTGGAACTTGAACTCTGAGGCGGCGTTCCAGACGTTCCTCTGGGGCGGGAACCTGCTCTACATCGCCGCTGCGGTCGGATGGTTCGTCGCGGACAGCCTTAAGAGGTAGGCCCCGGAGCCCAGGCTGGCTTACAATAGGGCATGGTAATTGCGGTTTTGACGATCGCGGCGTTGGCCGCGCAGGGCCAGGACCAAGTCGCGTTCGAATGGCGCCGCATCGGCTACCAAGACGCGATCGTCGCGCCCGATAGGGACGCGATGCGGTTCCTGCTCGACATCTACGCCAAGGAGACGAAGCAGCCGTACCGCGTCAAGCCGTTGGAGGACGGCTCCTACGTGCTCATCGCGGACACGCTCGACGTGCACAGGTTGCTCTTCGTCCGCACGGCGGACAAGATCGGAATCAACTCTCCCCGCGTCGCGAGGTCGAAGATCACGGACTGGCTGGCGGCCCACCCGATCACGGTGCGCTCGCTCGGCGACACCGCCGATGTCCTGGTCGAGCAACAACCGTTCGAGCAGGTCATTTTCGTCCTCGCGTCTTCGCTCAACCAGGAGTACACGGTCAGTATGGGCGTCGTCGGCAACGTCGTCCTCAAGCTGGACCGCCTCCCTTGGGAGATTGCCTTTCGGCACGCAATGCTCCAGGTTGACGCGTACAGCCTCGAAGTCGAGGGCGTGACGCACTATTTGAACGCCGGAATGAACAGGGCGCTGAGCGGCAAGGCCCTCAAGGCCGTGCCTTCGTCCGCGCGTTGAGCACAAGGCTCGGTATAGTCCAGGTTCGATGGAACAAGCGACTTGGGACGCCGTTGACGCCTACATCGGCGAGAAGGCCGTGCACGAGGACGACGCGCTGCGGCAAGCGGCGCTCGACAGTGAGGCCGCCGGCCTTCCTTCGATCGCCGTCACGCCGGCGCACGGCAAGATGCTCCACCTCTTTGCGCGCATGGTCGGCGCGAGACGAATCCTGGAGATCGGCACGCTCGGCGGCTACAGCGCGATCTGGCTCGCCCGCGCGCTGCCCCCGGACGGCAAACTGGTGACTCTGGAGATGGAACCGAAGCACGCCGAGGTCGCGGGCAGGAACATCGCGCGCGCCGGGGTCGCCGACCGCGTCGAGATCGTCCTCGGCCCTGCGATCGAGTCGCTGCCGAAGCTCGAGGGCCCGTTCGACATGGCCTTCATTGACGCCGACAAACAGAGCACGCGGGAGTACTTCGAGTGGGCGATGAAGCTCGTTCGGCCGGGCGGCGTCATCGTCGTGGACAACGTCGTGCGCGGGGGCAAGGTCGCACAGGGCGAGGCGGACGAGATGGTCGCGGGCATCCGGCGGTTCTTCGACGCCCTGCCTGGGTTTCCCGGCGCGAGGGCGACCGCGATCCAGACGGTTGGTGGGAAAGGGTACGACGGCTTTGCGCTTGTGGTGGTCGCGTAGGTTTGTTCGGGAGATCGAACGTTTGTGACGAGGGGTTCGGCGTCAGCGCGGGAGGCTGAGCAAGCTCCATATCCTTGGGCAGGTCAGACGGATCGAGGTTTTTTGGCAGGGATGCGAAAGACCGTTGCACAATAAGACCGTGCAGACCCCACTTCGGATAGTCGTTGCGTTGCTGGCGCTGGTCGTAGCGGCGTCGGCAGCGGCGTGCAGTGGGCCAGGAGCGATGGCTGCGATCAAAGGCGCTCAGGAGTTCGGGCGGCTGATGGCGTTCATTCACTTTCCGGTGTGCCTGCTTCTACTCTGGCGGTACCTGGTTGTGAAGACGGGACCGGGCCACCCAGTTGTGGTGATGGCACTGATGGCGGTCCATCCTTTCTTCTGGGTGAGCGCGACAAGCGGCGACTGTGGCGGGTCGTTGCGTAGCAGCTCAGTCATCTTGTTGGGGGTGGTCGGTGCGCTGCTGATCGTGCAGCTCGGTTATCGCCGTCGCCGACCGGCTGGGCCGCCGCCCGTCTCGCCGTATCCCCGCGGCTGACCTTCGCGGAGCAGCTATTGCACCGGCCCTTTGCTTCGGGACAAGGGGGCCGCGACACAAGGTGGGTCGGTATCATCTGACCCTGGATGCCCAAGCGCTTCTACGTCACGACGCCGATCTACTACGTCAACTCCGTGCCACACGTCGGGCACGCGCTGACGACGCTGGTCTGCGACGCCACGAAGCGGTGGCACCAGATGAAGGGGGAGGACGCCTTCTTCCTCACGGGCACGGACGAGAACGGACTGAAGGTGATGGAGGCGGCGGAGAAGGCGGGCGAGACGCCGCAGCAGTTCGTTGACCGCATCAGCGCGATCTGGTCCGACGCGTTCGACTCGATCAACATCGGCTACGACGTGTTCTTCCGCACGACCAGCGAGCGGCACAGGGAGGCGGCACAGGCCCTCTTCATGAAGCTCCAAGAGAACGGGCACATCTACCTCGACAAGTACGAGGGCTGGTACGACGTCGGCGCGGAGACGTTCGTCCGCGAGGCGGACCTCGTGGACGGAAAGAGCCCAGACGGCAACGAAGTGCGATGGGTCGAAGAGGACAACTGGTTCTTCCGGCTGTCGGCGTTCGAGAAGCCCCTGCTCGAGAAGATCGAGTCCGGCGAGCTGGTGCTCCTGCCCGAAGGCCGGCGTAATGAGGTGCTTTCCTTCATAAAGCAGGGCCTCCGCGACCTCTGCGTCTCGCGAAGCAACCCAGGCTGGGGGATCCCGGTGCCGAGCGACGAGTCGAAAGTGATCTACGTCTGGTTCGACGCGCTCATCAACTACCTCGCGGCGACCGGCTGGCCGAACGAAGGCTGGGAAGACCTCTGGCCGGCGGACGTCCACTGGATGGCGAAGGAGATCTTCACGCGCTTCCACGCGACGCTGTGGCCAGCGATGCTGATGGGCGCGGGGCTGCCGCTGCCGAGGACCGTCATCGCGCACGGGTGGTTCACGTTCAACGATTCGAAGATGAGCAAGTCGAAGGGGAACGTGCTCTCGCACACTGCGGTCGTCGAGAGGTTCGTCGAAGCGGGCTGCGCGCCGCCGCTGGCGGTGGACGTCCTGCGGTTCTGCCTCGCGCGCGCGCTGCCGTATGACAACGACACGAACTTCACGATGACTGAGATCGAGCGGATGTACAACGCGGACCTGGCGAACGACCTGGGCAACGCGCTGAACAGGACGCTGACGATGGCGCACAAGTTCGTCGGGGGCACCGTTCCGGCGGGGCCGTGCGAGCCCGAGGCCGTGTCGCTCGTCGTTGCGAGCAAGGGGCGGTTCGAACAGGCGATGAAGACCCACCGACTGCACGACGCACTGGACGCCGCGATGGAGTGTGCGCGGTTCCTCAACAAGTACGTGGACGACAAGGCCCCGTGGGCGCTCGCGAAGTCGGGCGACGCGTCCCTGCCCACGGTGCTGCGCTCGATGCTGTTCTTGTTGCGCTCTGCAGAGGGGATGGTGCGTCCGTTCGTGCCGAGCACCGCCGACGCGATCGCCGCGCAGCTCGGGCTGTACCCGCTCGCGCAATGGAAGCTCATTGGTGAGGAGTTCTCGCTGCCGGAGGGCACGAAGCTCAACCAGCCGGTCCCGATGTTCCCGAGGTTGGAGCCCAAGGTGCAGGCGAAGACGCCCGCACCACAACGCGAGGAGAAGAAAATGGTGGAAGAGAAGAAAGACGAGTTCATCGAGTTCCCCGACTTCATGAAGGTGCAGCTGCGCGTCGCGCGGATCATGGAGGCCGAGCCCGTCGAGGGCAGCGACAAGCTGATGAAGTTGCAGGTCAAGATCGGCGACGAGAAGCGGCAGATCCTGGCCGGGATCAAGCAGAAGTACTCGGCGACGGATCTCATCGGGCGGCAGGTGGTCGTGGTCGCGAACCTCAAGCCGAGGAAGATGATGGGGCTGGAGAGCCAGGGCATGGTGCTGGCAGCCGACGACGCGGACGGCCAGGCCATCCTCCTGGAGCCTGAGACCGAAGCCCCCGAAGGCGCGGCAGTGCACTAGGCGGGTCTGAACCATCCGGCAATAGAACTAGGACTCGCCAACCCGCAGAATCAGGCAGGCCCTATAACACGTAATAAAGGGTAGATGAAGGGCGATGGGCCGAGGCGCGTCACTGCGCCGCCCCTGAAGGTCGAGCAGATCGTATCCGAGTACGAGTTCCTGGTCGAGCAGATGCGGCAGGCGGTGTGGAGGCTTGATGCATCCGGAAAGGTGATCGAGGCGAACTCTGCCGCCTGCACTTGGCTGGAGTCGCCAATGGAGGGGCTGGTTGGCAGGAACGTCGCCGAGTTCCTCGTGTACAGCGTGGACATGCTCCGCGACGAGGTGTTTGAGACCGAGTTCCGCACCGCGACCGGGCTGACGCGCGTCGCCGTCGTGTCCTCGCGCGTGCTCCGCCACTCAGACGGAATGCCCCTCGGCGCGCTGCAGGTCGTGACCGACGTGACGGGGAGCCGCGCGATAGAGAAGCGGCTCGTGCAGGAGATCCAGAAGATGGCGCGGATGGCGGGGGAGGACACGCTCACGCAGCTTCCGAACAGGCGCGCGTTCGACATCGTGCTCGAGAACGCGATCGCGAACGCGACGACCGAGCCGTTCGCAGTGCTCGTGATAGACTTAAACGAGTTCAAGCAGATCAACGACGTCCACGGCCACGCCGGCGGAGACGCCGCGCTCGTGGCGTTCGGAGCAAGGCTGAACGAACTGACGCGCGACACGGACTTCGTCGCGCGCGTGGGCGGCGACGAGTTCGCGGTCGTGCTGCTGAACTCGGACCGGTCCTCGGCGGAGAAGGCGGCCGAGAGGTTCCGCGAGAGCCTGGACTTCGTCTCTTGGATCGGCGGCGAGAGCGTCAGGCTGTGGGCCTCCGTCGGGCTGGCGCACAGCGCGGACGGCGCTGAGAGCGCGCTGGCGCGCGCCGACGTCAAGATGTACGAGGACAAGAAGCGGCGCAAGGACGGGGACCAGCGCAACGACCGGCGGCTCGGACTCGCATAATAGTCTGGAATGCGCCGGACGATCCACCAACAGATCAGCGCGAACACGCGCCTGAGCATCGTCTACGGCGTGATGGTGATCCTGCTGCTCGCCGCCCTCGGCGGAGCGATCGTCGGCTATTACGCCCCTGAGTTCTTCGTCGTAGGCATCGTCGGTTCTGCGGCCCTCGGCCTCATCGTCGCCCTGGTGGCGTGGAACTCCGGCAGCGACATCGTCCTGAAGATGAACCAGGCGCGGGACGCGACCCCGCACGAGCTCCAGGTCGTGAACAACGTGACCGAGGAGATGGCGATCGCGGCGGGGATCCCGACGCCGCACGTCTATGTGATTGACGACCCCTCGCCCAACGCGTTCGCGACAGGGAGGGGTCCGAAGAAAGGAATCGTGGCCGTGACGACCGGGCTGTTGGCGCGGCTCGACCGCGAAGAGCTGCAGGGAGTGATCGCGCACGAGGTCGGGCACATCCGCAACAACGACATCAAGTTCATGACGACGCTTGCCATCGTCGTCGGGCTAATCCCGATGGTCTCCCACTTCTTCTTGCGGTCCCTGTGGCACACGGGAGGGGGCCGGAGGCGTGGCGGGGACGGCGGCGGGCAGGGGCAAGTGGTCTTCTTTGTGATCGCGCTGGTGCTGGCGGTGCTCGCGCCGCTGTTCGCCAGGTTGCTAGAGCTGGCGGTCAGCCGCCGGCGAGAGTTCATGGCGGACGCGAGCGCGGCGCAGTTCACGCGCAACCCCGAGGGGCTGGCGAGCGCGCTTGAGAAGATCGCAGGCTCGGGCCTGAAGATGGAGGCCGCGAACAAGGCGACGGAGCACATGTACATCATCAACCCGTTCCAGGCGTTGGAGGCCCGGGGGATATTCAGCACCCACCCACCGACCCACGAGCGGATTGCCGCCCTGCGCGGGCTGAGCGGGCTCGACTACCGGCGGTACCTGGGACAGGAAGAGCCCTAGGGAGTCCCCGTTTTTCACCGTTTTTTCGCCGTTTTTAGGTTCAAAAAAGTGAGAGTTGGGAAGGGGAGGGGCGCCATGACCGTTTTTAGGTTCAAAAAAGTGAAGAAGACCGGGGGCTCACTTTGCTCGGAAGGCGGCGACGTGGTGCTCGAGCGAGTCGGGGGTGACGGCGATGATGTCGAACCGGCAATGGGCCCGCTCCATGCCGGTCTTGTGGAGGTACTCGGTGACGGCGTCCGCGAAGGTCGCGACCTTCTTGTCGCTGACGGCAGCGGTGGGGTTGGTGTCGTTCCTCGTGCGCGACTTGACCTCGACGAAGACGAGGGTCTCGCCGTCCATCGCGACGATGTCGAGCTCGCCGCGAGAGGACTTGAACCGGCGGGTGACGATGGTGTAGCCGAGCCCGAGGAGGTACTCGGCGGCGCGGTCCTCGGCTTCGGCGCCTAGTCTTCGAAGGTTAGGCACGGCTGGTTGAGGAGGTCGGCGATCGGCGAGAAGGTCCGGCGGTGGATGGCGCAGGGCCCGTGCTCGCGTATGGCGGCGAGGTGCTCAGGGGTCCCGTAGCCGAAGTTGACTTCGAACCCGTAGTTCGGATACTCGCCGGCGTACTCGCACATGATCCGGTCGCGCTCGGTCTTGGCCAGGATCGAGGCGGCGGCGATGCACGCGAACTTGCCGTCGCCTTTGACGACGGCCTCGACGTTGAGCTTTGTTGGCGGGAGCTGGTTGCCGTCCACGAGCGACCTCGTCGGGCACAGAAGCTCCAGGACGCGGGCCATGGCGTTGAGCGACGCGCGGAGGATGTTGCGCCTTTCGATCTCTTCGACCCCGACGACCTCGAGGCACCAGACGGCGTCGTGTTTGATGCGTTCTGCCTGCCGTTCGCGCTTCTGGGGAGTGAGCTTCTTGCTGTCGTCGAGCCCGTTTGTGTCGAACCCCTCAGGGAGCACGACGGCTGCGACGACAAGGGGGCCTGCGAGGGGGCCTCGTCCCGCCTCGTCCGCTCCTGCGACTCCCGGCAAGTGGATCAGGTTCGGCATTCCGTGCCAGGCCGTTGGGTCGGCCTTCGTAGACAGTATGCAGCAAGTCGGGCATAATCGGGGCTCCGCGGCGGGTATAGCTCAGCTGGTTAGAGTGCCTGACTGTGACTCAGGAGGTCACGGGTTCAAGTCCCGTTATCCGCCCCAACCTTTCAATATCCGCCGCCTTCGTCGGTGGTCGCGTTGCCAAGGCTGCCTTGGCTCTGTCCGCCGCCGATCCGTTTGGCCTGGTCCTTTGCTGCGCTGCCCACACTTCCGCCGCCAGAGCCCGTTACAACGTCGGAGCCGGAGACGGGCGACATCCCCCCGCTCGCGGGGGAGACGATGCCGATGCCCTCGCCCGAGCCCTTCGCTTGCTCGGTCGTCGAGGTCTGTGTCTGCTCGCCTTCCGGCGGGTTCGCGAGAGGCTCTTCCTTTTCCTTGCACCCGGCGAGGGCGAAGAAGACGAGGGCCGCGATGACGACGGTTCGCATGGCTCTATGTTAGTGGAACATCGGTGCTGCGTGTGCCACTTCGACCGAAAGCCTCTGCAGGATACAGGCGTCTACTATTCGGAGAGGTAGAATATCGCGGCAGATGGGCCAGGACAAGATCGTCGTCGTGGGCGCGCGCGAGAACAACCTGAAGAACGTGACGGTTGAGATCCCTCGCGACAAGCTGGTCGTGATCACGGGTTTGAGCGGGAGCGGGAAGTCGTCGCTGGCGTTCGACACGATCTATGCGGAGGGGCAGAGGCGGTACGTGGAGTCGTTGTCGGCGTACGCGCGGCAGTTCCTCGGGCAGATGGACAAGCCGGACGTGGACCACATTGATGGTTTGTCGCCGGCGGTCTCGATTGACCAGAAGAGCGCGTCGCGGAACCCGCGTTCGACTGTTGGGACCGTGACGGAGATCTACGACTATCTTCGCATCCTGTACGCGCGCGCAGGGACGCCGTACTGCCCGACTTGCGGAACGCCGATCGAGCGGCAGTCAACGGACCAGGTCGTGGACACGGTCCTCGCGCTGCCCGAGGGGACGAAGCTTCAGATCCTGTCGCCGGTCGTGCGGGGACGGAAGGGGACCTACCAGAAGGAGCTGCAGGAGATCCAGCAGGCCGGGTACGTGCGCGTGCGCGTGGACGGGACGATGTACGAAGTGACGGACGACATACCGATGGACCGTTACAAGCAGCACACGATCGAGGTGGTCGTGGACCGGTTGGTGATCAAGGAGGGGATGGCGCGGCGGCTGGCAGACTCGATCGAGACGGCTCTGAAGATGGGGAAGGGGATGGTGACGGTCTCGCACGAGGACGAGAGCGGCAAAAAGCCGAAGTGGGTGGACAGGCTGTTCAGCGAGCAGTACTCGTGCGCGGTCTGCGGGTTTTCGATGCCGGAGCTGGAGCCGCGGATGTTCTCGTTCAACTCGCCGTACGGGGCGTGCCCCGAGTGCACGGGCCTGGGGACGAAGACAGAGTTCGAGCCGACGCTGATCATCGCGGACGAATCACTGCCCTTGCGCGACGGCGCGATCGTTCCGTTCGTTTACAAGTCGGGCGAAGTGAAGGAGTGGTGGCCGCAGGTGCTCGACGGCGTGGGCCGCGCGCTGGGGTTCGACGCTTCGCTGCCCGTGAAGAAGATCAGCGCGAAGAACATGGAGGCGGTGTGGCACGGCCTGCCGGAGCCGGTGACCGTTCTGATGAAGTACGGCAAGAGCGAGCGGAAGTTCCAGTCGCGGTGGGAGGGCGTACTGAAGGTGCTGCGCAAGAAGTACGAGCAGACGGAGAGCGAGTGGGTGAAGGCGGACCTGCAGCAGTACATGCGGACGAACCCTTGCCCGGTGTGCGAGGGCCGTCGGTTGAAGCCGGAGTCTTTGGCGGTGAAGGTCGCGGGGCGGAACGTCTCGGAGATCGCAGAGATGGCGGTTTCGCACGCGCTCGTGTTCTTCAAGGAGCTGCCGAAGAAGCTGAACAAGCGGCAGTTGACGATCGCCGAGCGGGCGGTGAAGGAGATCGTCGAGCGGCTGCGGTTCTTGAACGACGTCGGGCTGTCGTACTTGACGCTTTCGCGCTCTGCCAACACTCTGGCCGGCGGGGAGGCACAGCGGATCAGGCTGGCGACTCAGATCGGAAGCGGCCTGATGGGCTGTCTGTACATCTTGGACGAGCCCTCGATCGGTCTGCACCAGAAGGACAACCACAAGTTGATCGAGACGCTGCAGCGGTTGCGGGACCTTGGCAACACGGTGATCGTCGTGGAGCACGACGAGGACACGATGCGCGCGGCGGACTGGCTGATTGACCTCGGGCCGGGCGCGGGCGAGCACGGGGGCATGGTCGTGAACGAGGGGCCGCTGGAAGTGTTCTTGAAGAAGAAGTCGCCGACGAGCGACTTCTTGAACGGTCGGGAGTCCATCGCGGTGCCGCTCGTGCGCCGCAAACCGCGCGGGCCCATGCCGTCGGCCAGCAAGAAGGGCCGATAGAGGCTCTATGCAAGTAGCGCGCCGGCTTCTTGTGCGCAGACCGGCCTGCCCAAGTAGTAGCCCTGGGCGAAGTCGCACTTGAGGCTCGTGATCGCTTCGAGCTCCTGCGCGGTCTCCACGCCTTCGGCCGTGACGCCGAGATTGAGCTGGTGTGCTAGCTCGACGATCGCGGACGCGACCATGGGGCTGCTCCCGTCCGATTCCAGGCCGGCGACGAACGTCCGGTCTATCTTCAGCGAGTCAATGGGAAACTGGTGGAGCAGCCCGAGTGAAGAGTAACCGGTCCCAAAATCGTCGAGGACGACTCCGACCCCCATGGCGCGAAGCTCGTTGAGGGCGCGCGCAGCGGCTTCCCGGTGTTCCATGAACACGCTCTCTGTGATCTCCAACTTGAGATGCGAACCATCAATGCTTGCGAGGGCCAGGGCCTGTGTGACAGCCTTGACGATGTTGATCTGTGAGAAGAGCCTTGCGGAGACATTGACGCTCACGGTCAAGTCCTTGGCCTTGGGGTGCCGTCTGACCCAGTCGCTCATTTGGATGCAGGCCCTCACGAGGACTTGCTGGTCGAGCTCGCAGATGAGCCCGGTCTGCTCAGCGACCGGGATAAAGTCGCACGGCATCAAGTTTCCACGGACAGGGTGGCACCATCGGGCCAAGGCCTCGAAGCCGATGATCTCGCCAGACGGCATCGAGTGGATCGGTTGATAGTGGATGTCGAGGGCGCCGCACTCGAGCGCCTTTCGGAGGTCCGCCTCGAGGCGCAGAACCTCGATGACCGGCTTGTGAGCGTCTCCGTCGAACACTTGGTGGCGGCTCCGGCCGAGCGTCTTGGCCCGGTACATGGCGGTGTCCGCGTCTTGGAGAACTTCTTCTGGCCGGACGTGCCTGGGGTCGACGAGCGTGACGCCGATGCTCGCGCTCACGTAGATCTCCTCTTCTGCGAGAAAGAAGGGCTCTCGGAACAGATCGCCGATCCGTTCCGCAACGGCTTCGGCGTCTCGGAGGTTCGGGACTTCGTCCAAGAGGACGGCGAACTCGTCACCAGCGAGCCTTGCGACGGTCTCCCCAGGTCGGAGGATGGTCTGGATCCTCTGGCCGGTCTCGACGAGGAGCTTGTCGCCGACGACGTGTCCAAGCGTGTCGTTGACGAGCTTGAAGCGGTCAATGTCGAGGAAGAGGAGGCCGGCACGCTTTGATCCTCGCCTCTTGGTCGCCCGAAGGACCTGTCCGAGGCGGTCTATGAAGAGGGCCCGGTTAGGCAGTCCAGTCAACGGGTCGTGAAGGGCCACCTGCTGTAGTTCTTCCTCATGGTGCTTGCGTTCCGAGATGTCTACGCAGGTCCCGACGAAGCCGGCGAAGGTGCCGTCTTCGAGGAACCTGGGGTTCCCAGACGTCATGAGCCAGAAATAGACGCCGTCGAAGCGCTTGAGCCGAAAGTCGGCGCGATATGACTTTCGCGTGGCGTAAGCGTTCCGGCACGCCGCGACAAGTTGGTCGGTGTCCTCAGGGTGCACGTTCTCCATCCATCCGAACCCGAGGTCCTGGGCCAAACTGCGACCTGTGAACTCGAGCCAGGTCTTGTTGAGGAACGTACACTGCGCGTCCCTATCGGAGACCCAAATCATGGAAGGCGAACTGTCGGCAAGGATCCGAAACCTGTTCTCGCTCTCTTGCACGTTTCGCTCGGCGATCATCCGCTCATAGGTGGCGGCAGAGAGGACGAGCGCGGTAATGGCTGCGACACCTGTGAATGCCTGAGCGATAAAGAGAGCATCGCTCGGACCGAAGGGCGCGAACGGTCCTCGCTCGCCCAGAGTCCCGTAGATCACGATTGTCGCCATGATCAGGGTCGCGGTCGTTGCGACGCGCGGATAGAACCTAAAGGCGATCCAGACGACTGCCGGAATGCACAGGAACGCCTGCGCAAACGCAAGGCCCTCGTCTGGAGCCCTGCCGAAAACGAGGAGCCCAGTCGCGCCCAGGACCACGAAGAGGACCCCGGCCTCGATCGCCCGCCCAGTGTTCCATCGGATGGCGGGGCGGGCAGCCCAGACAAGGACTACTGGCGCGATGACCAGCGCTCCAGTGGCGTCGCCAATCCACCAGGTCAGCCAGATGGAAGTGAAACTGCTCCACGCCGCAAGGCCGGTCAGAGCAAGGCTCGTCGCCCCAATCGTCGCAGCTACGGTCGTGCAGAGCAGGGCAGCGTAAAGGGTAAACCTAGCGGCGTCCAGTGGTCGGTCGAAGGCGTTCTTGCCGTTGGCGAACGTTTCGACGAGGTAGGCGCCGAGAACACCCTCCAGGGTGTTCCCGATGGCGATTCCCACAGAGGACGGAACGTCCCACGTAGTCGTGTAGTTGACGAAAATCGCGCCAACGAAGATGAGGGGCCAAACGCGGTAACCCAGAAGGATGATCGCTGCGATGGCGATGCCGGTCGGCGGCCAGACGGGCGTCGCGCTAGGGTGCTCTAGTGCAAGCTGCAGGCCCAGTTTGGCTGCAAGGACATATGCCGGGAGAAGCAGGAGGTAGGGCAGCAAGGCGGTGAGCCGACGAGCCCAGCCCGGCTTAGTGTCCTCCAGTTCCCTAGTAGGGCTCATTGCCGCCTGATGACACTTTACTCTTTCGGGGCCGGATAAGGGTAGAGAATGTGCGCCGAAGGTGGTCTCATTTTCGCGCCACCTGCGTTTGGCCGGGATGTGACGGAGCGGCGCCCGCGTCCCAAGGAC
>JBBDXG010000017.1:48107-82667 GCA_040902435.1 Fimbriimonadaceae bacterium
AAGGACGCGGGCGCCGCTTGCCGTTGTCGGCAGCCCCTTACCTATAGTAGATCAGCGCGAGCTGGTCCACATAGACGACCGAGTCGCCCATGCCGACCCAAATAGCGCGCGTCCAGACTTCGCCGGTGGCCGGATAGGTGAACCGCCAAGTCGGGAGTTGGGTTGAGACGAGGGAGGGGTTGTCCGACAGCGATGGTCGGCCCGCATTCGGCGACGTCGCACCGATCTCGATCCACGACTTAGACGTGAAGTCGAAGGCCTCGAAGTGGTCGAACACAGCGTCGCTTTTCGTCATTGCGTTGAGCACAATGACGAAGGACTTTGCGGGCACGATTGGCGCGGCGAAGGTCGCATCAATGCCAAAGTACCCCTTGTCCGAACCTCCGGACATGTAGAGTTCCGCCATCTTTCCCTCGGCGTATTGAAGCACCGAAGGCGATCCAACGAGCTTTCCGTTGATTCCTGAGACTTGGCTAGGTCCAACGAGCCACATGGACTGGGCCAGTGCTGCACTAGCGACTAGTGATGTCAATGCAAGTGTTGCGAGAAGTTTCATTCTTATTCACCATGCGACCGCTCCGAGCGATCTGAGACCACTTTGCCTGGTGCTTGTGCTTGGCGCAAGCCGTCCGTTCCTCGTCCTTGGAAGGGAGGACGCGCCAAATGAGGGCCTTCCAGCGATAATCGGGCTCAGATGGCATGGAACGGCCGCATCAGTCCAGGTTGTAGGGTTCCAGCGAAGGGCCCAGTCGGGCCTTTGCTTGACACTAGTCACAGAGAAGGGCGCACAATAGGTTGTGCCCTCGACCGATCCCCAGAAGCCCCTGTCCGGTCGCGAACAGCAGCTCATCGAACACGCGTCGAACGGGTTCACAGACGTCGCGATCGCGAACAAGCTGGGTATCAGCGAGGCGACGGTCGCTACGTACTGGGTGAGGATTAGAATGAAGTTCGGGCCATTGTCGCGGCCAGAACTTGTCGCGCACGCTGTGCGCGAACAGTACGAGAACGAGGTCGAAGGTCTGAAGGAGGAGAACCATGTCCTGATGGAGTCGCTCTTACAGGGCAAGTCGAAGGGCTCGAAGGCCGAGGCGGACATTTTTCGAGGGGCCCTGGAGGCCGCAGCCGATGCCATCCTGTTAGTTGACGAGGACGGCACGATCGAGTGGGCAAACTCTGCCGCGACGGAGGTGTTTGGGTTTTCGAAGGCGGAGATGGAGGGGCATCCCTTGTCTATTCTGGTTCCAGAGCGATTTCGAAAGACGCACAAGGTGCGGATGGGCGAGTACGTGAAGGAGCCTTCAAAGCGCAGGATGTCCGAGCACTCGACGACGTTCGCTGTAACAAAGAGCGGGGAGGAAAAGCCCGTGGCGGCGACGCTCGCCCCGATGTCAACGGCCGGAGGCACCTACGTCGTTTGCGTCGTGAGGCCCCTC
The DNA here is from genome assembly GCA_040902435.1 of Fimbriimonadaceae bacterium. Lineage (GTDB taxonomy): Bacteria > Armatimonadota > Fimbriimonadia > Fimbriimonadales > Fimbriimonadaceae > JADFMN01. The sequence goes on from JBBDXG010000017.1 coordinate 49,544, forward strand.
TCTGCCGTCGCCGCAAAGCTCATCGGGGCAGACATTTGATGCGTCGTCCGGTCCTGGCGGAAGTGGTGCAGACGAGGTCCGCTATACTTGAAGTCGTCGTCTGGCAGGTGTTCCGTGGACAAGCAGTTCTACATAGATCCTAGCCGGTGCATCGGGTGTAACGCCTGCGTCGCCGCGTGCGCCGAGTGCGACACCCACGCCGGCGTCTCGATGATCCATCTGGAGACCATCCAGCGCGGAGAGAGCGTGCAGACGACGCCGATCATATGCATGCACTGTGAAGAGCCGGCCTGCGCAGCCGTGTGCCCGGCCGACGCGATCAAGCGGACGCCGGACGGAGTGGTGCAGAGCTCGCTGAAGCCCCGATGCATCGGTTGTACGAACTGCGTCTACGCTTGCCCGTTCGGCGTCCCGAAGTACGAGGCGAAGATAGACCAGATGATGAAGTGCGACATGTGCTATGACCGCACGTCGGTGGGCCTTCGGCCGATGTGTGCGACCGTGTGCCCATCGGGCGCGCTGTTCTTTGGTACACCAGAAGAGATCGCGGCGCAGCGCGGTGCGACGCCGGTCAACGAGTTCCAGTTTGGAGGACGCACGGTGCGCACGAAAGTCTCCTTGATGATGCCGCCCGGGAGCAAGTCGCTCGTTGTTCGTGCAGGGGCGGTGATGCGGAAGAGCGACCTTTTGAGCAATTCGAGGCTGGGCTGAAGTGGAAGACAAGCTGCGAGACGACTTTTCTATCGAGTGGGACGTAGACCGCTACGTGTCACGTCGCGAGTTCTTCAAGTTCTTGACGCTGGCCAGCGGCGGTCTCGTTGCGGGCTCTGCGGTACTGGCGGCGTGGCCCGCTCTGCGCCCGAAGGCGAACGCCGAGTTCCCAAGGACGTTAGTCGCCAAAGTGGGCGACGTACCAACTGGGGGTTCGGCCGAGTTTAATTACCCTGGGCAAGGCGACCTCTGCATCCTGCTGCACAGTCGGGACGGCGGCTTCGACGCCTACTCGCGGCGGTGCACGCACCTTTCCTGCCCGGTGCAGTTCCAGCCCGGCGAGCAACGGCTGTTCTGTCCCTGCCACAACGGTGCATTCTCTGTCGCCGACGGCAGCCCAACGCAGGGCCCGCCGACTCGACCATTGCGCCGTGTGACTCTGGAGATCGTCGGGAAAGACATCTATGCGGTCGGAGTCGAGGCAGAGTGAAGAACACGCGCAGAAACCGGCAGCAGCAGAAGTCGGGCGTGTTCGTCATGCTCCTGCTCTTCGAGATTGTGCTGGTGCTGCTTCAACTGTGGCTCTTTGTCTCCGTGTTGGAAGGCACGGTGCGCGGCGGTAGCCCGATCGCGGTGACGGCGATGTTTGTGAGCCTGGCCTGCTTTGCCGCGAACACGTGGATGCTGATCGGTGTCCGGAGGATGGACCGTGCCGAGTAGTCCGGCAAACCGCGTGCTGGTGATGAACATCCTGATGTTCGCGCTCTGCTTTGCGGCGTGGACGCTGTTCGGGGTGCTCATAACGTTCCTCGTTGATCACAGGGTGCTCGTGCTGGACAAGGCGCAGATCGGCTGGCTGATGGGGGCGCCGATCTTGACGGGGTCGCTCCTTCGGCTCCCCGTTGGTGCTCTTTCTGATCGCTACGGCGGGAAGCCCGTGACCGTCTGGATCATGTTGCTGTCCGCCGCCGCGATGTTCGCGACGAGCTATGCGAACGGGTTCGCCCAACTGCTCGGTTTTGGCCTGCTCTTCGGGCTTGTCGGCGCATCGTTCGCCTCTGGCGTCGCGCTGACCTCCGTTTGGTTCCCCAAGAACAGGCAGGGGACGGCGCTGGGCCTGCTCGGGCTCGGCAATATCGGAACGGCGGTCACGGCCTTGAGCGCTCCCGCGCTGTTGAAGTGGGCGACGCATGGCGGTGAGAAGTTGGACGGCTGGCGGCTCGTGCCGCAGATCTACGCCGGTGCGCTGGTGGTCATGGCGATCGCTTTTTCGGTCCTGTCTGTCGCCAAACGGCCCGACACGCCGCCCCGATCGCTGGCCGTCCTGATGCGACCGCTGAGGAACGTGCGGGTCTGGCGCTTCGGGCTTTACTACTTCCTCGTCTTTGGCGGGTTCGTCGCGCTCTCGCAGTGGCTGATCCCTTATTCGCTCAACGTCTATGGCATGTCGCTCGCATCGGCGGGCGTGTTGGCGACAATGTTCAGTATGCCTTCGGCACTGACGCGCGCGGTCGGCGGGTTCGTCTCGGACAGATATGGCGCGCGGGCGACGCTCTACGCCGTGCTCTCCGGCGTGTTCGTGCTCTTCGTGCTGCTGGTCGCGCCACGGATGGACATCACCTCGCCAGGGGAAGGGGTCCTGGCCGAGAGGGCAGGGACGGTCACGGAGGTCGGGCCGGACGCGATCGTCGTGGACGACGTGACGTATTCGTTGCGCCAGCGGTCGGACCAGGGCCGAGCGACGGACTCGACCGCGGTCGTTTGGCCGCAGTTCACGTCGTGGCACGAGCCGGTCGCCGAGGTCGGCGACTCGGTCGCCAAGAAGCAGGTCTTGGCCAAGGGCACGACGCACATCTACTTTCAGGCGAACCGGACAGTGTTCACGGTCTTGCTCCTCGTCTCTGGCGTGCTAATGGGGCTGGGCATGGCAGCGGTCTTCAAGCACATTCCCGAGTACTTTCCTGACGACGTCCCGGTGGTCGGTGGCCTGGTCGGGGTGATCGGGGGTCTCGGAGGGTTCGTTCTGCCGATCGTCTTTGGATACGCGCTGAAGGCCACTGGAGTCTGGACGACGTGCTTTGTGATCCTTGCGCTGCTCGCCGCGGTGTGTCTGGGGTGGATGCACATTGTGATCGTCCGCAGCGCCGCCAAGCATGAGAAGACCGAGCTTGAAGCCAGTCGGGGGGGCCAATGAAGCTAGCCAGGTGCTCGGTGATCGCTTACACGGCGGGGATCGGAGCGGCGCTCTTGGTCGTCTTGGCGATCACGCTCGGCTCGGGCGGGTTTTCGCGGTTCGATACGCCGTTGGCCGCGTACGCGGCAGCGACCGTGTTCGCCGCGTTCGCGATCACCTACCGGTACACGATGTGGATCCAACGCCCGCCGACGTGGCACTACTTCAAGGCCGGCTGGGTCCTCTTTCTGCGCCCGCGGCGGCTTGCGGGGAACATCCTGTTGCTGTTCCGCCTGCTGTACGACGACATAGTTGCTCAGCGGTTCATCGAAGCCCGCAGCCGGTCTCGGTGGATCGCGCACATGTGCCTTGCTTGGGGCTGCCTCATCGCGTTCGCGATCACGATCCCGCTGAGTTGGGGCTGGGTGCAGTTCGGCATGGACGGAAGCAGGTACGTCGTCGAGTTCATGGGCCGTCGGCAGTTCGCCTTCGATCCTGGGAGCGCGATCGGTTTCTTGATCTTCAACGGCCTCAACATCAGCGCGGTGCTCGTTCTCATGGGCGTCGCACTCGCCGCGCACCGACGGATCCACGAATCGGGCGCGCAGGCAGTCCAGAGCCTGGAGTCCGACCTGATACCGCTGTTCCTGCTGTTCTCGGTCTCAGTGACGGGGCTGATGCTGACGGCGAGCTACAAGCTGATGCAGGGCGAGAACTACTCGTTCCTTTCGCTGTTGCACGCTTTCACAGTGATCGTGTTCCTGCTGTACCTGCCCTTCGGCAAACTGTTCCACATAATCCAAAGGCCGGCGCAGCTTGGAGTGGCCTACTATAAGATAGAGGGCGAGCGGGGCGAGCAGGCAGTCTGCGCGCGTTCAGGCGTCCCGTACCAGAGCAAGATGCACCATGACGACCTGGTTGGCGTGATGAAGGAGCTGGGCACTGACTTTGGCAGTCACCAGGACTTGTGCCCGCTCGAAAAGAGAAAATTGATCGCCCTCAACCAGGCCGCTGAGCTGGGAGACACGCCTTTCGCAGGATAAACAGATGGCAAGACCGCCGACTTCGACTGAAAGACTGGCCGAGCTGTTCGGCCCGCACCTCAACCACGAGCCGCCGGGCGGATGGCAGGGGCGGGGCCAGCCGGAGAAGCTCGTCAAGACGCATTGTTGTTTTTGCGGCCAGCAATGCGGCATCCAGCTCAAAGTCAGCGGCAACAAGGTGATCGGGTTCGAGCCGTGGGAAGAGTTTCCGTTCAACCGGGGCAAGCTCTGTCCAAAGGGAGTGATGCGTTACATGCAGGGCAGCCACCCAGACCGGCTGCTTGCTCCACTGAAGCGCGTCGAAGGCGTTGGCTTTGCGCCTGTTTCGTGGGAAGAGGCATATTCGACGACGGTATCTGAGATCCAGCGGGTCCAATCGGAGCACGGCAGAGACGCAGTGGCTGTGCTCTCGGGCGTTTCACTGACGAACGAGAAGAGCTACTTGATGGGGAAGTTCGCCCGCGTCGCACTGCAGACCAAGGAGCTGGACTACAACGGGCGGCTCTGCATGGTCAGCGCGGGCACAGGGAACAAGAAAGCGTTCGGCATTGACCGGGCGGCGAACTCCTGGGACGACATCGTCCTTGCCGACGTCGTGCTGTGCGTCGGGACGAACGTCGCCGAATGCTCGCCGATCACGACCGACTACATTTGGCGCGCCCGCGACCGTGGGGCAAAGCTGATCATGGTTGATCCCCGCGTTACGCCGCTCGCGCGGACGTGCGACCTGCACCTTCCTGTGCGGCCGGGGGCGGACACGGCTCTCTTGAACGGGATTCTGCGCGTCTTGATCGAAGAAGGGCACGTTGACAAGGCGTTCGTGGACGCCCACACGAGCGGTTGGGACGGCGCGCACAAGACCGCGATGGAGCAGAGCCTGGAAGAAGCCTCGAGGATCAGCGGTGTGCGGACCGAAGACATCGTGCGGGCGGGCAAGATGTGGGGTGAGGCCAAGACCAGCTTCCTCTTGCACGCCCGTGGGATCGAGCACCACACGAAAGGGGTTGACAACGTCCTGGCCTGCATCAACCTCGTCCTGGCGACCGGCCGCATAGGACGTCCAGGGTGCGGCTACGGGACGATCACCGGACAGGGCAACGGACAGGGGGGCCGCGAGCACGGGCACAAGTGCGACCAGCTCCCGGGCAACCGCGACATTGAGAACCCGGAGCACCGGGCCTACGTCGCCAAAGTGTGGGGGATCGAGGAGGGCGAGATGCCCGTCAAGGGGCACACGGCGCAGGAGATCATGAACATGATCCACGAGGGCGAGATCAAGGCGCTGATCTCGATCTGCTTCAACCCTCTCGTCTCCTTGCCCGACTCGAACTTCACGCGCGAGGCGCTTTCGCGGCTCGAACACTACACGGCGATTGACTTCTTCCTGAGCGAGACGGCCCACCACGCGGACATCGTCCTCGCTGGCTCGCTCCATGAGGAGGAGGAGGGTACGAGCACGAGCGCGGAAGGGCGGGTGATCAAGATCAACAAGGCAGTGGACCCCCCTGGCGACGCAAAGTGCGACACCGAGATCGTTCTTGAGCTCGCGCGGAGGCTAGGGCGAGGGAAGTACTTCGACCACTTCAAGTCGAGCGAAGACATCTTTAATGAGTTGCGCGTTGCGAGCAAAGGCGGCACTGCGGACTACTTTGGAGTCACCTACGAACGGGTAGTCAACGAGATGGGCGTGTTCTGGCCGTGCCCGGAGATCGGGCATCCGGGGACACCGCGGCTGTTCGAAGACCGCAAGTTCCATACGCCTGACGGCAAGGCGCACTTCCACGCAGTGCCCTACAGACCAAGCGCGGAAGAGCCAGACGACGAGTATCCGGTCATTCTGACTACGGGCCGAGTCGTGTCGCAGTACCTGAGCGGGACGCAGACGCGCCGGATTGGCGGTTTGGTGGACATGTGCCCCGACCCTTACGTCGAGATCCACCCGACGCTGGCGGCGGTCCACGGCATCGAGGACGGTGGTTGGATGAAGGTCGAGAGCCGGCGGGGGGCGGTCGTGCTGAAGGCGAAGGTCGTGACCACGATCCGGCCTGACACGGTGTTCATCCCTTATCACTGGCCCGGCAAGCGCTCGGCGAACAACCTCACTCAGCGTGCGCTCGACCCCTTGAGCAAGATCCCCGAGTACAAGAAGTCGGTCGTCAGACTGAGTCGGGCCGCCGGGCAAGCCTAGCCAAACAGGTACTCTTGCGTCTACATGAACGAAGGCTGGCTGGTGGTCCGTGGGGCCAAGGGTCACAACCTGAAGGACGTAGACGTCGCGTTTCCTTTGGGGCTGTTCGTTTGTGTGACGGGCGTGAGCGGGAGCGGAAAGTCCACGCTAGTGCAGGACACGCTTTTCCCGCGGCTGATGTACGAGGTCTATGGGACGCGCGGCGCGTGGCAGCCGCACAAGGCGATCGAAGGCGCGGACCAGTTCGACAAGGTGATTGACATTGACCAGTCGCCGATCGGCCGGACGCCCCGTTCGAACCCGGCGACGTACACGGGCACGTTCGACATGATCCGCGAGCTCTTTGCTAAGACGCAGGATGCGAAGATGCGCGGGTATCAGAACGGGCGGTTTTCGTTCAACGTAAAGGGAGGACGGTGCGAGGCGTGCAAGGGAGACGGGATCATCAAGATCGAGATGCACTTCTTGCCGGACGTGTACGTTCCGTGCGAGATCTGCAAGGGCAAGCGTTACAACCGCGAGACTCTTGAGGTTCGCTACAAGGGCAAGAACATCAGCGACGTGCTCGAGATGACAATCGAGGAGGCGTGCGCTTTCTTCCAGCCGATCACGAAGATCTTTCGGAAGCTGGAGACGTTGGAGCAGGTTGGGCTGGGGTATCTGCGGATGGGGCAGCCTGCAACGACGCTCTCCGGGGGCGAGGCGCAAAGAGTGAAGCTGTCCTCGGAGCTCTCCAAGCGTGCGACGGGTTCGACCTTGTACATCTTGGACGAGCCGACGACTGGGCTGCACTTCGAGGACGTGCGACGGTTGCTGGCTGTGCTGCACGACTTGGTGGAGAAGGGGAACACGGTGCTGGTGATCGAGCACAACCTGGACGTGATCAAGACGGCGGACTGGGTGATTGACCTCGGCCCTGAAGGCGGGGACGCCGGCGGCCGGGTCATCGCGCAGGGCACTCCGGAGGAGATCGCGAAGGTCGCAGCCTCGCACACGGGGAAGTTCTTGAAGCAAGTCTTGGGCCCTCGAATGTCACTGGTCGCCAATGGGTCTGCAAAGTCGAAGTCACGCGCGTCGGAGAAGGTCTTAAAGTAGCCCAGGAGCGGACGCGATTCTGTGGTGGGCTTCGGATCGGCCGTCCGCACAATTGGAGTGTAGTTCATGGATCCAGTACGTCTTAGCTCATAGAGGTGCGTTCCTTGTCGAACTCAATCTTCGCGGCAATCACTGAGACAATCAGGTTCGTCGTTAACTGGCTGAGCGGTCTGGCGCTGCCCTTGGCCATCATCGTTGGGGCGGCGATCGTCGCCTACGCGGTCAAGGGATCTGTGCTTGGGCGAGAAGGCAAGGACCTGACCAAGACGTTCGGGAGCGTTTTCGCGTATGTCGTGGCTGGCCTGGTCGTCGTCTGCGGATGGACGGGACTGAAAGGGCTAGCAGCGAGCGCAATGGACGAGCTCTATTGGACCCAAGCAGAGGCTGTGAGCGAAGAGCCAGTAGTCAAGGCCCCACCGATCGAGCAGCCTGGCCCGGTCGTCGCGGCGATGGTCGAGCGGACCTACAGCAGGACTCTGACATTGCCACCTGAGTTCTTTCAGCGAGTCGGCGCGGAGGGCGTAGGGGCCCTGTCCCCTTATCTCGTTGATCCGACTGCAGAGAACGTCAGGAGCATGGTTGACAGCTTTCGCAGAAGCGGCGAGGACGTCGTCTTCTCGCGGGAGCTTACGAGGGCTGACGAGAGCCCTATACCATTCGACACGGCTGAGATTGACGTCAAGTTCGAGCGGCTCGATCGACAGGCCTATCGCGTTCTGTTCACGGCCGAGTACCGCTTTACCAACACGTCGGGTGCGCCAATCGAATGCCGCTTCCTCTTCTACCCTCCTCAAAGTGGCGGCGCGATCCAAGCCCTTCGAGTTCGAGTGGACGAACAGGCGGTCGGAGAGCCGGACGACAGGGGCAACTACGTTTGGGTCGCTCAAGTTGACCCCGGAGAGCAAAAGCTGGCGACGGTCAGCTATGAGTCCATCGGCACGAGCACTTGGAACTACCAACTCGGTTCGACGCGAAGGCGGGTCCTCGACTTTCGATTGACGGCTTCGATTGACGGACCGGTCGAGTTCGAGACCGGAACGATTAACCCAACCTCCCGAGACCACGACACCGTCGAATGGCGATTGAACGACGTCCTAACGACCCAACGACTGGGGCTTGTCTTTCCAGAGGATGTCGCTGAACGGGACGCGTTCCTGGAAGCGGTCGCAACCCTGCCTGTCAGTATGGTTCTGATGCTGGCCGCACTGGTCGCAGTCGGTCTGCGGACGGGGCTGGGCCTTTCACCTATGCGCCTTGCACTGGCAACGGCTACGACTGTGATCGGGCTCGCGTCAAGCTATGTCCTTCACGACTTCTTGGGCTACCTGCCAGCGCTGATTGTGGGAGCTCTCACGGCAGCGGTCGCGCCTGCGGCCGCGACCCAGTGGAGGTCACTTGCTGTTCTCCTGCCGATTGCTTTCTTTCCTGTGTCTTCGATGGGGCAAGAGAACGCTGAGATGTGGCTCTTGTTCCTTGCTGTCTTGGCTATTGGTCTGATAGTCTCGCCGATCTACGCGAGAGAGCGAACAGGATAGCGCCGCTCGCTGGTAGCCTAAATCAAGAAAATGCCTGCGAACCGTTACGACGTTCGAACTCGTGATCTGACCCACGAAGAGATCCTGCGGTACAGCAGGCACCTTATCATGCCCGAGGTCGGGCTTGCGGGGCAGGAGAGGCTGAAGGCGGCGAGCGTGCTGATCGTCGGAGCTGGAGGGCTGGGGTCGCCCGCGGCGATGTACATGGCGGCTGCCGGGGTTGGTCGGATCGGGATCGTTGACTTCGACGTCGTGGACTTCTCGAACCTGCAGCGCCAGGTGATCCACGGGACGCCGGACGTCGGGCGAAGCAAGCTGGATTCAGCGGCCAGGACGCTGGAGGCGATCAATCCTGAAGTCGAGGTCGTGAAGCACGAGGGGCTGCTCTCGAGCGAGAACGCGCTCGACGTGCTGCGCGGTTACGACGTCGTCATTGACGGGACCGACAACTTCCCGACGCGCTTCCTGGTGAACGACGCGTGTGTACTACTTAAGAAGCCAAACGTATACGGATCGATATTCCGTTTCGACGGTCAAGCGACGGTGTTCGCGTCTCCAGGAGGGCCGTGCTATCGGTGCCTCTATCCCGAGCCGCCGCCACCCGGGGTGGTTCCGAGCTGCGCTGAGGGGGGTGTGCTGGGCGTGTTGCCGGGGGTGATCGGGCTGATCCAGGCGACGGAGGCGATCAAGATCGTCCTAGGCAAGGGCGAGACCCTGGTCGGGCGCCTGCTCTTGTACGACGCTCTCGCGATGAAGTTTAGAGAGGTGAAGATCAAGCGCGACCCGTCGTGTCCGGTGTGCGGGGACTCGCCGACTGTGACCGAGCTGATTGACTACTACGAGTTCTGCGGCGTGCCTGGGCATGGATCGAGCCAAGCGCTTTTCGACCAGGAGATCGAGCCTGCTGAGCTGAAGGAGAAGATGGACAGTGGCGAGAGGATCGTGCTGATTGACGTTCGCGAGCCGCACGAGTACGAGATCAACCGCATCCCGAACTCAACACTCATCCCGCTGCGGGACCTGCCATCGCGCGTGAGCGAGCTCGACACCGCGGACGAGATCGTCGTGCACTGCCTCATGGGTGGAAGGAGCGCACAGGCGTGCGAGTTCTTGCGTTCCGCCGGGTTCGGAAAGTTGAAGAACCTGCGCGGCGGGATCCGTGCATGGATCGAGCAAGTGGATCCGACACAACCGAACTATTGATGTTGCGCCGGACAGGTGGTAGGCTAGCCTGGAGGCGAAACGATGGAAACGACAGAAACTGCAGAACAGCTCATCAACGCGTACAAGCAGCGAGTTAAAGATGAGTGGGGCTCGCAACAGACGGCAGCGGCGTGGCAGCGTCACTATTCGGAGCTCAAGGACCAGTTTGCACCGATAACGGTGACGTTGGTTGACGCTGCTGCACTGTCGCCGGGACTCCATGTGCTCGATCTGGCTTCTGGAACCGGCGAGCCGTCGCTCTCGATCGCGAAGCGCGTAGCGCCTGGCGGAAGCGTGACGGCGACCGACCTGAACCCCTCCATGCTCAGTGCACTACGGGCCAATGCAGAGGTAGCAGGAGTTTCTAACGTTCAGACGAAGCCGTGCGACGCCCACGAGCTGCCCTTTACAGACGGCACTTTTGACCGGGTCACGTCCCGATTCGGCGTGATGTTCTTCGTCGAGACGCCTCGGGCGCTCGCCGAAGCCAGACGGGTGCTCAAGCCAGGCGGACGGCTGACGTTCGCGGTGTGGGGCCAGCCGATCCCGGGGAGCTACTTTGGTTCTGTCGCTCTCCCGTTCATCAAGCGCCTTCCCGCGCCGCCAGACCCCGACGCTCCCGGCCCGATGAGGTTCGCCGAGCCAGGAAAGCTGGCGTCTATCTACAGGCAGGCGGGGTTCCAACAGGTCGAGGAGTCCAGCCACGTGCTCGACACCCCCTTCCACGGCACGCCGAGGCAGCTGTACGACGAGATGATTGACCTCGCCGTGCCGTTCCAGCGGGTGCTGGCGACGCTGCCGGAAGAGGTCAAGAGCGAGGCCGAGGGAGAGGTGTTCGCAAACCTTCAAAGCCTAGAATCAGGCGGTGCGATACGCGTAACGGCACCGGTCGTGATCGTGTCCGGCACTGCGCCCGGCTAGCCGCCTGCGACGGCGCCGACGACCATGAAGGGCTCCGTGCCTTGTGCGATGGCGTCGGGAAGCGGCCTTTCCATGGGTTCGAGGGATACGTCCTCGCCGCAAGCGAAGAAGCGCAGGAACGGCCTGCGCTTCTTGTTGACGTGGTCGCGGATGGTGCCGCGGAGCATCGGGTACTGCGCTTCGAGGGCGTCAAGGATGGACGAGACGGAGACGACGCCCTCCACGGCAAGCGTCACCTCCGCCCCAGACTTGGCCAGGTTGCGCAGATGGTACGGGATGACGACGCGGATCACTTGAGCGTCTGGACCTCGACCGAGAGCACGGACGGGAAGTGCTCGTTGATGGCAGACCAGTGGTCGCCGCCGTCGGGCGAGCAGTATACGGCGCCGCCTGTGGTTCCGAAGTAGACGCCGCAGTCGTCGAGCTTGTCCACCGCCATCGCCTCTCGCAGGACGTTGACATAGCAGTGGCTCTGTGGAAGGCCGTTCGTGAGCGCTTCCCACTCGTTGCCGCCGGTGCGGCTGCGGTAGACGCGGAGCTTTCCGTCGGGCGGGACGTGCTCCGAGTCGCTCTTGATCGGGACGACGTAGATGGTCTCAGGCTCGTGCGCGTGGACGTCTATGGGAAATCCGAAGTCGCTCGGCAGGTTGCCGCTGACTTCGTGCCACGTGTCGCCCGCGTTGTCGCTGCGCATGACGTCCCAGTGCTTCTGCATGAAGAGGGTGTCTGGTTTCGACGGGTGAAGCGCGATCCGGTGCACACAGTGACCGACCTCGGCGTCAGGCACTGGCATGAAGTCCGAGATCAGTCCCTTGTTGATCGGCGTCCAGGTTGCGCCACCGTCCTCGGTGCGGAAGCATCCCGCTGCCGAGATCGCGATAAAGATGCGCTTTGGGTTCTTAGGGTCAACGACGATCGTGTGGAGGCACAGGCCCCCTGCCCCAGGGTGCCAGCCGCTGCCGCTCGCGTGCTTGCGCAGCCCGGACTCCTCCTTCCACGTCTTCCCGGCGTCAGTCGTCTTGAAGATCGCGGCGTCCTCGACGCCCGCTAACACAGTGTCTGGGTCTGTCAACGAGGGCTCGAGGTGCCAGACGCGCTTGAACTCCCAAGGCTTGTCGGTCCCGTCGAAGAACTTGTGGGTCCCCGGATCGCCTTCGTAGACGAACTTGTTGCTCTCGCCGCCGGGCATGCCCCAGTCGGTCATGCGTTCGGCTTCGGTGCTGCCTGGGGTGTCCCAAGTCTTGCCGCCGTCGTCAGACCGCTGGATGACTTGGCCGAACCAGCTGCTGGTCTGCGAAGCGTAGAGTCGGTTCGGGTCGGCGGGCGAGCCCTGAAGGTGATAGACCTCCCATCCCGAAAAGTGCGGGCCCTCGATCTTCCAGTCTTTGCGCTTGCCGTCCGACGTGCAGACGAACGCTCCTTTTTTCGTACCGACGAGGACTCTGACGCTGCTCATATTGTCGCCTTATCGTACCAGGCCCATCGGCTGCCCTTCGAGGCCCAGGAACCTTCGGGCCCTCGACTTGAGAGGTTCAGTCGGGAGCTGTTCCCAGGAGGCTGCAAGGATCTCGCCGGACAGTTCCCTCGGATACTCGATGAGCGCGTTCGCGGCAAGGGTCGCGTCTGCGGCGTTGCCAGAAGCCAGCAGCATTCGAAGTCCGGCTAGCCCACCGGCTTCTGCAAACGCGGCCTGTCGCGTAGTCGGGACTGACGCAATGAGCTTGACCCCTGCCTTTTGCAGGTCGGCGTTGTCCTGTTCTAGGAGCGCGGTCGCCATTGTGGCGAGGTGGCCAGGTGCGTACTGCGGGTCTGTCTCTGCGAGCCTGCCGAGCATGGCCGCGTTCGAGTCCACGTAGCGCGCGAGGTCGCGCGCCTTCGTCTCGGCGAGCACTCCGACGAGCCACGCCGTCGCTCTATCGTCCAGCGGCACTCCCGCGAGCAGCCTCGGTTCGAGGCACTTCGCGTACTCCTTCGCGGTCACGTCCGCGCCACCGATGGTCGCCAACTCCCATAGCAGGGTCGCGTAGCGCCCCTCGGTCACGCCAGGGACCATGCGCTTGTTCACCTCTGCCATGGGCGCTTGGTCCGTGTAGATCCAGACCCTCGCTTGGTCGTGCGGGCCCCGCACACGCGAGCGGGTGGTGATCATTCCGAGCCTAATGAGTATGTCGTCCTGCGGGGTCTTGATCCGGTACCGGCTTGCGGCCGAGGGCTCCTTCTTCGTAATGTTCATGCAGGCCCATCGAAGGGGGAGCTGCACCGTCGTCGGGTCTTGGACCGGCTCGACGCTGACGTAAATCCTGCCGATGCGTCCAGCTACAACGAACCCAGTAGACGGGACAAGTGAGAACATGTCTTGGTCAGCCGAATTCACGGCTTCGAACACGGTCCCAGCCGGGATCGTCACCTCGACGTCCCTTCCGGTCCCGTTCTCGACCTCGACTACGCAACGGTTCATGTTCTCTGGCTTGACTGTGATCTTCGAGTCGCCGGGGTCCACGACCTTACCGGCCTTGTCGCGCATTGACACGGCCGCCGTCCCGCAGAGGTGGGAGAGGCGCTCCTCTTCTTGAAGGGCGTTGAGCAGGTCAATCATCCTGTCGAATAGCGCGTCGAGGTCAATCGGCTCCTGCTTCTTCTCCTTGCACAGGCAGGCTCCCCAGCTCTGCTCGTCCTTCGGCTCGTCTTTGACGATCTTCGCCGTCGCGACGACCGACTCGTGCATGCCGACTGCCTCGTTGATCGGGGTTCGCACGCCACGGCTCATGCGGTAACCGGACTTCTTCATGGTGCCACGCACATGGAACGCGTAGGTTCGCACGTCAACGCTGAGCGTCTTTCCGGCGCACGGCCCCGCGTGCTGCATGTCGAAGGTCTTGCGCCTGTTCGCCTCGTTCCGGAACGCCGCGAGCGCTGAGCTGACGCGGTGCGACCAATCGGACGGCGACACCGTGCCGCCGCCCGAGGCGGCAAGTCCGTTCGCCGCTGCGGTCGCGGCGTTCATGGCCGCGCGGTCGGGGAAGTACTCGCCTTTGACGCGCAGGCGGTGGGTCTCGGTGCAACGTTCGTCGCACGAATAGTCGCATCGCCCGTGCCCGTCATGTACGTTCCCCTTGCACTTGTTCGTGCACGTCATCGTCGGCCCGCCGCCGTCGCCCAGCTCCTCGATCCAAGTGGCGACCGAGTACTCGAGCGTGAAGAACTCTGTGGCCGTGACCTGCCCTCCCTCCCGGATCTGGTTCTGATACTCGCGGGAGGTGATGCCTCCTTGGCTCGTCCAGTCTTGGGCGGGGGCAGTCGTGGTCAAGACGGCCGTAAGGGCCACCAATAGGCAGTGCATGGCTCATTGTGGAGCCTGACCGAGAAAAGCGCAAGCCTTGGCGTGGCGAGCATTGCCTTGCCGAGAGCCGTTTGTTGAAGGAGCTGGTCCGGCGGCAGTTAAGACAAAGCCGCCGTAGGACCAGGTCTGTGTCCTACGGCGGGGTTGCGGTTGGTTGGTCGTTCAGTCGTTACGCAGCCTTGCGGCGTCGCCGAGCGAGCAGCGCGGCGGCACCGAGGCCGAGGGCGATCATCGAGCCCGGCTCAGGGACGACAGTGACCTTGTGGGTGCTGACGATGAAGGAACCGCCCGGGTCGAGGGTCTTGTTCCACTGGAAGGCATAGGAAATGTCGCCACTCAGCGACTGGCCGATACCGGCGCCAGCAGCCGTGTTTAGGAAGTAGCCGTTGGTGTTGTCAATGTTGTTCCGCAGGGTTGGGAAGACGTTGCCGATCTCGGAGAAGTCCGGGATCGGCGTGCCGCCCCCGACCGTGGTGATGGCCGTGACCGCATTGTCGTTCGCACCGATCGTCGAGCTGTTCAGCCTCTGCACCGTATCGTTGTTGAACGTGTTGTTGAGGTTGTAGTCGTTGTACTGGAAGAAGCGCATGTTCAGAGCGGAGTTGCCAATGTTTTCGACGAGGGCCGTCTCGGCGAGCTCTGCCGTCAGGCCGTTGAGCGCCCCGGTCAAGAGGTAGGTCAGAGTCAGGCGCAAAGAACCGCTCGAGTAGACGACCTCGGCCGCTCGCGCACCAAACTGGGTGGTGACGGGAGCCCCGATCGTGCTGGCGAGGTTCGCGTTGCCTGCGTCGCCCGACCTGAAGTAGTACTGGTGCTGGAACACTTGGTCCGTACCGTTCACGAACCAGTTCGTGATAGTGGACGTGTTCTCGTCTATGTCAACAACGCTACCGTTGTGCGTTAGTTGAATCGCGGCCTGACTTGTCGCAACGAGAGCCAACCCTGAAAGCAAACAAATAAATCGAGTTCTCATAACCAACCTCGTACCGCTAATACAAATGCAGGATACCCCCGCAAGTTCCTCGGTATTGGCAAAAACCCGGTTCAAAAGTGGCTGGCAAAACTACCGGTTTTTGCCGCATAGATTGGATTCTAGCGGTTTTCTGGCACGACGACCCCGATCACGACGGGCCTCTGTCTGCACTCCTTCTGGATCGTGCGCTTGACGGCTGCCTCGACTATATCTTTTATTACAAATGCGTCCTTGCGGTCAGCCTGGCTCAGAGACGCAAGCGCGTCGCAGACGCTCTCGAGGCTCTTGTCGACGACCTCGACGGGACCGCTAAAGCCGCGTGTGACGAGTTCCGGCCGTGTTGTGATCTCGCCGCGCTTCAGGTCTGCACCGACCGAGACGACGATAACGCCGTCGTGGCCGAGGGCGCTTCGTTCTGACAAGACTGGGCCTGTGACTGCGACGTCGCCGTGCTGGTCAATGAGCTGCTCGCCCCACGCGACGGTCGGGCCGTAGTCCGCGCTCTTCTCATCAATGATGAGCGTCTGGCCGTTCTGGATGGTGAAAATGCGGTGATCGGGCCATCCCATGTCCTTCGCCATCTCCTTATAGATGTGCTGGTGGCGTGGCTCTCCGTGGACGGGAACGATGTAGAAGGGGTTCGTGACGCTCACCATCATCTTGACCTCTTCCTGATATGCGTGTCCGCTGACGTGGATGGGGAGCTCGCCCTCGGTCACGACGTTCGCGCCCAGGAGGAACAGCCTGTTGATCGTTCGCCAGATCGCGCCCTCGTTGCCCGGGATCGGTCGCGCGGAATAGAGCACCGTGTCGCCCTTCTTGATCTGCAGGCGTCCGTACTCGCTCCTCGACATCTGGCTGAGCGCCGCCATCGGCTCGCCCTGGCTCCCAGTCGTGAGGATCACGAGCTGTTTGTCCGAGTACCTGTTCGCCTCGTCGAGGCGGATAAAGGTGCCTTCTGGGATTGTGATGTAGCCCGTCCGACTGGCCAGTTGAAGCGTGCTCTCCATCCTCCTTCCTGCGACGGCAAGCTTGCGTCCGGTCTCGTGCGCGACGTCGAGGGCCTGTTGCATCCGGTGGACGTTGCTGCTGAACATCGTCATGAGCACGCGGCCGGGGGAGTCTCTGAAGGCCATCCTTAGGCCGTCGCTCACTTCACTCTCGCTCGGCCCCCAGCCTGGTCGGTCAACGTTAGTCGAGTCGCTCACGAGCGCCAGCACGCCTTCCTTGCCGAGCTCTGCGAACCGCGAAATGTCGCTGGTGAGGCCGTCCACCGGTGTGAAGTCGAACTTAAAGTCGGCCGTGAACAGGACGATCCCGTGCTTGGTCGTGATGGCGAGGGCGCACGTCTCCGGGATCGAGTGCGTGACCCGGACGTATTCAACGGTGAGCTTTCCTGCCTCGACCGTGTCACCGGGCTTGACGATGCGAAGGTCGGGTTCGAGGTCTCGCAAGCGCTCTTCGAGCTTGCTCTTGATCATCGCTGCTGTGAAGGTCGTGGCGAAAACTGGAACGTCGAGCTCGGGCAAGAGAAAGCTGAGGGCGCCGACGTGGTCTTCGTGGGCGTGCGTGCAAAAGACTCCTTTGATGAGGTTGCGGTTCTCGAAGAGGTAGGAGAAGTCGGGGATGACGATGTCCACTCCGAAGTGCTCCTCGTGTGGGAAGCTGATTCCGCAGTCAACGACAATAATGTCGTCGCCCTGGCGGACGACAGTGCAGTTTTTGCCGATCTCGCCGGCGCCCCCGAGGGGGATGATCTGGAGCAGGGACATGAGCAGGGCTGAGGGTACCTTTGGCTGAGCCTGGGGCACGGGCCTGAAACTCCGTCGCGTAACAACGAGTAGGACGAACCTAAGCAATGATCATTCTTGTTGCCGCGGCGCTTCTTCTGCAAGACGGCCCAGGGATCGAGTGGACGACGGCCGAAGTCGAGTACGGCGGTGAGAAAGTGGCCGTGCGCCGGGGCACGCTCGAGGTGCCAGAGCGTTACGAGGGCCTGAGTCGGGTGCTGATGCTTCCCGTGGCGGCGCTTCCGGCCCGGGGCCAGGCGACGGGTCCTCCGATCGTGTTCTTGCACGGTGGGCCGGGTGGCAGCGGGCTCAGTTTCGCGCAGTCTGACGCCGGAGAGGCGTTCTTCGGCGCGATGCGCGACGCTGGCGAGGTCGTCGTGTTCGACCAGCGCGGCGGTCCGATGACGACTCCGGCGCTGATCGCTCCGTTGAGCGGGCCGCTGCCCGAAGACTTTCTACTGAACCAAGAGAAGTTTTCCGAATACTTTGTCGCTGAGGCGAAGTCTGCGGTGCGCGCGTTCGAAGGCAAGGCTGATCTGACCTGCTACACGACGGTCGAGAACGCCAAGGACCTCGACCTGTTGCGCCAGGCGCTCGGCGTCGAGAAGATCAAGCTACTTGCGCACAGCTATGGGACGCACCTGGCCCAGGCGTACCTCAAGCAGTTTCCCGACCGGGTCGAGAGCGCGGTGTTGATGGGGACTGAAGGGCTCGACATGACGGTCAAGCTGCCCAGCACCTACAAGAAGCAGCTCGATCAGTTGACGGAGCTGATCAAGGACCATCCCAACACGAAGAACGACGTGCCGAACTTCTCGCTCCTCTTCCAGCGCGCGGTCGCGAAGCTCGATCGCGAGCCTCTTGTCGCGAGGATCCCGGTCGCGGGTGAGCTAAAGGAGTACAGGGTCGGCGGGTTCGGGCTGATGTGGCTGTTGCGGTGGGACATAGGCGACACTGCCGACCTCCCTTTGTTCCCGCGCATCGTCCATGCCGCCTATGACGGAGACGTGACGCCGCTGCTGCCGATGTTGAGGAAGCGGCACGCGCAAGTCTCGGCGGGCTTCCCGCTCGTGTCGCTCGTGATGGACGAGGCGAGCGGAGTTGACCCTGCAAGGCTGGACCTCGTAAGGAGAGAGTCGGCCGGCTTTTTCTTCGCCCCTGTCGTCAACAAGGGCCTGGACGCACTAGACGGACAGCTGGGCGGAACAATACTGGGCCCGGAGTTCCGACAG
Organism: Fimbriimonadaceae bacterium; assembly: GCA_040902435.1. GTDB lineage: Bacteria > Armatimonadota > Fimbriimonadia > Fimbriimonadales > Fimbriimonadaceae > JADFMN01. The sequence continues at coordinate 67,748 of JBBDXG010000017.1, forward strand.
CCGGTGCGGACGAACGTGCCGACGCTCTTCGTCAGCGGGACACTCGACTCGAACACGCCGCCGTCGCAGGCGGAGGACGTGCGAAAGGGGTTCGCGCGCTCTTGGCACTTGGTGATGCGTAACGGCGGGCACGAGGACTGCATTTGGAACAAGGACGTGATATCCGCAGTCGTCGGGTTTTTGAAGAGCGGCACGTCGCAGTCGCGCGTGATCAGCCTTCCTGTCCCAGACTTCCAGCCGATCTTAAAGGACTAGAGACCGACGCCCTTGGCAGCCCAGAGGAACCCGCGCCGCATGAGTTCCGTCGCCGCTTCGATCTCGAAGACCGCCCTGTTGTGACCGAGCGCGTTGTAGAAGACGCGGCCCTTGCCGAACGACTTGGTCCAGACCTGTGGCATGTCGCAGGGGTTCGCGCTGTGCGGGCCGGCGACGTCCTCGTGCGGGAATCGCGTCGTCGCCAGCACCGTGTTGCCAGGGTCCGTGTGCAAGAAGTACTGCTCGCTCTTGACCCAAAAGTCCGGCAGGCCGTCAATGACGGGGTGGGTGCTGCGGAACTCGACCCGATACCGGACTTGGTCGTCGCCCGGGTGCGCGACCCACTGGCCGCCTGTCATGAACTGCCACTCGGTGTTGTTGCGGAACGAGTCGCACATCCCGCCGTGGCAGCCCGCTAGCCCGACGCCATGTATTGCGACGGCGTCGCAGACGGCCCTGCACTGTTCGCCCGAGATCTCGCCCATGGTCCAGACCGGGACGATGAGGGACAGGCTTTGCATGTCGCCTGCTAAGAACGAGTCGAGGGTGTTCGAGACTTTGACGTCGAAGTTCTCTCGCTCGAGCACTTCGGCGAAGTGGCCGGCGACCTGCTCCGGTTCGTGCCCGTCCCACCCGCCCCAAACGATCAGCGCTCTCCTGTCCGGCATCGCGCGAGTATACAGGCACAACTCTCGCCCCAATTTAATCGTTGACGTTCAAGTTCGTGAATGGCCGCAACACAGCACACAGTGCTGAGAGCCGAGACACCGAGATTCGCAACCGCCCTGCCTGCGGACCGGTAACAATCAGGCAGATGCAACGCTTTGAGGAGCACGACAGCGAGGAGATCCTCCGCCGGGCGCTGGCGATAGACGCACAGCACCAGGGCTCGGACCGTGAGGCGATGCTCGCTGCGGCCCGCGAGCTGGGGATCTCGGACGAAGCGCTCGTTCTGGCGGAAGAGCAGTGGACCAAGGAGAAGGAGGACAGGGAGCACTTTCGAGAGTTCGTCCGCCAGCAGCGGTCCGGCTGGATGGGGCACCTCGTCTCCTACCTCGTCTTTCTGGCTTTCTTCTTCTTCCTCGACGTGCGCGACGGTCTCTTGACATGGTTCTGGTGGCCGACGATCGGCTGGGGGATCGGCGTGTTCTTCCACTCACTAGGCGTCTTGAACACGAAGTCCCAGACGTTCCAGGACGAGTTCCGCAAGTGGCGGCAGAACCGCTCGATCGAGTCTTAGGCCCTTCGCGCCAGGCCAGTCTTGCCGCGTAGGAGAAAGGGAGGCAAAGACATGCAGACCGAAGAGATCACCCCGCTCGTCGAGACAGCGATCCGCGAGCGAAGAACGATCGAAATTGACTATGAACACCCGGACGGGACGAACCGAGGCACACGTGTCGTCGCACCGTTCGACATCGGCACGACCGACGCCAACCTCAGAGCGAATTTCAAGGACAACCTGTACGCCTTCAGTGCAGACCACGTGGACCCTGACACACAAGAGCCACAGCCGCACGTGCTCGTGTTCGCGATAGGTCGGATCCACAGCGCCCGCATGCTAGACGAGACGTTCGACCCGGAACAGCTCCGAACAGCCGGATTGGACCACGACCCAGTTGACTGGGCAGACCGTCCGTTCAATCTCGTTCCCGACCGCGGATGGTTCGTACGCAGCGCTGGCCGGGTCAGGTGAACGCTCAGCTCCACGGCCTAGTCGTCGTGAAAGTACGAAAGGGCATACACGACGTTCTTATCGGCGTCGTTTTCGATCTGTTCGCGTGTCGAAACGTTGACCCTCTCTGACCTTGCAAGCAGAGCAGCGAGGGCCATGAACCTGACGCTGGCTGCTTCGTCACTCAAGGCAGAGTTCAAGATGTCCGTACGGACTCCTAACCGTCCCAGCGCGGCTACGGCGTACTCCCGCAGCCGAGGATCATCGTCGTTGAGAGCGATGCCTGCCAGCTTTTCTTCGATGCCCTTGACGCGAAAGTATCCCGCATGAAGTACAGCGACTCCTCGCACTTCATTGTCGGCGTCCTCCATCAGGACTTCGACGACGTCGGGGTGTGCGACCGCCATTCTGGTGAAACGACGGCTGGCCGCATCCTGCTTTTCTCGGCCAGTCCCACATCCAGGGTAAAGCCAGTTCTGGTCGTACTCGTCGGAGAGGATCGCGTCCGCCCGGGCGGCAGGAATGTCGCGCTCCTGTGTTAGATCACATAGTGCCCGCCTGATCGGTCGGGCGGCAGGGGCCGACATGACCCCAATGACGACGAGTGCGATCACCGCTCCTGAAACAAGCCAGAGTGAGGTTCGCATACGCCGATCCTGGGTGTCTTCTATCAGGGAAACGGTTCAACCCAGCGCAAATTTTCAGAGCTTCTGGCTATTGACCTCTAGCTCGCCGCCCGCTAGATCGCGATAGAAGCAGCTCCGGTACCCCTCGTGGCAAGCGGCCCCGACCTGCTCCACGGTGAGCAGCAGCGTGTCCATGTCGCAGTCCACCGCGATCTTCCTTACCGTCTGCGTGTGCCCGCTCGTCTCCCCCTTCACCCAGAACGACTGCCGCGAACGGCTCCAGTACGTCGCCAGCCCCGTCTCGATCGTGCGCTGTAGCGACTCGCGGTTCATCCACGCCATCATCAGCACCTCGCCGTTCTCCGCGTCCTGCACCACCGCCGGCACCAGCCCCGCCTCGTTCCACTTGATCTGATCCAACACGTCCATGGGAAGTGGCAGTCTACAGCCGCCACCGAGCGACTTACGACTTACGACTTTCGACTCGTGACTCCAAGTGCCAAACTAACCCTCGATGACTGCGCTCAAGGACTGGCGGAACTGGGCCCTTGTCGCCGCGTGCATGCTCCCGTTCATCGGCTTCTGGGCGACCGGGCTGACCGACCTCGACGAGGGGTTCTACGGTGCAGTCGTCGCCAACATGGTCCACACCGGCGACTGGATCACGCCGGTCTTCAACGGCCAACCTTGGTTTGAGAAACCGATCCTCGCCTACTGGCTCTCCGCTCCCAGCGTGATGGCGTTCGGCGAGGACTTCGGCCCGCGCCTACCGAGCGTCATTTGTACGCTCGCGACCGCGCTTGTGCTGTTTCGGTTCCTGCGGAGGCACATGGGAACGGACGTCGCGCGCGTCGCGACGGCGGCGTACTGCGGTTCGCTGCTAGTCGTTGGCGTGGGCCGGATGATGCTGACCGACGCGCCGTTCGTGCTGGCGCTGACTTTAGCCTTGACGACGTTCTATGAGTCCGTTACAGGGAGCCCGAGGCAGCGGCTCTGGACGGCGGTCGCCCTGGGGGCGGCGGTCTTGGCGAAGGGGCCTGTCGCAGGCGTGCTCTTTGTCCTTATCGCAGGATTCACGTTCTGGCGGATGCCGGAGCTGAGGGCGAACTTCCGTGGGCACTGGCTCACAGGCTTCGCGCTGTTCGCGCTCGTCGTCGCGGCGTGGTACGTGCCCGCGTACCTCGCCAACCGCGAAGTCTTCGTCCAACAGTTCCTCATCGAGCAGAACATCGGGCGGTTCCGCGGCGGCGACCTCGCGCACAAGACGCCCATTTGGGCTATCCCGGTCTACTTTCCCGTCATCCTCTTCGCGGCGTTGATGCCGTGGTCCCTCTGGGCCCTGCGCGCCAAGTGGTTCGCCTGGCCGCAAGACCCGCTCCGCCGGTACCTGTGGATATGGGCGCTGGCCGTGCTCGTGTTCTTCAGTGTCAGCCTCACCAAGCTGCCGCACTACATCCTTCCTGCCGTCGCGCCGCTGGTCGTGCTTACTGTCGTTGCCGTGTTGGAGCGGCGCGGCGACGGCGCGCAGCCCGACTTCTGGCTCAAGTCCGCGCTCGCGTGGTCCGTCATAGTTATGTCGTTCGTGACGACCGTGTTCGTTCTGGACTATCAGCGGCGCTTCGCCGAAGTCCACCAGTTCGCCCGGTACCTGCGGTCGAAGGAAGGCAGCGTCGTCATCTTCAACGTCGGAAGGGTAGAGCGGGACGTGACGATCTCGACGACCCTGCGAAAGTCGGCCCACCCGTCCTTCCTCTATTACACAAAGCCGGGAGCGCGCATGTCGGACAGCGTCGAGGACGTCGCCAAGCTCGCAGGGGAAGTGTGGCTGGTCATGGAGAAGGGCGAGATGACCCCTGACCTGAGCTACAAGTTCATCCTGAGCAACTACGCGATCTCGAACCAAGTCCTGCCGTTTGAATCGAAAGAGTACGAACTCTGGCTGCTCTCTCCGGTCGAGCCCGAAGACCTCGTGCCCCTGGAACCAGGACAGTGAAGCCCTAGAGGCTGATGAACGGGAGGATCTTCCCGTACGTCACCGGCCCGATCCCGCGCACGGCCTGGATCTCCTCGATCCGCTTGAACCCGCCTATCCGGGTGCGGTAGTCAATGATCGCCTGCGCTCGCACCGGGCCGATGTTCGGTAGCGTGTCGAGCTCGGCCAGGGTGCCGGTGTTGATCGAGACGATCCGCCCGACCTGTGACTGAGCGGTGGTCGAAGGGCTGCTCGGCCCCACGGCCGGCGCTGGGGGCGTCGCGGTGGACGAAGCTTCCTTCGTCATCGGAAAGGGCTGCGGTTTGCGCAGATAGCCTGCACCCACCACACCGAAGAAGAACAGGATCATCGCGATCAGCGCGTACGTCCCGAGCCTCTGCCTGGTATCGAGTCCTTGGAACAAGGGGTTCCTCTACTGACACGATCTTCCCTTAAACCTCGCCGTTAAAGTCAAGTAGGGCGTGCCGCCATCCACGGGTCGAGACCAGACACTCGGAGACGTGGACAGCGTTCATGAACCTCTCTAGGATCAGCGCGCCGATGTGGATAGTTTTCTCGCGACCTGGCTCGAGGCCGACGATCTTCGCGCGTTCGGCCTCCGTCAGTTCGCTCATCCAGGCTGCGGACTTGCTGACCTCTTCGTATGTCAGGCGCTGGCCGTGGACCCGTTCGGCGTCCCACTGAGTCATCCTCTCCCTGACTGTAACGAGGTTAGTCGCGGATGCGCCGAGGGCGACCGCGACTCCGGCAAAGCCGGGCTCATAGTCCAAGTCGAGCTGGGCGTCGAGTTCAAACGAAGCTGAAAAACGCGCCGCTGAGTTCGGGCTGTCTGCGCCCATCGGCCCGTCGCGAAGTGCGAGGGCACCGACAGGAAAGCTCTTGCTAAAGAGCGTCTTGGTCCCGTCCGGGGTCCTCGCTGCGGTCGTGAGTTCGGTCGAGTGGCCCCCTGGGTCAATGACCGTGATTCGTTCATAGGACTGGAACTCGCGGTCGTTCATCACTGACTCCAGCCCGAGCCGGGCCTCATCTTCGCCGGAGAGCACGATGACTGGCGTGCCTTGCCGTCGCGCCGCGGTGAGGAACTCGTCTGCGTTGGTAGCGATCCGGACTGCCATCGTGGCGGCGGCCATGCACGGGGCCGAGAGCCCAGCGGCCCTTGCGAAGGCCTGCTGGACCGCCGTAAGCGTGCGCTCTTGAGCGTCTTGCCGGAGCAGGCCGGTGGCCCTCGTGTCTGTGCCCAGGCCGGTGACTTGGCTCGACTCAGCGATCGTCTGCCATCCGTCCCCTGTTCTCTCTGCGACGACCAGCAAGACAGAGTTGGATCCCACGTCCACTACCGCCCTGCGCATCGAACCGAGTCTACACGCGGGCGCCATGTAGAATCCGGCGCGATGGCCAGGCTGCTGGGGTTGGACGTCGGCACGACCGCGACGAAGGCGGTTTTGATTGACGAGTCAGGGAACCTGCTCAAGCAGGCGTCCTCTGAGTACACGCTCTCTGCGCCGAGGCCGCTTTGGGCTGAGCAAGACCCTGCGGACTGGGTGCGGGCGGCCAAGGAGTGCCTCGCCGCGATCGGCGAGAGAAAGCCGGACGCGATCGGCCTCACCGGCCAGATGCACGGCATGGTCGCGCTCGACGCTTCCGACCGGGTCGTCCGGCCGGCGATCCTCTGGTGCGACCAGCGGACGCAGGACGAGTGCGGGCAGATTGACGCCGCGCTCGGCGCGGAACGTGTGCGCCAAGTGACGTGCAACCCGCCGCTCACAGGGTTCCAGCTCCCCAAAGTCCTCTGGGTGCGCAACCACGAGCCTGAGAACTTCGCCCGAACAAGCTCTGTCCTGCTCCCCAAGGACTACCTCCGACACGTGCTGACCGGCGAGAAGGCGACCGACGTAAGCGACGCTTCTGGCGTCGGGGCGCTCGACGTCGCGAACCGAGCCTGGTGGCCAGAGGCGTTCTCAAAGCTGGGGTTGGACCCGGCCTGGTTCGCGAGGGTCTACGAGTCTTTCGAAGTGACGGGAGTGACCCTGGGGTCCGACCTTCTGGAACCTGGCGTGCCCGTCGTCGCCGGCGCCGGTGACCAAGCGGCTGGTGCCGTCGGGACTGGAGCGGTCGAAGAGGGCATCGTCAGCGTGAGCCTCGGAACGAGCGGCGTCGTCTTTGCGTCCTTGGCGGACCCTCGGCCCGACCCGACCGGCGCGGCGCACGTCTTCTGCCACGCCAACCGTGCGTGGCACGCCATGGGGGTGATGCTCTCGTGCGGCGGCTCGGTGAGGTGGGCGCGGGACGTACTCTATCCGGGCCAGGACTACGACGCGATGAACGCCGAGGCGAGGTCGGTGCCGCCAGGGTGCGAAGGGCTGACGTTCCTGCCATACCTCTCGGGCGAGCGCTGCCCGCACAACGACCCGAGTGCCCGAGGGGCCTTCGCAGGGCTGACCCTCTCCCACTCGCGGGGGCACTTGGCTAGAGCGGTGTTCGAGGGGGCGACGTTCGGAATCGCAGACTGCCTTGACCGTTTGGTCAGTCTTGGGGTCAAGTGCGGGGACGTCCGCGTCTCCGGCGGAGGGGCGAAGAGCGCTCTTTGGATGCAGATGTTGTCGGACGTCCTGCACGTCGGTTGCGCAAAGGTGCAGGGCGAGGTTGCCCCCGCCTTTGGCGCCGCGCTATTGGCCGGCGTGGGGACCGGAGTTTGGCCGGACGTACAGAGCGCCTGCGAAAGGACGATCAAGCTCGGCGACCGGTTTGAACCGGCTGAGGACGCCTATGGTCCGGAACTGGAAAGGTACCGCTCGCTGTATCCGACGCTGAAAGTCTAGAACAAAGCCTGAATTCGGCTACAATAGAGCCGCGTTGGCGGTGCCTTGCCCCGCCGCACACACTTGTTCTATTCTCTGAGGGCACACGACACAACATGACCGACGACCAGTTGACCACTACCAGCGTGGGCACCGACTCAACCCCGAGCGCGACCGCCGAACCCGAGCGGACGCTCGTTGCCACCGCCGATAGCGAACCCCCTTCTCAGGACGCCCCGACCTTCGAGGCCCCTGTCGTTACTGTTGCTCCGACCCGCTCCGACGACGCCAAGCTCTTTGACCAGGCTATGGCCGAGCTCGAGTCGGACGACCCCAACCGCGATTCCGGACGCCAGATCAAGAAGGGCGACCGGATCGAGGCCACGGTCATCCAGGTCGAGCGCGACCGCGTCTTCGTTGACCTTGGGACCAAGGCCGAGGCGATCGTCCCCCTGGCGGAACTGACCGACGCGACCGACAAGACGGCCGAAGACCTGTTCAAGCCAGGCGACACGTTCGACGTCATCGTCCTGAGGGCCGGGGGTGCCGAGGGCGCGCCGGTCGTCAGCAAGCGGCGAGCAGACTTCGACAACCAATGGCTCAAGATCCTGGACAGCTTCGAGCAAGGGATCGTCTTCCAGGCCCAGGTCATTGACCGGGTCAAGGGAGGCCTCGTCGTGGACATCGGCGTCCGTGGGTTCGTGCCCGCGACCCACGTGGGCAGCGGCAAGCTCCGGAACATTGAGAAGTACGTGGGCCAGATCCTCGCGGTCAAGATCATCGAGGTTGACCGGGACAGGAAGAAGGTCGTGCTCTCCAACCGGGCGGCCGAGGACGAGCGCCGCACCGAGGTCAAGGACAAGATCTTTACCGACGTCAAGCCGCAAGATGTCCTTCCGGGCGTCGTGCGCCGCCTGACCGACTACGGCGCGTTCGTTGACCTGGGCGGAATTGACGGGCTGCTGCACATCAGCGAGATGAGCTGGGTCCGGATTGACCACCCGCGCGAGGTCCTGAAGGAGGGCGACGACATCAACGTCATGGTCCTGCGCCTGGACAAGGACTCTGGGCGCATCAGCCTCGGCCTCCGCCAGGTCCTGCCCGACCCGTGGAACCTGATCAAGGAGAACTACAAGAAGGGCCAGAAGATCCCTGTCAAGATCTCCCGGCTTGTGCAGAGCGGCGCGTTCGTCCGGCTCCCCGAGGGCGCCGAGGCGTTCATGCCGATCAGCGAGATGTCCAGCCGGCGGATCAAGAAGCCGCAGGAGGCCGTCGAAGCCGGCCAAGACGTCGAGGCCCTCATCATTGACCTCCGTCCGGACGAGCGCCGCATGGTGCTCTCGCTACGGGACGGGTCGGAGCCACAGCTCCGCGAGTCGCCGGGCTACGAGTTCCCTGGGCGAGGTCAGAGCAAGCCCGGCGGCAAGAAGCGCCGCAAGGGCGGACGGCCCGAGCCAGAACAAGAGGCAGGCGGGACGCGGACGCCTACGGGCGGCGCGACGATCGGCGAGCGGTTGGGAATGCTCAAGGGCATCTTGCCGGGCGAGGCGGCAGAATCCGCGCCCGGATCAGAGGCGCCAGCCAAACCGAAGAGGGCGCCCAAGGCCGAAGCCGCAACCGTTGACGAGTCCAAGGCAGCGGAGCCTAAGGCTGAGGGGCCGATGTCAGAGGAGCCTAAGTTCGAGAAGCCGAAGGCAGAGGAGCCTAAGGCCGAAGAGCCAAAGGCAGAGGCGGCTCCTAAGGCGGAAGAAGCCCCGAAGGCCGACGAACCCGCTCCGTAGGAGTAGCGTCCCGGCGGTAAGGCGTCACTCTGGCCCCATCGCCCGTCCCTGACTCAAATGGCTTTGCTAAAAGCCGCCCTGACGGGCGGCGTCGCGGAAGGCAAGACGACCGTCCTTCGCATGCTCTCGGAGGCTGGGCTCAGAACAGGGTCGGCCGACGAGGTCGCAAGGGAGGTCTTCGAGGACCCCTTGACGCAGAGCCTTATAGCAGAGCGGTTCGGGCTCCCCGGCCCGCTCGACCGCGCGAGAATGCGCGCGCTCATCACCGCCGACCCCGACAAGCGCCGGGCCCTCAACGAGGTCGTCCATCCAGAGATCCTCGCACGGCTGGTCGAGGGCGGCGCGGACGTCATCGAAGTCCCCCTCCTGGTCGAGACCTGCCTTCAGTCGTCTTTCCGCCGTGTCTGGGTGGTCACCTGCGGCCGCCAGGAACAGCTTCGGCGGCTCACCGAACGGCTGGGCGACGATCAGCGCGCCCGAGCCCTGGTCTCGAGCCAGCTCTCCACCGAGGTCAAATGCGCTTTCGCCGACAGGATCGTCCGAACGGATCGCCCACTGGGCGACGTCTATAGGGAGGCTGAGGAGTTGGCTCGGAGCCTAGCTTCAAACGAGTAGCAAAAGGCCGCGCGCCGTGCTATACTCCCTGGGCCCGAACGATGAGGCTGGCGGAGTCCGCAAGGCGCGGTGACCGGTTCGAGGTTATTGACCGTTACAATTGCGTCTTCGGACGACGATCAGCTATGATCAGGGCTGACTTGCCGGGTTGCCTGGGTGAGGCTGCTTTCGGCTGTACTGGGAACGCAAAAATGCGACACTTTGATTACTGGACCGAGGAGGACGCATGTCTATGAACCGAATTAGGATTACTGCGTTTGTCGGCGCCGCACTGGCGCTCACGTTTGGCGCAGCCGGCAAGGCAGCTGCTCAAGCACAGGACTTTCCGGCCGTCGCCATCATTGACTTTAGCGTCAACAGCTCGAGGGTGGACGTCCCTGAGCTGGGTGTGATGTCGGCCGCAGCCGTACGAACGGAGTTCGGACGGCTCGGCTCTGCCGACGTCGTTCCGAACGAGACGATAAACCGGACCATCATGGAGATGGGCTGGCAGACGCCTCCGACCGACCGCGCAGGCATGATCAGGCTCGGTCAGAACCTGAACGTGGACACGATGATCACGGGCGAGGTCCGTGACGCACGGATCTACACGTCTGGCAGCGGCCGACAAGCTAAGATACTCGTCGCGCTTTCGATGCACGACGTGGCCTCTGGCCTCGTGATCAACGGCGCTCAGACCATCGGGTCTTCAGGCGTCCGCACGGGTGAGGTCGCGACCAGTTCTCTGTACCAGGACGCGATCAATGGGATGGCGTTCGACGCGGTGCGCGAAATGGCGAACCGGGCCCTTCCTTCGGCCACAGTGCTGAACACTATTAGGGACCAGGCACTGATCAACCGCGGCAGCCGATCGGGCTTCCGCGGGGGCCAGAACGTAATCATCATCCGTGGCCGCGACCAAGTCGGCAACGCGACGATAAGCCAGGTTGACGCAGACTCTGCGTTCATCAACTTCGGGACCCTGATCAAGGGCGTGCAGCCCGGCGACAAGGTCCGGACCCTCTATACGCCGGACCGCATCATCGAGGACCTCGGCTCGAGCGGCGAGGGCAACACCCGGCGCGGCGCCAGAGGCGGCAGCAACAGCGGCCTCGTCTCCCTCCTCCTCGTCGTGCTCGCGCTCGCGTTCCTCCTCGGCCAGGGCCGCGGCAGCAACGCGACGCTCGCGTCGGTCACTGCGCAGGCCACGATCACAGCTTCGGACCAGCCAGGCGTCGTTGTGAGCTGGACGCGCGACCCGTTCGTGCGCGGCAACAACGAGGGCCCTTACCGCTGGCAGGTGTGGCGGGTTGACGGCGGGATCGCACCGGTCGCCGTGGCCGACGGCTCCGCCGGCTTCATCGTTGACGATGCGGTCGGGTCGAGCGCCCCGAACGCTGCCAATCCGTGGTACGACCTGATCACTGGCGCGAACACGGAGTGCAACGACTCAGTGGACGACGAGGGTCAGACGACCGCAGGCAACATCCTTGTTCCTGGCACGCCGTACCAGTACGCCGTCGAACTGATCTACCGCGTGAGCGGCCTCAGCCTACCGGGCACGAGCACGGGCGGCGGTGGCACGACCGGCGGCACGACCGGACTTACGACCGGCGGCACGACTGGCGGAACGACGGGCGGCACGACTACTGCCACTACGGGCGGCACGACCACTGGCGGCACGACCACCGGCGGCACGACCGGCGGCGGCACGACCGGCCAGACGTCGGAGTGGTGCTACTTCCGGTCCCAGCGGATCAACGCCAAGGGCATCGCGACACCCGTCGTACGGCCCGAGCTGCGATCGCCGGATCCGGACCAGATCGTCATGACGCCGATCACGTTCCAGTTCTCTTCGGTCCGGGGCCCAGTGGTCTCGGCGCAGTTCTTCTACGTGATTCAACTGTCGACTAGCCCGGCGTTCCCGAAGGGCAGCGGGACGGTCACCCTGACGGAGTTCATTGAACTCACGCAGGCGGGCGGCCAGACGGTCAGCTCGCCGACGATAGACACGACATCGTTCTTCCCTGGAGCGATAGACGTGTTCTGGCGAGTCGGCGTGAGGAACCCTCTGGACGTGCCAGGCCCGGTCAAGGATCCGAGCGGCAACCGCTATATCTATAGCGCGATCCGACGGTTCAAGAGGTCCGGCATCCCGCCGCTCCCGCGAGGCGGCGGCTAGTAAATGGTCATCGAGTGAGTGGACAGACATAGGCCCGGGCCGACAGGACTGAGTGGTTCTGCCGGCCCGGGAGGAACCAGGAAAGACAGACGATGAATCTCAGATATTTAGCAGGATGTGCGGCGATCGCGCTCGCGCTTGCGGCCACGGCAAGCGCGCAGGTTCCGCCGGGTTGGTTCGAGGAGTGTCGCGACTTTACAGGCGACCCACCTCCGCCGCAGTATTCGGCGGACTATAACGCGTACTATATTTCTAACGGTATCTTTGCCGCTCAGTTTGGCGTGACTGGCACTTCTTTGTGGGGCAACGCGGATGGGCTTTGCGCCCCCTATTTCTCACCACAAAGGACGTTGGACGCTTCAGGCAGGCTTGGGTTCTCATACGGGGAGGTTGGTTCGATCCAGTCGCCATTTGACGACGGCCTTGCTCTGACGATGGGCGCGCCGACCGACCCGGTGGGGGACTTCTGCTTTGCCCGATTCACGTTGGACACGAACGATCCTGGAACGTCGGTCCTATTCGGCGATGGTGGCTTGACCCTGGCGTTTGTCGGCGCATCCAAGCGGTACTTCAAGTCCGCATGGACGGACGGCGAGAACGTCGAGGTGGTTCTGACGGTCCGCACGCTCGGCGATGCATCTGTGCTTTGGTGGGAGGTCACAAACTTGACCGAGGCGCCACGGCCGATTGGAATGCACTTTGGAGTCTGGGGCGCCCAGCACACGGGCTCCTTCCAGCCAGACACACAGACGGGCTCGAACATCGCGTTTGCAGTTCAAGCATTTAACTTTGGAACTCCGAAGCTGACGGCAGAAGGATACAGCGGCTGGCTCACGGCTCCCACGGTTCACCCGGTCCGGACCGAGTACCTCCTGCGGCGGACGAGCGCAAAGTTCCCAGAGTACGTCGAGTTCCTGCACGGGCAGACTCACAGCGTCGGCATGAGGCTGACGAACCTCCCGGGCGCCTCGATGCAGAAGCTCTACGTTGACCCGATCTCGGGCACGTTCCGAGGTGCGAACAGCGTAGACATGTTGAATCTGGGCGGCGACTACAACGTTCACTTGCGTGACAACAACATCTCGTTCCCGGTGTTCGAGGACCCAAACCCGAACGGCGTGATCGAGAAGTCGGACGTCTTCAACGTCAACAAGACTGTCGTGCAGCAGTTCCCCGTCCAGACGGTGGCATCTGGCGCACGGCGAGCGATCGTCCATGTGATCAAGTCGAACTGGGGCGTCTCTGACTACAACGACCCGTACACGGCCGTTGTGGACGCGCCGCAGCTCGTCAACCACGATCCGAGCGGACAGGACGGGCTGAGTCCTAACCCGATGACGATCCGCGCGTACGTGGACAACCAGTTCGCGAAGCTCGACCAGCCGGTCACCCTTCAGAACACGCGGTTCTTCATCACGCTCCCTCCGGGCCTCTCGCTCGTCGCGGGCGAACCTTCTGAAAAGGTCGTTCCGACAATCTTGCCGAACGCCCTCGGGTTCGTCGAGTGGCAGGTCGAGTCAGACGGGAACACCTTTGGTGAGCTTCCCGTCACGATCACGTTCGACCCGACTCCGGGCCCCGTGAAGAACTTGACCGCGGTCATAAGGGTCGCTGCGACCCCGCGCATGCGGATCGCTGCAGACGCACAAATGGTCACGTTCCCCTACGACTTCACGGACAACTCGCTCGGCGCGGTCCTCGGACTTGCGCCGCAGATTGACTTCACCGCGTACAAGTGGGATCCGGGCCAGGCAGCTTACATTCCGGCCTCGACCGCGAACCGTGGCGAGGGCATCTGGATCGTCCCGACCGCGGACGAGGGCTACGTTGACCTCAATGGCGCGTCGCGCCCTGCGGACACGCCGACGGGTGGCCTCCTGTATACGATGCACCGGGGCTGGAACATGATCGGGAACCCCTACAACTACGCAGTCCCGCTCAGCGACCTTGTCGCCGTCGTGGACGACGCGCCACAGGACTCGTTCACGTGGTCAGAGCTCGTTGCCCTTGGCTTCGTGAGCTCGGCGCTCGCGCACTGGGACCGCGGTACGAGCGGCGACGGCCCTGGCTCGTACAAGTTCACGACCAGCCAAACGTCCAAGATGGAGCCTCACAAGGCCTACTGGATATTCGTCAACACGTTCCAGCCGATCAGGCTCGCGTGGCAGCCAGTGCTGATCTCTGGGCTCTCTGACTCGGGCAGGGCAGAAGTCAGTCCGTGGGCGCAGACGGAGAAGCAATGGCGCCTCCAGCTCTCCGCAAGGACGGGCAACGGCGCGGACATCGAGAACTTCATCGGCTACGTCTCAGACTCGTCGAAGCTCGAGAGCTCCAAGATCCCAGAACCGCCTCAGGGAATCAACGCCCCTGTGGACATGATGATCGAAGGCGAACTCAACGGTCAGCTCACGAGGTTGGCGCAGGCGGTCACGAACAAGAAGACGAGTACTGAGTTCCGCGTACACGTGAACAACGCCGCCGAAGGCGACGTCACCGTGACCTGGCCGAACTTGCCGTCGCTCCCGCGCAACGTGCGAGCAAAGATCACGGACGTTGCCACGGGCGAGGTCCGCGACCTACGGTCTGTGTCCGGCTACACGTACTTCATGAGCCAACAGGGCACCCGCGAGTTCGTCGTCTCGATCGAACAGAGCGGCTCCTCCCGACCGGTGATTGGAAACGTCGTCGTCAGCCAGACGCGCGGCATCTCCGACGCACCCATGACGATCAGCTACGCGCTCTCGGCGGACGCGCTTGTCTCCGTCCGCGTCCTTTCGGGCTCGGGCAAGGAGGTCTTCACCGTGTCGCGAGGCCGTGCGGACAACGCCGGCGAGAACCAGGTCACCTGGAACCTGCGCGACAACGCGAACAGGGCGGTCGCCCCGGGCGCCTACCGCGTCGAGATCCTTGCCGAGTCTCCTAACGGCGAACGTGTCCGGAAGATCGTTCCGGTCAACGTCATCCGCTAGGGCTGCAACTCAGGAAGATCGGGCCAGCTTCGGCTGGGCCGCTCCTCCTT
>JBBDXG010000017.1:82677-185040 GCA_040902435.1 Fimbriimonadaceae bacterium
GTACGCGCCATGGGACGGACGAACTCGGGGATGTTGGCGAGCCGCGCTTCGGCGGCAGCCGTCCAGCGCACGGGCATCGGCTCGTCCGATCGAACCTTCTCGTTCCCCGGAATCATCGCCGAGAACGGACACTTACCGCCCGCCTCCGTTGACGCTTCGGCGGGCCCGATCCTCCTTCGACTAGGCGATCATCGTAATGACCTTGAAGTTTGGGCATGCGCTTGCGACACTCGCGCGATCTGCATTCCTGGTCGCGCTTCTCGCCGTTTCGTGCGCCGCCTTCGGACAGAACGGCTCAATAGAGCTCACGGCCTTCCCAGGTGTCACCGTCGCCGATGGCAGAAGCACCATCACCGTTACCGCCCAGGTCCGTGACAGCGCGGGCTCGCTTGTTTCAGACGGCACCGCCGTCCTTTTCGAGACCACGCTAGGCAAGTTCCGCGAGACGCTTGTAACGACCCAGAACGGCCTCGCCCGCGCCGTGCTGGAGGCAAGCAGCATTCCGGGCGCCGCCTCCGTCCGCGCCAGCGTCACCAAGTTCAATTCGGTCGCCGCGCTCGAGGTCGTCTTCGTCGCCGACCGGTCCCTGCTCTCGAGCGCGAACGACTATATCGAGGTCGTGGGCCAGCGGGACATGGCGTACAGCCTCGAGCACAAAATCCTCGAGGCCAGCAGCGAGAACCGCGGCGTCCACCTCCGGTACCGAGACATCGTAATTGACGCCGACGACATCCAGCTCACGGTTCCGAACTACGAAGTCCGGGCCAAGAACGCGAAGCTGACGATGGGGGACAAAAGTTGGGAGCTCAAGGAGCTCTATATGCGCCTCAACCAGCGCAAGGGCGTCGGTACGGCCGTGTACGAGCAGGAGACGTACAGGTTCGCTTGGGCCTGGTATTTGGCTGTCCCGACGAAGCAGGTGCGCGAGCAGCTTGGCACGGTCGAGATATCGCCGGCTGGCGTGACGCCTTCCGAAGTCGCGCTAGTACCCGGCCAGGTCGAGTTCATTGACATCTCAGAGGCGCTTACGATCATCGAGGCCAAGAAGGCGATCGCCTATCCCGCTCGCCAGGTGGACTTCCACCGGGCGAACGTCATCGTAGGGAGCCAGTCTGTGATGAAGGTGCCGCTCTTCCGGGCGAGCACCCAGCCCCAGTCGCCGATCATCACCGAGCAGTTCGTCAACATATCGAACAACGACCTTGCCGTCAACTACCCTTACTACCTCGACCTGCGACCTGGCCAGACGAGCCTCTTGAGGTTCCGCTATGGCCGGAACTACGGAGCCGGCCTGGGCGCCTCGGGCGGGATGTACCTGGACTACGAGTTCAACTGGAACCAGGGAAGCACCATGGACGGTGGACTCACGGTGAGGGGCCTGGCACGAAACGACTGGGGTGTCAGCCTGCGCCAGTTCTGGAGGCCCAGCAACTCGACATCGTTCTCTGCACAAGTGGACTTTCCGGCACACCGGAGCATGTTCGCGAACGCGAACCTCTCCCAAGACCTGGGTGGGTACAGCGCGAACCTGAACGCCTCGCACGGCCAGAACATTGACGGCACCCGGTTCCGTAGCAACCAGTATTCGATGATCGTCGAGAAGGACCCGATCCGAATGGGCCCCGCCCGGCTCTTCGTCGGGCTGCAAGCCTCGCAGACCAACTTCGAGTCCCCGACTTCGTCTACCACGTCGAACCGCGCGGGGCTCCGCGCGCGGTTTATCGGCGACACGATGCGGCTCGGCCCAGGGCGGGCACTCAACCTGAGCTATACGCTCGGGCACTTCAGTGGGTCGAACGTGACGGACCCGCTCACGCACCACGCCACGCTGGCTCTCACGACGAGCTTTGGCAACGGCCTGTTCATCCAAACGAACTACGACTACGTCGTTGACGGGATCACGGACCTCGCCCTGGGCAGGCACAGGCTCAGCACAGACGCTTACTTCTTCAGCGGGGCTTGGTCGCTCCGTGGGTTTGTCACCAAGAGCATTGACGTCCAGCGTCTGAATGCGAGCGCCAGCCTCAATTTCAAGGCAAGCTCGCTCTGGCGCGTCAATTACGGCTATTATCTCGACCAGTACTTGGGCGACTCCTTCTTGGACCAGACTTTGATCGTCGCATACAGGATCGGATTCCGCGAGGTCGGCCTGAGCTACTCAGCACGTAGGAACAGGCTTGGAATTGAGATCCTTGGTACGACTTTCAACTAGCGCATTCGCACTTCTTCTCGTTGCCGTCGCGACTCCGCAGTCGTTCGGACGCTTCGGCTATTCGGGGCTGCCGACCGTCCCGGGGTTCCACTTCAGTCCCGAGGGGTTCAGGAGCAGCTCGGATGGTTCGGACACTCTGAGGTTCGCTCGGCCGCTGGCGGGGTTCAAGGCGATTGACGTCAACGACCGAGCGGCGCTCTATTCGGGCCCAGAGGTCGCGGGGCTCCCATCGAAGGTCAGGGTCAACCTGCGCAGCCCTGGGTTCGAGCTCTACTTTCCGAAGGGAATCAAGCTTGCGACGACGACCCTGCAGTCCCCGTTTCTGAGCTGGGCAGAGGGCAGCGTCGGAGCGGACGTGCCGGCTCCGGCGTCGAAGTGGACGCTCGTGTCGTTCCACGACAGTCAGTCCCCGATCCTCCTTGTTTTCCTCGGGCCACCGAGCGGGCTTGAGACGACGGGTTCGAGCGGCAGTTGGACGGTCTCCTCTCTAGAGTCGTTCTCAGGCTGGGTCCGAGTCTGCCTGCCCTTTGGCCACTATCGCAAGACTGGTGCGAGCGCGGCAGCGCTCGGCCAGCTCATCCAGGAGTTCAAGCTGGGAGAGGCTGTCTGGACCTCGCCGACGCCTTCGCTCATAGACTTTGAAGTGAGGCCCGACGAGGGCGGAGTGACAGCCGTCTGGACCTTCGACCGCCCTGGCGCGGTCGTGCCGCCCGCCCTCGTCATGGCGCGGGCTGGCGGCTATCCGGTCGTCGTTCTGTCCGGGGTCCGCAACACGGGCGCGGACCTGCTCGATGGCCCCCAGTCGGTGACGACCGAGGCGAAGCTCGCGGTCAGGTTTCCCGTCCTTCGCATCCCCGCCGGTCGGCCACTGACGCTCGGCCGCTCTCCGACGGACCTCATCGCGACGGTCTCGCCGTTCGACGTCCAGAGCCTGAGCGACCTTGCGCTCGCAAGCCTCTTGGGCCCGCGGGACCGGCTCATTAAGGACGCCGCCGACACCGTGACCGCCGAGTTCCTCGCCAACGCGGTCCATGCCGTAGAGACGCACACTCAGCGCGACCTCCCTTTTGGCAGGAACGGCGAGGGGATAGACCTCGCTGCGGCGCACGCGCTCGTGCAGCAGTGCCGCATCGCCGCCGGCGAGATGTTGAGCGAGCCCAACGACCTGCTCAATCACGTCATCTGGCGGCGGGACTGGTACACCTGGCTCGTGTGGTCGGAGGACCAGGCGGCGGCACGCCGTGCCTCGGCGCTCGTCGCCGTGGCAGGGACGCTGAGCCACCTGCCGGAGCGGCGCCTCGACGCAGCCATGTTGCAGGCCGGGCTTGCGGCCGAGCGGGCGCTCGTGCTGTACCGGGAACGGCGCGGGTTTTCGGCGGTCCGCAAGAGCTTGGTCGAGCCACTGTACAACCTGCGTTCCGGCCTCTTTGGGGGCGCAAGGACCCCATTCATAGACTCGCTAATGAGCGAGGTGAGGATCGTTTCGGACGAGACTGTCACGGCAGAAGCGACGCTGGAGGGCGTGACCCTGCGGTTTTCGGCGCAAGAGGCCAAGCCCGGTTCGCTGGTCTTCGAGATCGGTCGCCCGGTCACAGCGATCGCGGTCTCGAACATCAAGTCGCTCGTCGCCACACAGGCCCTTGGTCGGCTTGTGATTGACTATGAGCCGAATGAAGTTGGAGAGTGCGTCATCGTCCTCAGGTCGCCCGGGTGGGCGAACCCTCTGCCGGCGCTTGTGCCACCGCCCCGTTATTCAGAGGGCTAAGGTCCGCGTTGAAGTGCAACCCTACGTTGTGCTCTCGTTCGGCGGCGGCCTTGACCACGTGGCTCGCTGCAATCAGGACGTTGCGAGTTTCCAGCGAGTAGTCGGAGAACGGCGCTTCTGGCGCGCTTTCGTACTCACGCTCCAGCCTTGCGACCGCTTCCAGCGCTTCGGCGAGGCCCTTGTTCGTCCTGAACACGCCGCAGTGCTGCGACATCGTGCGCTGGACTTCGTGTCGAATCCTCACCGCCTCGCTCTCTGCGATGCTCTTCGGCGCCTTGGAGGGCGAAGGGTCGCCTGTCTGCTCTGGTTCTGCGGGGGCGTGCTCGGCGGCGGAAATGCTGAAGACCATGGCCTCGAGCAGGCTATTGCTGGCAAGTCGGTTTGCGCCGTGTACGCCCGTGCTCGATACCTCGCCGGCGGCGAAGAGCCCTGGGACGCTCGTGCGCCCGACCAGGTCCGTCACGACGCCGCCGCACGAGTAGTGCTGGGCAGGAACGACGGGGATCCAGTCCTTCTCGATCTCGATACCGACCTCGCGGAGCCGCTCCCAGATGGTGGGGAACTCGTGCTCTAGCTCTTCCGGCTCCAAGTGCGTGACGTCGAGGTACACGCACCACGTGCCGAGCTTGGCCATTTCCGACTCGATGGCACGGGCGACGACGTCTCGTGGGGCGAGCTCCAACCGGGCGTCGTAGTCGTACATGAACCGCCGTCCCAGGTGGTTGCGCAGGAGCCCGCCAGCGCCCCGCACTGCCTCTGTGATCAAGAACCCGCGGAGCTGCTGGTGGTAGAGCGTCGTCGGGTGGAACTGCATGAACTCCATGTTCTTGATCGCTGCGCCGACGTCGGCCGCGAGCCCGATGCCGTCCGCCGTCGCGACGCGAGGGTTCGTCGTGTGGGTGTATAGCTTTCCACACCCGCCAGTCGCGAGCATCACGGCGCGGCCCGTAAAGACGCGCTCGCCCAGGTCCCCGAGGTGCGCGGAGACGCCGACACAACGGCCGCCAGCCATCACCAAGTGCGTCACGAACGCGCCCTCGTACACGACAATGTTGGGGCTCAGGCGCACCGCCTCGGTCACGGTGCGCTCGACCTCCCAGCCCGTGCGGTCGGCGAAGTGGACGATGCGGTTGCGGCTGTGGCCGCCCTCCCGACCGAGGTCGAGGTCGGAGGCTTCGTCGAGGTCGAACCTCGCCCCGAGCGAGCTGAGCCACTGGATTGCGGACGGCGCGCGCTGGACGAGGAACCGCACGGCCTCCGGGTCGCACAGGCCCGCTCCTGCGACGAGGGTGTCCTTCTCGTGCAGCTCCCAGGAGTCCGACTCGCCGACCGCCGCGGCGATGCCGCCCTGGGCGTAATTCGTGTTGCTCTCGGCCAATTCGGCCTTTGTGAGGACGCAGACGCGCCCGGACTCAGCGGCGCGCAGGGCGAAAGTCAGCCCAGCCAGCCCGCTTCCCACGACGACGTAGTCGAACCTCTCGGCCATTGCTTGCCCTAGGATACGCGCTCTTGGGTCAGGCGACGCGCTTTCTGGGCAGGACTGGGATCGCAAACTCGCGGGCGACGTTTTCAAAGTCCGTCGCGGCGCGGCAGCTCGGGTAGGCGACCATCATCGCCTGGCGCTTCTTCATCGCCTCGACGAACGCGCTGTCCTGGCGGATGTAGCCCCCGAAGAGGAGGTCCACGTCGAGGTAGTTCTGCGCCGTGGTCTTGATGATCTCAAAGACGTTCCTTGCCTCGTGCTCGGTCGCGACCCGGTTGATCAGCACACGGATGACGGCTTCAGGCTGCCTGCGCGTCAGGACTTTGATGAGCGCATAGGCGTCCGTGATGCTGGTCGCCTCGGACGTCGTAACGACGAGCGTCTCGTCCGACTTCAAGAGGAACGCGAAGACGCGGTTGTCGAGGCCAGCGGCCGTATCGAAGATGAGAATGTCGAACTCCTCAGCCAGGGCGTCAATCTGCGAGAAGAAGGTCGCCATTTTCTTCGGGCCGGCGTGCATGAGCTGGGTGACGCCACTGCCCCCTGTGACGACCGAGATGCCCGAGGGGCCCTGCACCATGATCTCGCGCAGCGACATCTCTCCCCCGATGACGTGCTGCAGGTTGAACTCGGAGTTGCAGCCGATCATGATGTCAACGTTGGCCAGCTGCAGGTCGGCGTCGAAGAGCACGACCTTCTTTCCCTGCTTGGCGAGCGCGATCGAGAGGTTGACGGCGACGCTGGTCTTGCCCACACCGCCCTTTCCGCTTGCGATTGATACGACTCTCATGGCGATTGCCTTACGCGGCCCCCCTCAACAGTCTGTCGAGCGCGTTGAGGAGCGCTGACTTGTCCACTTGGTGGTCAACCTTGATCCTGCGCTTCAGGAACTTCTTCTTGGGAGCGGTCTCCGTCTCGAGCGTATACGAGCGGATGATCATGTTGCGCAGCGCGGTCGCTCGCGCGATGCTGAACTTGAGGGGCGCGCCGGTCCTGGCGCGAAGTTCGTCGGTGGATTCGACGTCAATCGGGTCGGCGATCACGACGTCGAGGCGCCCATCGGTATAGCCGTAGGGAAGGATCAGCTTTGCCAGCGACCAGCGGCCAGTGACGAGCTTGAGCGCTTCAGGGTCGGCTTCAAGGTCCTCGACTTCGACATAGTCGTAGTCGTACTGTTCGGCGAGGGCTCGCGCTAGGTCCTCTTCGCTGAGCCAGCCCATGGCGGAGAGGATCTCGCCCAGCCTTGAGTTGCACGAAGCCTGTGCGGAGAGCGCCTGGTTCAGGCGGTCTTCGTTGAGCAGCCCCTTTCTGACCAGAATGTCGCCCAACCGCTGATACTCTTTAAACATGCTTGTTGCCCTTGAGCCCTCCGCCGTGCCCTAATTCGATTGTCGGCTCGCCCAGGCTCGAATCTCACTCGGTTTTCCTAGACTTTTGGCTTCTGCGACTCCATCAGACGGCGGATCGCCTCGCGGATCTCGGTAGGCGAGGCGAGCACGAGCTCGATCTCGAGCCCGTGGGCGTCTTCTAGGGCCTGAAAGAGGGGGTTGTCCAGGGGGTCGGCCACCGCACAAACGATCCTCGGCCCGCGCTTGGACAGGGGCAGGACCTGCCGCGCCAGGCAGTAACCGAGGCCAAGGAGCTCGACCGCTTCGTGGCTCGGATGAGTCCGGGTGAGGTCAACGACGGGGATGTGGTACTGCTCGGCCAGGCAATCGAGGACGTCGTCCTCGGTTACCCAGCCCTTGGAGACCACGATCTCGCCGAGCCGGAAGTACGTGTCGCCACGGTCAGCCAGGGCCTGCTTGAGCTGGTCCTGCGTGATCAGCCCCTTTGCGACCAGGAGCTCGCCGATCCGTTGGTGGGCGGACATTCCTACCCTCGTATTCCATTGTCGGCACATTCTCCCTCTTGCTTGTCGCAAGGCGGCTGTTTGAGGGGGAATGGTGGGCGGTATAGGACTTGAACCTACGACCCCTTCGGTGTGAACGAA
This sequence comes from Fimbriimonadaceae bacterium, assembly GCA_040902435.1. Taxonomy (GTDB): domain Bacteria; phylum Armatimonadota; class Fimbriimonadia; order Fimbriimonadales; family Fimbriimonadaceae; genus JADFMN01. The sequence continues at coordinate 90,131 of JBBDXG010000017.1, forward strand.
GTGCTCTACCACTGAGCTAACCGCCCAAGGACGCGAAGGTTACCTCTGGCGCCCGGCCCGTCTCGGCCCAGCCGATCGGCCCCAAGGCCCAAAATGGCCCCATTTATAGCCAAACCTATATAAGCCATGGCTTAACTTCGGTAGGATATGACTGTGGCACTGGCGGAGAACCCGTTTGCGAGGGCACGCGACGACCATCGGAGCGAGGTGGCCGAGGACTACGTCGAGCTGATCTACAGGCTCATGCAGGGCCGTGAGGAGGTTCGCACGGCCGATCTGGTCGAGGCGCTGGGCGTGTCGCAGCCGACGGTCACGCAGACGCTCGACCGGCTCCAGCGCGACGGTCTCGTCCGGGTGCACCCCCGCCGGAGGGTCGAGCTGACCAAGGAGGGCGGGGAGCTGGCGAAGTCGCTCCTGGAGCGGCACGTGCTCATCGTGCGGTTCTTGGAGGCGGTGGGCGTCCCCAAGGAAGTAGCCGAGCTCGACGCCGAAGGGATCGAACACCACGTCAGCGAGACCACTCAGCGGGCGATCGCCCGGTTCGTCAGGAAGCAGGGGGGCGCAAAGTGAGTGCGACACAGATCCCAGTCGGTGGGAAGGCGCGGATCTCTGCGCTGAACATGGTCGGACAGGAGAAGCGGCGGCTCATGGACCTCGGGTTCGTGCCTGGGGCGGAGATCGAGCGCGTGCTCGACGCGCCGCTTGGGGGCACGATCGCGTTCCGCATCCGCGGAACGGTCGTCGCCTTGCGCGACAACCAGACGGACAAGATCGAAGTGACACCGTGCAAGAACTGAAGCAAGTTTCGAAGGCGTGCGACGCCTGCGGTTCGTGCAGCGCGGGCGACAAGATCGTGCCGATGCGTCGCACCGAGGGCTCTGACTTTCTGATCGCGCTCGCTGGCAACCCGAACACGGGCAAGAGCACCGTGTTCAACGCCCTGACGGGGATGCGCCAGCACGTGGGCAACTGGGCGGGCAAGACTGTCGTCCGCGAAGAGGGCGCGTACAAGTTCCGCGACAAGGCCTATCGGCTCGTGGATCTGCCGGGCACGTACTCGCTGCTTTCGAACAGCGTGGACGAAGAGATCGCCCGCGACTTTGTGCTGTTCGGGCGCCCGGACTGTACCGTAGTCGTCGTAGACGCGACCGCCCTCGAACGGAACCTCGCCCTCGTGCTCCAGATCCTCGAGATCACAGACCGCGTGGTCGTGGCGCTGAACCTGATGGACGAGGCGGAGCGGCACGGCATGAAGATAGACGACCGCGCGCTGGCCCGCGACCTTGGCGTCCCCGTCGTCCCCATGTCGGCGCGGAGCAAGAAGGGCCTCCTTGAGCTCGCAGCGACCGTGGCGGACGTCGTCGAGGGCCAGGTCGCGCTCCGCCCGCACCGAATCGCGCACCTCGACCCAGAGCTGGACAAGGCCGTCGTGTCGCTCGTCCGGGAGATCGAAAGGGAGCACCCAGGGATCCTGAACGCACGGTGGATCGCGCTCCGGTTGCTTGAAGGCGACGTCGGGGTCGAGAACGAGCTCAGGAGCGGGACGCTCGGCAAGCCGAGTCACGGGACGCTCTCGCTCGCAGGAGGTCAATAATGGCGGTCGAGGGAATTCTCCAGGCCGCAGCGCAGTACAGACAAAGCCTCGGCGGTCGCGTCCACGAGGCGATTGTCGAGCGTACGTTCGAAGAAGCAGAGCGGATCGCCGAGCGGGCCGTCGTGCGCGAGGGCGAGGCACGAAAGTTCGCGCTGGACCTGGCGCTCGACAGGGTCTTGACCAGCCGGGTCTGGGGCCTTCCGGTGATGGGGCTCATGCTCGCAGCGGTCCTGTGGATCACCGTCACGGGGGCGAACGTGCCATCGGCGATGCTCAACGACCTGCTCATCGGGCAAGGCCACCCGTGGCTGCTCTCGATGTTCGGCTCGATGGGTTCACCCTCGTGGGTCACGGGCTTTCTCGTGGACGGCGTGTACCTGGCGACCGCCTGGGTCATCAGCGTAATGCTCCCGCCGATGGCGATCTTCTTCCCGCTGTTCACGCTGCTTGAAGACTACGGCTACCTTCCTCGCGTCTCGTTCAACCTCGACCGCGCGTTCCGGTGGGCCGGCGCAGAAGGGAAGCAGTCGCTGACGATGATGATGGGATTCGGCTGCAACGCCGCAGGGATCGTCTCGACGCGGATTATCAGCAGCCCGCGCGAGCGGCTCATCGCTATCCTGACGAACAACTTCTCGATCTGCAACGGACGCTGGCCGACGCTGATCCTCATTGGCACGATCTTCGTGGCCGCCACCGCTCCGCCCGCGATGGCGGGTCTGGTGGCCGCCGGGAGCGTGCTCGCGATCGCCGTGCTCGGCGTGCTGATGACCCTCCTCGTCTCGCGCGTCCTGAGCAGGACGATCTTGAAGGGTGAGCCCTCGCACTTCAGCCTCGAACTTCCGCCTTACCGCCCGCCCCAGATCGGGAAGGTGATCGTTCGCTCGGTCTTTGACCGAACGTTGATCGTCCTGTGGCGCGCGGTCGTGATGGCTGCGCCCGCGGGCGCGCTCATCTGGATCACCAGCAACATCATCGTTGGCGGCGACTCGCTGGCCGGCCACTTCGTCGGTTGGCTGGATCCGTTCGGGGTCGCGCTCGGCCTGAACGGTGTGATCCTGGCCGCGTACGTCTTTGCGATCCCGGCGAACGAGATCATCGTGCCGACGATCCTCATGCTGACGCTCAACGTGGCGCGCTCGACCCTGGCGCAGCAGGGCGTCATGCTGGAGTTGGACGAGACTGCGACCCGGGACGTGCTGGTCAACCACGGCGGTTGGACGCTGCTGACCGGCGTGAACCTCATGCTCTTCAGCCTGCTGCACAACCCGTGCAGCACAACGCTGATGACGATCTACAAGGAGACCAAGAGCTGGAAGTGGACCCTGTGGTCCGCCCTGATGCCGATCGGGATCGGGTTCGCGGTGTGCGGTCTTGTGGCCCTTGTTTGGCGGCTGGTCGCCTAGCCTGTCGGTAGAATGACCCTGTGGGCCATCGCGACGAAGACGAGTGGCTGGACCAGATCAGCAAGGAGATGGGGCGGCTGGCCGGCGAGATGACCGGCGCAGGGCTCAAGCCTGCCCGGAGCAAGGGCTGGAGCCCGCGCGTGGACGTGCTGGAGACCCAGAACTACGTCGTCGTCAAGGTCGAGCTTGCGGGCGTGAGGTCGGAGAAGGTCGCGATCCACTACAGCGCGACGAAGAACACGCTAACGCTCCGCGGATGGCGCTACGACGAGATCATCTTTCCGGACGAGCGACAGGTCGCCCACCAACTTGAGATTGACTACGGCGAGTTTTGGCGCGAGGTCCCATTGCCCGAGGCGCCCGTTGACGTAGAACACGTCAAGGCGAGCTTCCGGGCTGGGATGCTTCTGCTTGCGCTCCCGAAGTGTGAAGGGAAGCCAAAAACGGTGACGGTCAAGAAGGTCATCACGATCCAACGATTGTAATGTCAGAGCTCGAACTCCCGACCGAACACGACCTCCTAGACGAGGAATTCATTGGACCGACCCTCGAGGTCGGCCCTGACGAAGACGCGCACGTAGACATTCCGACCGAGCTTAACTTGCTGCCTCTGCGAGACTCGGTGATCTACCCGATGCTGATCGCGCCGCTCAACGTCGGGCGAGCATCGGGCGTGCAGCTCATTGACGACAGCGTCGCGGGGCAGGATCGGATCATCGGCGTCGTCGTGCAGCGTGACGCAACGACAGACGAGCCAGGGTTTGAAGACATCTACGAGGTCGGGTGCGCCGTGATCATCCGAACGCTGATGAAGACCCCGGACCAGGTGCGGTTGATCGTGCAGGGCATGTCGCGGTTTCGGATCGTCGAGCAGCTGCAGGTACGCCCTTACCTGCGTGCGCGCGTCGAGCAGATCGAAGAGCAGCAGATCCCGCCGGAGGCGGCGGAGGAGGTCGAAGCCCTGCGTCGGTCGGTCGCGGCCCTGTTCGACCAGGCCGTGCGGCTCTCCCCCGTCATGCCGGACGAGCTGCGCTCGCTGACTACGGCGGTCCAGGAGCCGGCCGTGATGTCAGACCTCGTCGCCGCGCACGTGCCGATGGCCGTCGAGGACAAGCAGAAGCTGCTGGAGACCGTTGACCTCAAGGCACGCATGAAGAAGCTGTTGGAGGTGCTCGGCAAAGAGGTGCGGGTCTTGGAGCTGACGAGCAAGGTTCAGAGCGAGGTCAGCGCCGAACTGAGCAAGACGCAGCGCGAATACTATCTGCGAGAACAGCTCAAGGCGATCGAGAAGGAGCTCGGCGACGACGAAGGCGGGGTCGAGGATCTAGAGGAGCTAAGGGAGAAGATCGAAAGGGCGGCCATGCCGCAGGAGGCGCTCAAGGAGGTCAGCCGCGAATACGAACGGCTCAAGAGGATCAATCCCGGCTCACCGGAGTACTCGGTCGCGCGGACCTACGTCGAGACCGTCACCGCGCTTCCCTGGAGCACTTCGACCACAGACCAGCTCGACCTCAAGCGGGTGCGGAAGGTCTTGGACGAGGACCATTACGGCCTGGAGAAGATCAAGCAGAGGATCGTCGAGTTCCTCGCTGTCCGAAAAGTCAAGACGGACGGGCCCGTGCGGCAACCTATCCTTTGCTTCTATGGCCCGCCGGGAGTGGGCAAGACCTCGCTCGGTCGCTCGATCGCCAGGACGATGGGGCGGAAGTTCATTCGCATTTCGCTCGGCGGCATCCGCGACGAGGCCGAGATCCGCGGCCACAGGCGGACCTACATTGGCGCACTGCCCGGACAGATCTTGCAGAGCCTGCGTCGGGTCGAGACGAACAACCCGGTCTTCATGCTCGACGAGATTGACAAGCTAGGCAGCGACTTTCGCGGCGACCCGGCCTCAGCGATGCTGGAAGTGCTCGACCCGGAGCAGAACTACGCTTTCCGCGACCACTACGTGGACGCGCCTTTCGACCTTTCCAACGTTTTCTTCATCACGACAGCGAACCGGTTGGACACGATCCCCGCGCCGCTGCGAGACAGGATGGAGATCATCGAGCTCGGCGGGTACACAGAGCATGAGAAGCTCGAGATCGCCAAGCGGCACTTGGTAGGCAAGCAGATCGAAGACCATGGCCTCTCGCCAGGCAAGATCGAGATCAAGGCTCCGGCGATCACTCACATCATTCAGCACTACACGCGCGAAGCAGGGGTTCGGAACCTCAACCGGGAGATCGGGAGCGTCGTGCGGCGCGCGACCCTGCAGTTCGCAGAGGGGCGGACGAGGAAGCTCACCGTCACTAAGGCGTTTGTCGAAGAGGTCCTTGGCGCGCCGCGATACCTTCACGACGAGATCAGCGAGCGCCAGCTCAAACCTGGAATCGCCATCGGGCTCGCGTGGACTCCCGTCGGGGGGGACGTGCTCTTCGTCGAGTCCACCATGATGCAGGGGAAGAGGGGCCTGACCTTGACCGGTCAGTTGGGAGACGTGATGAAGGAGTCCGTCACGGCCGCACTGAGCTACATCCGCTCTAACGCGAAGAAGCTGGGCGTGGACCCGCAGTTCTTCGAAGACCACGACATCCACATACACCTGCCCGCTGGCGCCGTGCCAAAGGACGGCCCGAGCGCGGGCGTCACGATGCTGACGGCGCTGGTCTCACTGGTCTCTGGCCGCAAGGTCCTGCCGAGGTTGGCCATGACGGGCGAGCTGACGCTGACCGGCGAGGTCCTGCCCGTCGGCGGGATCAAAGAGAAGGTCCTCGCAGCGCACAGGGCGGGCGTCAAGACCGTCATCCTGCCGTCGGAGAACAAGAAGGACTACCTCGAAGACGTGCCGAACGAGATCAGGAAGAAGCTCAAGGTCCACTACGTCAGCAATGCAAGCCAGGTCCTGCGACTTGCGCTGGAAGAGTGAGCCGGGGTACATTCCTCGCCGGAGGCGTTTTATGAATCAAGTGAATGTCGTTGCCCTGGTCGTCCTGAGCCTTCCGTTCTCGGCCTGACCGGCCCTGCACGGACGTCGCTCTGGCGTCCGCTCGCGTCAATCTCGCACAAACGCGCGCACTGTCGCGCCATGTCCCCGTGCCCATCGGGCACACGAGGATGCTTGAAGAGAACGAAACAACGACATAAGACCGGCTTCCGCGCGGCCGAGCGCGGCATGTTCCACTGTGCACACTGCGGCGAGCCCGTGGCAACGGGCGGAGCAGGCAGCGAGCACCGGAACCACTGTCCCTGGTGCCTGTGCAGCCTGCACTTGGACATCGAACCCGGCGACCGCGCCGCCGATTGCGGCGGCGTGATGGAGCCCGTGGCCGTTTGGGTCAGGAAGGGCGGCGAATGGGCCGTCATCCACCGCTGCCGCGTCTGTGGGGCCCTCAGCTCCAATAGGATAGCGGCCGACGACAACCCTGCGCTGCTGGTCTCGTTGGCGGCCAAGCCGCTGGCGAGCCCGCCGTTCCCCCTGGACCGCTTGGTCCGATGACTCATATCCCTCTCCCCACCGATGGGGAGGGGGCCTACTCGTCCGGCGTCGCCTCGACATTGATGCCGATCGTCGCGATGACGCCGGCGGCCTTGCGGCACTCGCCCTCGCACGCCTTGTGGACGACGCACTTTCCGTAGTGGTCAATCTCCCAGGCCTCGATGTACGCCTCTTCGCTCGTACACCCAGTCGCGAGCATGAGGACAACCATCACTTGGTCGTAGGTGTTCTTGTCGTTGTCAAAAACGGTGACGATCCACCCTTCGCCGCGGGTGTCGAGCTCTTCGATCTGCCTCTCGGGCAGCTCGATGCCGACGCCAGAATAGACGGGCGACTGGGCGAACAGGATCGAAGTGTCGAACTTTGTCATACGTCGTCCCCTCGCCGCACTTCGGTCAGGACTCCGACGGAGGAGATGATGCGTGCGACGTGGCGGCACTCGTGCTGGGGCGCCTCGTGGACCTTGGCGGCGCCAAAGGTGTGGGCTTCCCAGGCTTCGAGCGATGCTTCTTGGAGGTCGCACTCGGTCGCGTGAATCAGGACGGCGATGACCTGGTCAAAGCTGTTGTAGTCGTTGTTAAAGATAACAACGACGTACTCTCCTGCCTCCTGAATGTCCCGAATAATGCTGGGGGACACCAGGGGCTCAACAATAGAACGTCCCGGCATGGACGAAAGCGAACCTCAGCACTTATTCTACAAGATTCGTGCCCGATGTGGGCCCGTTCGATTACTAGGGCTGCTTCTTACGGCCTAGTAGCAGGCTGCCAACGAGGCCGACAAGGCCGACTGTGAGGCAAATGAGGCCGGTTCTGAGGCCGGGAGGGGTGTAGGTGAACACGACCTCGTGCGCGCCTTCAGGGACCTGGACCTCGCGGAACGGGCCGTCCTTGATTGGAAGGTCCCAGCCGTCTGCCGCCGCGGTCCAGCCGGGCATGTTGCGGTCGCGGAGCAGGAGGGTCGCAGGGCTAGCGACTTGCACGACGGTCTTCGTTGCCGAATCGGAGACGACCCGTGGCGGCTCGGGGGCGACCGTCAGACGATCAACTTCGGCAGATGTATCACTTCCTCCATCGCCGTAGAACAGGTATTGGGCGCGCATCCCGCGTACAGACTCTAGTGCGCGCCCGCCATCCTCACGAAGAAGGTGCACTTCCGACACGCCAGCCGCTGCGAGCTTGTCACGGTCGAACCCTGGCTTGATGAGCGTCATGTTTCCGTTCGCCTCTGGCGCGGAGTCGCGACCGTTGATCTCGTTGAGAATCCTGAAGGTGTCGCGGTGGATGAGCGAGTCGTAGCCCGCGACGTCGAGCTTGCGCTCGATGGTCGCCGTGTTGGGCGGTTGGACGACGGGCAGGCCGACGAGGAGCTGCCAGTCGGGGTTGACGAAGGCGTTGCGCTCGTTTGGGTTCGGGACGCCGCGTGGAAGGGGTTCGCCGACGGGCACCAGACGCGGGCCAGCGACGACGATCGTCGCAAGCACGAACGCGAGGCAGGCGTAGACGGGCTTTCCCTTCTCCAGCGCGAAAGCCCCCCCGATGGTCAGCGCGAGCGCAACGAGCGCGATGGGGAGGACGAACGCGACGTTAGCGGAGACTGCCGCCCCTATGACCTCCTGCAGGGCTGGGTTCCAGGCCGACAACCCCGGAGCAAAGACGGCGACGAGGGCGATAGTCAACGCGCTCAATGCGAGCAGGATGTAGGTCGGCTTTCGTACGCAGAAGACTTCGCCTTCACGGGGCCACGCCCAGCCGGCCAAGGCGCACGCTGCAAGAACGAACAAGAACGACGCGCGACCCGGGCTGCCCGTCGCGGACCAGCCAGGGAAGTAGAAGTAGAGCAGTTTGTTGAGGGGCGTGCCGAGCGCCAAGAGCAGGCCAAGTGCGCCGACTGTGCCCACCGCGCCCGCGCTACGCCACCCGCGCCGGAACACCGCGAGCGCTAGCAAGAACAGCACGGCGGGGCCGAGATAGATCGCCGACTCGGCGTAGTTGCCGCCGACCTTCGTGTAGGCGGGCCAGAACGACCCGAGCTTCACCGGCCCTTCGCCGGGTGCAGCCCTTCCTGGCGTTCCGAGGGCGTCGGGAAAGACGACGCCGGCCGCCTCGATCGGCTTCACTGCACTGCGGACATAGAACCCGTACCCCTCCTCGGTAGGAGCGTTCTGCCGGTGGCTGAACTTGCTGTACTCGAGCACGGGGACGACCTGGGGGGCCGACAACAGCCCGCCCAGCACGCAGCCGACCAGGGCCAGCCCGAGCCCGCTCCACATCTTCGTCGCGACCGACTGCCAGGCGGCGAACAGACCGACGGCCATGAACCCATAGGCCGAGAACTGCAGGTGCCCGCCAAGGAGCATCATTGCGATGCACGCCCCGAGCAGGCCGCACGACCTCCATCGCTTGCGCGACCCGTCGAAGACATCGTGGCCGAACGCGAGCGCCCAGGGGATCCACGCGCACGTCGTCGGCACGCTCGCCAGGCCGACCCAGCTGAGCAAGAACGGGCACACCGCGAACAACGCTCCACCGACCGCTGCGCCGTGCGCGGAACCTCCCATCCTCAAGACCAGAGCACGCACACCGAGGCCCGACCATGCCAGGTGGAACCAGGCCAAGAGCATGACCGCGATCGCGGTCGGGACTTGCAAGACCCCGAGCAGGACGTGCAACGGATAGAACCCGCCGGACTGCGAGTTCGCGAGCAGCGGCGTCCCCATCAGTTGGTAGGGGTTCCAATAGGGAGGTTCGAAACGCCCCCACGATTCCAGCACCAGGTCGCGCCAGCCGTAGAACTGCAGCACCGCGTCCATCTGCAGAACGTCGAACGGGCGCGGTGTCTCGCGCCCGTCCATCATCGAGCGCAGGTCGTCCCATGGACCGATCGCGGTGCCGGGCTTAAGCGCAGGAGAGACCGCGACGAGCGCAGCGATAACGATCAGAAGGACGGGCCAGTGTTTGCGAAGGAAAGCCATTGGCCCGTCGCGACTATTGGCAGTAGATGATCTGCTGCTTCGCCTTTTCGTGGTCTGGGCTCAGCCGCAGGACCTCTTGGAAGTGGGCGCAGGCCTCGGCCTCCATCCCAAGCATCATGAGCGTCATCGCGAGGTCGTAGCGCGCACCGACATGGTCGGGGTATTCCTCGACGACGCGGGCGAGTGTTGCCGTGGATCCGTCGAAGTCGCCCTCAAAACCCTCGATGAGCCCCAGCTGCCACTGTGCGTCGGCATGCCCGGGCTCGATGCTCAGAGCTTGTTGCAGGATCTTCTTGGCCTCCCCATAACTGCCGCTGCACCTCAGCTCGAAGCCTCTCTCGTACAGTTCCTGAGCGTTCATGGAATCGGGGGTGAGTTCCCGCCTATGATACCGAACTCGGTGAATCTGTCAAGCTTGACCGGACGCTGTGCCAGGTTCGAGCTTGCCCGAACTTCGCTTTGAGCCTGAATCGGGCTTGGCCTCGGGCTCTGCCGGCGCCTTCTCGAAGTCTTCCTTCGGCCTCTGCGGCGGCATTTCGCGGCCCTCGAGCACCGCGACGAACTCATCGCGGTCGAGCGTCTCGCGGTCCAGCAGGGCGACGACGAGGGCGTCCAACTGCTCGCGCCTGCTCATCAGCAGGTCCTTCGCGCGCTTGTGCGCGCTCTCGACGATTCGGCGCACTTCCTCGTCAATGATCTGTGCGACCTCTTCGGAGTAGTCGCGGTCCTCGCTGTAGTAGTCGCGGCCAAGGAACGGGTTGCGGCTGCGGTTGCCGAGCTGGAGCGCGCCGAGGCGCTCGCTCATGCCGAACTCGCACACCATTGCGCGAGCGATGCGCGTGACGCGCTGAAGGTCGCTCGACGAGCCAGTCCAAACGGTGTTGTAGACGACTTCTTCTGCGACGCGCCCACCGAGCGACATCGCGATGTCGTCGTGCAGCTCTTGCTCGCTCTGGATGAAAGTCTCCTTCTCGGGCAGCGCCCACGTTGAACCGAGCGACATTCCGCGCGGCAGGATCGTGACTTTGTGCACCGGATCGCAGTGTTCGAGCACTTCTCCGACGATCGCGTGGCCAGCTTCGTGGTAGGCAATGACCTTTCGCTCGTCCTCGTCCATGATGCGGCTCTTCCGCTCCGGGCCGGCCATGACGCGGTCGAGCGCCTCTTCGACGTCCGCCATGCTGATGACCGTGTGGTTGCGACGAGCTGCGAGCAGCGCCGATTCGTTCAGCGTGTTCGCCAGGTCTGCGCCGGTAAATCCGGGTGTGCGCTTGCTGATCACCTTGAGGTCCACGTCGTCCGCGAGCGGCTTGCCCTTGGCGTGGATCTTCAAGATCGCTTCGCGCCCGTTCGCGTCGGGCGAGTCCACGACGACGCGGCGGTCGAAGCGGCCGGGCCGCAGGAGCGCCGGGTCGAGGACGTCGGGCCTGTTGGTCGCGGCGATCATGATGACGCCCGTGTTGGCGTCAAAACCGTCCATCTCCACAAGGAGTTGGTTGAGCGTCTGTTCACGCTCGTCGTGACCGCCGCCGAGCCCAGCACCGCGCTGACGGCCGACGGCGTCAATCTCGTCCACGAAGATGAGGCACGGCCGGTGGGCCTTCGCCGTCTCGAAGAGGTCGCGCACGCGCGCGGCGCCGACGCCGACGAACATCTCGACGAAGTCCGAGCCGCTGATGTGGAAGAACGGCACGCCCGCTTCGCCTGCGATCGCGCGCGCAAGGTGGGTCTTTCCAACGCCAGGAGGGCCGGTCAGGAGGATGCCCTTCGGTATCTTCGCGCCGAGCGCGACGTACTTCTTCGTGTTCTTCAGGTAGTCAACGATCTCTGACAGCTCTTGTTTGGCCTCGTCAATGCCCGCGACGTCGTCAAACGTGACCTTGGGGTTCTGCTCGCCGACCCGTCGCGCCTTGCTGCGCCCGAAGTTCATCGCCTGGCTTCCGCCCTGTTGGGCGGGCCGGATAAAGACGTAGTAGAACAGGATGATCAGCGCGACCGGCAGGAGGAAGATGCCGACGAACGGCAGGATCGTCGCGCTGGCAGGCGGCGGCTCGGAGGTGAGTTTGACTCCGTTCGCCTCCATCAGGTTGACGAGGCTCTCGGCAGACTGAGAGTCTATCGAGACGTAGCGGGTCGTGTACTTCGTTCCGTCCTGCAGTTCGCCACTGATCTCAGATCCCTGCCACCTTGCAGACTTGACGTTTCGGGCCTCGATCTCCTGTTTGTAGGTGGTGATGTCGAACCGGGTCGCCTTCTTGCCGAGCATCCCCATCCCAGTACCGTTTCCAAACGCGTTGAGCAGGAAGAAAACGGCGATGACGGCGAGAATAGCTATGAATAGGCCGCGTGCACTCTTGTTCAAATCAATCCCTGTTCCTTGTGTCCCTCATGTGCCTACGCCCGGCCTCGGGGGCTCGTTCCGTCATTATGACGGTTTTGGGCTCAAATCGGCCCGAACTTGAGCCTAACGCAGTCTTTGCTCTGGTCCGTCACCTTCGCGCGGTCGGCGATGCACCCTCCGGGGATCCAGACCGGCCCAATGAGGTCGCAGACGATCGGTAGCCGCCGCCTGGCCGCGTCCGTCAACCCCATGTCTGAAAGCACCCCGCGCACCTCTTTTGTTCCACTAAAGCCAAGTGGCGTCACGGTGTCGCCTGGTTCATATGATCGGAAGTAGAGGGGGCCTTTGACAGCCCTCGCGTCCAGAACGACGTCCAGGCTCTTAGGCTCTCTTTGGTACCCCTCTGGCCCCGTGGACTCGGCTGTGAGGACCCATCCGAACTCGTCGCTTGCGGTCTCCCCTGGAACGGTGAGCGGGAAGCGGTAGGGCGATTCCACGGCAAGGCGCCGGGCCGTGACGGTGCTCGCAGTCCATTCGACGACGACCTCGCCCCCCTCGGCCGTCACTGATCCGCTGCTACCAGCCTCCAATCCGTTGCTGACGGCGCTCACTTGTGAACTGTCGAACGGGGCGCCGAGGGCGCCCGTCACCAGCCGGATACCGCGGTCGAACAGAACGCTCGGGATGGCCGACAGGGCGGACCTGTCGAACGACGCTTCCACGTCCTTGCTCAGGAAGAACAAGGGGCCGTTCGGCTTGTCTTCGCACTGCTCCAGCGCAGCAGCCGCCATGCCGTCTAAGAACCTGTCCTCCTGGTCTGCAATCTGGGCGAGCCGCTCGATCGCCGACTTTGCCGCTGAGTTGATCGCCTCGATCTCTGGCACGATCCGCTTTCGGACCCTCACGCGAGCGAACGACTCGTCGTCGTTAGCAGGGTCGTCGTGGAACCAGAGCCCGCGCTCTTCACAGTAAGTTCGCGTCTCATCGCGGGAGAACGGCAGAATTGGACGGACGATCCTCCCACGCTTCGCCTGGATCCCGGCAAGCCCGCGCAGCCCCGCGCCCCGCACGAGGCTGAGCAAGACAGTCTCGACGTGGTCGTCGAGCGTGTGCGCCGTGGCGACAAGGTCCGCGCCGGTCTGGGCGAGGCACTGTTCGAAGAACTCGTATCGCGCGTGCCTGCCCGCCTCTTCGAGGCCGGTCCCAGTCTCGCGCGCAAGTCGCGGCACGTCGGCGCGGCCGCTCATGAACGGAACGCCGATCTGCTGGCAGAACGCAGCGCACAGCTCGAGCTCCTTGTCGGCTTCAGGGCGTTGCCCGTGGTGGAGGTGCGCCGCAATGACGTCCACGACGCACTGCCTCAATAGGTCGAGCAGGCAGGTCGAGTCGGCGCCTCCGCTGTACCCGATCACGACGGTTGCTCCCTCGGGGATGAGGCCAGACGTCGCGATGTGCGCCTTGAATCGCTCGACCATCGCGAGGATGATACCGGCGCACCGTCACAGTGCCCGAACCTGCTTCGAGCCCGTGTAACATCGGGAGCGGACCCCTCGATGAGCACGCAAACGACCCTGCTCGAGCGCCTGCGCGCCTGGATCGAGTCGGACGGCACCGCCGCCCTCGATGTGGCCGCGCTGCGCCCGGAGGACGTCGCAGACGCGCTGGAGAGGATGACCCCGGAAGAGGGGATCGCGCTCTTGGCGAAGCTCCCGGACGAGCTGGCCGCCCTCTCGCTCATTGACGCACCGACGGAGACGGTGCGCTCGCTCGTCGAAGAGCTTCCCGACACTCAGCTCGCGCGCTACCTCGACCTCCTGCCGATGGACGACGCGCTCGACCTCCGAGAGGAGATCGGCGAAGAGCGCTACGCGCGGCTGCTCGCGATGATCCCACAGGAGGACGCTGGCGAGATCCAGCGCCTCCTGCAGTACCCGGAAGACAGCGTCGCCCGCGTGATGACCGAGCACTTCTTCCGAGTCGAGCCAAGTGCGACGATGAACCAGGTCATGGAAGACCTGCGCAAGTCGCCGGAAGAGAAGTACGAGACGATCAACGACCTCTACGTGCTCGATGCGGACGGCCACATGCTCGGTGTGTTCAGCCTGCGAAAGGGCCTGCGGGCGGCGCAGGACATCCCGGTCTCTGAACTGATGAACAAGGAGGTCGTCACGGCGTCGGTCCTGGAGTCCGACGAGGACGCGGCCCGTCGCATGTCGCGCTATGGCCTCTACGCGCTCCCCGTGCTCGACCAACGCGGGCGCATGGTCGGGCTCTTCACCGGAGACGATGCACAGGACGTCTTGGAGGAGGCAGAGACCGAAGACGTCCTTATGCTCGGCGCTGTGACTGGCGACGCAGAGTCGTACATGTCACTCAGCGTCTGGCAGCTCGCCAAGAGGCGCTTGCCCTGGCTGGGGGCGCTTTTCATCGCAGAAACGCTCACGGGCGCAGTAATGCGGCACTACGGCCAGGGCCAGTCCGACCTTCAGATCGTGCCGCTAATGTTCTTCGTCCCGCTGATCATCGGCGCGGGGGGCAACTGCGGCGCACAGGTCACGACGACCCTCACCCGCTCCCTCGCGATCGGCGACGTCCAGAGCAAGGACTGGTTGAGGGTGCTGCGCCGCGAGGTCGCGACAGCGGTCTTGATCGGCTTGACGCTCGGGCTCTTGGGGTTCCTCCGGGCCTACCTGGGTTGGAGCGCCGGGGTCGAACTGAGCCTGGTCGTGGCGATAAGCCTGCCCATCGTGGTTCTGTGGGCCAGCTCGGTGGGGTCACTCTTGCCGCTGGCGGCCAAGCGGCTCGGGATAGACCCGGCCGTCATGTCGGCCCCCTTCATTACGACCTTTGTGGACGCGACGGGTCTGGTCATCTACTTCGAAATCGCCCTGAGAGTGCTGCGGGGCTAGGGCCTCTCGGCCCGGCGGGCCAGAACTGCCTGCGGCACCGTCCGTCTATATAGGGAGCCGCAGAATGAAATGCGGCACATAAGGATTGCGCTCCGGCGTACTACAATCTAGACTGGCCTAAGCGGGCACTTGAAGCACCATGAAGCGATACCTCCGACTCGCCGCTACCGTACTGTTCGTCCTGTCCTCCTGCCTCGCCCTTGCCCAGGAGGCCGCAACAAAGCCCGACTTCGACGAGAAGACGAAGAAGGCCGTCCTGACGGAAATGCAGGAGGTCCTTACGAAGGTCGCGTTCGTCCCGGGCGTGGACTTTGCCAAGTGGCCCGAGCTCGTGACCAAGTACCAGGACAAGCTCGACGAGTCTAAGAGCCCGGAGGAGTTCGCCTTCGTCATCAACACCGCGCTCCAGCAGTTTGGGTTCAGCCACATCCTCCTCTTTTCGCCGGTCGCCGCTGAGCGGCGCGCGACGAACAGGATGGTGGGCATCGGCGTCCGCATCGAGATCGAAGAGAAAGGGATCCGCGTGATCAAGGTCTACGAGAACGGCGCTGCCTCTAAGGCGGGCCTGAGGATCGGCGACCTGATTATCGAGGCCGACGGCAAGCCCGTGCGGCAGCCGGCCGACCTGGCGGGCGAAGAGGGCCAGAAGGTCAACGTGAAGGTTGACCGCTCCGGAGTCGTCATCGAGCGCGAGCTCGTCCGCACCCCGTTTGAGATCCAGCTGCCGGAAGAGCTAGCGTGGCCCGAAAAGGAGACCGCGCTCGTCACGATCCCGTCGTTCGACGCGACGTACAGCGACGCAAAGGTCCAAGAGCTCATGTCGCAGGTTGACCCTGCGAAGAACTTGATCATTGACCTACGTGGCAACGGCGGCGGGCGCGTCATCAACCTCCTGCACTTTTCCAGCTTCCTCCTGACCCGCGACCAGGCCCTTGGCACGTTCGTGGACCGATCGGCGCTCAACCGCTACAAGGAAGAGACCAAGGACGAGGACCCGAGCGTCTTCAAGATCGCCGAGTGGAACTCCGCAAAGGTCCGGCCCCTGCGCCGGAACAAGGAGCCGTTCAAGGGCGAGATCGCTGTGCTCGTTGACGGTGGCACTGGCAGCGCGTCCGAGATGATCGCGGCTGCTCTGAAGGAACAGCGCGGCGCAAAGATCATCGGGACTCCCTCTGCGGGCGCGGTGCTCGCTTCTACGATGCGTGTCCTTGACCACGGCTTTCTACTGCAGTTCCCGTTGATGGACTACGTGACCATAAAGGGCGTGCGCCTAGAGGGCAACGGCCTCGTACCGGACATCGTCGCGCCGTCGCCGCGGTTTGGTGAGGAAGACACAGCCATCAAAGAGGCGCTGAGGACCTTCAAGAACGCCCAGGCCAGCCTGCTCGCCGCCTAGCCGACTGGACGCGGCTCAAGCTTGACCGGCCTGGCTCCGGCTGGGACCGTGAGCTTGAGCCGCGTCGGCGCGTCGCGAGGCACCGGGATGTACTCGTAGGAAAGGTCCACGGTCTCCGTCGAGATTTCTCCCTGCTGGTTTGCACGGGTCCGCGAGTTGATGACTCTGCCATCGCGGTCACGCACGACCAGCGAGATCAAGGCGTTCGCGCTGACCGACTCGAGGATCGTCACGGGCTCACCCTTGAGTTCCATCGTGCCTGCGACGCTGACCGACGCGCCATCGCCGAGCCTTTTGCGATAGGCGTTGAACCCCGTCATCAGTAGCCGCAGAGTCGGATCCACTCGGGTCCCCAGGCTGCCGACCGCGTCCACGACGTCAGGAAAGCCGAGCCGTCCGCGGTACCACTTCTTCGACTTCTTATGGTACAGCGTGAGCGTCGTGCCGTCATAGACCCAGGTCGCGTTCTCGTCGTCTTGTCGCGCGAACTTGCCGCGAAGGTACACCGTCGTCGTACCGCTGTCCCGCCCGACCTTGTATCCGATCTCCGATAGGCCGGAGTACGCGTCGAAGACCTTCTCCGCGACGCGCTTGGCGTTTGCGTCCGTGTACGTCGGAAGGCGCATTTCCCGGTCGAAGAGCGGGACCTCGTAGACGCCGTCCGGCGCGGCGAACACGAGGTTCGTGACGCGCGGCCGGTACGTCAGCGTCCACTCGAGCCGCTGCGGCCCGGTCGTGATGTCAATTCGCTTTACTCGCGCCGTGCTCCGCTCCGTTTCCAGAACGATCTTCCGCTCAGCCTTCGCGTACGACATCTTGACCGTCGAGCTCCCCACGCTTACGCTCCACGGCGCGAGCAGCTCCATCGAGTCGAGCCAGACCTCCATGCCCTTGGGATCGGTGAAGGCGAGCATGATGTCGTCCAGATTGGGATCGAGCTCGGCGAGAGTCTTGCCGAGAGAGTCGCCGCGCTTCCTGTCGGTCGCTGTGTACTGGCCCAGGGCCGGGTCATAGTCCACGACGCGGGTGGGTTCGATCGAGTGGTCCCGCAAAAGCGCGCCGTTCCTAGGGTTCATGACTCGGAAGCGGAACACCGACGGCCACCGGTACCTGATCTCAAACTTGGACTGCAATGTCTCCCCGGTGCCAGAGAGCTTGGAGGCTGCGGTGAAAGACGCCTCAGTCAGCTTCGCGTGCACCCGCCCGACCTGGTCGAACACGACGTCGGACACGGGAGTGACCGCAAGGTAAAGGCACAAGCTCAGCATCAGCCTTCTATTTTAGGGCCTTCCGAGGCCAGATGGCGGGCGGTTTCGTCCAAGAAAGCCGGCAAGGGCGATTATTGTCACCAAGTAGGGCAGGGCCGTCCATGCGTCGCTGGGGACGTCTAGCCCAAGGATCGGCTGCCCCTGGAGCTGGATCTGAAGGGCGGAGAAGAGCCCGAACAGCACGCAGGCACCAAGGGCATGCCAGGGGCGCCAGCCGCCCAGGATGAGAGCCGCCAGGGCAATAAACCCCCTGCCCCCCGTCATGCCGTCGCTGAAGCTCTGCGCGTTGCTCAGGATGAGGGTGCCCGCCAGCCCTGCCAACACCCCGGTGCCGACGAGGGCGAGGTAGCGCACCTTGACCGGGTCGAGGCCCATCTGTCGCGACTTGTCCGGATCGTTGCCGACGGCCGTCAGATGAAGGCCACCGCGAGTCCTGCCCAGATAGAAGGCGATCCAAACGACAGCGACGATCGCCAGCGCCCAGTACAGCTTGACGTCGAACACGGGCGCCTTTTCCTGGCTCACGTCTGCAAGGCTCTTGGCGAGAAAGTTCGTGCCACCGATCGCCAGCGCGTTAATCGCCATTCCGCTGACGATGTGGTCAATGCTGAACGCCTGCGTGAGCAGCGCGTGGAGCAGGCTCATGACGATGGCGGCTCCGACCCCGGCCGCAAGCCCGAGCAGTGCGCTGCCCGTAACGACGCCGACGGTCGCGGTGACGCACGCCGCGGTCAGCATCAGGCCCTCGAGGGCGATGTTGATGACGCCCGACCGCTCGCTACAAAGCCCGCCAAGCGCGGCGAGCACCAGCGGAGAGCTCAACGTGACCGTGTTGACCACCAGGAGCCAGACCCATGCGTCAGTCATGCGACTTGACCCTCCTGTATCGGTAGGCGGCGAAGACGATGATGATGACGCCGAGCAGGATTCCGCTCAGCCCCTTCGGTACGCCGAGGACCTGGATGCTCGTAGTTCCTTTGCTGAGCGCCCCGAAGAGCAGGGCGCTGGGGATCGCGCCCCAGGGGCTCCCGCCGGCGAGCAGCGCCACGCCGAGCGCGTCGAAACCGAAGCCTGAGGAGAACCCGACGTAGAAGTTGTGCTCGTAGGCGAGCACCTGCACGGCCCCTGCGAGGCCCGAGAGCGCGCCGCTCACAGTCATGGCCCGGACCGTGACCCTCTTGACCTCGACTCCGGCAGTCGCGGCCGCCTTTGGGTTCGCGCCCGTTGCGGAAAGCTCGTACCCGGCGACTGTCCGCTTGATCCACACTGCGACGCCCCACACCAAGAGCAGCGCGCCGACAAGCGCAATGTTCAATCGGAAGGGGACGTTCTCATACAGCGAGGGCAACCAAGTGGACTCCGCCACTACTTCTGTCGAAGTGCTCATTCCTTCTTGCCGCAACGGGCCAGCGACCAAGCCGGCGACCAATGCGGCGGCGATGTTGTTGAGCATGATCGTCGTGATCACCTCGTGGCCGTTGCGGTACGCTTTGATCAGTCCTGCGGGCAGCGCCCAGAGTCCGCCTGCGACCAGACCGGCGAGGCAAGCGAGCACAGTTCCGAGGACGCCCTCGACGTTCAGCGCGACGACCGTGCCGCAGAGCCCCCCGACGAGCAACTGCCCTTCGGCACCGATGTTGAACAGTCCTGCGCGTAGCGCGATGAACACCGCGAGGCCCGCGATGAGGAGCGGCGTCGTCAGCTTCAGCGTCTCGTTCCACGCGTTCTTCGTGCCCATGCTGCCGCGCACGAGCTCCATCGCCGCCTCGCCCGGCATCACGCCGACGGCGATCAGCGTGAGCGCGACGAAGCCGAACGCAGCGACGGTGAGTGCGACCTGCTTCCATCCGAACGCCTTCACGACGCGCCCACCATGAGACGCCCGATCGCCTGTCGGTCGTGCCCTTGGCCCGGGGTGGGCTCGTGGACGCGCCCTGCGTGGATGACGATCGTGCGGTCGCAGTTCTCGAGCAGTTCGTCGAGGTCAAAGCTGACCACCAGCACGCCCGCACCGCCGCGTGCCGCTTCGCGCAGCGACGCATAGACCTGGGCCGTGCCGTCAATGTCCAGCCCGCGCGTCGGCTGGAAGGCCAGGATCACCCGCGGATCGAGCTCCAACGCCCGCGCAGCAACGAACCTCTGCTGGTTTCCACCGCTCAGGCTCCGCATGGATCTGTGCAACCCTTGGTGCTTGGTCTTGAACCGATCGGCCACTCGGAGGGCCAGGGCTTGGCGCCGGGCGAGATCGGCCCAGACCCCGTTGATCAGGGGTGGCACGTGTTGGAGACCGAGCGCGGCGTTGTCCACCAGGCTCCAGTCTTCGACCACTCCTTCCTCGTGCCGGTCTTCGGGGATCAACCGGACGCCACGGACAAACCGGTCGCGCGACCGGACGCGCGTAACGTCTGAACCGCCGAGCAAGACCGTCCCGCCCGCGGCCGGGAGTGTTCCGACGAGCGCATGGAACAGCTCTCGCTGTCCGTTCCCGTCAACGCCGGCGAGGCCGACGACCTCACCGCTCCTCACCACGAACGACGCTCCCTTGAGCGCGTCGTCCTTCCGCTCGCCCTTCACGACGAGCCCGCTCACTTCGAGCATCGGTTCGCCCGGATCAGCGGCGCCCTGCGGAGACCGCGAGACCGAATGGCCGACGATCAGCTCTGCGAGCTCGTGCGCGCTTGTTTCTGCGACCGCCCTGTCCGCGACCTTCACGCCGCCGCGCAGGACGGTCACGCGCCCACAGTGCTGCATGACTTCGGGAATGCGGTGCGTGACGACGATCACGGTCGCGCCCTCGCTCGCGAGCTGCTTGAGGCTCGCGTAGAGCGCGTCGGAGTCGGCGGGAGAGAGCATCGCCGTCGGCTCGTCGAGCACCATGATCTTCGACTCGCGCCAAAGGAGCTTGACGATCTCCAGCTTCTGCGCGCCCGCAGGGCTGAGGGTCGAGGCCTCTGCGTCCCAGTCGAATGCGAACCCCATCTTCGACCCGAGCCTCGTCGCGCGCTCGCGAAACGCGTCGCCGTGGATCACGAAAGAGCCTTCCGCGCCGAGCACCAGGTTTTGCAGGCACGTCAGCTCCGGGATGATGCTGTAGTGCTGGCTCACCATCCCGATGCCGTGCGCGATCGCGTCGGCGCTGCTCCGCCACTTTCGCTCCACTCCTTCGACCTCGATCGTCCCCGCGTCGGGGCGCAGCGCGCCGTAGAGCACGCGCATGAGGGTGGTCTTTCCCGCGCCGTTCTCACCTACGAGCGCATAGACCGAACCGGTCGCGACCTCGAAGTCCACGGACTCGAGCGCGGCCAGCGCGCCGAAGCTGTGGGTCACTCCGGACATGCGCACGACCGGCGTCATTCTTCGTAACCCATCGCGAGCATCGCCTCAAAGAGGGAAGAGGTGGTCTGGCCGCCTTTGCCGGCCTCGTCGAGCACGGCCAGAAGGCGGTCCGCGAGCTGTGTCCCAGGGATCGCCGCGTCAACGCTCTTTGCTGCCTCGCGGCAGTAGCCGAAGTCCTTGCGCTGGTTCTTGATGGCAAAGCCAGGGGTCCAGTCGCGCTTGATGATCTGTGGCCCGTAGTTCTCCATCGCCCACGAGCCTGCGGCCCCGCGCGAGACGAGGTCGCGAGCCTGGGTGAGGTCGAGCCCCGCCTTCTCGGCGAACGAGAACGACTCGCAGAGCGCCAGAAGGGCCCCGCCGACGGCGATCTGGTTCACGACCTTCATCATCTGCCCCGCGCCCGGCCCGCCGACCCTCTCGACGGTCTTGCCATAGCAGCGCAGGACGTCCTTCGCCTCCTCGATGTCGGCGGGCGAGCCCCCGCAGAAGATCGTCAGCGTCCCCTTCTGTGCGCCAATCGAGCCGCCCGTCAGCGGCGCGTCAATGAACCGCAGCCCCTTTCCGCCGAGCTCCTCATGGAACCGCCTTGCGCCGACAGGCGAGATCGTGCTGTGGTCAACGAACAGCGTTCGCGGACGCGCCGCCTTGGTCAGTTCGCCCAGGCACTCCTCGACGTCCTCTGTCCGCGCGACGCACACGCAGACGAAGTCGCAAGTGCCCCCGAGCTCTTCGAGGGAGGATGCCACGCGCGCGCCCTTGTCGGCGAGCGGCTTGCACTTTTCGGGAGTCCGGTTCCAGACCGTGACGTCCCGCCTGGCGTCCACCAGGTGCCCTGCCATGGGGGCGCCCATGACGCCCATCCCGACGAACCCGATGCGACGCATGGTGCCGAGTTTAGCCCGGGCAGGCCAGGGTTAGTGGATGACGGAGACCGGTGTCAGTTGCCTGCGGCCACCGCCGACAAGCTCTTCCTCTGACCGCTCGACGACGTTGTAGAGCGAGTCCCGCTCGACCGGGACGCGCCCAGCCTCGCGGATCATGTGACACATGTTCTCAAATGTCAGAGCCTGCGTCTTGTTGCCGAAGTCGCCTTCCTTGTACGTGATCTCGTACTCGTGGACCAGCCCGTCGCAGTCGTCTGCGCCGTACCAGAGCGCGGCCTGTGTGACCTCGGGCGTGTTCATGATCCAGAACGACTTGATGTGCTTGAAGTTGTCGAGCATCAGCCGGCTGACCGCGATGTTGCGCAGGTCGTTGTCGCCGGTGAGCGGCTTGACGTGCTCCAGCTCGGTGTTCTCCGGGTGGAACGAGAGCGGCGTGAACGACAGGAAGTTCCCGACCTCGTCCTGCAGGTCTCGCAACTGCACCAAGTGCTCGACTCGCTCCTCGAGCGTCTCGATGTGGCCGTAGAGCATCGTCGCGTACTGCGGCAGGCCGAGCGACGCGGCCGCGCGCGCGACCGCCTTCCACTCCTCTCCACCGAGCTTGCGACCGAACAGCTCACGGTGAACGCGGTCGCTCAGGATCTCGATCCCTCCTCCGGGCAGGCAGTCCAGCCCTGCATCAATCAGGTCCTGCAGCGCCTGTGTGATCGTCACTTTGCCCTTCGCGGCGATCTGCTCGATCTCCACTGCGGTGAACGCCTTGACCTGCGCGCTCGGAATGCACTCGCGCACCAGGCGCACGAGGTCCATGTAGTACGAGTAGGGAAGCCGCGGGTTGATCCCGCCGACCATATGGACCTCCTTGATCCGCACGTCCTTGTGCCACTCCAGCCGGCGGCGCACTTCCTCCAGCGTCATCTCATACGGGTCTGGTCCGCCCTTTTTCGCGTAGAACGAGCAGAACTTGCAGAACTTGTTGCAAATGTTCGTGTAGTTGACGTGCTGGTTGCGGACGTAAAAGGTCGTGTCGCCGTTCAGCCGCTCGCGCACGACGTTCGCCATCGCGCCGACGGCGGTGAGGTTGGGGGTCTTGTACAGCCGAAGCCCGTCCTCGGCGCTCAGCCGTTCCCCGGCCTCGACTTTGCGAAAGATGTCGCTAAGCTCGGCTCCGACGCTACGTTCGAGGGTCAGTCCCATCAGGTGGCTTGTCCGAACTTTCATCTCGCGCTGAAAGTTCGTCCTGATTATGCCTTACGCAGAGGGCTCCGGTCAGGATGCGCGGTAGAGGGTCCGAGAAATGTCCACGACGAGGGTGACCGCGCCCGATACCGGGGCGGGCAGGACGTCGCGGGTCATGGCGCGGACTCTGACCCGTCGCGAGCGCACGTCAGAGGAGTTCATGATCGCTCCGTCCTCACCGAGCGGGCGGCTGGAGGCCCCGACATCTGACCCGATCGGGCTGAACATCAGCTCTGCCTCTCCCGGCACCGCCGAACCCTCTTCGACCTGCAAATGGAGCCTGGTGGGGCTGTGGCGGACGATGATCGCACCCCGCCAGCCACCGTAATGACCTGTCGCGCTCAAGGGTCGGAACATTGCCGGGAGCTGGCAGTCTGTCAGCCGCGGCTCTCGGTCTCCTAGGCTCCTCGCAGCCGGCTCGAGCTGGATGGCGATGCGGCCGTCGGTTACCGAAGCGACGGTCCCTGCTCTGGCTCTGAACTGGCCAGCCCTGTGCTCGAGCAAGGCGACATGGCCCCCGACGGGCACGTCAGTGGTCGGCTCGCCTGGGCGGATCTCAAGGATGACGTGAGGCAGGTCCTCCTTGACGACGTCGCAAAGGAGCTCTGGCCTCTTTCCACCTAGCTTGAGAATCGCGCGGCCCCCCGCGCTGTCGTTGCCCATCTTCCCCGGTATTTGTTCCACTTCCTGGTTCGGCGGCACCCGGTACTCTTGACAGGGCCGGTTCAAAGGCCCAGAGCCGAACGCATGTCCGAGGCCGGGTCGCCATGCGGGTCGATCCTCCAGGCCCGCCAGCCGAGCGCGCTGGCCGCCGCAACGTTCAGCTCACCGTCGTCGAAGTACGCGACCTCTCCGCCTGCCGCCCCAGCGGCGCTTTCGAACGCGCGGTAGATCTCTGGCATTGGCTTGCTCAGCCGCTCGATGTGCGAACCGATCCGGACTGTGAGCATTGGGCCGAACGAATACCACTGGCCGTCGAAGAAGGTCTCCCAGTGGGCGGAGCTCGTGTTCGAGAGGCAACCGCACACCACGCCGCGCGCGGTCAAGTCCTCGATAAGACCCGCCACGCCCGGGTACTCGTCCCGAAGGATCGCCATGTGCGCCCGCATCGCCTTCGCTGTGTCCGTCACCTGAAGGAACTTGGCGAGCGCAGCCAGATACTCCTCGGTCCCGATCTCGCCGCCTTGGTAGAGGTCGAACTCTGCAAACCCCCCGAGCCTGCCGTAATCGCGGTCTGCGCTGACGGGTAGGCCAGCCGCGCGCAAAGCGCCCGCCCAGTCATGGTGGATCCGAATGAGCACGCCGCCGAGGTCGAAGCAGACAGCTTTGACCTCGAGCATCAGTCCTTCAGGCCCTTGCCGAGCAAGAAGTCGCGGCTCCGCGCAACGTGCTGGAGCGGATCCCTCGGGGGCGAGTCGTGCTCGATGATCGCGTACTCGACGCCGCACTCGATCGCCGCCGGGATGATCGCGTCCCAATCGAGCTTGCCGTAGCCCACGTCCTCCATCTCGCGCCTTTCGCCCGGCTTCATGTCCTTGAAGTGCATGGTCTTGACGCGGCCCTTCATGCTCTTGAGGTAGCCCACAGGGTCGCCTCCACCGTCAACGACCCAAAATGCGTCCATCTCGCACTGGACGAGCGCGGGGTCAACGGAGTCCCAAAGCACGTCGAACCCAGGGCGCCCGCTGTCCGGCCGGAACTCGAAGGAGTGGTTGTGATAGAGGAACCGCAGCCCTTTGTCCTTCATTCGCCTGCCGATCGCATTGAACCTCTCGGCCGCCTTGGCCCAGCCCCCGGCGTACACGTCCTCCCCCACGTAAGGCAGTACGGCGGTGTCTGTCCCCATCGCCTTGCAAAGCGAAACGACCGATTCAAGCCGGTCTTCGAACTCGCCGATCCCCATGTGGGGGGCGACCACCCGCAAACCAAGCTCCTTACACTTCGTGGCGAACTCGTCGTTGCCCTTGCCGTAGGTTCCAGCCAGCTGCCCGGTCTTGAACCCCATGTCGGCGAGGCGCCTAAGGGTGCCCCACGTGTCGCTGGCGAGCAGGTCACGGAGCGTGTAGAGCTGAACGGCGATTCTCATGGCTCTGGGCAACCTGAAGATAGCACAACGAATCCGGGCCGGGACCGAAGATTCGCGGGCACCGCTCCTCGACCGGGCGAAGATAGGGCCCATTCTGCAATAATGACCGGGTTGCCCCATGGTTGGGGGCTCGCTCTTTCGAATGGATCCCGCCGGAGCCAGTGCATGAAAAAGAAGAAAGCCTTTACCCTTATCGAACTCCTTGTGGTCATCGCGATCATTGCGATTTTGGCTGCAATCCTCTTCCCTGTCTTTGCGGCAGCCAAGGACGCCGCCAAGAAAACCGCGTCCTTGAGCAATCTCAAGCAGATCGGCCTTAGCACCCTCATGTACGCATCGGACTACGACGATGTCTATGCAATGAGCGCGTACATCAAGCTGCCCGAGGCCCCGGATCCGCGCCCGGTCGTGTTCTCGGTGTATGACGCTATTCAGCCGTACATGAAGAACGTCCAGATCTTCGTCAGTCCGTCCGACAGCCTTAGGCAGGACTGGAAGGCGCGCCTCAACGGCCTCAACCTGACGAACCCGCAGAACGGCGTGCAGTTCGCCTCGTATGCGCCAAACCTCGGCCTGTTCGGGGAAAACCTCTGCGCACTGCCACCGCCGGTCGGGAAGTTCTCCCAAGTGTGGTCACAGACCGCGCTCCCGGACGTGGTCAACACGATCGCGTTCTTTGACGCGTACATCATCACAAACCTGGCGAACCCGGCCAAGGGCGTCGGCCTGACCTATAACAAGTTCATGGGTATTGGTCGGCACCAGCAGGGAATGGTGATCAACTTCGCCGACGGCCACGCCAAGTTCTTCCGGTGGAACGCAGTCCAGTCCATCGGCGCGGGCAACCCGATCGCAAGCCGTGACAGGCCCTTGGCGCCGTACTACAGCTGGCGGGAAGACATCGCGTACGCGGCCAACGAGACCCAGCTCGAGGCCGTGGCGAACACGCCTGCCGTCCCGTACAACGACCTCCACGGCATCCCCGGCACGTTCGTCGGCGATAGCGAGGACTTCGCCTGCCCGTAGGAACGGCAAGCGACACGATCAAGAGGCCCGCTGTTCGACAGCGGGCCTCGCTTTTTTCGTATACTGGGAACTGACAGTTGGCTGTCCGCAGGGGGCGCCACACGGCTGAGATGACCGCAAAGGCGGGATGTCCCCTTGAACCTGATCCGGGTAATGCCGGCGGAGGGAATGCGGGAAGTGGTTCTGAAACCTGACCTCTCCTCGCTAGCGAGGACGGTCGTCAGTCGGGAACCACATATGAACAAGCCAAGAGCCTTCACACTCATTGAACTGCTCGTCGTCATCGCGATCATCGCGATCCTTGCAGCAATCCTCTTCCCGGTCTTTTCCCGGGCCAAGCAGTCGGCCAAGAACACCGTCGAACTCTCGCAGGCGCGACAGGTCGGAATGGCCCTCGCGATGTACCTGACCGACCACGACGACGTCATGCCGATCTTCTACGCGTACAACAGCGCGCCGCCCGCAGGCCAGCCAGGGCACAAAGGGGTCGAGGTCCTGCTCCTTCCGTACACGAAGAGCGAGCTGATCTTCAAGAGCCCCAACGATGCAGGCGGCCCCTTCGCGGAGATAGACGTGCCTGGGTCCGATTCCTATTGGGAGGCCTATGGCAGCTCGTACCGCTTCACGCAGTGCCTCTACTCCGTCGCAGCGGGAGAGTCAACGCAGAACAACGTCCCGCTGACGTTCAGCCGGACCGTGAGCCCGACGGCCGTCGAGTATCCGGCTGAGTCTCGAGCGATGCGCGCAGAGATGTTCCCGTTCTTCTCGCGAAATGTGGACACCGACTGCTCGCGCTACGGCTACGACTGCGATCCGCCATACAACTACTTCCGCATGTGGAGCTCGACGGGCGGGACGATGGTGTTCCTGGACGGCCACGCGAAGTTCGTCGTCAACACGGGGCAGTTCGACGATACGAGAGTGGACGTGGAAGGGCACAAGTCCGGCGAAGCCAACCCGGCGTCCTGGTCCGGCACCTGGTACGGCGTCTGCGACTAGGGGACCACGCCAGGGAACCAGCGGGGGCTCTGAGAGCCTCCTATACTCACACATGCCGACAGTGCTCGCGGTCTCAGGCAGCCTGAGGACGGGCTCGTACAACACGAGCCTCCTTCGGGTCGCGGTTCGGATGCTCGAGGAGAAGGGCGCGACGGTCACCGGGTTCGACTTTCGCGCCCACCCTCTGCCCATCTATGACGGCGACCTGGAGAAGAACGAGGGGTTCCCGGAGAGCGTGCTCCTGATCAAGGGGGCGGTGCGGGACGCAGACGCCGTGCTGTTCGCCGGGCCAGAGTACAACTCGGGCCCAACTCCGCTCCTCAAGAACGCGATTGACTGGGTCTCGCGTCGGAACGCTGACAGGGGCGCGAACAACGAGTTCGATGGAAAGGTCTGCGCCGTAGTCAGCGCCTCGCCAGGGGCGTTCGGCGGTGTCAGAGCTCAGTACGTCTATCGCAACGCCCTCAGCTTCCTCGGCGCCTTCGTCCTGCCGGACCTCGTGACGCTACCGAACGCCGCCGATGCGTTCGACGCCGAGGGCAGACTGCTCAACGAGCGCACGGGCAAGGCCCTCGACTCCCTGACGACGAAGCTGCTAGAGGTATCGTCCCGCTTGCGCGGAATATGAGAAAGGTCTCACTGGCAGAACCCGTTACCGAGCTTCGGCACGTGCCGATCAAAGAGTGTGGCGAACCGTTGGTGGACTATCTCGAGTTCTGCCCGAAGCTCGTCAAGACGCGCCCTTACTTCAAGTACCGGTACGAGACGATCGCCCGTGAATCGGTCGCCCGAAAGCTGTGCGCCGCCGCCAAGGCGCTACCGAAGGCGTACCGGCTCGGGGTGCTAGAAGGGTGGCGGCCCCACCACATCCAGCGGCGCATGTACCTCAGCACGTGGGCCCGGTTTAGGCTGGCGCACCCCGATTGGAGCGACGTTCAGCTGAGGCGCGTCGTCAACCGCTACACTGCGCCGCTGAACGACCGCGTTCCGCCGCCGCACTCGACCGGCGGCGCCGTTGACGTCTTCCTTCTCGACAAGGACCACAAGGAAGTGGACATGCGCTCTCCGTACGAGACGACCGACCGCCGGAGCTTTCACACCGACGCTCCGGGCCTCGACCCTGCGGCGAAAGAGCACCGCCGCATCCTCATCGCCGCAATGACCGAGGGAGGCATGACCAACTATCCCTCCGAGTACTGGCACTGGAGCTATGGCGACCAGGGGTGGGCCTACAGGACAGGAAAGAAGAAGGCGATCTACGGCGTCATCGAGCCGCCCGATTACCGCCCAGAGCCCAAGGACCTCACCGACTCTCCGGTCGAGTTCGCCAAAGGGCGATAGCCCTTGTGCCAAGATCGGGCGATGGCAGTCGTCGGCCCGCAAGTCACGATCGAGGAGTTGCGTGCGCACTTCCCAGCGCTGAGGTCGGGCTTCGCGTTCTTCGAAAACGCCGGAGGATCACAAGTGCCGCGGCAGGTCTTGGAACGCATCGGCTCGTTGATGACCGAGGGCTATGTGCAGACCGGCGCAGGATACGCGGCTTCAGACATAGTTGACCAAGTCGTCGCAGAGTCCAAGCGCTTCGCAAACGTTCTGGTGAACGGTGAGGGCGTCGGCACGGCGGTTGTCGGCCCGTCCACGACCGACCTGTTGTACCGGCTTGCAAACACGCTCGCCCACACGCTCGAACCGGGCGACGAGATCGTCGTCTCGGTGACCAACCACGAGTCCAACATCGGCCCATGGGTGCGGCTGGCTGAGCGCGGCGCCGTCGTCAAGTGGTGGGGGGTGGACCGTGAGACCGGCGCTTACTCATATGACCAACTGGCTTCGCTGCTGACGGAGAAGACAAAGGTCGTCGCCGTTGCGCACACGTCGAACCTCCTGGGCGACGTCCTCGACGCGCGCCGCGTCGTGCAGATGGCGCACGCTGCGGGCGCACTGGTCGTGGTGGACGGCGTCGCCTTCGCCCCGCACAGCGCAGTGGACGTCCAGGTGCTCGGCGCAGACTTCTATGCGCTCTCCCTCTACAAGGTCTTCGGGCCGCACATCGCGGTCTTGTTCGGCACCGACGAGGCCTGGTCGCTCGTCGAGGGCCCGAACCACTTCTTCCTGAAGGGCACGCCGGCGAAGTTCGAGCTCGGGTGCCAGCCGTACGAGCTCCTCGCCGGGCTCCTTGGCACCGCCGAATACCTCTCGTTTCTCGCAGGATCACCGCGCCCTCGGTTCGACAGGCCGACGGTCGAGGACGCCTTCGTGCGAATGAGGGAGCTCGAGCGGCCGGTCCAAGAACGGATCTTCGGCTTCCTCTCCTCGCGCAGCGACGTCCGTCTCGTCGGGCCCCGGACCGCAGACCAATCGGCCCGCCACCCGACCTTCAGCTTCTTGCACAAGACCAAGTCCTCGGACCAGGTCGCAAGTGCCGTGAACCGCGACTCGGTCGGCATCCGCTACGGCCACATGTACGCCGCCCGACTCTGCGAAGCGCTCGGTGCCCCGCTCGACACAGGCTTCGTCCGAGCCAGTGCTGTCCACTACAACACGGTCGAAGAAGCTGACAGGCTCGTCTCAATGTTGGAAAAGGCGCTCTAATCGTCCCCATGGCGCGAACAAATCGCGGCGAGGGTCGTCCAACAATCAGCCTTGAGCCCCTGGGTCTTGTAACGGCCCTGTGGAAAACCGACTCAAGCTATCAGACTAGGTGCCGATACTAGTGCTGGGCGGCGGACTCGACTCGATTGGACAACGATAGGACGCAGGGATTGGATAAGCGGGAAGCTGAAATAGCGGACTCGTCGTTGCTGAGCCTCATTGAGGACCTCGGCGGGTGTCACGACAACCGCGAGGTGCTTCGTGTCTCGACCGCCTACATGCGCAAGGAGTTTCCCGGATACTCGTTTGTCGGCGTGCTCCTTTCCGACCCCGCCTGCCACCACTGGTCATTCCTCGCGGTCGCAAACCCGGACGCGCCGGACAAGCAAGGCGTTGATCTGTCGGAGCTACCGACGGACGAGCCGATTGACCCGATCCTGAGCGAGCTTGGGAAGGACGTTTCGTTCCAGGTCACGCACGACGCCACGCTCAAGAACCTGCTCGCGACTGAAAGCGAAGAGCTCTATCTCACCCAGGGCCCCCTCCTTGGGACTCTGACCCAGAACCTCGGAATCGAGGCGGCGACCCTCATCGGTACTCGCTGGGTCCGGCCGCGCGGCGGCCTTGGTTGGATCGTAATGGGATACAAGGAGGCAGTCGGCCTTTCCGATTACGAACAGCGCCTCTACTCGACCATCGTTCGCGTGACGGCGCGGATGGCGATCTATCCCGAAATGGTCCACGAAGTGGCTCGGACCGAGCGCATGGGCATGTCGCTGCGCCGCAACATCGTGCACGACCTGAAGACGCCGGTCACTGTCATCCGCGGCTACGCGCAGACGATGCTCATACCCGGCGTCGTGGACGACCCGCAGACGCAAAGAGAGCTGCTCACTGGCATCATCGAGCAGGCCGACCGGCTCCTCGATGACCTGAAGGACATCTTGGTCCCGCTCGACGACGCCTGGCGGCCGCAGCCAGAAGAGTTCGACCTGGCCGTCGTGCTCCACCAGGCGGTCATCGCCGAGAGGCACACAGAGCGAGCGCAGAACCACCGAATCCAGATCGAGGGCACCGACAACCACGTCATCGTCTACGTTGACCGCCGAAAGATCCGACGCGTGCTCGAAAACCTCGTTAGCAACGCCGTCAAGTACTCGCCGGGCGCAGGCAAGACCGTCACGGTCGCCCTCAAGGCCGATGACAAAGAAGTCAGGATCGCGTTCCGCGACGAAGGCATTGGGATGAACGACGATCAGCTTGAAAGGATCATGACAGAAGAGGGGCGCGCTGTAGACCGTGCGCTCGGCATTGAGGGCGCAGGCTTCGGGCTCGACTCGTGCCGCAGGGTGTTGGAAGCGCACGGTGGCCAGCTTGAGGCCTCCTCACAGCCAGGGAAGGGCTCGAACTTCACAGCCGTGTTCCCGCGCCGACTGA
Organism: Fimbriimonadaceae bacterium; assembly: GCA_040902435.1. Lineage (GTDB taxonomy): Bacteria > Armatimonadota > Fimbriimonadia > Fimbriimonadales > Fimbriimonadaceae > JADFMN01. The sequence goes on from JBBDXG010000017.1 coordinate 121,096, forward strand.
AGATCTAGCCTATCCGTTCGTCAGCTCGTCTGGGCCGCGAAAGCGGCCTTTTCTGCTGCTCTTCGAACGTTTGAGCGGTTTACTGCATTTTGGACTTTTGCTTGTTCGGTGTTGGCTCATTGGTGAGTCCCCGACAGGAGGCAAATGAATGCTCAATGACACTATTTGGAGGACGCCCCTGTGTTTGCGCTGAGCCTGAGCCAGATCGTGGTGTTGGCGCACCTTGCGTCGGCGGCGCCCGCTCCGCCTCAGGACGTGCGCACTGCCAAGGACACGATCACCGTCTACGGTCAGCTCCGCACAGACCTGGTCTACGACACCCAGCAACCCAGTCCCAACAGCCAGTCCCCTCTCTGGATCAACTCGCCGGACACGACAGGCGGACGGAGCGACCGGTTCACGTTGCACCCGCGCCTGACGAGGATAGGGCTGAACTTCGCCGCGCCGGGGAGCGCGATGCCCGGGTGGGACGTGACGGGCCAAATCGAGATTGACTTCCAGAACGGAGGGAGCGAGTCACGCCCGGCGCTCCGTGCAAGGCACCTTTACGTTCAGCTCGCGAAGGGAAATGGGAGCTGGCTGATCGGCCAGACGTGGGACGTCGTGTCGCCCCTCATCCCCTCGCCCAACGACGACACGCTCATGTGGAACGCGGGGAACCTCGGTGACAGGCGCCCGCAGATCCGCTATACGGGACGCGGAAAGAACTCTGAGTTCGCTGTCGCGCTCGGTCTGACCGGCGCGATTGACGCCAAGGACCTCGACGGGGACGGGATCAGGGACGGAGAAGACTCCGGCCTACCCAACGTGCAGGCGAGGTTTGGGTGGAGGGGTTCGAACGTCTCGTTTGGCGTGTGGGGGCTTCACGCTTGGGAAGAGACTGCGACCGCGGTCGGTGGCGAGACGAGCTTCATAGCGAGCGCCCTCGGGGCTGACTTCCTGGTCAACCTTGGCGGAGGCTTCGACGTCAGGGGCGAACTTTGGACAGGGAGCAACCTCAGCGACTTTCGCGGAGGCGTCGGGCAGGGCGTCAACACGACGACCGGCGACGAGGTGCAGAGCTCAGGCGGGTGGGCCGAGCTCGGAGCGAATCTGGGCGGGAACCACCGGCTCTCGGTCGGATATACGGTTGACGATCCGAGGGACTCCGACATAGTTGCCGGGGGCCGCACAAAGAACAGCGTGTTCTACGTCCACAACCGGTGGATCGTAGGGCAAGGGCTCGAGCTGGGCGTGAACGTCGTGCTCTGGAACACGGATTTCAGTGGAGCGGCCGCCGGCCGCGACACGAGGTTCAACGTCTTCTTCGCACGCAAGTTCTGAGTGGGCGCGAAGCGGCCCGTGCGACCGATGGGTGTCACGGGCCGCTTCGTTCTAGACCACGCGAGCACCGTTTTTGAACACTGCCCACACCAGGGGCGCGGAAACAAAGTACGGGATCTGCCGCAAGTCCTCGACGTCCCAGACGACGATGTCGGCCAGCGCTGCCGGTGCGAGCATGCCCTTGTCGCCAAGCCCAAGGGCGTTTGCTGCGTTCACGGTGCAAGCCGCGAGCGCCTCCAGCGGCGTCATCCCCATCTGCGTGCACGCCAGCGACATGACGAACGGCAGGCTCGGCGTCGGAGACGTGCCAGGGTTGAAGTCCGACGCCAGCACGACAGGCAATCCAATGTCCAGCATCCGCCGCGCGTCCGGGTACTTCGTGAGGCCGAGGCAGAACACCGACGCGGGCAACAGGACAGGGACGACGTTCGCGCTCTTTAGCGCTTCGATCCCGCTCGGGCCCGTCTGCTCGAGGTGGTCAGCGGTGACCGCGCCGAGCGAAGCCGCGAGCTCCGCGCCCCCGGTCGAGAACTGGTCCACGTGCATCCGCAACGGGAGACCGCCCACGAGGCGCTTCGCGTCTTCCGCGTCGAAGTACCCCTCCTCGACGAAGATGTCCACGGCATCGGCCGTCCCCGTGTCCCTCACGAGCGGCAACATCTCATTGACGACGAGGTCCATGTAGCCTTGCTTGTCGTCCTTGAACTCCGGCGGCACCGCGTGGGCGCCGAGAAATGTCGCGACGGTGTCAAGCGGCGTCTCCCGGCCGATCCTCCGCACGACCTCGAGCATCTTTAGCTCTTGCAGTGTGGCGAGGCCGTAGCCGGACTTCATCTCCGCTGTCGTCGTGCCGCAGCGCAGCATCCAGTCGGCGTGCTTCATGCTCGCCTCGAAGAGCTGGTCGCCATCGAGCCCCCTCACCGCACTCATCGTCGAGAGGATTCCGCCGCCGCCGGCAGCGATCTCTTTGTAGGTCGCACCCTTCGCGCGCATCTCGAGCTCGTTAGCGCGGCTTCCGGCGAAGACCGCGTGCGTGTGCGCGTCTATCAGTCCGGGGGTCACGGCCCGCCCTTGGACGTCAACTTGCCGGAAACCCGATGGCGCCTGGCCCTCGACGACGTCTACGATGCGTTCACCAACGACGAGCACGCTCGCGCCGCGCACGACCTCGCCGACGTTCGTCAGCACCGCGCCGCAGTTCACGAGGGCAAGGCTGTCGGCCATTGGAAGTTACGGGCGGATCGTCTTTTGGATGTCCACTGCGGCATCGGTCTGCCTGACGAACGACTCCGGGTCGTCGGCGATGTAGCCCAGCAGCTTCAGCTTCTCGGTCGGGCCGATGACCGTGATCTCACCGACCCCAAGTTGCGGAATCTCCTTCTTGTAGACGACGTGGTAACGCGCGTACTCGCCCGCCACCCAGACTAAGACTGCGAGATTGTCGCTCTCCGCCATCCGCGTCGGCCCACCGAACATCCTCTTGGCCCTTTCGACGGCGTCGGCCTCGGGAGGGCCGTCGAGCTCGGTCAGGGCCAGGGCCAAGACCTTTCCGTCTTGGAACGCTGCCTCGAACCCCGTGCCTTCCCCCATCCCCCATGCCCAGCCTTGGACACTGAGGACCGTAAAGCTCATGGACTCGTTGTAGACCTCCGCGTCCTCCGGGGCAGGGAACGCGTCCATCGCCTGCTGGGCGTCGTCTCCGATCGCGACTGAGCCGCCAGGGCCATCGAGGCTCAGTGCCGGGGAGCTGCTCGCGCCAGCAGCCGGGCCGGTCGTCTTCGTTGTGTCGTCTGGCTTCGGGCTACAGCCGAAACAGATCAACAGGGCGGCCAACAAGAGTCCGCTTCGCATGGCTCTCAGTATGCGCCATCCCCGTCCAACCGCCTCACAACTCCCGTCGCGAATGACAGCAGAAACTGTCCAGCGGCGAGGCACGTGCAATCGTTCACGTCCTTGGTAGGGTCAATCTCGACGACGTCCATGGCGCGCACCTTTGGGTGCTTGCCGATCTCGTAGCACGCCTCTGCGACAGCGCCCGGCGAAAGGCCTCCGGGGCGCGCGCCAGGGCAGGCGGGAGCGAACGCGCGGTCGAGCACGTCCATGTCGAGGTCCACGTAGATCGCGTCGCATCGGTCGGCGAGCATCAGCAGGTGCTCGTGGACGAGAAGCTGTAAGTCCATCGAGCGTGCAGTGGCGAGAGTGACGACCGTGATGCCGGCGTCCATCGCCACGCCCATGTAGTGCGACGAGTTTGCAAACGGTGCGATTCCGATCTGCACGATGTTGTTGCCCGGCATTCCGTCGTCGAGCAGCGCGCGCACCGGATTGCCGTTGTGCAGCCCTCCGCTCGTGTCCCGCAGGTCGAGGTGCGCGTCCAGGGTGAGCAGCCCAACGCGGTCGAGCGGCAGTCCCAATCCGTGTACACCGGGCCGGGTCACGGCGTTGTCGCCGCCGAGGAGCACGACGGCCTCGCTCTGACCCAGCGCGTCCGCCATCGCGCTACGAACGGGCGCGACCGCGTCCGCAGGGGGCGTCTCCGCCAGCGGGAGGTCTCCCATGTCGTGGCACGTGACTCGCCTCGCGTCAAGGTGGTGGGCCGCGTCGAACGTCGCCAGCCGGTGCATCGCCTTTCGGACCGCTCCCGGCGCGAGGTCGCAACGCCCGGGCGTGATTGATCTGTTCAAGGGCACGCCCAGAACTGATACAGACCCGGCGGTATCCGGCAGGCTATCGCCTGCGAGCCACGCGGACCCCCGCGGCCAGTTCGGGTCTTCGAACCCGCTCAAATCTCCTCCATCGGGGTCCGCACGCCGTGCTCCTTGGCAAACGCCTTTGCCGCCTCATATCCAGCGTCCGCGTGACGGACGATCCCCATGCCAGGGTCGGTGGTCAGCACGCGCTCCAGGCGGAGGCGCATCTCTGGCGTGCCGTCGGCAACGACGACCATCCCCGCGTGCTGCGAATACCCGATCCCGACACCGCCGCCGTTGTGGATCGAGACCCACGACGCGCCGGATGCGGTGTTCAACAGCGCGTTCAAGAGCGGCCAGTCTGCGACAGCATCGGAGCCGTCCTTCATCCCCTCCGTTTCGCGGTTCGGCGATGCAACGGACCCGCAGTCCAAGTGGTCCCGCCCGATGACGATCGGCGCCTTGAGCTTCCCGTCGCGCACGTAGTCGTTCAACGCCACGCCAAACTCAGCGCGCTCGCCATAGCCGAGCCAGCAGATCCGGCAAGGCAGACCTTGAAACCTGATCTTCTCCTTTGCGAGCGCCATCCAGCGCGAGAGCACTTCGTCGCGAGGGAACAGCGACAGCGCGAGCTCGTCCGTCACCCGGATGTCCGCAGGGTCGCCGCTCAGCGCGGCCCAGCGGAACGGACCGCGGCCCTCGCAGAACATCGGCCTGATGTACTCCGGCACAAACCCCGGAATGTCGAAGGCGTTCGCGACACCCGCTTGCAACGCGAACGCACGAATGTTGTTACCATAGTCGAACGTGACCGAGCCGCGCTTCTGTAGTTCGAGCATCGCCGACACATGGACGCCCATCGCAGCGATAGACCTCTTCGAATACTCCTCCGGCGACGAGCGCCTCAGCTCCAACGCCTCTGCGAGCGTCATCCCGTTCGGCACATAGCCGTTCAGCGGATCGTGCGCGCTCGTCTGGTCGGTCAGCACGTCCGGCACCAGCCCCCGACGGACCATCTCGGGCAGCACGTCCGCGCAGTTTCCGACCAGCCCGACGCTGAGCGGCTCGCCGCTCTTCTCGATCAGTGCCAGCGCCTCGTCCAATGACTGTGCGACCGCGTCGCAGTACCCCGTCTGGATCCGCTTCTCGATCCGCGCGGGGTCAACGTCAATGCCGATGAACGACGCTCCGGCCATCGTCGCGGCGAGCGGCTGGGCGCCGCCCATCCCTCCCATCCCGCCGCTGACCACCAGCCGACCGGCGAGCGACCCGCCAAAGTGCTTCCGCGCGCAGGACATGAACGTCTCGTACGTCCCCTGCACGATCCCCTGGCTGCCGATGTAGATCCACGAGCCCGCCGTCATCTGCCCGTACATCATAAGTCCGCGCTGTTCCAGCTCGTTGAAGTGCGCCCAGTCGTTCCACTTTCCGACGAGGTTGCTGTTCGCGATCAGGACGCGCGGCGCGTGCGCGTGCGTCTTGAACACCCCAACCGGCTTTCCCGACTGCACGATCAATGTCTCGTCGTTCTCGAGCGCGCGCAGACTCCGGACGATCGCATGGTACGCCTCCCACGATCGCGCTGCACGCCCAGTCCCGCCGTACACGATCAGTTCGTCGGGGTTCTCGGCGACGTCCGGGTCGAGGTTGTTCATCAGCATGCGCAGGGCGGCCTCCTGCTGCCAGCCCTTGCAACTGATCTCCGTCCCGCGCGGCGCGCGTATCGTCGTCTTCGTCGCCATTCTTGTTCCTATTCTATTGAAAAACGCCTCCCACGGATCTCTGCCGCGAGACTTTCGATGTCCGCGCCCAATGGACGGTCGGTCGACAGTCGAGGGACCACCGACCGCACCTTGTCGTACCAGGCAAGCAGTTTCGGCCCAGGCTTCAACGGCTTGCGGTACTCCAGCCCCTCCGCCGCCGCCATCAGCTCGCACGCGACCGCGCGCTCCGCGTTGTCCACGATCCGTCGCAGCTTGAGCGCAGACGTCATCCCCATCGAGACGTGGTCCTCCTTGCCGCCGCTCGTCGGCAGGTTGTCGGTCGAAGCCGGGTGCGACAGGACCTTGCACTCGTTGAGCAAAGAGACCACCGCCACGTGCGCGATCATGTAGCCGCTGCCCGTCCCAGGGTTCGCCGTCAGGAACGGCGGGAGCCCTTCGCTCATCTCCGGAGTGATCAACCGGTCCAATCGCCGTTCCGAGATGCTCACCAGGTCGGTCAGCGCGATCGCTGCAAAGTCGAACGCGTGCGCGAGGTACGCGCCGTGGAAGTTCCCGCCGCTCAGCACGTCGCCGTTCTCAAAGACGAGAGGATTGTCGGTCGCCGCGCCCGTCTCCTTCTCGACGACGGACGTCGCGAAGCCCAGGGCGTCGCGAACGGCGCCGTGGACCTGCGGGATGCAGCGCAAGGAATATGCGTCTTGCACTCGCGAATCGCCGACGAGGTGCGACTCGCGGATCTCGCTCCCGTCCATCAGGCTCCGCAGGTGCTTCGCGACGGCGACCTGGCCCGCGTGCGGCCGAGCCGAATGGATGCGCGCGTCGAACGCGACAGGCGTCCCGAGCAGCGCCTCCAAAGTCATCACTCCCGCGACGTCCGCAAGCTCGCACAACCGGAGCGCGCGGGCCAAAGCCAGACCGCCGACAGCCGCCATCGCCTGCGTCCCGTTCAATAGCGAAAGCCCCTCCTTCGCCTCCAACGACAACGCCTCGAGCTTCGCCCACGCCAGCGCGTCCGAAGCAGGCATCCGGTTACCGTCATAGAACGCCTCGCCCTCGCCCATCGCGCAGAGCGCGAGGTGCGCCAACGGCGCCAGGTCCCCGCTCGCCCCTACGGAGCCCTGCTCTGGCACCACAGCGTTCACGCCCGCGTTCAACATCGCGACCAAGTGCTCGCAGACCAAAGGGCGCGCACCGGAGAAGCCCAGAGCGAGCACGTTCGCGCGCAACAGGGTCATCGCTCGGACCTCGGGCTCTGAAAGTGGCGCACCGAGCCCACAGCAGTGGCTGCGCACAAGGTTGACCTGCAGCTCCCGCAGTTGCGGAGGCGGGACGTGGACGTCGCTGAGACCGCCGAACCCGGTGTTCACCCCGTACACGGTCCGGCCCTCTGCGACGATCTGCTCGACGGTCTCGCGAGAACGCGACATTCGCGCGACCGCCCCTTCGTCCATCCGCACCGGCTCCCCGTCGTACGCCACGCGCTCGATCTCCTCCAAAGTGAGCGTCCGGCCGACAAGCTGCATCGCCGCAGAGGTTACCAGCCACTTTAGGAGTGCGCTGGCTTTGGATGGCGCGACTGCAGGAACCCCGCTCTGCCGCCCGAGCCTTCTATCTCTATGACTCCAGTCCCGGCAGGCACCGACATCGGCCACGTCCACCTCAAGGTCTCCGACCTCGATAGAAGCATCGCCTTCTACAACGGTGTCCTCGGCTTCGATCTCACCCAACGCATGGGCGACCAGGCCGCGTTCCTCTCGGCAGGCGGATATCACCACCACATCGGCCTCAACACATGGATGAGCAAGGGCGGCCGACCGCCAGCAGCGACCTCGACCGGGCTCTTCCACTTCGCGATCCGATACCCGACCAGGGCTGCCCTCGCCGACGCCCTCAGAAGGCTCAGCAAAGCCCAGGTCGAGCTCGACGGTGCCAGCGACCACGGCGTGAGCGAGGCCCTCTACCTCCGCGACCCGGACCAGAATGGGGTCGAACTCTATTGGGATCGCCCGAGCGGGCAGTGGCCCAAGGACGTCAACGGCGGCCTCGCCATGGTCACCCTCCCCCTCGATCTGGACTCGCTCCTCAAGGAACCTGAACTCTGACCGCACAGGTAGCATCTCCATTAGTAGATGCGTCGTTACACCGTCCTTGCAGTCGCGCTCCTCGCGGCAGTCGCGCTCCCGCAAACCCGGCCCGATTGGCCGCAGCCCATCGTCAAGGGCACGGTGATCGTCTGGGGCAGCGAAGCGGTGAAGGGCGTCGCGCGGCAGGCGTTCGACCAGTTTTCGCCGAACAGCCGCAAGATCTTCGTCCTGACGGGCGGACGCGACTCGGACACCGACGATTGGGGCAGCGTCCTCAAGGCGAAGCTCGTCCAAGACGGCGACATCAGCGCGGCGCTGGCCACAGACGCGTTCTGGATCGAGTCCGTCACTCAAAGCTTCGCAAAGGGCGGCGAGATCGCAGCTCTCCGCGAGAAGGGAAGCATGGTCGCCCTTTCAGAGACCGAACTTGCCAAGGGCACGTTCGCCGGACTGGTCCCTTTCACGGCGGTCGCAGAAGCGAACGCACTCAGGCTCGAACTCGATGACGACGCCGTGCTCCTCGTCAACGGCCGCATGGTCATGGTCCGCGGAGAGGGCAAGGCGACCTTCACCATCCCGGCCCACGGCGACAACCCGGCGCAGACGGTCGTCGTGCAGGGGCGCGAGCGCGCCGACCTCGTCGCGCTGCGACGCCGAGCGATCGAGCAGGCCCTCCCCAAGCACCCAATCGAAAAGCCCGCCGTCCCAGAAGTCAAAAGCGGCAGCCTCTTCATCGTCGGAGGCGGCGGCATGCCCGACGGGCTGCTCGACAAGTTCATCGAGGCCTGCGGCGGGCCCGACGCCCCGATCGTCTACGTCCCCTGCGAGTTCACGGAAGTCATCACCGCAGAACCGAGTTTCGTCCGTGCGATCAGGGCGCGCGGCGCGAAGAACGTCACCTGGATCCACACCAAGGACCGACTGAAGGCCGACACCGACGAAGAGTTCCTCAAGCCGCTCAAGGACGCCAAAGGCGTATGGTACGGCGGCGGGCGACAGTGGAACCTGGTGGACAGCTACATGGACACGCGGGCGCACGAGATGATGAAGGACGTGCTGAAGCGCGGCGGCGCGATCGGCGGCTCGTCCGCGGGCGCCTCGATCCAGGCCGAGCTCCTTGCGCGCGGCGACCCGCTCGGCAACACGAACATCATCGCCCCCGGCTACCTCCGCGGCCTCGGGTTCCTGCCCGGCGCGGCCGTGGACCAGCACTTCACGCAGCGCAGCCGCCACGTGGACATGACCGCCCTCATGACCGAGTATCCGCAGTACCTCGGCATCGGGATTGACGAGGCCACCGCCATCGTCGTCACGAAGACGACCGCCGAGGTCACCGGCAAGGGCCAGGTCTTCTTCTACGACTACCGCACCAAGCCCACCAAGGTCCCCGACTACACCGCGCTCAAGGCCGGCGAGAAGTACGACCTGAAAGAACGCAAGAAGATCGAGCCGTAGCCGCCGGACTCCAGGGCTATACTCAGCCACGGAGATCGGACAATGGCGAAGAAGACGACGAGACGCGACTTTCTCAAGACATCAACGGCCGTGGCGGTCGGCGCGACCCTCGGCCTTCCCACCATCATCAAGGCCTCGCAGGACAAGGGCAAGCCACGCTTCGCCGTCATCGGCGCGGGCGGGCGCGGCGGCTCCAACCTCGCCTCCGCCGCACAGACCGGCATCGTCGTCGCCGTCGCAGAAGTGGACCTCAACACGCGCATCGAGGTCATGAAGAACCACCGCGACGCCGCGTCGTTCGAGGACTATCGCACGATGCTCGACGCCATGCACAGGGAAGTGGACGGCGTCGTCATCAGCACGCCCGACCACCACCACGCCCCCGCCGCCGCGATGGCCATGCGCTACGGCAAGCACGTCTACGTCGAAAAGCCGCTCACCCGCACCGTCGGCGAGGCGCGAACGCTGGCGAAGCTCGCAAGGGAGAACAAGGTCCACTCACAGATGGGCAACCAGGGCACCGCGGTGACGAGCCTGCGAAAGGTCGCCAAGGTCGTCCGCGACGGCACCTTCGGCACCGTCAAAGAGGTCCACTGCTGGACCGACCGCGCAAAGGGATGGTGGCCGCAGGGCGTTGACCGCCCGCTGCCGGTCGAGGACGCGCCGAACACGATTGACTGGGACGTGTGGGTCGGGCCCGCGCCGTTCCGCCGCTACGCGAAGGGCTACCACCCGTTCGCGTGGCGCGGATGGTGGGACTTCGGCTCCGGCGCGCTCGGCGACATCGGGTGCCACTGCATCAACCTGCCGTTCATGGCGCTCGACCTGCGCGACCCCATCGCGGTCCGCGCCGAGACCTCCGGCCACAACCGCGACAGCTTCCCGGTCTGGTCCGTCGTCACCTACGAGTTCGGCAAGCGCGGCGACCGCGCGCCGCTCAACATGTACTGGTACGACGGCGGCAAGTTCCCGTCGCAGGACCTCGCGCCGAACGTCCAGTACGACAGCAACGGATGCCTCATCGTGTGCAGCGGCGGCACCGTCTACTGCCCCGGCACGTACGGCGAGGGCGCGCGGCTCGTCGGCGGCGAAGCGATGCCGGACACCGAGGTCACCGTCTCACCGGGACACTTCGAGGAGTTCGCCAACGCGTGCGTCGGCGGCCCCAAGCCGATGGGCAACATCCCCGACTACTCCGGCCCGCTCACCGAGACCACCGTCCTCGGCAACCTCGCGGTCTGGGCCGACGGCAGCCGCATCGAGTGGGACGCGCGCAACATGCGCGTCAAGGGATCGAACGAGTACGACGCGCTGGTCGAGCCCCTCTACCGCGCCGGCTGGGACCTGTAGCAGGAGTTGACCCCGGCCACCCGTCCGCCATACTGATCTTGAAATGAAGGCTCTTTGGCTCTGGCTTGCGATTGGTGGCTTGGTGTTCGCAGGCTACTTCTGCCTGTTTTACGATCTTGGTGCACTTATGGAGATGGGGGTGCGGTCTGAGCAAAGGAAGGTGGCTGTAGAGTTCGGCGTTGGGACGGCAATCGTCGGCGCGCTGTTGTACGGGTTCTCGCAAAAGCCGGGTTAGCGTCGCGTCGCCTTGCACAAAGGATCCCCCGCCCACAAGGGAACGGGGTGGCTTCGATCCCTCCAGACTGCAAGTCTGGAGGGATGTGAAGGGTCACTTTACACCACCGTCGTTGCGGCGTCTCTCTTCGCGCTGCGCAGGACCTTGGTGATGTGCGCCAGAGGGTCTGCGGCGACCAAGACCCAGAGCGGGACAAACGTAGAGGTCGCGGACAGCTCAAGGAGGACGCAGACGACAATCCATGCAACGATCACGAGCGCGATAATAGTTCGCGTGTGCGTCGGATCCTTGTGGCCCCGCGGGCGGAACCGCTCCACCATGAATCCCAAGATCGTCGCAACGACGAGCGCGGCGATCGGGATCGCAAGCCAGAAGTATAGATTGACGCCACTCCTTTCGACCAGGAGCGGCCAAGCGATCGCGAGACAGACCAACGTGTAGAAAACGGCCACCATGACCGCGACGCGCGGCGCGTCCTTCGGGCCCGCCTCGTAGCGGCCAACGCGGTCGGCGTACCGGTACCACGCCTGGAGCATGACTTGATTATAGCAGAGCGATCGGAGTCACCATCGCCCGCATCCCGCTATAGTCTGACGCAAAGTCCCGCATCCATCCGCGAACACCGTCCCCTGCCCCAAACCGACCATCAATGCCGTGATCTTTGTGGGAGGTTACACTGATTCTCAGTAGCAACCGGTTGGTCTATCGCGGGGCAAGCCCCAAGGATTTGTCAATTTCCATCGGAAGAGCCGAGGTCAGTGCAAACGGGCTGTGCATGAGCTTCCAGCCGTCGACCGTATCGAGCCAGATGTGATAAATGTGGTTTCTCTTGTAAGAAATGCGAAAGACGATCTTTCGTGCCATCTCCGCATCGGCGAGGTGATTCGTCCCCTCGACGACACGTTGATTTACCATGAGTTCGACGATCTTCTTGTCGTCTAGCGGTTCCCGAACAACTGTCGTTGACTCGAACGCACCATCTGCCCCAGGTGCCCATTGAAGAAACCTGTCCTTGTCGGTCTGCAACAGCCTGTCGCTGGTCGAGAAACCGTACTTCCAGAAGACATCCTCTTGTGACACATCGACTTCCGGCCAAGAATCGATCAGATCGATACTCTTTGAAAGGAGGCTGGCTTCGAGAAAGCTCAATTCGACACCCTTCGATGTTGTGTCCTTAGGGAGTTCCTGAGAGCACGAAACGCAAGCCAGCACACTTGACAGAAGGCCGCCTCTCGATATCAAACCTATTGTGCTCCGTCCGCACATTGCACTAGTATAACTCAAGGTGAGGTTTGGGCTGGGCGCGATGCGCCCCGCCCGCAGACAAATCAAACCCCCGACCCAAAAGGGACCGACCTGACACTCCAGACCACGGGTCTGGAGGGATGTGAAAGGGGTCGGCGGTCACGCCTCCGGCGGCGGGGCGACGGGCTTCGCGCGCTTTTTGTACGGCTGGCTCAACCGAGGAAGAGAGCGCACGAGCGGGTGCGAGAGCTCGAACGACCCCGCCACGACCCCGCGGTACTGCACGAGCCGCGAGTGTGCGTCGTTCCAAACGCGGTCGCGATCGAAGAGCGCGCCGACAAAGTCGTTCTCCTCGCCGACGAGCCCCGTATACACCGACCGAAGCGCGTTCGCGTCGGAGACAAAGTCGGCCAGCCCGTAGCCGCCGGCGACCAAGAGCGGCACCGGCACCCCCGGCGGCGGATCGGCCTCGATCATCTCCCAAAGCCCGGCGAACTGCACCATCGCGGTCTCCCAGCGCGGGAACGCGGCGTCGGCCAGCGGCGTGTCCGGCAGGACCCGGGCGTACGACGAGTCCGGCATCAGCCCGGCGACGAGCTTGCGGAACTGGACCATGCGCGGCCGCAGGGCTTTGCGCCGGATGTTGCGCTCCCCGGTGAGGCCCTGCCGGTCGTTCTCCTCCTCGACGACCTTCGTCATCAGCCCGGAGAGCTCGTCGCGGGCCGACTTCAGGCTCGCGCGCGTGTAGCCCGGGATGAGGGTCAACTGGGCCGGCGCTAGCTCGGCGTCTACCGCCTCCCAATGCGCCAGAAAGCGGTCCAGAGTCTGAAGAAAGGTCTTGGGATTCAAATACGCCATGTCCAAACTCTCATACGACGCTTCCAAACTATAATACCTCGCATCCGTAGACTGATACCTCGTGTCCATAACTACTATGGAAACGACGTATGTGATTTTGGATATGAAGTATTAGACTATTGCGGTGGAGTATGTCATCATAGAGACGACGTATTAGACTGCGGAGATGACGTATGTCATTATGGAGACGAAGTATTAGACTTCGGAAGCGACGTATGCGTCCGGAGAAGCTCTTCTGGCCTGGCGAATGCCCGCTACGCCTGCAAGCACGACCCGATAGGGCCGCCGAAGGCAGTCAACGCCCGCCTGGAACCTCGCATCGGCCGCCTGAGCCCTTCAATCGCCTCTCTGGATCCTCGGATCGGCCATCTGAGCCTTCTAATCGCCCACCAGCAATCCCCGACACCGGCACCGAGCCCCCGCGCCACTCCGCACGACGCTCCCGTACCCTCGCTCCGCTGTCCCGCCGGCCATAGGCTGCGATCCTGGGGCATCTATTCCTTGAACTCAACCCATCCCGATTCAAGCGCAAACAGTTGGAGTGATCCATCGGTTCTCTTCCAGTTCACCTCGGCACGCACTTGGATCCGATCGCCGTCCTTCAAGTACTTGATGGGTGCCTCGTAATAGCCCACGAGTCCGTTGCGCGGCTTGAGCTGCACGAGGTCCTTCTCGGTCACGAGAGGGTAATCAATCGGTGGGCCGTCCAAGACTTCATGCTGCTCTTTCCCATCAGTGACGAACAACCTGTAATCCTGTAGCTGAATCGGGGGCACACCTTGGACCTTTGAGTCTCCATTGAACACTTCGATACGCGCGACAAAATCCGATCCCGACCAGGACACAATCGCAACATCAAGGCGGAGTTCGTTGCTCGAAAGAGCCCTAAGTGGATCTGTGGGATAGATCGCGCGTGAGTCCGGTGCAGCCACAACGGCCTCTTGCCTTGGCTCACCGGCAGAACCGCTACAACCGACCACGCAGATGTGGACCACGCAGACCGTCAGCGCTACTCCCATCATCGTCGGGCGAAACTCGTTCATGGCTGTTCCTTGAGTGTATCGCTTCTGGCCGTTCGTTCAGTCGCTCCGGCGCGGGGATTGGCGAGTGGCTCCACTCTTAAGAGCAGAACCGGGGTGGCGCGCCTCCGCCCCTTCGTCCTTCGACAAGCCCATGGCGGGCCCGCTCAAGGTGAGGGTCACTGGGGTTTGAGGCCGAGGGTGATAAAACGGAGCCAGCCCCGCGCTCTCACGACCCCGGAGGGGTCGGCGATAGTAGCCAGGGCGTCCCGACTCGTCGGGACCCCTGGATTGCGGCGCACAACACCCGCCAGACCCCGGCAGGGGTCGCCGAACCCGGCCCGTCATTCAAAGTAGCGCGGATCGAACTCGACGCCGCACTCGTGTAAGATACGCCGAAGTTCGTCCGCGGACGATTCGCGCTTGTGGTGCGCTTCTTGGTCGTGGATGTACGCGACCACCGCGTCCTTCTCGTACCGACCGACGGAGAACGCGCCGTATCCCTCTTGCCACGCGATCGGCGTCCCGCGTTCTTTCATCCATGCGGAGGCCGCCTTCTTCGTCTCGCGCACGAGGTCCGCGACGTGCTCGGTCGCCTTCATGGAGGCGAGGATGTGGACGTGGTCCGCGACACCACCGACGGCGATCGGTATGGCGCGGTGGTGTTTGACGACGCCACCGATGTACGCGTGGAGGTTTGGGAGGTCATTGAGACTGTGCGCACGGCCCTTGGTCGCGAACACGATGTGGATCAGGAGGTTTGTGTACGTCGAGGGCACGGCCGGATTCTGGCACCCCCTCCGGGGTGCTCCGTTTTATGTGCGTCGCGTTTCCAGGGGTCGGCCAGAGCCGACACCCTGGCTACTTTCGCCGACCCCTGCCGGGGTCGTTGCCGGAGTCAATTGGAACGTCTCTGCAGGACCGGGGCAATCCACCCACCGACAGGAAGCTCAGGAAGGGCTCGTTCAAGGTGAGGGTCACTGGGGTTCGAGCCCGAGGGTGATAAAATGGAGCCAGCCCCGCGCATGGCACTCGACACCCGCCCGACCCCGAATCCCCTCCCCCCGACTGCATCGGGGCAGGCTAGCCCTCTCCCAAGGGAGAGGGAACCGGACGACCGAACCTCCGAGATACCGAACCTCCGAACGGCCCCGGGCCCCCTCACCGACCGCTTCGGCCGGCGGCACACGTACCTGCGCGTCAGCGTCACCGACCGCTGCAACCTGCGGTGCCAGTACTGCATGCCCGCCGAGGGGATCGAGTGGACCCCGCGCAAGGACCTGCTGACGTACGAGGAGATCGTGCGCATCGTGCGCGTGCTCGCGGGCGAGGGCGTCGAGAAGGTCCGCATCACCGGCGGCGAGCCGACGGTCCGCAAGGACATCGAGAACCTGATCGCGCAGGTCGCCGCGGTCCCCGGGATCGCGGAGGTCGCGATGACCACCAACGGCACGACGCTGCCGAAGATGGCGCAGCGCTACCGCGACGCGGGGCTGACGACGCTCAACGTCAGCATTGATTCGCTCCAGCCCGAGCGGTTCAAGCAGATCACGCGCACGGACAAGATGGACACGGTGCTCGCGGGGATCGAGAGCGCGCTCGCCGCCGGGTTCGCGCCGCTCAAGATCAACGTCGTCTCGATGAAGGGCGTCAACGACGACGAGACCGCCGACTTCGTCGCGTTCGCGAAGGACAGGCCGATCAACGTCCGCTTTATCGAGTTCATGCCGTTCGAGGGCAACGAGTGGTCGCAAGGGAAGATGTTCAGCTACCGAGACATGCTCGACGCCGTCATGCAGCGCTTCGAGATCGAGCCGCTGCCGCACAGGCCGAGCGAGGTCGCCAAGGACTTCAGGATCGTCGGCGGCGTCGGGACGGTGAGCTTCATCACCTCGATGACGGAGGACTTCTGCTCGGACTGCAACCGCATCCGCCTGACGGCGACGGGCGACTTCAAGCCTTGCCTTTTCATGTTGCCGAACGTCAGCGTGCGCGACCGCATCCGCGCCGGCGGCGAAGACGCCGCGATCCTCGATGCCTTGCGCGAGTCGCTCGCGGGGAAGTGGGAGGGCCACCCCGGCCCACAACAGCTCATCCGACTGAAGAACGCGAGCATGATCCAGATAGGTGGGTAACGGGTGACGGGTGACGGGTGACGGAGGAACGAATGAGTAAGTTGGAAGTAAAGAAGCCTGAGTTGTTGAGAGAACCACTTCGTTCGGAGGTCTGTGCTCGTCACGTGTTTCGCGTCACGCGTCACCCATCTCATGCGTGACGTCTCACACAAGACCAACACTCTGCGAACGGCCACGGCCAGCGCGACGCTGCGCGCGAAGGCCGAAACGATCACACGCATCAAAAACGGCGAGTTGCCCAAGGGCGACGCGATCACCGTCGCGAAGGTCGCAGGGATCCAGGCCGCCAAGAACACGCCAGCGCTGATCCCCTACTGCCACCCCGTCCCCGTCGAGTTCGTGGAGGTCCGCTTCGAGTTCGCCGAGACGACGCTCACGGTCCTCGCGACGGTCAAGTCCGTCTACAAGACCGGCGTCGAGATGGAGGCGCTCACGGCCGCCACGATCGCCGCGCTCACGGTCTACGACATGACCAAGATGGTGGACGAGGACGTCGAGATCGAGAACGTGCGGCTGGTCGAAAAGCGCGGCGGCAAGTCCGACTTCGTCGTGGCGCAAGGCGCGACCGCGACCGTCATCACGGTCTCCGACTCGCGAAAGCAGGACGACGACCGCTCCGGCCCGACCGCCGTCGGAATCTTGGAAGAGGCAGGCGTCGAAGTCTCAAGCACCCGCATCGTCTCCGACGACGCAGATAAAATCAAAGAAGCGATCGAGACGGCCAGCGGCCGGCTCATCGTCCTCACGGGCGGCACCGGCGTCGGCCCGCGCGACAACACGCCGGAGGTCGTGCGGCAGTTCATCGAGAAGGAACTGCCCGGCGTCGCGGAACAGATCAGGCGCTACGGCCAGGACCGCACGCCGACCGCGATGCTCAGCCGCACCGTCTGCGGGATCACCGGCGACCGCCTCGTGCTGTGTCTGCCGGGCGCGCCCAAGGGCGTCGAAGAGGGCCTGCGCGCCGTGCTCCCGCACCTCCTGCACGTCCTCGACGTCCTCAAGGGCGCGGGCCATGGGGCGAGAGCGTGATCACGTACGACGAGGCGCTCGCGAAGGTCCTCGCCGAAGCGCGCCCGCTCGGAGAAGAGAGCGTCAAGCTCGCCGATGCGCTGGGCCGCCGCACCGCCGGCGACCTGCGCGCCGCGCACGACTCGCCGATCTTCGACTGTTCGAGCGTAGACGGCTTCGCCGTGCGCTCGGCCGACCTGCATGGCACGAAACAAAGGGACCTGAGGGTCGTTGGCACGATGTACGCGGGCGATGCGCTGGACAAGCACCGCTGCGGCCCGGGCGAGTGCGTGCGCACGATGACCGGCGCGGCGATAGCCGAAGGAGCCGACGCCGTCGTCATGCAAGAGGACGTGAAGGCGGATGCCGACACAGCGACGTTCTCGCACCCCGCAAAGCTCGGTCAGTGCGTGCGGAAGAAGGGCGAGGAGTACCGCGAAGGCGACCTGCTCATCAGCGCCGGAACAAACTGCACGCCCCCCGTCCTCGCGCTCCTTGCGGCACAGGGGCACAAAACGACAAACGTCACACGCCGGCCCCTCGTCGCGGTCCTCGTCACGGGCGAGGAGCTTGCCCGTCCCGGCGAAAAGCTCAAGCCCGGACAGATCTACGACTCCAACTCGATCGCGCTTTCGAGCGCGGTCGAATCGCTCACCGGCCAACGGCCGCACACCGCCAGCGTCGGCGACGACGCGGCGACGATCAAGCGCGTCCTCGAGCTCTCGGTCAACACCTGCGACCTGTTCGTCTTTTCCGGTGGCGCGTCGGTCGGTGAGAAGGACCTCGTCCGCGCCGCCTGCCTGGAGAGCGGGGTCGAGGAGCGCTTCTGGCGCATCAGCATGAAGCCCGGCAAGCCCGTCTTCTTCGGCGTGCACAAGAAGGGCGCGCTCGTCTTCGCGCTCCCGGGCAACCCGGTCAGCGCGCAAGTGACTTTCGAGGTCCTCGTCGCACCGGCCATCCGAAAGATGACCGGCGACCCTGACCCGAAACCCAAGAGGCAGCGCGCCGTCCTCGGAGCGTGCATCAAGCGCACCCCTGGGCGGCTCGAGTTCCTCCGCGCCACCACGACCTACGATAGTGGCAAACTCATCGCGACTCCGATACAAAAGCAGGGCTCGCACATGGCCAGCGGCATCGCCATCGCCGACCGCCTCATCGTCGTCCCCGCCGACAAAGAGTGCATCGAGGCCGGCGAGACCGTGGATACAATCCCGCTGAGGTGGGCATGAGCAAGCGCGTCCGGATTGACTACTACGCGTACTTCCGCGACAGGCGCGGGCTCGCGACTGAAGAGGTCGAAACCCAGGCCGGCACCCTCGCAGACCTGTACAAGGAGGCCGCAGCCGCCAACGGCTTCGCGCTCCCGATAGGGTCCGTCAAGGCCATCGTCGGCGACGAGTTCCGCCCGATGTCAGACCCGTTGGAAGAAGGCACGACCGTCGTGTTCGTCCCGCCCGTCGCCGGAGGTTAGGATGTTCGAGCTCACCGACCAACCGATCCAGGCGCACCACCAGGCGGTCAGCGCGACAGGCGCCCAGGTCGTCTTCACCGGCATCGTCCGCGACCTCAACGACGGTCGAACGGTGACATCGCTAGAGTACGAGGCCATGCCACCAGTTGCACTCAAGGAGGGCAACGCCATCATCGAGGAAGCGAAGCGTCTGTTCGAGGTCCAAGACGTCCGGTGCACACATCGCACAGGAAAGCTGCAGATCGGCGACACGGCGGTCGTCGTCACAGCCACCTCCGCACACCGCCAGGCCGCGTTCGGGGCTTGCCAATACGTGATCGAAGAGGTCAAGAAGCGCGTGCCGATCTGGAAGCGCGAGACCTACGCAGACGGCACGATCGAGTGGGTCAACGCGGTCGAACAATCCGCCGATGGCATCGCCGTCCTGCTCGAGTGCCTCGAAGACTTCGAGCAGTGGACCGTCATTGACGTCCGCGACGACGACGAGCGCCAATCCGAGCCGATAGAGAAAGTCGCCCACCTCGCCTCGCCGAGCGAGCGGTTCGACAGAGCGCTCCTACCTGGCAACGGCGCAAAGACCCTGCTAGTCTGTGCCAGCGGCGTCCGAGCCCTCCTCCTCGCGGACGACCTGCTGCGCGAGGGCCACAAAGACGTCCACGCGCTCACCGGCGGATGCGTCACAATCCGGCTCATCGCCCGAAAGCGACCATGACGCTCGCAGAGCTCGCCCCGTACCTCGTCCTCATTGTGATCGTCGCCGCGCTCTATTCGAGCGTCGGCCACGGCGGCGCGTCCGGCTATATCGCGGTCCTCTCACTCACCGCGCTCACCAAAGAAGTCGTCTCCTCTGTCGCCCTCACGATGAACCTCCTGGTCGCAGGCATCGCGTTCTTCGCCTACATGAACCAAGGCTACTTCCGCTGGCGGATCGTCTGGCCGTTCCTCATCACGTCGGTCCCCGCCGCCTATTTGGGCGCGGGTTTCGAAGTCTCAGAGGAGATCTACTATCTGGTCCTTGCCGCAGTGCTCGTCTTCGCGGCAGTCCGCCTCGCGATCCCCAACCCGAAGGAGAAAGAGGAGAAGAAGGACGCCCCCATCCTGCCCGCGCTTGTGCTCGGGCTGTTCATCGGACTGCTCTCAGGAGTCGTAGGCGTCGGCGGGGGCATCTTCCTCAGCCCGATCGTCATCCTGCTCGGTTGGGGTGGCGCGAAGGAGACCGCCGCCGCATCCGCCCTCTTCATCTTCGTCAACTCATGCGCAGGCATAGCGGGCCGGGCCGTCGAGGGCACCTACCACACCGACCACATCCTCGTCCTCCTCGGCGCGGGCCTCGTCGGCGCGGTCGTCGGGTCGCTCCTCGGCGCAAGAAAGTTCAGCCCCGTCGTCGTGCAGCGCACGCTGGCTGCCGTCCTCATCGTCGCCGCCTACAAGCTCTTCGTAACTCACGGCCCCTTCGCCAGTTAGCGAGGGCGTTGGGTAGCATAAGGACTTGACATAGGCGCAAAGAAGCGCCGAGGTGCCAGACAGATGAATCTACGACCCACAGCACTTGTCCTTTTCACAGCGCTCTTCGCCCTCGCGACGGCGCAGAACGGCCACAACCAGGCCAACTGGAAGCTCCAGGCGCAGTTCTCCAACCAAGTCCTGGGCAAGTTCGTCTACTCTTCGACCGTCAATCCAAGCTGGATCAACGAGTCCGAAAAGTTCTGGTACCTCTGGACCGAGTCCACCGGAAAGCGGTTCATGTACGTGGACCCCAACAAGAAAACGCGGGAACGGGCGTTCGACCACGTCAAGCTCGCCGCCGCCCTCTCTGAACTGAGCATGAAGCCGTACGTCGCAGAGCAACTGCCCTTCACCTCCATCAGCTACAACAAGGAAGAGACTGCCGTCACATTCACCGTCGAGCGACAGGCATACGAGTGGGACCTCAAGGCAGAAACGCTCAAGAAGACGACCGCGCCCGCCGCACAACCCGGCGGACAGGGCCCTCCCCAGGGCGGCAGAGGCGGCGGCGGTCAGGGCGGTCAGGGCGGAGGACAGGGCAACCGCCCGACCTTCAACGAGGCCCCCGACGACCTCGCCTTCGTCTACATGCAGGGCTACAACCTCTACTTTGGAGAAAAGGCCAAGAAAGAGGACGACGCCGACGACGTCACCGCCGTCACACAGCTCACGACCGACGGCGAACAGTTCTACGAGTTCCGCGGGTCCAACTACCGCACCTACACGCTCGGAGACAAGCAGGAGCGAAAGACGTCCGTCGGCGCCTCCTGGTCCAGGGACTCGAAGGCGTTCGTGATCGTGCGCAGCGACGCGCGGAAGGTCGGAGACCTCTGGGTCGTCAACGCCCTCGCCACGCCACGACCCACCATGGAGGTCTACAAGTACCAGATGCCCGGCGAAGCCAACGTCGAGCAGGCCGAGCTCTACTTCTTCACGCGCGAGGACAAGAAGTGGCAACGGGTCCCAGTCGAAAAGTGGAAGGACCAGACGGTCCGAGGGTTCCACTGGATCGGGAAGGACCACGCGAAGCTCCGGTTCACCCGCCGCGACCGGCTACAGCGGAACCAAGAGCTCTGCGAGTACGACACCGCGACAGGAGAGATCAAGGTCATCGTCTACGAGAGCGTCACGAACGCCCAGATAGAGGGCCAGACAGGACAGCGATACATCGAAGAAGAGAGCACCGGAGACATGGTCTGGTGGTCCGAGCGCTCCGGTTGGGGGCACCTCTACATGTACTCCCACGACGGAGAGCTCAAGCACGCGATCACCTCCGGCCCGTGGCGCGTGGACGGCATCCTTGCCGTGGACGAAAAGAAAAAGCGCGTCTACTTCTCGGCCGTCGGCCGCGAACCGGGCGAGGACCTCTACAACACGCACAACTACAGCATCGGGTTCGACGGCAAGGACCTGCGGCTCCTCGACCAAGGCGACGCCGACCACACCCTGAGGCTCTCGCAGTCGCGCGAGTTCGGTGTGGACTCGTACTCGCGCATTGACCTCGTCCCGACGTCCGTTGTCCGAGACGACAAGGGCAAAGTCGTCATGGAGCTCGAGACAATGGACCTCTCGCGCCTTGAAGAAGTCGGCTGGAAAAAGCCCGAGCGGTTCGTCGTCAAGTCCGAAGACGGCACCACTGACATCTACGGGAACATGTGGAAGCCCTTCGACTTCGACCCGTATAGGAAGTACCCGATCATCCTCAACGTCTATCCGGGGCCGCAGACCGAGAGCGTCACGCAGAACTTCTCGCCGACCAACGGCAACCAGGAGCTCGCAAACCTCGGGTTCATCGTCGTCCAGCTCGGGAACCGCGGCGGAACCCCCCAGCGATCGAACGCCTACCACAGCTACGGATACTTCAACCTTCGCGACTACGGCCTAGCCGACAAGAAGGCCGGCGTCGAACAGCTTTCAAGAAGGCACTCGTGGATTGACGTAGAGCGCGTCGGGATCTTCGGCCACTCAGGCGGCGGGTTCATGACCGCGGCCGCACTCCTCGTCGAGCCGTACAACGACTTCTTCAAAGTCGGCGTCTCCAGCGCGGGGAACCACGACAACAACATCTACAACGCCAACTGGTCCGAGTCGAACCACGGCTTGCGCATCGTCCAGGGGACCGCACAGGGAGGCGCAGCCGGTGGAGCCGGCGGCGGACGAGGAGGACGAGGCGGCGGCGGAGGTGGCGGAGAAGAAGAGCCCCCGTTCGGAGAAGAGCTCGCCGACTATTCGCCTCTCATCGAAAGGCTGCAACAACAGCAGCAAAAGACCGAAGAAGAGCTGCAACGCATCGGCGAGAAGGACACGCGCTTCGAGATCCGCGTCCCGACCAACACAGAGGTCGCGACCAACCTGAAGGGCAAGCTCCTGCTCGTTCACGGCGACATAGACAACAACGTCCACCCTGGCAACACCGTCCGGCTCGTGGATGCGCTCATCAAAGCCAACAAGCGCTTCGACTTCATGCTCATGCCAGGCCAGAGGCACGGGTTCGGAGCGATGAACAACTACTTCCGCCAGATGCTGATGGAGTACTTCGCGACCCACCTCATGGGCGACGACTACTCCCGCAACGCCGCAGTGGACAGCAAAGGACAGTAGCCAAAGAGGCAAAGACTGAAGGCTAAAGGATGTCGCCGCAGCGGTCATCCTTCCCCCAAGTCGTCTAATCTATACGCATGCACCTCGCGGTCGCCCTGCTCCTGGTCGCCCTACAGCCTCAAAACCCGATGGCCTTCGGACAGACGGAGCTCGTCAAGGCGCTCGGAGACCGCGTCAGGGACGTGCAGCTCACTTCAAGTCCCGGTGCGACCAAGGAGGGCTACACGATCACGCCCAGCGGAGGAAAGGTCCTGATCACTGGCACCGACGCCGTCGGAGCGATGTACGGTGCATTCGAGTTCGCCGAGCGCTACAGGAACGACCCGGACAGAGCCTTCGAGGAGCGCGTAGAAGGCAGGCCCTACCTCCAGGACCGCGGACTCAACCTCTTCCTCTGCCTCCCCTGGAACTACGCCAAGAACGACACCGACTACGACCACGCCGCCCTCACGGACCCCGCGCGGTGGTGGTTCCACAACGAACATTACTGGACTACACTCCTCGACACGATGGCGAAGAGCCGCCTCAACTGGCTCGACATCCACGGCACCTACGACATCAGCGTCACCGACTTCCCAAACCTCTACGCCTACTTCGTCACCAGCGCGACGTTCCCAAAAGTAGGCGTCCCGCAGGACATCAAGGACGCGAACCTCCGACAGCTCAACCACGTCGTCGCGATGGCACACGCGCGCGGCATCCGCGTCAGCCTCATGTCCTATGAAGCGAAGTTGACAGTCCCGCACAACCGCAATCCAGGCTACGAGAACACGGAGCCGAACGCATACACCTACACGAAAGAAGTCGTCACCGAGATCATCAAGAAGGTGCCTGGCCTCGACGCCATCGGCTTCCGCATCGGCGAGTCCGGCCGTGGGGAGTCGTTCTTCAACTGCTACACCGAGGCGGTCAAGGCGTCCGGCCGCGACATCCCCCTGATCACGCGCTCCTGGATCACAAAGCGCCAGAACGTCCTCCCCCTCGCGCGCGCGAACAAGGACTTCACCGTCGAGATCAAGTACAACGGCGAGCACTGGGGCGCGCCGTACATGGTCGCCGGCGGACGAGTCGCCAATTGGTACTCCTATTCGTTCGAGGACTACCTGAGCGACGCGGGCGAGCCGGAGAAGAACGCGAAGACCTGGCCGGGGAACGAAGTCCCTACCGGGGGAGAGGGGCAGGGGGTGAGAGGCACTTGGCCAGGGAACCCCTACAAGATCGTCTGGCAGGTCCGCGCAAACGGCACGCACCGAATCTTCCCCTTCTACAACCCCGACTGGGTCCGCCGCACGATCGGCACCATGAAGATCGGCACCGCCTCCGGCTACACGATCGAAGGCATGGACGCCTACTTCCCAAAGAAGCCCGACTACTACCTCGCCGACCCTACGAAGAAGGCGTACGACTGGATCCACCAGCGTGACGAGATGTACTGGATGACCTGGGGCCGCCTCGGCTACGACCCGACGGTGAATGACGAGGTCTTCGACAAACAAGCCGTCCGGATGTTGACCGATGGGTCTGATCGGACAGATCAGACCGAACAGCTGATGCCCTTAGTGCAAGCGTGGAAGCAGGCGAGCGTCCTCATGCCCTGGGCGTTCATGGCATATGCCCTGGGCCCCGACCACCGCAGCCACGCACCAGAGCTCGAATGGGGCGGCGACACCAACGCCTACATCCAAGGCCAAGGCTTCGACACCCACTCCTTCATGCCGATCAACGAAGAATTCGCTAATCGGGTAACGATTGGAGTTGACGGAAGGAAGAGCACGTACAGCCTCGCTTTAGGCTCGATTCCTGCTGATAGAGAGTTGGCTCCGGACTACTCTGCGTTCAAAGCCGCGAGCCATCCAAGGCAACGGGAGCTTGCACAGCAACTCGAGTTGATCCGGGCGCTGTTCAACTACGACATGTTTAGATTGATGGTCACGAACAGGCATGCCTCGGTCGAGTCTGCCCTCAATCGCCAGGCGTCCGATGCAAGATTGATTGATCGCTTCCAGCTCGCGCTCGAATGGCACTCGAAGCTGGCCAACAATGACCTTTACAGGCCATTTACAGATCGCCTGCGCATGCATACGAACTCCTTTGCGTGGTCAGCCGAGCATTTGAAAGTCGTGTCCGAGAGCACCAGAGTAAGCGCGCTCCCGATCACAACAGAGCCAATTCCATTTTACGCAGCGAACATGGACGGCCCGACACACGGCAAGTTGACTTGGTCCGGTAGACACGACGAGGTGGAAGTCAAGTTCGATTCAGCAGGCGCCGAGCGCGCGTGGTTGTTGGTCAAGCCGTTACCATCGTCTACCTACTTCCATAGCGTGCCTATGCAGAAGCAAGGCGTGGTGTTCACGGCTTCGTTCAAGCGCGAACGGTGGGGGCACATGATCGCTGTCGAAGCGGCGAACGAGACTGGAGCCGCACGCTTTCCCGACGTCTCCAACGAAACCCCCTACCTCATCGTCCCATCTCTCACCGGCCCCACACCACAGATCTACAGCGCAGAAGAAGCGATGACCTACCTCAACCCCGAGGTCATCAGCAAAGACAAGCACGGCGCGATGATCATCGGCACCCGAGGCTGGCGCTTCTTCGCCAACTTCGACAACAGCACAAAGCGCAAAGTCCTCGAACCGGTCAGCAAGGGCATGACGCTCCTCATCCTCCAACAGGACTTCAACCGCTACAAGCTCGACTGGCTCCCCAAGCCACTCAAATTCGAGTCCGGAAACTGGGCCACCTTCGACCCCGCCGGGCAGCTCGGCCTCGAAAAGACCGACACGGCAGACGCCATGTGGCAACGCTTCCTACCCAGCGAAGGCTGGGAGGTCTTCGGCAACGGCGGCGTCGCGCGGCTCAAGCACGGCGAGGGAAGCGTCTGGGTCGTCAGCGCACGGCTCATGCAACGCATGCACATCCCCAGCGCGGCAAGGAACCTCGTCAAGCTCCTCAGCATCGGGGGAAAGACAAAGCCCACGGTCCTCATAGACAGCAACAGCGAGGGTGCGGACTTCTCAAGCAGCAACCATCCCGACCTCATGAACTCCCACGACGTCCCGTTCCTCACGCTCGGCGAAGTCATCGCAATCGAGCAGGGGATGGACTCCTTCACACCCGTCCCCGGCCCCGCCTCATACGACGACGTCCTCGGCGGAAAGGGAAGGGACACAGTCAACGCATGGCTGAAGGCAGAAGTCGTCAAAGCCGCCAAGCGCGCGCGCCCCACCTCCCGCGATGCCTTCGAGATCGAGCGCCAACGACGGAAGAAAGAGCTCCTGCGCAGCCTCGGAATGGACCCGATGCCGGAAAAGACGCCGCTCAACGCGCGCACCACCGGCACCCTCCTGCGCACTGGATACCGCATCGAGAAGATCGTGTTCGAAAGCCGGCCCGGCTTCTACGTCACAGCGCACGTCTACGCCCCCTACCCGCCGACTAACACGCGCGGCCCCGTCATTGTCAACGTCAACGGCCACTGGGCGCACAAGAAGAACGAAGACCGCGTCCAGCTCCGCGCCGCGTTCCAGGCCATCCGCGGCTACGTCGCCATCGCGATAGACTCGCCCGGACACAGCTTCGAAGGCAACAGCCTCATTGAGCGCCGCGCACAGGGCAACCACAACGACTGGTTCCTCGTCCAGGGCGGCAGCAACGCCACCGGGTACTACGTCTGGGACGTCGTCCGCGCGCTCGACTACATGGCGACCCGCTCCGACACCGACATGACCAAGGTCGGCATCACAGGCGCCTCCGGCGGCGGCCTCGCGACCCTCTACGCCTTCGCCGCCGACGACCGCTTTACCGCCGCCGCCCCCGTCGTCTACATGGCGAGCATGGAGCTCGCGCCCGACAACGGCTGCCTCTGCAACCACGTCCCCGGCACCATGCAGATCGGCGACCGAAGCGACATCCTCGCAATCCAGGCGCCAAAGCCCGTCTTCATCCTCGGCGCACAGGACGACCCGGAGTTCCCGCCAAACGCCACGACCCTCACGATCGCGAAGCTCAAGGCCGAGTGGGACCTCTTCAACAGACAGGGCGTCGTCCACGGCAAGATTTACGACGGCCCGCACGACTACAACCAAGAGATGCGAGAGGCCGTCGTCGGGTTCTTCGACTGGTACCTCCGCGGCGTCGGAGACGGAGGGCGCGTCCAACAACCACGCATCCAAGCGATCAACCCCGAAGACCGCAGCCTCCTCGTGCTGCAAGACCCGATCGCGAACGAGAAGACCATGCGCGACGTCTCCAAGTCGTACTTCGAAAAGCCACCAAAAGACAGGAAGTTCGCTCACGTCGTCGAGATCAACGGCGGAATGCCACAGCGCGGCGCGCTGAACTACGCAGAACAGGGCACCGGCCGCACTCGCACTGTCACTTTCAACTCCGAGCCCGGCTTCACCACCCCCGGCGTCCTGCAACTGCCGCCCACCGCGCCGAACAAGCTCGTCATCGTCCTCGACGACAGAGGGAAGACGTCTCAAGTGTCAGAGCGCACGACCGGCACCACCGCCTACCTCTCCATTGATCTCCTAGGCACCGGCGAACTGGCGGGCATCGAGCTTCGCTATCCCACCTACCTCGGCCGCTCCGTGGCCTTCATCGCCGCGTGGCAGATCGTACGCGCGCGGGAAGCCATGCAAAGGTACGCAACGGTCGTCGAGATCGAGGCCCACGGCCCCCTCTCTTCGCTCGCCGCGCTCTACGCGAACCACATGGACCCCGGATTCGCCAAAACGACCGGCCAGCGAGCCCTCCGCGAGTGGAAGGACGTCTTCACCACCGGCGTCCCCCCCGCCGCCGTCCAGCCCCGCGCCCACCTCCTCCCGCCCCTCGACTACCTGTACTCGAACTCCAAGCGCTCTTCCTGGACCTTCCTCCCCACCCCCGATCCAAAATAGGACTTTTGTCATGTTTTGCTAAAATATACTTGACACCGCGTCACTAGGTGTGGTACTCTGATATTAGAGGGGGAAGAACTGTCCGATCCGCCCTATGCGCATTGTGAGCCCCTTCTTCCGAAAAAACGGCCTTAAAACGGCCCCCCACCTTCAAGCGCACCCGCCCCGACCGACAAGAAAAACGCTAGGTAAACGCTAGAGAGACCCCGGTCGCCCACATGAGCGCTCCCGCCTCTCAGCCCTTTGAACCCCCGCCGTCACCCGCCGGGCCCGCCGCATTTCTCCCGAACTCCCGAACTCGGAGCGCAGCGGAGATCCCGGCGCGCCGGGACAACCCGAACAATCCCCTTACCCCCGCCCGACAGCACGCCTCAGCGCAGCCCGGGCGACCTGCACTCCGGCCTCGGCGTTCGCCAAGTTTCGCTCCGCGGAAAAGAGCGCGTCCTGCGCGTCCGTGACCTCGAGGAACTGCCCGATCCCGCCGCTGTACCGGCCCTCGGAGATCCGTACCAGCTCCTTTGCGTTCTGCACCTGGATCAGCGCGACGGTCAGGCGCTGCTCGGCCGCCTCCAGCTCGACGCTCGCCTGAACGACCTCGGCCACCACCGACTGAGTGACCTGAACGAGCCGGGCCTCCGCGCCAGCGAGGCCCGCCCGCGCTTCGCGCGCACGCCCCGCGCCCAGTCCGCCGTCGCCGATCGGCCAGTTGAAACCGATCCCGACGCTGCTCGTCTGGTCGCGCAACGGGTCGTTGCCGCCACGAGAATTGAGGCTCGCGACGAAGCTCAGCGTCGGACCGTTCGAGCTCCGCGCGAACGAGAGGCCGTGCCGGTTCGCCGCGACCTCGGCGGTCGCGCTCAAAATCTCCGGCCGCTGCGACAGCGCAGAGCCGATCAGGGCCTCTACGTCCTCGCTCGGCGCGTCCTCAGAGGACTCCGCCAGGGTGATCGGCGTGCGAGGGTCAACTCCGATGCTCAGAGCGAGCCCCATCCGCGAGGCCACCGCCGCCGCGCGGGCGCTCGTCAGCGCGAGCGTCGCCTCCGCTACCGCGTTCTTGGCTCGCAGAAGGTCCGCGGGCGCGCCGAGACCCGAGTTCAAACGCGCGTCTGCGAGCGCCAACTGCGAACGCCGTGTCGCCAGGTTCGACTCCGAGACTTCTTGCAGGCGCAAGCCCTGCCTGTGGCCGTAGAACGCTCGCCGCACGCTGACAGCGACGTCCATCTGCGACTGCGAGTAGTCGTGCTCCGCGACGCGCGCGAAAGACGACTGCTGCCGCACCAGCGAGCGCGCACGGCCGAAGTCGAACAAGAGCTGCGTCACGCTCACCGATCCGCTCGAGCGGAACCCGGTCCCAGCCGAGCCGCTGAACTCCGAGCCGCGCACGATCTGCACGTCGCTCGCGTTGTAACCGATCGAGAACTGCGGGACCAGCGCCGCCCGCGACTGGTCCGCGCGTGCCCGCGCTGCGCGCATCGCTTGGAACTCCGACAGCAGGGCAGGCTGCAAGCGCAGCGCGATCTGGACCGCTTCCTCCGCGGTCAGCGGCTCGCGACCGATCTCCTGGTTGACCCCGCCCAGGGGCACGGCAAAGCCAGGGAAGACGGGAACGTCTGGCGTGTTCGGACGGATCGGCGGAGTCTGCGCCATCGTGACGCCGCAAAACATAAGGACGGGAGCGACAAGCCGCATTACTTGACCTCGACCCCGCTCGCTTCCGGAGCGCCGTTCGTCGTCACCGGCTCGTCGCCAGTGGACCAGTCGAGCGGGTGCGCCCGGGAGCGGACCTTCTGCTCCAGATCGTCGAAGAGCGAGTACACCACCGGCACGACGAACAAAGTGAGCATCGAGGACGTCGCGAGCCCGCCGATCACAGCGGTCGCCAGCGGCGTGTACATCTCCGATCCGCTGCCGAGCCCGATCGCAAGCGGCATCATGCCGAGGATCGCCGCGCACGTCGTCATCAGGATCGGCCGCAGCCGCGTCGGCCCGGCCTGCAGGATCGCCTCGGTGCGCTCCAGCCCCTTCCGGCGCAGCACGTTCGTATAGTCCACGAGCAGAATGCCGTTCTTCACGACGATCCCGATCAGCATCAGCAGGCCGATGAACGCGGTCAGGCCGAAGTCGCGCCCGGTGATGAACAGCGCGAGCACCAGCCCGATCGCGCACAGCGGCACCGAGCACAGCACGACCAGCGGGTAGACGAACGACTCGAACTGCGAGGCCAGCAGCATATAGATCAGCGCGATGGCCAAGACCACGGCGAGCCCGAGCCCTGCGAACTCCTCGCGGCCCTGCAGCGTCCGCACGCTCAGGTTCCAGTAAGTCCCCGGCGGGAACGAGACCTGCGAGAGCGCGGCGGAGACGTCGGTCTCGACCTCGCTCTCTGAACGCTCCATCACGTTCCCGCCCACGTTGATGAACCGCTGCCGGTTCTGCCGCTGGATCTGGTTCGGGCCGATGTCGTACCGCGGAGTCGCCACCTGGCCGAGCGTGATCAGCGCGCCGGTCGAGCTGGTCATCGGCAGCTTCATGATGTCCTCGACCCGGTTCCGCATCGCCTTCGGCACCTGCACATAGATCGGATACTGGTAGCCGTTCTCCTGGAAGTAGGTCGCGAGCTGGCCGTTCGTCGTCGCAGAGATTACCGAGGCGACGTCCGAGAACGACACGCCGAGGGACTGCGCCTTCTGCCGGTCCACCTCCCAGCGGATCTCCGGCAGCGCGTCCTCGACGCCCATGTTCACGTTTTCGAGCCCTGGCACCTCCGACATCGCTGACTGCACTTGCGCCGCGACCTTTGTCAGCTCCTCGAGGTCCTGGCCGTACACGTCAACGGAGAAGTTCGTGTTGCCGCCCATCAGCCGTTGCACGATGTCGGTGGAGCTCACCTGGACCTGTGCGCCGGCGACGACCGCCAGCTGCGCCTGAAGACGCTTGACGACGTCCTGGGACGATGACGCACGGTCTGCCTTCAACCGCACCGTCGCACCGCCTTCGTGCGGCGAGCGACCGCCGCCTCCGCCGCGGAAACCGCCGCTTCCAGCGTTCGAGAGCACCGTCACTACGTCCGGGTCCGCCATCAAGATCTGCTCGACCTGCCGCACCGCCGCGTCCGTCGTCTCGACCGGAGTGCCGATCGGGAACCGGATCCGCACGTTCAGGTTGCCGCTGTCGGACTCGGGGAACTGCTGCTTGCCGATCTGACCGTACAGCACCCACGCCAGCGCGACGCACGCCAGACCGATCCCTATCACCGTGCCACGGTGCCCGAGCGCCCACCCCAGGCCGCTCCGGTAGGACTTTTCGAACCCGCGCTGCCAGACGCCAACCCGGTCGAACGCACGCAAGAGCGGAGTGTGGTGCTTTCGCAGCTCAGGGTGCGCCTCCTCGATCACGTCCTGACGCTTGACCAGCCGCGCCGCCATCATCGGCACGACAGTCGTCGCGTCGAGCAGCGACACAGCGAGGGCGAACACCACGACTAGCGCGAACTGGGTGAACACCTGCCCCGGCCGGCCCTGAATCAAGAACAGCGGCAGGAACACGATCATCACCGTGAAGGTCGAGGCGAGCACGGCCGGGAGGATCTCCTGCGTGCCGGTGACCGAGGCCTGGGCGGGGCCGGACCGCTCGCGCTCGATGTGCCGGTAGATGTTCTCCAGCACGACGATCGCGTCGTCTACGATCAGGCCCGTCGCTAGCGCGATCCCGCTCAGTGAGATCGTGTTCAGCGTGAACCCGGCGAAGTACATCAGCGCGAAAGTAGAAATGATCGAGATCGGGATCGAGAGCGCGACCACGAACGTGCTTCGCACGTTCCGTAGGAAGAACGTGATCAGCAGGATCGCCATCACTGCGCCGATCACCGCGGTCTCCTTCAGGTCCAAGATGGACTTCTCGATGAACTCTGCCTGGTCGAAGCCGATCGAAAACTTGAGGTCTGGCTCGCGCTCCTGGATCGAGCGGACGACTTCCTTCACGGCCGCCGCCGTCTCGACGGTGTTCGCGTCGCCTTGTTTGGTGACCGAGAGGTTGACCGCCGGCTCGCCGTCCATGCGCGAGAAAGTCAATGGGTCGAGGCTTGCGTCGCGGACCGTCGCGACCTCGTTCAGCGTCACCATCTGACCGTTCACGCTTCCGACCGGGAGCCTGCGAAGCTCGTCGAGGTCCCGCAGGTACCCGACGCTGCGCAGGTTGTACTGCGTCTTGCCCTCGGTCACGACCCCGGCGGGGAGGCTGACGTTCTCCTCCGAAATGCGCCGCGAGACGTCCGAGATCGCCAGGCCATGCGCGCGCAGTTTCTCCAGGTCAATGTCCACCAGGATCGCGCGGTCCTCGCCGCCGCCGACGTTCACCGAGGCCACGCCGCCAGCCGACTCGATCTGTGGGCTGATCTCGTTGATCAGCCGGTCGCGGAGGCTGATGAGGTCCCCGCTGCTGGAGGAGACGCCGTAGTTGAGGATCGGAAAGCTGGACGGGTCGAACTTGAAGATCTGCGGAGGCGAGATGGTCGGGTCGCGCGGGAAGCGCGACTGTGCGCGCTGCACGAGCTGCATCACGTCAATCGCCGCCTGGTTCACGTCTACGCCGTACTTGAACTGCACGCGGACGCTCGAGCTGCCGAGAGAGGAAGTCGAAGACACCAGGTCGAGCCCGCGGACTGTACTGACGGCCTGCTCGATCGGCCGCGTGATCTGAGTCTCCATCTCCTCAGGAGAAGTGTTCGGCCAAGAGACGTTGACCGAGACCGTCGGCACGTCAATGCGGGGCATCAGGTCAACGGGCAGCCGCAACAGACAGATCCAGCCGAGCACGACGAGCGCAAGGATGCGCATCGTGACCGCGACGGGCCGCGTGACCGAGAACTTGCCGACGTTCATTCGCGCTTCTCGGTCTCCGGGACGTTCACGTCCTGGCCGTCGCGGAGCGGCATGAACGACAGCGTGACGACGCGCTCGCCCGCAGCGACGCCCTCGGTCACCTCGACCATCCGTCCGTCGCTCGCGCCGGTCTTGACCTGCCGCACCTGCGCCTTGTTGTCGTCGCCGATGACCGTCACCGTCGGACCGGCCTGAGAATCGCGCACCGACTCCTTCGGGACGACGACCTCCGCGTCCACTTCGCGCGTGACGATCTTGATCTTGCCGAACATCCCGGGGCGCAGCGCCTGGTCCTTGTTCTCCAAGCGCACTTGCACCGAGAACTGGCGGCTCTGCACGTCCGCGACGAGGTTGACTTGCGACACCGTCCCTGCGATCGGGTCTTCGACGCCGTCAACCTCGACCATCACGGTCTGGCCGTCGCGCACGAGGCTGCTCGCCTCGACCGGCAGGCTTGCGCGAAAGAAGAGCCACTCCAAGGACTGCACGATGAGCACCGCCTGCCCAGGCGTCGCGAGCGAGCCCGGGTCCGCGTTGCGCGCGGTGACGACGCCGTCCATCGGCGAGGTGAGCACCGTGTTGGACTTCACAGAGTCGGCCAGGTCGAGTTGCGCCTCCGCCGCGCGGACCGACGCCTCCAGCGCGAGCAGGTTCTCTGTGTAGGCCGGGTTTGTCGCCTCGTTCGCGTTGGCGACCTTGAGCCCCGACCTCGCCGCGACGAGCCGCGCTTCGGCGGCGGCGACGTCGGCCTTCGCCTTCCGCTCGGCCATCGTGAGCTGGAGCCTTGCGACCTCGAGCAGCGCGTCGGCGCTCGTCTTCGCCTGTCGCGCGGCAGAGAGCTGCGACTCCGCGACGCGCACGTTGCCGGCCTGCACGTCCACGGCGGTCTTCGCGTCGTCCACTTCCTGCGCGGCGATGAAGCCCTGCCGGTACAGGTCGCGCGTGCGCTCGAGCTTCGTCTCCGCGTTCCTCAGGCTCGCCCTCTCGCGGTCGAGCACGGCCTGCGCGTTCTCGACCTGCGACTCGGCGCCTCGAAGCCTCGCCGTCACGTCGCCGATGTTCGCGCGTGCGGCCTCGATCGTGGACTCGGAGTTGCGCTTGACCTGCTCGAGGTCCGCCTCCGCGCTGGAGACGTTCGCCTCTTGCTGCTCGATCGAGGTCGCCACTCCGACACGGCTCGGGCCCTGTCCTAGCCGCGCCTCGGCCAGCCGCGACTTCGCCTCTGCGACCGACGCCATGGCCTGGACGACCTGCGCGTCGGCCTCTGAGGTGTCAATGGTCGCGAGCACCTGTCCGGCGCGGACCCGGTCGCCCTCACGGACGGAGACCCTTTCGATGCGCCCGCTCGACTTGGGCGAGAGCTCGACCAAGTGCGGCGATTCGAGCGACCCGACCGCCTCGATCGTGTCCTGGATCGTCGCCGGCCCCGCGAGGGCGACCTCGACGACCGGCGTGCGACGGCCCCGCGCCCCGCCCTGCTCTTCGCCCTCGCCGGCGTTCGACTTGATGCGCCAGCCCACAAGGGTGGCGAGCACGAGGCCGAACAAGACGAACCAGATCCAGGGCTTCATTTTCAGTCCAAATCCAATCTAGGCGAGGTCCGCCGTACTAGTCCTTACTAAGATATCACCTTGGACGCTCAAGGGCGGGGACTGATCACCAAGATAACCGGAATCTGCCCCCGCTAGGTATCGTGTTTCTACGGAGTTCCACAATGCGGACCACACAGATCACGCTCGCCTTCCTCGCCGTCCTCGCCGTCGCCGGGTGCGGCGAAAAGCCCAAGGCCGAAGACAAGGCGCTCACCGTCGGGTTCAGCCAGATCGGCGCCGAGAGCGCCTGGCGTACGGCGAACACCGACTCGATCCGGAGCGAGGCCGACAAGCGCAACATTGACCTGAAGTTCTCCGACGCACAGGGCAAGCAGGAGAACCAGATCAAGGCGATACGGTCGTTCATCGCACAGGGCGTGGACGTCATTGCGTTCGCGCCGATCGTGGAGACGGGGTGGAAGGACGTGTTGGAAGAGGCGAAGGCGGCCGGCATTCCCGTGTTCGTCTCTGACCGTCGGCCCGACGTGCCCGACGACCTCTACGTGACCTTCATTGGTTCCGACTTCGTGGAAGAAGGGCGCCGGGCCGCGCAGTGGCTGGCGGACAAGACCGGGGGGAAGGCCGTGATCGCCGAACTGGTCGGCCAGCCAGGCAGCGCGCCCGCGAACGACCGGAAGAAAGGCTTCGAAGAAGTGCTCGCAAAGTACCCGGACATGAAGATCGTCTTCAGCCAGACGGGCCAGTTCGAGCGCGCCAAGGGCAAAGAAGTGATGGAGGCGTTCCTCAAGAACCCGTTGAGCAAGCAGGTGACCGCCGTGTTCGCGCACAACGACGACATGGCGATCGGCGCGATCCAAGCGATGGAAGAGGCCGGGATGAAGCCGGGCGAGGACATCGTGATCGTTTCGATTGATGCGATCAAGGACGCGCTCGTGGCGATCACAGAAGGGAAGCTCAACGCCTCGATCGAGTGCAACCCCCTGCTCGGGCCGTTCCTGTTTGACGCGATCGCGGACTTCAGGGCCGGGAAGACGTTGCCCAAGCGGACGGTGATCACCGACCTACAGTTCGACTCGACGAACGCGGCGGCGGCACTGCCGGACAGAAAATACTGAGCTATTGTCCGTATCGCTTCTGATATCGGTCCCACCACTTCTCGACCTCTTCGGCCGAGAGCGGGGCCGGGTCGCCGAGCTGTGAGGCGAGCCAGGCCGTCTTCGCGACGTCCTCGACCATCACCGCGGCCTTGAGCGCGTCCCTCGGCGTCGCGCCCCAGGCGAACACGCCGTGGTTGGCGAGCAGCACGGCGGGTGCGCGGTCGCTCTTGTGCCGCAGGACCGCCTCGCCGATGTTGTCGCCTTCGTTGTCGGTGTACGGCGCGCAAGGGACCTCGCCGCCGAACTCGTCTGCGATCGCGGTGAGCACCACCGGGATCGCGCGGCGGCACGCGGCGAACGCGGTCGCGTAGTTGCTGTGCGTGTGCACGACGGCGCGCACGTCCGGCATGTGGCGATAGATGTAAAGGTGGTGCGGCAGGTCCACGCTGGGCCTCATCGAAGACCCGACGACCTCGCCGCTGGAGAGCTTGACCGCGACAAGGTCCGCCGGTGTGAGGGCGTCGTAGTCCACGCCGCTGGGCTTGATGACGACCGTGTCCGACTGCTGGTCGTACCCGCTCGCGTTGCCGCTGTGCACCGTGACGAGCCCGGCGGCCGGCAGCGCCTGGTTCACTTTGCACACGTCCACGCGCAGGTGCTGGAGGCTCATCCGACCACCTCGCGCCGTAGCGCGAGCAGCGACTTCATCACGTTCGACATGTCTTGCCGCCCCCCGGCGACGCCGAACCCGTCGTGCAACTGCAGGTACATCTGGTAGAGCTTGTCATAGATCGCGACGGACGCCGGTACGGGATTGTACGCCGTTTCCTTCACGCCCGTCATCGCGGCGATCGCGCTCGAGAAGTCCTTGTGCGCCCCGCCCGCGACCGCGCCGCACACCGCCGCGCCGAGGGCGCAGGTCTGGGCGGAGCGGCTGATCTTCATCGGCATGTCGCAGACGTCGGCGTAGACCTGCATCGTCAGCGGGCTCTTTTCGGCGATCCCGCCGCACATGACGATCTCGTCCACGCGGACGCCGCTTGCGCGGATCTGCTCGATGATCCGCCGCGCGCCGAACGCCGTCGCCTCGATCAGCGCGCGGTAGACCTCGGCCGGGGACGTGTGCAGGGTCTGTCCGACGATCAGGCCGGTGAGCAGCGGGTCAACGAGGATCGTGCGGTTGCCGTTGTTCCAATCGAGCGCGAGCAGCCCGCTCTCGCCGGGCCGGAGCCGCGCCGCGCCGTCGTTCAGCTCGTCGTGCGAGCGAGAGGTCAGGCGCGCGCACCAGTCGAACAGGTCGCCGACCGCGGACTGCCCGGCCTCGATGCCGACCATGCCGGGAATGACGGACCCCGGCACGACCCCGCACACGCCGGGGATGTCGGGAGTGTCCGCACCACCGACCATGATGTCGCACGTGCTCGTGCCGATGATCTTGACCATGGTGCCGGGCTTCACGCCGCTGCCGACCGCGCCCAGGTGCGCGTCGAACGCGCCGACGGAGACGGGAGTCCCTGTCGCGAGGCCGGACTTCTCCGCGACCTCTCGGCACACTCCGCCCGCGCGGCCCCCGGCGGGAACGGCCGTGTCGTACAGCCGCGCGCGCAGCGCGCCGAGGCGCGGGTCGAGCGCGGAAAGGAACTCTGCCGACGGCAGGCCGCCCCACGACGGGTGGTACATCGCCTTGTGCCCTGCAGCGCACACGCCGCGCGGGACAGTGGCGGGGTCTGCGATCCCGCAGATCCACGCGGGGATCCAGTCCTGCGCCTCCATCCAGGTGTGCGCTGCGTCGAAGACCTCCGGCGCGATGCGCGCGCAGTGCAGGATTTTCGACCAGAACCACTCGGAGGAGTAGGTGCCGCCGCACTTGGCGAGGTACGGCTCGCCGCGCTTTCTTGCGAGCTGTGTGATCTCGTCGGCCTCGGCGAACGACGTGTGGTCCTTCCACAGCCAGGCCATCGCGTCCTTGTCGCCGCTGAACTTCTCTGTGAACGCGAGCGGGGAGTTGTGAGCGTTGACTGGCAGCGGCGTCGAGCCGGTGGTGTCCACGCCGACGCCGACGATCTGGTCGGTCGGCAGGCCTTTGATTGCCTCTCGCACGGTTTCGAAGAACCCGTCCGCCCAGTCGCGCGGGTGCTGCCGCGCGAGGTGCGGATCCTTCGGGTCGGTGAAGACCCCCTGCTGGCCGCGCGCGTACTGCCAGACCGCGGTTCCGACCTCGTCGCCGTTCGCGACGTCCACGACGAGAGCGCGGACGCTGTTCGTGCCGTAGTCGAGCCCGAGCGCGAGCTTAGACATGCCGGTACGTGTCCCAGTCCATGTACTTCGAGAACGCCTCGGACACCGCGGGGGCGTACTGCGAGAGGTTGAACGCGACGTGGTGCTCGAAGCCGTTCTCGCAGATGTAGCGCAGCAGCGGTTGCAGCCGCTCCACCTTCGCGACGCCGAACCCGCCAAAGGTGTTCAGCACGTCGTTCGTCAGTCGTCCGTTGCCGACGTAC
Organism: Fimbriimonadaceae bacterium; assembly: GCA_040902435.1. GTDB lineage: Bacteria > Armatimonadota > Fimbriimonadia > Fimbriimonadales > Fimbriimonadaceae > JADFMN01. The sequence goes on from JBBDXG010000017.1 coordinate 158,735, forward strand.
GCGCGCACGCGGCCGTTGAGGTCGTCGGTCGAGACGCGGCAGAACGTGAACTCGGTCGCCTTCATCCGCCCGACGATCGTGCCGTAGGTGTTCTCCTTTCCGACCGTGCCGGCGATGATCTCCTGGTAGTCCATCTTCTGCGATGCGAAGACGTCGTTGGGGAGGTTGGAGCAGTGGAACACGACGCACTTGTCGGGGTCGTCACCGTAGTTGTTGTTCCAGTCGAGCAGCGCGGAGGGCCGCTGTGAGGCGAGCTGGAGCGCGTACATCGAGACGGTCCCGGCGATGTCGGTCTCGCACGCGCTCGACATCAGGCTGTTCGACATCATGGACATGAGCGTGCACGGCACGACGCCGTAGAACTCCTCCATCGCGGTCCAGCACTGGATCGCGGTCGCGTCGAGCTGCGCCTCCTTGCACCACTTGTCTATCGCGCAGCCGAGCCGCGCCATCTTGTCGAGGCTCTCTGCGGGTATCCCGGCCGTTTTCGTATACGCCTTGATCTGTGCGAGCTTCGCCTTGACCTTCGCGTCGTTCGCACTCATCTTGTTCGCCCATCCCATGAGCTCGAAGAGGTCGAGCGTGTCCACGCTGATGCCGCTGCGCTCGAGCAGCTTCTCGCTGTAGCGCACTGTGTTGAACGCGGTGGGCCGCGCGCCGATCGCGCCGAGGCGCGCGTTGCGCAGGCCGCGCACGACCCGGCACGTCGCGCCGAACTGGCGCAGGTCCGTGCGGAACGAGTCGGACTTCGGGTCAACGGTGTGGAGCGCGGTGAGGGAGAACGGGATGCCGTACTGCTTGAGGTTGTTGCAGACCGACATCTTTCCGCAGAACGAGTCGCGGCGGTCCTTGATCGTCATCCGCTTGCTCGCGTCGGCGAAGGCGTGGACGAGCACGGGGACGTTGAGCCCCGCGAACTTCAGCGCGTTTGCGACCGCGCGCTCGTCGCCGAAGTTGGGGAGCGTGACGAGCACGCCGTCAATCTTGTCAGCGCTCTTCTTGAACAGTTCCGCGCACGCGCGCGCGTCGGCCAGCGACTCGACAGAGCCGAACTGCCGTGCGCTTTGCGGGAGGACGACGACGGCGAAGCCCTCCTCTTTCAGCACCTGCAGGATCGCCTTTCGCCCGGACTCGCACAGGTGCGACGGGAAGAATCCGCGGTTGCCCACGATCACGCCGAGGGTCGTCTTTCTCATTGGCGGGAGGAGGTTACCGGAGGTGCGGGCTTGTTCGGGTTGGTTCGGGTTAGTCCGGATCAAACCTGAGCCAATCCGAACCAACCCGAGCACTTCCCACCCGTGCTATATTCAAGCCAAGCCCATGATCGCCTTGATCGCTCTCGCAGCCATGACACAACAGGAGTTCAAGAAGCTCGAGCCCGTGCCGTTCACGAACGTCCAGATCCGCGACCGCTTTTGGCAGCCGAGGCAGGAGACCAACCGCAGGGCGACGGTCGAGCACTCGCTCGCGATGCTCGAGAAGTACGGCAACTTCCTGGTCTTCAACCTCGCCAACGAGGGCAAGCGCGAGGGCTACAAGGGGCTGCTGTTCACCGACTCGGACATGTACAAGACGATGGAGGGGATCGCGTACACGCTCGCCACGCACCCTGACCCGGCGCTCGACAGGAAGATGGACGAGGTGATCGCGCTGATCGCCGACGTTCAAGAGGACGACGGGTACGTCAACACGTGGTTCCAGGTCACCCGCCCGCAGGACAAGTTCAAGAACCTGCGCGACTGGCACGAGCTCTATTGCGGCGGGCACATGATCGAGGCGGCCGTCGCGCACCACCAGGCGACGGGGAAGGACAACTTCCTCAACGTCGCGCTGAAGTTCGCGGGGCTGGTTGACAAGAAGTACGGGCCAGAGGGCGAGATGGGCTACTGCGGACACCCGGAGGTCGAGCTCGCGCTGATCAAGCTCTGGAAGGAGACGAAGAACCAGCGGTGGTTCGCGCTGAGCCGAAAGATGGTCGAGACGCGCGGCCAGCACTTCTTCGCACAGGAACACAACACGGCGCCCGACCGCTACGACGGTACGTACTGGCTGGACGACATGCCGATCGCGGAGCACAGCGACATCAAGGGGCACGCGGTCCGCGCCGCGTACCTTATGTCCGGCGCGGCGGACATCGCGCGCGAGACCGAGGACGCCGCGATCGTCAAGATGCTCGACCGCGTCTGGCGCAGCGCGACCGAGCGGCGCGTCTACGTCACCGGCGGCATCGGCCCGAGCAACCACAACGAGGGATTCACGGTGGACTACGACCTGCCGAACCTCACGGCGTATCAGGAGACGTGCGCCTCGATCGCGATGGCGCTCTGGGGGCACCGCATGGCGCTGCTCTATGGCGACGCGAAGTACATGGACGCGGTCGAGACCGCGCTCTACAACGGCGTGATCAGCGGCGTCGCGCTCGACGGGCGCTCGTTCTTCTATGTCAACCCGCTCGCGAGCATGGGCAACCACGCCCGCTCGGAGTGGTTCCAGTGCGCGTGCTGTCCTCCGAACGTGCTGCGCACGATCGCCTCGCTGGGCGGGTACGCGTACGCGACGACGGGCGACGCGCTCTACGTCAACCTCTTCGTCGGCGGCTCGATGACGGCGAACGTCGGGCGGCAGAAAGTGGGGCTCGACGTCGCGACGGACTACCCATGGGACGGGAAGGTGACGTACACGTTCCAGTCGCCCGCGAACGTCGAGGTGCGCCTTCGGATTCCGGGGTGGTGCGAGGGTGCGAGCGTGTCGGTCAACGGCCGCAGCACGGAACTGTCGCTAGACAAGGGCTACTTCGTGGTCAATCGCGATTGGAAGGCCGGCGACAAGCTGGTGCTCGACCTTCCGATGCCCGTCATTCAGATCGAGGCGCACCCGAGCGTCGAGGACGACCGCGGCCTGGCCGTTGTCCAGCGCGGGCCGCTTGTGTACTGCGCCGAGCAGGTGGACAACCAGGCGCAAGTTGACGAGGTCGTGATACCGCGCGGCGCGGCGATGACTTCCACCTACGAACCCGGCACCCTCGGCGGAGTCGTGACTGTCACCGCGCAAGGGCAGGCGCTGACGAACACGGCTTGGGACAGCGGGCTCTACCGCCGCGTGCAACATGCCAGCCCCGCGACCGTCAAGCTCGTTCCGTACGGGTTCTGGGCGAACCGCGGGCGCAACAAGATGGCGACATGGATGCCGACGTCGCAGCCGCCTCCGCGCATCTTGACGGCTGCCGCGCGTGCGAAAGTCTCGATGAGCTACGTCAGCGGGAACGCGCAGCCTTGGGGGATCAACGACGGCGTCGAGCCGAAGTCGAGCGGCGAGCAGCCGCGCGCGCTGGCGCACTTTTGGCCGCACAAGGGCGGCGAAGAGTGGATCCAATACACGTGGACCCAACCGATGGCCTTCACCGGCGTCGAGGTTTACTGGTTCGACGACACGGGGCGCGGCGAGTGCCGCATCCCTGAGTCGTGGAGGCTGCAGGCGCTGGTCGCCGGCGCGTGGCAGGACGTCCCGCTCCCGAGCGCACCGATCGAGAAGGACAAGTGGTGCTCGGTGAAGTTCGCTGAGACGACGACGACCGCGCTGCGCATCGTCGTGCGGCAGCGCGACGGCTGGGCGAGCGGCATCCACGAGTGGAAAGTCACCGTGGCCGACGACTAGCCATGCCACTGCTGCAGATGTCCGGGGTGCGCAAGGCGTTTCCGGGCGTGCTCGCGCTCGACAACGTCTCGCTTTCCGTCGAGAGGGGCGAGGTCCGCGCTCTGATGGGCGAGAACGGGGCAGGGAAGTCCACGCTGATCAAGGTCCTGACCGGCGTGCACCAGCCGGACTCGGGCTCGATCGCCCTGGACGGTGCCGTCATCAGGCCCCGGTCGCCGATCCACGCGCAGGAGCTCGGCGTGAGCACGGTCTATCAGGAGGTCAACCTCCTGCCGAACCTTTCCGTCGCGGAAAACGTCTGTCTCGGCGCGGAGCCGCGCCGGTTCGGCCGCATCCAAAGGCGCGAGATGAACGAGCACGCGAGGGCGGCGATGCGCCGCCTCGACCTCGACCTCAACGTCACGCTCCCGCTCAGCGAGTACTCGACCGCCGTGCAGCAGCTCGTCGCGATCGCGCGCGCGGTGGACCGTGAGTGCAGGGTGCTCGTGCTCGACGAACCGACTTCGAGCCTCGACAAGAACGAGGTCGAGCAACTCTTCTCGTTGCTGCGTCACCTTCGAGACCAGGGCGTCGCGGTCGTCTTCGTCACGCACTTCTTGGACCAGGCGTACTCGATCGCGGACTCTGTCACCGTGCTGCGCAACGGACGGAAGATCGGAGACTGGAAGACAACGGAGCTCTCAAAGCAGGAGCTCGTCGCACACATGCTCGGGCGCAGCTTAGAAGAAATGCCGCAGGTCGAGCACGAAGACTACGTCGAGTGCGAGCCAATGTTCCACGTCGTTGGACTTGGAAGGAGGAACGTGCTCGATCCGGCTTCCTTTACGATCTATCGCGGCGAGACCCTCGGCCTCGCCGGACTGCTCGGCTCCGGCAGAACGGAGACGATGAAGCTCATCTTCGGCGCAATCGCAGGAGACTGCGGCTCGATGACCGTCTTGGCTACAGGGACTCGTGATATCCGTCCGCGCTCCCCGCGCGACGCGATGCGGCTTGGCATCGGGTTCTGTCCCGAGGACCGCAAAGAAGAGGCGGTCTTTCCGGGCATGTCGATCGCGGAGAACATGCTCGTCGTCATCCAGGCCAAGCGCGGATGGCTGCGGCCCCTCCCAAAAAGGAAGGCCGCTGCAATCGTGGAAGAGCAAGTCGCCAAGCTCCAGATCAGGACCCCCGACTCGCATCGCCCGATCGAGAACCTCAGCGGCGGCAACCAGCAGAAGGTCGTGCTCTCGCGGTGGCTCGCGGCGCAACCGTCGCTACTGCTCCTCGACGAGCCCACGCGCGGCATTGACATCGGAAGCAAGTTCGAGATCAGAAGGCTCATCACCGACCTGGCGAAGGGCGGGGTGTCGTTCTTGTTCTCGTCTTCTGAGCTTGAAGAAGTCGTCCACACCTGCGATCGAGTCGTCGTCTTGCGCGACCGCAAGATGGTCGGCGAGCTGCATGGCGCGGACGTCAACGAAAAGAGGGTGATGGAGCAGATCGCGAAGGGCGAAGCATGAAAGTCCATCCGATCGCCTACTCCGTCGCCGCGCTCGCGCTCCTGTTGCTGTTCAACGCGTTCTTCACCGACGGTTTCTTCGCCATAGAGCTCCGCGACGGCCGTTTCTACGGCTCGCTGGTTGACGTCCTCAACCGCGCCGCGCCGGTAATGCTCCTCAGCCTCGGAATGACCCTCGTCATTGCGACGCGCGGCGTGGACCTCAGCGTGGGGGCGGTAATGGCGATCGCGGGCGCCGTCGCCGCGGTGCTGGCCAACGGCGATCCCGGCAAGGCGCTCGGGTGGTTGCAGGTCTCGCACAGCGTCCCGCTCGTCGTGCTCTGCGCGCTCGGCGTCGCAACGCTCGCCGGGGTGTTCAACGGCGTCCTCGTCGGTCGCTTCGGAGTTCAGCCGATCGTCGCAACGCTGATTCTGATGGTCGCGGGTCGCGGCGTTGCACAGCTCGTCACGGAGGGCCAGATCGTGCTCTTCGAGAACCCCTCGCTGGAGCTGCTTGCGAACGGCAGCGTCGCCGCGGTCCCGACCCCGGTCGTGATCGTCGCGCTTGCTTTCGTCACCGTGGCCGTGCTGGTGCGCAAGACAGCGCTCGGGCTCTTCATCGAGGCGGTCGGGTCGAACGCCAAGGCGGCCCGGCTCGCCGGGGTCGCGTCCGCGGGCGTCGTCATCGCGGTCTACGCGGTGAGCGGCCTGATGGCGGGCGTTGCGGGCGTGATCGCGTGCGCGAACATCAGCGCGGCGGACTCTGGCACGACCGGCCTCTACCTCGAGCTCGACGCGATCCTCGCGGTGGCGGTAGGCGGCACATCGCTCGCCGGCGGGCGCTTTTCGCTCGCTGGCTCGCTCGTCGGCGCGGTCCTGATGCAAGCCCTCACGACGACGATCCTCACTCGCGGCGTCTCGCCGCACGCGACCCTCGTCGCCAAGGCGCTCATCATCGTCGCCGTCATCCTCCTACAGTCTCCGGCTCTCCGCGCGTCGCTGCGCGCGCCGAAGGAGCAGGCGGCGTGACGGTCCGCATCGCAAGGCAGAACGTCCCGGCGCTGGCGACTCTCGCGGTGCTCGTCGTGCTCTACGTCGCCGCGGGGCTCACGTTCGACGGCTTCTTCTCGCTCCGGGTGCTCGTCAACTTCTTCGGCGACAACGCGTTCCTCGGCATCGTCGCCGTCGGGGTCACGTTCGTCATCCTCACGGGGGGAATTGACCTGAGCGTCGGCGCGGTCGTCGGGTGCACGACGATCTGCAGCGCGGTACTGATCGAACGCCAAGGATTCCACCCACTGGCGGCGTTCGGGGCCATGCTGCTGGCGGGCACGCTCTTGGGGACCGCGCACGGCGTGCTGATCCACCGCTTCAACCTCCAACCGTTCCTCGTCACCCTCGCGGGGCTCTTCCTAGCTCGCGGAGTCGGGCTGTGGGTGAGCACGGAGTCGGTGCAGGCGGACCACCCGTTCTTCAAGACCCTCTCTGCCTCAAAGCTTCCCTTGGGCGACGGGGTGTTCCTCCCGTTCGGGGCGCTGATGTTCCTCGTCGTCTTCGCAGTCGGGGTCTACATCGCAAGTTCCACGCGCTTCGGCCGCACGGTGTACGCGATCGGCGGCAGCGAGCAGAGCGCGCACCTCATGGGCCTCGACGTCGCGCGCACGAAGGTCGCGGTGTACGCGCTCTCAGGGTTCTGTTCGGCGCTCGGGGGCGTCGCGCTCGTCGTGTACACGTCTGCGGGGAACGCGATCAACGGCACGGGCCTTGAGCTCGACGCGATCGCCGCCGTCGTCATCGGCGGCACGCTCCTGACCGGCGGCTACGGGAGCGTGGTCGGGACGCTGTTCGGCCTCTTGATACTCTCCGTCATCCAGACTGCGATCATCTTCGAGGGCTCGCTCTCTTCGTGGTGGGCAAAGATCGTCACCGGCGTGCTCCTGCTCGCCTTCATCCTCTTGCAGCGCGCTCTGCAGCCTCGCCAGTGATTCTTGCTGGGATTCGTAGGAGGATTGGTCCCGGCACGGTGGTTGCGACGCTCGAGGCATGACCCACACTCTTGCCTGGCGGGCTCTGTCAGCCATCGTGCTTGCCCTTGCGGCCGCGATCGCCCCGGCCCAGGCTGGGCTGGCCGGCAAAGGCCAGTACCCGCAGGCGCGCACCGTCTCCGGGCTTGCCGGAGGCGGGTCGGCCGTGCGGCCGAACGGCTCGCTCGGCATGAACGGCGCGATGGCGCTCAGCACCCCGATCGGCTACACGCTCGCCAGCGGCAGGGCCGTGCTCATGGGCGGCGCGACGAGCGCAGACTCGCAATGGAGGTGGTTCGACGGTGACGTGACGGTCAACGGCTCGAACGGCACAGCCGCCGCGATGATCGGGTCAGAGCTCGGCAACGTCGGCTTCACGGTCTCGCTCGTCCAGACGAGCCGCCTGTCCGAGGATCGCGTGATAAACCTGCAGGTTTCGCCTTTCGCCCCCGTCGGGCGCACTAGCTTTTCTATCGGGGGACAAGACCTGCTCGACCAGACCGTCACGACTCCCAACTACTACGAGTCTGCCCAGTCGTTCTTCGCAGTCGCGACTTACGACGCGGGCTCGGGGGTCTTCGTCAGCGCGGGACACGGCACCAAGCGGTTTGGCAAGGGATTCGCCAGCATGAGCGCGCCGGTCATGCGACGGACGCGCGCGATGGCAGAGCACGACGGCTATGGCTGGAACTACGGCCTTGGGCTCGACCTCACGGACCCAAGCACCAACGGAGTCGGCCAGCCGACGCTGTTCATTGGCTTCTGTCAGGGCCGATACGCGACTTGGGCGCTCTCCATGCGCTTTTAGGCCGCACGAGGGCCTGCTCGTCTGCAACAATAGGGGAATGATCGCTGCGCTGATCGCGACAATCGCCCTGCAACAGTCCAACACGCTGACGAGCGCCGAGACGCTTGCCGGGTGGAAGCTCCTGTTCGACGGTAGAACCACCGCCGGGTGGCGCAACTTCAAGTCCAACGGGATCAGGTCCGGCTGGAAGGTGATTGACGGCGAGCTTGTCTGCGCCGACCCTAACAACGCGGGCGACATCGTCACGACCGAGACGTTCGACTGGTTCGACCTCGTGATTGACTTCAAGCTCGGCCCGGGCGGCAATAGCGGCGTCATGTTCCGTGTTGCGCCCGATGGAGAGGCGACCTGGCACAGCGGGCCGGAGATCCAGCTCTACGACCACGCGCAAGAGCCTGGAGTCGAAACGACGGGGTTCCTCTATCAGCTCTATGCACCAAAGGTTGACGCGGCAAAGCCCGCTGGCGAGTGGAACACCATGCGCGTCCTCGTCTCCAAAGAGAAGTGCGCGACGTGGGTCAATGGCGTGCTCTACTACGAGTACGTCTTCGGCAGCGAGGACTTCTGGGCGCGAGTGGCAAAGAGCAAGTTCGCAAGGTACCCAGGGTTCGCGAAGACTGCGAAGGGCTCCATCGCGCTCCAGGGCGACCACGGGCACGTCTCGTTCCGGAACATCAAGGTCAGGCCGATCAGGGCCGCCGTCCACGCCCAAGAGCGGCGTTCTTGGGGCTTGCCGGGGCTCACGGTCGGCTTCTGAGCGCGGGTATGATTGTCCTCTCGTGGGGCTTTAGCTCAGTTGGGAGAGCGCTTCCATGGCATGGAAGAGGTCACGAGTTCGAATCTCGTAAGCTCCACCAGTCTCCCGTACACGTCGCCGAGAGCGTCCCGATCACATCGGGAAGGTCACGAGTTCGAATCTCGTAAGCTCCACCAAGTAACTCCTTCCCCGGCAAATCCGCCGTAACCCCCGCACCGCTAGAGAAGTCAGAAGCGATGGAGGAAGGAGAAAATGCTCACATCGTTAGTCATGGCGGCGGCGCTGCTCGCCCCGCAACAGGACGTTGGACAGGCTCCGGGACAGCTCAGGGGGGTACAGGAGCGAGAAGGACAGGCGGCGATCGTCATGCCGCTCAAGCATACGAAGGTCAGCGCGGACGTCGCCGGCATCGCCGCGCGAGTAACGGTCGTCCAGACCTTCACCAACCCGAGCCCCGAGCCGATCGAGGCCGTCTACACGTTCCCGCTCCCGGCCGACGCCGCCGTGGACCGGATGCGGATCAAGGTCGGCGACCGCGTCATCGAGGGCGAGATCAAGAAGGCGGAGGAGGCCAGGGCGATCTACAACGCGGCGAAGGCCGCAGGACAGACCGCCGCGCTGCTCGACCAAGAGCGGCCGAACGTCTTTACGCAGTCCATCGCCAACATCACGCCCGGCGCGCAGATCGAAGTCGAGATCAGCTACGTCGAGCTGCTCAAGTACGAGAACGGCGAGTTCGAGTTCTCCTTCCCGATGGTCGTCGGCCCGCGCAACACCATGAACGCGACCGACCCCGACAAGATATCCCCGCCCATCACGCCGAAGGGCACGCGCACCGGCCATGACGTCTCGCTGTGGGTCAGCGTGAACGCAGGCCAGTCGCTGCAGAGCATCGGCAGCGAGCTCCACGCGATCAACGTCACCAAGCACGGCGCGGGGCGCTACGACGTCACGCTCGCGAGCAGTGCAGAGATCCCGAACCGCGACTTCATCCTGCGCTGGCAGCCCGCTGGTGCCGGAGTGACCGAGGGGCTGATCGCGCACAACGGCACGTTCTGCCTGACGATCGTTCCGCCGCGCGGCGGGGCCGACCTGTTCGCGACCCCGCGAGAGGTCGTGTTCGTCATGGACCAGAGCGGCAGCCAGAGCGGGTTCCCGCTCGAAAAGTCGAAGGAACTCACCCTGGCGATGATCGAAAAGCTCCGGCCCGACGACCGCTTCAACGTCGTCACGTTCACGACGAGCGTAAACCAGCTTTGGCCAGAGGCCGTGCCGAACACGCCCGAGCGCGTGCGCGAGGCCAAGCAGTTCATAGAGGGGCTCACCGCTCGCGGCGGAACGAACTTCCTGCCGCCGCTGCAGGCGACCATGGGCACGCAGCCGCGAGACGGTCGCATGCGGCTCATCGTCTTCAACACCGACGGCTACGTCGGCGACGACTTCGACATCCTACAGATGGTGCAGGCCAACCGGCTCAACGCGCGGCTGTTCACTTTCGGCATCGGCAACAGCGTCAACCGTTTCCTGATTGACGGCATGAGCAGCGAGGGCCGCGGCGCGTCCGAGGTCGTCACGCTGGCCGCCGACGTCGAGCGAGCGATCGCGCGCTTCCTCAAGCGCACACAGACGCCGGTCCTGACCGACGTGCAGATCGAGACGCAGGGCGGCGGCATCCACGACGTCACGCCGTCGGTCGTGCCGGACCTCTTTTCAGACGGCCCGCTCGTCGTGCTCGGCCGCTACGACACCCCGGGCGCGGCGTCTGTGACGGTCAAGGGCATGCTCGGTGGCAAACCGTGGACTCGCACGATCAACGTGACGCTCCCCGACGAGGACACCGGCAGCGACGGCATCACAAAAATGTGGGCGCGCAAGCGCCTCGACGACATGGTCCGCGAGGACTGGTTCGTCGCGTCGAAGTCGGTGCGCGAAGGCAAGCAGGTCACGCGAGACAACGAGCGCTTCGTGCAGTTCGCGCTCGACAACGGCATCATGTCGCAGTGGACCTCGTTCGTCGCTGTGGAGAAGCGCGTCGTCAACATCGGCGGAAAGATGCGCACCGTGCGCGTCCCGGTCGAGATGGCAGACGGCGTGAGCTATGAGGGCATTTCGGGCGACCAGGGCCGGCTCAATTATCTGAAAGCACCGTCAGGAGCCGCTAGAGCCGGAGGCGGCGGGTTCGGCGGCGCAGGCGGGGCAGGGCCACCTGCAACGCGGGCAATGTCAGGGATCACCATCAGGCACGCTGACGCAGGCGAAAGTGCAATCTTCGCTAACAGAGCGAGTAAGGACGCCAACCCAGAACTCAAGCTCCACAAGGCCCTCCGCGACAAGAAGACCGGCAAGGTCGAGGTCCAGATCCTCGTCCGCGACTGGCCCGAGGACTGGAAGGCGAAGCTCGAGGCCGCCGGCTTCAAGGTCGAGGGATCAGAGAAGGACCTCAAGGTCGTCTTCGGAGTCCTCGACATGGCCCAGGCCATGGAGCTAGTCAAGCTCGAGTTCGTTGACGAGGTCCGCCTGATCGAGTAGCAAGGGCGAACCCCTCCTCCATTTGCGCGCAAATGGAGGAGGGGACATAATCACCTCGGATGCCCAGGCTGAAGCTGGAGAAGATAACCGAGGCCCTGCGCGGCACCGAGTTCGAGGGTCGCGCTTGGCTCGTAGGAGGCGCGGTCCGCGACGAGTTGCTCGGGCGCAAGCACGGCAACGACCTCGACATCGTCGTGCTCGGCGACGCGGCCAAGGCCGCCGAGATCCTCTGGCAAAAGAAGCTCGCGACATCGCCGCCGGTCACCTATCCGAGGTTCGGCACGGCGATGGCGCACGTTGACGGCGTGAACATCGAGTTCGCGACGGCGAGGAAGGAGTCCTACTCCGACGACTCGCGCAAGCCGGACACCAAACCCGCGACGATCGAGGAAGACGCACAGCGCCGCGACTTCACGGTCAACGCGCTGCTCAAGGACCTCTTCACCGGCGAGGTCCTCGATCCGCTCGAGAAAGGCAAGGACGACCTGCGGCACCGAAGGCTGCGCACGCCCCTCGAACCCAGGCAGACGTTCTACGACGACCCGCTTCGCATGCTCCGCGCCGTGCGTTTCCGCTGGCAGCTCGGCTTTGAACCCGTCGAAGGCCTCTACGAAGCGATTGAGGAGGAGGCAGAGCGGCTCACGATTATCAGTGCAGAAAGGATTCGCGACGAGCTGACGAAGATGCTCCTGCTCGCCGACGGACAAGAGTGCCTCGCCGACCTCATGGATCTGGGCCTGATTCGACACATCGCGCCGGAGTTCTGCGAAGGCGTCGGCATGGATCAGGGACCGTACCACGACATGGACGTCTGGGGCCACACGCTCGCCGTCGTCGGCAACACCGACCCGCGCGACCTCACGCTGCGGCTCGCCGCGCTCTTCCACGACGTCGCCAAACCAGTGTGCAGGAAACAAGAAGCAGGGAAGACGACGTTCCACGGCCACGACGCCGAGGGCGCGACCATGGCGCGGCAGATCATGGAGCGGCTGCGATTCTCGACCGAGCAGGCCGACGAGGTCGCGCTGCTCGTGCGGCACCACATGCGCCTCGTCGGGGTCCAGAGCCTCACCGACGCCGCAGCGCGGCGCATCTGGCGCGACCTCGGCGACCAGACCGAGCGCTTCGTCGAACTCTGCGAGGCCGACTCGGCGGCGCACGCCGCAGGCGTCAAGCGCACGGACTTCGTCCAGCTGCGCGACCAGCTCGAGCGGGTGATCGAGCAGACGCCGCTCGAGAAGCTCGACAGCCCGATCTCCGGCGAACGGATCATGGAGGTCACTGGCCTGGAGCAGGGCGAGGAGGTCGGGCGGGTCAAGCGCCACCTCGCAGACCTGGTGATCGAAGGCAAGCTCCACCCGGACGACAAGGAGGCCGCAGAGCGAGAAGCCGTGCGGTCCCTCGGCAACCGGAACAACGTCTAAATCGTAGGGCTGGACAACACATGAGCGAGCAGATGGAACGGGGCAACGGCAAGGTCGTGTTCTGGCTGATCTTGAGCGCCCTTCTGGCCGCCGCCGCGGTCCTGCTGTGGCAGTTCATCCCGGCGATCCTTTGGGCCTCGGTCCTCAGCGTCCTGCTCTACCCTTGGTACAAGAAGTCGCAGAAGCGCTTCGCCAAGCGAAAGCACTGCGACACCCTCGCCTCGCTGTGGGTCACGCTCTTCACGGCGTTCGCGATCATCGTCCCGCTCGTCGGCTTCCTCGTCGTCGGCAGCATCCAGGTCTACAACATGGCTTCGAACCTCGTCGCCGACACCGGCGACGGTCGCATCACGCTGCACAACCTGGCGACAGAGGCGGACGCCCACGTCGTGCCTATCCTGAAGAACATGGGAATCCAGGACTTTACACTGACCGGGTACATCGAGAAGAACAAGGACACGATCGTGACGGACATCTACGGCCCGATCACCGAGGGCGCAAAGAGGCTGGTCACGATGGTCGTGACCCTCGTCATCGCGTTCCTGACGACGTTCTTCATGCTGCGAGACGGGCACAGGCTGCTCGATCCGGTGACAGAGCTCGTGCCCCTGCCTCGCGATAAGACGATCGCGATCATCAATCGCATGGGCGCGACGATCCGCGCCGTGTTCTATAGCGTAGTCGCCGTCGCGGTAGTCCAGGGGCTTCTGTGCCTGCTGGCGTACTGGGCGCTCGGCGTGCCCGCGCCGCTCGCGTGGTGGGCAGTCACGACCCTGCTCGCGATGATCCCGCTCCTCGGCGCGCCCGTGGCGTACGTCCCGGCAGCGCTCCTGCTCATGATCACCGGCCACCCGATCGAGGCGTTCATCCTCCTGGGCTGGGGGTTCGGCATCGTCTCTAACCTCGACAACGTCCTTCGCCCGATCTTCATCCGGATGGGCTCGAATATGCACCTGATCGCGATCTTCTTCTCGCTCCTTGCGGGAGTGTTCACAATGGGCCCGATCGGCCTCATGGCCGGGCCGATGTTGCTGACCGTGATCCTGGGGATGCTCGACGTCCTCCGCGAACGCCGACGCATGATGGAAGACGAGCCTGCCGCCTCATAACTTTAGAAGCGACGCCTGAGGGCACTGGAGGAACCGGCTGCCCTAGCTCCCTTCCGGCCGCTTCTTGTACGGCCGCCCACCAAACTTGCGGTCGCGCGGCTTGAAACCACTGTCGCGGTTGAACCCACCGCCCTGAGGTCGGTCCCCTCGGTATCCCCCGCCGCCTTGCGGCCTGTCATAGCGGTTGTATCCACCTCCGCCCTGCGGTCGGTCGCGGTTCCCCTGATACCCGCCACCGCCTTGCGGCCGGTCACCGCGATAACCGCCGCCAGATGGCCGGTCGTCGCGACCGCGATAACCGCCGCCAGAGGGGCGATCGTCGCGCTGATACGGCGGCCTGTCGCGGTCGTCGCGGCGGAACTGACCCGAAGGACGCTCCGACCTGTCGCGAGGCGCGGGCCTCTCGAACGGATAGTTCCGAAGCTTCACCGAACCCGTCACATACGCTGCGCCCAGGTCCAGCGCGAACTCCCACACCAGGTCGCGACGGTCGGGCGAGGTCAGCGTCCGCCATCCGATGAACTCCGCTGGCAGCTTCGCCTCCCACACCAGGTCGAGCTGTTGCGCGAACACTTCGAGGTCGCGCGGGTGCGACTCCGGCAGCTCGATCTCGGCGGCGAACAGCCGCGCAGCCAGCCCCGGCTTCTGGAACAGCTTGTTCTGGGTCGGGAGCGCCGTCTCGACGAACTCCTTGAACCGCGCCTCCCACTCGGCCCTGGCCGTTTTTCCGACGGGCAGGGCCCGACGAATGAGATCGCGGCGGAAGGCGTCGAACGCCTCCGCTTCCCGCGCCTGCCGCGAACTGTTGGACATTTGGAGTGATTATGGACCTTCAACGAGCCTGGCCGACGCCAAGCGGCTTACGCCAGCAGCCTTGCCTTCCGCTTCAGCGCCGCCTTCACCAGGCCCTGGAACAGCGGGTGCGGGCGGTTCGGCCGCGACTTGAACTCCGGGTGCGCCTGGGTCGCGACGAAGAACGGGTGCGACGGCAGCTCCACCATCTCCACCAACCGGTAGTCCGGCGAGACGCCGCTCACGACCAGCCCGTTCTTGATCAACAGCTCCCGAAAGTCGTTGTTCACCTCGTAACGGTGCCGGTGCCGCTCGTCAATCCGCGTCGTGCCGTACAGGTCCGCAGCCAGGGTCCCAGCCGTGATGTTGCACGGGTACGAGCCGAGCCGCATCGTGCCGCCCTTCGCGTCAATCCCCAACTGCTCCGGCATAATGTGGATCACCGGGTACGGCGAATCGGTCGTGAACTCCTCGCTGTTCGCACCATCGAGCCCGCACACGTTGCGCGCGTACTCGATCACGGCCATCTGTAGGCCCAGACAAATGCCGAAGAACGGGATCCCGCTCTCTCGCACGTGCCGCAGCGCCTTGATCTTGCCCTCGATCCCGCGACCGCCGAAACCGGGCGCGACCACCACGCCGTCGGCGCCTTCCAAAAGGGCGACGGGGTCCGCAGCCTCCTCGAACTCGCTGCTCTCGATCCACTTGATGTTCACCTTGCAGTCGTTCGGGATGCCCGCGTGCACGAGCGCCTCCGCGATGGACTTGTACGCGTCGCCGTTGCTCGTGTACTTTCCGACCACGGCCACCGTGCACGCGAACTGCGGCCGTTTCAGCCGCTCGACCAGCACCTCCCACTCGCCCAGGTTGCTCGGCCGCGCCTCCAGTTCCAGCCGCTCGACCACGAACTCGCCGATCCCGCTCTTCTCGTACACGAGCGGCACCTCGTAGATCGTGTCCGCGTTCATGCTCTCCACGATCGCCTGCTCGGGCACGTCGCAGAACATGCTGAGCTTCTCGCGCACGTCCGCCGGAAGCGGGGTCTCGGTCCGGCACACCAGCATGTCGGGCGAAATGCCGATCTCGCGCAGCTTGATCACGCTGTGCTGCGTCGGCTTGGTCTTAATCTCGTGCCACGGCCCCACTTGCGGGATCAGCGTCACGTGAACGAAGAGCGTGTTCTCCTTGCCCAGGTCCTTTCGCAGTTGGCGGATCGCCTCCATGAACGGCAGCGACTCGATGTCGCCGACAGTGCCGCCGATTTCCGCGAGCACGATGTCCGCCTCCTGCTGTTTGCCCGCGTCAATGATCAGCCGTTTGATCTCGTTCGTGACGTGCGGGATGACCTGTACCGTCGCGCCCAGATAGTCGCCGCGCCGCTCGGCCTCGATGACGTTCTTGTAGACCTTTCCGGTCGTGACAGAAGACCCGGCCGAACAGGAAACGTCCAGGAACCGCTCGTAGTGGCCGAGGTCGAGGTCGGCCTCGGTGCCGTCGTCGGTGACGAACACCTCGCCGTGCTGGAACGGGTTCATCGTCCCCGCGTCCACGTTGATGTACGGGTCCAGCTTGACCGGCGCGACCGTGTAGCCGCGGTTGCGGAGCAGCCGGCCCAGGCTCGCGCTCGCGATGCCCTTGCCGATCCCGCTCACCACGCCTCCGGTCACAAAGATGTACTTCGTCATGCCTTAAAACAGCCTCGCGCACGGCTCCGCGCCGCTTTGACCTTGGGGTCTTACGGATTATACGAGATCGGGGGAGGGAAAGGAGGGGCTTTTTCAGAACCCCTTCCCCCAGAAGCTGCAACTGCCGACTGTCAACTGCCAACCGACGACTCTACAACGGCCCCCTCGCAATCTCCACCTCGTGAAAGCCCGCCAAAGACCGCGCAACCAGCCGTTTCGGCTCGTAATCAAGGTTCAACACAAACGGTGCTCCAGGGACGTACACAGGGCAGAACTGATAGTAGCCAGAGGCCCTGAAGTCAGGGTCATATAGAACAAGGTCAACGAGCACTTGATCGGAAGACAACTGTCGTACCACCTGGCTGGCTGTTGAAACCACGAGTCGCCCTGCCTCCTGAGTGAACTCCTTCGGTTCGCATAACAGTCGAGCTGACCTTGGTCTTATGAGCCGATCAAAGGTGCCGATCTCGCTCATGAAGACAGCGCGCGCCCTATCAACCAGGGATAGGTCGAACTCTGCAAGCTTTGTACGGAACTCTCCGAACGGCAATGAGATCTCCTGTTCGTGAGATAAGAGGGTCTCACCGCTGAGGTCGAGAATCGAGAACGTGAGCAATGGAGTCCGATCCCATCCCTCAGGAAGATTGCTTCGGAAAAACACTTCGAGCAGATCCTTAGTCACTCGAGTTGTCGAGCACCAAACGGCATAGAGTCGGGCAAGCTCATGGCCTGACGGCTTCATGTTGCGCTCCGAGTCCTGCACCGCCCAACCCTGCGCCGGCCAGCAGTCGTTGAACTGCCACACCAGAGTTCCCGCACAGAACTCAGACATTAAGTAGTGCTCGATCCCGCAACGGAGCGCGTCGCGCTGGTTGAGCTGCGAGAAGTAGACGAGGTCTTCGAGCGTCTCCACTTTCGGATAGTGCAGCTCGATGAACGAGATGTACTTCTCGTACCCCTTCAGCGTCTTGTCGTGCCACTTCACCGCCTCCGAATCGAACGCCCAATCGGTTTTGCGGTCCACAGTCTTCGACCACGTACACAGCGAAGGCGAAGACGCGAACCCGAACTCCGAAGAAAACCGGCTCGTGCTCTCCTCGTAGTGCTTCCAATCGCCTCTGCCGTGCCATACGTCCCAATAGTGCGAGTCCCCGACCCCGTCCATGTTCGAGTCCCGCCCTTCCACCTTCCCGCTCGGCGAGCCATGGACATAGGGGCGGTCGGGGTCTTCTTCTTTCAGTATCCGTGGAAGCAGGTCGTCATAGATCTTCTCGCCATAGAACCGCTCAGGCGATTCGTCGCCGCCCCACTTCTGCTCGTGCATCTGTTGGTTCTCGTTGTTCCCGCACCAGAGCACTAACGAAGGGTGGTTTCGCAGGCGCCTGATGTTCGCCCTCGCTTCAGCTTCGACGCCTGCCAAGAACGGTTCGTCCTCCGGGTAGTACGCGCAAGCGAACGGGAAGTCCTGCCAAACCATGATCCCGTATTGGTCGCACCGATTGTAAAAGTCGTCGCTCTCGTACATACCGCCGCCCCAAGCTCGCACCATGTTAAAGTGGAGCCTTGTCATGCTATGGACCTGTTCCTCGTAGTCCCTGCGCGAGACCAGCGAAGGGAACGAGTGGTCGGGGATCCAGTTCGCGCCCTTGCAGAACACGCGCTCACCGTTCACAACAAACTCGAACGACTCTCCCCACTTGTCCGGCTCGCGCACCAGTTCCACCGTCCGCAGTCCAAACGAGACCTCCTTCTCGAACGGACCGAACGCCAGATTCAGTTTATAGACCTCACTTGGACGGAGCCCGTTTGGCTGCCAAAGCTCTGCGCCGTTCACGCGTAGAATCAAAGAGCGATCGCTATGCTCGATGGTCGTTACCGTCTCTGGCGCGTGCCACATGGTCCTGACTTCTGGCTTACTGACCTTCTCTCCCTCCCAGCTCACGTCCACCAGCCACTCCCCGTCCTCCAACCTCGGCCGCACCCACACGTCCGTCACGCGCGTGTCGTATTCCAGCAACCACACCGGCTTCCATACACCGCACGAGACCAGGCGCGGCCCCCAGTCCCAACCGAACATGTACTGCGCCTTGCGCACGAACGAACGCTCATAGAACGTCGAGAGCGAGGGCGCGATCCGCTCCTTGGCCAGGTACGCCGACCGTCGTTCGTTCGCCACGCGCACCGCAGAAGAAAACTCCACCACCAGTTCGTTCGACGCGCGCAGCAGGGAAGTCACATCCACCTCTAGCGGCAAGAACATGTTGTCGTGCTCTGCAACCAGCGAACCGTTCAAGAAAACGGAGCACACCGTGTCCAACCCCTCGAACCGCAACACCCTCTTCGGGCCCCCGTCCTTGGCAGACCAATCAAACCGACAGCGGTAGACCCAGTCCTCCTGGTCAACCCACTGACACTCCTTCTCGTTCATTCGATAGAACGGGTCCGCGACCACCCCGTGCCGCACCAGGTCGTCATGGACGTGCCCCGGCACCCTTGCCTGGCGCCACTCCTGGGTGCCGCGCCTGCAAAAGTCCCATCCCGTCGAAAGCGGCGTTTGAACCATGGACCGACTGATTCTAACCTGAGAGCCCTTGACAGCACACGTATACTGATAGGTGAGAGCGCGCTATGACCTTCGCAAACATCCCTGAGGCCCTCGACGACTTCCGAGCAGGAAGCATGCTCGTCGTCGTGGACGACCCCGACCGGGAGAACGAGGGAGACCTCATCATGGCCGGCGAGCACTGCACGCCGCAGGCGATGAACTTCATGATCACGCACGGCCGCGGAGTCCCCTTCATCCCCACGACCGCAGAGCGCCTCGAACAGCTCGGCATCCCGATGATGACTAAGCAGAACACAGCCCGCCTCGGCACCGCGATGGCGGAGACCGTGGACGCACGGCACGGCACCACCACTGGCGTCTCCGCAAAGGACCGCGCGGCGACCGTCGCGGTCTTCTGCGACCCGGAAGCGCGCCCCGACGACCTTATGCGCCCCGGCCACGTCATCCCCCTCCGGGCCGAACCCGGCGGAGTCCTCAAGCGCGCCGGCCACACAGAGGCCGCTGTTGATCTGTGCAAGCTGTCGGGCCTGAACCCTGTCGCTATCGGCGTCGAGATCATCGGCGACGACGGCGAGATGATGCGCCTCGACGCCCTGCTCCCTTACGCCGAAAAGCACGGTCTCAAGGTCATCACGATCGCGGACCTCATCGCCTACCGCCGCCGCACAGAGAACCTCGTCGAGAGGGTAGCCGGCCCTATCAACTTTCCCACGCGATTCGGACAGTTCCAGCTCTACGCGTTTGAGAGCTCCGTCGAGAGCCACCCGTACATCGCGATCGTCAAGGGAGTCGTGGACACCGACGAGCCCGTGCTCGTGCGCGTGCACTCCAGCTGCCTCACCGGCGACATCCTCGGATCGCTGCGCTGCGACTGCGGCGACCAGCTCCAGATGGCGCTCGAGATGATCGAGGAAGAAGGGCGCGGAGTCGTGCTCTACATCGCGCAAGAAGGGCGCGGCATCGGCATCATCAACAAGCTGAAAGCCTACGAGCTGCAGGACAAGGGCATGGACACCGTCGAGGCGAACCAGGCGCTCGGCTTTAAAGCGGACCTGCGCGACTACGGCCTCGGCGCGCAAGTGCTCTCATCGCTCGGCATCAAGCGCATGAAGTTGATGACGAACAACCCGAGCAAGGTCAAGGGCCTGCACGGCCACGGGCTCGAGATCACCGAGCACGTCCCCATCGTCGCCGCACCCAGCGAACACAGCGAAAAATATCTGCAGACGAAGAAGCACAAGCTCGGCCACGACCTCCCGTGACTTGGAGTGCGTCTGAGCCAAACCCCGTAACATGAAGCCCCGCGTCATGTACATCGAACGCAAGGCGGACTCGCTCAATGGCGAGGCGAGAATCGGCCGAGTCTCGTTCTCGAAGACCGGCAAGACGCTCCACTACGGCGGGAAGACCTTCAAGAGCATCAAAGGCGGCTACAAGGCGAACTATTATGAAGAAGAGAGTGGAGACGAGTACTGGATCTCCGGCTGCAAGAAGCGCGGGGGCGACCGCCTCTACAAGAGCAACCTCCCGATAGATATAGACGATGACGTCCGCGAAGAGTACTGGACCAAGATCCGAGGACTTCCAGACCGCGCCTCGCGCACGACCGTTGAACCGGGCAACTAACGCCAGACCCTAACGGCCTTCAACAGCAGACCGCGCCAGCAGCCCGCTCACTGTGCTCCCGCGCCAGTCCGCCCGCGCCGACCACCGCTCCTCGTACTTCTCCGAAACCCGCTTCTGCGCGGTCTCGGTGAGCGAAGACCAGTGGGCCAGCACCACAGGCACAGACTCTGGCCCAAGCTCGGACAAGTGCCCGACGTCCAGGTCTGCCGACGAACCGAACCGGACGACGTTGTACTTCGCCGCGATCTTGTCCGGAGTCGCGAAGTTCAGCGCCGCGATCACGGCGAGCCCCGCCGCCACGCCGCCGGCGGCGAACCGCCGCATCGAACCGCGGAACAGGCTAGCCAAGAACCAGCAGAGCACTAGCGCCAGCCACAGCATGAACGCTGAGACCGACACGCGCAAAGGAGTCAAGCCATAGGACTCGACGTACAGTTGCATCCGCGTCATCGCGGACGCCATCACGACGAACAAGAGTCCCGTGAGCACCGTCGCGAGCACGCGGAACAGTGCGACCTCGCGACGCGACTCCTGCGGAGCGACCGCGTGCGCGCCGACCAACAGTGGCAGCGCGAGCCCCGCGACCCATACGAGCTCGAAAAACCCCTTGCGGGCGTAGTCCGCATAAGAAAGCCCCGTCGTCTCGACCACCGCTGCGTTCCCGCCAAAGAAGTACTGGAACTGGATCGCCACGAACAGACCAAAGAGCCCGCAGAGGCTGCAAAGCACGACGCTCACTTCCGTCAGCCCGATCTTCTTGGCCGCAAACTCCCTCGGCGGTTTCGCAATTGCGGGAATTGCAAATCCGCCCGCGACCGCCAGACCGATCGCTCCGAACAACGCTGTCAGTGAGAACCACTCGACACCGTCCACTATGTCGAACGCGAACGCGTCCGAGACCGTCTTGCTGAACACCGCGTCAGCGCTGGAGAACAGCGCGCCGAACAACAGCACCAGCGGAGTCGCCATGACCACGCCGCGCAGCACGGCCGTGTTCTTCCTCGCGGTCGGGCTCTGGGAGAGCCGTTGCCAGGGCACCTTCGCCGGCACAGAGAGCCCCTCGCCCAACAGACGGAAGCCCTCGACGACCATTCGGCCCGTCAAGTCCCACACCGAGGCCGCTGCGACCCGTACGGCCTGCGTTCCGAGCGCGGCCAGACCGAACCCGGTCCCCAGGGCGATCCAGTTCGCCACACGGATGTCCGCCGACGAGTACCACGAGAGGCCGAGCGAGGCAAGCGTCATCACCCCCAGTCCCAGCCACGTCGTGCGCGAGAGCCGGCCCGCGCCGCTCTTCGCGCAATAAACGGCAGCGCCAAAGAGCAACACCGTCCACG
Source organism: Fimbriimonadaceae bacterium (assembly GCA_040902435.1). GTDB lineage: Bacteria > Armatimonadota > Fimbriimonadia > Fimbriimonadales > Fimbriimonadaceae > JADFMN01. The sequence goes on from JBBDXG010000017.1 coordinate 180,526, forward strand.
CCACGAGGTTCAGCCCAAACCCTGCTCCCTTGAAGAGAGCGGCGCCTGCCACGCCCAGCCCGACCGCCGACTGGCAGATGCGAAAAGCCGCGTCGCCCCTGTGTTCCATGCCCCTTCTAACGGAGGCACGAATAGCCCCGTTCCAGGGCCCACGCAAGTTTCTCCCGCGTCAGAAACTTCCTAATTCGCGACAGCGGCCCCGGCGCCCTGGATCCGTGGGTCAACGCCCGCGCGGCGCCGGCCAGAGGCGTCCACGACCACCGCGTGGCACGAACCGATCGAGGCGGGTCGCGCAAGCGAGTGGCCCATCGCCTCCAGCGCCGAACGGGTCTCAAAGGACAAGCCCAACACCTCCCAGTTGACGACGTCCGGCAGCCACTGGTGGTGGAACCGCGGGAACGCCACCGCCTGCTGCACCGTCATCCCGTGCTCCACCACGTTCAAGAACGAGTGCATCACCGTGTTGATGATTGTCGGCCCGCCCGGTGAGCCGGTCACCATGAACAACTTGCCTTCGCGAACAATGATCGTAGGCGTCATCGAAGACAGCGGCCGCTTGCGCGGCGCGATCGCGTTCGCCTCGCCCTGGATCAGCCCGTAAGCGTTCGGCACGCCGGGCTTGCTCGTGAAGTCGTCCATCTCGTTGTTCAGCAGTACGCCCGTGCCCTCGGCCACAACGCCGCTCCCGTATCCCGTATTCAGCGTGTACGTGTTCGCCACTGCGTTGCCGTCCTTGTCCACGACCGAGAAGTGCGTCGTGTTCGTCCCCTCGCCTGGCGGCGCGAACATCGCCTTTATCCGCGAGGACGGCGTCGCCCGCGTCAAAGAGATTCCAGCATTGAGCGATGCGGCATATTCCTTCGCCGTCAGGGCGGACACGGGAACGCGCGCGAAGTCCGGGTCGCCCATGTGCTGCGCGCGGTCGGCGAAAGCGCGCTTCATCGCCTCGACCAGCAAGTGGACGTACGCCGCCGACCCCGGCTCCATCGCCTTCAGGTCGTGCAGCTCGAGCACGTTCAACATCTCGACCAGCGCGACGCCCCCGGAAGAGGGCGGAGGCATCGTGATCACCTCGTATCCGCGGTACGTGCCGCGCACCGGCTCGCGGAGCTTCGCCTCGTAGCCGCTCAGGTCCTCAAGTGTGAACAGCCCGCCGTTGCGGGCCGCGTCGGAGACGAGCAGCCGCGCCGTCTCGCCCTTGTAGAAACCGTCCCGGCCCTGTTCCCGCACGCGCTCGAGCGTCCGCGCCAGGTCCTCCTGCTTTAGCACGTCGCCCTCTTGGTAGAAGTCTCCGTCCTTGCAGAAGATCTGCCACGCGTCCTTGTTCGGTCGGAACAGCGCGGCGCTCGTGCGCAGACCGCGCGCGGGGTTCTCGCCGAGCACGAAGCCCTCGCGCGCCAGCGCGATCGCCGGCTCGAGCAGCTCGCGCCACGGCAGCTTGCCAAACTTCTTGTGCGCCTCCCAGAGCCCCGCGACGGTGCCGGGGACGCCGTTCGCGAGCCGTCCGCGAAGGCTCAGGTCGGGGACGACCTCGCCGTCCGGGCCCAGGTACATGTCGCGGGTCGCCTTTAGCGGCGCGACCTCGCGGTAGTCGAGCGTGGTCGCCGTGCCGTCGCTCAGCCGCACCACCATGAACCCGCCGCCGCCGACGTTCCCGGCCGATGGGAAGCACACGGCGAGCGCGAACCCCGTCGCGACCGCCGCGTCCACGGCGTTTCCGCCTTTGCGCAGGACCTCCGCACCCACCCTGCTCGCGATCGCGCTGTCGCTGACCACCACCCCGCCGGTCGTGGTGACCGGGTGGACCTGGGTCGCAAGGATGATGAGGGCGAGCGTCATGGGGCAAGTTTAGCCACATCAAGACCGCTTGCAGCAAGCGACACGGCCTCCGGACAGTACCCCGCCCCCTGCGACTGGTAACGTCTACCGTGCCCGACGATAAACGCGAAGTCGTGTTCCTGGCCAACAGCAACGCGCGGATGGGGCGGGCTGGGGCGGAGGAGGCGAAGGCGGCGCTCGAACACGAGGGGTTCGTGGTCAGGGAGTTCCGGGTCACCAACTCAGAGGAGGCACTGCTCAAGCACCTCGACCAGCACCTCAAGAACAAAGAGCCGCTCATCGCGATCGGCGGCGGGGACGGCACGCTGCGCAGCGCGGCTGAAAAAATCGCAGGGACCGAAACGACAATGGCGGTGGTCCCGCTCGGGACCGGGAACGCGTGGGCGCGCGAGCTCGGCATCCCGCCCGGCGCGGCGAACACGGCCAAGGCACTCGCGAACGCGACGACGCGAACGATAGACCTTGGCACCGCGAACGGGCGCGGGTTCGTCAACGTCGCGACGATGGGGCTCACGGCGCTGATCAACAAGAACCTGGAGAAGAGGGGGAAGGGGCTCTTCGGGCGGCTCGCGTACTTCCCGGCGGTTTTGCGCTCGATCACGCAGCTGCGGCCGTTCACGCTGCACGTCAAGACGCCGAACGAGGAGCACCACGTGCGGGCGCTGATGTTCGTCGCGGCGGCGGGCCGAACGCACGCGGGCCCGTTCCAGGTCACGCGCGCGGCTGCGAACGACGACGGGATGCTCTCGCTCTACGCGCTGGACACAATTCCGGGTCGGGGCGGGCTGTTCCGCTTCGGGCTCATGTTGCTGCTGCGACGGCACACGGACCTGGACGAGGTCTGGACGAGCGAGTGCACCTCGGCCGAAGTCTGGACCCGTCCGGCGAAGCACATCATCGTGGACGGTGAGAAGGCGGGCCGTACGCCCCTGGTACTCGGCATCCGGGCTGCTTCGTTGAGGGTGCTGGTGCCAGAAGGGGAAGGGATGAAGGATGAAAGTTGAAGAAAGGGAGAGGGAACCGGAGGCGGCCGATCCCAATGACCCGGAACAATGGGAAATGCTGTATACTCAGGGAAGTCGAGATAAGGCTCAACGGCTTAGGTCGGCGGATCCTCGCGAAGAGACCGCCGACTTAGGTTTTTAAGGCTGGCGGGCAGAGGAAAACATGGCAACGCTCGTCATAGTCGGCGCCCAGTGGGGCGATGAGGCCAAGGGCAAGATGGTTGACGTCCTTGCGGACCGCGCGGACGTCGTCGTGCGCTATTCCGGCGGCAACAACGCCGGGCACACGGTCATCACCGGCGGCAAGACCTTCAAGTTCCAGCTCCTGCCCGCGGGAATCCTGCACAAGGACTGCATCAGCGTCCTCGGCGGCGGGACGGCTGTTTGCCCGAAGAGCCTGCTCGAAGAGATCGCCGCAACGCAAGCGCAGCAGCCGGAGCTCGGACAACTGATGGTGAGCGCCAGCGCGCACGTCGTCTTTCCGTATCACCGCTTGCTTGACCGGCTCGAAGAAGAGGCGCGGGGCGAGAACAAGATCGGCACGACGACGCGCGGGATCGGGCCTACATACACCGACAAGGTCCAGCGGATCGGGATCAGGATGGGCGAGTTCGTGGAGCCGTCGGTGTTCGAGCGGCGCCTGGGCGAAGTGCTAGCAGTTAAGAACCGGCTGCTCTCGATGTTCGGCGAAAAGGCGATTGAATTTGATGCTTTGTACTCGGAGTACTCAGGGTACGCGGCCCGGCTGCGGCCGCTTGTGCGCGAGACGGACTCCGTCGTGCAGAACGCGGTGTACGACGGTTGGAGGGTGATGTTCGAGGGAGCGCAGGGCTCGTTCTTGGACCTGGACTCGGGGACGTATCCTTACGTGACGTCCTCGCACCCGACCGCCGGCGGTGCGTGCATCGGCACGGGGATCGGGCCGCGCTCGATTGACGGCGTGCTGGGTGTCTGCAAGGCGTACACGACTCGCGTCGGCGAGGGCCCGTTCCCGACGGAGCTGCACGACGGCACCGGCCAGCTGATCCGCGACCAGGGGCACGAATACGGGACGGTGACGGGGCGTTCGCGCAGGTGCGGGTGGCTGGACCTGGTGGCGCTGCGCTATTCGGCGCGGCTGAACTCCTTGAGCGGGCTGATCGTGGCGAAGCTGGATGTCCTGTCCGGGCTTCCAGAGCTCCGCGTGTGCACGGGATATAAGCTCGCTGGAAAGGTGATGGACGGGATGCCGACTTCGGTCAGCGAGTGGAACCGCGTGGAGCCGCAGTACGAGACGGCCGCGGGTTGGAGCGGGGACCTGAGTTCCGCGCGGTCGCTCGGCGACCTTCCGGCCCCCGTTCGAACGTACCTCGACTTGGTGGCCTCGTACGTCGGAGTGCCGGTCGCGATCGTGAGCGTCGGGCCGGACCGCGACGAGACGATCGTCGTGCGGCCGGACTTGGTCTGGGGCTAGTTCGGCTGCTCCGGCCAGACGCGTGAGAGCATCGTCTTTGCGTCCACGGTCCCGTCTGCGGTCCGCTGATAGTCGGCGCGCGCGACGTCGGCGATGAAAGTCGTCGTCGTGCCGTCCGTGATCTCCACCGTGACGAGGACGCAAGACGGGTATTCGACGAACACGGCGCGGGCGAACTCGACGGCGACGATGGCCGGGTCGTCGCCCGGTTCGAGCCGC
>JBBDXG010000017.1:185050-203037 GCA_040902435.1 Fimbriimonadaceae bacterium
GCCGCGCGACGACCCGGAGCGATGGGCCGCGTGGATCCTCGTGCGCGGAGACGAGCTTTCTTCCGACGGTGTACTTTCCTGCGATGAGCGTGGCGATTTCCTGGTCGCGCGGCGTGCCGGGGAAGGTCGTTGTGGGGACGACGGGGTCGGCGGGCTCGGGCGTGGGGTCGTTCGGCGCTGGCGGGGCGAGGTCAATCGGGTCGCTGATGACGCTCGGTCGGGATTCCGGCACGCGCTTGTTGATCGAGCGGCCGAGGAGGAAGCTGCCGATGCCAACTATCGCGACAAGCAGGACCATGACGTAGAGGTACTGCTGGGTGCGCGGCCTGCTCTCTGGGATGCCGAGCTGTTGCGCGGTGCTGGCGGCCTCTTGTTCGGACTGTCGCCGCTGCACGGCTTCGAGCTTTCGCCGGTCGTTCTGGCTCTCCGGCCGCAGGTCGAGCGCCATTTCGAACCACTGGGCGGCCTGTTCGAGCTCGCCTTGCTCGGCGTAGATGTCGCCGAGGAGGGTGTGCGCGGTGCCGTTGTTAGGGAACCGTTTGAGGATTCCGAGGCAGACGTCCACGGCCTGCTTGTAGTCGCCGCGGATGCGCGAGAGGTTGGCCTGCGTGATCTCGCGGTAGACCTCTTGGTCGCTGCCCTCCGCCCCCGGATCGTCGGAGAGCGGCGCCCCGCACTCGATGCAAAAGGTGGCTGCGGGGTCGTTGACCTCGAAGCATTTGGGACAGACCTTATTCTGATCCTGTGCTGCCAAAACCGCCTTCTCCGCGCTCCGTCGCGTCCAGGTCCTCGACGACCTGCATGTGCGCTTGCACGACAGGAGCGACGACGAGCTGGGCGATCCGTTCGCCTTTCGCCAGTTTTACCGTCTCGGCTCCGAGGTTGATCAGGACGCACTGGATTTCGCCCCGGTAGTCGCTGTCAATGGTGCCGGGCGAGTTGACCATGGTGAGGCCGTGCTTGAGGGCGAGCCCGGACCGCGGGCGGACCTGGCCCTCGAAGCCCAGCGGGATGGCCATGCGCAGCCCGGTCGGGACGCGCTTGCGCTCGAGCGGTGCGAGGACGACGTCCTCGGTACAGCGCAGGTCCATTCCGGCCGAGCCGGGGGTCTGGTACTCGGGCAGCCGCGCGTCCTTGGTGAGCGCAACTTTGATCGCGGGTTTGGTGTGCACGTCGTGGTCTTTGATCAATGGCGTATTCTTTGGGAATGAGGATCGAGCCGCTGGGCGACGCCGCGTTCATCGTGCGCGGCCTGGGCTCCGGTCCTGCGTTTCCTTATGTCGAGGTCCTCCAACGCTTGGGCCTGGCGGGAGTCGTGGAGGTCGTGGCCTCCTACGACACGCTCGGCGTGTACGTTGATCCAGACCAGTTTAGTTTGTCGGAGCTCGCGTCGCGACTCGAATCGCTTCCCGTTTCTTCACATGCGGCTGTGGGAAAGTTGCACGAGGTTCCGGTGTGTTACGAGCTGGGAGAGGACTTGGAGCGGTGCTGTGAGGAGCTAGGCTTGAGCGAGTCTGCGTTCGTCGGCCTGCACTCTGGGCGGGAGTACCTGTGCTACGCGGTCGGTTTCGCGCCGGGGTTTCCGTACCTCGGTTATCTGCCGAAGGAGGTCTCTGGGCTCTCTCGCTTGCCCGCGCCGCGCCGATCGGTGCCTGCGGGGGCCGTCGGCGTGATGGGCGACCAGACTGGGATCTATCCTGGCGGGCGGCCGGGTGGATGGCGCCTCGTCGGTGCGACGCCGCTAGAGATCGTTTCGCTCGATGATTCGTACTTTCCGATCAAAGCGGGGGACCGAGTGGTGTTTTCGCCGATCGCGCTGGCGGAGTACGAGTCTCTGAAAGGAGAGCGGTTGTGAGGAGCGTGGACATCAACGTGGACGTCGGGGAGGGGTTCGCGTCCGACGACGCGCTCTTGCAGATCGCGACCTCTGCGAACGTGTGCTGTGGCGCGCACGCGGGGTCTGTCGAGCTGTGCTTGGAGACGGTCGCGCATTGTCGGTCGCTGGGACTGCGGGTAGGCGCGCACCCTGGGGTCGCGGACCGGGCGAACATGGGGCGTGCGCCGATCGTGTTCAACGGCGAGGAAGATCGCGCTGCGCTTGTTCGCAGCCTCTCGGAGCAAGTCGCCGTGACGGCGTGGGACTATATAAAGCCGCACGGTGCGCTCTATAACGCGACGGCTCGGATCGGGCCCACGACTGCGCCGGTCGTCAAGGTGCTGGTCTCGCTCGGCCTTCCGCTGATGGGGATGCCGGGCACTCACCACGAGGAACTCGCGGAGGCCGCGGGGGTCGCGTTCATCCGCGAAGGTTTTGCGGACCGGGCCTACCTGCCCGAGGGACTGCTTGTGCCGCGGACTTCGGCTGGCTCGGTGCTCAACGACCACGGGCAGATCGCGGACCAGGTGCTCATGCTCGCAGAGCGCGTGGACTCGATCTGCGTTCACGGCGACAGCCTTGGATGCGTGGAGATCGCCGCGCTGGTGCGACGGACCTTGTTGGACGCGGGGTACGAGGTGGGGTCTTGAGGCTTCGCGTGTTGAGCGTGTTCGGGCTGGCGTCGTTGCAGGACGGTGGGAGGTTTGGTTATCGGGGGTTTGGGGTGCCGGTGGGGGGCGCGTTCGACCAAGAGTCTTACAGGCTGGCGAACGCGCTGGTCGGTGCGCGTTTGGATTCGACCGAGGTGGAGTTCGCGCTCGGGACGATGGAGATGGAGGCGCTGGACGACGGGTGCATGGCAGTGGTCGGAGCTTGCGGCTCGGTGCTCATTGACGGGGTGGACCAGGGGGGCGGTGTGCGCTTCAGCTTTCGCGCCGGGGCGAAGGTGACGGTGACGCCGCCGAAGTCGGGTCTGCGCAGCTATGTGGCGCTTCCTGGCGGGGTCGTATGTCGGCAGGTGCTGGGAAGCTCCTCCGGTGTCGTCATCGAGGCAGGATCGGTGCTGGAGTCGGTCGCCGAGGCTTGGCCCGTGCGGATGAAGCGGCTCTCCGAGCCGCCGGGGAGCATGCGCGAACGTCCGTTGCGCGTCGTGCTGCACGACGACGACGACGGCGCGTGGACCGGCGCGGAGTACACGGTAGGGCGCAACATTGACCGCGTAGGCCTGCGGTTCGATGGCCCGAAGCCGATGGTGGACGCGCGGTCGGGGACAAGCGAGCCTTCGGTGTTCGGCGCTGTGCAAGTGACCGAGGACCGCACGCTGATCGTTCACGGCCCGGACGGTCCTACGATCGGAGGGTATCGAAAGCTCGCGTGCGTGGTCCGCGCGGACCTGGACCGTGTCGGGCAGCTCGCGCCGGGAGACCGTGTTCGCTTCGTCGCGTGTTCGCTGTCGGACGCGCACGTCGCGTGGCGCGAGGAGACGCAGCGGGTAGCGGAGTCGCTTGCGCGCGTTGCGCTGGTCGGGAACACATGACGACCCTCGAGATCCGTCTCGCGCAGCGCCTGCGTCCTCCAGGGCGGCCGAGGATGTATCACAGTTGGCGGCACCTTTCGTTCTTGCACTGGGCGGTGCCGGCGGAGGACCTGCAGAAGCTGCTGCCTTTCGGGCTGCGCGTTGACACTCACGAAGGGAAGGCGTACGTCGGGCTCGTGCCGTTCACGATGCACGGGATCCGGCTTTCGTGGTTGACAGACGTTCACGGCGCGAGCGCGTCGTACGAGACGAACGTGCGGACGTACGTCGTTGACAAGAACGGCGTTCCTGGCGTTTGGTTCTTCAGCCTCGACGCTTCGAACGCGCTCCTTGCGCGGATCGCCCGCAGGTGGTACCGGCTGCCGTACAACGTCGCTCGGATGTACGTGGGCGTCGGGAAGGGACACTATAAGTACGTCTCGGAGCGGACGTGGCCGAGCTTTGAGCATGCTAAGGGCCATGTCGAGGTGACGACGAGCGGGGCGGTGTTCCAGGCTCGCCCGGGGAGCCTTGAGTTTTTTTTGGTCGAGAGGTACGTGCTGTTCGCCTTTTGGCGCGGCCGGTTGTACTCCGGTCGGGTCTTCCACGAGCCTTACCCGCTGCTCGCCGCAGAGTGCTCCTATGTGAAGGAATCTATGCTGAAAGCTGTACAGATCGTCCGGCCAGATAATGAGCCGCTGGTGCTGTTCAGTCCGGGGGTGGATGTTGAGGTGTTCGGTCTGCGTCGGGTGTGAGCGGTAACCTGGTGAGATGGTGCCTTCGATGTTCGTTGCGGCGATCTGCATTGCTCCAGTGAGCCGCACGACAATGGTGCAGGACCAGCCGCCGATCGTGCCGGAGGTGCGGCCTGGGAAGGACGGTCGCGGTCGCGATCCTTGGGTCTTCCGTTTGATCTTCGAAGACCACACTCGCGCTGTCGCCGTTGCGTTGCGAAACGACTTCTGGTACGTGTTCAATCCTGAGACCGGGTCGCCGCTCAAGGTCTGGTCTGGGAAGATGGACTTTCGCGGGAAGGTCTGGGACTTCAGCCAGGACAACTCGCTCGCGAAGGGCGACGTGCTCGCCGCGGCGGAGACCGAGATCATGCGCTTGCAGGACGGCGTGCTCGACGAATGGGAGACAAAGGGCGTCGCATGGAACGACGGATGGAAGTTCACGGGCGACGGCGCGAGGCTGACGAGCCCCGTGTTCGACCTGAGCACGTGGCACCGCGTGTTCGTGGCGTTCGACGAACAGAGCCGGCGCGGAAGAATGTTGGTCGAGGTCTCGAACGACGGCGGCGCGACGTGGGGCTCGGAACACTTTTCTTCTGCGACGAGCGTGACGAACGACACGGAGTGGCAGTGGAACTTCAAACAGATCGCGACGGTGTCGCACTTGGCGCGGATCAGATTCGTGCAGACGCAGGGCGCGCACCAGAAGGCCCTCCGCAACGTGAGAGTGTACGGCGACCAGGCGGCGTGGCTGGACCAGAACGGCGAGCCGCTGCGCGTCGTGTGGCGCGGGTATGAAACGCGCGGCGAGACGCAGAGCGTCTCGTTGCTCTACGACTTGGTCCTGCCGAACGGGCGGGTCGTGAGCGTGCGACACAGGCCGGAGGCGATTGATGGGTTCAAACAGGCGTCCTGGAGCGAGCTGATCTCCGTCCGCGGGCTGAAGCCCGGCGACTATGTCTTCTACTCGGCTCTACCGCTCAAAACCGGTCTGCGCTCGATCTTCCTGCCCGACGGCTCGCGCAGGACCGACAACTCGCGGTGGCCTTTCGGGCTCGGCGCAGACGGCGACGTGCTGATCACGTACGAGGGAGGATAGATGGTCTCCCTCTTGCTCGCCGCGGTGTTGCAGCAGGGCGCGACGACGCCCGGCCTGACTGTTTGGGTGTGGGACGTCAGCGGGATATTGGCTAGGATGCCGAAGGTCGCCGAGGGGCAGACGCCGAACGCGTACTACATCACGCCGACCGTGGACTTGGTTGACTTCGTCCCTTCCGCCGAAGGCGAGATTCGGGACACGTTCGTTGGCCGCGCGTTCGGCTGGTTGCGCGTCCCGACTTCCGGCTCGCACAGTTTCCGCCTGACGTGCGACGACGGTGCGAAGCTGTTGCTCGACGGCAAGCTCGCGCTCGACACCGAGTGGGGCGAGGGGTTTGTGATTGACGGGCTGGTGGAGCTGAGCGCGGGCGCGCACACGATCGAGGTGCCGTTCTATGAGAACGGCGGACGGTTCTATCTCAAGCTCGAGTGGAAGAAGCCGGGCTCTCCTTCCTATGAGGTCGTTCCGGCGTCGGCGCTTGCGACGGAGGCGGGGCAGACGTTCGTAACGAGCCCCGGGGACAAGCGTTGGTTCTTCGAAGAGGACCCGCGCAGGCCCGGGGACGGGCGCGAGCCCGCAGGCGTACACCCGTCTTACGAGCTCCAGACTTTCCGTCCGCCGACGTTCACGCCCGCCGTCGGTGGTCTTTGCTTTTTGAAGGACGGCCGGCTCGCTGTCTGCACGTGGGACCAGGTCGGCGCGGTGTACATCCTTGGCAACTTGGACAAGGGCCCGGAGGACGTGACGGTGCAGACGTTCGCGCAGGGGCTGGGCGAGCCGCTCGGGATCGCGGAGGTGGACGGACAGATCTATGTGACGCAGAAGCAGGAACTGACGCGGCTCGTTGACGTGGACGGCGACGGCCGCGCCGACCGGTTCGAAGCGGTGGCAAGCGGGTGGCCTGCGAGCCAGAACTATCACGAGTTCACGTTTAACCTCGTCCACCGCGACGGGTTCTTCTACATCGCGACATCTGTCCCGCTGCGCGGCGGATGGACGTACTACAACCCCGGCACGTCGCGCGCGTATCCGGTCCCTGGCGTGCAGGGAACGGTGCTGAAGATCAACCCGCGGGACGGTTCGTGGTCGGTGTTCGCGAGCGGGCTCCGCACTCCGAACGGAATGGGGATCGGGCCGTTCGGCGAGATGTATGTCTGCGACAACCAGGGCTCGTGGCTGCCGTCTTCGCGTTTGAACGTCGTGCGCGAGGGCGGGTTTTACGGGCACGAGGACACGCCGGACGGCAAGCATGCGATTGACCCGCCTGTGGTGTGGTTCCCGCAGGGCGAGATCGGGAACTCGCCCTCGGAGCCCGTGCTGGTGCCGAGCGGCACGTTCGCGGGACAGTTGTTGGTCGGCGACGTGACGCACGGCGGAGTGAAGCGCGTCTTTGTCGAGAAGGTCGGCGGTGTGTACCAGGGCGCGCTGTTCCGGTTTACACAGGGGATCGAGGCGGGGGTCAACCGGCTTGTTTGGGGGCCGGACGGTTCTCTCTATGTCGGTGGCGTCGGGAGCAATGGGAACTGGAACCACCAGAACCACCGATACGGGCTGCAGCGGCTAAAGCCGACCGGCCGTGTCGCTTTTGAGATGCTGCGCGTCGAGTCGCGCGCGGGCGGGTTTTTGGTGACGTTCACCGCTTCGTTCGACGGTGCGAGTGTCTCTGAATGGGAGGCGATGCAATACCGGTATGAGCCGAGCGAGTTCTATGGCGGGCCGAAGTTGGACCTACAGAGGTTGTCTGTCGGTGCGGTGCGCGTCGCTGATCCAACGACCGTGTTCTTGCCGATCGCCGGGCTGAAGGAGGGGCACGTCGTCCACTTGCGAGCGTTGGGGGCGAAGTCTGCGGGCGGCGAGGACATGTGGGCGACGGAGTGTTGGTTTACATTGAACAGGGTCCCGAAGGCGGACTGAGAGCCCGCGCTGCGCAAGGTGCCAAGGTACGCTCGTGCAATGCCGCCGTATGAAATGCAACCCGATGTGTGCAGGGCTTCGACGATCCCGTCGAAGTTCTACACGTCTCCGGATTCGTACGAGGCGGCGAAGGACGCGATCTTTGCGCGGTCGTGGCAGTACGCGACGCACCTCGACAACGTGAAGGTGCCGGGGCAGGTGCACCCGTTCACCCTGCTCGAAAGCTGCTTGGACGAGCCGCTGCTGCTTGCGCGCGACATGGACGACCGGGTCCACTGCATGAGCAACGTCTGCACGCACCGAGGCAACATCGTCTGCGAGGGCGCGGGCAACGCGAACCATCTGCGGTGCCGGTACCACGGGCGGCGGTTCAATCTGGACGGGTCGTTCAAGTCCATGCCAGAGTTTGAGGGAGTGGAAGGGTTTCCTTCGAAGTCGGACGACCTGCCCAAGATCGCGCACGAGCTTTGGCGGCAGTTCTTCTTTGTTTCGTTGTCTCCGTCGGTCGGCTTCGGCGAGTACATGAAGGAGGTCGAGGAGATTTGCGGGTTCATGCCGTTGGAACAGTTCGTCCACGATCCTTCCTCGCAGCGCGACTATCTTGTGAAGGGGCACTGGGCGCTCTACTGCGACAACTATCTCGAGGGCTTCCACATTCCTTACATCCATGCGGACTTGAACGCGACGCTGGACTACGGCGCGTACCGGACGGTGCTGCTGAAGCACGGAAACCTGCAGCTCGGGGTCGGCAGCGACGCGGACGAGTGCTTCGACCTGCCGGACGGTCATCCTTTCAAGAAAGAGCGCGTGGCGGCGTTCTACTTCTGGCTCTTTCCGAACCTGATGCTCAACTTCTATCCTTGGGGGCTGTCTGTGAACGTCGTGCGGCCGCTCGGCCCGTCGTTGACGAAGGTTACTTTCATCCCGTTTGTTTGGGACGCCTCGAAGCGCGGCGGCGGGGCGGGCGCGGCGCTGGACCGGGTCGAGAGGGAAGACGAGGCCGTGGTCGAGATGGTGCAGCGCGGTCTGCGTTCGCGTTTCTATGACCGCGGGCGGTTTTCTCCGAAGCGCGAGAGCGGCGTCCACCAGTTCCACCAGATGATCGCGGCGGCGATGGAATGAACCGCTGGATCGTTGTGGGTGCGGTAAGCATGGCGGTGGGGGTCGCGCTCGGGGCGTTCGGGGCGCACGCGCTACGGGACTCGCTGACGGCCAAGGAGCTCGACTGGTGGCGGACGGCTCAGGAGTACCAGGTCTGGCACGCGCTGGGGCTTGTGCTGCTCGGGCTGCTGGAGTCTTCGGGGCGCCGGTTGACCGTGGTCGGTTGGCTGTTCGTGGTCGGGACGCTCGTGTTCTCGGGGACGCTCTACGCGATGGCGCTGGGCGGGCCGACGTGGCTGGGGGCTGTGACGCCGATCGGCGGTGCGAGCTTCATCGCTGGGTGGGTCGTTCTCGCGGCCCTGTCGGCGAGGAAAAACGGCTGAGGCGAAACCCTGGCCGCCCTCGTCTTTTAACTTTGGAGACAACGAATGTCTATACCTGGTGCAGAAAAGAAGATACCGTGCGCCCTTTGCGGCATCCTGATCGGTTGGACGGGAGCCCACCGGTTCATCATGGGCGACACAAATGGCGGGTTGATTCGGCTTGCGTTGACGCTCGCATGCGGCATTAGCTCGATCATCGGTCTGATCGAAGGGATCATCTACCTTACGAAGTCCGACCAGCAGTTCGTAGACGAGTACATCGTCGGCAAGAAAGCCTGGTTCTGACGGGCCGAAGGTGCCGAGAAGGGCGGGCATTGCGTAAACTAGCGCAATGCTCGCCGCGCTATTGATCTGCACCGTCTTGGACGACACCTGGGCCGACCTCTTCGATGGCAAGACGCTCGACGCCTTCGTCAAGAAGGGCGGGAGCGCGGAGTACCGGGTGGAGGGCGGCGAGATCGTCGGCACGACGGTCGCGAACACGCCCAACACGTTCCTCTGCACGAAGAAGGACTACGGCGACTTCGAGCTGACGTTCGAAGTGAAGGTGCACAACGAGCTGAACAGCGGCGTGCAGATTCGCAGCCACAGCGTGCAGGGCTACCAGAAGGGGACGGTCTTCGGATACCAGGTCGAGATTGACCCGACGACGCGCGCTTACTCTGGCGGGATATATGACGAAGCGCGGCGCGGCTGGCTCGACGACCTCTCCGACAATCCTGCGGGCCAGAAGGCGTTCAAGGGCGGCGAGTGGAACGCATACCGCGTGCTCGCGGACGGCGACCACATCCAGGTCTGGGTGAACGGCGTGAAGACCGCCGACGTGCGCGACGACATGGACCGCTTCGGCTTCATCGGGCTGCAGGTGCACGGCGTGGGCGACCGCGCGGACAAGATGGAGGTGCGGTGGCGCAACCTTCGCATACGCGACATGGGCGTGCCAGGGGCGAAGGCGCCAGATCGCGCGACGGTGCTGCTCGGCTCCGACGGCGACCTGAGCAAGTGGAAGAAGTCGGGATCGCAAGGCGACCCGATCGGATGGGCGTGGAAGGACGGGTACATGGAGATCGTGCCGCGCACCGGCTCGATCCAGACGCGGCAGGGCTATGAATCGTGCACGCTGCACGTCGAGTTCGCCGTTGACGAGAACAACCAAGAGGGCCAGGCGAACGGGAACAGCGGCGTGTACCTGCAGGGGTCGTACGAAGTGCAGATACTGAACTCGTTCGGACAAGTGCCGGCGGACAACATCGCCGGCGGGATCTATCGGGTGAAGGCGCCGGACATCAATATGGCGTACCCCGCTTATGAGTGGCAGACGTACGACATTGAGTTTGTTCCGCCGAAGTGGGAAGCGGGGAAGAAGGTAGCGAACGCGAGGCTGACGGTGTGGCACAACGGCGTACTGGTCCAGCGCAACGTCGAGGTGCCGGGGAACACCGGCTCCGGCGAGCCGGAGACGGAGGAACCTGACGGGATCTATCTGCAGGACCACGGGAATCTGATCAAGTTTCGGAACATTTGGATTGTTCCGAAGTGAGTTGGCAGTTGTCAGTTGTCAGTTGACAGTTCACTGCAAACTGCAAACTGCAAACTACTAACTACATGTGCTCCGCGATGTTCGCCCCAAACTCGGAGCACTTGATCTCGGTCGCGCCTTCCATCTGGCGGGCGAAGTCGTAGGTGACGCGCTTGGACGCGATCGCGCCTTCGACGCCCTTGATCACGAGGTCGGCGGCCTCGTTCCATCCCATGTACCGGAACATCATTTCGCCACTGAGGATGACCGAGGACGGGTTGACGCGGTCCAGCCCAGCGTACTTCGGCGCGGTGCCGTGCGTCGCTTCGAAGATCGCGTGGCCGGTGATATAGTTGATGTTCCCTCCCGGCGCGATGCCGATCCCGCCGACCTGAGCAGCCAAAGCATCGGAGATGTAGTCGCCGTTCAAGTTCAGCGTCGCAATGACCGAATACTCGCGAGGTCGCAGAAGGACCTGTTGCAGCATTGCGTCGGCGATCACGTCCTTGATCACCAGCCCCTCGCCGCGCGCGCCAGAGGGGATCACGTGCCACGGCCCGCCGTCCAAAGGCACCGCGCCGAAGAAGTTTCGCGCAACGGCGTAGCCCCAGTCCGCGAACGAGCCCTCGGTGTACTTCATGATGTTGCCCTTGTGCACGAGCGTCACGCTCGGCCGCTTCTGCGCGATCGCCGACTCGATCGCACTGTGCACGACGCGCTCGGTCCCCAAATACGAGACCGGCTTGATCCCGACTCCGACTTCGACAGAAGAAGCACGCGGCGGCATCCCGATCCCTTCCAGCGTCCGGTTCCACTCGTCGGTCGCCTGCTGCGAGCCGAAGCGGATCTTCGCAAAACGCTCAGGAAACTCCTTCTCCAAAAAAGCGAGGAACCGCTTGTTGTCGTCGGTGCCGGCCTCGAACTCGATTCCCGCGTAGATGTCCTCGGTGTTCTCGCGGTAGATGACCATGTCGACGTCGCCCGGGTTCTTCACGGGCGAAGGCACGCCCTCGAACCAGCGGACGGGCCGCAGGCAGATGTAAAGGTCAAGTATTTGGCGCAAAGCTACATTTAGCGAGCGGATTCCGCCGCCGACGGGGGTGGTCAGCGGGCCCTTGATCCCGACGCGGTACTGCTTGAAGGCCTCGAGGGTCGCGTCGGGGAGCCAGCTCCCGGTCTGGTTGAACGCCTTCTCGCCGGCGAGCACCTCCATCCACTCGATCTTCTTGGTGCCGCCGTACGCCTTTTCGACGGCGGCGTCGAGCGCGACCTGGCTGGCGCGCCAGATGTCGGGGCCGGTGCCGTCGCCCTCGATGAAGGGGAGGATCGGGTCGTTGGGGACGCTCAGCCCCTGCGCGGTCATCGTGATCGGGTTGCCCATGTCGCTAGGGCAGGGATTCTACCGTTTGCGCGTTACCAAGAGGGCGAGCGTCCCTCTCGTAAAGGCTCCCGACCGGGAGCGGACCGGTGCCGCAGAACGCGCCGATTTCCACGCCAGGCCGTGCTACTGACTTGGCACGAGCACTGTGTCGGGCATGACGAGGATGCGCCTCCCGCTGGAGTCAAAGAAGAGGTCGGTGCCCCGGCCCTTGCCAAACGCCTTCGGTACGGCGGACAGTGTGACGACGAAGTCGCAGTTGCCGAACTTCGTAAGCGCTTCTGCCTGTTGGATGGTGAGTTCGCGCGACGCCTCCCACGTCGCGAAGTCTTCGCGCCAGTAGTTCAAGACCTCCTTCTCCCTTCCAGGCGACTCGATCTCGACCTGATCGTCTGCAAGGAACTCGACCACCACGCCCTCCAGATGGTCAGGCGTGTCGGACATCCATGAACCGAGCAATGGGTCCACAGGAGCCCTTGAGGGCTTCTGCACCGGACGATTGTGTTCCACTGCACAGCCGCAGAGGGCAAGGACAACTGCAGTCAATGCCAAGTAGTTAAGACCGGCGCTCATTTCGATCTTGAATGTCCTCTCAAAGGCCATTCGTTCATGCTTTGGGCATGTGGCCGCGGCGAGCGGCGGGTGGCTGGACGGGGTGAGCCGCCAGCCTTGCCCGGGCCAGTGGGGTTCTGGAGCATGGGTGCTTGAGGGGCGTGCGTCGCGGCGCGGGGCTGGCTCCATTTTATCACCTTCGGGCTCAAACCCCAGTGACCCTCACCTTGAGTGGGCCTGCCCTGGGCTTGTCGAAGGACGGTGCGGCGGCGCGCCACCCGGCCACCCGCAGGACCAGCAGTGATGCGGGCGGAAGGGTGCGGTGGCTAGGAGGTTCGAAGCGGTTGCTGAGTTTTGCCTTCCACCGCGACATAATGGGTCAAGCACGGTGCAACATGGCACCGGCGCACAAGAGGCAAACCATGATTCTCGGATTCATAGCCTGCGCGAGCGCACTCATTCATGCGAACCAGGGCATAAGTAACCCAGTCCCACCACCGAATACTGAGAGCCAGCAACAGCTGATGCCATATTTTGAGATGGCACGGATCGCTGGCTTGTCGGCCAAGGAGTTCGAACTAGCGATCCAAAGGAATCCCGAGTTCGTGAGGGCCAGAAACGACAGTGGGCTAACGATGGCGCACATCGTTGTCGGCACGTCCGAGTCGGCTGCCAAGATTGCGGTTCTCCACCACGCCGGAGCGGACTTGAACGCACACATGTTGTCTTCGCGCTACGCCCCACTGCACTTTACGTTGTTTGAGAGCGACGAACGAGCGGCGGCGGCCCTGCTTCACTTCGGAGCACTTCCAAACATTCAAGCCAGGAACGGCCAAACGCCGTTGCACCTTGTCTCGATTTTTCGCGACGGCGGTGGCCTAAAGTATGCCGCCCTGTTGGTCGGGGCCGGCGCACAGCCTGCATTGACCGACCTCGCGGGAAGACGACCAGACGAGTACATGAAAGCGGAAGGGCAAATGGAGGTTCGGGATTTCCTCCTTGCCTTCATAGCACCTATCGGAAGGTGAGTAGAGACTCTAGTCGAAGGGTAGCCCGGCCCGCACGACCGGTGGCGGGGCGAGCCACAGCTTCACTCCGGGCGGGGTTGCGGAGCATGGGTGCGGGAGCGACGTGCGGCGCGGGGGATCGGTGCCGGTGTTGGGGATTCCAAGCGGGCGATGGGCGAGCCCAGGATCGAGGGTCAGCGGTGCGCCCCCTCCCTAGCCTTGGCGCGCGAGGCAGTCAGGATGACCTGACTGCCTCGCGGCCAATCCCGAGGGGAGAGGGAACCGGCAAGGCGGGCGTTGACTGCCCTCGGCGGCCTTATCGGGTCGTGCCGGAGGCCGTAACGGCGATTCGCCATGCCAGCAGAGCTTTTCCGGACGCATATTTCGCCTCCGAAGCCTAATACCTCGCCTCCATAATGACATACGTCGCCTCCCAAGTCTAATACTTCACATTCCAAATCACATACGTCACTTCCATAGCTACTATAGAGCCGAGGTATCAGTGTATGGACATGAGGTATCAGTCTACGGATGCGAGGTATTATAGTTTGGATGCGACGTATGAGAGTTTGGACATGGCGTATTTGAATCCAACGAAGTATCTTCAGACTCTGGACACCTTCTTGGCGCATTGGGAGGCCGTAGATGCCGAGCTAGCGCCAGCCCAGTTGACCCTAATCCCGGGCTACACGCGCGCGAGCCTGCAGTCGGCCCGCGACGAGCTCGCGCTGCTCATGACGAAGGTCGTCGAGGAGGAGAACGACTGGGAGATCCTCACCGGGGAGCGCAACATTCGCCGCAAGGCGCTACGGCCGCGCATGGTCCAGTTCCGCAAGCTCGTCGCCGGGCTGATGCCGGACTCGTCGTACGCCCGGGTCCTGCCGGACACGCCGCTGGCCGACGCCGCGTTCCCGCGCTGGGAGACCGCGATGGTGCAGTTCGCCGGGCTTTGGGAGATGATCGAGGCCGATCCGCCGCCGGGGGTGCCGGTGCCGCTCTTGGTCGCCGGCGGCTACGGGCTGGCCGACTTTGTCTCCGACGCGAACGCTCTGCGGTCGGTGTACACGGGGCTCATCGAGGAGGAGAACGACTTCGTCGGCGCGCTCTTCGATCGCGACCGCGTTTGGAACGACGCGCGCTCGCGCCTCGTGCAGTACCGCGGGGTCGTGGCGGCGTCGTTCGAGCTCTCCCACCCGCTCGTGCGCTCGCTTCCTCGGTTGAGCCAGCCGTACAAGAAGCGCGCGAAGGCCGTCGTCACTCCGCCGGACGCGTGATCGCGGATCCCTTTCTCATCCCTCCAGACTCGCATTCTGGCGGGTCAGGTCGGTCCCTTGTGGGTCGGGGTTTCGATTTGTCTAGGGGAGCGGGCTGCCCTGACTGTCATCCCCGAAACGTGTTGTCGGGATAGCCCTTCAGGATGCCGAGTTCGCGCATGCGGTGGATCGCCTCGTCCGCCCAGTGGCCCTTGGGGACGTCGGAGAACCGTTGGTAGGCCGCGTCGTTGATGTCCAAGTCATGGCGCTTTGCGCGCTCTCTGATCGAGGCGATCGTGGTTGCGATGCCCGTTGGCAGTTTCTCGCGACCGCCGTACACTTCTGCGAGGAATGCCTCGACGAGCGGCAGGTTCCAGACCCAATCGCGCAGCGCATAGCCGTCAGGGAAGTTTGGTGTGAGCCCGAGCTGCAGCGAGACGAGCGCCAAGTGAGATTGGCAGGTGGCATCTGCATCGATGACGACCCGTGGTGACGATGGCGCAAACGTTTTGTGGTCGAGCATCCCCAGGTCGAACATTCTTTGCAGAAGCTCGATCTTTCGAGGTGTCGAAAAGGGCGAGTAGTTGTCAGGGATCTCCGGAAAGTTCTGGGCGACGGCCATCGGGCAGGCTAGCGCGACAAGGGCAGCGACTGCGGCGAGCTTCATTCTCCTATTGTAGCGAGATACGCGCAATCGTGACGGAGTGTTTGGGGACGGTGAGTTTGGACGAGTCCTCCCAGCGGGACTGGAAGAGGTTGACGCGGCGGGGTTGGCCGGGTTCGTTGTAGGCCATCGGGTCGTTGTGCGCGATCGTAAACAGCGTGCCCGAGCCCCTCACCCCCGACCCCTCTCCCCCGGAGAGGAGAGGGGCGAGGCGGAGCGGCACCGTCATCTCCCGATCAAACGGGTTGACGATGGCGATGGTGAGGGTCTTCCTGTCTTGCGTGAGAGCCGCGACGATGTCGAGGCCGAGGTCGGGGTTGACGCCTTCGACCGACACGGGGATCGTGCCGAAGTGCTTGCGGTACATCATGAGCACGAGGCCGGTGGTCTCGAACTCTGCGTGCGTCGGCGTGGTTTTGATCGCGCCGATGACGTTGACGGTCTGCGCGTACTGCGCCATTTCGTAGACGTCGGTGTTGCGGAAGAACTCGTGCAGCCCGCTCGCGATGCCCATGCCGTCTTTCCAGAAGTAGCGCGTGCCGAGCTCGCCGTAGAGGTACGGGCCGTACCAATAGTTCCACTCGTCCATCGAGATCTTGACCTTCTCCTGTTGGAGCGTCGGTTGGAAGCGGCGGTGCCAGTCTGCCTTTCTTCTGATCGCTTCGGGGAGGAGTCTTGTGTGCTCGATCACGTCCTGTCTTTCTTGGACGTAGATGTGTTCGCTGAGCAGCGTCATGTTGTGTCTTGTTTGTCGCAACATGGCTTCGTCCCACGGGCCGGTCTCGCCGACGGCGATGGTCTTGATCGTCGGGTCGACGGCCTTCATGCGGTCCACGGTCATGTTGTGCTTGGTGACGTACTGCGCGACGGGGACGTGGCCGAGCTGCCAGTTGCCGTACATCTCGTTTCCGATCCCCCACCAGCGGACGTTGAAGGGTTTCTCGCTGCCGTTTTGCTTTCTGAGTGCGGCCATGTTGCCCCCCACCCCCTGCCCCCTCTCCCCCGGAGAGGAGAGGGGGTTCCCGGAGTCTCCCCCGGAGGGGGGAGGGGAGATCGGGGAGTTGCAGTATTCCACCCACTGCGCGGCGGAGAAGGGGTCGCCGAATCCGGTGTTCACGACGATGAGCGGCTCGGTGTTGATCAGCTCGCAGAACCGGATGAACTCGTGCGTGCCGACGTCGTTGGTGTCTATGCCGGTCCATGCCGGGTTGGGGATCGTCGGGCGCTTGTCGCGGTCGCCGATTCCGTCGCGCCACTCGTATCCGCTGACGAAGTTCCCGCCCGGCCAGCGGTAGATCGGTGCGTCGAGCTGTTTGAGCAGCTCGATGGTGTCTCGGCGAAAGCCGTCAATGTTGTCGGCTGGCATGAGGGAGACGGCGGCGATCAGTGTTTCTGTTGGGCAAGCAAGGAAGAACGTGGTGTTCCCCGAAGTTTGTCCAGCAGTGATCTCCAATTCGGTCGTCGTCCACACGTCCGAACGAAGCTCTTGGGGCAAGCCCTGCGAACCGCTGTCTTGAAAGGCGATCAGACGAATCCATCCCTTGTAGGTGACGCGGACCTTGTACCGCATGCCTGGAAGAGTTGTGAGACCTCTCTGATCGAGCACGCCACTCAACTCAAGAACCGGCTGTTCACGATAGTCGGACTTCACCAGTCGCGCATTGCCCAGCCCAACGCTCCACGGCGAAGCGACGAGCCGCTCATAGCCTTCGCGCATCCTCTGATACGGCTCCTTGCCCTCGATCGGATAGTAGAACTTGCGGTCTTCGAGCATCTCCGCCCAGATTCCGCCGTAGATGCACTTGCCGAGGTGCTCGATGAACTGTCCGTAGATGTACTTGCTGATCGGTTCGCGCGTCTTGTTGACGTCTATCGTCACTGGGCCGGGGAAGTCCTGCATGTCAATCCGCTCCAGCACGATGTCGTCATAGAACGCGCGCCCGCGCGACTGCCCCCAGCCGCCGAAGAGGCAGTTGATCTGCACCGAAGTGCGCGCGCCGGTGCGGAACACGGTCTCGACCTGCGTCCACCCGCTGTCGCCGGTCACGGCCTTCGTCGTCGCCCCCGCGACCTGGTGGACGTTGAGCAGCGCGCCGGTCGCGCCGGTCACGCCTTCGGCCCTCACCCAGCCGCTCAGCTTGTAATAGGAGCCGGGCTGCACGGGAGCGTCAATGGACCAGCTCGCGTCCGCCCCGTTCGTCGAGGCGATCTCTACGCACCCGGTCGTCCGCCCCCTGATTGCGTATTGGAACGTCGCCTGGCCCGAGTAAGTCGCCTGCCGCCACGCGGGCGAGAGAATCTCTTGAGCGTCGAACGTCCAGGACAATCGGTCCTGTTGACTCAGCACGGCTAGGACAATCGCGGCGACCACGAATCCTAGTATGCAACACGGAACATCGCCAAGCACGCTTCGTCAAAGCCTGTTGAGTCTCGGACGTGTGAGGATATCGGATGAAAAGACTTCTCGTACTTTGTTTTGCTTTGGGATTGGTTGGGTCGGCTCTGGCGCAGGTCAACGTGGGTTCCCACCGCTCGGTCGAGTTCGCCCGGGGCGAGGGGCTGCTGACGGCCCGGGACGACGCGCAGGCGCGATTCCAGTTCCGTGTGCGCCAGGAGGGCGAAAACCCCGCCGAGGGCGCACTCAAGTTCACAGCCGCAGGGCCGCACGGCTCGACGCTGACGATCTACACCGAGCGCCTACCGCGCCTGCAAGTGCGCGGCGAGCACGCCTCGTTCGGCGGCCCTGCGGTGCTCGAGGTCTCGCGGACCCCGAACAGCGAAGGCTTCCGGTGGGAGGGGCAGGTCGTCGTGACTATCCGGAACGACGTCCGCATCGGCGATGGCCGCGACGCGCGGATCGTTGACGTGATGGAGATCGCGTTCACGACCGAGCGCACGGACCGTCGGTACGACTTCGCCGGTGTGACGCCCCCGCGGAACATCGAGATCGGCGTTCGGATCGGCAGTTAGATCGCAGTGTGGGGGGGGGGG
>JBBDXG010000017.1:203047-239520 GCA_040902435.1 Fimbriimonadaceae bacterium
CGCGCCCCCGCGCAGCTCTGGAGAGCCGCACCACAATCTTGGCGGGCTGAGAGCCCGCGCTCCGGTCAGTCTTCGGGCGCTGCGCTCATCTTGTCCCAGTTCGTCGCCGCGTTGAAGAAGAGCGCGTAGCTGCCGACCGTCTGGCCGCGCCAGAACGGGTTGAACGAGAACAGCAGCACGTTTCCTTTTCCGACCGGGCACTGCACGAGCGCCGCCTGTCGCGCGAGCTCGTTGCCGCCGACGAGCATCCCCGCGACGAGCAGCTTGTCTTCCTGCGCGTAGCGCAGCAGTACCCGCGGTTGCGGCGACTGCGGCCCTTGATTGCGTTGCGTCTCGGGCCGGCCCGGGTCATAGGCGGCGCGGCCCTGCACGACATCGGGGTCGCCGAGGTCGCCGCGCCCGCTGGGTCTTGTTGTGTTGGCTCCGCCGCCACCTGGACCGCCGCCGCCGGTCGTCAGGATCGGGAGCGAGTTGGAGTTGAAGTAGACGGAGAGCGTGTCACCGTAGCCTTGCGTGACCTTGGAGTCCTTGGCGTTGTTCTCGGTGAGGAACACGCCACCGGGGGCGTTGATCTCGTTCGGTGTGCGGACGGAAACGCCGCTGACGATGCCGAAGTCAATCGGCACGCGCACCATGTTACCAATGCAGACGAGGAGGCCGCCTTCTTGGACGAAGTTGCGGAGGTTGAGCACGCCTTCGAGCTCGAGCCCGCCGCGAATGTCGTCGGTGCTGTCGGGGCCGCCGAGGTTCGGGGTCTGCGGGGTCTGCTTCCAGGGGATGGGCTCGCCAGTTTTGGGGCGGCCGGCGACGATGGACTGCGCCGTGCCGCGGGCCTGTGGCATGAGGATGACGTCGTACTTTGCCTTGAGGTCCGCCGTGTCGCGGATCTCGTGGACGGAGATGTAGTCGTACTTGATCTTGTTCTGGTCCAGTGCGATCCTCGCCCATCCTTCGTCTTGAGTTGATTGCCACGTGTGGACGAGGGCGATTCGCGTCTTGGCGGCCTTCAAGTGGCCTGCGGACGCTACAACGTCGCTCCGCGGCTCGGAAACGAAGATGTGCGTCCGGCCGTTTTCCTCGTAACCGGAGTACATGCGATTGTCGCTGCCAGCCGCAACGCCGCCGGTGCTCACTTTGACGTCGAGTACCTTGGGATCCTTGATCCTGTGCACAACGGCATTGAAGAGTGGGCCGAGCTGCCAGCCGGTGTCGTCATAGGAGCGCGGATCGTCTGGATTGTAGTACTGCCTGTCGAGAAGCATATCGGCCAATCGGGAATACGGCTGGTTCATCTTCACGATGTACGAGGTGCGGAAGAACGCTCGCCCTCCGACCTTCATGCCGTCGACTCCGACTTCCTCGGCCATCACGTCAACCTCGATGCCCTGTTGGCGGAGCGCGGCGATCAAAAGCGCCTGGTTGCCCTCGTTGGGATCGTCCGCCGGAAACACGTACGCGGCAGGCCCTTCAGTCGTCGCCTTCGCCACAGACCGCTTCGACTTCAGCCAGAAGTTCTTCATGAACTTCTCGCGGTCGCTCGCCATCTTGTGCAGGCCGATCAGCACGCCGGTCTGCATGAGGTTGGTGTTGTTGCGGATGGACCAGTTGACGCGCGGGAACGGCGGGTTCGGCCGGTACCACTGCCGCGAGGTGCTGTTGGCACCGACCGTGCGGATCGAAGTGTCCGCGCCGCTGTCGCCGAAGGTCTCGTAGAAGCGCCCGATTCCGTTGTGCCCGTGCGCGACGGTGAACCCGTAGTTCGCGGCCCAGCCGTCGTAGAACCCGTGCGTCCACACGCCTGGCACACCCATCGCGGTCATTTGGCCGACCTCGTTGTACGCCAGCTCGTGCCACTCGTCAATGACGATCGGGTCGAGCCACGGGTTGTACGGGCCGGTGCCGGTCGAGACATAGAGGAACGGCACGCTCTGGTGCAGGTCGTGGAACACGAGCGGCTTGTCTTGCAGCCAGCGACGCGTGACGGCCTTGCTCAGCTCCAAGGAAAGCAGCATCCCGTCGCGGTTGTCGTCGTGGGCGACGTACTTGCCCCAATAGACCAGCGGGATCTCGGGTTTGTCAGGGTTTGTCTTCTTATACCTATAGATATCAACGACCCGGTCGCGACCGTCCACGTCGAGGATCGGTGTGATCATGGTCACGGTGCCGTTGCGGATGTGCTCGATCCGCGGGTCGTCGGAAACGGCGAGCCGGTAGGCAAGCTCCATCAGCATTTCGGGCGGACCGGCCTCAGGTGCGTGCATCCCGCCCGTGAACCAGTAGAAAGGGCGCGCCTCAGCTATCAGCGCCTTCGCCTCGTCCTCGGACGTCTTGCGGGGGTCGCCTAGCTTGGCGTTGACTTCCTTCAATCGCGCGAGGTTGCGGATGTTCGCCTCGCTGCTGACGTAGACGACGACTATGTCCTTGCCCTCTTCGCTCGTGCCGATCTTTTCGTACAGCACGCGCGGCGAGGCGGCGTCGAGCCGCCGCATGTACTCATAGATGGTGTGGCTGTAGGTGAGATGACCGGGGGCTCCGACGATGTGGCCGAGGACGTCCATCGGCGTCGGCACGCCGTTCCCGGCGGGGAGGGTGTCCACCCAGTCGGTAAGGAAGAACGGCTCGGTCGTGTACTCCTTGATCTTCGCGGAGTACGCCTCGTCAATGCCGCTGGTCGGGGCAGAGAGTCCGAGCAGGAGAGCAAGCGCCCAGTTCATGGGCGAGAGCATACACTCGCGTGAAGGCTTATGAGACGCCCGTCTTCACTCCGGTCGCCGCGCCGCTCATGCGCAGCATGCGGGCGGCTTGGTTGAGGTGGCGGTCGTTGTGGCCCTTCAGCGCGAGGAATACGTCGCCGAGCGGGAGCCGGATGATCTTCATGATCGGCGAAGCCATCTTGGTCTTGCGCAGGTCCTTGCCCTCGCTCTCGGCCAGGAACTCTTGGATCCCTTCGAGCTGGTCTATCACGAGCTGGACGACGTCGCGCGGCACGCGGTTCTTTTCGGGCACGAGCATCTTCGGCACCGGTGTGTTCTTGCCGCCCGTCGCTCCGACCATGTCGATAAAGCGCATCCCGACCATGCTGGAGTTGTACTCCTGGTTCTTCGGTTCCTTGCGTTCGCTGGTGCGGATCACGGAGGCGAGGTTGGCGAGGTACTTGTCGTTGGTGAGCCAGATGTGATACAAGCACTGGCCGATGCTCCAGGTCTTGTCGTCGGGCGCCCAGTTGAGCTGCTCCGCACTGAGCCCGCGGAAGGACTCCTCCATCGTCTGTTGCTGTTTGGCGAAGCCCGCCTTCAACGAGTCTCGAAGCTGTCGTGTTTGCATGTTCGCGTCTACTCTCCCCCTACTGTATCACGATCTGTGCCCTCGCTGACTAGGTTCCGGGTAAACACACCGGGTGAAGAAGCTGAGCCACCTGGCGTACATCACGCTGGGCGTCGTATCCGAGCGGGAGCCGTGCTCGGGGTACGCCGTGATGCAGGCCTTCAAAAGCTCCAGCTCCACCTACTTCTCCGGCAGCGCGGGTGCGATCTACCCTCTTTTGCGGCGGCTCGAGTCCTCGGGGTTGATCAAGGCGGAGAAGTCGCAGGCGGGCGCCAGGACCCGACGCACCTATGCGATTACGGCCAAGGGGAAGAAGGAGCTGGCACATTGGCTGACCGGGCCAGTTCCCGATGAGGACGTTTCCTACATCGTGGACCTGTTGCGCGCTCGCGCCCTCTTCTTTGAAAAGCTCGAGAAGCCGCAGCGCAAGGCGTTCGTCAAGGACGCGCGCGAACGGCTGAAGGACAGGATCGGCCGAACGAACGACCAGATCGCAAAGCTCCCAGCTGGCCATCCTTTCGACGTCGTCGCGCTCAAGAGCGTGCTACTCACGGACGAAGCGCGCTTGCGATGGCTCGACGTCGTCGAAAGGGAGCTGTGCTGATGGGCGCGGACTTCGCGTCGTTCGTCGTCCTGTCCGTCGTGCTATCGCTGACGCCGGGCCCTGACACGATGATCGTGCTTAGCAACTCAATCGCCGGAGGGACGCGGAGCGGGATCGCGACGGCCCTCGGCGTGAAAGTGGGGACGCTCACGCACTCGGTGCTCGCGGCCGTCGGCGTCGCCGCTGTGCTCTTGCAGTTCGCCGCTTTCTATACGGTCCTCAAGCTGATCGGTGCTGCGTACCTCGTCGGCCTCGGCCTCTATTCGCTCGTCAAGGCCCTGACGACGCGCGTCGCCATCGTCGCGCCAGAAGTTGCCCAGCCGCGAAAGGGGCCGTGGCGGTGTTTCGTCGAGGGGTTCCTATCGAACATCCTCAACCCGAAGGTGATCGTGTTCTATGTCGCGGTGCTGCCACAGTTCGTCGCACCGGGGGAGCCCGTCGTGCCCGCCACCGCGAAGCTCGCGTCTGTTCACATCGGCGTTTCGTTCGTGTGGCTGGTCTTGGTCTCCGTGTTCGTCGGATCTGCGCAAAAGTGGCTGACGCGGCCGAGCGTGCGCAGGGCCGTGAACGCGATCTCCGGCGCGGCGATCGCGGCGTTCGGCGTCAAGCTCGCCCTCTCGCGACAGTGACTTAGCTTCCCTCCGTGCCCATCCCGCGCGGGACCACAGGTTCCGCACCGAGCGTGGCCAGCTTCGCATTGAACGCCGCGAGGTCTGTGCTCTCGAGGCGCCTCATCTTCGCCAGCTCGACGTCGAGCAGCTTGGAGAGCATCTCGAACACATCGAACGTCTGCTTCGTCGGGCCGTGTTCGCCGCCAGCGACGACTCCCATCAGAGCGGCGATGCGGTTGTTCAGCTTGATCGGATAGTTCAGCAGGTCCTGCCCCGACTGCGCCTTCGTCTGATAGATCGCGTTCTCGACCTCTTCGAACTTCGGCATCATCGCGTCCGCGTCGGACCTCATAGACGGGTGCGCTTCCACTGCCTTGGCGACCTGTTCACGGATGCTTCGCACTTTGACCACGATGTCGTTCGCCTCCATCGTGCGGTCCGCGATGCGCCTTGCCAAGAGATACTGTGCGACGAGCTCGGCGTCGGTGGCAGGGGAGCGCGGGTCCTTCGTCCAGCGCAGGACTTGCGTATGGACCTGCCCGTCCACCGTCATCCGGACCGTGTATTCGCCCGGCGGTGCGGCGATGGTCGAGCGTCCGCCCGCGCCCCACATCAGCATCCCTGGGGGGTTTCGGTATCCAGGGTAAGAGAGCCCCGTCGCGGTCGCGCGGTTGAACCCTGCCGACTTTGGCG
Source organism: Fimbriimonadaceae bacterium (assembly GCA_040902435.1). Lineage (GTDB taxonomy): Bacteria > Armatimonadota > Fimbriimonadia > Fimbriimonadales > Fimbriimonadaceae > JADFMN01. The sequence continues at coordinate 208,280 of JBBDXG010000017.1, forward strand.
GGCTCGCAGCCGTCCCGACCACAGTGCCCTCCTTGTCGAGGTACTCGATCGTCAGTTCCTTAGCTTCGGCCGGAAGGTAGTAGCTTACGACCGCCCCTGAGATCGGGTTCGCCCCCATCGGCTCGCGCTCTGCGGGCTGAGTGGCACCGCCTCCGCGCCGCCCGCCACCGCCGCCGACCCTTCCTCGCGTGGCGTCGGAGGGCTTGTAGAGCACGACCTTGTCCGCCGTGCGAATGTCCGCGGCCTGCCGCACCGACGAAAGGTCGTCGAGGACCCAGAACGACCGGCCGTGCGTCGCAGCGACGAGGTCGTCCTCCTTGATCGTCAGGTCGTGGATAGGTACGACTGGAAGGTTCATCTGTAGCGGCGCCCAGTTGTCGCCGTTGTTGAAGCTCACGTACACGCCAGTCTCGGTGCCAGCGTAGAGCAGGCCCTTGCGCGTCGGATCTTCTCGCACGACACGGACGAACGTGTCGTCCGGGATCCCGCGGACGGAGTTGCGCCACGTCCGGCCGAAGTCATCGGTAATGTAAATGTACGGACGGAAGTCGTCCGTCTCGTGGTTGTCTACTGCGAGGTACGCGGTGCCGGCGCTGTGCCACGAGGGCTCGACCATACTGCAAAGGCCCCATTCAGGCATCCCTTGCGGCGTCACCTTCAACCAGGTGCGGCCGCCGTTGCGGGTGACGTGCACGAGCCCGTCGTCAGACCCGGCCCACATCAGCCCCTTGCTCACGTGCGACTCTGCCAGCGTGAAGACCGTGCCGTAGTACTCGACGCCCGTGTTGTCCTGCGTGATCGGCCCGCCGCTCGACTGCAGCGTCCTCGGGTCGCTCTTCGTCAGGTCCGGCGAGATCTTCGTCCACGACGCTCCCAGGTCCGTGCTGCGCAGCACAAACTGCGAACAGACGTAGAGCACGTTCGGGTCGTGCGGCGAGAAAAGGATCGGAAACGTCCACTGGAACCGCTGGACGAGGTCAATCGCGCCGTGCCCCATCGGGTTGTCCGGCCACGCGGTGATGTTGCGTCCGAGCCCCGTCCGGTAGTTCATCAGTTCGAGGTCGCCGCTGTAGTTCGCGCCGATCACGATCTCAGGGTCGTCCGGCTTGACCGCGACGTACCCGCTCTCGCCCCCGGCTGTGCTGATCCACGCGTCGCGCCCGATCCCGCCTGGGAACTGGCTCGCGATCCGCACGGTGCTGTTGTCCTGCTGCGCGCCGTAGATGCGGTAAGGGAAGGCGTTGTCGGTCGTGACGTGATAGAACTGCGCCGTCGCGAAGTCCTGCGAGGTCCACGACTGCCCGCCGTTCTTGCTCACGTTCCCGCCGCCGTCGTTGGCGTTGATCATGTCGTTCGGGTCCGCAGGGTTGATCCACATGTCGTGGTTGTCGCTGTGCGGCGTTCTGACGCCGCCCCAGGTCCTGCCGCCGTCGGTCGAGCGGGCGAACCCCACGTTCATCACGTAGAGCGTGTCCTTGTCCTTCGGGTCCGCCTGGACGCGGGTGTAGTAGAACGCCCGCTGGCGGTAGTTGCGGTTCTCATTGACCTTGGTCCACGTCGCGCCCGCGTCGTCGCTGCTGAAGATGCCGCCGTTGAGCGCCTCGATGATCGCGTACACGCGCTGCCCGTCCGCGGGCGAGACGCTCACCCCGACTTTGCCGAACAAACCAGTGGGCAGGCCAGGGTTCTTCGAGACGTCGCTCCACGCCTCGCCGCCGTTAGTTGACTTCCAGAGCTTCGAGCCCGGACCGCCAGAGGAAAGGCTCCAGGGCGTGCGATGCGCCTCCCATGTCCCTGCGTAGATCACGTTCGGGTCGTTCGGGTCAACGCTGATGTCGCACGCGCCGGTCTTGTCGTTGACGAACAGCACGTTGCGCCACGTGCGGCCGCCGTCGGTGGTCTTGTATATCCCCCGCTCCGGGTTCGGGCCGTAGACGTGCCCGAGCGCGGCCACCCACACGACGTCCGGGTTCGTGGGATGCACGCGAACTCGCGCGATGTGTCTCGTCCCCTTCAGTCCGACGTTCGTCCAGGTCTTGCCCGCGTCGGTGGACTTATAGACACCGTCGCCGTGGCTGACGTTGCCGCGGAGCTGAGTCTCTCCCATCCCAACGTACACGACGTCCGGGTTCGTCTCGCTCACTCCGATCCCGCCGACCGAGCCGGTCTTGAAGAACCCGTCGGACACGCACGCCCAGTCTTCGCCGGCGTTCGTCGTCTTCCACAGCCCGCCGCCGCAAGTCCCCATGTAGTACTCGTTCGGCCTGCCGACGACGCCGCTGACGGCGTTGGAGCGCCCCCCACGGAACGGCCCGATCTCGCGCCACTTGAGGCCCTCGTAGAGCTTGGGGTCAACGCTCTGTGCCTGCAGAGGGGCGAACGACAGGAGTGCGAGAGCGACAAGGACGAACTTCGAAATGTGTCGTGAACAAACCATGGGTGTGACCTCGGCGGTGTGCCCGTGTTTTTACCCGGCGGTGGACCGAGAGAACCTCCAGAATCCCAAGCGACGTCATATCTGCGATGATCCCGTGCGCCCTAGCCATCCTCGTCGTCCAAGCCACCGCGCCCGAGACCCAGATGGACTTCTGGGTCGGAGAGTGGGTTTGCGAGGGCCGGTCCCGCAACGCCCCTGGGAAGGACGAGTGGACCGAGACCAAGGCGACGAACTCGATCAAGAAGTCCCTCGGCGGAAAAGTGATCGAGGAGAACTTCACGATGCCCGGGTTCGACGGCAAGAGCGTGAGCGTCTATGACGTGCGCACCCAGATGTGGCGACAGACTTGGGTTGACAGCGCGGGCGGGTACCTCGTCTTCGAGGGCGGTATGAAGGATGGGAAGATGGCCCTCGTGCAGGTCATGGCGAAGAACGCCCCGGAGGGCCTCGCCATGCGGATGGTGTTTTCGGACGTCAAGCCAGGCTCGTTTGTCTGGGACTGGGAGCGCTCGACCGACGGCGGCAAGACCTGGGAACTGCAGTGGCGGCTGAACTACAAGCGGAAGAATTAGGGCACCCAGACCGGTCCATTGCGGGTACATAGCGAACATGAGGCTCTTCTGCGCCATCATCGCCTTCGCTTCCGTCGGGCCCGCCGCCTTCGCCAGCGACCACGAGTCGCCGGATTCGGTCATCAAGGCGCTCTACGACGTCATCTCCGGCCCGATCGAGAAGAAGCGGGACGCTTACCGCTTCCGCGCGCTGTTCCACGAGAGCGCAAAAATGGTCTCCGTCGGCGACGCCGTGGACGGCAAGGTCCGCCACCAGGTGATAACGGTCGAGGACTATGTGACGCGCAGCTTTCCGATGCTCGAGCGCATCGGATTCTTCGAGACCGAGGTCAAGCGCGTCACCGAGACCTACGGCAACGTCGTGCACGTCTTCAGCACCTACGAGAGCCGCCGCGGCACAAAGGAATCGCAACCGTTCGCGCGCGGGATCAACAGCGTGCAACTCATGAACGAGGGCGGGAAGTGGCTGGTCATGTCCATCGTCTGGCAGAACGAGAGCGCCAGCACGCCGATCCCGGCCAAGTACCTGCCAGGCGGCTAGCCGCCGTGCAGCTTCGTGTGCGCGTCCCGGTACCGCTGGGTCTCAGGTATCTCCGCCCACTTAGGCGCGACCGCGTCGTTGGCCAGGTCCAGAGTGGCATGGACGAGCGCGCGCACGACCTTCACCATGTTCGTATAGTTGATCGTGTCGGCGTGGTCGTTCGCCTGGTGGTATTCGGGGTCCTCATAGCCGACGCTCACTGTGTGCGCCGGGATGCCAAAACCTGCCATCGCGCGGTTGTCTGAGCGCATGAAGAACGGGCCGCTCGCGTCCGGATCCTTCAACGCCTCGATCCCCGCCTTCGCGCACGACTCGACCAGGCGCGTGCCCATGTCCGAATAGTCGAACCCGGTGACGCCGAGCTTGCCGCTCCAGTCCTCGATCACCTTGTTCCGCCGCTTCGTCGGTTCCGCCGAATACTTGTTCGTCCGCCCGATCATCTCGATGTTCAGCATCCCGACCGTCTTTGTGAGAGGGAAGAGCGGGTGTTCGCCGTAGTAGGTCGAGCCCTGCATCCCGCGCTCTTCGCCGAAGACGCAGACGAACAGGACGCTGCGCTTGGGCTTTGCTCCCGCAGCAACGAGCGCCTTTGCGATCTCGATCACCGCGACGGTGCCGCTGCCGTCGTCGTTCGCGCCGTTGAAGATCTTGTCCTCGGCCTCCGAGTTCGGTCGCGTGCCGACGTGGTCGTAGTGCGCCGTCACGAGCAGGTACGTGTCCGCGAGCACGGGGTCCGAACCGCGCAACAGCCCGACGACGTTCTTCAGCACCGGCATGCCCTCCTGGTTGAGGCGGTGGTCAGTCGCTTCCTGGAAGTAGCTGCCGTTGACCTGCACCAGCCCTGCGGCCTGGAACTGCTGCGCGATGTACTGCGCGGCCTTTTCCAGGCCCGGCGACGGCGACGCTCTGCCCTCGAGCTCGTCCGAGGCGATGTAGGTCAGGTTTGCGCGAAGGGACGTCTCGCTGACATATCCCGACGGATCCCGCACGAGCTGTCCGGACATCCCGAACGAGCAGGCGAGCGCGGCCAAAACGAACGCATAGCGCAGTTGCTTCATTTCTCCTCACAGAGTACCAAACGAGTCCCCTAATCTATACGAACCGCGACGGTATGCTCGTCGCGCTGTGTCCACAATGCCCACGACGAACGAGGCACAGCCGGTCACCCAGCGCCGCATCCTCCTCTTCTTCGCCCCCTTGGCCGTGTCGTGGATTTTCATGTCGCTCGAGGGGCCGATCACAAGCGGCATCATCTCTCGCCGCCCGGGCGAAGAGGTCGCGCTCGCAGCCATGGGCATCCTCATGGCGCTCGCGATCTTCATCGAGTCGCCCGTCATTGACCTCCTTTCGACCTCCACGACCCTCTGTCGCACGCACGCGAACTACGTGCAGCTCCGCCGCTTCACGGCGCTGCTCATGCTCTGGACGGCGGCTGTCCACGCGCTCGTTACGCTGACGCCGGTCTACTGGCTCGTAGTGGAGACGCTGATCGGCGCAGAGCACAGCGTTGCGGTCGTGCTTCGTCCCGCGATGGCGATCATGATCCCGTGGGCCGCGTTCGTCGGCTGGCGGCGCTTCCACCACGGCATCCTCATCCGTTTCGACAACACGCGGCCGGTCGGCATCGGTACGTTCGTGCGCGTCCTCTCGATTCTCGCCATCGGCATAACGCTCTACCACATGACTGACCTGCCCGGCCTCACCGTCGCCGCGTGGGCACTGCTCGGATCGGTCGTTGCTGAGACGACGTTCATCCACTTTGTCACTCGTCCCACGATCCGTCGAAACCTCGATCCCATGATCGGGACAGAGCAGAACAAGGGCGTCTCACTGCAACGAATGTGGGAGTTTCACTACCCGCTCTCGCTCGCGACGATGACGATGATCCTCTCCATGCCGCTCGTCTCGGCCGCGCTCGCCCGGTCGCCGGAGAGCACGCGCACGCTCGCTGCCTGGGGCATCGCGATGAGCGTCGTGTTCATGTTCCGCTCGATAACGTTTGCTCTGCCGGAGACGATCATCGCGCTCTACAAGGACGAGCAGACAAGAACGGAGCTGGCGAAGTTCTGCACCAAGACCGGCATCGCGTGCAGCGCCGCGATCTTGGTGGCCTACTACTCCGGCGCGGCCGACTTCCTCTTCCACCGGATACTAGACAGCAAGCTCGAAGTCGCCAAGGCCGCGAGCTTCGCGCTCCTCGTCAGCGTCGCAGTCCCGCTCGTCAACTCGCGCGCCTCGCTCGTCCGCGGGCTCCTCACGGCCCACCACCGGACCAAGCCCCGCGTCGTGGCCATTGGCCTGGCCGTCGGGGCCCTGTCCGCCGCCCTGGCCCTCGGCGTGGCCATGCAGTGGGACGGGCTCATTGTCATCGGAATCGCCATGACAATCCAAGTTGCGGCGGAACTTGTGGTCCTCGCCGCGTATTGGCGCAATACTGATAGAGTCCTCACTGACTATTCGTAGCCGGACCTCGTACCCTATATTGGAATGGAGCCCGAATGAAGCGCGCCTTTACCCTCATCGAACTGCTCGTCGTTATCGCCATCATCTCGATCCTGGCCGCCATCCTGTTCCCCGTCTTCGCTCAGGCCAAAGCCAGCGCCAAGCAGACCGTCTGCATCGTCCACATGCGCCAGATCGGCATGGCCGTCATGATGTACCAGGCCGACAACAACGACACCTGGCCGCCGGTGACGAGCGTAGACCCCCTCCCCGGGTTTGCGCCGCAGCAGGTCTGGATCGGTTACGACAACAACAACACGCCTGCGTTCGGCGGTTTCGTCGGCGACGTCACGCTCCCGGCGATAAACCCTCCCAGGCCGGGCAAGATTGACCCGTACCTCAAGAGCGACAAGATCAAGGTCTGTCCCGAACAGCCGGGCGAGTGGCAGATGGCGCTCGCTTACAACATGTTCCTTCCCACCGCGTCCTCGCCCTACTACACGACCAACCCGGCTGCGGCTGGCATGGAGTACGGCCCGGGAACGATCCGCGTTTGGACCGATCAGGCCACGGGGCTTCTCAACGCGCAAGGGATCAACGACTCTCAGATGGAGGACCACGTCCAGACGCTCGTCATGTGGGAGCACAAGGCGCGCGTTCCGCTCTGCAACTGGCTGCAGACCTTCGACTGGTTCGAGAGCCCTCCCGTCAACCTTCCAGGGCTGGAAGCGCACTTCAACCACCTCCACAGAAAGGGCTCGACGACCCTCTGGGCGGACGGCCACACCAGGCGCACGCTCTTCGTCCAGCTCAAGCGACCGATGTTCTCAGTCCGCAAGGACATCTATCCGTAGGTGAGTCTCGGGCCTTCGGCCATTCGCCTTATGTCGGCGGGGAGCGCCCCCCTGCTTTCCTCTACAATATCTACATGAAGCGCACGGCGACCGACCTCTGGAACGAAATCTTCGAGAACGGAGTCCAGTCCGTCGTCGAGCGGATCACCGACGAGCAGTCGCTCGCCATGGCCGAAGAGTTCGGCACGCACAACTACGCGCCCATCCCCGTCAACATCGTCCGCGGCGACGGCGTCCATGTCTGGGACGGAGCGGGCAACGAGTACATTGACTGCGTCGGCGCCTACTCCGCGGTCGCGCACGGACACCTCAACCCCCGCGTCGTCGGCGCGATCGTCGAACAGCTCAAGAAGCTCGCTCTCACGAGCCGCGCCTACTACACGTCCGAGGCCGCTCTCCTCGTCAAGGGACTGGCGCAGTACGCCGAGATGGACATGGTCTGCCCCATGAACACCGGCGCGGAGGCGATCGAGACCTGCATCAAGCTCGCGCGCAAGTGGGCGTACACGAAGAAGGGCGTCGAGCACAACAAGGCCGAGGTCATCGTCTGCGAGAACAACTTCCACGGACGCACGACGACGATCGTCGGCTTCTCGTCAGAAGCGCAGTACCGCGACGGCTTCGGCCCATTCACTCCCGGCTTTCGGATGGTCCCCTTCGGCGATATCGCAGCGCTCCGCGCCGCAGTCAACGCGAACACGGCCGCGATCATGTTCGAACCGATCCAGGCCGAGGGCGGCATCATCGTCCCGCCAGAGGGCTATCTCGCGGACGTCCGCAAGCTCTGCGACGAGAACAACGTGCTCCTCGTCCTCGACGAGGTCCAGACCGGCTTCTGCCGCACCGGCACGAAGTTCGCGTGGATGTACGAGGACGCAAAGCCGGACCTCATGGCCGTCGGGAAACCGCTTGGCGGCGGGCTGCTCCCCGTCTCCGCCGCGATCGGCTCGCGCGAGGTCATGGAGGTCTTCAAGCCTGGCGACCACGGCAGCACCTTCGGCGGCAGCCCCCTCGCCGCCGTCGCGGCGCTCTCGGCGATGGCAGAGATGGAGGTCGGCGACTACGCCGGCCGCAGCGCCGCCCTCGGCGCACGCCTCAAGCAGGCGATCATAGACATCCAGAGCCCGAAGGTCGTCGAGGTCCGCGGCAAGGGCCTCCTCGTCGGAATGGAGGTCTCGCCAGACGTGGACGGCAAGAAGCTCACAAAGGCGTTCATCGCCAACGGGGTCCTGACCAAGGAGACCCGGTCGCACACCTTCCGCTTCGCGCCGCCCCTCATCGTCGGCGAGGACGTCATCGCCCAAATCGTCGAGCGGACGCGAAAGGCGCTCGACGCGGTCTGCTAACATCGGTCTGCGACGATGCCAACCCAGCCGCCTAGCAAGGTCCGACAGATCGTGCGCGAGCGCGTCATTCGCCCGGTCGCGCGGTTCATCCAGTCGCAGGCCTCCAGCGGCGTCATCCTGCTCGCGTGCACCCTTGTCGCGCTCGTCTGGGCGAACTCTCCGTACGGGGACACCTACCGCGACCTCTGGCACATCGAGTTTTCGATGCGGTTCGGCGGGCAGTCGCTCTCGATGGACCTCCATCACTGGATCAACGACGGCCTCATGGCCGTGTTCTTCCTCCTCGTCGGCCTCGAGATCAAGCGCGAGATCCTCGTCGGTGAGCTGAACAACCCGAAGAAGGCCGCGTTGCCGATCATGGCCGCCATCGGCGGCATGCTCGTCCCAGCGCTCATCTACGTCGCCATGAACGCCGGACGCCCCTCGATGGACGGCTGGGCGATCCCAATGGCGACCGACATCGCGTTCTCGCTCGGCGTGCTCGCGCTGCTCGGCACGCGCGCTCCGCTCGCGCTCAAGGTCTTCCTCGCCGCGCTCGCGATCGTGGACGACCTCGGCGCAGTCCTCGTCATCGCCCTCTTCTATTCCAAAGACATCAACGTCCAGGCGCTCCAGACCGGCGGGCTCGTCTTTGCCCTGCTCATCGTCCTCAACGTCCTGCGCGTGCGCAACCTCGTGCCCTATGTGATTCTGGGGTTCCTCTTGTGGCTCATGTTCCTCCAGTCTGGCGTCCACGCGACCATCGCCGGCGTCCTGCTTGCGATGACGATCCCGACCCGCGTCAGGCTCGACGCGACGGAGTTTTACGACAGAGGCCTGCGCTTCCTCAACAAGTTCCGCGACGGTGCCAAGCCCAGCGAGCCCGACGCGTTCCTCAACGAGGACCAGGTATCCGCTATAGACGCGATCGAACAGTCGTGCGAACAGGTCCAGATGCCGCTCCAGAGGCTCGAGCACAACCTCCACACGCCCGTCAACTTCGTCATCATGCCGGTCTTCGCTCTCGCGAATGCAGGCGTCGCGCTCGGCGGCGTCGGGCTGCAGAGCCTCACCGCGCCGGTCACCAGCGGCGTCGTCCTCGGGCTGTTCATCGGCAAGGCCGTCGGCATATCGCTCTTCTCCTGGATCGGAGTAAAGCTCGGCATCGCCGCGCTGCCGAAGCGCGTCACCTGGTCGCACGTCGTCGGGGTCGCGTTCCTTGGCGGGATCGGCTTCACCATGTCGCTCTTCATCGCCGGCCTGGCCTTCGGAGCAGGCGAGCTCAACGAAGGCGCGAAGCTGGGAGTTTTGCTGGGGTCCGCCCTCTCCGGCGTGACCGGCGCTCTGCTCATCGTCCGCACCCGAAGGTACAAAAGTGCCGATACTGTAGAAGATTGAGGCCCAAAGGTATAACCCCTATGATGCCGTTGCGACGCCACACCCGTGCGCTTGTTACAGTGATGGCCACGTGCGCGGCCGTCGGCTCATCCGCGAGCGGCCTCCAACTCGGCCTCTACCTCGATAGAAAGCCCAGTGCCGACGAGGTCAAGGCCAACTTCTCCGCCGCGAAGCACGAGCCGCTCTACGGCTGCTACCTGGGCGCGTTTATAGACCTCGACTCGACCCTCAAGGAAACGTACAAGGACACCATCGGCCGCTTTCGTCGGCTGCCAGAGGAGTTCGAGCGCGTCACCGGCACCACGCACTCCACCTACTTCTTCTATCTCGGCTACGGCCGCCCGCTCCCGAAGGACTGGGTCAGCATGCTCGCGCTGCAGGGCAAGATCGTCCACATCGCGCTGGAGCCGACGCGCGGGATCCAGTACGTCCTCGACGACGAGTACCTCGACCAGCTCGCGCGCGACATGCGCGATTCCAACGCGCAGATCCTCCTCCGCTTCGGAAGCGAGATGAACGGCGCTTGGGTCGAGTACGGGAAGGACCCCAAAGTGTTCAAGGAGAAGTTCCGCCTCGTCGCGCAGAAGATCAGGAAGGTCGCGCCCAACGTCGCCATGGTCTGGTGCCCCTACACCACGCCGACCAACCCGATCGAGTCCTACTATCCCGGTGACGACTACGTGGACTGGGTCGGAGTCAACATGTACAGCGTCACGTTTTTCGACCAGGACCCGAAGAAGCCCGCAAGGCAGATCCATCCGACAGAGATGCTGGACTACGTCTACAACAAGTACAGCGCGCGCAAGCCGATCATGATCGGCGAGTACGGAACCACGCACTTTTCCGCGCTAGAGCGCAAGTCCGTCCCGCAGTTCGCGCAGCGCAACCTCCACGCGCTCTACGCCGCGCTTCCGCGCAAGTACCCGCGCGTCAAGTGCATCAGCTATTTCAACGGCAACAACCTCGAGCTGGAGCACCGCATGAACAACAACTACGCGGTGACGCAGGAGCAGTCCGTGCTCAAGACGTACAGGCAAGTGACCGAGCCCGAGTACTACCTCAAGAACCTCCCGGCCAGCGCCGACGCGAGCCTCCTCGCGCGCATCGCATGCGCGACGCCGCTAACCGATCCCATGGAGAGCGTCCCGTTCTCACCGATGCCGCTGCGCGACAAGCAGGTCGTGCAAGGAAAGCTCGACCTCTCCGCCTGGTGCAAGACCACCGATGCGACGCTGACCATGAAGTTCCGCATTGACGGCAAGCTGCTCTACGAAGGGCACGGCAAAGAGAACTGGTACGTCACGATCGGCACCACGCGCCTGACGGAAGGCTGGAAGACGTTCAGCGTCGAGGCCTGGAAGGGCAACACCAAGCTCGCAACGGCGTCGGCCGAAGTCTTGGTCGTGCACTAAGGCGTGACGGGAACCAGGAATCGGGTATCGGGAATCGGGTATCGGGTAGCGGGTAGGGTTCTAAGGATGTCTGGCGGATTCGAAAAGCTCGACGCGTTCAAGATTTCTATGGACTTGGCGGAGCAGATCTACTTAGCGACGAAGCGCTTTCCGGTCGATGAACGATTCGGCCTAACCTCACAGATTCGTCGTGCCTCTTGCTCTGTCGTGTCGAATATCGCTGAAGGCTACGGGAGGCTTGGAAGAGGCGAGTATCTCAAGCACTTGGGTTATGCGCGCGGCAGCGCATGTGAGGTCAAGGCGCAGCTGATGATTGCAAAGCGGATCGGCATTGAGTTCGACGATTCGATTTCTGCACTTGTCGAAAGACAGATTCTTGTACTGAATAAACTCATCACGAAGCTGAGGGAAGGCTACGTCAAGGAGTCTCCAAGTACGTACGGCGAAGACCTTCTAGATAACTCCTAGAGCCGACCTGTTACCCGCTACCCGCTACCCGCTACCCGACCCCCTCCCCCTCCCCCTGCTCACCCAGTCCGTATCAACCCCCGCGAGCATCAGCCTCTCTGAAAGCTGCCCGACGTGAACACCGATGTGCCGCACGTTCAGGATCTGGTGGTCGAGCTTCGGGAACTCCTTGTACCAATAGAACCCCGACTCCGGAGACGACAGGTCCAGCGCGTCCACCCATCCGTCCACCTGCGTCACCATCCAGTCGAGGTATCCGAGCAGGTCCGCCTGCGAATACGTCGTCTCCTTCGGCGGTATCGGTTCGTCCGGCCCGATCCAGATGTTCGAAGCCAGATCGTCGTGCCTCGCCCACGCGACAAAGTCCTCTTCGCGCGGCATCGAGTAGAGGTGCGTGTAGAAGAGGCAGTGGTACGCGACGCGCCAGAACGTGCGCGCCTCCCGCTCTTGGTTCGTCCTTCCGCCCGGGTCGGGGGTGATGATCGGCATCCCCGCCACCCAGACATCGTCAGGGCACTTGACGATGCAGTCCCGCAGCATCGCCAGCCCCGCCTTGTACTGCCCCTTCAGCGCCGTCCGAATGTCCATGCCGCGATTCTAGACGAACGGCCCGCAGCGTTTTTAGACTCGGAAGGTAGGGTAGACGCTACAGATGCACACGAGCGACTACTTCTCGCGCGAGGACCTGGCGAGCCTCATGAAGGCGACGGGGGGCCCGCGGGCCTCGGTCTACCTTCCCACGCACCGAAAGGGGATGGACACGCGCCAGGACCCTATCCGGCTCAAGAACCTGTTGGCTGAGGCCGAGAACTCGCTGGCCCAGCGCATACGGCGCACTGAAGCGATCGACATGCTCGAAGACGCGCGCGCCCTCATCGAGCAGGATGGATACTGGAGCTACCAGTCGGACGGGCTCGCCGTTTTCGTCGAAGAAGGCGGGACCCGCGTCTGGCGCGTGCCCACGACCTTCGAGGAGACCTGCGTCGTCGCCGACGCCTTCCATCTCAAGCCGCTCCTGCCGCTGCTCGCTTCCGACGGGCTTTTTTACGTCCTCGCACTGAGCGAGAACGACGTCCGCCTCCTCCAGGGCACGCGACACAGCGTGAACGAGCTCTTGCTGCCCGACGTCCCCTCGGCGATGGAAGAGCTGCTCGCGACCGACGGCGAGGGCGCGGCGCTCAACTTCCACACCGGCGCGGGCGCGGGAACGGCGACCGGCCGGGCCGCAGTCTTCCACGGCCACGGTGGGATGGACAAGGCCGCCGAAAAGGACCTGCGGCTCAAGTTCTTCCGCCAGGTGGACAAGGCGCTGCGCGATTTCTTCCGCGACCATCCTGCGCCGCTCGTGCTCGCAGGTGTCGAGTCGCACTTCGCGCAGTACCGCGAAGCCAATTCTTTCGACGGGCTCGTGCAGGAGGGCATCCCCGGCAGTCCGGACCGGACGAGCGCCGACGACCTGCACTCCAGCGCGTGGAAGATCGTCGAGCCGATCTTCCAGCAGTCGGCGACCGAGGCGCGCGCTGCGTTCGAACAGTTCGCCGGCACCGGCCGCACGACGACGGACGTCGCCGAGGCGACGAAGCTTGCGATGGAGGGCCGAGCGCAGATCGCGTTCGTGGCGGTGGGTGTGCAGGCGTGGGGATCGTGGGACGAGCCGATGCACCAGGCGCGCCTCCACGAGTTCCAGCACGCCGACGACCGCGACCTGCTCAACGAGATCGCGATCCGGACCCTGGCGACGGGCGGCAGCGTTTTCGTCGTCCCGCCGGCGGAAGTGCCCGGCGGCGGCCTGGCCGCCGTGGTCTCGCGCTACTAGTCTTCCTCGACGTACGGCTCTCGCGGCACGAGCGCGTCGCAAGGGTACGTCGCCCGATGGTTCGTCTCACCGTCCCAATACTCGGTATCGGCCGTCCGCGTCCCATCGCTGGCGACGTAGACGTCGAGGACCCGCATCGGCACGCCGCCTTCGCGCAGACACACCGTGTCGCCGACCTTGATCTCGTAGATGGTCCTTTCGCCCTGGTCCATGACTAGGATGGTACACGCAATTCGGCCCTGTCCTGCGCTGTCGGGACGAACGGTGCGATGCCGCAGGTCAGCTTGGTCTCAGGCAAGGCCCAGGATCGGCAAGAGCAAGCGCAGGCACAGCCAGATGACAACGATACCAATGACGTCTAGGACAAGCCCCGCCTTGATCATCTCCTTGGCAGGAACAAGGCCGGAGCTGTAGACGATCGCGTTGGGCGGCGTGCTGATCGGAAGCATGAATCCCATGCTCGCCCCCAGCGCGGCGCCGAGCGCCGGAGGGATCGGGTTGACGTCTGCACCGAGGGCGAGCCCAATCGCCACCGGGACGATCGTCGTTGCGGACGCTGTGTTGCTCGCTAGCTCGCTCATGAGAGATGCGAGAATGATGCACAGGGCCGTGATCCCCCACAGCGTGTCAATGTCAGAGGCAGAGGCAAGCTGCGCACCGAGGTTCTCTGCGAGACCTGTCTCGAACATTGCTGCGCCGAGCGCGATGCCTCCACCGAAGAGGAGGATCGTGCCCCAGTCAATCGTCGTGGCCTGCTTCCAGGTCAGGGTGCGCCCGTCCTTAGTGGGCAAAAAGAAGAGCAGGCACGAGGCCAGCAGTGCGGCGACCGTCGGCGAGACGTGGTCTTTCAACCAAGCGGACCACGCGTGCTCAGGCCCGAGAAACATCGCCGTCGTGTCTGGCAGCAGCCAGAGGATGAGCGCAAGGAAGAACGCCGCCATGGTGTTGCGCTGTGCTGGCGTCATCGGCCCGAGCTTCACAAGCGAATCGTGCGCGAGCTCCGATGCCTCGTCCGTCCTTGGTGCGCCGCGGCCGTACATCAACATGAGCACGACCCAGGCTGCGAACAGCATGACCGCATTGACTGGCATGGCGAACTGCATCCACTCCACGAAACTGATCGTGTGGCCGGTCTGTTCGGCGATCTCCTTCGCTGCGATCAGGTTAGGCGGTGTCCCGACGATCACTCCAACCGCGACGCTGGACCCCCAAGTGAGCATCAGCATCATTCCGATCCCGTAGCGGGACTGGCCAGACTGTTTTGAGATCACGGAAAGCAGGCTGACGCCGATGGGAAGCATCATCGCAGTGACCGCGGTGTTGCTGACAAAGAGGCTGAGGACGCACGCGACGAGGCCGAGCGAGAACAGAAGCCTGCGAGGCGTCGCAGTCGCCCACTTGTACCGGAGCAGCCAATAGCTGAGCCGCTCGTCCAGCCCGGACTCGGACATGGACTTTGCAAGCAAGAAGCTGCCGACGAACAGCAGGATGACTGGGTCGCCGTACGCACCAAAGGCAGTGTCAGGCGAAGCGACGCCGAGGAGCACAAGGAGAACCGTGCTCACGAGGGCCGTCACGGCGATCGGCACGGCTTCCGTGATCCAGAGCACGACCGCCAGCGCGAATATGCTGCCAGCGAGCGCCTGCTCCCGTTCGAGCCCGCGCAGCAAAATGCTCGCCACCGCGAAGGCACCGAGCGCCGCCGCGAACTTCAGCATCGAGCGACTAACGGGCGGTGTATCCACCGTCAATGACAAGCTCCTCGCCGGTTATAAAGCCCGACTCGTCCGACGCAAGGTAAAGGACGGCGTAGGCAATGTCGTCCGGCACTCCGATGCGGCCGAGCGGGTGTTGGTCCGCCATCGCCTGTTGCGCGGCGACTGGGTCCGGCGCAGTTGCGAAGAGCTGTTCGAGCATTGGCGTCATGATCGCGCCGGGGTGCACGGAGTTGACGCGTATGCCGTTCTTGGCGTAGATCATGGCGTCGGTCTTCGTCATCAGTCGCACTGCCCCCTTGGAGGCGTGGTACGGGGGCAGGTCGGGTGCGCCGACGAGCCCATAGATGGACGACAGATTGATGATGCTTCCGCCTCCGCCCGCGATCATGTGCGGGACGGCGTGCTTGGTGCAGAAGAACACGCCCTTGACGTTGACCGCCTGGACCGCGTCCCACTCTTGCTCGGTCAGTTCGTGCGTCGGCTTGTTGGCGCCGATGATCCCAGCGTTGTTCACCAGCACGTCAATCCTTCCGAACTCTGCGACGATCGCGCTGATCGTTGACTTGACGGAGCCTTCGCTTGAAACGTCCATCCGCCAGAACTTTGCGCGGCCCCCTTCCGCCCCGATCTTGTCGGCGAGCGCAGTGCCCTCGGTTTCGAGAAGGTCCACGATGGCGACGCTCGCGCCTTCTCTTGCCAGCAATCGGCAGCACGCTTGGCCGATACCGAGCGAACCCCCCGTTACGACCGCGACCTTTCCGTTAACCCGATTCATGCTCATCCTTTAGCGGCGATTAGATTCTAGCTTCTCTGGCGCTCCGCTTGGCCCCAAGGGCGAGAGACCCAGCATCGCGCCCTTACCGGGCCGACCATCTTAGTCCGCACCCGACATCAGCGGCCCGGTGTTGTGCATGACGCGATCGAACTCTGCGTCGGTCAATGGCAGCGCCGCGCGGAGCGAGCTCCGGTACGTCGCAGAATCGGTCACCGAGTAGTCCGTCCCGAACACGAAGCGCCCGAGCCCCATCCGTCGCATCGTGGCCGCCAGTTCCTTTCCCTGCTCGGGCGTCAGAGGCTCAATGCCGCGGAACGCCGCGGGCAGCGCAATCCCTGAGACGTCGAAGAACACCTTGTGCTTGAGGCCCGGCAGAGCCTTCTCGAACACGCCCAGGACCGCCCGCGTCGAATCGTCGTAGCCCCCGCCCGTGCCGAGGTGCGCGATGTAGACCTCCATCGGCGGCAGCTTTGCGAGCACTCGATCGAGGAACGCCCGTGCGTCTTCCGCACCAAACTCAGGCTGTCGGTTGTCCAAGTGGACCAGAGCGGGCGCGTTCCTTTTTGCTGCGACAAGGAGCACCGCGCGGACGGCCTTCGCGTGCTGTTCGTCGCGCAGGTTGACGCGCGAGTTGTCGAAGTGCAGCTTGACGCCCGCGATCCCCGGGAGCAAAAGACAGCGCTCGATCTCGCCCGGCGCATAGTCGCGGAGCGGGTGGACGCTCGCGAACCCGAAGGCGCGACCGGGAAGCTTCGCGCACTCTCGCGCCGCGTGGTCGTTCTCCGCCTTCACGGCCCCTAGCTCCCTTTCGCCAAGGCCGAAACCGGCGAGCATGTATGCCACCGAGACGACGAAGCACTTTTGTGCAGGACTGGCCCGGAGCAGCTCCGTGATGTCTGTGTACTCCTTCTCCGGCCTCGGCTGTTCGAGCCCCAGCTTGGAGAGGAGCTGATACGTCTCCGGACTGCGCAAGTGGATGTGGTGGTCGAACGGGACGACCTGGGCGGCAAGGAGCAGGGCTGTAACGACCATCGGTGTGAGGCTAGTTTACATCGGCGGTGCGGAAGGCGAGATCGGCGGATCAATGAGCGCACCGACGCCGGACTGACCTCTATCGCCGAATGCGCCCATGATGGAGACACGATGACCGGGGATGCGCAACGTGCCGCCACGGATGCGGGTAGAGATGGGCATGAAGCGATCACGGCTACCGACGGTGGCGTTCTGGATGGGAGCAGTCGGCCTGTTGGTCGGCGTCTTTGCCCCCGTGTACATTGCGACGAGGGAGCAAAAAGACTATCAGTTCCTCTCTTTCGCCCAAATCCAGTGGGCGATAATCGGCCTCGTGGGCGGGCTCGTTCTCGGTGTGCTGGTCGGGCTCTTGTTCCGCAGGCAGGCTTGAACGGCGGAGGTCAGACTTCGCCACTTGAAGGGTCAACGCAACCCCCGACCCCGGAGGGGTCGCAAATGGTAGCCAGGCCGGGGTCTGGAAACCCAGATGCCGACCTGTACCAGTGGGGGGACATCCCGATCCGCCACAGAGATTCCGACAATAAAGTCATGCGCGCGATCAGGAACGGGGGAAGCTGGCTCCATCACAAGGTCAGAAATGAGAGGCGGCACGTGGTGCGTCGTAGCGCGGTCATCCTTGGTTTGCTTGCCGTGATCGGGCTGTACTGCTTTATGTTCCGGCAGTGGAACACGGGCCATTGGTTCATCTTGGCCTTGGTCCCCATACTGTGGTCGCTCTGGAGGAGATACGACAAGGCCGACGATTTCTCCTTCCAGCCGATATGGGGCTGGCGTCTTGAGCGGAAAGTCGCAAAGGAACTCTCGTCCCTCTCTGACGACTACGTCCTGGTGCAGAACTGGGACCCTGGTTGCTCTGGCGATGTGGACGCGATCCTCTTCGGCCCACACGGAGCACTGGTCATCGAAGCAAAGTACTTCTCCGCCCCTCAGGTCGGCAGGGGTAAGTCATGGTTTTATGTAAGTGGAGGGCGTGAGCGGCGCGCGTGGAAGAACCCTGTCGACCAAGTCACGCGTGGAAACAGACTCGTTCAAGAGGTTCTGCAATCGCTGGGTTACAAGTGCTTCGTGCGGTCTGTGATCGTCGTTGCAGAGTCATCGCAGTTCGAGGCGCACGATCCCGCCGTCACCATCGTTCGACGGTCGGGCCTCCTGGCGCATGTCGCTAGTCTCGACAAGGGCACGAAGCATAGCGCGGACGAACTCGCTGATGCTCTCATGAAAGAATGCCGCCGCGCGGCGTGAGACTGTTCGGGTGCAAGAGCTTTCCTGCGTTTGGGCTCCACACATGGCTCGCCTAGCCGCGCGACCCCGGAGGGGTCGCATCTAGATAGCCAGGGGTTGAGGCCGAAGGCCGACACCCCTGGTGGGAGGCGCATCCTGTGCGCACGACCCCGGAGGGGTCGCAGAGCCCGATGAGCAGTCGGCAGGAGTCCGACGCCGATCAGCGGGCCGCTAACGCAAGGGCGGAGAACGGCGGCGAGAGGGCGGAGAACGGCTCCGACAGGGCGGAGAGTGGCGGCGACAGGGCGGAGATCGGCGGCGACAGGGCGGAGATCGGCGGCGACAGGGCGGAGAACGACTCTCCGCCTTGTCAGAGCCATCCTCCGCCCTCCCTGCGGGGCCGATTTGAACCTAGCGCCGGCTCAGGCGAGGCTGTCTGGACCCGTTTTGAGCCTGTGGCGGGGGTTCCGAGGGCTGTGGCGACGGTCGCCACGGCCGTCCGGAACTTCCATACTGTCGTACGGACCGTTCGTACGACCCTCCGAGCCTTCGGTACAGGGAACGGGCCGCCCGGTCTTTCCGTACGGCCGCGCCCACCGTCGCCCCTCGCGATCGCCTGTTCCGACCACCCGCCCTTTTGCCATACTTGGAGCATGAAGTCGTTCAACCAAAAGCACGCGAAGTGGGTTGCGGCCGCTGTGATTGTCGTGCTAACTGCGTACTTCATTTGGCCGACGCCCTGGATCATTCGAGAGGATGGAGAGTCTCGGCTCAATCGGTTCACTGGTCGAATCCAGCACGCGGGCAACGAAGGATGGCAGTATCCAGAGTTGGATCCTATCGTGCTTCCAAGCGAAGTCGAGCGGCAGGGTCCTTTCCCGCTTGATAAACTAGTTTTCACCGATGCCAAGGCTCAGCTAGCAGGCCCCGGTCGTCCCGTGTTCGAGTTCATACTTGAGAATCCGACTTCTCAACAGTTGAGCCACTCGTGTGAAATCGTCTTTTACGACAACAACGGTGTTGAGATCGGCACACTCAGTACACACTTGGAGCTAGAGCCGGGTGGCAAAAAGCTCGTGCGCACCTACCGTATCCCGCTCGATGCCGACCGTTACTTGAAGCGCTATGACCACTTTAGGGTGAGACCTGGACCGGACGCCTACGGCGATTCGACAGAGTAGGCCCTTCTTGCAAGGAACTCCGCGACGAGTACCTCGGACAGGCTCCAGGCCCTTTCGTACGTCGTTGCCGCCTGCCCGCCCCACCCGCATGCAACTGCGGTATCAGTCGTGACTTGAAACTGGAGCCTTGTTCAACTGATCCGTGTGGTAGACCTTCCACATGGTTTCGCACCAAGTCGCCATTTCCTCACCAAAGCCGCGGCCAAGCTCGTCGAAGACTCTCATGATGTGCGCCAGAACAATGAACGAGAACGAGTCCATGAAAGCGGGACGCAGCGAACTCGATGCGACGATTCGTCTTTCCTCCATTTTGAGGTAGAGCGGCCAGCTCTTATAGAGGCTGTGGGCGATCTTATTCCTCGTGCGAAAGACATGCGCGAAGAGCATGTAAGGATCCTCTTTGAAGAACGTGTCATCTCCGTATCGACTCCGCACCAAGTCCGGAACGTCGTACTGTCGGTACTGGCCCTTAAAGACGGTTCCGTCCGCCGCACAACGCACACCAAGCGAATCCAGTTCCTTGCGTAGCCTCGCCACTTCTCCATCAATGTTGGGAGCCGACGCGTCACGAGAGGTGGAGTAGTGAGTCTGATACCTGCGCGTTTGTTCGTAACTTTCAATGGCCTCTCCGCGTTGAAAATCGGTTATCGATGATGGCTCTTTAACGATGTGGGCGGCACGAAAGCACGCTTCTGCGCTTGCCGCAACCAAGTAGTGGTAGTCAGGGCACCTCCGCTTGAACAGCTCTGCCGCAAGCGACAGTGCTTCGTAACTTCGGATCAGGAGCGCTTGAGCGGCCCAGGCGACCTCCGCCGAAATCTCCTTCGGGTACTCATTTACCTCGCAGTAGACCGTTGTACGAATCCCGTTGATCAAGTGTGACACGAGGTCTGATACGTCAGGGAAGACCTGAAGCAGCTCCTGCGATGCGTCATAGAATTCAACAAGCGAGTCGTGGGGTAGCGGGCTCTCATCGTGGATTCCCTCGGCTGCGAGCAGTGCGGTCAAGTGGATCGTGCACCAGAAAGCGTCGATAGGCGCACTCGGGAACTGAATGATGTAGTTCTCGTACCAATCGAGAACACCCGGTACATGCATCATCGAGGTTCTCTTGTAGATTGGGTCGAGCAACCTCAAATCCCGTCCAACCGGAACAACAAGTGGTCCCACTATGAGTTGGATTAGACCCGAATCAACTGTGCGCATACGACTCCCTCGATCCATTCGGCAGGGACTCGGGACTCGGGACGCTTCCCCCAACCTGCCACAATCTCCCCCAACCCAATGAGCAAAGACCTCGGCATCACACCCCGAAGCGAGAACTTCGCCGAGTGGTACAACGACCTCGTCAAGCGAGCGGAGCTTGCTGAGAACTCGCCCGTGCGCGGCAGCATGGTCATCCGGCCGAACGGCTACGCGATCTGGGAGCTGATGCAGCGCGCCCTGGACGACATGTTCAAGGCGACCGGCCACGTCAACGCGTACTTCCCGCTGCTCATCCCGATGTCGTTCTTCGCCAAGGAGGCCGAGCACGTCGAGGGGTTCGCCAAGGAGAGCGCGATCGTCACCCACCACCGGCTGCGCGAAACGGCCGAGGGGCTCGGCGTTGATCCAGAGGCGAAGCTCGAAGAGCCGTACGTCATCCGCCCGAGCAGCGAGACGATCATCTGGCACACCTACAAGAATTGGATCCAAAGTTATAGAGACCTGCCGATCCTGATCAACCAGTGGGCGAACGTGATGCGCTGGGAACTGCGCCCGCGCTTGTTCTTGCGCACGACGGAGTTTTTGTGGCAAGAGGGCCACACCGCGCACGCGACCTACGACGAGGCCGAGCAGGAGGCGCTGACGATCCTGCACGAGTGCTACGGGCGGTTCGCTGAAGAGTGGATGGCCGTGCCGGTGCTGAAGGGGCTCAAGAGCGACGGCGAAAAGTTCGCGGGCGCGGACCACACGTTCTGCATCGAGGCGCTCGTGCAGGACCTGCGCGCGATCCAGGCGGGGACCTCGCACCACTTGGGGCAGAACTTCGCCAAGGCGTTCGACGTGAAGTACCAGAGCAAGGAAGGGAAGCAGGAGTTCGTCTACGCGACTTCGTGGGGCGTCTCGACGCGGCTGATCGGCACGATCGTGATGGCGCACAGCGACGACAAGGGGCTCGTGCTGCCGCCGAAGCTCGCGCCCGTGCAGTGCATGATCATCCCGATCGGAAAGGGCGACGGGCTCGCGCCTGTTTTGGAACGCTGTAACACATTGGCCGACGAGCTGCGTGCTGCGGGCGTGAGAGTGAAGGTGGACGACCGCGACAACGTCTCCCCAGGCTTCAAGTACAACGATTGGGAGCTCAAGGGCGCGTGCGTGCGCGTCGAGCTCGGCCCGCGCGACCTCGAGGCGGGGCAGTGCGTCGTCGCGCGACGCGACCAAGAAGACAAGCAGACGGTTGCGCTCGACGCCGCGGTCGCACACGTCGTCGCCGAGCTTCCGATGATGCAGCAGGCTCTCTACGACAAGGCGCTCGCGATGCGCGAAGCCAACACCCACCGCATTGACGACTGGGACGCGTTCAAAAAGCAGTTCGAGGGCGAGGGCGGCGGCGGCTTCGTGCTCGCGCACTGGGACGGCACCTCGGAGACAGAAGAAAAGATCAACGACGAGACCAAGGCGACGATCCGCGTGATCCCACTGACGCCGCTCCACCCCGACGACGCGAATCCGGGCAAATGCATCCTGACGGGCAAGCCGAGCAAGCAGCGCGTCGCCTTCGCCAAAGCGTACTAGTCGGAGTGCGCAGGCTTGCCTGCGCTCTGATGCGCCGAGGCTTGCCTCGGCGCGGCCCCCGCCCCGGCAAGCCGGGGCGATCTGAGCGGCGGCAAGCCGCCGCACTCCGTCTATAAGTGAGCACCGTGTCCGACCTCTCAGAAGACCGCAAGCGACAGATCCGCGAGGAAGAGGAGCGCCGGGTCGCCAAGATCAAGGCCGAAGAGGAGGCGTATCGCGAGCAAGTCAGGCGCGAGCTCGAAGGCGCCCCGCACCCTCCGCCACCGATGGCGCCGCCCGTCGAGCCGCCGCCAGCAGCGCCTCCCCCGACAGCGCGGCAGGAGCTGCCGGCCCGCGCACGCGAACCGAAGCCTCCGCGAAAGCCGCGACCTAAGAAGCAGCGTGTCATCCTCGGCTCTAGCCTCGCCCTCGTCGGCGCTGTGCTCGCCTACTACGCCTACTACCAGGGCTTCCCGATCCCCGGCATTGACGGCCCGTTCAAGTCCACGCTCACTGCAGAGGCGACCGGCGAACTGAAGCCTGTGGACCGCGCGAAGTGGGACAACTCCGCCATTGCACCTGGAGAGTGGAACTTGGGCGGGGACGGCAAGATCGTCGTCGCGGCCACTGCCCCGCCGTTGACCGAGCGGACAGGTCCAGAGCGGACAACCCCTGGACCACCGACAGGACCGGACGTACCCAAGGAGCCGGGACGGGTCGCGATCGCAGGCGGAAAGGTCAGCCTTGTCCTGCCGACCAACTGGACGCTCGACGAGACCGCGCCGTACCGCGTGCTCGCGCACCGCGACTTCGGCGACGGACGCGCCCTGCGACTCAACGTCACCGACGTCAGCGACCGCGTGGGCGACGGGCTCGCAGCCCTACACGCGCAGAACGTGCAATACGTCACCGACTGGGTCAAACCGTCCGGCGGCTTCACCGTCATTGATGAGAACACGGACGAGATCGTCAGCGGGCTCACGTTCAGCATGACGGTCCTCGAGGACCCGAACGCGCCAGGCTACTACTACGCCGCACTGACGACGGTCACGAACGGCCGCGCAGTCTGGGTCATCGTGGACGGCCCGGACGAGACCCCCGACGGCGTGGACGACGAGATCGAGGCGCTCATCGCCAGCCTGAGGTTGTCACGATGAAAACGCGCATCGCAATCCTCGCCCTCGTCGCAGCGGTCGCGCTCTACCCGCGCCCTGCGGAAAGCTGGGGGACGCTCACCGGCAAGATCAACATCCCTGCGAAGAAGGAGACGTTCATCCGGCGGGTGATGATCCCCAACTACGCGCTCGACGGCGCGACGATGTCGGCCCAGCTCGACGACAGACGCGGCCCGCACCCGATCCACCAGTTCCTCGTCTATCAGGCCTTCTTGCGCCTCGCCGAAGACCCGGCCTACAAGGACGGCAACAGCGGGTTCCCGAAGGGGACGCACATCAACGCCTGGGACGGCGTCGCGCACACCGACCACGGCATGGGCCAGCGCAGCGGCGAGTGGCAGGACAACCGCTCGCCGAGCATGGAGCTGGGGCCAGAGATCGAGGGCATCGGCGGCCCGAGCGCGGACGCAGAGATCGTGGCAGACATGGGTTGGAACACCGAGTACAACGGCCGCGCCCACTATTGGAACCCGTACCTTCACGCTGGCGAGGCGCCAGTCACCGCCGCCGCCAACTACACGCGCCTGGTCCGCGCGATCGTCGAGGGCGCCGACGACAACACGAAGGCGCACTACGCCTCGTACATGTCGCACTACCTCGCGGACGTCGCGAGCGCGAAGCACGCAGACGCCTTCACGCTCGAGCCCGCAGACGTAGAGCGGCTCTTACCGCTCGCTCAGCGGTTCATGGCTGAGCGCACGGACGTTCTCGTCGAGTGGATGGCGAACGGCGCGATTGACGAGGCCGAGGCCATCCTCCGCGCCCGCACCAGGACGCTGAACCCTGCCACGTCCGGCGCTTACTGGCAGCGGGTGGACGGCCACATCGAGGCGAACCAGCTCTTTCAGGGTGGCGAGCACAACCTCGTCGCGATCTATCCCAAGAACATGCGCGCCGCCGTCGGCACGTACCTGCACGAGCTCGCGAACAGGCCGCGGGACAAGAACATTGACCAGTTCTTCACGTACTTCGACCCGTTCTACTTCAACGGGCACATCTTCAACCGCCCCGGCGACTGGCCGAGCTTCGAGCTCGCCTCGCCCACCAGCGACCACCTCCAGTGGGAGACGAACCCCGCGCACTACGTTACGGCGATGAAGTACATGGGCGACAAGCCCACGATCATGCCGCTCAAGAGCAACGCCTTCGGCCGCTTCAGGCCGGAAGAGGGCTTCTATGCCGCCGACTGGAGCGAAGCGCTGTACCCGATGGAGGAGACCGTCGAAGAGCTTGTGAAGGCCTGCAGCGAGGACGCCCACGGCGCAATCACGCTCGAGCGCGACTTTCAGGACGACCCGTCGCACCACATGGAGACGGCGATCAGGTACCTGCACACAGCCTTTCGCGCGAGCATCACCGCGCTGCGGGTAGAGGCGACTGCCCGCAAGATCGGCGAGTCCGACTCGTTCCGGCTCAAGTGCACGGTCCGCAACCTCTCGGACAAGCCGGCAGACCTCCGTTCGCTGCGGCTGCTGATCAAGGGGGCCGACGGAACGTTCAGCTCGCTTCCGGGCTGGACGTTCAACGTCGGCGGCAAGCGCGTCACGAACGCGAAGCCGCACGTGGTCACGGTCATCGGCAAGGGCCTGCCGAAGGGCGTTTCGCTGGACGACCTCTACGTGGACCTGCGCGGCGAGGTTCAGGGCGTCCCGGACAGCGGCTGGCGGCGCGCGAAGGTCGGTGAGACCGAGCTCAACATTGTCCGCAACCCCAACGCCAAGACGAGCCTGGTCGAGAAGGGCGGGCCGGTGGACGTCATCGTCGTGCTCGACACCACCGGCTCGATGCAGGGCTCCATTGACTCGATGCGCGAGAACGCCATCCGCTCGATCCAGCGGCTGCAGACGATCACGACCGACATCCGGATGGCGATCACGACGTTCCGCGACCTCAAGGACGAAGGCGGGAGCTCGCACTTCGTCGTCAAGGGCTTCACGCGCGAGCTGGAGAACCAGTACAACTTCCTTCGCAGCCTCAAGGCGGACGGCGGCGGCGACATGCCCGAAGACCAGCTCCACGGGATCAGCCTCGGGCTGTCGCTCTGGGAGAAGGAGGGTACGACCAAGCGCGTCCCGACCAAGGTCATCATCGTCATCACGGACGCGGCCGCCAAGTCCCCCGACTCCAAGGGCAACACCTTCAAGTCCATCGCGAAGCGGGCGATCGAGGTGGACCCCGCGCACATTTATCCGATCGTGGTCGGAACGAACTCGACCGCGCTCGAGCACGCGCAGGAGCTGGCAGACTCCAGCGAAGGGAAGGTCCTCACCGCCGCGACCTCGGACAAGGTCGCCGACGCCATCCTCGAAGCCGTGGAGACCGCCGTCGCCACACATGGCGGCGCTGAAGAGCCGGGCGAGCGCACCCCGCTCGGCCTCGTCGCAATGTTCATCCTCGGCACGGGCGCGTTCCTGTTCGGAGCGTTCACGCTGCTCGGCGCGCTGAAGCGTTGACGGACCGCGCAGGTTCGGCCGAGCGGCCCTGCGGCATCGCTGTACTGCATACTCTGTTTATGCTCACCGCCACCCTACTCAGCATCGCGATCTCGGACCAAGACCCTCCGGTGAAGAAGCGCGCGCGGGAGCTCGGCGTCATCGTCGGCACGCTGCAGCCGGGCCCGCTCAACGCGATCACCGACGTGCCGGGGGTGATGGTCGGGCACTTCACGCTCGACATCGGAAAGGACGTTCACACGGGCGCGACGGCGATCCTGCCGCACGGGGGCAACGTGTTCCAGGACAAGGTGCCGGCGGCGGTGTTCGTCGGCAACGGGTTCGGCAAGCTCATGGGCTCGACTCAGGTGCAGGAGCTCGGCGAGATCGAGACGCCGATTGTGCTGACGAACACGCTTTGCGTGCCGCGCGCGGCGGACGCGATCCTCGACTACGTGCTGGGGCTGCCGGGGAACGAGCAGGTGCGGTCGGTGAACGCTGTGGTGGGGGAGACGAACGACGGTTTGCTGAACGACATCCGTAGGCGGGCACTTACGCCGGAGATGGTCCTGCAAGCGATCACGTCTGCGAAGTCGGGCCCGGTGCAGGAGGGCGCCGTCGGCGCAGGTCGGGGGACCGTGTGCTTCGGCTTCAAGGGCGGGATCGGGACGTCGTCCAGAGTCCTTGGTCAGACCGGTAGCGGCGTCCGTCCCGGAACATTCGGGCCAATGGGCACCATCGGAGTTCTCGTGCAGACCAATTACGGCGGGAGACTCACAGTACTCGGAGTCCCTATCCAATCGAACTTCGGGCTCGGACCGGAAGCGATGAGTTCACCAGATGGTTCCTGCATGATCGTTATTGCGACCGACTTGCCGCTCTCGTCCTCAAGTCTGGAACGATTGGCGAAACGCGCACTGCTTGCAGTGGGGCGCACCGGATCAACAATGTCGAATGGCTCTGGCGACTACGTAATCGCTTTCTCGACAGCTGATGCAGTTCGACGAAAGAGCAGCGCTGTAGGTTGGACGCGTCAAGTGACAGATGTTCCAAACGAGCGCATGAGCAATTACTTCTCTGCAGTCGTCGATGCGACGGAGGAGGCGGTCTACAACTCGCTCTTCATGGCCGAAACGCTCGAAGGCCACCGCGGCAAGGTGGAGGCGCTCGACGTCTCCTATGTCCTCGCCACGCTCAGGGCCGCCGGTCGTCTCAGCGGGTAGTCCGCGACCGCCCGTGCGTCGCTCACAGCTTCCAGCAGTTCGCTCCGGTCCGGCCGGGAGCCTCCCGGTGGGGTCCGCACGGGCCGTCCAGGTTCAAACGGGGCCCTTACGGAGGGCGCTGGGCCGTACGGCGGTGCCGCCAAACCTTGCTGCGGTGACGCTGATCCGTCCGGCGAGGTCGCTGAACCGTCCAGCGGGGTCGCAAATCGCCCGGCGGTGTCGCTGATCCGTCCGGCGAGGTCGCTGAACCGTCCAGCGGGGTCGCTAAATCGCCCGGCGGAGCCGCAGAGCCGTCCGGCGGTCTCGCTAGACCATCCAGCGCTACCGCTGAACCGCTCCGGGAAGGTGCCATGCGCCCTCGCGGCAATCCAAGACGGGCCGCAGAGCTACCAGCTTCCGCCGCCGCCGCCGCCGAAGCCGCCGCCGGAGAAGCCGCCGCCGCTGGAGAACCCGGAGCTGCCGCCGCTCGCGCCGGACGAGCGCGGCGGTGTGGCCGCGGAGCTCCCGAGCTCCGAGGTCATCGAGCGCAGGTTGTTCGCGAACATCATGGGATAGAACACGCCGCCGTACGGGTCGTGGTACCAGCGCGGCGGCTCGTGGACGATGTCCTTGAAGGCGTCGCTCCACTCCTCGATGCAGTCGAACGCGACGGCGTAGGGAAGGTACTCCTCGTACTTGAGCCCGTCCGGCTGTTTCTCTACGACCCACGCCATGTAGTTCTTTCGGTGGCGCATCATCTCGTAGAACCCGCGCGTCTCGCGCCGGACCTGGTCGCCGTAGCGGGTGCGTTGCGGCATGTGCCAACCAAAGCTGGCGGCGGGCACGATGGCGATGGCGGTGCCGAGGACGGCCACCCAGACCTCGCCGGCCAAGGAGAGCGAATGGAGCACGAACGCGACGAAGGCGCACATGAAAATCCCGGCCACGATCGCAAGCCCGCGCACCGACGCCGGGTTCGAGCGGTAGAGGCCGCGCGTCGCGAAGTCCTCGTAGATCGCCCCCTTCAGGCCCTGGATGTAGGGCGCGACGTAGGTGCGAAGGTCCGTCTTAGTGACGCGGTCGCCGGCGGCCTGCAGCCGCTTGAGGAGCGCGGCCTCGAAGAGCGAGAGCCCGGCCTCGTCGGTCTTCTCGGTGGGCAGGAGCTGGTACTCGGTGCTCGCGAAGACGCCCTCCGCCTTGACCACTTCGACCGTGTAGTACCCCTTGACGCAAAGCGACATGATCCCGGCGGCCAGGTCGCGCTGGTCCACCCTCTCGTCCAGCATCGTGCCGGCCTCGGTCGCGGGGAGCGAGGACGGGGGCTCGAACCGCACGGTGGTCGGTCCGTCCTTCTGGTCGCGGCCGTGCTTGGACCAGATCGCCCACATGGCGAGGAGGACGACGACGGGCGTGAGCAGCGCGAGGTACTCGCTGGCGCGGCGCATCAGCTCGACCCACCAGGGCGGCCGCGGGACGGAGGACGCCGGCACGCCGAGCACGAGCGTGAGCCCCTCGAACGGCGCGAGGGCGGCCAGGCGGGTGCCGTAGAAGTCGCCGTCTGAAAGCGAGAGCGAAGTCAGGGCGGGGTTGTCGGAGCCGGTCTCGCCGAGAGCGTCAAGGTAGGCGGAGTTGGACGATCCATACGGGCCTGCGAAGGCGCGGCCCCTGACGTTCGCCTCGCCACCAGACTTTGGAAACGTCACGTGGAACGTCGCGGTCGAGATCTGGGTGTCCCACTCGTCGCCGGTCACGTTCCAGTAGAGCTCGGTCCACGGTTCCCAGTTGGCGTTCTCCTGCCAGTTGAGCGCGCCGAAGACCCTGTACTGGATCACGTACACGAACTGCGTGCCGGTGTCGAGCCACACGTCCTCGTCGCCGATTCGGACGCGCAGGTAGTCGCCTTCGCGGGCGACGTCGGTGGTCAGTCGGTTGCCGCTGCCGTCGGCGACGGTCTGAAGCTTGAGTTGGACCGCCCGCTTTCGCCCGCCGCCAGCGTCGTAGACGATCGGGATCTTTCGGAAAATCCCGCGCCGGGACTCGTTGAAGGTGACGGTGATCCGCTCGGTCACGTCAATCGTCGCGTCCTTGTTAAGGCGGACGTCGGTGTCGAAGCTGTCTATGACGTAGGGAAACCCTTGCGCCAAGCCTGTCGCGCAGGCGCAGACCGCTACAAGGGACACGACCGCGCGCAGCCTCAACATGGCTCGAATGTACCTACCTTTACCCCCACCTTCCGTCCGCTCCGCGTGGACAACGTGGGGAAAAGAAAACCAAATCCTGCGCTCCTTTTTTTAGCGCGAGATGTACAGTATTCACACAGCAACCGCGAGTCGGAAAGACGAATCAGGAGGGCATCCTCCAGAGGAAGACGGAAGATTCACATAAACGGTTGCGACGCAGTGAGCGAGACTTCGCAGAAGCGGCTCGGCCTTCGGGCAGAGAAGCAGAAACGTTGAACCGATCGTTCACAGCGGTTTGCGAGAGGCAGGTCCGTCCGGTCGAAAGGGCAATGGCTGGATGGATTGGGCTCCGGGCACAGCCCGGCACGGAGCACAGCGCTCGCAATTCTCGGTTCGCCGGTCTTGTCGGCGGTCTGCGGTAGCAGAGCCCGCGCCCGAAAGGGCAAGGTTCCGCAAGGAACTGGGCGAGGCGACCACGGCGGCCTGAGCCTTCGGGCGATGGACGTAAACCGCGTGTGCCCCCTCAAAAGGGCGCAACGCCTGGGACGTGGGCTGCAGTCGGCCAAGTGTCGGAGGCTCGCAAGAGCAGTCGGCCCATACGTCGAGAACGGCGGATCGAGCCTGATTGGTTGGTACGTTGGGCCGTACAGTGGACCTTCGGGGACATTGTGCAGGCAGATGGATCTAGATCAGGATTCGGTCTCTCCCGGCCGGCTTCGGTCGGCCTGGGAGGGGTCGAAAAAGATTGACGGCGTCGTGCCTCCGCAGCATGGCGCCGCCGTCGTTTTAAGCCCCCAGTTGGAACAGCGCCAGGCCCGGGCTCGTCCAATCGGTAATGTTGCCGGGAATCCGGTGCAAACGCTCCGCGTTGCGCACCATCCTGGCCACAGTTCTTATACAATAACAAATGCTGGGGTCAAAAAATGTCTAAACGCATCGCACTCGTATTCACCCTCGCCCTTGTCGCTTCGGTCGTGTTTGCCCAGGGCTCAATCACGACGGAAACGAGGGTCGAGTTCTGCAAGGTCCGGAACTCGGACGGAACCTATTCCTACACCAAAGGCGCGCCGGTGCGCGTCACGATCCGACCGATAGAGGCGACCCTGACGTCTGAGGCCGGCAAGGCCAAGAGGTGGAGCCCGTTCAAGAGGTTCGGCGGCGGGCCCGTGCCTGTCAGTGGGGACATGACCGTCTATCAGAACAGCTCCGGAGCAAACTACGTTGCAGACTCGTCTCCGAGCTGCTTGGACGACTTGACGCTGACGACTGCTGCCAACGGCAAGGCGTGGAAGATCGTTAACTTCGCCTTGCACCTCGACACCGAAAGCCGCGCTGGCAAGTTCCTCGTGCGTTGGCGCGGTTACGAGACGTTCACGAGCGGCCTTGGCGCGGGCGTCAGCGCGTTCAGCGACGAGATGTTCGACTTCGGCTTCTATCTGGACCGGGACAAGTTCCCGGCGGGACAGCCCGACTTCACACTCGAGGTGGACCTGACGCAGAATCCGCTCGCGATCGTCCCGAACCAGACCTGCTTCTTTGCCCAGCAGTTCCGCGAGCCCCAGCTACCGATCGAGCAGGGCGAAGGCGAGTTCACCTCGACCTGGAACATCTTCTGCAGCGACGGCCCACAGATCGGTCAGAGCGATGACTTTTTCTATTACGACAGCCCGGCGGACGGCGTCTACGATGAGACCGAAGTGGACACGTTTGCGCCGGACAATCCCGGTGTTGCGAACTTCCACTTCAAGGTCCAGGTCGCCTCGTCGCCGACCCAGTCGCTCAATCCGTTCGCATACTCATGGCAGACGGGAACACCGGTTTCGGGCAACCTCGGCAGCCTTTGGTTCGACGACCAGGCCTACTTGGTAGGACGTGCGTCCGGCGACGTTGATAGGGTCACGCCGCCGGCGATGCTGGTCACGGAGACGTTTGCGCCTTCTCCTAACATCACGTCGCTGCGCATTGACGTGGACGCCAAGGCTAACACGCCAGGGCTGAGCATGAGGATCGAGCTCTACAACTTCGTGACAGAGCGGTACGTGACGGTCTATCAGGCGGCGACCGGAACCTCGGACATCCGCGGGATCGGCTTTGCGGCCACTCCACCGGATTTCGTGCAGTCAGGCACAGGGCTGCTAAGGACGCGCACGAGCTTCTTCAAGACCGGGATCACGCTCACGTTCCCATGGATCGTCTCTGTAGACCAGGTCCAGTGGATCGTGACGACCTAGCCGTCTGTCCGGGCTTGGCACGCAGCGGGGGGGGGGGGGGGGGGGGGGGGGGGGGGGGGGGGGGGGGGGGGG
>JBBDXG010000017.1:239530-296768 GCA_040902435.1 Fimbriimonadaceae bacterium
CGCAGCCGAAGAGGCATGGTTGCGGCAGGCGCCCCCCCCCCCCCCCCCCCCCCCGCGGCGGTGCCTCTCAGCGCTGCTCGATCGGGACCCAGGTCGCCGAGCGCGGGCCCTCGTAGATGCACGCCGGCCGGATGAGCCGGTTGTTCGCGAGCTGCTCCAGCGCGTGCGCCGACCAGCCGGAAACGCGCGCGATCACGAAGATCGGGGTGTAGAGATCCACCGGGATGCCGAGCGCGTAGTAGGCGTAGGCCGCGGGGAAGTCAACGTTCGGGTAAATGCCCTTCTCGGTCTCCATCACCCGCTCGAGGATGTCTGCGATCTCGGACCACTTCGTCATCCCCTTCTTGACCGTCAGCTCCTTGCCGACCTTGGTCATGTAGATGGCGCGCGGGTCGCGCTTCTTGTACTCGCGGTGGCCGAAGCCCATGATCTTCTTCTTGGTGGCCAGCGCGTCGCGGATCCACGCCTCGGCCTTGTCAGGCGAACCGATCTGTTCGAGCATCTTCATCGCCTCCTCGTTCGCGCCGCCGTGGAGCGGGCCGCGCAGCGTGCCGATGCCGCTGACGATCCCGCTGTAGATGTCGCTGAGCGTCGCGACCGTGACCCGGCAGGCGAAGGTGCTGGCGTTGTAGCCGTGTTCGGCGTAGAGGGTGAGCGAGGAGTCGAGCACGTGCGCCGTCTCGGCGTCGGGCTCCTGCCCGCTCATGAGATAGAGGAAGTTCTGTGCGACCGTGTGCTCCTTCTTGGGCTGGAGCGGCTCCTGGCCGTTGCGGACCCGGTGGCCGTTGCCGACGATGGTGCTGCCCCGGGCGACGATGCGGACCGCCTTTCGCAAGTTGGCCGCCTGGTCGGTGGCCGGCGCGGCGTAGTCGGGGTCGTATGGCGCCGCGACGGCGTACCCGACCTTCGCGATGTCCATCGGGTGGGTGCCCTTGGGGAGCTGCTTCAGGGCCGTGTAGACCTGGTCGGGCACGGCGCGCTCCTCGGCCAGGGTCTTGGTGAAGCCGTCGAGCTCTTGCTGGTTGGGGAGCTTGCCGTAGAGCAGCAGATAGGCGGTCTGCTCGAACGAGCCCTTGCTGGCCAGGTCGTGGACGTCGTACCCGCGGTAGATCAGCTTGCTCTCTTCGCTGCTGATGTCGGAGATCGAGGTGACCCCGCCGATCACTCCTTCGAGCCCCGGGCTGTAGTTCGGATAGGTCGCTGCGCTCATCGTTCTTCTCTGGTTTCCGGCTCCGTCGCCGTCAGTCTCGGAGGCCCTTGAAAAGCCCCCTGCCGTCGTGGGTGAGTCTACCAGAGGGTCCTTTTGAGCCTGGGGCCGCTGCGGCTGACGCGTACGCCCTGCGCAGGTCAGTCCTCTAAGCAGATGCCTGTGCCTGTGAACGCGGGCCGGTCTCGCTCCCAAGGTGCGGGGCACTCGTCGCGGATTTCGATTGCAACTACATAGGCCCTGCCGTCCTTGCGCTCTTCGCGCGTGAGGGCAACGGTTACGGAATAGGTGTACCAGTCCTTGGCCTGGTTCCATCCGACCTTCTTCACCGTGATACGGTCTTGAGACAAGTATGGGACACCCGGCCCGGCGACAGAGCCCCTGTGTTCCGGATCTATGCGTATCCCGTGGAATCCACCAGAAAGTCCCGCAACCGAGCGAAACTTGCCGGTGCTCTCGTCTCTGTACACCGTGACGTCTACATCCTGCACGTGCACCAAGAACTCGATCGTGTCGTTCGGCGCGAACGTGGAAGGGCACTCGACCTTGAAGTTTGGATAGTCGAAGTCAACGCCGATTTCAGGGCTGGCTTGTTGCGTGGACTGAAGTCCGACGAAGAGCGAGAGCGCCAAAAGTGTTGTCATCCCAATCTACCTACCTAGGATTGTAGCTCTTATCACTTCGGATCCGCCCAATCGCCGCCCTTTGCTGTGAACTCCTCGTAGCCGACCCGCTCGTAGAGCTCCTCCCGAGTCGCCATCGTTTCCATCCAGGCCGCCTGCGTGCCGGTCTCCAAAAGGTTCTTGTAGAAACCGTCGAGCGCTTTAAGCGCCACGCGCAGGGCGGTGACGGGAAAGATCACCATCTGGTAGCCCATCTCGCCAAAGCGGCTCGCAGGGATCAACGGCGTCTTGCCGAACTCGGTCATGTTCGCGAGCAGCGGCGTGCCGGGCAGCGCCTTGCGAAACTGCTCGAACTCCGCCTCGCTCGCCAGCCCTTCGGGGAAGACCGCGTCCGCGCCCGCGCCGACATACGCCTTCGCGCGCTCGACCGCCTTCTCGACGCCCTCGACCGCCGCGGCGTCGGTGCGCGCGATGAGCAGGAACGACGGGTCGCGCTTGGCGGAGACCGCCGCGCGGACCTTGGCGCACATCTCCTCGGTCGCGACGACGTCCTTTCCGTCGAGGTGGCCGCAGCGCTTCGGCGAGACCTGGTCCTCGATGTGGATGCCCGCACAGCCTGCGCGCTCGAACTCGATCACCGTACGCACGACGTTCCACTCCGCGCCGAAGCCCGTGTCGGCGTCGCTGACGATCGGCACCGGCGCGACCTGGCACGCGCGCGCGACCGTCTGGCTCATCTCAGTGAGCGTCATCAGCGCGATGTCGGGGACGCCGAGCTGCGCGTTCGTCATCGCCCCGCCGCTCATGTACACCGCCTGGGCCCCCGCCTTGTGCGCCGCCAGCGCTGACAGCGCGTCGTACGCGCCGGGGAGGACGACGGTCCCGCCTTCGAACATCGCGCGGAGCTGTCTGCCGGGCGATTCGAGCGGTGCGCGGAGCATGGGGGGAGGATACTTTGTTCGGGTGACGGGAAACGGGAGACGGGTGACGGGGTTTCGATCCGAAACTTCTGAACTCCCAAACCTCTCCAGACACCCCGACATTGCTATACTAGTTCCAAATGGAAGCTCTTTGGGCGATCGGTGGCGTCGTAGTCGGGTTGGTCGGCGGTGCGTTGGTGGCGCTGGCCGTGGCCCGGTCGCAGTCGCAGGGCGCGCGCGAGCAAGCAGAGCGCGCGGGCACAGAGCGCGACGAAGCGCGCAAGGGGTTCGACGCTGCGAGATCCGAGGCGAGCGAAGCTGTGGCGCGCGCGAGGGAGCTACAGGCGACACTCGACGCAGAGCGAAAGTCCCAGGAAGACAAGCTCGCGCAATTGCGCGAGGCGAAGGAAGAACTGACCAACGCGTTCAAGGCGCTCTCCGCCGAGGCGCTGAAGGCCAACAACCAAGAGTTCATCGAAAAGGCGGAGCTACGGCTTAAGCCGCTCGAAGAGCAGCTGCGGCTGTATGAAGAGGGCCTGCAAAAACTGCGCGACACGGGGACGCGCCAGACGACAGAGACGCAGGAACACATCAAGCACCTCGTCGGTGAGTTGCACAAGCAGCGCGAGCTCGCGGGCGACATCAAGAGCCTGTTGCGCGGCCCGACACAGCGAGGCCGCATGGGCGAGCTGATGCTCAGTACGCTGCTCGAGCGCGCCGGTCTGCTTTCCGGCCATCACTACGAGCTACAGTCCGCCGCAGAGATCGAGGGCAACAAGCGCAGGCCGGACTGCAAGGTGTTCATGCCCGGCGGGCACGGGATCGTGATTGACTCGAAGACGCCGCTGAACGCCTATGAAGACGCGATGGAGTGCGAGGACGAGGCAGCGAGAGCCGCGAAGATGCTCGAGCACGCGCGAAACGTACGCAGAGAGATTGACTCGCTGGCGAGCAAGGAGTACCGAAGAGAGGCGGGCGAAGGCGCGATCGTCGTGATGTACCTGCCGATCGAAGCTTCGCTCTCCGCCGCGATCTTGCAGGACCCGAAGATCACGTCCTACGGATGGGACAGGGGCGTGATCGTCACGTCGCCGACGCTGTTGTTCGTCCTCTTGCAGACTGTCGCGACCGGATGGCGGCAGGAGCAGTTCCGGCAGAACACCGAAAAGGTCGCTGACCTGGGCAAGGAGCTGGTCACTCGCGTGCGAATCGTGGCGAACCACATGAACAAACTTGGAGACAGCCTGGGCAAGTCGGTGAACTCCTATAACGACGCGATCGGAAGCATGGACAGGAACCTCATGGCGACCGCGAGCAAGTTCAAGCAGCTCGGGGTCGGCGGCGACTCGGTGCCAGAACTCAAGTCGTCACCTGCTCACGTGAGGACGTTCGACAAGCCGGAACTGGGCGTGCCGCCGATGGAAGAAGAAACCCGTGTCCTGACCGACCTCTTCCTCGAGGTCGAGACCGTAGATCCGATTCCGGTGGCAGAGGCCGACTAGCCCGTAACCCAGTGTTTCTACGGGGCGTCTAGTGAGTTAGGACCGCCAGGGATGACGGTAGGGATCTGGATTTGCGCGCTCGCGGCCTCGCCCGCGGGGTTCGAGGTTCGGCAGTC
This sequence comes from Fimbriimonadaceae bacterium, assembly GCA_040902435.1. Classification (GTDB taxonomy): domain Bacteria; phylum Armatimonadota; class Fimbriimonadia; order Fimbriimonadales; family Fimbriimonadaceae; genus JADFMN01. Next base: position 243,899 of record JBBDXG010000017.1, read on the forward strand.
GCTTGACGACTTCCGGAGCCAGCACGGGCTGTGCCCGGTGCGGCAAGTCGAGTCGCTGACCCGGGCGGCCGAGGCGCACTGCGACTACATGCTCGCGAACAACGCGTTCGGCCACTCGCAAGACCCTCGCCACAAGTCTTTCACCGGGCGCACGTCCGGCGACCGCGCACGCGCTTTCGGATACGCCGGCGCGAACTGCGAGGCGCTTTCGTGGTCCAGCCTTGGCGACGCGGACGCTTTTGCGGGCTTGATCGCCGCTCCCTACCACCGCGCGATGTTCTTGCAGCCCGCGAGGCCTGACTTCGGCGCAGCGGCAATTGACGGGACCGTGTGCGTCAAGCTCGGTGGTAAGACCGGGGACGGCGCAGTCGTCTCCCCGTCAAATGGAACGACGTCAGTGCCCGCGCGCTGGGACGGCTCCGAGACCCCGGACCCGCTGCGCGGTGCAAACCTCAAGGGCGACGTCGGGTACCCGGTGGTGCTCGCTCTTTATGGGAAGGACGCGAAGGGGTTCCGCTTCGTCTCCGCCGCGCTGACCGACAAGAAGAGCGCGAACGTCCCGATGCTCGTTCTGCACGAGGGCAACGACAGGCACTCGAAGGGGATGGTCGTGCTGATCGCGCGCGAGCCATTCGCCGAGGGCGCCGCTTACCGCGCGACGGTCACGTACAAGAACGCGAGCGGGGAGCACACCGTCACGTCGCGGTTCGAGACCGCGCGATAGGTCGCGGTATCCTCTGGCGGCATGAACCCGACGCTGCAGAACTGGCTCGGCCGCAACATCCAGGACCTGAAGGACAAGCACCTGCACAAGGTGCCGCGAATCCTGGAGACCCCGGCCGGCGGGCGAGTGCGGATGGACGGCAAAGACGTCGTCAATCTCGCGTCGAACAACTACCTCGGTCTGGCCAACCACCCAAAAGTGAGGCAGGCCGCGCTCGACGCGATCGAGCGGTGGGGCGTCGGCGCGGGCGCGGTGCGCTGGATCGGCGGGACGATGCAAGTGCACGAAGTGCTGGAAGAGCGCCTGGCGAAGTTCAAGCACGTCGAGGCCGTGCTCGTGTTCACGAGCGGCTTTACCGCCAACAGCGGGTGCATCCCCGCGGTGCTGACGGACAAGGACGTCGTGATCAGCGACGAGCTGAACCACGCCTCGATCATTGACGGTGTGCGGCTCTCGAACGCGTCCTATCGCAAGTCCGAGGGCTGGGTGTACGGCCACAAGGACATGGGGCAGCTCGAGGAGTGCCTCGTGAACGCTACCAAGAAAGGGTTTGAGAAGAAGATGATCGTCACCGACGGCGTCTTCAGCATGGACGGCGACATCGCGCCACTGCCTGCGATCGTCGCGCTTGCGGAGAAGCACGACGCTTTCGTGATGGTGGACGACGCGCACGCGAGCGGCGTACTGGGCAAGAACGGCGCAGGGACCGCGAGCCACTTCGACCTGTACGGCCGCGTGGACATCCAGATGGGGACCCTGTCGAAGGCGCTGGGAGTCGTCGGCGGCTACATCGCGGGCTCAGCGCTGCTGAAGGACTGGCTGGTCAACCGCGGTCGGCCGTACCTCTTCAGCACCGCGCACCCGCCGGTCGTGTGCGCCGCCCTCATCGCCGCGCTCGACGTGATGGAGAGCGACCCCGAGCCGATGCGGCGGCTATGGGCGAACGCCGAGTGGTGGAAGTCGTCGCTGCGCGAGGCGGGCTTCGACACGATGGCGAGCGAGACGCCGATCACGCCGGTCTACGTCGGCGACGAGAAGTCGGCGCAGCAGATGGAGAGGATGCTCTGGGAAGAGGGCGTGTACGCGCTCTCGATCGCGTACCCGACGGTCGCGCTGGGCAAGGCGCGCATCCGCACGATGCCGAGCGCGGCGCACACGCAAGAGGACCTCGACTTCGCGCTCAAGGCGTTCGTCAAAGTCCGCGACAGGCTCGCCGCGAAGGCCTAGTTCCCCTGCACGAGCTTTGCACGCACGGCCTTCATGGCCGCTTCGGTGCGGCTGTTGACCTGCAGCGCCTTCAGGATGTTACTGACGTGGTTCTTGACCGTCTTCTCGGCGATCGAGAGGTGGTTGGCGATCTCCTTGTTGCGCATCCCCTTGGCGATGAGTTCCAGGATCTCGGTCTCGCGGTCGCTCAGGACGTAGAGCTCGGTGTCGTCGGTCTCGTCGTCGTCCTTCACGCGCCGGAAGTCCTCGATCACCTTGGTCGCGATCTTCGGGGTCACCTTCGCTTCGCCGCGGTGCGCGAGCCGGATGGCGTCCACCACGTCCTGGGGGGTCGAGGTCTTGAGCAAGTAGCCGAGCGCTCCGGCGCGAAACGCCTCAAAAACCGTCTCGTCGTCCTCGTTGACCGTCAACACGACGATGCGGACGTCCTTCTCGCGGCGCAGCACGCGGCGCATCAGCTCCAGCCCGTCCATCCGCGGCATGTTGATGTCGGTGAGCAGCACGTCGGGCGGCTCGTTCTCGCAGACGTCGAGCGCCTCCTGGCCGTCCTCGCACGCCGCGACGAGCTGGCACTCGGGCATGAGGGTCAGCGTCCGCTGGATCGCGTTCCGGTAAGCGGGCTCGTCTTCTGCGATCACCACTCGAATGGTCGAGGACATGGGGGCGATTATACATTCTGGGGCGCCGGGACCGGCCTCAAATGGAGGGTCGGCCTCCCGGACGACCGGTCTGCGGCGGGCCTGATCGCGCGGGAGCGCGGCCTTCCATGGTTCGGGCCATAATCAGGCTCGAATGAGCCTGCTCGACGTCCGAGACCTGCACGTCAAGATCGGCGACGCCCACATCTTGCGCGGAGTCTCGCTCTCGGTCTCGCCTGGAGAGACCCTCGGGGTGGTCGGGGAGTCGGGGTGCGGCAAGTCCATGACGGGGCTGGCCCTGATGGGGATGCTCCCGCGGGGCTCTTCGATCCCTTCGGGCTCGGTCATGTTCGACGGCCGCGACCTGACGAAGCTGCGCCCGCGCGAATGGCTGGACGTGCGGGGGCAGGACATCTCGATGGTGATGCAGGACCCGTTCACGTCCCTCAACCCGATGATGCGAGTGGGGGACCAGATCGCGGAGGTCTATGAGCTGCACAAGGGGCTCTCGCGCCGCGCGGCGCGCGTCCTGGCCGTGGAGATGCTCTCGAAGGTCGGCGTGCCCGCGCCCGCGGACTCTGCGCGCAAGTACCCGCACCAGATGAGCGGCGGCCAGAGGCAGAGGGTCGTCATCGCGATCGCGTTCGCGTCCAAGCCGAAGCTCTTGATCGCCGACGAGCCGACGACGGCGCTCGACGTGACGCTACAGGCGCAGATCCTGCACCTCTTGCGCGACTTGCAGAAGGAGGTCGGGACGGCAGTGATCCTCATCTCGCACGACATCGGCGTGATCGGGACCCTCGCGGACCGGATCGCGGTGTACTACGCGGGGCAGGTCGTGGAGACGGGCACGGCGCCGCAAGTGCTGAAGCGCCCATCGCACCCGTACACGCGCGCGCTCATGGCGGCGCTGCCGACCGTGGGCGTCGAGCGGCTCGCGGCGATCGGCGGCCAGCCGCCGAGCCTGACGCTGCCGATCGAGGGCTGCGCCTTCGCGCCAAGGTGCCCGAACCGGTTTGAGAAGTGTGCGGCGATGCCGCCGCTGCTAGCGGTCGGCGACGGGCAGCAAGCGGCGTGTTGGCTCGTCGAAGAGGCCGCGTCTAGCGCCGCGCGAACATAGACTCGTACACGGCGTCCAGCCGCGGCTGCGCGCTGAAGCGGCCCTCGAGCATGTGCGACGCAAGCCCAAGTCCGAAGAACGTCGCGAGCAGGAGGTCCGGGTCCCTGTAGGGCGAAGCGGCCGAGAGCCCGCCGCCGCCGACCTGTTCGTCAATCAGCGATCGCCACTCGTCCCAGATCGCGACGACCTTCTCCTTCACTCTCTTCGACGCCACGCCCGCGACGTAGAGCCCGGACAGGACCTTTACGAACCGGCTCGTCGGACGGCAGTACGCCTCTGCGAGCGCGACCTCCGCCTCCAGCTTCTCTCGCGCCGTCTTCGTGCCCTGCTGCAGCTGCAGCCTGTCGCGGATGAGCTGGTGCAGCGCGTACTCCGCGACGGCGATGATCAGGTCGTCGCGGTGGGGGAAGTAGTAGTGGACCGTGGCGTGGTTGATCCCGATCGCTTTGGCCACGGTCCGGGCGTGCAGCTCCTCCAAGCCCTTAGTGCCCAGGATGTCGTACGCGGCCTTGCGAATCTGGTCTTCTCGTTTCACCAGCGCAGTCTAACCAATTGGTTGTCGGGTTGTATAGGGAGGGCCGTCCACCATATCGGTTTCCCCATCCGTCAGAATCCACAGAGTTGGACCCTTATCCTCGCACTTGGGCCGAGATAGACCTGCCCGCGCTCGGGCGCAACCTCGCGCGCGTGCGCGGGCTCGTCGGGCAGGGCGTCAAGGTGGCGATCGTCGTGAAGGCGGACGCCTACGGCCACGGGCTCATCCCGGTCAGCCGCTACGCGGTGCGCAACGGCGCGGACTGGGTCGCCGTCGCGACGGTGCAGGAGGGGATCGCGCTGCGCGACGCGGGAGTGGACGTCCCGGTGCTCGTCATGTCGCCGATGCTCGAGATCGAGGCGGAGCAGGCGGTGTTCTACGCCCTAGACGTCGTGGTCGAACGCTTGGCGAGCGCGGAGGCGCTCGGCGCGGTGGCGACGGCGACCGGCAAGCGCGCGCGCGTCCATTTGAAGGTGGACACGGGGCTCTCGCGCTTCGGCGTGACGCCCGATGAGGCGCCGAACATTGCGATGCAGATCAAGGGGATACCAGGAGTCGAGCTCGTGGGTATGTCGCAGCACTTCAGCAACTCCTACGCGGACGAACGAGCAACGGAGGAGCAGGCGCGGCGCTTCGAGCGAGCGGTGCAGCTCTGCGCGCAGCAGGGCGTGACGTTCGAAAACCTGCACATGGCGAACAGCGCCGCGACGTGGAAGCGCGCCGACACGCACCGGAACATGGTGCGCGTAGGCCTCCTCGCCTATGGGTTCGGTGGATCGTCGAAGTTCGTCGGTTGCGAGCCGATCCTGTCGTGGAAGGCGCGCATCACCGCGATGCGGACCGTGCCGGCGGGCACGGGACTGAGCTACAATAGTTCGTTCGTGACCGAGCGCGAGTCGCGGATCGCGACAGTCGGAGTCGGCTATGGCGACGGATATCCGCGTTCCGCGAGCAACCGCGCTAGCGTGACGCTTCTCGGCCAGACGGCGCGCGTCGTCGGGACCGTCTGCATGGACCAGTTGCTGATTGACGTCACGGACTTCTCAGAGGCGCACCTCGGCGACGTCGTCACGCTGATCGGCGGACTCACGACCGCCGACGACCTCGGCGACGCGGCCGGCACGATCGCGCACGAGGTCCTCTGCCGCCTGATGAGCCGTGTGCCACGTCGGTACGACTTTGGGTAGGAATGGAGGGTCGGCCTCCTGGACGACCGGGCCTAGCGCGCGGTCACCATCGGCTCATTCACCGCGTTCGGCGGAGTGCCGGTCCTCATGAACACGTCCACGATCCGAACGGCCTCGGCGGCGACGGCCTCTTGCGCCTGCTCGGTGCTCGCGCCGATGTGGTGCGTGACGTACACGCCCTTCGCCGAGCGCAGCTCGCCGTCATAGTCCGCCTCCGGCGTCGTCGGCTCGCCGTCGAAGACGTCGAGCGCGGCGGTGATCTTGCCGGACGCCGTCGCCGCGAGCAGGTCCGCCTGCACCACCACCTCCCCTCGGCTCGTGTTCACAAAGTACGCGCCCGGCTTCATCGCGTCGAAGAACGGCTTGCCGATCATCGCCTTCGTCTCCGGCCGCATCGAGACGTGCAAAGAGACCGCGTCGGACTCGCGCGCGAGCCCCTCCAACGAAGACGCCTTGCGGACGCCGAGGGACGCAGCCTCCGCGTCGCTCAGGTGGCCGCTGTACACTACGACGTCCATCCCGAGCGCGCGAGCGCGCGGCACCATCTCGCGGCCGATGCTTCCATATCCAACGAGCCCGAGCGTCCGCCCGAACAGACCCCGAGATTTGCCGAACTTCTTCTTGTTCCACTTACCGGCGCGCAGCTCGCCGACGTTGTCGGGGATGAATCGGTCCAGGGCCAGTAGCAGCCCGATCGCCAGCTCCGCGACCGCGACTGAGTTCTTGCCCGGGCAGTTTGCCACCCAGACCCCGTTCACAGTCGCCGCGTCCACGTCAATCGTGTTGTATCCGGCGCCCGCGCGCAGGACCATGCGGAGCGACGTGCCGGCCTGCACCTCCGCCGGCACCTTGGTCGAGCGCACCACCAGCACCTCGGCGCCCGTCTTGACCAGGGCGTCGTGCAGGGCCGAGTCGCTCAGGTCCGGGTCGCTTACGACCTCGCACCCCAGCGCCTTGAAACCGTCTAGGGCCGACTGCTCGAGCTTGTCTGCGACGAGGACTGTCATGTCGCGAGTTTACTCAGGGCACGACGACGACGCCGGTCAGGGTCGCTTCTTGCGGAAGCAGGCACTCCGATTCGGTGCACGCCTGGTACCGCACACGAAGGACGAACTCGTCTGTCTTGGACTTTGCGCGCAGGCGCAGCGGTATGCGGACCTCACCTTCGTACCTTTCGCCGCTCGAAGCGGGAAAGGACGCCTCGCCGAACACGCCCTCTACGTGCAGCGCGGTCGCCGTGAGCCACTTCGCGGTCGGGTCGTTCGAGTTGATGTGCATCCCTTCTGGGATCTGGATCACGACCTCGGTCTCCGCCCAGCCGTCCTTGTCCACCGCGGCCTCCCTGGGCTCGAGCCTGACTGTGACCTCGGGCTTTTTCGCCTTGCCGACGGTCCGCTCGGCGTCGGGGTGCGCGATCATGTCCTCGAACGCGAGCAGGACGAGGCTGTGCGCTGCGCGCGAGGTTCGCTGCATCCAACCGAGGCTACCGAGCAGGACGCTGCGCGCTTCTGCGGTTCTGCCGAGCCGGTAGAGCGCCCTCGCGGCCGCCGCGAGCGGGCTCGGCGTCGCATGGTCGAGCGCGGGGACCGTGCGGCCGAAGAGCTCCTCGTGCCTCGCGCTCGTCGCGGTGAAGCGGTCGCCGTCTTGGAACATCTCGCACATCTGGTCCGCGATCGCCTCTGCGCTTTGCAGCCACTTTGGCCCGTTCGTCGCGGCATGAAGGTCGAGCATCGCGTTCGCCATGTACGCGTAGTCGTCCAGAAAGCCAATCCCCTTCTTGTTGCCGTTCGTTATCTGGTGCGGGATGTGTCCAAGGGCCTCGAAAGCACTGGCCCACTCTTCTGCGCCAGCTGATGCGAGGTCCGTATGGCCCGACTGCGCGAGCGCGCCGATCGCGAGCGCGTTGTGAGAGGCGACGCACTTGTCGTCAATCAGTGGGTGGACGCGCTCAGAGCGTAATGCAAAAAGCGTCGCGAGGTCCGAGTCGAACGACCCCTCCACGTCCTGGTCGAGCTTCAGCACGTTGCCCCCCGTCAGCTTGCCAGTCGCCTCGTCGAAGAAGTTGCCCTCGGGCTCGACGCCGAACGCCTGCGCGAACGTCTCGCCGACCGCCCCGACGACTTCATCAGAGGTCCACGTGTAGAAGAGCCCCTCCTCGCCCTCGCTGTCCGCGTCTACGGCGGACATGAACAGACCCTCGGGCGTGCGCATCGTCCCAGTCATCCATCGCACGATCCCGTTCGAGACGCGCTCGAAGTGCGTGCGAACGCACGGGTCGCCTGCAGACGCCGCGCCAGACGCGTAGAGCGAGAGCAGCAGCGCGTTGTCCGTTAGCATCTTCTCGAAGTGCGGCAGGCGCCACTCCGCGTCTGTGCTGTACCGGTGGAACCCGCCGCCGACGTGGTCATGGATCCCGCCGAGCGCCATCTTCTCGAGCGTCATCACCGCCATGTGCGACGCCTGCTCGATCAGCGACTCGTCGAAGTCGGGCAGCAGGTGCCGCGAGGCGCCGTACTCCATCAGGAAGCGCAAAGTCGCGTGCGGCGGGAACTTCGGGCGCGAGCCGAAGCCCCCGTTCTCAAAGTCGAACTCTCCATGAAGCTCCTCGACGGCCTTGTCCACGAGCCGCACCTCCAACGACGGCGAGAGCGGCCCCGCCGACTGCGACAAATAGGACTGCAACGTGCCCGCAAAGGTCGTTGCCGCCTCCTCGATCTCATCGCGCTGCTCGCTCCAAGACTGGCCGAGCGACGTCACGAGCGTTCGAAACCCTGGGAAGTCGCCGCGCGCGTTCTTGGGGAAGTAGGTCCCCGCGAAGAACGGCCTCTTGTCGGGCGTCAAGAACACGCTCATCGGCCAGCCGCCGTGCCCGGTCGCGAGCTGAACGGCCGTCATGTAAGCGTCGTCCACGTCCGGCCGCTCCTCCCGGTCCACTTTGATCGAAACGAAGTACTTGTTGAGCGCGCCCGCGACCTCGCTGTCCTGGAACGACTCGTGGGCCATCACGTGGCACCAGTGGCACGCGCTGTAACCGACGCTCAGGAACACCGGCTTGTCCTGCGCCTTCGCCGTTTCGAACGCCTCGTCGCCCCATGCGTGCCAGTCCACAGGATCGTTCTTGTGCTGCAGCAGGTAGGGCGAGTCTTCGCCGGAGAGTCGGTTCGGCATCGGCGCTAGGGTACCGCCCTGTGGAAAACCGGGTCGAACGGCCTATGAAACACCGGCGCTCCCAAGCCGAACATCTTGAATGGCGTTCACGAAACGACGCGGAAACACCCCGATAGAGGAGAGCGGCTGTTTCTTCGGAGCCATCGCCCTCTCTCACCGCCCCGGATGTCCGGTGTGGGGAGAGGGGGCAGGGGAGAGGTCAGTCGGGGGCCCTACTCCTTCTTCAACGCTTCGACCTGCTTCTGCGTCAGGATCCGGCACTCGCCCGGCGACATCCCTTTCAGGCGCAGCGGCCCGAACCGCGTGCGCCGAAGCTCGATCACAGGGTGGCCGACGGACTCGCACATCAGCCGCACCTGCCGCTTCCACCCTTCCGTCAGCACGAACCGCAGCCTGGTCCCGCGACGGTCTGCGCCGAGCACTTCCACCACGGCGGGGCTCGTCGTGCGACGCTCGATCCGCACGCCCTTGCGCAGCCGCTCCACCGCCTTCGGCTCGACCTCGCCGCGCACGACCGCCTCGTACTCCTTTTCAAACCCGTGGCTCGGGTGCGTCAGCTTCTTCGCGAGCTCGCCGTCATTGGTGAAAAGCAGCAGCCCGTCGGTGTCGTAGTCGAGCCGCCCGACCGGCTTCACCACCGCGTCCAGACGCGGCAGCAGGTCCGCGACGGTCTTGCGACCGCGGTCGTCGGACATCGCGGTGATGACGCCCCTGGGCTTGTGCATGACCACATAAATGAACTTCTGCGGCTTGATAACGCGGCCGTCCACCTCGACGCGGTCCTTGTCGGTGACCTTTGTGCCGGGCTGCGCTACGGGCTCACCGTTGACGGAGACGCGGCCCTCTGCGATCAGCTCTTCGGCCTTTCTGCGGCTGCACAGCCCGCACGACGCGATGTAGCGGTGTAGCCGGACCGGCTCGGTCAACGCGCGACCCGCCGTCGCACGAACCACGCGGCACCCATCAGGACGCCCACGATGAGGATGAACGTCGGCGCGAGCGCGTCGCCACCGAGAGAGAACTTTGCGACCAGCACGTCCTGGGCAGCATACACCGGGATCGCGTGCTCGGTGCCGTCCTGGTCAACCACGGTCACGGTCCCAAGCACGTCGCCGCGCCGCAGTGGCGCGGTCGCGGTCACGTTCGTGCGGACGACCTTGTAGGAGAGGTCGTCGGCCCCGCGTTCGTGCAGCATGCGCAACGGCTCGGCGGCTGCAAGGGGCACGTTCAGCCGCTCGCCCTCCTTCACCGGCGCGTTCAAGAGCACTTGGTCGGGAGCGATCACCGTCCCCATCTCCCAGTTTGCAAAGGCCCAGTCGGCGAGGACGTTCGAGTCTGCGTCCCACGACGTGCTCTTGAGCACGACCGTGATGACCGAGAGCCCGTCGCGCTCCGCGCTCCCGACGAAGCAGCGCCCGGCAGGGATCGTCCAGCCCGTCTTGATACCAGTCGCGTCCGCGCGGTTCTTCAAGAACGAGTTGTGCGACCGCAAGAACGTGTCTTCTTCGTTCATCGAGCGATCAATGAACCGGAACTTCGAACCGGCGACCTTCGCGAACGTCTCGTTCTTCATCGCCTCGCGCGCGATCAGCACAAGGTCCTGCGCGGTGGAATAGTGGTTCCGGTCGTGCAGCCCGTGCGGGTTCACGAAGTTCGTGCCAGTGCAGCCGAGCTTCTTCGCGCGCTCGTTCATCAGCTGTGCGAACTTCGACTGAGAGCCAGCGATGTTCACCGCGACCGTGTACGCCGCGTCGTTCGCACTCCGTAGCAGCAGCGCATAGAGCAGGTCTTCGGCGACGACCTCTTCGCCGGGCTTGAGGTCGAGCGACGAACCCTTCACGCTCTCGACGTCCGCAGGAGCGCGCAGGACGGCGTCCATGCGGACGTTCTCGATCAGCAGCAGCGCGGTCATGATCTTGGTCGTGCTCGCCGGGTACCGCCGTGAAGCCGAGTCCCGCTCCCACAGCACGCGCCCAGTGCCGGACTCGACGACGATCGCGCTCTCGGCGGTGATCGAGTCCATACCGAGCGCGCCCTGTGCGACGAGCAGCAGGGTTGCGAACAGGGTGTTTCGTAGAACCTTCATTTGCCTGACTTGGCTGCTTTGACGATCATCACGACCACCCCGACGAACACGCCGAGGAACACGACGCCCAGCACCAGCAGCCCGATCGCCCCGGCTTCCAAGGCTTACTCGCCCTCTACGAGGGCCAGCTCCTCTTGCGGCACGGCCAGGCCCGCCTCGACCTCTATCTTAACGTCGGGCAGATCGTCCAGCTTGTCCAGGTTGAACAGGTGCAAAAACTGCTGGGTGGTGCCATAAAGGACCGGTCGGCCCGGCGAGTTCTTTCGTCCGACCTCGGCCACCAGCCGCTTTTCTACGAGCTGCCCGAGCCCGTAGTCGCTCTGGACCCCGCGGATCGCGTCAATCTCGGGCATCGTGATCGGCTGCTTGTAGGCGACTATCGCCAGCACCTCCATCACGCTCCGGGTGAGCTTGTGTGCCTGCGGCTTCAGGAACTTGGCGACCGGCTCGGCGTAGTCGGGCTTCGTGCAGACCTGGTATCCGCCCGCGATCCGGACGAGCTGCACCGGGCCTTCGCCGGTGAGCTTGCCTCCGAGCTGTTCCAGGGCGGCCTCGATCTCGAACTCCGGTATCTCGAGCGCCTGGGCGATCTCCTCCACCGTCGCCGGGGAGTCGGCGACGAACAGCAGGGCATGGACCTTGTCTATGAGCCTCACGAGTTGATGTAGTTTAACACGTTCGTACCGAGTCGAATGTGCCTCACGGCCTCAGGGCGCCTGCAAACTCCTCGACCGTGAGCGAAGCAAGGCGGATGAGGGCGCGCAACGTCCCAGTCGCGAGCGTCCGATGGTTCGGAACCGAGAGCGTCACGGCCCTGCCCGACTTGACAAGGACTATGTGACTTGCGCTCTGGCGTGCTACCGACCAGCCGAGGCGCTGAAACGCCTTGACAGCTTCCGCACCGCTACAGACGGGAAGCTTCGCCATCAGGCGCCGATCTTGACCTGGCGGGCAATGACGGTCTCAGGAAGGCCCGCCTCGCGTCGAACCTGAAGGCAGGCCGAGATCGCGTCCTTGATGTTCTCGAGCGCCTCTTCTTCTGAGCGGCCCTGTGAGACGGCGCCAGGAATGCTAGGGCACTCAACGACCCACCATCCGTCCTCGTCTGGAGGGGTCAGGTAGACATCGAAAACGCGCTCCATCCAATCATTATACGTCGTCGGCTAGAACCGCTTCGCACCTCCCCGTTTGGACGTCTTTTGTGGTGGTTCGGATGGGGCGGGGATTCCGAGGACGACGAACTCCCGTTTTAAACGGGAAATCAGGCTGAGATTCTGATGATCGCGTTGAGTGCTCTTTGGTCTCCTTTTAGCGCGTTTTTGAGGAGTTGTCGGACGAGGCGTTTGAGCGCGCGCTCGTTGTCGGCCTTGAGCTGCGCTTTGAGCACACGCTCGAGTGGCGGGATCTTCGGTCGGCCGGGGCCGCCGGGGTTTCCTTTCTGGAACCGGTGCTCGACGGGCGGTTTGCCGTAGCCGACGTCGAAGAGACCGTCTTTCATGGCTGCGTTCGCGAAGGTAGTGAGGTTGTTCGTAATCCGCTCTCCTTGCTCCGGGTCGTCACCGAACTGGGAACAAGCTGCGATGAAGGTCTCGACGTCGGGCGGGAGGCTTCGCATCTTCTTCTTGCTCATATCTACAGGATACCACCATAGGTGGACTGTTTGTCAAGTTAATATTCGAAAAATGAGACAAAAGGACTAGCAGCAACTGAAACCAGGTTCGTTGAGACACTCGCTAGTCGGTCTGGTGCCGGAAGCGGACGTCGCCGTCCTTGACCTCCACGCGGGCCTGGCCCAGGCGGATCAGCTCAAGCAGCGCCAAGAACCACCAGACGACCTCTGACCGCGTGAAGTCCCCGACCACGATCTCGTCGAGCGACGTGAACTTGTCGGGCAGCGCGCGCAGGACGATCGTCATCATCTCGGACAGGGACCGCTGCGGGCGGGTCGGCGGGTCGATCGTGTCCGGCTTCGCGCGCTCGAGCAGCCGCTCCAGCGCGCGCGCAAGGTCAGAGACCTTGACCGAAGACGAGTCGAACGGCAGCTCGTAGGCCTCGGCGCCCTCGGCGGAGCGGAAGAAGAGCGACTCGCGCTCTTCTGCGCGGGCGCGCAGGTCGTCTATCGCGGGGCGGAACGAGTCAATGTACGGCTCGAGGATATCGAGCAGCTCGTCGCCGTCCGGCTCCTCGTCCACTGGCAGTAGCAGCCAGGCCTTGCGCTCGATGAGATAGGCGAGCCCGGCGAGCGCGACGGCCGCGCTCTCCAGGTCGTGCTCGGCGCTTTCCATGATGTACCGGAAGTAGGCTTCGCAGACCGGTGCGAGCGGTACGCCGAGCAGGTCAATCTTGCGGTCCTTGACGACGGTGAAGAGCAGTGCGAGGGAGCCCGTGAATCCAGGGAACTCAAGGTGGATCTCCGGCGGGTTCGCGAGGCCGAACGCGCCGATCTCTGTGGTCTTGGCGAGGTCTGTCTTCTCGGGCACGGCGTGTCCCCTAATTATGGAGGATCGAGGGCGTCAGTCCGTCCTTCTATCCTTCAAGAACTTCGCGTGGGAGTCCAGGAAGAGCCGGTTGCGGCCGCCAAAGTGGACCGACTTTCCGCGCAGGTTGGCCGGCGTCGAGGGGATCGTCCCGGGGAAGTACGGGTCCACGAGCATCTCGACGTCGGCCACGCCGTCGGGGAAGCCGATGATCGGGTCGTTCGCCGTCTGCAGGTCTGCCACGCACTGCTCGGGCGTCTTGCCCCAGAAGTTGTCGAGCGGAGTAGGCACGGTCTCGCGGTCGAACCGCCACATCCAGTAGTTCGTCGTCGAGCCGTCGCCCGTCTCCTGCTCGACCTGCACCTGCCCGGGCGCGAAGCGCGTGGGGCAGAGCCAGATCTGGTCGTTCTTCGTGTAAGGCCGCAGCACGAGCACGGCCCAGCCGCCGCGCGGGTCGCTGGGCGGCCAAGTCGCCCAGGGCCTGAACCCCCCGGGCAGGGCGGACTTGAGGTCGTGGCGGTCGGGGAGCCGGTCGTCGTAGTCGCCGAGGTACATCTCGACCGCCAGGCCGATCTGCTTCATGTTGCTCAGGCACGAGGCCTTCTTGGCGGCCTCCTTCGCCCGGGAGAAGACGGGAAAGAGGATTGCGGCCAGGATCGCGCTGATCGCGATGACCACGAGGAGCTCGATCAAGGTGAATGCGCGGCGGGACAACAGATCCAGTATGAAGGAGGGTCAGGAGTAGGAGTAGGAACGGGCGAATCTGTGGGACACTAGGGGCATGACGGCGCTGATCGCGATGGTTGTGATGGGGCAGGAGCCGATGGTGAGCCAGGCTGTGCTCTCGGGGATCGTGGTGACCGAGCTTCGGGCTCCGGAAGGGATGGTGCAGGTCTACCTGCCGGCGGACATGATGGCCGGGGACGTGATCACTGGGACGGTCGTCGCCGAGGCGAGGGGCACGGGCACGGAAAGGGCGACGAACGAGAGCGTGCTCGTCGGCTATGTGATCGAAGTGGCGGGCGTCCCGGCGGTGCGGTCGAGCGATGACTCCTCTTGCTGGATACGGGTCTCGCAGCTGCCTACGGGCGGTTCTCCGCGGATCGTGCTACGGTCGGGAGAGAAGGAGTTCAGCGCTCCGCTGGCGATCGAGAGCGACCCGGACACGGTGCGCCCGCCGTTCGTGATCCCAGAGGTCTCGGCGACGGGCCGGCCGTTGACGATCACAGGGCCGTTCGACGGCGACGCAAGCACGACGTCCGTGTCGGTCGGCGGAAAGTCCGCGCCGGTGATCTGCGAGACGCCGCGAGGGACGGTCGTGCAGCCGGACGCTTCTTTCATCGGCAAGAAGTCTGTGACGGTGAACGAAGCGGGCTCGACGGCGGAAGGGACGGTGTTCCTCCCGCGGCTGACCTTGTCGGCGACCAAGACGACGCTCTTGCGCGGCGAGACCGCGACGCTGACGGTGCGCGTGGACGGGCTCGAGGGCGCGCCGTTCTCCCTCTACCCGATCCCGGTCGAGGTGGTGAACCACACTCCACAGGTGGTCAACTTGGCGCCTCGGACGAACTTCGCGATCGAGTCGGCCGACGTGCGCGGCGGCGTGTTCACGCGGACGTTCCAACTGACGGCGACGGGCTCCGGCTCGTACAACATCGCGGGACTGTTGTACGCGGTTTCATTGCACAACGCCAAGCTAGCGATGTCGCGCAGGGAGTTCAACGATTGGTTGCGCGCGGTCAAGCTCTCGTTCGCAGAACGGATCAAGAAGCTCCAGGCAGAGCTCGCCGCGAAGGGTGGGAGGGACGCCGGGCTTGAGGCGAACATCCAAAGAAAGCAGAAGGCGCTCAACTTGCTCAACGACATCGGTGGCGCGGCCGACGCGGGGCAGCAGGCGCGCGCGATCCCGCTCGTGGACAAGGTCCTCGCGGACGAGAGCTTCTTCTCGATGGCAGCGGACCTCACCTCGATGGCTGCGGACATGCTCGGCTACACGGACCTGCCGTTGCCGGGGATCGGGACCCTGCTGAAGGGGCTGAAGGCGATCGTGAAAGGGACGCCTCGTGCCGTCGAAGCGCTGAGCGAGGCCCAGCGGCTCTACGATCAGATCGCCGCGCTGCAGTCCGCACAGGCGAAGGCGGACAAGGCCAAGGAGGTCCAGGCAGCCTTGGAGCGTGTCCGGCAAGCGGTCGGCTGAAGAGAGTCTGGAGGCGCCGAGCGGATTCGAACCGCTGAATGACGGTTTTGCAGACCGTTCCCTTAACCACTTGGGCACGGCGCCTCGGGGCCGGGATTGTACCTTTGGCGAACCTGGCCCACGGGGCCTCCCAGGGGTAACCTCGCTCCATGGCGAAGACGCACGAATACCCCGTCAGCGTGGCGTGGGAAGGGGGCCGTGGTGGGCACGGAGAGGCAAAGGGAGAGGGCAGCGGCACGACCGCAAAGATCGCTGTGGGCAAAGAGTTCGGCGGCGTGGGCGGCGGCACGAACCCGGAGGAGCTTCTGGCGATGGCGGTGGCCTCGTGCTATTTGATGACGTTCGGGATCATCGCTGAGAACCGCAAGATCCCGGTGACGGAGATGAGCGTCAGCGCCGTCGGTGAGGTGGAGGAGAACGGCCCGCAGTTCACGTACAAGAAGATCACGGTGCGTTCGAAGATCCGGCTCGCCGCGGGCGCCGACGATGCGCAGGTGAAAACAGCGGAGGAGATGGCGCACAAGGCCGACAACTACTGCATCATCACGAACGCCGTGCGCGACAAGGTGACGATCGTGGTCGAGCCAGAAGTGATCGTGGGGTAGCCGTATGCGCAGCAAGCTCGTCGCCGGGAACTGGAAGATGAACACGACCGCCATGGAGTCGGCGGCGCTCGTCGAGGCTTTCATCCGGCAGGTGGACAACCTCTGGGAAGTGGACGTCGTGGTGTGCCCGCCGTTCATCGCAATCCCGAAGGTGCGCGAGCTGGTGAGGGACACGCAGGTGAAGGTCGGCGCGCAGGACGTCTTTTGGGAGGAGTCGGGGGCGTTCACGGGGAAGGTGAGCGCGAAGATGCTCGCTGAATACTGCTGCGACTACTGCATCGTGGGGCACTCGGAGTCGCGCGGACGGTTCGGCTCGTCTTCGCTTTCGGGTTCGCTCGCGCCGTACTTTGGCGAGACGGACGAGACCGTGTCGCTGAAGATCAAGGCGCTCTTGTACTACGCGATCAACCCGATCCTGTGCGTGGGGGAGACCGGGGCCGAGCGGGCCGCGGGGAAGACGGATGGTGTGGTCGAGAAGCAGTTGCGCGCTGCGCTCACCGGCGTGGACCCTGCCGAGCTGTTCTCGTTCGTCGTCGCCTACGAGCCCGTGTGGGCGATCGGGACGGGGGAGGTCTGCGACACGAAAGAGGCGGAGCGGGTGTGCGGACTGATACGCCGGTTGGTGGGCTCGATCGCGGACGCCGACGTGGCGGAGAGCGTGCGGGTCCTGTACGGCGGCTCGATCAAGGCCGACAACTCTCGGGAGCTGTTCGCGCAACCGAACATTGACGGCGGGCTCGTCGGTGGGGCTTCGCTAGACGCGGACACGTTCGCAAGGATCGTGCTGAGCGCATGAAAGCCAAGCGAGTCGCGGAGACCGTCACGCGGATGGCTCAAATCATGACGCCGAACGACGCAAACGTGCTAGGAAACGTGTTTGGTGGCTCGATCCTGGCGATGGTGGACCTGACCGCGAGCGCGACGGCGCAGAAGTTCGCCGGGCGGGTGTGCGTGACGGCCTCGTTCGACCGCGTGGACTTCCACCATCCCGTGGACGTCGGGAACCTCGTGGAGATGGAAGGGTGCGTGTCGTTCGTCGGGCGCACTTCGCTAGAGGTGACGATTGACGTCTTTGCGACCGACCTGACGAAAGGCGACAGGCGGCACACGAACACCGCGCGGGTGACGATGGTTGCGCTGGAGGGCGGCAAGCCGACGCCCGTGCCGCGGTTGGTGTGCGAGACGCGCGAAGAGAGAGTGCGGTTTCTGGAGGGCGCCGTCCGCCGTCGGACGCGACAGGAGCAGGCGGAACAACTTGCGCGCCTTCACGAGCGGCTCGTTTCGGCCAGTGACGCCGAGATCGAGGGATGGATGGGAGATCCCTCGTCGCTCGTCGTTTAAGTGGCGTCCACCTACCGCGCGTAGAGCGCGCGAAGTTCAGCGTCCAGCGGCGAGACGTAGCGGGCTGCGACCTTCTTGGCGAGCTCGACCTCTTTCGCGTCGTCCGAGTACAGGCATGCGGAGAGGTCGCCGACCTGGTCCTTGAGGACCTTCTCGCCGTCGCGCAGCTTGTCGAGGAACGAGAGCGCGCCCATGCGCGCGTCTTTGTTCACCGAGGTCAGCAGCGACGTCATCATGCGCGGGACCTGCGCCTTTTCGAACTCGCTGCCCGGAGCGGTGACCATCGTCTTCAGCTCCTCGGGCACGGCCTCGAGGTACTTGCGGACGTCCGCGCCGAACTTCTCGCCCATGTGCATCGAGAGCCACTTGAACGCCTTGTCGTTCGTGCCTGGCGAGGCGAGGAGGATCGGCTCGAACAGCTTCTTGTTCAGGAGGTCCTTAGCGTTCAACCCTCCAAGGCGGAAGACGTCGAAGAGGCCGTTGGCGTACTGGCCCTCGGTGATGGGCGGCGCAATGCGCTTGTTCGCGTCTGTGAGGCCGACCTTGTCGGTGTAGATCCACGTGCGGACCTGGTCCCAGGGGCCGCGGAAGCGGCTGTCGCCGGCGATCTTGGCGAGGCCCTCCATGACTTCGTCGTTGCTCATGTAGGGGAAGTAACGCACACCTGCAGCAGGCTCCTTCAGCGCCATGTTGAGGCAGTGCATCCGCACGTCCTGGACCGTCACGAGCCCGCCGTCGAGGCTGGCCTCGAACGCGAAGTTGATCCGGACCGGGTTGATGTTGGTCATGGACTGGTAGCCGGGCTTGTCGGGGATCCAGGCCGTGCCGACGGGGAACATCATCTCGGACCCGCAGCGCGGCATTCCGAGCCCGTCAGGGTCGCCGGGGACCTGCAGGCTGTTCATGCTCGTGCCCTGCCCGGCGGTACAGTTGAGCATCTCGTTGACGCCGTTCGGCGTGAGGTCAATGAGGTCGTAGAAGTTGCGGCGGTTCTCGGGCAGCCGACTGACGATGTCGTCGCGGTACTGCCGGGCCGTGACGGTCTTCTTGCCCGAGGACATGTCGTATCCGAGCTCTAGCCGCGGGGTGGTGACGTAACGGACGCCGAGGAGGTCCGCATAAGAGTCGCTGAACTGCAGTCCGCCAAGGCCCTCCGGGATGTGGTAGCTGGACCTGTCGTCCTTGACCGGGTCGGGAATGAACCTCTCTCGCTCGAGAGGAATGGGGATCCAGTACTCGTACATGTACATGTAGGCGGGCTCGCCGACCGTCGTCGTCGTGACGCCCATGCGTCCGGCGATCGTCACGTGCTTCTTGAGCGAGATCATGAGGTCCGTGTAATAAATGTCGTAGCCATACTCGCGCTCGGTCCATCCGCCGGACTGGATTCCCAGGTTCGGATTGATCGTGATCGGCTTGGGGCTGACTCTTGCGGCGGCGATCTCGCGCATCGCATTGACAGCGCGGCGGAACACCGGCGCGTTCGACGTGGGGATGTTCTCGCCCTTGAGTGCTTCTGAAAGCTGGCGGAGCTCACCTTGGTTGCGCCGGGCGCCCTCGATGCCGACGCGCGTCTCGGACATCTCGAAGGTCCTGGCGGGAGACTCCGGTCGAACGCGCACCAGCCGGAAGGGCTCGTAGTCCTCGTCGTCGGCCTCGATGTCCCGGACTTCGAACTCGAACGAATAGCTGACCGTGGCCTGCACCTGTTTGGTCGGGTCGTTCGGGTCAGGGACGGTCTCAGTGTGCTGGTGGAACTGTTGGGTCCCGTAAGTGTTCTCGCCGCGCTGGACGACCTGTTGGGCGTTGAGCGGGGCGTCGTAGATCGTGGCGAAGAGGGCGATGGTGAGCAGCATGGGCGGGACCTTGCTGGCGTTTTACCGGGGAGCCGCCCCTGAGCGCAACCGGGAGCGGAGTGTCGGGTGTCGGGCGTCGGGTTTCGGGTATTGGAGCGCGGGCCTGTGGCCCGCACATATAGAGTCTTCCGCGCTTAAGACTTCAGTGCCTCTGCGCCGGCGACGATCTCCAGGATCTCCTTGGTGATCGAGGCCTGGCGGACGCGGTTCGCGGTGAGGGTGAGGCTGTCAATCATCTTGCCCGCGTTGTCGGTCGCGCTGGTCATGGCGGTCATGCGCGCGCCGTGCTCGCTGGCCGATGACTCCAGCATCGCCTGCAGCACGATCGTCAGCAGGTACTTGGGCAGCAGCAGGTTGAGCAGAGCTTCCGGCTCAGGCTCGAACTCGTACGTCTTTCCAGACTTGGCCTCACCTTTGGGCGGCTCGATCGGAAGGACCTGCACGATGGTCGGCTCCTGTCGGATGGGTGAAAAGAACTTGCTGTAGAGCACGTGGACGGCGTCGGCCTCGCCGCTTATGAACAACTCTTTGACCTTCTCCGTGACCTCGATAGCGTTCTGCAGCTCTGGTCCCGCCGTCGGGACGGTGACGCGGTGAAGGATCTCGTAGCCGCGCTTGGCGAAGAACTGCGCGCCCTTGCGGCCGACTCCGACGAGCGCCTTTTCGCCCTCGGTCTCGCGCAAAAAGTCGCCGGCCTTGCGGATGAGCGCGGAGTTGAACGAGCCGCATAGCCCGCGCTCGCCCGTCATGACGACGAGCACGGTGCGTTTGACCGGCCTTCGCACGAGCAGCGGGTTGTCGGGCATGTCGCCCGCTGCGCCGATGCTGCCGATGAACTCGCGCATCTTGTCGCTGTAGGGCCGCGCCTGTTCGACGCGGGTCTTGGCGCGGGTCAGGCGCGCGGCGGCGACGAGCTTCATCGCCCGCGTGATCTGGCGGATGTTCTTCGCCGTGCGTATGCGCTGCCGTATCTGCTTGAGCGTCGCCATGTGCCTGGGTTACGCGCTCGCCTGCGTTGCCTTGAACTGGTCGGTGTACTCGCGGTAAGCGTTCTTGAGCGTCTCTTCGAGCTCTGGCGTCATCGTGTAGGTCTTCTTGAGCGTCTCGAAGACGTCCGGGTACTTGTCGTGGACGTAGGTGAGGAGTCCCTTCTCGAACTCCTTGACCTCGGAGTTCTTCACTTCGTCCAGGAACCCTGCGGTGCCGGCGTAGATCGCGACGATCTGGTCCACGACGTCCACGGGCGAGACGAGGTCCTGCTTGAGCAGCTCGGTGAGCCGCTGGCCCCGCATGAGCTGGAGCTGCGTCGCGCGGTCGAGGTCGCTGGCGAACTGCGCGAACGCCTTGACCTCGTTGTACTGCGCCATCTCGAGCTTCAGGCGCCCAGCCACCTGCTTCATCGCCTTGACTTGCGCGTTGCCGCCGACGCGGCTGACCGAAATGCCGACGTTGATCGCAGGCCGGACGCCGGCGAAGAAGAGGTCCGGCTCCAGGTAGATCTGGCCGTCGGTGATCGAGATGACGTTGGTCGGGATGTAGGCCGAGACGTCGCCCGCCTGGGTCTCGATGATCGGGAGCGCGGTGAGCGAGCCTGAGCCCTTCTTGTCGGAGAGCTTCGCCGCGCGCTCCAGAAGGCGCGAGTGGAGGTAGAAGACGTCGCCGGGGTACGCCTCGCGGCCCGGGGGCCTTCGCAGCAGGAGCGACGTTGCGCGGTATGCCTGCGCGTGCTTGGAAAGGTCGTCGTAGACGACGAGGGCGTGCATCCCGTTGTCGCGGAAATATTCGCCGATCGCCGCGCCGCAGAACGGCGCGAGGTACTGCATCGCGTTGGAGTCCGAGGCCGAGGATGCGACGACGGTGGTGAACTCCATCGCGCCGTTCTCGCGCAGGGTCTCCACGACGCGCGCGACGTTCGACATCTTCTGCCCGATCGCGACGTAGATGCAGTAGACCGGGCTGCCGCCGGGCTGGTGGGTGGACTTCTGGTTGATGATCGTGTCTATACAGATCTGCGTCTTGCCGGTCTGGCGGTCGCCGATGACGAGCTCGCGCTGGCCGCGCCCGATCGGGATCATGGCGTCAATGGCCTTGATTCCGGTCTGCAGCGGCTCGGTGACGGGCTGGCGGTCCACGACGCCGGGGGCCTTGGTCTCGAGCAGGCGGTACTCCTCGGAGTGGATCGTGCCTTCGCCGTCGAGCGGGTGGCCGAGCGTGTTCACGACGCGGCCGAGGACGCCCTTTCCGACCGGGACCTGGATGATGCGCCCCGTCTCCTTGACCGGGTCGCCCTCCTTGATGTGGTCCGACTCGCCGATGAGGACCGCTCCGATGCTGTCCTCTTCCAGGTTGAGCGCGAGGCCGATGGTTCCGCCGGGGAACTCGAGCATCTCGCCGACCTGGCAGTCGGGGAGGCCGTACACGCGCGCGACGCCGTCGCCGACCTGCAGGACGGTCCCGACGTGCTCGACGTCAATCTTCTTGTCGAACGCCCGGAGCTCCTGCTCCAGGATCGAGGTGATTTCTTCCGGTCTGATAGACATGGTGTTAGGCTTGTTTCAGGAGATCGTAGAGGATGCGGTCCCTCATCCTGTTGAGGTATCCGCGCGCCGTGCCGTCGAGGACGAAGTTGTCGAACGTGACCTTGACTCCGCCGAGGAGCGTCGCGTCGGTCTCGAAGGACGACTCGACCCTGCGGCCGGTGTAGTCCGCGACCTTGGCCAGGATGCTCTCCCTCTGCGCCGGGTCGAGCGGGCCGGCGGACTCGACGTTGACGTGGACGACCTTGTCGTGCTCGCGCCTCAGTGTGACGTACTCGAGCTTGACCTGGGTGAGCAGGCGCTCGCGCCGCCTCTTGAGCAACAGCCGCACGGCGTGCATCGTGAGCGCGGTGACGCGGTCGGAGAAGGTCGTCTCCAGGAGCCGGAGCTTCTGTTCGCGGGTCGCGTTGGGGCTCTTGAGGAAGCGCTTGAGGTCCTTGCTGTGCTCGATGACGGCGCAGACGCCGGTGAGGTCGTCCTCTATGCTCTGGAGGATGTCCTGCGACAGGGCGGTGTTGAACAGCGCCCTGGCGTACCTCTTGGCGACGCGCGAGTCCGTCACCTGTTGGGCACCTCGACCTTGTCAATGAACTCTTCGACGAGGCGCCGGTTGCGCTCGTTGTCCATGTTCTCGCCGAGGATGCGCTCGGTCGCGAGGAGCGAGAGGTTGGCGACGTGGACGCGGACCTGGGTCATGACCTTGTCGCGCTCGGCCTCGATCTCCTCCCTCGCCTTGCGCAGCATTTCCTCGGCCTTGGCGTTCGCCTCGGCCTGGATCTGCGTGCGGAGCTCCTGGGCCTTCTTGACCTCGTTCTGGATGCGCGTGCGCGCGTCCTCCTCGGTCTGCTTTAGGCGAGCCTCATACTCTTCTCTCGTCCGATCCATCTGCTCGCGGAGGTCCTGAGCCTCAGCGAAAGTCTGCTCGAGGTTCGTCGTCCTTTGGTTAATTGCGTCTGCCAGCGGCTTTGTAAAGATCCCGCTTATGAGGCCCCAAAGGAACAGGAAGATACCGATGGACGTGACCGTCTCACCGAGATGAAGGTCTATCCCCTCCAGAATGGGCGGCTTGTAGGCCTCACCTGTCATCACGAAGCGACCGACGCCAAAGAGGAGCAGGCCGGCTACGATGAGAACCAGGTTCGTCGAGACTTTAGCGGCCTTTCGAGATTGAGACTTCCTGGACATGAGCGCAGTCACTTCCGTCAGTTCTGGCTACCGAAACTGGCTTCGGCCCCACTCTCGAGCTGAACGGGATCGTTCTGCATCGCCAGCTTGGTCTCTGCTGAAACCGAGGCTGAAGTCGGCTCTGCCGGCTCGGCGTAGCTCGGGATTTTGCCACTGAGCCCGTTAACGACGACGAACGTAAAGATGACGAGGGACTCGATGAGAGCGAGGCCGATGATCATCGCAGTCTGAATCTTGCCGGTGGCTTCCGGTTGGCGGGCAATGCCGCTAACGGCATTGCCCGCGGCGATTCCCTGGCCAATGCCTGCGCCGAGGACGGCAAGGCCCATTCCGAGCCCGACTCCGATTGCGATGACTGCGGGGTTTGCAGCGGTTTCTTGGAACATGTGTGTTGTGTTTCTCCTGTGCGCACCTACCCAGTGCGCGTTTGAACCAGAGGCCAATTATGCATGAGCCTTCGCCCCTTGGCCTGGGGATTCGTGGCCTTCCTCCTCGTGATGGGTCACGAGGCTGAAATAGATTGTGGTCAGGATCGTGAAGACCAGAGCCTGGATGATCGCGACCAGGATTTCGAGCGGCATGACGAGCGCTCCTAGCGGCCATCCGCCGGCGAGGCTGTCCAGGCTCTGCTTGACGACGTGGCCGCCGCTGATGTTCCCGTACAGTCGCAGGGACAGGGAGACGATCTTGACCAGCTCGCTGATGATCTCGATGGGAAAGATCAGGAGCGCCATCCAAGCCAGATAGATCGGTAACTTGGGCCCGGCGAAGTGCCTCAGGTGTCCCAAGCCGCCTTGCGCCCTCACGCCTTCGATCTGGACGTAGATGAACACCACGAGCGCCAGTCCGACGTTCCAGCTCCAACTCGCTGTCGGCGTGTGGGGCAGCATCAGCCCCAGGATGTTCGACACAAAGATAAACATCCACAGCGTCAAGAGAAAGGGCACGTAGCGTCGCCCGTGAGGGCCGATGACTCCGACCGCCATGCCCTCGATGAAGAGGTACATCTGCTCGGACGCCTGGGAGACTGGATTCTTGAAAACCCGGTCGTTAAAGCCCCTCCTGGCGATGAGTACGAGGACGAGAATAGTCAAGATGACGACGCCCGCATAAAAGAGAATCGCAAAGTCCGGTAGGTGGTGTCCGCCGCCGGTCTCTGCGGCGATCAGGCTAGCTGGGCTCAGTGTCATTCTTGCTCGTTCGTCCAGACTTGCCGGGCGCCCGTGACTCGAGCCACGCTACGCAAAGCAGGAGCGAGTATACCGAGGTGACCGTTCCAAGGAAGGACCATACTGCGGCCTCGCCGAGGGCGACGACAACGGCACAGGCCCCCGCCAAAACGGGGAGCTTGACGAGCGCCCAGAGCCACGCGAGGTTTCGGCCCTTCTGCACATGACCGACACCGGTGAGCGCTCTGGCCAGGGACATGACCGTAACGAGACTGAACGCTGTTGCACACCACCCGATCACCACTCCAAGCGACACATCCGCGTTCCAAACGATGAGGGCGATCACGGCTACGATCAACGAACCAATGCCCGAGAACAAGATCGTCTTTTTGGCCGCCCTCAACCCTTACCGCCTGGAGGTCTGTTCATCAGGGTCGCGAGTACGGCGATGCCCGCGAAGAAGCCGATGACGGCCCCCCAAAGTTGCCCGTCTGTACCACCTCGCGACCTATCAATGAAGTAGCCGACCAGCCAGCCGGCGATGAGGGGACCGATCAGGGTGTAAGCGAGCTTGACGCCTTGTGCGATGCCGGAATAGTCGCCTTCATTCGTTCTAGCAGGAGGCTTTCGTTTGTAGTCCCAGGCCGGAGGATCGGGGTACTTCTTCTGCTGTTTGGGTTCCTTCTCTTGGTCGTCGGCATCGGACATACTCCGATTTAAGCACGGTCACATGGGCAGCCAGGAGAAAACCGGTCGGGGGCTCGACACCGACGTCCAGTTTCTGAAGGGCGTGGGGCCGAAGCACGCGGCCGCGCTCAACAAGCTCGGCGCCCACACGGTCCGCGACGTGCTCTTCATGGTCCCCCGCCGGTACGAGGACCGCCGCGAGATCCCGCCGATCTCGTTCCTCCGGCCAGGGCAGCACGCGAGCGTCCGCGGGCGCATCGTGGACGTCTTCACCAAGCCCGTCCGTGGCGGGAGGGTGCTGCTCCGCGCGTCGCTGCAGGACGACACGGGCCGCATCGCGCTCGTTTGGTTCAACCAGCCCTGGGTGGCCAAGCAGCTGCAAAAGGTGAAGGGCGAGGTCATCGCGTACGGGCAGATCAAAGAAGGCGACCGCAGGACGATGGAGATGCTCTCCCCGGAGTGGGAGGAGCTCGACGAGGGCGAGGAGAGCGACGAGTTCGCGCGGCTCGTGCCGGTCTACGGCCTCAGCGAGGGCGTGCCGCAGTGGCTCGTACGGAAGGCGGCGAAGTCCGCGGTCGAGCTCTTTGCCACGATGGTCGTGGACCCGCTGCCGGAGGCGGTCCGCAAGGCAGAGAAGGTCGCACCGCTCACCTGGGCGCTGCGGCAGATGCACATGCCCGAGGACACCAAGCACCGCGACAAGGCACGCGAACGGCTCGTGTTCGAAGAGTTCCTGTACCTCCAGCTCATGCTGCAGCTCCGGAAGATGCAGGTGCACGAGGAAGTCGGAATCCCGTTCCCGATCTCGCCGGCGGTCCGTTCCGAGCTGAAGTCGCTGTTCCCGTTCGAACTGACCGGCGCACAGAAGCGCGTGATCGAGGAGATCTACGCCGACATGGAGCGTCCCGCGCCGATGAACCGGCTCTTGCAAGGCGACGTCGGCAGCGGCAAGACGGCGGTCGCGGCGGCGGCGATGCTCGCGTGCGTGCGGTGTGGATACCAGGCCGCGCTGATGGCGCCGACAGAGATCCTGGCCGAGCAGCACTATATCAACATCCATCGGATGTTCGACCCGCTCGGGATCGAGACGCGGCTGCTCGTCGGAAAGCAGACGGCGGCGCAGAAGAAGAAGGCGGTCGAAGCCGCGCGGTCGGGGCAGGCGCAGATCTGCATCGGCACGCACGCGCTGATCCAGGAGGGCGTCGGGTTCGCGCGGCTCGGCCTTGCGATCATTGACGAGCAGCACCGGTTCGGCGTGCTGCAGCGCGCCGCGCTTCGCGCCAAGGGCTACGGCAACCCCGACGTGCTCGTCATGACCGCGACGCCGATCCCGCGCACCCTCACGATGACGCTGTACGGCGACCTCGACCTCAGCGTGATTGACGAGATGCCGCCAGGGCGCAAACCGATCAAAACGCACTGGAAGCGCGCAGCGGAACGGCCGGCCGTCTACGAGTCGGTGAAGAAGCTGCTGAAGGAGGGAAGGCAGGCGTACTTCGTCTGCCCCGTCATCGCCGAGAGCGAGAAGATGCAGACCCAGGCGGCGCAGGACCTGTACTACCGTCTCTCCGAGGGCGAGCTCAAGGAGTACAAGGTCGGGCTCTTGCACGGACAGATGAAGCCGGTCGAGAAAGAGGAAACGATGGACGCGTTCCGGCGCGGCGCGCTGGACGTGCTCGTTTCGACCGTGGTCATAGAGGTCGGCGTGGACGTCCCGAACGCGAGCGTGATGGTCGTCGAGGACGCGAACCGGTTCGGCCTTTCGCAGTTGCACCAGTTGCGCGGCCGCGTCGGGCGCGGCGAATGGCAGTCGTTCTGCGTGCTGGTCGCCGACGCGGGCAACCCCGACGCGCAGAAGCGGCTGGAGGTCCTCGTCGCGACGACCGACGGGTTCCGCATCGCAGAGGAGGACCTCAAGATCAGAGGCCCGGGCGACGTCGCCGGGACCAAACAGCACGGCACGGACATTGACTTCCAGTTCGCCAACCTGGTCCTGGACGGCAAGCTGCTCGAAAAGGCGCGCGGCGCGGCGATCCGGATACTCGAGGACGACCCTGGCCTTAAGAAGAGAGAGAACGCCGCGCTGCTCGCGCGAGTGAAGGAAAAGCGCCCGGAAGAAGCGCTCGTCTCGGTCTCCTAGACCTTGTACGCCTCGGCCCGTTGGCGCTGGACTTCTCCGCGCTGGCGTTGGCCCGTCCTGCGCTGGCGCTGGATGTCTCCCGGCGGGCGGCGGACGGCCCAGCCCGACCCGCACGTCGCCCCACCCGGCTTGAACGGAGCCCTATCCCATTCGAACGGAGCCCTAATCCGCTCGAACAGAGCCCCAACCGACTCGAACGGGGCCCCGTTCGAGTCTGACGGAGCCCCATCTGAGCCTAGCGGGGCTCGAATCGGCCGCTTTCCAGGCTCAATTCAACCTGGTCGACCCGCGCTCGCCTCCCCTTGGGTGGCCGCGTCTGTCACCCATTTGGCCGCCTGCCTGCAAGTGTTCTCGCAATCCTTGCCTAAGCCGTGCTAACTTATGGCTCTGGTCGCAACACTTCTACAGAAGCGACGCTTGGAGGGAACTGCATGAACAAATATGGATGGCTCATGGCTGTAGCGTTGATGTCTTTGCCCGCTACTGCCGGTCAAGAAAAAGACTATTCTGCAACGATTGCGGCGAATAAGTCGAAGTTCGCCGGAGCGAAAAGTGTCTTCCTGAATGTCGAGGTGCTGACCGACTCGGGACTAAAGGTCTCCCTAGATGAAGTGCGTGACCGGGTGTCGCTTGAGCTAATGCGTGCGAAGATTCAGTTTCACGAAAGCAAAGACGAGCTGGGCTATTGGGCTCTGTCCGTTGCCGATGCCATACGCCTCGACGTGTTTGTTGGAATAGATCGTACGATTGTTGACGGTGTCTATGTTGTCTCCGTCCGCACACAAGTTCATGAGCTGGCGTATCTACGTCGCCCAAGTTACAAACAGGAGTTTCCAGGCTTACTCGTCCAGACATACAACTTTGAGCTTAGTGGGACCGCTGGCTCTGCTCGCGCCATTGAATCGATCTACACCTGGACCTCGGAAGCGGCCAAGGTCTTCGCTGAAACTTGGAAGGCCGCCCAGTCCCCTAAGCAATAATCTTAGCGCAACCGGAGACCTTCCTCATGGCGTCGCTCTTATCAAGTCGGCGAGTTTGCGCTTGTCCTCTTGGCTTAATGTCGCCTCATGACCGTTGCCAAAAAGCTTGATGGTACGTCCAGACACGATATGAGGTTCCCAGGTCATTCCTTCGTTAGAAACTGATTGGCCAACGCCAGAAGTTGAGGCAACATATTCGTCACTTTCAAGTTCGTCAAGGGGAATTTGCCCGCGAACATCGTGCCTGTTGCCTCCAACCACAAGTGCGAATGTCGCATCCTTGCCTTCGTAGCTCGCTTCAATGACAGTGCCATCGCCGGTGGATGACATGAATTCCACTTTCTTCATGATGCCCATTATGACACTAGTTTGCAGCATGACTGAGCCTTCGGCAAGGTGGCTGGGAAGGCCAAGTGGATAACCTCGAGCCGTATGGCACGCTCAACCGCTACTTCTTCCCCTGGTCGAGGTGGAGCATGGTGCCCATGAGGGTCTTCTCCGCGCCGCTGCAGTCCGTCGCGGCGCTCCGGTTCCCTCCCCCTTGGGGGAGGGTTAGGGAGAGGGTGCGCTTGCAGTAGCCTCTTGCACATAGGATAACCTGGAGCACAGCGATGGAGCTTCCGCGCCCCAACCCAGCGCAGACGAAAAAAGTTCGCAAGCTCCGAAAGGATATGTCCGAGTCGCAGAGAAAGCTTTGGCAGGAGCTGCGCGCGAACCGCATTGGGTTTTGGTTCAAGCGAGAGTTTCCGCTCGGCCCCTACTCGCTCGACTTCTATTGCCACGAGGCGTTGTTGTGCGTCGAGGTCGACGGAGAACAGCACGACCCCGTCCGCGATGCCGAGAGGGATGCGGCGCTCCTTTCGCTCGGAGTCATGACTCTGAGGTTCACGTCGCGGGAGTGTTTCTTTGACCCGGGGCTTGTGGCGAAGAACGTGTTGTTGGTCTGTATTGAGCGGACTGGGCGTGATCCGTTTCCTGATCCACAGGGGAGATGAGGAAAGGACTCTTGTCGTTTGCACCCTCTCCCTAACCCTCCCCCAAGGGGGAGGGAATTCTCGGCCCCAAGACCTTGTACGCCTCGTCCGTGGGCCGCACGGCGCGGTCGAGCCAGAGCGGGCGCCGGAGACCGCCGGGCCCCGGGGCGGGCTTTGTCATCGCTAGCCACTCGCGATAGATTTCCATCGACTTGTTGGTATCCACGAGGATATCGCCGTAGCGGTCCTCTGGGCCGGCTTTCGCGACCACGACTCGCTGGTGCCAGCAGTGTTGGCCTGAGACAGGGTCTGGCTGGACCGGGAACGTTAGGTTTTGATGGACTCCGCCGTCGGTCCACCAAATCCGCTTCGTGTCGGCGTCGTTGCTTTCGTAGGGGCTGATGTCTTCGGTGCGCCGGAACCGCACCACGCCTGGGTCAAGTTCTTCTCGAACGACTTTGACCCCCGCCATCCTGTCCGTGCCTTCGTCGTTGAGTCGCCATCGGCCCAAGTGGTGGGAGCAGGCGACGATCCCCGGCCGCATGGACTCCGTGACCCACGCCTTGTTCACGTAGTGGCCGATCCGCGTCGCTACGCGCACGAGGTCGCCGGTTTCGACACCGATCTTTGCTGCGTCGGAGGGGTGGATCCAGACGGGGTTCGCGTTGCTGAGTTCGTAGAGCCACTTGGCGTTCGCCGAGCGCGTGTGGATGAGTGTCGGCAGCCGGAACGTCGGCACTAGCACGAACTCGAACTCGCCCGGCTTCATCTCGGCGCGGTGGACGTGGCTCGGGATGTACGCGGGGAGCGTCTGCTCGGTCCACCCCCAGTCCGCCATGGTCTGACTGTGGAGTTCGAGTTTCTTGGAGGGAGTCTTGAACCCTGACTCTTCGTAGGTGCCATAGGCGTCGTCCTTCACCAAGAACGCGCTGTACCGGCTCATGAACTCGTACGGCGTCAGCCCTTTTTCGGCGGCCGCTTCGGGCAGCCCGGGGACGGAGTTCTCGAAGATCCAGCGGTAGTACTCCTGAATCTTGATCTTCTCGCCGGGGCGGTAGGGGGACTCGTAGAACTTGCGGATGCCCAGCGAGCCGTCCGGGTCAATCCGCCACGAGAGCTCGATCCAAAACTCGGTCTCCTCCCACACCTCGCCCGGGTTGGCCTCGTACGTGAACTCGAACGTTTCGCCGTTGCGTTCCCTCGCGACGCGCTGCACCGGCTGGCGAAAGCCGATCCACTTGGCCGCGTGCGTCTCCTGGCTCATCAGGTCGTATCGCTCGGCCCCGTTGCCCATCGGCAAAACATAATCGGCGTACTGCGCGGTCTCGCTCCAGACCGGTGTGAGCGCGGCGTGAAGCTCGATCATCGTTTCGTTTTTGAGCACGCGCTCCCACATGATCCCGTCGGGGTTCGTCCAGACCGGGTTGTAGACTCGCGTGAAGTACGCGGCGACTTTGCCTCGACCCTCCATGAGGAAGTGGGGAAGGAGGATGGACATCTCGTGGAACGCGAGCGGGTATTCGAGAGGGTAGAGCATCTCGTTCCAGACTTTTTGTGGTGGCGGCTTGAGAAACGTGGGCGGCACGAACTTGTTGTCGGAGTTGAGGTTCGTCCCGCCTTCTGCGCCGACCGCGCCCATCAGCACGACCAAGAACTCGAGGCACCGCGAGACCTGCCATCCGCCCAGGTTTCCTGCCGCCGCGTTGCGCCAGACGTGGGTGGCGAGCGCCGACCCGGCCTTTCCGATCTCGACAGCGATCTCCCGGATCGCGTCGGCTTCGACGCCGCACTCTTCTGCCGCAGCTTCCGGCGTCGCGTAGGCGTAGTGTTCTCTCAGTTTTTCGATGAAGCTGTCGAAGGAGTGGGACTGATCCGTCGGATCGGACTGATCGGACTGATCGCATAGCCACCGCATGGTGTCCTGCCAGTTCACCCACTCCTCCATGAACTCCCGGTTGTAGAGCCCCTCGTCGAGCAGAAGTTTTGCGATGGCGAGGAGCAGAAGCGCCTCTGTCCCTGGCCACGGTGCGAGCCACCAGTCGGCCTTCGAAGCAGTGTTCGAGTGCCGCACGTCAATCACGCACATCTTCGCGCCGGACGTCTTGCCTTCGATGATCCGCTGTGCGTGCGGGTTGAAGTAGTGGCCGGTCTCCAGGTGCGAAGAGAGCAGCAGGATGAACTTCGCGTTCGCGTGGTCCGGCGATGGGCGGTCTGCCCCGGCCCACAGCGCGTAACCCACGCGCGCGCTCGATGAGCAGACGTTGGTGTGCGAGTTGTGCGCGTCTACCCCCCAGCTCTGCAGCACGCGGTTGACGTACCCGTCTTCTCCGGGGCGCCCGACGTGGTACATCACTTCGGTCCGCCGGTCTTCGATGATCGCGGCGCGGATCTTTGCGGCGAACGTGTCGAGCACTTCGTCCCAGCTTGTGCGCTCCCACTTGCCACCACCGCGGAGCCCGACGCGCTTGAGCGGGTACAGGATCCGGTTCGGATCGTTCACTTGGTTGATCGTCGCAGGGCCCTTCGCGCAGTTCTTGCCGCGCGAGCCGGGGTGGTACGGGTTGCCCTCAAGTTTTCGGATCGCCCCCGTCTCCTTGTCAACGAACGCCATCAGGCCACACGCGGCCTCGCAATTAAAGCAGATCGTCGGAACGAGGCTGTAGCGCTTCTCGACCTTCTTCGGCCACGCGGACGGGTCGTACTCCGACCAGTCTTCCCACTGGTCTTCCGGCGGGAAGGACTCCAGCGGAGTCGTCGTCATCTTCTCGGGGTCGTGTGATCGCATGGCTTATGAGAGCGGCGGGAGCTGTCCCGCGCGGACGAACACGCGCTCGTAGGCGAAGAGGAACAGTAGCACCGCCGCCGCGCAGGCAACTTGCACAAACAGACTTATAGAACCTAGGGCCGGGAACGCCGTCAGCGCGACAAGCCCGGCGCACAAGAGCACGACCGACATGAGCCCGGACTCGACGCCAAACCTGCCGATCTTCGCTTCGCGGAGAAACCCGCGCGCCTGTCGTTCGTTGTCCGTCACGCCCTTGTGGCCACGAGCGGCGAGATGGAGCGCGAGCAAGCTCACTGCGCCGACCAAGAAAGCCACGACCGACACGTTGCCACCCACGCCGACCAGCAAGAAGAACGCCGCGCCAGCCGTCACGCTCTGAGCAAGCAAGTGCCACAGCAGCCCGTCCGCCTCCCACAGGTCCCTGCCTTTGCACTGTTTGAAAAGAAACGCCGTGTAGCCGGCGACCAAGGCACCGACCAGCGCGTTACCCCAGCGGAGCCAGATGACCGCCTCAGAAGGAAACGCTGGTCCCGGTGGAGCGAACTCAGCGGTCTCATAGAATCGCCAAGTTTGATACTGAAGTAGGAGGATGAGCGCGGAAGCCAATGCGAACACCGTCAACACGATCCCGCCCTTTACCAGCCAGCTGTCCCAGTTCGGCCGCGTGAACAGCTTGTAGAAGTGCATCGGCTTCGCCAAGTCCTCGACCAACAAGAACACTGTGACCAGCGTAAAGAAGAGCGCGACCGACTCCGGCAGCCACCACGGCACGTGCGACCTGAAGAGCCCGAAGAACGGGGCGATCATCGCGGCTCCCGCCGCAATCCCCTTCGTCAGCAGATAGAGCGCGACGGTCCATCCCCACTCGACGCTGTGGTCGGCGTTGAGGACCTCGCGCGCGTCCGGCTCGGTCGCGACCTCGGTCGGCCACGCCTCGGGGCGCGTGTCGCGGCGCTCGCTCCACATGTAGCTCCGTGGCTTTTCTGCGCTGCCGGGCTGGAGCGACACGGCGCTCGCACCGATGTAGAGCACGTTCGGGCCGGTCCCCTGCTCGGGCCGACGCGCGGTCAAGACCTGCGCCCTCCGCAACAACGAGACCCTCGACGCCGGGTCGTCGAAGTCGCCGGGAATGATCGCACCGACAGGGCACACGGTGACGCACGCCGGCTCAAGACCCTTCTCGATACGGTGGGCACAGAAGTGGCACTTCTCGACCGCGCCCAGGTCCTCGTTCAAGTACAGCGCGTCGTACGGGCACGCCTGCATGCACGCCCGACAGCCGATGCAAGCGTCCCGGTCCACGTCCACGATTCCGTCGGGGCGCTTCGTCAGGGCGTTGACCGGGCAGATCGTCACGCACGGCGCGTCGGAACACTGGTTGCAGCGCTGGACGAGGAAGCTCCGCCTGACCTCCGGGAACTTCCCGGACTCGACGTACTTGACGTTGGTGCGGAAGCCGCCTACCGGCACGTCGTTCTCCGCCTTGCAGGCCACCGTGCAGGCGTGGCACCCAATACAGGTTTCCTGGTTGATCACGAACCCGTACTGCACGGACCGATTCTACTCACCCTGCCGTCCCGAACCTTCCAACCCAGAAACCGGTCAGAATACTGGCATGGCCCGTAAGCTCATTATCGTCCTGGCGGTCTTCGCCGCGTTCCTGGGTTCCTCCTGCGGGGGCGGCGGTTTCGCCTTCCCGTTCTTCGGGATCATCGTCGTAGACCGGGGCAACGACCGCATCGTTTTCATTCAAAACGCCCTGGGCTTGGGATGGGACACTTACGGCGGCTTTGGTACCGGCACGAACCAATTTGACAGCCCTTCAGACGTGGCCCGCGACAGCCTTGGCCGGTACTACTTCATTGACACGCTGAACAACCGCATCGTCCGCGTTGACGACCTGAACGGAACCAACTGGACGGAGTTCGGGACATTCGGCACGGGGGACGGGCAGTTCGACACGCCATTCGGTATCGCAATAGACTCTCTGGATCAGATCTATGTCGCGGACACGGGCAACAACCGCATCACGCGCGTCAACTCGCTCTTCAACATTGGGACCTGGGAAGACTTCGGCGCGCTCGGCAATGGTATAGGCGAGTTCACCGCTCCAGAGGACGTCCACATTGACGGGGCAGGCCGCATTGTCGTCGCGGACACTGGAAACAGCCGCATCGTCCAGTTCACAACGATGACTGGCACGGGTTGGACCGCTTTCGGAGGTGGCAACTTCCAGAATCCCGCCGGTGTCGCAACGGACACATTCGACCGCATCTACGTCGCCGACACCAACAACAATAGGATCGTCCGGATGGACGCCATTGACGGTTCGAACTTCACTCCCTTCGGCATGGTTGGAACTGGCACAAATGAGTTCCAAGAACCGACGCGCGTCTATCTCGACACCGCGAACTTCCTCTACGTCGCTGACACCGACAATGCCAGGATCGTGAAGTTCAACGGAATGAACGGCTTTGGTTGGACGGCGTTTGGCACGGCAGGCGCCGGTGTAGGGAACTTCAGTGTGCCGCGGGCGGCGTTCCCATTGATCGAGTCCCCCTAGGACTTCTTCCGGCGTACAAAGCGGCGCTTCTTGGTCGGGCCAAGCGCCGCTTTCGCTTTAATCAGGTCGGCGGCCTGCTCGATCGTCACCGCCTCCGGTGCGATCCCCTTCGGCAGCGTCGCGTTGGTCGTCCCGTCGGAGACGTACGGCCCATAACGGCCCGACAGAACCCGCACGTCGCCCTCGATTCCCTCGGCCTTGCCGAGGTTGCGCAGCTCCTCGGGCCCTCGCCGCGCCCTCGGGGGCTTTGCGAGCTCCTCGACCGCCTCGGCAAGCGTCAGGCTCGCCCCGCGGCGCCACTCGCCGACGTTAGCCTTCTTCGTGCCGCAGCTCAGATACGGCCCGTACCGGCCAAGCGCGATCGTGATCGCCTCGCCCGACTCAGGGTGGTCTCCGATGACCCGCGGATAAGAGAGCAAGACGCCGAGGACCTCGTCGGTGATCTCTGCAGGCGAGACGTCCTTCGGGAGCGTCACACGGCGCGGCTTCTCTTCGGCGGCCTTCTCCTCTTCGGTCTGCTCGACTTCCAAGTAGTCGCCGAACCGCCCAGTCTTGTGCACCACGTTCCGCCCCGTCGCCGGGTCGGTCCCGACCACTGTGCCACCCGGCTTCCGCGCTTCAATCAGCTCTAGCGCCTTTTCGAGCGTCAGCTCCGCCGGCGGAAGGTCGTCGGGGATGCTCGCCGTGTTGCCCGGCCCGCCTTCGCCGCGCTGGATGAACGGGCCGTTCCGGCCGATGCGCACCATGACCCCCTCACCGATGCGGATCTGCGGGTACGGGATGTCCTTGCCCTTCTCGCGCACCTGCGGCTCCAGCCCGGGGTGCTGCTTCGTGCCGTGATAGAACTCTCGAAGGTACTGCACGTGGTCGAGCTGGCCGTTCGAAATCTCGTCGAGGTCCTCTTCCATCTTCGCCGTGTACCCGGTGTCTACCAGCTCGTCGAAGTTGTTCTCGAGCAGCTCTGTGACGGCGAACGCGGTGAAGGTCGGCACCAGCTCCTTGCCCTTCTTGAAGATGTACCCCCGGTCTTGGATCGTGCCGATGATGCTGGCGTAAGTGCTCGGCCTGCCGACCCCCTCGGCCTCCAGCTCCTTTACGAGGCTGGCTTCCGTATAGCGCGCCGGCGGCTTTGTCGCGTGATCCGTGGAGACGAGGTCCCTCAAGTCCAGCGCCTGGCCCTCGCTCATTGAGGGCAGGATGCGCTCGCGGTCGCCGAGGTCGGCTTCGGGGTCGTCTGCGCCCTCGACGTAAGCGCGCAGGAACCCAGGGAACAGGATCGCCTTGCCCGAGGCGTTGAAGACGTGCGGCTTGCCCCCGTGCGACGCGGTGACCTCGACGCTCGTGCGCTCGACCTCCGCAGGCTTCATCTGGCACGCGACCGTCCGCTTCCAGATCAGTTCGTAGATCTTGAACTGGTCGTCTGAGAGCGAGCCCTTGATGTCGGCCGGCTTGCGGTCAATGTGCGTCGGCCGGATCGCCTCGTGCGCCTCCTGTGCGTTCTTCGACTTCGACTTGTAGCGGTTCGGCTTGTCAGGCAGGTACTCGCGGCCGTAAAGCGCCCCGATCACGTCCCTCGCCTCCTTGATCGCGCGCTCGGCGAGCGTCAGGCTGTCCGTGCGCATGTACGTAATGAGGCCCGTGCGCTCGCTCCCGCCGACGTCAACGCCCTCGTAAAGCTCTTGCGCGATCTGCATAGTGCGCCGCGCCGTATAGCCGAGCTTCCTGTTCGCCTCCTGCTGCAGCGTCGAAGTCATGAACGGCGGAGGCGGGTACTCGCGCCCCGGCTTCTTTTCGAGCTTCGTGACCGTCCACGGCGTCACGGGCTTGAGGGCGTCCGCGAGCTTTCTTGCGTCGTCGGACTTCAGCCACAAGTGCTTCTTGACGAGCTCGCCCTTGTTGTTGAAGCTCTGGCCGTCGGCGACCTCGCTGCCTCCTACCGACTTGAGCCTCGCCTCGAACTCCTCGCCCTTCGCAGATAGCGTCGCCGTCAGGCCGCCGTACTGCGCGATCACGAAGTCGCGCCGCTCCCGCTCTCGCATCACCACGAGCCTCGTCGCGACGCTCTGCACCCTTCCCGCGCTCAGCTTGGGCGCAATCCGCTTCCACAGGAGCGGCGAGAGCGTGTAGCCGAAGAGCCGGTCCAGGATCCGGCGCGTCTCTTGCGACCTCACGAGCGAAGTGTCAATCTGCCTTGGGTTTCGGAGCGCCTCCTCGATCGCCTCTGGCGTGATCTCGTGGAACACGATGCGCTGCACGCTCACGCCCTTCGCCGGGTTGACGACCTGCAGGACGTGCCAAGAAATGCTCTCGCCCTCGCGGTCTTCGTCCGTCGCGAGCAGGATCGTGTCCGCGCCCTTGGCGGCCTTCTTCAAGTCGTCAACGTACTTCTTCTTCGACTTCGGAACCACATAGACAGGCTCGAAGCCGTTGTCCACGTTCACGCCGAGGTTCGCCCACTTTTCCTTCTTGATCGCAGCTGGAACCTCGTCCCCGCCTTCGGGCAGGTCGCGCACATGGCCGAAGCTCGCCTTGACGTCGTACGAGCCGCCAAGGAACCTCTTAATGGTCTGCGCCTTGGCAGGTGACTCAACAACGACGAGCGTTTTCGGCATCCAATGTCCTGCGACCCGCGTGTTTACCGGCGTATCCGTGGCCTTGTCAAGCTCTTCGGACTGTTGCCGAACCATCTGCAGGGCCCACGGTTCTGGCGTGGGCCTGGCTTCAAGACGACAAAAACGCCTCGGGAGTTCGGGTTCAAATGGGCCCTACGGTACGTGTTTTGAGACGTTCGTTGGCGGAATCAAGCCGCCCGGGTGCACAATGAAGGCGCCAAACTCGTCCGAAAGAGTGAGTGTTCCGCCTCAGGGCGGTGGGGACGGAGCAAGGAGTTGGCAAGATCAGGATTATAGGTCCACGGTCCATAGTCGTGCTCGTGTTCGCCGCCGTTGGCGCAGTGCTTTCGGCGGCGTTCATGCCTGCGTTCCTCGATTACATCTTTATCACCGTCCAACACACGAGCCTTCCCGACGACAGCACCATTGACGTCGGCGCCCCGATAAAGCGACCGCTGAAGGAAGGGCCCAAAAGCACCGGCACGAAGGAAGAAGGGGAGCTCGAAGAAACAGAGCAGACTCCGGGCGGACAGGAAGAACCTAGCGCACCAAACGGGGAGACCGAACCCACGGACGAGCCCAGCCAAAGCGACCCCGCGGCTGGCGAGGATGAGGCGCCGAAGCTGGATGAGGAGAGGCCCAAGGAGCCCACGACGCCCGCGACCGGCACCGACCTAGAGCAGCAGGGCTACCCTGGATCGAGCAACCCGATCGTCGTGGCGGCCATGGCCCTCCTTGGTGCGATCATTGGCGGAGGCATCGGCAACATCGTCGCCAGCTTCTTCGAGAGGTTCGTAAAGAAGTGGGACGGGATGGAGATGGGAGACAAAGTCTCCCTCTTCATCGGGATCTTCGCCGGGATCGTCGCCTCGATCCCGTTCCTCGTCGTGTTCCAGGGGCTTGGGGGTGTCGTCGCGCCACTGTTGACCTTTGCCCTGATCCTCGGACTCAGCGCGATCTCTATCATGGCCCTCAAGTCCATGTCCGACGTGCTTCCGTGGCAGAAGTCGAGGGCACAGGGGCGCAGGACGGGCAAGAAGATCCTCGATACGAACGTCATCATTGACGGACGCATCCTGGACGTGGCGCGCAGCGGCTTTCTCCAAGGCGAGATCTATGTCCCGAAGTTTGTGATTGACGAGCTGCAGCACATTGCCGACAGTTCCGACCCGCTTCGACGCCAAAGGGGCCGGAGGGGGCTTGAAGTCCTGCGGCTGCTGCAGAGCGACTACGACCTGGAGGTCGGCACCGAGGACGGACGCATTCCTCCCGGCGGCGAGGTGGACGACCGCCTCGTGAAGCTCGCGCTCGCCCTCGGTGGCGACCTCGTCAGCAACGACTACAACCTCAACAGGGTCGCCGGCCTACAGAAGGTCCGCGTCCTCAACATCAACGACCTGGCCCTCTCGCTCCGCCCGAACGTGCTGCCGGGTGAGCTCCTCGTCGTCCCAGTCGTTCGCGAAGGCAACCAGCCTGGACAGGGCATCGGGTACCTCGAGGACGGCACCATGGTCGTCATCGAGCACGGACGGGCGCACATCGGCCACACCACCGAGGTGACGGTCACGCAAGTCATCCAGACGGAGCGCGGCAAAATGATCTTTGGTGAAAGGCCAGTGCAGGTCGAAGGCGCAAACGGAAAGAGCGGAAGATGAGGACCGTCGCTGTGCTGCTCGCGGCAGGGAAGTCCGAGCGGTTCGGCCTTGACAAGCTCCAGGTCAGGCTCGGCGGGCACAGCGTTTGGGAGCGCGCTTACAGTGCCCTGCGAGGACACCCTCTGATTGAAGGCGTGGGCGTCGTCGCCAGCGACGGGCTCATTAATGAGTGCGTGTCCAACGCCGCTGGCGCCCTGTTCGTCGAGAAGGGCGGCGCGACGCGCACGGAGAGCGCGCGCATAGGGTTTGGCCGCGTCCCCGACTGGGCCGAGGCCGTGCTGTTCCACGACGCCGCGCGGCCGTTCGTCTCACACCGCCTCATCGAGTCGGTCGTCAGGGCGGTCGAGTCGCACGGTGCCGCGTTTCCAGCAGTGCCAGTCGCCGACACCGTCAAGGAGAAGTCCGGCGATGGCTTTCGGACCCTCGACAGGTCCCGGCTCGTGGCGGTTCAAACGCCGCAGGGCGGGCGCGTCGAGCACTTTCGACGCGCCTTCGCGAGCGGAGCCGAGGCCACCGACGACGCCGCTCTGCTCGAGGCAGTCGGTGTCCCGTCCGTCGTCGTCGAGGGCGATCCTGCCAACATCAAGCTGACCCGACAGGAGGACTTGGCGATGCTCCAAGCAGAGGTGCGGACAGGAATGGGATACGACGTGCACCGGGTCTCCGACGACCCGGCCAGGCAGATGTGGCTCGGCGGCGTCCTCTTCCCGGGCCCCGGGCTAGAGGGCCACTCCGACGCGGACGCCGTCCTCCACGCGATCGTGGATGCCCTCCTGGGGGCCGCCGGACTCGGCGACATCGGCGACCATTATCCCAACACGGACCCCAGGTGGAAGGGGGAGCCGTCTTCCACGTTTCTGGGAGAAACGGCGCAGAAGCTCACCGCCGAGGGCTGGAATGTCGTAAATATAGATGTAAGTGTGATCGCTGAAAAGCCCAAGCTCTCGGAGAGGCGCACGGAGATTCGGTCCGTCGTCGCCGGGCTGGTCGGGATCGGGCCAGAACGGATCAGCGTCAAGGCGACGACGAACGAGCGGCTCGGTTCAATCGGCAGGGGAGAGGGGATCGCCGCATACGCCGTCGCGACGATCAAGCGATATTCTTGAGGATCAAGCGATATGGAACTCCTGGTTCGAAACGCAGACGGAAACCTCACTCAGAGGGACAGGGACTACGCAGCCAAGAAGCTCGGGAAGCTGGAGAGGTACTTCCACGCGGCCCAAAAGGTCGAAATGGTCCACCACGAAGGAAAGCTGGACCACAAGATCGAAGTCACGGTCTTCGTGGACGGCATGACCCTGAGAGGCGAAGAGACGGATGGGACCGTACAGGCCGCGATAGACAAGGTCGCCGACAAACTGGAGAACCGGCTCAGACGGCTCAAGAGCCGCATCATCAAGTCGCACCGGCATAAGGGCCGACCGGTCCCGAACGGACTTGAAGAGCACCACGAAGAGCCCGCGGGCCACGAGCCGGCGATCGTCGAGTTCAAACGTTTCCGTCTCAAGCCGATGACCGTCGAGGACGCGGGACTCCAGCTCGAGATGCTCGGACACCCGTTCTTCGTGTTCTTGAACTCTGAGTCTGGACAGACAGAAGTGATCTACAAGCGCGAGGACGGCGACTTCGGCCTGATCGCGCCGGACCTTTGAACTTCACTCGCCGCAGAACGTGAGGATGCCGACGAAGGCGGCGCCCTCGGCCTTGAGCGCCTCGGCGCACGCGGTCGCTGTGCCGCCGGAGGTCGTCACGTCGTCTATCAGCAGGACTCGGAGGCCGTTAGTGTCGGGCGAAGCCTTGAACGCGCCCTTGAGGTTCCGCAGTCTCTGGTCGCGCGTGAGTCCGACCTGCGGGCGCGTCGCACGGGTCCGAGCGAGGAGGTCAGGAACGACCTGCCCCTGCGGGAACGACTCGCACAGGAGCTCCGCCTGGTTAAAGCCGCGCCCGTTCTGCCGCTGCCAGTGGATCGGGACCGGGACGTAGACGTGGAACTCGGGAAGCGACAGGCTGTCGAGGGAGGCTGCGAGGATGTCTGACATGGGTCTCGCCAGTCCAGTCGCGCGGCTGTACTTCAGGCGCTTGACGGCCTCCGCCGCCCGGCCCTCGAACAGGTAGAGGCTTGCCGAGAGGTCGAGCGGGTATCCCGCGAAGTAAGGGTGCACCGCGTCGTCGAGCTGCGCCATCTCCGAACGGCACTCGTCGCAGAGGCTTGGCCGCGCGATCCTGTAGCACAGCTCGCACCGGTCCGGGTAGAGCCACGAGACCGCCTCCTTGCAGACCTTCCGGAGCCACTGCACGAGAGGGAGTTTGGCCTTAAACGAAAGCGGCCCCGCCTGTTCGGCGAGGCTGCTTTGCCGCCCTGAGAAATTGAGGATTCCCTTACGCTTCGCCCTGCGTGTGGCCGAAGAACGGCTCGAACGGGATCAGACCCAGTCGAGTCGCGGCCCGGAGCGCCTGCACCCGGTTGTTGACCTGAAGCTTGTCGTAGATGTTCGCTAGGTGAAAATCCACGGTGCGCTTCGAGACCACAAGCCGGTCCGCCGCTTCCTTGCTGCTATGGCCCTGTGCGATTAGGCTCAGGACCTTCACTTCCGTGGGTGTGAGACGCACACCGCGTGACGATTCGTTTGATCTTCCAGTACCAGGCATTGCCATATAACCCATCCCTCGCTCTCAAGACTCGTTTGCCGCCTGTCTGACTCCTTCCATAACCTACGGTGAATTTGAGATGGGCACGCGAAATACCCTTCAAACCGGACGTGCCGCTCAAGCTTTTGAACCTAACAGACCCCCGCACCTGCCGCCGCGCGGCACACTAGGAACCTAGGTTCAAGCCCGTTCGACATTTCCCTGAATCCCTTCTCTGCTTCCTCGAGGAAGCCGTTCAGCATGTCCGACTTCACGAGCGCCACACAGGCCCCACCAAACCCCGCGCCGGTCATCCGGGCCCCAACGCACCCAGGCGCCGACCACGCCGACTCCGCCATCCAGTCGAGTTCGGGACAGCTCACTTCGTAGTCGTCCCGAAGGCTCTCGTGGCTGGCCCGCATCAGCGTTCCGATCGCGCCTTCCTCGCAATCGGACAGGGCCTGTGCGAACCTCAGGCACCTCTCGTTTTCCGAGATCACGTGCCTCGCCCGCCTCTTTATGACCGCACCTAGGTGCGGAACTGTTCCATCGAGCATCTCCATCGTGGCATCACGCAGGGAGCCGACCCCGAGCGACTTCGCGGCCGATTCGCACTCGGCCCTCCGCTCGTTATAGGCCGTAACGCCAAGAGCGCGCCTTTTGTTCGTATCGCAGAGCACGATTTCCATGCCTTCGGGGATCGGGACGTGGGTGGCGAGTAGTGAACGGGTGTCCAGAAGCATCGCGTGGCCCTCCCTTCCCAGGGCGCTCGCCAGCTGGTCCATGATCCCGCACTGGACTCCGATGAACCTGTGCTCCACCGCCTGCCCAAGCTTGGCCAGGTGGGTGGGATCCAGGCCGAGCCCGTCGAGGTGGTTCCAGAGGGTCAGGAAGGCCATCTCCATCGCCGCGCTGCTGCTGACCCCGATCCCGGACGGCAGGTCGGAGACGACGGCCGCGTTGATGTTGCCGACGGAGTGGCCGTCCCGAAGGAGCGTCCATGCGCACCCTGCTGGGAACCGGCCCCAGCCTTTGGCCTCCCTTTCCCATCCAGCGTCGAAAACGGCAGGGCGCGCGCTGCCCTCCGTCCACACCTTGCTCGTGTCCGGCGACGCCGACGCAGCGACGACGATCCGCCTGTCTATCGCCGCAGGGAACACGAACCCGTCGTTGTAGTCGGTGTGCTCGCCGATGAGGTTGACGCGGCCCGGCGCCGCGACGACGGCCTCCGGACCGTTGCCGAACTTCGACCGGAACAGCGAAACGGCCCTGTCCTTGAGCACCTTCAGAGAATCGGACCGGCCCTGGTTGTCCCCACGCGTAGGTTCCGATTCCCGCACGGATACTAGGATAGCCCGCGACCTTGCGTGGAACAAAGGTTATAGGCGCAGGAGGGTCCAACGCCGCCCGGATCCCCCTCGCCTCTTCGTCTTTAACACCTAGGTAACCTCGCCCGATGAGCGATCCGACGGTGGACCGCGCCCAAGAGTGGCTGCGTGAGCATGAGGGCGAGCTCCTCGCCGACCTTCGGCAAGTCCTCAAGTTCCCAAGCCTCGAAGAGCCCGCGCTCCCCAACGCACCGTTCGGCAGGGCCAACCGCGACGCGCTCGACTTCATGCTCTCGCTCTCCGCTTTCGCCGGGATGAGGACGAAGGACGTCGAGGGCTACTGCGGGTACGCAGAGTTCGGGGAGGGCGAAAAGATGGTTATGACGCTCGGCCACCTCGACGTCGTGCCCGTCGGACCGGGGTGGAAGCACGAGCCGTTCGGCGCAGAGATTGACGGCGACTACCTCTATTCGCGCGGCGCGGTGGACGACAAGGGCCCGACGATCGCCGCGTTCTACGCGGCGCGCGCGATCCTGGCCGTGTGGCCCGAGATACCGGTGCGGCTCCGCTCCGTCTTCGGGTGCAACGAGGAGTCGGGGTTCAAGTGCGTCGAGCGGTACATGCAGACGGAAGAGGCGCCGACCTTTGGCGTCGCCCCGGACAGTGGATGGCCGCTCTACCACGCCGAAAAGGGGATCGCGAACCTGCTCGTCGTCGCGCCGCTCCCTGGCGGTGAGTTCGCCCTGATTGAGATCTGTGGCGGCCAGCGACCGAACATCGTGATCGAGTCGTGCGAGGCGGACGTGCGCGTGGCGGCGTCGGTCCGCGGCGAGGTCGAGGCCCGCGTCGCAGACGCGTGGGACCGAAACCTCACGGTGACCTGGCAGGGCGACGTCATGCACGTCGTCGCACGCGGCAAGGCCGCGCACGGCAGCACGCCCTACAAGGGCGACAGCGCGGCGATCCGCGTGCTGCGGTTCCTGTGGGAGGTCAGCCCGCTCGCCACACAGGAACAGTACGAGACGCTGTTCAACGTCCCAATGACACAGGGCGAGGGCGTCGGGATCGAGGGCGCGGACGACGTGAGCGGCGCGCTGAGCTGCAACCTCGGCGTGATCAGCACGGAAGGCGACGCGGTGAAGTTCCTGCTCAACGTCCGCTATCCCGTGACGTGGAAGGGCGAGGACATGAGGAGGCGGTGCGAAGCGAAGCTCGGCGAGGGCTTCCGGCTCGAGCAGTTCGACGACAGCCCCTCGCTCTACTTCCCGCTCGACCACCCGCTCGTCACGACGATCTGCGACGTCTACGAGGCGGAGACGGGCGAGCGCAAGACCCCGGGCGTGATGGGCGGCGGCACCTACGCCCGCGCGATCCCGAACACCGTCAGCATCGGCACGGGCTGGTCCGGCGACGGAGGGGCGCACGAGAACGACGAGCGCGTCAAGGTCGAGCACCTCTACAAGATGAGCCGCATCTACGCCCACATCCTCATCAAACTGGCGAACGAAGCTGCGGGGAGAGCGTAGTTACCAAGGATGTACAGGTCGCTCCGTACCCTGCACAAGTGGATCGGGCTGTTCGCCTGCGTTTTCCTCACCGTGATCGCCTTCACG
Source organism: Fimbriimonadaceae bacterium (assembly GCA_040902435.1). Taxonomy (GTDB): domain Bacteria; phylum Armatimonadota; class Fimbriimonadia; order Fimbriimonadales; family Fimbriimonadaceae; genus JADFMN01. Next base: position 287,916 of record JBBDXG010000017.1, read on the forward strand.
GGCTTCCTGCTGGCGATCAAGAAGCGCGTCGAGTGGCTCCAGCCCGCGACCCGCGACGGCGGTGCGGTCAGCGGGCCGCACGAGGTCGTCTCCATGGACGAGATGTTCCAGGCCGCCAAACAGGCCGGCGGCGAGGGGTTCCAGGACTTCAACAAGCTCGACCGCGTGGACTACCGCTCAAAGCAGAACGTCTACAAGGTCCGTGGCGAGGGCGGGCTGAAGGAGGTCCAGGTGGACGGCAAGACGGGCGAGGTGCTGAGCGTCTCGCCACGCCGCGACCAGCTGATGGAGAACATCCACGACATGAACTTCTTTTCGGAGCACCTGCACGCCTGGCTGCTGCCCGTCGTCGCGCTCGGGCTGTTCTTCCTCGGCGTCTCGGGCTGCGCGATGTTCTTCGTGCCCATTTACCGGCGATGGAAGTTCCGCAAAGGCGGCGGCGTGACGAAGCTGCCCGAGTGAGCGGGCCTAGCCGTACACCGCGGCCTCGTTGCCCGGTTCTCCGCGCTGGTCGCCGCGCGTTGCGACGACGCGATAGATGCGGTGCGTGCCCGCGCCCGCGCTCTCGTGCAAAAAGTCCGTGCGCGTGACCGCGCCGACGATCGCGAACGGCTGCCCGACGCCGAGCGAGCCCTGCACTTCCCACACGATTCCGGAGGCGACGCCAGCAGGCGTGCCCCAGTCCAAGAAGTTGTTGCCGTTCGGGCGGCCGACGACCGCGAGGTCGTCAATCACCGGCAGTGCGCCGGGGGTCGGCTCGGTGTCGCGGATCGTGAGGCCCGCCGCGTTGCGGAACTCGTCGGTCATCTCTGTGTAGTTGTTGGCGGCGCGTCCCAGCAGGCGGAGCTCAGTGGCGCCGGCGGTGTACCCTGCCTGCGTCGCGTCCACGGCGGCGCGAAACGCGGCCTCGGCGGCGAGCTGCGCTGTGTACAGGTCGTCGAGGTCGGTCCCGAGCGTGCCGAGCGCGGTGAGCTGCGGCGCGGTCAGCCCGCTCGCCAAGATCCCCTCCCCGGTGTTGAGCGCGGTGACGAACTGGTTGATCTGCGCCACGAGGGCGAGCGTGTTCTTTTCGACCCAGTCTGTTGGCATTTGTCTTCCTCCGATCAACTCGGGGATACCCGATTTGGCGTCGGGGGTGCCCCCGGCGGCGTTTTTGGTGTCTCCGACGGCTTGGAGGGTGTCTCCGACGACGTTTTTGGTGTCTCCGACGGCTTCGGAGGCTTCTCCGACGACGTCGGAGAAGCCTCCGGCGAGGCTGGAGAGCCCAAAAATGAGGCTGGAGGCGCGTCCCGGCGGCCTTTTGCCATCCTCGGGGAGCCGGCCCGGCTAGCGGTCGGTGCGGAACCTCTGGATGATCTCGATCGCGGCTTCGCGGCCCTGCCATCCCTTGATGTGGACGTCCGTTGCCTCGAGCTGTTTGTAGACCTCGAAGAAGTGGGTGATCTCGATGAGAGTGTGCTGGTTGAGCTCCTCCATCGAAGCGCGGTAGCCGAAGCGCGGGTCCTTGCTGGCGACGCAGAGGAGCTTTTCGTCGGGCTTTCCGCCGTCCTCCATCTGCATGACTCCGATCGGCTTTGCGTCAATGACGACGCCGGGGAAGGTGGGGTGCGAGACGAGCACGAGCGCGTCAATCGGGTCGCCGTCGAGGTAGTTGGTCTGCGGGACGAAGCCGTAGTCCCAGGGGTAGTGGAGCGGGGAGTAGAGCACGCGGTCGAGCCGCATGACGCCGAGCTCGGGGTCCATCTCGTACTTGTTGGAGCTGCCGCGCGGGATCTCGACGATCACGTTGACCTCGTTGGGCGCGTTCTTCCCGATCGGCACGTCCTTGAGCGACATTGGGATCAGGGTACCGGGAGGGGCCGATGGCGATAGGACGTATACGACGTGTGCGTCCTATCGGGCTTGACGGGGTCTTGGACTTGCCGTAACCGGCTGGTCGAGTCCAACGTCTGCCATAACAGGACGGGTCGTGGGATGAGAGCCATCTTGGTCGTCGGTCTGGGGGCTGCTGCGGCACTCTCGTGCGCCCAGACGAAGCTGCCGGAAGGGTACGTCGACAAGCTGATCGCGGACTTGGCGAAGGACATACCGAACATGGAGCTTGGCTGGCCGTACCACTTTCCCAACAACTCTGTCCCGAGTGCAGTAGAGAGCTTCGCCTGGTTTGGCGAGGCGGCCATTTCGCACATGATCCCGTTGCTGGACTCGGACGAGTATTGGCAGGTCGTGATCGGCGCTCTTACTCTCGCCAAGCTCGGCGACCGGTCGCAGATCCACAAGATGACGCTGATGGCGCAAGACCATGACAAGCCTGGTGTTCGACAGATTGTGATCCGGGCGCTTGGTGAGCTCAAGGCCAAGGAGGCTGTCGAAGCGATTATCGAGGTCCTCCGGCGCGGCGACGAAAGCCATGTCATGTCCACTGCGGTGGAGGCCCTCGGCGAAATTGGAGACCCTCGGGCGATCCCGGTCCTGGTAGAGAATCTGGGCAGGCAGGTCCCCTCTCAAATCGGGAGTCCTAGCACGAGTTGGGCTGAGATTTTCGCGCTCGGCAAGTTCGGCGAGCAGGCGATTCCCGCGCTTGAGCCCCTCGTGCGCTCTGATGACAAGACCAAAGCGGGAGCTGCGCTTCGAGCCCTCGCGGAGATCAAGTCGGAGCGCACAAAGCAAATCGTTGTGAGTGCCCTGGACGACCCGGAGGCTTTCGACACGGCCGCGAACATCTTCATGACGACCGAGCAGCAGTACGATGGAGACGTCCTCGTGCGGCTCTTCGACCGTTTCCCCGTGCAAGACCAGGCGTGGCTCGTCGAGATCCTGCACAAGCACGGCGACAAGCGCGCACCGGAGAAGGCGCGCGGCGTGTGGGCGACGATCTACGCGCAGCTCGTAGCCGGGGAAGCTCGCGGTTACGACCTGCTGAGAGTGCTAGAAAGAATCAGGCGTGTCGGGATTAGACCCCCCGCGATCGAGCTGCTTGATGCCGTTGGCCGATCGGACGACGCAAGGGTAGTCAAGTACGCCTTCGACCTACTGACGTCCGACGAGATTAACACTGGAGCTGAGGTCATCGTGGCGAAACTGGCTGACTGGTACCCGGAGAATCACGACGGAGACGAATTGGACGGCCTGGCCGAGACGCTAGCAAAAGCTGGCCCGAACGGCGGCTCCGCAGCGATCGCGCTCGTGACGGAGGGCAAAGGAACGGACGAGTTCAGGAGGGTCGCGCTCGCCAAGATGATGCGGCCGGAGCACGCCGATGGCCTCAGGCAGCTCGTGCAGGGCAAGGACGAGAAGCTTGCACTCTATGCCGCCATCGGCCTTGTAAACCTCGGCAAGCGGGATTCTGCCGTTGCCCTGCGACGATTCGCGACGTCGAGCGATGAAATGACGGCCGCTCTGGCGCTGTCGACACTGATGAAGCTCGGCGACCCTTGGGGCCGCAGCGAGTACATTGACCGATTCTCACGCTACTACTTTGGCTACAGTGCCCGCAAGGGCAGCCCGAATTCCCAGTTTTTAGTCGTCCACGAGTACGAGGTCGGGCTCAGGTACTTGAGCGAGAGCGGAAGAGAACTGTTGGCGAGCGAAGTCAAGCGGCTCTATGGTGCAAACAAGGAGGGGTTCCACGAAGCCATCTTCTGGTTGCTTGGCGCGAAGGGGAGCTGGGCCAAGGAGATGCTCGACGAGGGGAGCGCTGAGGTCAAGTCCTTGGTGCTTTCGTCCGCTGGCGAACAAGAACTAGTCACGCGCTACCGTGCACTGCTGTTCGACAAAGATCCGGGCTTGAGGTACCAAGCTTATCGGTACCTCAAGGGAGAGGGCGAGTTCGATCCGCCGCCTAAACGCCGGCCGGGGTTTTGCCAGGCTGCTTGGTGACGCGGAGGTACGGCTTCTTCTCGTCCCAGCCATCGGGGAACATCTGCTTCGCGTCGTCGTTGCTGACGGACGGAAGGATGATGACGTCGTCGCCCTGCTTCCAGTCCACGGGGGTCGCGACCTTGTGCCTGTCGGTGAGCTGCAGCGCGTCAATCACGCGCAGGATCTCTGTGAAGTTGCGGCCCGTCGGGGCCGGGTAGGTGAGCGTCAGGCGCAGCTTTTTGTTCGGGTCAATGACGAACACCGAGCGGACGGTGAAAGTGTCGCCCGCGTTCGGGTGGAGCATCCCGTAGAGGTTCGCCACCGAGCGGTCCGCGTCGCCGAGCAGCGGGAAGTTGAGGGCGACGCCCTGCGTCTCCTCGATGTCCTGGAGCCACCGCTTGTGATCCTCGACGGTGTCGCAGGACAGGCCGATGACTTTGACGCCGCGTTTGTCGAACTCCGGCTTGAGCCGCGAGACCTGGCCGAGCTCGGTTGTGCAGACGGGCGTGAAGTCCTTGGGGTGGGAGAAGAGGACGGCCCACTTGCCGTCAATGTAGTCGTGGAAGCGGACGTCGCCCTCCGTCGAGCGCTGAGTGAAGTCGGGTACTTGGTCGCCGAGCTGTAGTGCCATGGTGCCCGGAGGTTACTCCGGGTGCCGCTGGGTCTCCGGGCCGTTCCCCTAAGTCTGCTCAGACGGCTTTCGCGAGGAGGCCCCAGAGGTGGGGCTCGGTGGCGCGGACTGTCGTGAGGGCGCCCTTCATGCGCTCGTCGCCGGGGAAGTGGACCATGCGGAAGCAGCGCGTGTAGCCTTGGAGCATGCCCGGGTCCTTGGGCGATCGGCCCTCGACCAGGACCTCGAACTCTTTGCCGACCTGCTCTTCGTTCCGTTGCACGGTGATCTTGTTCTGGACGGCGATGAGCTTTTGCAGCCTTGCCGCGCTGGTCTGCTCGGGGACTTGCTCCATCTCTGCGGCCGGGGTTCCGGGCCGCGGCGAGTAGCGGAACATGTACGCGCCGTCGAAGCGCACGCGCTCGATCAGTGCGAGCGTGCCTGCGAACTCTTCATCGGTCTCGCCAGGAAACCCGACGATGACGTCCGTGGTGAGGCCGATGTCCGGCACTGCTGCGCGCAGGTCGCCGACGATCCGCAAGTACGACTCGACGGTGTATAGCCGCTTCATGCGTTTCAAGAGCTCGTCGTTGCCGGCCTGCACGGGCATGTGGCAGTGCTCCATCACTTGCGGCACGTCGCGGACCGCTTCGATCACGTCGGCCTTGAAGTCGCGCGGATAGGGCGACGTGTAGCGGATGCGCTCGATCCCAGGGACCCCGGCGAGCATTCGCAAGAGCTGGCTGAACGGCACGCGGCCCTCGGCCATGTTCTTGCCGTAGGAGTTGACTGTCTGCCCGAGTAGCGTGACCTCCTTGGTCCCGAGCTCGGCAAGGCGCCGGACTTCTTGGACGATGTGCTCCGTGGGGCGCGAGCGCTCACGCCCGCGGGTCGTCGGCACGATGCAGAACGTGCAGAACTTGTCGCAGCCGTACTGGATCGGGACGAACGCCTTGAGCTTTCCCTTGCGTTCGAGGTTGCGCTGCGGCACGTCGGTGACGACGGAGCCCTTGCGTTCTGGCAGTTCGAGGCGCATCTGGAACCGCCGCGCCTGCAGGATCTCCTCGACGATGTAGGGGATCGTGCTGACCTGCGCGGTGCCGACGACGAAGTCCACGTGGGGGTTTCGTCGCTTGATCTCGTCGGCGCGCAACTGCGCCATGCACCCGGCGACGCCGATCACCATATCGGGCCGCGCCTCCTTGAACGCGCGGAGCTCGCCGAGGAAGGAGAACGCCTTGTCTTCCGGCTTTTTCCGGACGCTGCACGTGTTGAGGAGCACGACGTGCGCCTGGCTAGGGTGGTCGGCCGGGCGGAACCCGAGGCCCTGCATGTAGAGCGCAATCTGCTCGCTGTCCTCCTCGTTCATTTGGCAGCCCCAGGTCTGCACGTGGTAGGTTCCGCGCGCGGTCTTGCCACTTGCGAGGCGCGGGCTGGAACTAGGCTTGAGGAGCACGACGTTGGACATGGGAAGAGTCCTGTCCTTGGGGAGCTGGATTCTACCTGGAGGGCGTCCGCACGTCGGACGTATAATGGGCTAGTGACAGTCTGGAGCAATCGGATACTGATCTTGTTGGGCGCGGCCGGCATCTTCGTTGCCGGTTTCCTTTCGTACACGACGTGGCAGCAGCTTGAAGTCCCGTGCGGGGGAGAAATGGGGTGCAGCCTTGTCCAGCAGTCCAACTTTGCGCAGTTTCCAATGGGAAGCGGGATCTCGGTGTCGTATCTCGGCCTGCTAGGTTACGTCGCGCTGTTCTCCTTCGCGATCGTTCGCGCAATGACCACTGGCCGCGCGAACCGCCAGCTCTCGATCCTGGGATTTGTGCTCTCGGGAGCCGGAATGCTGTTCAGCCTGTACCTGACGTACGCCTCGTTCGCTCTGCTGAAGCAGAAGTGCGACTGGTGCCTTGCGTCGCTCGGGATCATAGTCGCGACGACGATCCTGCACGCGGCGCTCCTTCAGGGCGATTCGCCTGAAAGGCCGGACTCTAAGATCGGGCTGGGCGTTGGCGCGGCGACGTTGATTGTGGCGATGGGCAGCATCGCCCTGTTGTCGCGCGGGCTTAACCGTCAGATCGAGATGGCTGTCGAGTTCGTGGACGCTGGGAACTTCAGCGTCATCGAGGCGCTGCCGCGTCGCGAGAAGGTGATCGGGACGGACGAAGCCGTGGTCACCGTGATCGAGTTCGCCGATTTCAACTGCCCCGCGTGCAGGAGCTCGTATCCAGAGGTTCGCAGGATCCTCAGGAAGTACGGCGATAAGGCGAGGTTTGCTTTCCGCCACTTCCCGTTGCTCGGGGCGCCTGGGCACGACACTTCGCTCGAGGCTGCGCTCTTTGCCGAGTACGCGGCAGACAAGGGCAAGTTCTGGGACTACGTGGACGAGGTGATGAAGGAGTCGAACAAGGAGCGGATCAAGACGTTGGATGGGCTCATCTCAGTCGCGGTCGAGTCGGGCCTCAACCGCAGCGACCTTGTCACGACCTTCAACTCCCCAGACAAGGAGTTCAAGGACCTGGCCGACCTTTACTACGTGCGCGTCAACGACGACATCAACCTTGGGACAGACATGTCGGTCGCGACGACGCCGACGCTCATTGTCTACGCGAACGGACAAAAGCCGAGAGCCGTCGCGCACACGCGATTCGAGATCGAGCTCGAAAGCTCGCCGTACCGCGAGCTACTGCTAGGAAAGTGACGCGCCACCGCACCGTATGCGTCGCCATGTCCGGCGGAGTGGACAGCAGCGTCGTGGCGGGCCTTCTGAAGCGGCAGGGCTACGACGTCGTCGGCGTGACGATGCAGATCTGGCAGGAGAGCCAGCGCGACCCGCGCCACGCGGGCTGTTGCTCGCTCGGCGCGGTCGAGGACGCGCGCCGGGTGGCGAGCGCGCTCGACATCCCGCACTACGTCGTCAACTTCAAGGACCAGTTCCGCCGCGCGGTGATTGACGAGTTCATCGCGGAGTACTCCGCTGGCCGCACGCCGAACCCGTGCGTGACGTGCAACAGGGAGGTCAAGTTCGAGGTCCTCTCGGACAAGGCGCGCGAGCTGGGCTGTGACGCGCTCGCCACGGGCCACTACGCCCGCATCGAACAGGACGACGCGCGCGGAAAGCTCGTGCTCAAGCGTGCAAAGAGCAAGAAGGACCAGAGCTACGCGCTTTACAACCTGTCGCAGGAGCAGATGTCGCGCACGATGTTTCCGCTGGGAGAGATGGAGGACAAGGAGGCGACGCGCAAGATCGCTGAGGACCTCGGCTTGCCCGTGGCGCACAAGCCCGACAGCCAGGAGATCTGTTTCGTCAGTGACGCGGGCGGGTACCGCGAGTTCCTGCGCAAGAACAAGCCGGAGGCGTTCGAGCCGGGCGACGTCGTGGACACGGCCGGGCGCGTCGTCGGGCGTCACGAGGGCGTCGCGGGGTTCACGGTCGGCCAGCGCCGGGGCCTGGGCTTTGCGGCGGGGAAGCCGATGTACGTGGTCTCGGTCGACGTGGCGGACAACCGCGTCATGGTCGGCGAAAGGGACGAGCTGTTGGAGCGCGAAGTGCGCCTGGACCAGGTGGTCTGGAGCGCCGCCGAGCCCCACGAGGCCCCCTTGGGAGTGCAGGCCAAGGTACGGTACAACATGGAGCCGCGGGCTGCCGTGCTCGGGCCGGACGCGACGATCGTGTTCGACGAGCCGGTGCACGCTGTCGCGCCCGGCCAGACGGCCGTGGCGTACGATGGAGACACGGTCGTGGCCGGCGGCACGATCCAGTGATGCTTATGGGCGAACCGACATTCCTGCTCTGGACCTTGATCGGCATCGTCTTCGTGCTGCTCTTGGTCTTGGCCTTCGCGGCCTCCAAGCTGTGGTCCCTCTCCCGCGAACTGCAGAAGCTCAACCAGACCCTGACCAAGCTCGACTCCCGGTTGAGCGAACAGGAGCGACAGCTCGCCGAGGTCCGGGCAGCCCTCGCCAGCCGGGGAGGTGACGGGCTGCTCGAACCCTTCGTCGAGGCGATCAAGATGTTCAGGTCCAAGGGCTGGATGTCTGCGGTCGCGATGCTGGGCTCGCACGTTTTTCGGTCATACTTGGGGAAAAGGCGCCAGAGAGCGCTACCGGCGAAGGGTTCGCCGGACAAGGAGCAACAATGAGTCAGTCTGAAGACAAAAATGCATTGATCTATCTGTTGGCAGGTTTTGGGCTTGGCGCGCTGATCGGCGCCATCGCGGGGATCCTCTTCGCGCCGAAGGCCGGATCTGAGACGCGCGAGGAGCTCGCGGCACGTCTCAAGGACCTCAAGCACAAGACCGAGGACTGGTACTCGGAACAGAAGGCCAAGCGCGCCGCGCGGAGCGGCTCCGGAGACGGGGGGGGCGGCGCCCCCCCACCCCCCC
>JBBDXG010000017.1:296778-330541 GCA_040902435.1 Fimbriimonadaceae bacterium
GGGGGGGCGCGGGTGCCGGGGGGGCCTAGCCCCCGCAAGCCGCCATGGCCAGGTGGCGCGTTCTCCTCTGGGTGGCGCTGGTCGTAGTCACCCTGGCGTTCCTCTACGCCGTCCGCAGCATCCTGCTGCCGTTCGTGCTCGCCTGGCTGATCGCGGTGATCCTCGAGCCGGTCGTGCGCAAGCTCCGCTTGCGCGGTTTTTCGCGGCCAGTGGCGGTCACTAGCATCACGCTGGCGTTCTTCATCCTGGCCGGTGGGTTCCTCGCAGTGGCGATCCCGCAGGTGAACGCACAGATCGGCGAGTTCCAGAATTCGATCCAGTCGCTGACCACCCGCCTTTCCGAGGAGAACACGAAAGACAACTTTTTCGTGCGCTGGAACCCTGCGGTGCGCGCCGCTCCCTCTGGCACGATGGGCTGGGTGGACAACGCCTTTGAGCAGATAGGCCCGACGCTCAAGCGGTTCGGCGTGCCGGACAACCGCCGCGAGTTCGTCGCACAGTACGTCGAGCCGCGGCGCGCGGACCTCGCTGGGATCGTGCAGAACTTCTTCAACGGGTTCTTCGGACTGATCGGCAGCGCGGCGTCCCAGCTCTTCCTGCTCTTGTTCACGCCCCTCTTCGTGTTCATGATCCTGCTCGACATGGAGCGCTTCCGCGCCCGGTGGACGTCTTGGGTCCCTCCGTCCATCCGATCGGAGACCGTGGCGATCGTCACGGACATCGGCGACGTGTTCAAGAAGTACCTGCGCGGCGTGCTGACGGTGATCGTGCTCTACATGCTCGTGATGTCGGCGGTCTTCTCGCTGATCGAGATGCCGTACTCGATCCTCCTGGCCCTGATCGCGGGCACGCTGTACCTCGTGCCGATGCTCGGGCCCCTCATGAGCGCCGCGGCGATCTTCGTGGTGACGGGCTTCAGCGGAGAGACGGGGAACTGGTTCATCACGACGGGCTCGTCCTGGGCGTACGCGGGCGTGCTGGTGCTCATCTTTTTCGTCGTGTCAGTGACATTCGACCAGCTCGTCTACCCGCAGATGGTCGGCAAGGCGGTGGACCTGCACCCGCTCGTCTCGATGTTCGTCGTCTTCAGCGGGGGCGCGCTGTTCGGCTTGCCGGGGATGCTCGTCGCGTTCCCGCTCGCGGGCTCGATCAAGGTCGTGCTCGTGCGGCTGTTGCGCCTGACGACGCGCCCGATGACCGAAGGGCTCGGCCTTCCCGCGACGCCGTTGCGGCACCGCTAGCGGGAGCGCGAGAGCCGTCGCGCGAGCGAGACGGCGTCGAGCGTGAGGGTGTCCCTTCCCGACTCCATCTTGAAATTGAGCTTGACCGGCTCGACCCAAATGCTCCACTTTTCGCCACCGAGCAAGTAAAAGGTGACGACGTCCCCCTCGACCGCGATGCTCTGGACGTCCCGGACGAGCTCGACGCGCTTTCGGAACGGCCCGCCGAGGGTGACTGTCTCGTCGTCAACGTGCAGCCTTTGTGCGCGCCCGATGGTCCCCGCGTCATCGGCTTGGTTGACCTCGTGGGCCGTCCCTCGCCAGACCAGGTCGGCGTCGCGCGGGTCGAACCCGACCTCCCCGAGCTCGTACGCCTCGACGAGGGCGTTTGCCATGTCTTCTTGGATCTCGCCCTCGTCGCCGGTCTTCGGGAGGTCCTGTGCGATGCGGTGCCAGTCCTTGAGCGAGTGGACCTCTGCCGTGTGCCTTCTCAGGAGCGGGTGCGAACTTCTCACGAGGTCCAGGTCGCTCCCGACGAAGTCGAACTCCATGCGGCATCCAGGGCAGACGAGCCCGTCTTTGCCGGACTCCTTTCCTACTGCGAGGAACGGCAGGTCGCCGGCGGGGACCAGTTCGCCGCAGAAGTTCCCTGCGAACCCGTAGGGGTCGTTCGCCGGATCGCTGAGCAGAGTCACATAACCGTCCGCGATGAAGAAGTCCGACAGGCACGATTCGCAGAACGCGTTCCCTGCGTCCGGCGCGAGGCCGGCGGCGACGCGCGCCCACTCGTCAGGGTAGAGCCTCGTCCAGCCTGCTCCCAAGAGGTCGTGCGTCATGCGTTGCCACCTTCCGTCGGGGAGCGCGTCGTACTGCGCGAGGCAGGCTTCGCAGAAGAACACTTCTGCCTGACGTCCGGACGCTGCGCGCCACTCGGGCCACGTCTTGTCGTTGTCGTCTTTGTCCGTCGCGCCCTTTTCGCTGCGGCGCAGCGAAAACTCGCAGGCCGCGCACACCCACTCGTCCACCTTCTTGAGCAGCTTCCTCTTCGGCACCATGCGTCCGATCGAGCACGCGGGGCAGAACTTCAGCGGCTCCGTGTTCTCGATCCTGCGCAGGATCCCGCCGCTGCACGACGGGCAGCCCATCCCCTCGATCCGTCGCGTCCGCACCTTTCCATCGCGGCAGACGGGGCAGACGTCCTGCGCGAGCGGCTCCGGCTTCGCCATCACGTCGCCGCACGCGGGGCACTGCATCGGGTCGTAGCGAAACTTCCTGAGCCTGCGCCTTCGCGCGTCGAGCGCCCGCACGCGGTTCTCCTGCTCGGACGCCTCGGCTCGCTGAAAGAGGAGCGCGCGGAGCTCTTGCACGGACTGCGGCCTGTCCTCGGGGTGGAGCGCGAGCATGCCCTCGATGGCTTTAGCGACCTGCGCATCGAGGTCTGGACAGAGAGTGGCGAGCGAGACAAGCTCTGCTCCGTCCCTCCTTCGCGGGACGCTGGCGGGCGGAGTCCCTGTCAGCAAAGCATAGGTTGTGGCCCCTAACCCATACAAATCGGTCGCTGCGGTCCGGCGGGCTTTCTCGCTCAACTGCTCTGGCGATGCGTATTCGATGGGGAACTGAAGGGCGTGGGCGATGGTCAGGTCGGCGTGCCACTGTCGTGCGGAGCCGAAGTCCACGAGGTAGGGCTCGCCGCTGGCCGCAAGGAGGATGTTTGAGGGCTTGATGTCCCGGTGCAGGATGCCGTGGTTGTGGAGCCCTTCGAGCGTCTCCATCAAGAGCTCGAGCAGCCGGACGACCTCGAGGGTCTCTTGTCGCGCACCGGCGACCAGCTCTGTCAGCGGCCTTGCCCCTTCGATGAAGTCGGTCGCGTAATACGCGGTCTGGTGCTCGTGGAAGACGGATCGGTACTGCGGCACCCGCGGCACACGGATGCGCTGCAACTGTCGGGCTTCCGCCGTGAACTGGTGCCTGAGCCTTTGCGCCGCCGCAGGGCCGACGCCCAAGAACACGATGTCGTCGTTGGCGCCACGGCTGGTCATGAGGGGCGCGAGCTCGTTCACGACGGCCCTGTTCCCGCGGGCCAGGTCCTCGACCAAGTACGTGATCCCGAACCCGCCACGCCCCAGGACAGGCCCGACGGCGTACCGCTCGTCCAGCACAGTACCCTCCCTCAGGGGGTCGGGACCTTGTCCTGACTCTTGGCGATTCATAGTAACGCTCGGGGGCCCCAAGCTACACTCCTTATGATGACCTCTCTCGCACTCGGGTTGCTCCTGGCACCGCTACAGTATTCATTCGAGCCTGGCACGAAGCTGGACTATCGGTCCACGATCGTGTTCGAGGGGTTCATTCCGATCCTGGGAGGCAACGAGGGCACGGTCGTAGTCGAGATGGGGGTGGCGGTCGAGGGCCTGGCCAGGACGAAGCCGGAGAGCGCCCGCTCGGCGAACGAGATCACGAGCTTCCGCGTGACGTTCAACGACGCTCCGCTGCCGTTCGACGCGTCGTCGGTCCAGTCGTACTTCCCGCGCACGACGATCAGCGTCGCGCCGAGCGGGAAGATCGTCGAGAGCGACGCGCCGAACGTCCAACTGCCGGTCCGCCTGCCCGGGCTGCACGTGCGCCACTTCCCGGACGTGACGTATGTGCCGATCGAGTTTCCGAAGGAAGGCCCAAAGGTCGGGGAGACGTGGGGGTTCACTCGGAAGTTCGGCGACAGCGACGTCGTATACGAGTGCACGTTGGTCGAGCAGAAGGGCGGCGTCGCCAAGATCGCGGTCAAGCTCTCGCAGGAGTACGAGGTGTTCGAGAACGCCGCTCTCGAGGTCGTGACGGAAGAGAAGAACGCGGAGCGCCGCGTCAAGACGGTCCTCACCGGCGAGGGCACGGTCGTGTTCGACACCAAGCGCGGGATCGTCACGAGGGCGGAGATGGTCAACGTCGCGGTGAGCGACGCGACCAAGCTCGTGGACGGAGCAAAGTCGCGGCGCGACCTCAAGACGACGTTCACGCTCGTGCTGAACGAGAAGCCGTCGCAGGTGGCAGTGGGCGGAGGGCTGATCGGCGCGGTCAAGAAGGGCGCCCGGGCCGTCGCAACGACGGCCAAGGAGTGGTGGGCGGTCGCGCGGCTCGCCGTCAAGTTCGCGCTCGGTCAAGTCCCGACTCTTATGCCCGGCAACCGCAAGGGGTAACTTCAGGGCGATGGACAAGGCGCAACGGGCTGCTCTTTTGCGGCGGGAGATCGAGCGCCACAACCGGCTCTACTTCGTCGAAGAGTCGCCGGAGATCAGCGACACGGATTTCGACAAGCTTTTTCGAGAGCTCGTCGAGATAGAAGAGGCCGATCCTTCTCTCCGCACTCCGGACAGCCCGACGCAGCGCGTCGGCGGCGCGCCGATCGAGAAGTTCGAGAGCCACCGGCACCTGCAGCCGATGCGCTCGCTGGACAACGCCTTCGGCGACGACGAGCTCCGCGCGTTCGACGAACGCGTCAAGAAGGGGCTAGGGACCGACAAGCCCATCGAGTACGCCGCGGAGATCAAGCTCGACGGCCTCTCCATGTCGCTGACGTACAAGGACGGCGCGCTCATCGTCGCGGCGACGCGGGGCGACGGCACGACCGGCGAGAACGTGACGCCCAACGCAAAGACGGCGCGTGGCATTCCGTACCAGCTCGAAAAGAAAGTCCCTGGCACGATCGAAGTCCGCGGAGAGGTCGTCATGCACAAGTCGGTGTTCGAAGACCTCAACACAAAGCGGACCGAGCGCGGCGACCAGGTCTTCGTCAACCCGCGCAACGCGGCCAGCGGCGGGATGCGGCAGCTCGACAGCCGACTCACCGCCGAGCGCAAGCTCAACTTCTACGCCTACGGCGTCGGTGCGATGGAAACGGGCGCAAAGCTCCCAACAAAGCAGCACGACCTGATGATGTGGCTCAAGTCGCTCGGGTTCCCGGTCCGCAAAGAGGGGAAGGTGTGCGCCGGGATCGAGAAGGTCGTCGAGTACTGCGAATGGGTGCAGAAGATCCGGCCCGAGCTCCCATTTGGCATTGACGGCGTCGTCGTCAAGGTCAACGACGTCGCCCAGCAGCTGGATCTGGGCTCGACATCGCGCGGACCGCGATGGGCGATCGCGGTGAAGTTCGCGGCCGAGCAGGCGTTCACGCTGCTCGAGGCGATCGAGTGGCAGGTCGGCCGCACGGGAGTCGTGACGCCGGTCGCGCACCTTGCACCCGTGTTCGTCGGTGGTGTCACCGTCAGCCGCGCGACGCTGCACAACTTCGAGGACCTGGGCAAGAAGGACGTGCGCGTCGGCGACACGGTCATCGTTCAGCGCGCGGGCGACGTGATCCCTGAGGTCATCGGCCCAGTGCTCGAAAAGCGGAAGAGGGGCGCAAAGAAGCCGACGCTGCCAGAGACGTGCCCCGTCTGCGGCACTGTCCTGATCGAAGAAGAGGGCTACGTCGCACTCCGCTGCCCGAACAGGGAAGCGTGCGAAGCGCAGGTCCATGCCAAGCTGCTGCACTTTGTCAGCCGCGGCGCGATGGACATCGAGGGGCTGGGTGAAAAGCAGATCGAGCGCTTCCTCGAGCTCGGCCTGCTCAGCGACATCCCAAGCATCTTTCGACTTAAAGACAAGCAAGAGGAGCTGCTTGCGCTTGAGAGAATGGGAGAGCAGAGCGTGAAGAACCTCGTCTCGGCGATCGAGGCGAGCAAGAGGCAGCCACTCGACCGTTTGATCTTCGGCCTCGGAATCCGATTCGTCGGCGACCGAACGGCCGCCGACCTCGCGCGCGAGTTTGGGACCCTCGACGCGCTCCGTCGTGCGGACTACGAAAAGCTGATCGCGATCGAGGGCATCGGCCCGAAGGTCGCAAGCGAAGTCCAAGAGTGGTTCGAGATCGAGGAGAACCAGCAGATGCTCGATGAGCTTCTTTCGCTCGGCGTCGCGCCGGTGGAGACGGAGGTCAGCACCGAAGGCCAGTTCGCGGGGAAGACGTTCGTCTTCACCGGCAAGCTCGAGAAGTTCGAGCGCAGCGACGCAGAGCGCCTGGTGATGAAGCTCGGCGGCAAGGCGGCGGGGTCCGTGAGCAAGAACACCGACTACGTCGTCGCAGGCCCTGGCGCGGGGAGCAAGCTGTCGAAGGCCGAGCAGTTAGGCGTCGCAGTCCTGAGCGAGGACGATTTCCTGCAGATGCTGCCGGGGGGAGCGCTCTGAAGCGCTTCCGCATAGCGACAAAACCAACAGACCTCGACCTCGGGCTTTGCGTGTCGAGCGGCCAGGTCTTTCGTTGGAAGCGGCTGCCCGACGCGCGCTGGCTCGGCGTTGACGGACCGAACTGGTATGTCGTGGACGACTCGCAGCCAACAAACCTCATCGTCGAGAGCAACGCTACGGCTAGGTCGTTCCGGTCCCTCTTCCGGCTCGATGAAGACCTCACGCAGTACCTGATCAAGATCAAGAGGACCGCACCGGAGTTCGCGCCGTACATCGCGCAGCTCCCAGGGCTGCGGGTGATGAAGCCGAGCGACGTCGTCGAGGAGACCTTCTCGTTCCTCTGCACGCCGAACAACAACCTCTCCCGCATCCTCCCTATGGTGCGGCGGCTCGCGGAGTTCGGCCAAAAGCTCGCAGACGTCGAGGGCAACGCCGTCTTCCGGTTCCCCGACGTTGAATCGATCGCCGCGATCCCGGAGGCAGACCTTCGGAGCGTCGGCTTTGGCTATCGCGCGCGCACGATCCCGAACATCGCACTACAGGTCGTGGACAGGGGAGGGCGCAACTGGCTCGACTCCCTAAAGAGGCGGAACTATGCGAAGGCGCACGAGTCATTGATGGGCCTCGACGGTGTCGGTCCGAAGCTCGCCGACTGCATCTGCCTTTTCGCGCTGCACCACACCGAGGCGGTGCCAGTGGACACCCACCTCTGGCAGGCCGCGGTGCGGCACTACTTTCCCGAGTGGCACGGCAAGTCGCTGACGGAGCAGAGGTACAGGGCGGTCGGCGACTACTTCCGCGAGAGGCACGGCAAGCTCGCTGGGTGGGCGCACCAGTACCTGTTCTACGACAACCTCAAGAACTGGCGCACCTACCGCAAAGGGTAGCCTTAGGGGCATGGTTCGGACGCTCGTGCTCGTCGCCCTGGCCGGGTTCTGCATCGTGCTATCTCGCGAGGCGGAACGCACTTGGGGCGCCCCTGAGGAGATGTGCATGCTCAAAGAGGAGCTCGTGGACGAGAGCTCGGGCGTCGCACCGAGCCAGATCGCGTCCGGCGTGTTCTACACGCACAACGACAGCGGCGACACCGCGCGCTTCTTCCGGTTCAAGCGCGACGGGAGCGTTGACGGCATCTTCACCCTCCCCGGCGCGAAGGCAGTGGACTGGGAGGACATGGCGAGCGCGACCGTGGACGGCAAGCCGTACCTCTACTTTGGAGACGTCGGCGACAACGGCGAGGAGCGCGAAACGATCACGGTCTATCGCGTGCCGGAACCGACCGAGACTGGAACGAAGACGATTGACTCGTTCGACACATATACTTTGAAGTACCCGGACAAGGCGCACAACTGCGAAGCGCTCTTTGTGACGACAGGCGGCGACGTCTGGGTCGTGACGAAGGACCCCGGGGGTATCTCGAAGGCGTTCGTGCTGAAGGCGCCGAAGTCGGACGGTGCGTACACGCTTAAGCACGTCGGAGACGTCGAAGTGGACACCGGCGGTATGGGTGGCAAGCTCGTCACCGGCGGCGACGTCTCGCCGGACGGAAAGTTCGTCGTCCTGCGGACGTACACTGCGGCGTTCGAGTACGCGGTGCCTGCGAACTTCGACGGTTGGACGAAGTCGGAGCCGACTTTCGTGCGCACCGCGATCGAGATGCAAGGCGAAGCGGTGTGCTACAGCAAGGACGGCCGGTACATGGTCACGACGAGCGAGTTCTCGCCCTGTGCGGTCTCCGTCATGGCCCTCCAAGGCCCTTAATCTTGGGCCCGTATCCAGGTAGCGAGGATAAAAACCTCTCTGGTTCGAATGAACCTGGGGGCCCAGAGGTTGTCCACAAGTAGGCGGCCAAAGTCTGGAATAACCCGTGGGTATAGTGGTGTTCCGCGCCGAGAGGCGCAACGCAGGAGGTGTCCCGAATGCGAAGACTTTTTCCAACAGCGGTCGTTCTCGCCGCGATCTCACTCATCAGCACAGTCTCTGCGCTGCAGCCCTCGTGGGATGAAAAAACCCGCACGGAGGTCGTGAAGATCCCGTACGAAGTGAAGTACGTCTTCGACCGGGAGATGGGCTCTGGCCGACTTAAGAAAGTGCAGTTCGGAGTGGACGGAGAGGTGAGGCGAACTTATCGCGTCGTCGAAGAGGACGGCAAGGTCCTCGATGAGGAACTGGTAGAGGAAGAGCGGACTGAGCCGGTCGCCGCCGTGTTCCACATGGGCAAGCCCGGCAACCGCGGCGACTCTCGCGGGACCTACACGCGTTCAAAGGTCGTGACGATGAAGTCCACCGCGTACACGCCCGACGCCGGGCGCAAGAACCCGACGTACACGACCCGCACCGGCACCCGCGCGGAGTTTGGCGTTATCGCCGTGGATCCCAAGGTGATCCCGCTCGGCACGCTGCTCTTTGTCGAGGGCTACGGGTTCGGCATCGCCGAAGACACGGGCGGGGCGATCAAAGGGAACATAATTGACGTGTGCATCGAGACGCGGAAGAAAGCCCTGGCATGGGGCCGAAGGGACGTGCAGGTCCACGTGCTGAGCATCAAGGTCGAAGCC
This sequence comes from Fimbriimonadaceae bacterium, assembly GCA_040902435.1. GTDB lineage: Bacteria > Armatimonadota > Fimbriimonadia > Fimbriimonadales > Fimbriimonadaceae > JADFMN01. The sequence continues at coordinate 305,774 of JBBDXG010000017.1, forward strand.
ACGACGCCCGGCGAGACCTCGAAGAAGCCCTCAAGCGGTTCGGACTGAAGGCCGACAAGCGGTTCGGCCAGCACTTCCTCGTCTCTGAGCGCGTCGTTGACGCGATCGTCGCGCGCGCGGCGGGGGCCAAGGGCGTGTTGGAGATCGGCCCTGGCGTCGGCGTGCTCACCGTCCCGCTCACAAATCAGGCAGGCTCTCTCATTGCGATCGAGCTCGACAAACGCCTGATCGAACCGCTAAAAGAGGCTGTCCCTGGCGCAGAGATCGTCAGCGCAGACGTGCTCTCGGTTGACCTCGCGGCGATACTCCAGCGGCTTCCCGAGCCGCGCTGCATCGTCTCAAACATGCCGTACAACATCACGGGGCCGCTGCTCGGAAAGGTCGCCGAGAACCACGGGCTCTTCCGCAACGCCGTGCTGATGATGCAGAAGGAGGTCGGGGAACGCGTGCTCGCAAGGGCCGGCACGCCAGAGCGCGGCTCGCTCTCCGTCGCGATGCAACTGCAGTTCTCGATCGAGAAGGTCTGCGACGCAAAGGCGGGCGCGTTCCATCCGCCGCCGAAAGTGGACAGCATCGTGCTCGACTTCACTCCGCGCGAGCACGGCCCTCACTTGCGTCGGGTCCTCGACGTCGTAAAGTTGGGCTTTAAGCAGCCGCGAAAGACGCTGCTCAACAACCTCGGCGAGGCGCACGACAAGCCCAACGTCAAAGAAGCGATAGAGGGTCTGGGCAAGGAGCCGAACGTCCGTCCACACCAACTCACGAACGAAGAGTGGGTCGCTCTCGCGGAGCGACTGTGAAGGACCGGATCACGGCCCGCGCGCTCGAGCTTGGGTTCGACACCGTCGGCTTCTGCGCTGCGACGCCCGCGCAGTCGCTCGGCCACTATACGGACTGGGTCGCAAACGGCCGTCACGGAACGATGGCGTATCTCAAACGACAGGTCCCGCTCAAACAGGACCCGCGCAACCTCCTGACAGAGGCGAAGACCGTCGTCGCTGTGACGATGAACTACAACCAGCCAAACCCGCGAGCGCCCGGGCGAACGCACATAGCGCGCTACGCGCTTGGTCGCGACTATCACAAGGTCGTGCGGCAACGCCTCAAGAAGCTGGGCCAGTTCATCGAGCAACTAGCGCCCGGCACAAAGTGGCGCGTCTGCGTGGACTCGGCGCCGATCCTGGAAAGAGAGTACGCGCACCGCGCGGGGCTCGGGTGGTTCGGCAAGAACACGATGCTCATTGACAGCCGCCGAGGAAGCTGGTTCTTCATCGGGATCCTCCTCACGTCGCTGGAGACCGAGCACGACGCCCCGGCGACCGGCGACTGTGGCACGTGCAGAAAGTGCATCGAAGCGTGCCCGACCAGCGCGATCGTCCACGAGGGCGGGAGATGGCAGCTCGACGCGCGGCGTTGCATCAGCTACCTCACGATCGAGCACAAGGGCGAGGTCGAACACGACCTCCACGGCTGGACCTTCGGGTGCGACGTCTGCCAGGAGGTCTGTCCGTTCAACACTGAAAGGGACAACCAGCCGCTCAGGGCGCGCACAACAAACGTCCGGGACTTCTTAGATAGGCGCGAGTGGCCGTCGCTCAAACAGCTCGCGCAGGTCTCCCCTGAGTCGTGGGACGTCTTGACGCGCGGCTCGCCAGTGCGTCGGACGGGGCTGGATAGTCTCAGACGCAATGCGCACTATGGCCTGGCGAAACCGCGCGGCAAAACTACAAGTGGGCCGAACGGCGTCTAGCCGGTCAGCCCACGTGTGTCTTATTCCGCTTTGCGCACTGCGCTGTTACAGTGCTTCTACCAGAACGGCAGTAGCCTCGCCGCCGCCGATGCAGGGCGTGCACACGGCATATCTGCCGCCGCGCCTTCGCAGCTCGTGCAGCGCGGTGAGGACGAGCCGAGTGCCCGTCATTCCGATCGGGTGCCCGATCGCGACCGCGCCACCGTTGACGTTCATCTTCTCGTGCGGGATCCCGACCTTCTGCGCGACGACCATCGCGACGACCGCGAAAGCCTCGTTCACTTCAAAGAGGTCAATGTCGCCGACCTTCATTCCAGCCTTGGCCAAGAGCTTCTCGATCGCGAACGCCGGTGCGGTCGTGAACCACTGCGGCTCCTGCGCGTGCCCTGCGTACCCGGCGATCCGACCGATCGGCTTGAGCCCGTTTGCAGACGCATACGACGCGGAGCACAGCACCATCGCCGCGCCGCCGTCGTTCAGAGAGCTCGCGTTGCCGGCCGTCGTCACGCCGTCCTTTGCGAACGCCGCGCGCAGCTCGCCGAGCTTCTCCGGCTTGCCGCGCCCCGGCTCTTCATCGAGCTCGACGCGGACCGGGTCGCCCTTGCGCTGCGGGATCTCGACCGGCACGATCTCCTCAGAGTACCGGCACGCCTTCTGCGCGTCCATCGCGCGGCGGTAGCTCTCCGCAGCGAACTCGTCGAGCTTCTCCCGCGAAAACTTGAACTCGGTCGCCGTCGCGTCGCCGCAGTTGCCCATGTGGCAGTTGTTGTACGGGTCCCACAGCCCGTCGTGGATCATGCTGTCAATCAGCACGCCGTTGCCCATCCGATACCCGTCGCGCGCCTTGTCGAGCAGGTACGGCGCGTTCGTCATGGACTCCATGCCGCCCGCGACCATCAAAGACGCGTCGCCGAGCTTGATCGCCTGCGCCGCGAGCATCACCGTCTTCATCCCCGAGCCGCAGACCTTGTTGATCGTCGTGCACGGGACCGAGTCCGGAATACCTGCGCCCTTGCTCGCCTGCCGCGCGGGCGCCTGACCGAGCCCCGCGCCCAGTACGTTGCCCATGTAGACCTCGTCAACAGCGTCGCCTGACACGCTAGCGCGGTCCAGCGCCGCGCGGATCGCGGCCGAGCCGAGCTGCGGGGCTGACATCGAAGCGAGGGCGCCCTGAAACGAACCGATCGGCGTACGGACGCCAGAGAGAACGACTACGTCTTCCATCTCGCCCGCAGGGTACCTGCCGTCCGCCGCCCTCTATAGGAACGGCTTACGCGCTGACGATCGTCCACCTTGCCTGGTCAACGTCCGCAGTCCAGGGGAAGTGGGAGGTCGGTCCAGTGGCGGTCCAGACCACCTTCGCACGCAATCGGTTCGTCCCTGGCTGAAGATAGTTGAGCACGTTGCCGCTGGCCGAGACGTTCAGCACGCTCTCCGTCATCGTAGACGCAGCTTGGCCGAGGACGTCCCACTGGCCCGTCGCAAAGTTCCACAGCTCGATCCTCTGGGCAAGGCCGACCGTGCTCACCTTTGCGCGCAACGAGAAGTCAATCCCGAACACCACGCTTGAAGGCGCGTTCGTCTCGACGATCAACTGGAGCGGTGACTCGCCAGGATTGGCTGTGATCCCCGCCGACACAGACAGGAAGTTGTTGTCGTCGTTCGCAAGGCTCGCGACGTTGCCCGAGTTGAGGAACCCGCGGAAGAGCTGGAACGCGTCCGGCACCGCAGCCTCGGGCCCTGGCACCGTCCAGTTGCGGATGTGCGTCTGCCAGTTGTTCCCGGCGGCCACCACCATCCCCGTCCCCCAGAACGTCACGTCGTCCACCGGGTCAACGTCCACGCCGAAATAGTCGCCCCACCGTGTGCCAGAGTACGTCGTCCCGGCAGAGGTCTCGAGTGCGACCGGCGCGCCTATCGCGCCGTCCGGGTCGCCCGGCAGCCGCGCCGCCAGTGACACGTCGGCCGTCAAAGACGTGCTGGACGACGTGAACAGCGTCGAAATCCGGCCCGTCTTGTTCTTGTTGATCGCGGGCATGAAGCGGTTTGTCGTCGCCGACTCGATCGTGCCCGCCTGCACCAGCGTCACGCCGCCCGCGCTTGGCCAAGAGCCGAGGTCCACCTCGTACCACCGCGACCCCGTGATCGAAGACGAAAACCGCGCACTGTGCGCCGTCACCAACCGACCGTCGCGGATCGCCGCGTTGTAGACGCGGGCGTCAATCGTATCGAGCGTGCGCCCGTTCGTGCTCTGCGCGTCTGCCGAAGGGCCGGTGTTCGATGGCACCGTCACAGAGGTGAACACGAGCGCGGGCGCCGTCGTCGGGTTCGTCACAGCGTACACGCGCAAGGACACACCGTCGCTCCGTCGCGCAACGGCGTAGGCCGAGGTGCTCGCGCCAGTAAGCGTCTCGCCCACCTGCGCCGACGCGCCCGTCGAGTCGCGCAGCGACGTCACCGTCACGGGGTTGCCGACCAGCATCGGCGCGGCCGGCATCACGATGAACTGCACCCCGGCAAAGCCGCTGCTGCCGGGGAGAGCGAACATGTTGCCCGTCACCACGTACGCCCCGCCGCCATAGCCGAACCCTGGGTAGTCGAGCCAGTACTGGCTCGTCCCGACCACGACCTTCGCCTCGATCCGGTACCGGAACCACGTCCCGTTCGGGTCGTTGTCGTCCGAGACCGCGACCAGCACCTTGCTCTCGAGCGTCGCGTTGGACCGCTCCACGAACACGAGCACGAAACGCCCGTTCGCACGGTCGTAGAAGGCCTTCGGGTCGAACTGGAAGCTCGTCGCGCCCAAACCGGCGAAGAAGTTGAGAGACGACTGCTGGAAGACGTTGGACCCCGCCTTCGTGAAGAACGCGATCTGCGAGTTGATCACTTGCACGACGTGCCCGGGCCCCACCGCGATGTCCGAGTCCGGCGGAGTCAGCCCGCTCGGCCCGATGCCGGGGAAGTGCCCGCCGGCGGAGCCGCGCTGCTCACCCATCTGCCGCCCCAGCGGCAGGCGGTTCTGCGCGAAAGGAGCGTCCGGCTGGGCGAACACGTTGGGCACAGTGATCGCCTTCTGCCCCAGCGACGGCATCACCTGCGGGAAGAACGCCGCCGTGTCCACGGGACTGGAAACGTACGTCCGCTGCACGGCCCGCGTCCCGTCGTCGGCGACGACAGTCTGGCCCCACACCAGGCCCGGGACCAAAAGGAAAAGGAGCGCGAAGCTCGGTCTAAGTCGCATGGGTTCCACCACCCACGATTTTGTCACACCCGCGCCGCCGCGCGACTACGGTTTGCCGCGATTGTCCACCGGTCTCGCCGCGCTGGTGTAGAATCCCCCCGCCGCCCTCGTCCGTCGGCCCGCGAGGGCCGTCATAAGTCTGGCAGCAGGCTTTTCTCCAGGCGGGGGTGGCGTACCAAGCTGAGTGCGCTCGCGCGCGCAACGCGCTCATCGCCGACACGCCGAAAACCCCGCTAGGGCGCCCCGCCCATCAGGTATGGTCGGACCAGGCACGTAGATGCCACAAAGCGTAGCTCGCCGCAACCTCCTCTTCCAAGTCGTGGACTCGACAAGGAATCTGTTGCCTAGCGCGTTCGACACAGCCGCCGACCAGACGGCGTTCTCCAAAGCCCGTTGGCGCGCGTTCGACCTGATCTACGAGTTCGTCCTGCGCGAAATGGAGAGCCAGGGCATGCCCCACCTACCTCACGAGTTCAACACGACCGGTCTGACGCACACGCAGGTGGAAGCCATAGATCAGCGAAGCATGCGCTACGCCGTCGCTACGGCGCTGCTCACGAACGTCTACGGCACGGGCCCAGACGCCTTGCCCGAAGTCATGTTTCAGGCCGAGGTGCTCGTCCCCTCGGGCCCCGACCCGGAGACCTGGCACATACCGCTGACGGCCCAAGACCAGGTGGCGCTCTACAACGCCGTCCGCACCGTCGCCGAGAAAACCCCGCAAGACCTGAGGACCTTCTTCAGAACGGCGTCGGCGCCCGTGCAGCAGCGGCGTCTCGCGTTCCTGCGGATGTACGCCGTGATCGGCGCCGAATGGCGCAAGCAGTCCGAGTTCGCGCGCGGGCTGGAGCCGGCGCAGCGCCAAGGGATGGTCGTCTTCGCCCTCATGTGCTACGTCCCGCGAGAGGAGTGGACCAGCGCGGACTTCGTCGCCCTGCGCGACGAGCTCCTGCCATTGCCGGAACCGGACTGGTGGTGGCTCGAGCGCCGCCCCTAGTGGAGGGCGCGGCCTGCGAGGGTAGACATCAGCCTGGCTGCAGGCTTTTCTCCAGGCGGGGGTGGCGCCAACGCTTCACCGATCCTCCGCTCACGGAGGGGTACATTCTGCTAGTCGAATGCCAATTTCCCCGCTGCCAACTGACAATCTCTACAAACTGATGGCGATCGGCCCGATCGTGATCATCGTCAGCCTGACCGGCGCCTGGTTCGGTGCGACCATTAAGTCGAATCACGAGTATGCAACCCTCGAATTAAAGTCGATTGAAGTACTGGCGGAGAGCGAATGGAATCTGGAAGACAGTAAGACCCTCACGGAGCGGATGCAGGTCACACTTGACCAGTACAAAGGGCTGAATGAAGAGCTTAGCGAGTTCGACAGGATAGAGCGTCAGGTGCCAGCAAAGGAAGCAGAGGTAGCGAGAGGTGCACTAACCCGGTTGCGGAACCGCCTGTCAGAGGAGGCAAGCCAACAGAGGGAGGAATTGGCTCGGTTGGGGCAGAGTATTCGACAGAACGGCCTCGAGATCGATCTCAATCGCGCAAAGTCGGATCATTGGAAACTTTGGCGCGACATCCTCGGTCAAATGGGTCTTGCGCTATTGCTCAGTTGGCTCACTTGCATCTTAGTCTCTTATCGCGGGTTTAAGCTGTGGTACACACGAACACAGGTGGCGCAGGACGCGCGCGAAGGTAAATCCGGGGACGACAAGGAATCGAAATGAGAATGTTGCTCGATCTTTCCTTTGGCAGCAAACCTGGCTTCTGGCTAACGCTCTTCCTTATCGCCGGGTGGCTGTTCGGCGAGTACGTCGTCTGGCGATGACGGCGGGGGCTTATCGTCATGGCTGGTTGATGCTAACATTTCTTGTGTTATGGGCGATTTGGGCGTTTTGGCTTTCGTTTCTTCTTCTGTGGCTTCCTTTTCTCCAGGCCGGGAAACAAGGCAGCACCATATCTTCCCGTCTCCGCATGCTTGTAGAAGAGCAGCCGCGCTTCGGTGTCGATGTACGCAGGCGCCTCGATGACGTCCAATACCGGGTTGCTGTTCTCCGAGTACACGTACTGCTGAGTTCGTTCCTCCACTACGGAAACACGCACTAGCAACTTGAAGATCACGCGGCGAACTTCTTTCGCACCCTTCGTTGTGTCAACATACAGGCGCGCCGGCGGAAGGTTGATTGGAAACCAAGTGCCATGCCACTGCCCATCGTGCGGCACGAATTCAAAGACTTCCCCGTGGCGCGGCACATGTTGGAAAGCGGCTCGCGTGCTGAACCACTTGTTTGACGGCCGATCGTGAAATATCGGTGCCAGCCAATCGCGCGATTCAATAGCTTGTTTGACGCCCTTTGATAGCTCCAGCGTCTCCTCCTCTCGCGCAGCTATGAAAACCGTCATTCCACCGAAGTTATAGTCGTCAAACCTCGATCGGAACCAGCAGCCCGTCCCCTGCCAAGCGTGCAAAGTTCCCTCTTTCAGCTGGTTCAGCGTCTTCAACGTAATGTTGCTTTGGTCGGCCACTGTCTTAGCCGACTCGCTAAAGTCGACGGCAGAAACGGCAATCGTCGCGACAGAGCCCGTGCCTTGCGCCTTTCCAATCAATTGCTCAATCCAAGTTACGTCTTCTTTGTGATTTTGTCGTCGGCACTCCACCGAAATGAACTGGTCGAAAGCGGGTGCCAAGTAGATGACCGCATCCGTTTGCCGAGGTTTGCCCGTGCGTTTGTCCGGAAGGTCGACGTTGTACTTGACGCGTCCTTTACCATGCGCCAGTACTGCCTCGACACGGGTCACAGCTTGTTCAAATTCTGTCCAGCTGACAGCCCAGCGGTGCTGAGTTTTTCCTATGCTCACTCACTTAGTATCGCACGCGTCTTCAGCGTTCTGCGTTATTAGCCGCCCTTCATCGCGCAGGCGATGGTCTCGCTCTTCGGTCCGATCTCCCCGTGGTGCGGCTTCTGGTGACGCCGAGATTTCACCGCACCCTGATGCGCCACTGCGCCTGGTCCACGCTGACGGACCAGGGGAAGCCGCGCGTGATCCCCGCCTGGGACCACTGCGCCCTCACGCACACGACCTTCGTCGTGAGCTGGCTGGTCGGCGAGTACGTCGTCTGTCGGTGACTGCGGCGGGGAAGCGCGGGGCGAAAGGCAGCTAGCAGGTGAAGCCGGTTCTGCTAAGCGTGTTTGAGCCTGGCCAGGTTCAAAAAGGCCGTGTTCTCGTTCCAAGGACACGTGTACCAGCGGCTGGTTCACAGGAACCGGGGCCGATGCACGTGTACCAGCGACAAAAACACGTGTACCAGGGGCTGGTCCACATGCTTCGGAGGCGGTCCTCGTGTACCAGGGGCCGTTACACGTGTACCAGGGGCCGGTACACGTGTAACGGGTCCGGGTTCATCTCATGCCATTGTGGGAACACGTGCACTTGGCGCAGAGTAGCAAAACCATGGCAGACTTTTTGAACCTTTCCGAAGCGCAGCTGATCCAGTTCTTCCAGAACCTTGCGACCAAGCTCGCGGTGCACGAGGCGACCTTGGTGTCCGTCGTCGCTGCAGACGTGACGCAGGCCGACGCAAATGTGATCACAGTCACAAACTCGCTGAACTCGGTGAACAGCATCCGCGAAGACGCCAAGGAGTACACGCAGGTCAAGGACATTCTGCTGTACGCGCCGCTCGGGACGGCGCTGCCGACGACCCCGACCGCAACCGCGTGGCCCGCCCTCGACCCCATAACGGACATCGCCGGGATCTTCGCCTGGACGCGCGCGCTGGCGAACCGGATCAAGGCCGACAGCGCATACACGCCGGCGATCGGCGCGGACCTCGGCATTGTGGGCACGGGGACCGCTCCCGGAACGGACGTTCCGGTGCTCAAGGGCAAGGCGCTGACCGGATATCAGATCGAAGCCGGATGGAACAAGGCCGGGCACCAAGGCGTGAAGTTCCAATCGCAGCGCGCAGGCGAGACGGTCTGGACCGACATCGGCACGGACATGTCGCCGCCTTTCGTGGACAACCGCGCGCCGCTGGTCGCGAACACGCCGGAGGAGCGGCGCTTCCGAGCCGCGTACGTGGACGACGACCTCGTCACGACCGGCTGGTCGGACACGCTCGTCGTGACGGCGCAGGGGTAGCTAGGCCGCTTCGCGGCTTGTCGTGTAGTGCGCGGGAGGGAAGGTCCATGTGGTGTCCGTCGCGCGTGCGCGGACGGTCTGTCGGCCCTCTGGTCTGATCTCCCCGTGGTGCGGCTTCTGGGGGGACGCGTGCGCGGGCGCGAACGCCAACACGCACACGGCCCCAGCCCAACGCATTCCAACCCTCACCACCCGCAACCGGGCGGTGCATGGAGGTTACATGAACGGGCCGCGGTTGTCAAGGTTTGGGAGTGCTGAGCCTCTGGTTCTCTCTGAAAGATGCCGGAATAGACCAAGCGGGACCCCACGCGCCACAGGGTTCAGACATGACACAAGCACTACGAGCCGTATTTGAACAAGAACGCCTGCCGAATTGGAACTGTTCGTAGGGCACGGGTATTCTGCAAGACATGGAGGGACGTTTCGTGGTGAAAGGGCTGGTCACGGCCGTGTTCGTCTTCGGCGGTGTGGCTTGCGGCTGGGCCCAAAACCCGCGAATGGGGAACGACGGGCACAACAACGCCGTTCTCACCGTTGCAATCTCCGGTTTCCTGACGAACGGAGAGTATCGGACAGGCTCCAACAGTTCTTTTAGCATCGAGATAGCGAGCAGTCTAGGGACTGAGCCGCCTATCACGTGGAACCGCTGCTACCTGACGGACATCACCCTGACGATCGGCGGACAGAGCGTGGCGCTAGATCTCGAAGACATTGGAGAGGTGGAAGTCAGTTCGAGCTACCAGAGGATCATCCGCTGGTCTACCGTACACTTCCCGAGCTATGTCTCGGGCTCGGAGACGAACGAGATCACAATCACGCTGACGGCGACGGCGAACGCGGAGCTGCGCGGGCCACCGCCGCTCGGCGGCGGCGACCCGCCGCTCCTTGACGGGCCCGAGGAACTGGAAGCAACCGTCAGCATACTTGTGCGTCCGTATAACGTGGCGCTGCTCAATGCGACGGAAGTGGACGGGCAAGGCGACCCCGACAGCAGTCCGGACGGTGCTCCTGCCGTGGCCGCGATCGGCGTTGACGACGCGCGCGACCAGCTCGGGTCGCAGAACCACTTCGTGCTTGCCGGCGACCACCACGACCATCTGAAGATCGCGCAGTTCCTCGACGGCAGCGGCAACCCCGTGACGGGAAACGACCCGCAGCTGTTGCTCTCGACCGTCTTCTTCACGTACACCCACGGGTTCTCGACCCACATCTGAGACAAGACAACGAATTCGATGTACTATAACACCAACGTGGACCCAGTCTGCCATCCCAGTCTGCGCACGAAGCCGCTGATGAACATGGCGTTCCTGTACTCGTGCGACACTGGCACGTACGGGTCGTATTGGCAGAACGCCCTCGGGCTCGCCAGCGGGATGAACGGGACGCTGGCGGTCAACCGCGAAGACGCCGTGCTGTTCTGCTTCGGCAAGGCGGTGTGGACGAAGCTCAAGCCAAACGACACGACTGCTGAGCTGATCGTGCCGCCGGCGCAGGCGAGCACGATCCTGAGCGAGAAGTTGAGCAAGCACTCGGAGCTCTTGCTTGATAAGCTTTCACAGGGTGACAAAGCAACAAGCGCCTTGAGTGCCGCTAACAACGCGTACCCGCCAAGACACTTCGCCGGCCTCGATGGGAACGGAGACGGTCGGTTCCAATTGCTGAATATGCAAAAGGAAGGCGACGGCGAGGCGACGCTCAAGAAGGTCTACAGGAGGTCCACGGAGACGCCTGAGGTCGCTACGGACTGGTATCTGGTCTTCGAGCCGTCACCGTCATAACCGGAGGTTGAATCATGCATCCACTCATTGCAGCATTGCTCTTCGTATCGAGTGCCACAATTGATCAGACGTCGCAGGGACGGGTCACAAAATCCTGGGAAGTCTCCACCAGAAGCGAACTTGCGCTCGTTCCAGTCGGCGCCGTCAGCTTGGAGAACGTCGAGAGGATCGCCCGGGTCGTTGACGAGGAGTTCGACCTCCAGTCGCAGTTCCCTCGCCAGCTCGATGATCCGTTTCTGCCCAACAAAGTAGTGCATCTGACTGAGCTCAACACCGTTTACTTTCAGTATGAAATCGGCGATCTCCAGATCCACTTCAAGCTAGAGACGGGCACGATCCTGTCGCTCTCGACAAATGTTGATCATCGGGACGAGAAAGTCATCACACCAGAGGCTGCGGCTGCCCGTATCAAGCGGCTCATCGAGCGGATCGGGTGGGACTACGAGCTGCGGCTCAAGACTGCCAGGAACGACGAGACGGACATGGGCGTGACGTACCTCGAGTTCGAGCAGGTCCTGCCCGGCCTCGAATTCCCGCTCGATGCCGACATCGTCTCGTTCGCTTCGCTCAAGAACGGCCAGCCGCACTACCTGTGGTTCAGCTACCCGCCGAGGATCAAGCAGCCCGCGAGCGGCATCGTCAGCGAAGAGGTCGCCCGCGGTTCTGCCGCAGGCGCGGTGTTCCGCGCCCTCGGCTGGACGGACGTGGTCGCACGCACGAACCCGCCGGAGTTCTCGATCCCCGACTACGGCGCCTACCCGCACGAGATGACGAACGCCCACTTCGACCTCGTCAGGAGCCGCACCGCCTGCGTGGTCTACCAGGCGACAGTGAACAGGACGGACTCATGGTCGCAGGAACTGGGCTACTACACGCGCAAGGCCGTGGTGTGGGTGGACGCGGAGACCGGCCGGGCGCTCGCCGTCGCCGACGTCGCCAAGAACCAGTTTGGGACTCCGCCCGTGACTGTGACCGCGCCGAAGCAGCGGTTTACCTGGGAGGGGAAATGGTCCCTCGTTGGTTCGGATGAGCGAGGGCAACTCGTTGGCACGATCCTAGGCGAGGCGCGTCCGGGCAAGCACGTCCTCCTCAGCAGGGGTGATTCCACCCTTGTGGTAGGTTTCGACGCGGCCTCTGGACTCGTGGTGCTGGAGTTCGATGGAAAGCGGCACTTGGCCCGTCCAGACGAAGAGCTCCAAAAGGCGCTTATGGCGGCGAAAGGGATTGAAGCCGCGCCGTTCGGCCAGTCGCCGGAGCACTCCCAAGCTCGACTGTCCAGCCCGCACTCGCACGTGGCTATTTCGTAGGCGGCGGAGGGTCCTCGAAGCTCTGCTGGGTCGGCCGGTGCGGCTGTCGCAGGTACCACGGCAGCCAGAGCGCGACGTCGAGCAGCTTGGTGCGGTCGGCTTTGGACAGTCCCTTGAGCTGGGACAGCCGCGCTTGGCCGGACGCCCGCGCGGCGATGCCGAGCGCGACGAAGAACAGCCCCGTGAGGAAGTCTGGGACGTTGTAGCTGGTCTGCGACGGGCTCATGAAGAAGAACGCGACGCCGAAGACGACGAACGCCGTGCCCGTGACGTACAGGAACCACGACCGTACGACCTGGTACTTGCGCTCGCTGGTCTGTGTGTCGTCATGGCGCGGGTACGGGGACTTCGACACACTTCACCTCCCGCGCTTCATCGCGCGGGCGATGGTCTCGGTCTCGGGCATCTTGAGCAGTTTGGCGGCGAAGTAGTAGACCCACGCGTACACGAGCACGACGATCAGCAGCACGAGCAGGAGCCCGAAGTTCGCGATCCCCCCGTCCCATCCGTCGAGCAGCCGCAGCGCGCCCCACGCCAGCGCCGCAGCGACCGAGCTCGCCACGAGCCCCTTCGCAAACGTCGCCCCTAGCCCCGCCAAGTCAAGCGCAGTGACCGTCGTGTGGACGCTGAAGAGCATCAGCAGCGCAAGGAAAACCGCCGCGACGGAGGCCGCCAGCGCCAGCATCGTGTAGTCCGTCCCGACCAGCAGCGCCGCCGCGCCGACGAACAGCCCCGTCGTCAGCGTCCCCATCAGCACCGGTGGCCACGTCTTCTGCACCGAGAAGTACGCGCGCATCAGCAGCGGGTGCAGGCACCACGCCGCGACGCCGATCCCGAACATCTGCAGCGCGCGCGCCGTGCGCAGCGCGTCGTCGGCGCCGAACTCTCCTCGCTGGTACATGGCCTGCACGATCGGCAGCGGCACCACGACGAAAAGCACCGCGACCGGCACCGTCAGGAACAGCACCTGCCGCAGCGAGCGGCTGAGCTGGTCGCTGAACATCTGCATGTTCTTCTGCGCGTAGAACTGCGAGAGCGCGGGGAACGCCGCGAGCGCGAGCGCCTGCCCGAACACGCCCAGCGGCGCCTGCATCAGGCGGTTGCCGAAGTCCAGCGCGCTCACAACGCCGACCGGGTACGAGGACGCGAAGTACCGGATGATGATCACGAACACGCCGGGAAGCGAGAGCCCCAGCACGACCGGGAGCATCAGCTTGAACACCTTGCGCACGCCCTCGTGCTTCGTGTCGAAACTGAGCTTAAAACGAACGCCCAACTTTCGGATCACGAGCAGCGGGATGAAGATGTTGCCGACGAACGCGCCGACCAGCGCGCCCCACGACATCCCGACCACGCCCGGCACCACGACGTTCGAGACCACCAGCGCACCGACGATGATGCCGATGTTGTAGACGTTCGGCGCGAGCCCCGGCACCGAAAAGACCTGCCGAGCGTAGAGCGTGCCGAGCATGATCCCGCCGATGAAGAACGCGTACTGCGCCGGCACGATGATCCGGCTCATGTGCGCGACCAGGGGCACGCTCGACTCCGGGATGTCCGGCGCGACGAGGTGGACCAGCGGTACGGCGTAGTACCACGCAAACGCGATGAACACGAGCACGACCGCCGACATCACCGTGACGACGACGCTGAAGACGTGCCACGCGTCGTCCTCGCGGCCCGTGTGCAGGTACTCGCTGAAGACGGGGATGAACGCCGAGCTCAGCGCGCCGCCGGCGATGAGATAAAAGAGCAGGTCCGGGACCTGGAAGCTGACGATGTAGGCGTCGGTCAGCGCGTTCTGCCCGAACTTGGCCGTGATGACCATGTCGCGCACGAACCCCAGCACGCGGCTGAGGAAGAGCGACGCCACCATGATCCCGCCCGCGCGGGCGATGTTGGGGACCTGCGGCGACTCCGACACGCAGACATTATGCGGTGCGACGGCCCTGCATGCCTCAGGACGCGCTAGCCAGCCTTCCATGCCTCAGGACGCGCCCGCCCTGCATGCCTCAGGACGCGCTAGCCGCCCTCCCTTAGCTATCGCGAACCAAGTCCTGAGGCTCCACGCCCGTGCAAGGCCTATGGACTTCGCTGGCGCTCGTGGGAAGCCCGCGGCGCAGCGTCCTGAGGCACGTGGGTTAGATGTGCTTTTCGACCATCGCGGCGATGCGGTCCTTTGGGGCCGCGCCGACCATCCGGTCAACTTCATGGCCGCCCTTAAAGACCAGCAGCGCGGGGATGCTCATGATCCCGTACCGGCCCGCTATGTCCGCGTGCTCGTCCACGTCAATGGTCACGACCCTCGCCTTGCCCTCGAGCTCGACCGCGATCTGCTCGACCGCGGGCCCGATCATGCGGCACGGCCCGCACCATTCGGCCGAAAAGTCAACGAGCACGGGGACGTCGGACTCTAGCACGTCCTTCTGGAAGTCAACAGAGACCTTGTTCATGGCGACAGAAGGCCAAAAGCGGGGAAATGGTGCCCGAGCCTTGGGACCGTAACACGTGTCTCGCGCTTAGACGTGCCGCTCGAGCATGCCCTTGATCTGGTCCTTCGGGCCAGAGCCGACCATCCGGTCCACTTCCTGGCCTCCCTTGAAGACCAGCAGCGCGGGGATGCTCATGACGCCGAACCTGCCGGCCAGGTCGGGGTCCGAGTCCACGTCCACCTTGAAGACCTTGGCCTTGCCGGCTAGCTCGGCCGCGATGGCCTCGACGTGGGGGGCGATCGCCATGCAGGGACCGCACCAGGTCGCCCAGAAATCTACGAGCACCGGGAGCTCGGATTGGAGGACTTCCTTCTCGAAGTCGGCGGTAGAAAGGGCGAGGTTGGCTCCCATGGGCGTGGGTCCAGGTATACCTCAAGCTCGAAACGTACCTAGACGGTGTAACCAGGCGGCCATCCTTGGCCGTCCCATCAGTAGCGAGCTAATCTAGCACGAGGGAAACGGATTTTGAAGAGTTCTTACAAACTAGTCAGTTTTGTGGCCTGCACAGGCCTGGTCTTATTGGCGGGAGCCCAACAGGACCGAAACGAGCCGCAGGAGCGGGAGGGCAAGCCGGCCGAGACCAAGCTCGTCGGAGTGACCATCCTTGACGCAGGGCTCACCCTGCTCGAGCGCTTCGGCTCTCCCGATGAGATCCAGCCCCTGACGATCGGCGGCGGCGGAGTCGGCCCTGGTGGCGGATTCGGCGCGGCCGGTGGCGGTGGCCGTGGCGCCGGTGGCGGAGCCCCAGTGGCGGGCTCGCAGGGCGCTGGCCTGCCTCCGGGCGTCGTTGGCGTCCATGGCGGGACAGGGATCAGCCTGCTCGGCGACCCGTTCGGCCAGCAGCCAGTGACGATTACACCTCCCGGCGCGGAGAACAAGGGCGGCACCGGTTTTGGCGGCGGCCGTGAAGGGGCCTTGGCCGGCGGCGGCGGCGGCGCTGGCGCATTGGGCGGCGGTGGCGGCGGCACGGGCAGCCCAGGCGTCCGTGTGCTCTACACCCGCTGGGTCTACCGACAGGGTTCGAGCCGATATGCGTTCGTCGTGGACAAGTTCAACCGCGTCATTCAGATCGAAGCAATCGGCCTGAGCGACAGCAGGGTCGGAACCTCGCGCGGCATCAGATTCGGATCCGAGTTCGCCGACGTCATCCAGGCGTACAACGTCCCCGACGCGTACGAGATCAGCGGCGACACCATCGTCATCCGGTACCTGGTCCGAGACCACGTGGCCTTCCGCCTCTCCCGGCTCCGAGCCAAGGACGCGCACCGCGTCACCGGCATCGTCGTCGCGGCAGGCAAGGAATAACCCAGGGTTTGTGGCCGATGAGAGAGAGCTAGTTCGATCCAAGGTCGACATCCTCGATCTCATCGGCCAACGAGTCAGACTCAAGAAATCCGGTAGGAACTGGACGGGTCTCTGTCCCTTTCACGAGGACAGGAACCCGTCTTTTTCTGTCAGTCCCGACGTCGGCCGCTACAAGTGCTGGTCGTGCGGCGAGTCGGGCGACGTCTTCACATGGGTCATGAAGACCCAGGGGCTCGAGTTCCGCGACGCTCTGGAGCTCCTAGCCAAGCAGGCAGGAGTCGAACTCACGCGCGGACACGGGCCCGACAAGGGCAAGCGACAGGCCATGGCCGACGCCATGGCGACGGCGCAGGCGTTCTTCCGCGCACAGCTCAACGAGTCTGAAACCGCGATCGCATACTGCGAAGGGCGCGGCCTCGACGAACGCGTGCGTGCCGATTGGGAGATCGGTTTCGCGCCCGCGATCGGCGAGGCGCTCGTCTCCGAGCTAAAACGTCGCGGGTTCCGCCTGAACGACTGCAAGGAGCTCTCGCTGGTCGAGGGCGACGAACGCAACGGCTACGGCGACCGCTTCAAGAGCCGGCTCATGTTCCCGATCCGCGACGACCAGGGCAACCTCGTCGCCTTCGGCGGACGAGTGATCGGCGACGGGTTCCCAAAGTACATCAACTCCTCCGACACGCCGCTCTTCAGCAAAGGCAAGACGCTCTACGGGATGCACCGCGCGAAGGACGCCGTGCGAAAGCTCCGGCAGGCCGTGCTCGTCGAGGGCTATCTGGACGTCATCGCCTGCCACAGGTCGGGCGTCGAGAACGCAGTCGCCACGCTCGGCACCGCGATGGGCGAGCAACACGTCAAGCGCCTCGCGCTGTGGGCCGACGAGGTCGTCGTCCTCTACGACAGCGACGAGGCAGGACAGAAGGCCGCAGAGCGCGCCACCGAGCTGCTGACGCAGGCCGGGGTGAGGTCGCGCGTCGCGCTGATGCCTGCGGGCGAAGACCCAGACACGCTGCTGCGCGCCAGCGGCCCAGAGGCCGTGCGCAACTCCGTCAAGCGCGGGGTCGAACCGATCGAGTTTCTGCTCCAACAGATCGGACTGCGGCACGCGGTCGAGACGGAGGAGTACTGGCACGAAGCGACCGCCGCGCTCGCCCACCTCAAGAACCCGCTCGAAGTTGAGCGGCACTTGATGCCGCTCGCGGGGCGCTACCCGTTCATGCGTGACCCTACGCGCGCAGCGCGCGCGCTGCGCAAGATGGTGAACCAGGCCGCGCGGAAGGCGGCACAGCCCCAGGAGCAAAGGCAGGCGCGCCGCCCGACGCGGCAGGCCCTGGAGATGCCGCCGCTGGAGGCCGCGCCCTTCCGGGCGCTGATCGAGCCCGACTTGCGCGAGCGCGCCTGGACGATCTGCACCGACCCCGAGCTCTTCCTCACCTCGGAGGCACGACGCCTGTCGGCGGCAATCAAAGTGGCTTGGACGCCCGGCCAGGACGTCAGCGCCACCGAGCTGATGGAGGCGCTGGCCGACGATGCCGACCGCGAGTTGCTGGCCGCCGTGCTGATGATGGACGACGCGCCGCTGGACGAGGCGGGGTTCGAGGACGTCGCCTCGCGCCTGATCTTGAGGCGCGTGGAACTGGTGCTCAAGTCGGACAGCGCGAAAGGCGGCCGGACGGACGAGGAGCTTCGGAGCCTGGACGCCCGTCTTAAGGAGCTGAAGGGCGCAAAACCGCTGGAAAAAAGTCTGTAAATGGCCCTAGATTCGCAGCCCAGGTTCCTTGTATAACGAAGAAGCTGTTACGCCCAGGTCGGGAGGGTAGGTCCGTATGTTCGAACATGCCCACAGGTTGCCGTTGCCGCTCAAGCGGAGGCCGTGGAAGGAGGCTCTCAAGGAGCCTGCCCACAATGACGACCCGCTGCAGTCCTGGTTGCACAAGATTGGGCAGATCCCGCTCCTGACCAGCGAGCAAGAGCTGTGCGCGGCGAAGGACGCGGCGGAAGGCTGCGAGAAGGCGCGCGAGCTCCTGATCGAGGCGAACCTCCGGCTCGTCGTCAGCATCGCCAAGAAGTACGTCGGCCGCGGCATCCCCCTGCACGACCTCATCCAAGAGGGCAACGTAGGGCTGATGCGCGCCGCGGACAAGTTCGACTGGCGCCGAGGGTGCCGCTTCAGCACCTACGCGACCTGGTGGATCAGGCAGTCCGTCATCCGCGCGATCACCGAGCAGTCGCGGACGATCCGCCTCCCGATGCACGTCGCAGAGTCGCTCGTCGGCATCGTGCGCGCGACGGGTCACCTCAAGCAGGTGCTCGGGCGCGAGCCGACGATGGAAGAGATCGCCACGAAGGCGGGCATCACGATGCAGCAGGTCTGCAGCGTCATGCGCGCCACCCCAGACGCGATCTCGCTCGACACGCCCGTCGGCGAGGGCTCGGAAGGCACGATTGCGGACATGGTCTCCGACGAAGCGGACAACGACGAGTTCGACAAGGTCCTGATGAGCCTCAAGAACGCCTGCCTGCGCGAGGCGGTGCAGGCGCTGCCGGAGCGCGAGCGGACGGTGCTGTTCCTGCGCTACGGACTGGAGAGCGGCGACCCGTGCACGCTCGAAGAGGTCTCGAAAGAAATGAGCCTGACGCGGGAGCGCGTCCGACAGCTCGAAAGGCGCGCGCTAGAAAAGCTGAAGAAGCCAGAGCTCGCCAAGCGGCTCAGCGCCTACTGGGACTGAGAGAACGGCCAGTTCGACCCTTGCGGGAAGAACCCGAACGTCCGGCAACGGATCGGCTTCGTCCAATCGGCGTCGCGCCAGTCCGACCCGTCGAGCTCCTTGACCTCCGCTCCGACTTCGCGCGCGAGCACGACCCCCGCCGCCGCGTCGTACATCCGCACGCCGTTCGTGAGGAGCGCGCGCAGGCCGCCGGTCGCGAACGCGCCGGCCTCGACGACGAACGCCCCGATGTGCCGGAACTTACCAGGAAAGCCGTGGCCCGAAGCCATCTTCGCGTCGCCGTATCCGACGAGTTCATAGGGCTCGATGGCCCCAGGCGCAAGGACCTCCATCCGCGCGCCGTTGAGGAACGCGCCCTTCCCACGCATCGCCGCGAAGGACCAGTCCAGCTCCGGCACGCAGATCGCGCCGAGCTGGATCGCGCCGTCCTGGACGTACGCGGCGGTGACGCCCCACAGCGGCTGGCCGAAGGCGAAGTTCGAGGTGCCGTCAATCGGGTCCACGAGCCACAGCCCCTGCTCGCTCGGCTCTTCGAACCCGAACTCCTCGCCCCAGACCGGCGCGCCGGGCATGGCGGTGGCGATGCGGCCCCGGATGTAGATCTCGCAGGCCTTGTCGGCGGTGGTGACGATGCTGCCGTCGGGCTTGATCTCGCGGTCCATGCTCGGGCGCATTTCGAGCGCGAGCTGGGCCGCCCGCTTGCAGGTGGATTCGAGGTCGCCCAGCAGAGCCGAGTAGTCGGGCACGCTCGGATTATGGCCGAGCCGGAGGGCGCCCGCCGGGAGCGCTCCAGCGGTCCCTTGGGGCGGGGTTCCAGGCTCGCTTGGGGTATCTTTGTTGCTCCCGAGCGGGAATAGCTCAGTGGTAGAGCATCTCGTTGCCAACGAGAGGGTCGGGAGTTCGAATCTCCTTTCCCGCTCCAGATTTTTCAGGGGGCGTTCGGGTTTGTTCGGGTTGGTCCGGTGGGCGTCCTGGCAGCGTGGAGTCGCTCGTGGGACAGCCCGCGACGATTCTGGCTCGACACCCACGCGCGGGGGTGGAGTTGCCTGTCGCCGCGCGGAGACGCCGACTAGCCCACTAATTCAGGACATTGCGGGTGGGTCGTTCTTCTCCGCTTCCCGCTCCTTCGCGAGCTGCGCGTGCTGCCAAGACCAGTCGATCGTCGGGTGGAACTTCTCCGGGTGCTCGATCATCCAGATCTGCTTGCGGATCACGAAGTTCGCGCGGTCGTAGCGCAGCGCCGTCTTCAGGCTCGCTGCGGCCGCTTCCTTCTTCCCGAGCGCGAGATACGCCGAACCGAGGCTGAAGTGCGCGCCGCTCGACTTCGGTGCGAGCGCCGCGGCGCGCGCCAAGAACGGAACGGCCCCGATCGCGTCGGAGCGCTGCAAGAGCAGCCGGCCGAGCGCGAGGTTCGCCGCAGGATCGTCCGGCGTCTTCGCGATCTGCGCCCGGTTTGCGGCCTCGGTAGCATCATAGTCCGGCACGACAGCCTTCTCGCCGGGCTTGGCCGGCGGCAGAGCGAGGAAATCGTCAATCGCCTTCTGCGTCGCAGGGCTCGACACCTCGAACCCGCCTACGCGCTTGTACTGCAGCACCCCGGCCTCGTCAATCAGGAACCCGTTGGGGATTGCGTCGAAGTCGAACGCCTCGCCCAGCGCGTTCTGCGGATCAACGAGGGACAGGTACGTCGCGCCCGCCTTGTCGTAGAACGGCTTGCACGCCGGGATGCCGCCCGTGTCCATCGCGACGGCGACGAACACGAATCCGCGGCCCTTGTTCAGTTCATTGAAAGCCTGCCACCCGGGCAGCTGTTCGCGGCACCCTCACCACGTGGCCCAGTTGAACAGGATCAGCTTCTTGCCACGGAAGCTGGAGAGGCGGACTGACTTGCCGGACATGTCGAGCAGGGCGACGTCGGGGACGGGCTTGCCAACCTCGATGGCTTGGTTCTGGCCGACGACTGCATAGAGGGCGAGGGCGGAAATCATGGGTGTATTGTACTTCCTTGTGTCACGAACTTGTGTCACGAACCGTCCAAGAGTGTGCTCCGGAACACAAAGTCGGCTGAATGGCTAGCCTATCGTGCGCATCGAAACCCCACGTTGTTGAAGGCTCGTCCCGGAGGGCTCTTGCCGCGGAAGCCGGGTCGGTACGCCGCACAGTAGTTGGGAGAACAGAACCACGATCCGCCGCGCGCGACCCGGTTGGCTCCGGACTCGGGGCCGCGAGGGTCTCTGTCCGCCCCTTTGGAGTACTCGTCTGGCGAATACCAGTCGGACGTCCACTCCCAGACGTTGCCAAGCGCGTCGTACACACCGGCCTCGTTGGCCGGGAAGGCTCCGGCTGGTGCCGTGTAGAAGTAGCCATCTGATAGCTCGTTCTTCTGCGGCCATGTGCCTTGCCAGCCATTGACTCCCTCTGGCACCGACGAGGAACCGTGGGCGTGTCCTGGCGCGTGCTCGCTCGGGTTGCCAGAACCGACTACCTCGTCGGTCACCATCATGTGCGCGGCAACCGTCTCACCGTCGAAGGCGGGCGCCGTGCCAGACCGCGCGGCGATCTCCCACTCCGCCTCTGTAGGCAGGCGCTTGCCCGCCCACGAAGCGTAGGCCTGGGCGTCCGACCAGGAGACGAGCACGACGGGATGGTCCATCGCTTTCGCGATGTCGCTCCTTGGTCCGAGTGGTGATCGCCATGCCGCTCCTCTTACGAACGCCCAGTCCTGCGCGCCTCCGCGATATATCCATCCGCCGCCTGCCGTCTCGGCAGAAGTAACGTGACCGGTCGCCTCGACGAACTCTGCAAACTGTCTGTTCGTCACCTCGTGGGCGTCTATCTCGAAAGCGGAGACTGTGACAGTCCGCCTTGTTGCGTCGCCTTTTGCGGCAGGCGACTCGTCACCGATCACATATGTTCCGGCCGTGAACGCGACCATCTTGTCGTCTAGGCGTGGAACGTTTGGGCCGTCGCCCCACGAGAACGTCGAGGCGGCAGGGTCTACGGCGTTGCGCCGCACCTGAAGGGCGGCCGTTAGCCCAAGGGCCACGACCGAGCCGAGCACTACCAGACCAGCCGCCTTCGACGTCATCGCTCAAGTCCCCTTCGGCTTGTACACGAGCCCAAGGGCCAGGCCGTAGATCAAGTGGTTGATCAGGCTGATCCAGTTGGCCGCGCCGCCGCCGCCGCACGGGTTGCAGGGGTTGCCCGATCCACTACATGGATTGCAGGGGTTATCCGCGCCGCCTGTTGTGCAGGGGTTGCAAGGGTTATCCGTGCCGCCTGTTGTGCACGGGTTGCAGGGGTTATCCGCGCCGCCTGTTGTGCACGGATTGCAGGGGTTCGCCGCGCCGCCCGTTGTGCACGGGTTGCAGGGGTTCGCCGCACCACCGGAGGTGGAGCCGCCACACGGATTGCAGGGGTTACATGGATTGCATGGATTGGACGCACCACCGCAGGGGTTGCACGGGCTCGCCGCGCCGCCGCCGAACATGCTTGCCATCATCGGCATGCCGAAGATAGCGATCGGAGTGATCACCGCGCCAAGAATCAGACCGAGCACCGGGCGGGGCAGGCCTTTGACCTGACTAGCGAGCCAGGCGAACACGATCGCGTACACGATCCCGATCATGAAGTGCATCATGCCGCCGACGACGTACTGCATCCCTGCGCTGCTGTCGGCGCCGAGCACCATCGAACCGATGCCCTTCATAATGTCCATGCCGAAGATCAGCATTGCGACCGTCATGACTACTGTCGCGATCGCGCCGGCGGCGACCGCGCCCGCCAGGTTCAAAGTTGCTCTTGTTTCACTTGTGCTCATAGTTTGCGTCACCTTTGGCGCCCGCCGAACGCTTGCGCACTAGATACACTTCTTACTCGGTAAGGGTCTGACTTGGATCTGTCCGCGGGGCAGATGTGTCGAAAGACACACAATCTGCGGAGCAGGTCGAGATGGGGCTTCGGCTGAGCAACAGTTCAACAAGATGCTGGTGAACTGTTGTTCGACGACTTTAACCCGATGAGCGCTCTGGCGGCTCTGTGTTCTTGGACACGTCCCCCACGGGAGTGATTGACGTGCCGCGCTCGGCTGGTAGGATGTATGGCACGTATGGTTATCCACTCCACCATTACATGTCCCGAGTGCGGGTACAAGAAGGAGGCGACGATGCCCACGGACATGTGCGTCATTCGCTATGAGTGCGAACAGTGCGGCGCGGTTCTGCGGCCAAAGGAGGGTGACTGTTGCGTGTTCTGTTCTTTCGGCACGGCCAAGTGCCCACCCGTGCAGTCAGAAAAGTAGCCGCGCTATCTTTCCGCGTGTCGCTTGAGCGCCGCGAGGTCGCGCACCAGCACCTTACGCCCGTGGTAGGCGATCACACCCGTGTCGAGCAAAGATGCTAGGGCGCGGGTCGTCGCCTCGCGGTTGGAGCCGACGAGGTCCGCGACCTGCTGGTGCGTTAGAGCGAGATCAATCAGCGTCGCCTCTCGGGTAGGCCTGCCAAACCGCTCGGCCAAGTCGAGCAGCGTCCGTGCGACGCGCACGGGCACAGTGCAGAAGATCAGATCGAGCAAGCGAGTCTCGATGCGGCGCATCCGGATCCCGACGCGCTTTGCGATGTGAAGAGTGAGGTCCGGGCTCTGACGCAAAATTTCGTGCAGGACGCCCGCGTCAACGATGCAAATCAGCGAGTCCTCGACCGCCTCGAAACACTCAGTGTCGCCCTCGCCTGCGATGAGGTCAGCGATCCCGATCATATCGCCGGGGCCGAGCACGTCGGTACCGACGCTCCGCTCCTTGTTGATCGGCTCAAGCGTACGCACGCGCCCCTCTTTGATGAGGTACACGCGTCCCTTCTCCAGGCCGCCGAGCTCGATGCGTTCCTTCCTGGGGACCTCGCGCATCTCACTGCGCTTGGCCAGGTCCATCATCTGCGGCTCCGTGAGCTGGGGAAAGAATCCGACGTTCCTCAGGTACCAGAGACAAGAGTGGCGTCCTTCCATTGGCCCAGTATGACAACAAAAAGCGGCGCCGGCGGTCGGGGGCCGGCGCCTATCGTTTGAGTGTCTATCAGGGTTGAGTTAGTGGGATTGCGTCTTGGCGAGGGCCGCCTTGACGATCGCAGGGATTCGGGAAGCCTCGACGTCCGCGCCGATCTGGCCGACGACCTTCTTGGTCACGGGGTCAATGAGCAGGACTTTGCCAGTTCCGGGGTTCTTCCCAACGACGTCGGCGATGCCGAGCCACTTCGCTTGCTCAGCAATCGTCTTCGTAGTCTCGTCGCTCGTGTAGTCGAGCTTGATCATCTCGGCGCCCATCGAGCCGAGGTCCTTCATGTGCGGCATCAGTTTGGGCCCGAGTTGCTGGCAGCCAGGGCACCAGTCGGCGTGGAACGCGACGGCGTAGAGCTTGGTGTTGCGCTTTTCAGCGGCGACCTTGGCCGCGGTCGTGATCTGCTCCGTCGTCATTTCGGACGTGACCTTGGAAACGACGCGCATATCCCGCGCATTGATCAGCACGCCATAGCCTGTGCCGGTGAACTGCTTCGCGAACCCGTCGAGCTTCAGCTTCTTCGCCGCTTCCAACGACTTCTTCTCTGTGTCGGCGTCCGTGCGGTCGATGACGACCATCTCGATGCCAGCCTTCATCAGGTCCTTCTCGGCGCCCATGACTTTGGGCTCAAGCGCCTTACACTTGCCGCACCAGTCGGCGTGAAAGCCCAGCAGGTAGGTCTTGTTCGTCGTGGCGGGCTGTTGTGCGGTCGCCATTGCTGTCGCTAGGATTAGGGTAGTGATCATATCGTCCTCGATACAAGATAAGGTGGTCGAGGGGCTGGCGGTTTCCAAGTCCGACTCTTTGTGTCGAGGAACACACCCGCACTTGGCAGCTCCAGCAGAGGAATCGAGAACACAAAAGGCCACAACCAGCACCAGGGCAAGGGGAGAGCAAGTCCCTGGGCGGGCGGGTAGGTTGCGGTGCCCCGCCGGGGGAGCCATTCCCCGTTCTCAGCCGCTTGCGGCTTGCGGGGCGC
>JBBDXG010000018.1:0-19839 GCA_040902435.1 Fimbriimonadaceae bacterium
TTTGCCGCCGCCAGCAGCACGCCGCTGCACCTTCTGGAAGACGCGGCGTAACGCGCGTTTCCCCTTCACGCTTGTCCCCTCTCCCTTTGTTCGGGAGGGGGGCTACACTTTTTCCGTCATCTCCGGCACGGCGACGAACAGGTCGGCGACGAGGCCGAAGTCGGCGGACTCGAAGATCGGGGCGTCGGGGTCGGTGTTGATCGCGACGATCACCTTCGAGTCCTTGATCCCCGCCATGTGCTGCGTCGAGCCGCTGATCCCCGCCGCGATGTAGAGGTCCGGCGCGACGATCTTGCCGGTCTGCCCGACCTGCAGCTCGTTCGGCGCGATGCCGCTGTCCACCGCCGCGCGCGTCGCGCCGACCGCGCCGCCGAGCTTGTCGGCGAGACCGCCGATGACCTTTTCGAAAGTCGCGGCGTCCTTGAGCGGACGGCCGCCGGAGACGATCCGCTTCGCCTGCGTGAGGTCCGGCCGCGCGCCGCGCGAGCCGCTGCTCTTGGACGCGCGGACCGTGGTGGTCGCTGGCACGGACAAAAGTTTTTCGGCGGCCCGCGCGGTGCCGGGGAACCCGGCCGGACGAAAAGTAATCACGACGGGCTCGGCGAGGACCTCGACCGTGGAGAGCACCGACCCGGCGACCATCGGTCGCACGAACTCCTTGGGCGAGTTGACGCGCACGGCGTCCGTGACCATCGCGGCGTCGAGGAGCCCCGCGAGGCGCGCCATCACGTCCTTCGACTGCATCGAAGACACGGCGGCGATGTGCGTGAAGCCTTGCGCTTCTTGTTGGATCGCCGCCGCCGCCGAGTCGGCCGGCGGGACCTCGCCCTCGAAACCGACAAAGACCGCCTCCATCCCAAGCGCGTCGGCAAACCCGGCGCACGCGGCGGTCTCTGATGGATCAAACACAACGAGGAGGGCGCGCGCCATTACAGCACACCTCGCTCTCGAAGGCCGGCGATCAGCTCGTCCACGCTCGCGACCTTGCGGCCCGCGGGGCGTTCGGGCGGACGGTCGAGCCGAACGATCCGCGTCTTCGGCACTGCGTCCGTCGCGCGCGGGCGCTTTTCGAGCGGCTTCGACCGCGCCTTGATGATGCCGGGCAGCGCGATGTAGCGCGGCTCGTTCAGGCGGAGGTCAGTCGTCACGACGGCGGGCAAGGGGACCACGAGGGTCTCTTCGCCCGCGTCCGTCTCGCGCGTCACCGTCGCGCTTCGCCCCTCGATCACGATCTTGGACGCGAACGTCGCCTGCGGCCAGCCGAGCTTGGCCGCGAGCATTTGCGCGGCCTGGCCGTTGTCGTCGTCCGTCGCCTGCTTGCCCATCAGCACGAGGTCGTAGTCTTTGGCGATCGCTGCAAGCTCTGCGGCGACGACGCCGGAATCCAGGGGACGGTCGTTCTCGATGAGGACCGCCTCGTCTGCGCCCATCGCGAGCGCCTTGCGAAGCTGCTCCTCGACCTCCGGCCCGCCGATCGAGACGGCCGTGATCGAGACCGACGGGTCCTTCTCCTTCATCCGCACGGCCTCTTCGACGGCGATCTCGTCGAACGGGTTGACGTCGAACTTCACAGAAGAAACGTCGAGCCCCGAGCCGTCGGCGAGCGGCTTAACCTTCGCATAGGGGTCCACGACCCGCTTGACAGGGCACAGAATCTTCATTGGGCTAGTTTCGGAGCGGCTTGCCGTTCTCGATCATGTATCGGATGCGGGTCTGCGTCAGGCCGTCCTTCATCAGTTCGACGAACCCCTGCCGCTCCCGGTCGAGTGCGTCTTCGAACGAGTCGGCCTTTGCGATCGCGGCCTTGATGCGGTCGCCGACGGTGCAGTCGTGGTTCGTGATCTCGCCGGCCTTGATCAGTTCTTCCTGCATGTGTTCGAGCATTCCGAGCACCGGCCCGCCGACGGCCTGCCACTCTGGCAGGCGCGAAGGCAGGGCGGTCTGCGCGAGGCGCTTCGCCTCTGCGATGAGCCGGTCGGGGTGGTAGACGGTGACGTCCTCGCGACGGAGGAAGCCGCGCTTGCGCGCTTCGTCGGCGCAGCGCGCGACCGTGCCGGTGACGAGGAGCTTTGCGGCCTCGACCAGCGACTTGGCGTTCTCCTGGTTTCGCACGTGCATCAGCCCGATCCCGCCCCCGGCAGGGATGAGGCCGACGCGCGACTCGGGGAAACCGATCTGCGTCTCCGCCGCTGCGGCGATTACAGAGCACGACGCGGCCATCTCGAGCCCTCCGCCGAGGCAAGTGCCGAACACCGCGGCGCACGAGGGCACTCTGCGCAGGAGCGCGCCGAGCTTCTGGAACTCTGCGAGCGACGTGTCCGCGCCGTCCCAGTCCTCTTTCTCGATCGTGTCCAAGAGGTACTTGAGGTCGAACCCGGCGGAGAAGACCTTGGCCTCGCTCGTGAGCACGATCCGCTTGGAACTGCCCGATTCGAGGTATTTGCTGAGCGAGCGCACGAGCGACGGGCTGTAGACGCCCATCTTCGTCGTCACGCAGAGCGCGTGGACCTCGTCGCCAAGGTCGCGGACGCGGAAGCCCTCGTGCTCGCTGACGATCGGAAAGTCCTGGATCCCGGCGAACTGCGGCTCGTGCTTGCGCGGGACGTACTGGCCGTCGAAGCTCAGAATCGTTTGGCCCTGGTAGTAGGGCAGCGTGCCGACGCCGACCTTCGCCGACCCGACCATGTCAATCAGCTCGAACGGACCGGCCTCCCAGCCGAAGCCCCACTTCATGACCCGGTCGAAGTCCTCGACGTCATGGCTCACGTCTTCCTTTAGGGCGTCCGCATACCGCAGCGTCGGCAGGAGATACTCGCGGAGGAACTCGCCGACGGGGTCGCGCAGCTCGAGGCCCTGGCGCAAGCGCTCGGCGAGCGGCTGTTTCATCAAAGGGGCTATCGAATCGAAGGCGACGTCGAGCTTCATGCGATAGGCGTGGGTGGTGAGGTCGAGCGCGAAGAACTCCTTGCCTTCACGCCGGTAGTAGCCCTGGCCCGACTTTTCGCCGATCCAGCCCTTTTCGAGCAGGTGCGCCATCGAGCGAGGCGTTTCGAGGTGCTTGACGCACGGGTCGTTGGGGCAGCGCCGCTTGAGGTTGTCGGCGATGTCCTGCATGATGTCAATGCCGACGAGGTCGTTGAGCCGGAAGCTCGCGCTTCCGGGGCGGCCCATGAACGGCCCCGTGATCGCGTCCACCTCCTCGATGCTCATCCGGAGTCGCTCGGCGACATGGACCGTGTAGATCATGGACCACATGCCGAAGCGGTTGGCGATGAACCCCGGCGTGTCCTTGGCAACGACGACGCGCCGCGCGCAGCGCTCTTCGAGGAACTTCGTCATCGAGTCAATCGCGTCCTGCGACGTGTCGGGCGTCGGAATCAGTTCGAGGAGCTTGAGGTAACGCGGGGGGTTGAAGAAGTGCGTGCCCATGAACGAGCGCACGAAGCGCTCGCCGCGGCCGTTCGCGAGTAGCGCGATCTGCAGCCCGCTGGTGTTGGTCGTGACCGCCGCGCCCGGTTTGAGCAGCGGCTCGACGATCCCGAACAGCGCCCTCTTCGCGTCCAGCTTCTCGATGATCGCCTCGCAGACCCAGTCGGCCTCGGAGATCCATGCGGAGTCCTCTTCGAGCGATCCGACGCGGACCGTGTCGGCGGTTCCGGGAAGATAGAAGTGCGGCGGGCGCGCGTGCTTAGCGCGGTCGAAGCCGTCGCGGGCGGACTGCGCCGTGAGGTCGAGGAGGGTGACGTCCAGGCCGAGGTTGGCAAGGTGGGCGGCGATCCCGCTGCCCATCGTGCCTGCGCCGATCACGCACACGTTTCGGGGGTTCTCAATCATCTGCGACCTGGTTTCTCGGAGCGACCGGACAGCGCGGTCTTGGCGGAGGATACCCACGCGCGCTCCGGCGGCAATCTGAGCCCCGGAAGGCCGAGTATAATGGTGTCTGGACAGATGAATCGAACGAAAATGCCAGGAGCACTCCGATAAGGGGAAAGGGCAGAAGGCCCAGGCGCGAGCCGCCCCCGATGATCAACGAGCGACTGTTGCGGCTCGACCAGGTGCGGCTATTGGGTCCTACGGGCGATCCGCTCGGTGTGGTCTCTTCTCGCGAAGCGCTTCGCGCGGCGCAAGAAGCGGACCTCGATCTAGTACTTGTAGCGCCCAACGCGGACCCGCCAGTGTGCAAGATCGTAGACTACGGCAAGCACAAATACGAACAGTCGAAGGCCAAAAAGGACCATAAGCGCAAAGTTCAGGAAGTCAAGGGTGTAAAATTACGGCCAGGCACCGACGTGCACGATTTACAGGTGCTCGTCAGGAAAGCCAAGAAGTTCCTCGAGGACGGAGACAAGGTGCGCGTGACCTGCGTCTTCCGACACAGGGAGCTGGCCCATCCGGAGGTCGGTCGGGAAAAGCTGCACAAGATCGCAGCCGAGCTCGAGTCCCTCGGAAAAGTAGATCGGGACCCGATCCTGAATGGCCGAGAGATGGTCATCGTGGTCAACCCGATCCCCGGGAAGAAGAAAGATGTCAAAGCTGAAGACAAGAAAGTCGGCGGTCAAGAGGTTTAAGGTGACCGGCACCGGGAAGATCATGCGCCGCAGGGCGTACAACAACCACATGTTCTTCCACAAGGGCGGCAGCCAAAAGCGGCGCCTGGACCAGGAGACAGAGCTGAGCAGGACGGAGGTCAAGCGCGTTCGGCGCATGCTGGCCCTCTGACCCTTTTAGTCGGACCTCTGCCGTAACCGCCCTGTGGCTGGGAACCGGCCCGACAACAACACGAACGAGGAAACACAATGGCAAGAGTTAAACGTGGCCTGATGCGCCACAAGCGCCACAAGAAGACGCTCGAGAGAGCGTCGGGCTACTTCGGGCGCAAGAGCAGAAACTACAAGATGGCCCACGAGCAGGTCATGAAGGCCGGTCAGTACGCCTTCAGGGACCGCAGGGCCAAGAAGCGGATGTTCCGTCGGCTATGGATCGTGCGCATCAGCGCAGGGTGCCAACAGTGCGGCGTGCGCTACGGCGAGCTGATCCACGGCATGACCGACAAGGGAATGCAGGTGGACCGCAAGATGCTGAGCGAAATGGCGATCCACGACTTGGACGCCTTCAAGAAGATCGTCGAAATGGCGACCGCTTGAACCCGCGGTTCCCGAGGTCTCGAACAGCGCCCCAGAGGCGCCGCGAGGTCGCGCCCGGGCCTAGGCCGTAGATGTAGAATAGGACAGAGATGAGCCAGACGATGATCGGCAACGACGCCACGATCTGTGAAATCCTCCCCCTCGACGCCCGCGAGCAGGCCTTCCTGAGGGGCGTGCAGGAGTTCGTCGCAAGCGAGGTCCTCCCGAACACGCGAAAGTGGGAGGAGGCCAAGGCCTTTCCCGACGACATCTGGCACAAGCTGGCCAAGCGAGAACTGCTCTCGATGACCCTTCCTAAGGACCTCGGCGGCAGCGGGCTCTCTTGCCGGGCCTATGTCGAGGCGTGCAGGGAGATCGCCAAGGGCGACCCCGCGCTCTCGATGAACATCGCCGCGATCAACGCCCTGTGCGTCGCGCACTTCGTCAAGTTCGCAAGCGACGAGCAGCGGAGCAAGTACCTGGCGGGGATCGTCAAGGGCGACATCAAGCTGGCGTGGGGGCTCACCGAGCCGGACGCCGGGTCCGACGCAAGGAGGGTCAAGAGCTTCGCCAAGCCGATCGAGGACCGGCCGGGCTACCACCACATTAACGGCGAAAAGATGTTCTGCACGAACGGGGGCAAGGCGGACCTCATCATCCTCATTGCGCGGACCTCCGAGACGGAGCTCTCGGCGTTCTTCATGGAGACCGACCAGCCGGGGTTCGAACTCACCGGGCGAATCCACACCGTCGGCGTCAGCGCATCGAACACCGTGCAGTTCAAGATGACCGACGCCGTCGGGTGGCACACGCCGTGCACGTTCAACGACGCGATCTCGCTGCTCTATCGCGGCAGGCTCGGCATCGCAGGCATGGCGCTCGGGATCGCTGAAAAGGCGTTCGAGCTCGCCGTCGAGTACAGCAAGCAGAGGGAGCAGTTCAACCGGAAGCTGGCCGACATGCAGTCGGTCCAGAACATGATCGCGGACAGCGCGATGGAGATCGAGGCGGCCCGGGGGCTTTTGCACAGGGGCGCGATGATGTTCGACCGAGGGGAGGACGTTGTCAAGATCAGCTCCATGGCCAAGCTCTTCGCCAGCGAGACCGCCAACAGAGTGACCAACCGGGCCATCCAGATCCACGGCGGCAGGGGCATGACATTTGACTATCTGGTAGAAAAGCTGTGGAGGGACGCCAAGCTCACCGAGATCGGCGAAGGGTGCAGCGAGATCCAGCGGCTCGTAATATCCAAGCAAGTTCTGCGTTAGAATATAGGGACATCCTATGCTCACCGCCCTCCTTATAACCGTCACAGCAGCACCGACCTCGGCCGTCGAGCTCTACCGGCAGTGGAAACCGAACTCGAAGGTCACCTACGAGGTCTCCTCCGACCTTCAGATCGAGAGCCGGGACTACACGCACAGCGTGTTCATCCCGAGCGAGCAAGGTACGAAGTACCAGTTCACGTTCGAGGTGGGAAAGGTCACAGACGAGGGCTTCGCCAGCGTCGCCTACAAGAGGCCGACCGTTGACGTGATCCAGGGAGAGACCGTGGAGCACCCACCGATCACGACGACGGAGAAGGTGAACGAGCACCTAGAGCTCACGATGTCGCCCGTCAACGCGATCACGGGCCTCAAGGACCTCACGCCGAAGAAACCGAAGGAAGGCGGCGGCGGGCTGACGCTCCTTTCTTTCCGCAAGGGCTCTGCGGTCAGCCCAGAGGCACAGGACATGATCGGCGGGTTCATCCAGGACCTGTTCCGGCTCGCGATGTTCGTCGCCTCGCCGGAGACGTCCATGGACTTCGGCCCATCGCTCCCGCTGCTCGAAGTCGAGCCGGGCGACACGTGGAAAGTGACGGCCTCCTACCAGCCGCAATTGCTGAAGGACAAGAAGGGCAAGATGGCCCCGCAGCGGCTCGACTACACGTACACCTATGTCGGAATTGTGGACGCTGCCGGCAAGAAGGTCCACCGGGTCTCGGCCGTGCTGAACCTCGACACCGACATCGGCGCGTTCATCAACGACCTGCTCGGCGCAGCGCCGTCACAGACGGGGCTCAAGGCGCTTAAGCTGAAGCTCGACGCTAAGATGGAGTTCGACCTCGACCTCGAGACGAAGAACACGCTCGCAGGGCGCGGCACGTCCGCCGGGTCCATCGTCGTCGAAATCCCGCAACTCACCGTCCCCGTCGAAGAAGCGAACATCAAGGGTCGGGCCCGACTGAAGCTCGTCTCGATCAAGTAGGCCCAAGCGGTGGACTCCAAGCGCGCGGCACTCCTGTTCGGTGCAGGAGCCTTCGTCTTCGCGCTTCTTGTGCGGCTCATCGGGATCGGCTGGGGGCTCCCCAACGACCTCCACAACCAGTCGTACCACCCGGACGAGCCCGTGATCTATGCGTACTCGCAGCAGATCGAGCCGGCGGAGCTGGACTTCGTCCCTGGGTTCTACAACTACGGAACGCTCTACCTGACGCTCCTACGCGTGACGACCGACATCGTCGCAGGGTATGGCGGCGGACCGGCGAACGACTCTGAGGCGGAGTATTGGCGGTCTGTCGGTCGGTACCACAAGGCAGGGCGCGTCTTGAGCGCCCTCGCGGGCGCGGGGACCGTGTGGATCGTGCTTCTCATGCTCTGGCCGCGGGTCGGACGCTTCGGGGCCTTGGCCGGCGCGGCGGCGATGGCGCTTGCGCCGGGGCACGTCGTGCACTCGCGGTTCCAGACCGTGGACGTGCTGGCGACGTTCTTCCTCGCCGTGTCGCTGTACTTCTGCTTGCGGATGCTGCGCGTCGGGGAGGGCGGACTGCCCGACGACAGGTCGTACACGAGGTTCGCGCTCTGGGCGGGCGTGTTCGCGGGACTCAGCGCGGGCACCAAGTACACAGGGATCCTCGCGCTCGTCGCGCTTGCCGTCGTGGTGCTCGTCGAAAGGCGCGCTGTCGGTTGGAAGGCGATGCTCGTCGGCGTCGCCGCGTCGCTCTTCGTTTTCGTGCTGACGACCCCTGGCGCGGTGCTGGACTCTGCGCGGTTCTTCAACGACTTCCGTTACGAGATGACGCACACGCAGACCGGGCACGGGCTGGTGTTCGCCGGGACACCGAACGGGTTCCTGTTCCACCTGTCGAACCTCTTCTTCGCCCTCGGTCTGGTGATCACGGTGCTCGCTACGGGCGGGCTGGTGAGGGCGTGCGTCAAGAGGCACGCCTGGGCGTTCGCTCTCGTCGCGTTCGCGCTTGTGTACTACGTCCTGATCGGACGGGCGGAAGTGAAGTTCCTGCGATACGTGTTCCCGCTGTTGCCGGTGCTCGCCGTCGGGTTCGGCTGGCTCGTCTCGCGCGCCCACATCAGCCCGAAGCCGCTGGTCAAGGGATCGGTCATGTTCTTCGCGATCCTTGGGATCGGCGGGCTGGACGGCGGGGGCGGCGCGATGACCGCGAGCGCGACGGCTTGGATGGCCGGCGAAGACCCGCGCGACCAGGTCGCGAAGGAGCTAAAGGACGCGTCGGACGAGGGGACGGTGGTCGGCCTGGTGTCGGACCCGTGGTTCTACACGCCGCCGCTGTTTGCAGACTCGGCACTGCCGCGCGCCGTGCCGTTCGAACTGCGGGACGAGGCGATGCGGTCGGCGAGCGAGCCCAGCGTCGCGCGGTTCGTGCCGGAAGACGCGGGCGCGCGCCTCGACTTCGACGTGCGGTTGCTCACGGAAACGATGCCCGACTACGTCGTCATCAGCAGCTTCGAGATCGGGGACCTGAACAGAATGAACAAACTCCCCAGCCCGCCGAAAGGATTCGAGACCCTGATCGGACGGGCCGAGGAGTTCATGGACACCCTTCAGACGGGGTACGAATTGTGGAAAGTTCGGGGGGCCGACGGGGCTGGTCTGCCGCACGACATGATGTACGTCCGTCCTGTCATTGAGGTTTGGAGACGAAAGAACGACTCGACGACGCCATCGCCTGGTACCTCGACCACCTCCGGGCCGAGCGGGGCGCCAGCGCCAACACGCTAGCGGCGTACCGCAACGA
Source organism: Fimbriimonadaceae bacterium (assembly GCA_040902435.1). Classification (GTDB taxonomy): domain Bacteria; phylum Armatimonadota; class Fimbriimonadia; order Fimbriimonadales; family Fimbriimonadaceae; genus JADFMN01. The sequence continues at coordinate 9,157 of JBBDXG010000018.1, forward strand.
CCTGGACAAGGTCGCTGCGCACTTTGTCATGCTCGGAGTGAGCGATTGGCACAGCCTGACGGCGGACCAGTTGTCGCGGTACCAGTCGTCGCTCTCCAAGCTCAGCGCCTCGACCATAATGCGCCGGACGAGCAGCCTGCGCTCGTTCCTCAAGTTCCTCAAGCGGAACGGACAGGGGCCGAAGGCGGACCTGCCGTCGGCGCGCGGAGTTCGCCGGCCCAAGCGGCTGCCGAAGGCGCTGTCGGTCGAAGAGCTTGCGGCGCTCTTGAACGCGCCTGACGTCTCGACGCCCGCTGGGCTGCGCGACCGCGCGCTTATGGAAATCGTCTACGGGGCCGGGCTGCGGATCAGCGAAGCTGTGGAGCTGAGGGTCGAGGAACTGGACCTCGACACGGCCTCATTCCGGGTGACGGGGAAGCGAGGCAAGACTCGGTGGCTGCCCCTCCCGCGCTATACGCTGCCTTGGATCGAGCGCTACTTCGCCGAATCGCGTCCAAAGCTGCTCAAGCGGCCGATGGCGCAGGTCTTCGTCGGGACCCGGGGAGGGAGGCTCTCACGGCAGAACGCGTACATGGTCCTGCAAAAGTACGCCGTTTCGGCGGGGCTGAGGAAGAAGCTGAGCCCACACGTCCTGCGTCACACCTACGCCGTTCACTTGTTGCAGGGCGGCGCGGACCTACGCACGGTGCAAGAGCTTCTCGGTCATGCGTCCGTTACTACGACACAGGTCTACACGCAGCTCGAGACAGAAGAGCTCGCGCGAAAGTACCGCAAAGCGCACCCGCGCGCTCAGCGGTCTGTCACGACGAAGAGATAGCCGAGCGTGTTGGGGCCGGCCTTGATCGGCGCGGAGGCCGTCAGTCCGGCTGCGGACCGGCCAATGACCGGGCCGCTCTTCGGAAGGTCCCCTTGCCCGATCTTCTCAGAAGCAAGCGAGCCTTTCGTCGAAGCGAGGACGGTCCCCGACGCGTCCGCGAGCACGACGGACTTATAGCCTCCGGCCGTCGCGATCTCGACCACCATTGGCTGAAGCCTCTCTCGCCCCGCTTCTGTACGGAGTGAGCTTGCTTCCAGCAGGGGGTACTTGAACGCAGCAGCGAGCGCCGAGACCTCTGCCGTGATGCCCTGCTTCTTCGCGCTCTCCGTGCGTGCGCTGCCCGACCAGGCCGTGACCGTGAGCAGGATGATCACGATCGCCGTGCCGACGATGAGGTTGCGCGTCGTCGGCGCCATCAGCGTGCCCGCCCCTTTCTTCGCCTCTTCCTGGACAACAGGTTCGTCTGGCATGGGCTCATTCTACTTGGTCGCCCAAATCAGGGAAGGTCCGCGTTGGCGAAGGCGTCGAGCCATAGGTCGTCTCTTTGGCCCTCTGCAAGCCGGATCGAGCCTGCAAGGGCGATCATCGCCGCGTTGTCGGTGCAGTACTCGATCGGCGGCGTCGCGAAGGGCACGCCGTTCCGCGCGCACTCCTCGGCGAGACGTGCCCGCAGCGATGCGTTCGCCGCGACTCCGCCGACGAGGGTCAGGGCCTTGGCGGGCGACTCTTCGAGCGCGCGCATGGCCTTCGTGACGAGCGGCCCGACGATCGCGGCCTGCAGGCTCGCGGCAGCGTCAGCGACGTTGATCTCGTCGCCCTCCTGTTCGACCAGCCTGAGCACCGCGGTCTTCAGGCCGCTGAACGAGAAGTTGAGGGGGTCGGACTTGAGCCCGCGCGGGAGCGGGTAGCGGTCGGGGTCGCCCTTCGCCGCCGCGTCCTGGATCGCACGGCCGCCGGGATAGCCGAGCCCGAGCAGGCGTGCGCCCTTGTCGAACGCCTCGCCCGCGGCGTCGTCAATCGTCTGCCCGAGCAGCTCGTACTCGCCGACAGAGCGCACGAGCACGATCTCCGTGTGACCGCCAGAGACGAGCAAGCAGACGTGCGGAAACGCGACTAGCGTGCCACCCAGGAAGACGCTGAGGATGTGGCCCTCCAGGTGGTGGACGCCGACCATCGGCACCCCCCACGCGCGCGCAAGACCCTTGGCGCACGTGGTTCCGACACTGAGGGCGCCCACGAGCCCAGGGCGGTTCGTGACGGCGATCGCGTCGGGCCGTTCAGTGGACGCGCTCGAAAGCGCTTCTTCGATCGCCGGTAGCACCGCCTCGACGTGCGCCCTCGCAGCGGCCTCCGGCACGACGCCGCCCCACTTCTCGTGTAGCGCGGCCTGGGAAGAGACGACGTTGGAGAGCACTCGCGTCCCGTCGAGCACCGCGGCGCTGGTCTCGTCGCAGCTCGTCTCGATCCCGAGGACGCGGCCAGGGGCCGTGTTCACGGCCCTTGGCCGTCCAGACCGTGCAGCCACATGATGACGGCGTCCTCCCGGTTGTTCGGATAGTAGGCCTTGCGCAGCCCCGCAGAGACGAACCCGAGGCCCTCGTACATCTTGACTGCGGCGGTGTTGCCGGCGCGGACCTCGAGCGTCGCGCATACCGCGCCGCGCTCGCCCGCGCGCGCGAGCAGCTCGACCATCAACTTTCGGCCCAGCCCTTGGCGGCGGTGCGACGGCGCGACCGCGACCGTCGTGACGTGGCACTCGTCGGCGACGATCCACGCGCCGGCATAGCCGACGATCTCGCCCTGAGCTTTGGCGACGATGAACTCAGAGGGCCCGTGGCCGATCTCTTGGAGGAACGACCTCTCAGACCAGGGCGAGCCGTTGGCCTCGGACTCGATCTCCATGATCGGCGGAATGTGCTCCTTTGCGAGCGGCAGGAACGACGTGCCCTTCACGCTTAGCCTCCGAGATAGGCTTCCTTGACTTTGGGGTTGTTGAGGAGCGACGCGCCAGTGTCGGAGAGCACGACGTGGCCGGTCTCCAGCACGTAGGCGCGGTCGGCGACTTCGAGCGCCATGTGGGCGTTCTGTTCGACCAGCAGTATCGTCGTGCCGTCCTTGTTCAGCTCTTCGATGATCGAAAAGATCTCCTTGACGAGGTTCGGTGCGAGGCCGAGGCTGGGCTCGTCGAGGAGCATGAGCCGCGGGCGCGACATCAACGCACGACCGATTGAGAGCATCTGCTGTTCGCCGCCCGAGAGCGTGCCGGAGCTCTGCCGCAGCCGCTCTCTGATCCGCGGAAACCGGACCATGACGCGCTCCATGTCGCTGGCGATCGCCGCGTCGGACCGCGTGAACGCCCCGAGCTGGAGGTTTTCCAGCACCGACATGTTCGTGAAGATCCGCCGCCCCTCAGGGGCCTGGCTCACGCCGAGCTTGACGATTTGATCAGGGCTCGTCGTCGTCAGGTCCTTGCCGTCCAGGCTGATCGATCCGGACCGGGGCCGGATCAACCCGCTGATCGTCCGCAGCAGCGTGCTCTTGCCGGCCCCGTTCGAGCCGATGATGGCGACCACCTCGCCCTCCTTGACCTCAAGGCTGACGCTGTTCAGGGCCTGGATGGCCCCGTAGAAGACGCTGATCCCTTCGATGCGGAGCATGAGGCACCATTGTAGCCGAAGGCCCGTCTAGTGCGAACGGTCCGCCGGGCGCAACTCTGGGCAAGTTTGAACGTAGGACAGCGTGGATTTGGCCCACCGGCCGTTGCGCGGCGTGGGTAGAACCGCGAGCGGGCGCGGGTCGTCTGTGGGAACCGTTTTATGAAGAAGATCGGCATTGGCATCGTCGCGATCGTCCTCCTTCTCGTCGTCGTCATGATCGTGGCCAAGGGCAAGTCGGGCGCCGGCGCGAACGCGGCCTCGTCGACCGAGACCGTGAAGAAGGGCCGCCTGCTCTCGCAAGTCGTCGAGACGGGCTCGCTCGACGCCGTCAAGACGGTCGAGATCAAGAGCAAGGTCTCCGGGCGAGTCGCGCGGCTGCTGGTAGACGAGGGCGACGCGGTCGCCGAAGGGCAGCTCATCGCAGTGATTGACCCCGAGGAGACGGAGCTGCGAGTCTCGCAGGACCGCTCCCGGCTGAAGGGAGCGCAGGCAGCGCTCGCCCAGATAGACGTCCAGATCAAGCAGCGAAAGGTGACGTCGAAGACCGAGCTCGACCGCGCGGCGTCGCGCGTCGAGACCCTCAAGCTCGAGCTCGACGCACAGCCTTCGCTCACGCGCGCAGAGATCGAGTCGGCCGAGACGGCCTACAACAACGCCGTGAAGACCCGCGACCTGCTCACCCGGGTGACCCAGCCCAACCAGCGCGCGAGCCTTCAGAACCAGGTCCTAGAGGCCGAGTCCAACCTGCAGAACGCCATCGCCGAAGAGGAGCGGTCCCGCAACCTGCTCGCCAAGGGCTACATTTCGCAGCGGGCCTACGAGAGCGCGAAGAACCAGCTCGACCTCGCGACGGCGCGGGTCACGCCGCTCAAGAGCCAGATGGGGCGGCTCGACAGCGAGCAGGCGCTCGAGCGCGACCAGGCGGAGGAGTCGGTCAAGCAGGCCAAGGCCGGGCTCGACCGCGCTCTCGCCAACGCGTTCCGCGACGCGACAAAGCGCAAGGAGTACGAGCAGGCGATCACCAGCAAGCTCGACGCCGAGGCCGCATTGCTGGACGTGCAATCGCTCGAATCGAGCAAGATGCAGCAGCAGGCGAACATCCAACAGATCGAGGACACGCTGAACGACTCGCTGCGGCTCCTGCGCGAGACGGAGATCCGTTCGCCTATCGCCGGCGTCGTGACGCGGCGGCTCGTGCAGGTCGGAGAGCTCGTCGCGAGCCTCAGCAGCTTTTCGTCCGGAACGCCGATCGTGCGCGTCGAGGACCGGTCAAAGATGCTCGTCAAGCTCCAGATCAACGAGATTGACGTCGCAAAGCTGAGGCTCGACATGGTCGCGAAGATCGCAGTGGACGCCTTCCCGGACCGCGAGTTCACGGGCAGGGTCACCAAGATTGCGCCGACCGACCTTGCGACCGGCGCTGCGCCGCAGCCCGGCGGCGGAAGCGCCGTCGTCAAGTATGAGGTCGAGGTCGCGATGGAGGGCGTCGCGCCAGAGCTCAAGTCCGGCATGTCCGCCAAGTGCACGATGATCGTCCTCGACCGCGCGAACGTGCTCGTGCTCCCGCGGCAGTACGTCGGCAAGGAGGAGGACGGCACCTACTTCGTCATGCTGCCGCCGAAGGACAAGAAGGACAAGAACGCGAAGCCGACGAAGGTCAAGGTCGTGATCGGCGACTCCTCGGCGACCTCGATCGAGATCACGTCCGGCGTGAAGGAGGGTGAGGTCGTTCAAAAGCCCGACTACGCCGGCCCGACGCGCAAGGGAATGATGGAGTTCGGCCCCGACGACGGTGGCGGCGAAGGCGAAGGCGAAGAGCCCGGCGCATAGATGGGCACGTTCTTCGAGTCCGTCAAGGTCGCGCTGGACATGCTCCGGCTGTACAAGCTGCGCGCGTTCCTGACCATGCTCGGCGTCATCATCGGCGTCATGAGCGTGACCATGATCGTAATGGTCAAGAACGGGTTTACGCACTACATGACTGCAGAGATCGAGAAGCTCGGCGCGCGCACGCTCATCATCATGTACGACCCCGGGCGCGCGATGCGCGGACAGTCGGTCGGCGGGATCGGCGGCCTGACGAACGAAGACGTAAAGTACCTACAGGAACGCGTACCGACGATCGAGATCTTCTCCCCGATCCTTCAGGTCCCGGCAGAGAAGATCGTCTACGGCGACCTCGACGTGGACGGCCCGCGAGTCATGGCGACGGACCACCGGCAGATCGAACTGAGCAAGATCGAGATGACCTCCGGGCGGCCGATGTCCGAGTCCGACATCGAGACGATGGCGAACGTCTGCATGATCGGCGAGGAGATCGAAGAGACGCTCTTTCTGAGCGACACCGCCATCGGCAAGATGGTCACGTTCAAGGGGATCACGCTCGAGGTCATCGGTGTGATGAAGAAGATCGAGATGCTCGGCCAGAGCAGCGGCAAGGACGTGTGGGTCCCGATCACAACCGCACAGTCCAAGTGGGTCGGCGGCGACCAAGTCAGCTTCATCGCCGCGCTGCCGCGCGACGACGTTGAGGTCGAGGCCGCGATGGACGACGTGTGGGAGGCGCTGATGCTCAAGAGCAACAACCGACCGATCTACCGCGTGGACTCGCGCGAGAGCATCATCGCGATCTTCGGAACCATCTTGGGTACGGCCGGCATCGTGCTTGCGGCCATCGCCGCTCTCTCGCTGCTCGTCGGCGGAATCGGCATCATGAACATCATGCTCGTCAGTGTGACGGAAAGGACGCGCGAGATCGGCCTGCGAAAGGCCGTCGGCGCGCGCAGGGGCGTCATCCTCTCGCAGTTCCTTGTCGAGTCCGCGATGCTCTCGCTCGTCGGAGGGCTCATCGGCATGGGCGTCGCCTACAGCTTCGGCTCACTCATCACCCTGGGAACAAAGGCCGCGTCGTGGCCGAACAGCGAGGGCCTCCTCACACCTTTCCCGATCTTTGCCGCGCTCATGGCGTCGGCGTTCTCTGCGCTCATCGGCGTCGTCTTCGGCCTCTATCCCGCCGCACGAGCCGCCAGCCTCAGCCCGATCGAGGCGCTCCGCACAGAGTAACTAAAAAAGCCCCGCCGGCCGGCGGGGCACTATCTATTGCAATGTTCGGATGTATGTGGTTTCTCTGGTAGCGGAGGTCGGACTTGAACCGACGACCTAACGGGTATGAACCGTTTGCTCTAAACCAACTGAGCTACTCCGCCACACAGCCCCTATTTTGGCCCATCCGGGGTCGCTCTGGCTGAGGTCCCGGAGACCGTGGGCAGCTCGCCAACGTAGAATGCAAGCCATGCTGTCGCTCTTGCTCCTCCTCCTCGGCCTGCGGCCCGACCTCGCAGAGCTCAACGCGCTGGCGCAGGCCCGCGACGCGAGGGGGCTCCTCGCGCACTCCGGCCCCGCGCTCCAGGACCCGGCCACGTTCCGGTTCCTCCAGCGGTCCGGAGCGTTTGGCACAGGCAGCAAGGGCTGGACCGCGAACGACCTGAGCGACCCCGTGGGAGGGAAGAGCTACGTCGTCTTCGGCACCCCGCTCACGACGCAGGACTACGGCGAGTTCGTGTTCGAGTTCGCCGGAGGAAAGCTGACCAGGCTTGTGGACGAGCGCGACGACCGCGGCTACAAGGTCCTGCACTACGACTTCGACCTGCGGTTCCAGCCGGCGCAGAAGCGCGCGGACGTTGCCGTGACGGTCAGGCTCCGGCGCAAGCCCGGCGCACAGCCCACCGTCCACTTCCGCCTCTCGCCGCACTACCGCGTGTCGGCAGCCACAACGGTCGAAGGCGCCCCAATCGCGTTCTCCCAGGCCTCGGGCGTCGTCAGCCTCGCGCCCCCAGCGGGAGAAGAGACGAGCGTCAAGCTCCGCTACTCCGGCGTCGTTGACATGCCGCAGTTCGCGGGCTCGATCTCAGCGAACGAAGTTATGCTGACGAACGACTACTGGTGGCCGATGGTCGCGCGCGGGCCAGCGACTGTCAACACGACTGCGCACGTGCCTGCCGACTGGACGGTCGTGACCCACGGGAAGAAGACGACCGACGTCGTCAGCCGCGCAGAGCGGACCGTGCGGTACGAGATGAACGTGCCGATCTCCTACCTCAGCCTCTCCGCAGCCGCGTTCCAGCACGAGCAGAAGAGGGTCGGTCGGGTCACCTACCACGTTTGGTCGAAGGAAATGTCGTCCGAAGACATGAAGACGCAGCTCGAGTTCTTGCCCCCGATCATCGAGTTCTACGAGCGCTTCGCGCCGTTCCCGTTCGAGGACTTCGGCGCCGTCGTCACATCGGTGTACGGCGGTGGGGCGCTAGAGGCGTACTCCTACGCCACTTACGGCACCGGCTGGCTCCCCGACGAGGACACCCACGAGCCCGCGCACACCTGGTGGGGCGGGATCATCGCCAACACCTATTTCAACTCGTTCTGGAACGAGAGCTTCGCGGTCTTCTGCAGCGGCCTCTACAGCCGCGAGGTCGCGATCGGCAACACCGCTGAGCGCCGCAAGGCGTTCGTCTCCCAGTCCGGGGCCAGCGGCTTCGGAGAAGCGGCCGTCGGCAAGGCCGGTGCCTTCGACGGCGCAGTCGCGTCGGCGATGGGGTACGGCAAGGGGAGCACGGTGCTCCAACAGCTCGAGCGCGAGATCGGCACCGACAAGTTGGTCGCCGCGATGAAGAAGTGGATCGAGGCGAACCCGAAGGGCGAGCCTGGCGAATGGAGCGGCTTCCAGTCCGCAGTTGAGGCGACGACGGGCCAGGGAATGGGGTGGTTCTTCGACCAATGGATCGCCAAGCCCGGCGCACCGCAGTTCCAGGTCACGGAGATCGGCTATGTCGGCGGCGAGGTGCGCGGGTCCGTGGACTTCGTCGGCGAACCGTACCGCCTGACCACCGAGGTCTACGTCGAGTTCGCCGACGGGACCTCCACACACGTGGACGTCGTGCTCAACCCAGAAAGGAAAACTGCGGTCTCGGCGTTCAGCTTCAAGCTTGACAAGAAGCCGGTGCTCGTATCCTTCGACCCCTACGACCGCATTCCGCGCAACCGGGGCAGCGCAAACCCGCCGCGCTTCGGAGAGCGCGTCTCGCGCATGCGCGCGGTCATTGACCCTAAACAGTCGGCCTATGGCCGCTCGCTGGGGTCGCTGGCGCGCTCGGCCGTCGTCTCCGCCGACGTCTCCGCCGACGTCCCATCGGACCTGAACGGCGTCTTTCTCGTCGGCCACCCGGACACCGTGCCTGCGCTGCGCGACCTCTGTGCAAGGGCGGGTTTCGCCGTCAGAGGCGACAAGCTGACCTACAAGGGCACGACGATTGACCTTGACGAGGGGGGCGCGGTCGCGCTCATCGAGCTCGGTCCGGACCGCTATTGCGCGATCGGCCTGGGAACCTCGGTCGTCCACCCGAGCCCGGGCGGAGCAAGGGTCTGCCTATTCGACAAGTACGGGCGGTTCCTGCGCGGCGAGACATCGCCAAGGAAGGAAGGCTCGCTCGCGTTCCGCGTGCCCTAGAGCTCGATGCCGAGCAGGTCGAGGATGCGCTGCAACTCCTCATCCGAGTAATACGGAACCGTGATGCGTCCGCCCTTGCCGCTCGCGACGATCTTGACGGGACTGCCGAACAGCACGCTCATCTCGCGTTCCAGTGCGTCGAGGTTCGGGTCGCGCTCACTGGGCTCGGCCCTCGTCTCCGTGACGCCGTTGACCGTCTCGTCGCCCATGTGGGTGACCCGCGCGAGCTTCTCGGCCTCGCGGACTGACAGGCCCTCCTTGACGATCTGCTCGTAGAGCGCCTCCTGGTGCTGCGGGCTCTCGACCATCAGGAGTGCCCGCGCATGGCCCTCTGTGATCATGCCTTCGGCGATCGCGCGCTGCATGAACTCCGGCAGTCGCAGGAGCCTGAGCGTGTTCGCGACCGCGACGCGGGACTTGCCGACCACGTCCGCAATCTGCTCCTGTGTCAGCCCAAAGTCGTCTGAGAGCTGGCGGAACGCCACGGCGCAGTCCACGGCTGAGATGTCCTCGCGTTGCACGTTCTCGATCAGCGCCATTTGGAGCGAGTCCTGTGCGCTCGCCGCCCGCACGATGACCGGGACCTCCTCGAGCCCTGCGAGCTTCGCCGCCCGGAGTCGCCGCTCGCCTGCGATGAGCTCGTACTCGCCGTCCGCGATCGGTCGCACGATGAGAGGGAGCAACAGCCCGACCTGGGAGATGGACTGCGCCAGCTCCTTCAGGGCGGTCTCGTCGAAGTAACGCCTGGGCTGGCGAGAGTTCGGCCGGATCGCCGTGACCTCGATGGAGGTCGGCGCGGCCTCGCCCTGCTCGCCGAGCAGCTGCGTCAGGCCCTTGCCTAGAGCACGACGCATTCTTGCAAGACCTCGTCAACGAGCTGGCGGTAGGCGACGGCGCCCTTAGAGTCCGGAAACCGTGTGACCGCGGGCTCGCCGAAGCTCGGGGCCTCGCTCAGTCGGACGTTGCGTGGGATGATCACTTGTGACACCTTCGCCCCGAAGTATCCCTGAACTTCGAGGGCAACGCTCTGGGCCAGGTTGTTCCGACCGTCGTGCATGGTCAAAAGGACCTTGGCGACCTCCAGCCGAGGGTTGATCCGCCGCTTCACCACGTCAATCGTCGTCAGCAGGTGGGAGATCCCCTCCATGGCGTAGAACTCGGTCTGTAGGGGCACGATGACCTTCTCGCACGCCGCCAGGATGTTCACGGTGAGCAGCCCCAGGCTAGGCGGGGCGTCAATGATGATCCACTCGTAGTCCTTCTGGACCGGGAGGAGCGCCTCGCGAAGGATCTGCTCCTTGCCGACCGAGTTGAGAAGCACGGGCTCCACGCCGGCCAGGTCGAGGGTCGCGGGGACGAGGTCTAGGTTCTCCGAGATCGAGACGACGACCGACCGCACCGCGTCGGGGCAGCCAGGCTCTGCGACGGTCTTCTGAACGACGTCGAAGAGGGTCCCCTTGACCGTGTGCTTGTCTATCCCCAGACCCGTGGTCGCGTTGCCCTGGGGGTCGGCGTCAATCAGCAGGGTACGGTGTCCTTTTGCCGCCAGCCCTGCGGCCAGATTGACGGCGGTCGTCGTCTTCCCGACGCCGCCTTTCTGATTGACTATTCCCCAGACCGGCACGGCCCATTATGGGCAGGGGTTTACACGGGGCGGACAAGGTAAGTCAAGGAGTTATCCAGAGGGTAATCCACAGAAGGGGGGG
>JBBDXG010000018.1:19849-22781 GCA_040902435.1 Fimbriimonadaceae bacterium
CCCCTTCTTAGGGTCTGGGAGGGGTCTGATGAAACCTAGCGTCCCAGCAGGCTGAGCACGCTCTGTGCCGATTGGTTGGCCTGCGCCAGCACGGCCATGCCGCTCTGCCGCAGGATCTGGATCTTGGTGAACTCGGTCATCTCCTTGGCGATGTCGGCGTCGCGGATCATGCTCTCGCTGGCCGTCATGTTCTCCGAGGCGATCGCGAGCGACCGCGTCGTGGACTCGAGGAAGTTCTTGGTGAACGAGCCGAGGTTGCCGCGCAGGAGCGAGACGTTGGAGATCGCGTCGTCAATGATCCGGATCGCGTCCTGTGCGCCCTGGGCGGTCGTCATGTCAATGGTCGCCAGGCTCTGGCCGGGGACCGCGCTCTGGCCGAGGTCTCGGGCGAAGAAGCTCGGGATGCCGAACTCGACGTTCTGGTCGGCGAGCGCCCCGATGTGGAACCGCATCGTGCCGACGGTGAGCTGGCCGACCACGGTGGCAGCGGCGTTGTTGTTGCCTGCGACCGAGAGGACCATCTTGTTGCCGGACGCAGACGTCAGCGTGAGGCCGTCCACGTTCGGGCCCTGCCCGCCTGTGAAGGTCTCGATCGCAGTGCCGCTGGGCTCGACGTTGACCTCGACCGTGAAGACGGCGTCCGCCCCGACGGCGGGGTTTACACCCGCGCCGCCGTTGAGGATGTCGGACGTCTCAAGGTAAGAGATGGGGAAATTGCTTCCGTAGCGCGAGGACGTCAGCTGGATCGAGACGCCGCCGCCGTTGGCGACGATAGCCGCCGTCACGCCCGTGCTCTCGGCCTTCTCGTTGATCCTCGCTGCGATGTCGGAGACGGTCGCGCCAGCGCCGACCGTGAAGGTCGTGCCGTTGAGCACGAAGGTCCCTGGGTTCACGACCGCGGTGGCGTCTGCGTAGACAGTGGCCATCGGGCCGGTGGTGGTCTGGGTCGCCTGTGTGACGCGCGTGACGGTGATCGGGCCGTCCGCTACCGTCTGGCCGTTGAACTCGCCACCGACGTACATGCTGTTGACGAGGTCGGTGCGCGTGATGCCCGCAGACGTGCCTGCGCTGCCGTTCAGGAGCTTCTTGGTGCCCCAGGACGTGTGCTCGGCGATGCGGTCGAGCGACTGGATGACCGACCGGACCTGCGCCTGGTTGGCCTCGAGCTGGTTGGAGTCCACGACGGCCGTGTTGGACGAGTGGATCGCGAGGCTGCGCAGGCTCAGGATGAGCCGCTGGACCTCGTCGAGGGCACCCTCGGCGGTCTTGGACATGTTGACGGCGTCCTGCGTGTTGCGGATCGCCTGGTCCAGGCCCTTGATGTGGGCCCGCAGGCCCTCGCTGATGATCATCCCCGCGGGGTCGTCCGCCGCCGAGTTGATGCGTAGGCCAGTCGCAAGGCGCGTCGTCACTCCTTGCAGCTGTTCGTCCGTGATGTTCAGGTGCCGAAGCGCCATCATCGCCGGAATGTTCGTGTTGATCCTCAGACTCAATTTCGTCTCCAGGCCGGTTCACTGACGGCCTTTTTTGCCGGGTTTTCGTGCTTCCCGTGTGGAATTCTTGGCAGAACGTGGAAGAACTGTAGGCCAAAACCGGCCCGGGCACGAAAAAGGCCCGGCGGAGGTCGTCCGCCGGGCCTTGGCCTTTTGAGCCTGTCTGGGCTTAGCGATCCACTCTGAAGTAGCGGATCTCGTACCCTTCTCGGTCGCGCTCCATCACGATCGTGTGGGTCTTGTAGTCAACGCCGCCCCACGGGTCGCGGTAAGCGTGCTCCGCATAGACCACGTACTGGTTCCGGTCGTACCGGACGTCCGTGACGCGGTAGCTGACCGTGTCCGTACCTTCAACGATGTCTGCGAGCATGTCGTAGAAGTCGCTGCTGTACATGCGGTAGTCGTCCGTGTCCTCGAGGGCCACGTGGACGTAGCCGTCGCGCGGGATCATCCGATCCAGGTAGTACATCTGCCTCTGCTCGAAAGCAGTGACGATGTTGTCTATCTGGTAGTCAACGAGGTCGTAGCGCCCTGAGCCGCCGTAGTACGGGTCGCTCGGGTACCGGACGACCGGTCGACGCCAGTTGTAGTGGTCCCGGGCCGAGATGATGAACACGAAGTTGCCCGTGATCACCCGGACCGAGGCCAGGTAGCCCGGAACGTGCGGGTAGTAGTAGAACGGGGACGGGACGCAGTACCCCGGGTTGTACGAGAACGCGTAGTGCGGGTAGTAGAACCAGTCGTCCACCCACCACGGGTTGTAGTGGCAGTAGCCCTTGCGGAAGTCGCTGTGACGGACCGTGCGGTCTTCGCGCCGTACGTCATAGTTGATCCGCGACGAGTGCTTGAACACCGACGGCGCCGACCAGTTCTTCGTGTTCACCGAGTTCGACCTGCTACGGTCGTACTCGTTGTTCTTCGAACCGTAGCTGGCGTTGCCAGACCTTGCCGGCGCAGCCTTCTTGAAGGGCTCGTTGCGCAGGTCAATCGTTCGTCGGCCGCTGTTCTGGTCCTGCGAGCCGGTTCGGTCGCGGTCGAACGAGTCGTTGGAGCTTCCGCCGCCGCGGGTTCCGGCGTTGCCGTTGCCCGTGTTACGCGTCGGTGGGGTCTGCACCCGGCTGCCGCCAGAGCTTGAGCCGCCGCCCGTGTTGCGGGTCGGAGGGGGCTGGACCTTGCCGCCGCCATTGCTAGTGCCGCCGCCGGAAGTGCTGCCGCCCTTTCCTAGCTGGCCGCCGCGAGAGTCGGAACTGCCGCCCGTGTTTCGGGTCGGAGGAGGCGTGGTCTTGCTGTCGCCACGGCTACCGCCCGTGTTGCGGGTCGGAGGAGGCGAGGTCTTGCCGTCGCCACGGCTACCGCCCGTGTTTCGGGTCGGTGGGGGCTGGACCTTGCCGCCGCCATTGCTAGAGCCGCCGCCGGAAGTGCTGCCGCCCTTTCCTAGC
>JBBDXG010000019.1:0-109346 GCA_040902435.1 Fimbriimonadaceae bacterium
CTAACCGGCCGGACCCGGCGCAACCCGCGGCCCCCCCCCCGCCCCGTCATCCTGAGCCTGTCGAAGAATGCTCCCCCTTACCCTGGTGCCGGTTGTGTCCTTTTCATTTGCTAAGCTAGGCGTCGGAGGATTTCAATTTCGTGGTGGACAATCCCGTCATCTGGTCGTTGCCCTTATCGACCTGGCTGATATTGGCGTGGTTCTTGTTGGCTTGTGCCAGCACTCACAGCAAGAGGATCTGGCAAGCCGAGCGGGAAGGGCTGCTGCCCGAAGGCGACGAATCGCCGCCTGGTTGCCTCACGTTCCTCATGGTGCCGCAGTACGGCGTCCTGGTCTACCTGGCGCTGATAAGCTGGCAACAAGCGCTGTCCGTGTTCGTGATCACGTTCTTGATCGCAACGTTCCTGTCTGTGGTGATGGAACTTATCGGTGGCTTAGTGTTGGTGCCTTTTCGAGTAGCGCAGATTGCGACTCGAGGAAGAAGGTCGCACGATCTTCCACGTGAAGAGAACGACGCGTCTCCTCGTTATACTTACGAAGAGCGGCTTGAAGCGACGAACTTAATGATTGACGTAATGAGCGAGGGAGAGCTGGACTTGGATCGGCTTGCGGAAAGACTTACATCTTCCTATCCGCAATTTGATGACTATGCTGTTTACAACTCGATCAGGGCTGCGAGCAACGCTTTATCTGGATACGGCATTCCAGATCAACTCCTTGAGCCTGAAGCAGAAGAAGTCATTGCGGGAGCTCAATCGCGTGATGCGCAGTTCCGTGAATCCAGCATCGCATTGCTTCGCGCTAAGGGGAAACTGGAGAAAGCAAAGGCGGATGCTGATCTCTTTATTCTAGACATGTACCGCGAGCGCCTGAAGGCCGGCAGCCTCTACGATCCGGCAGAGAGCCGCATCTCCGCTTTGCAGGCCGCTGCAGTCATCTATCGGTTCGGCGGGTCGCTGCAAGAGTCCGCCAGCGAGTGTGCTCCCTTCCTCCGGCAGTCTCTCCTCCACGATTCACCTCGCGACATCTTCGACGCCTTCAAGGTCCTCTACATCATGCGTTGGGAATCGCCGGAGGAGCGAGAGCGGCTCAACAATGGCTACATCCACTTAACTTACTTCACCGCCGATGAGATAATCGATCGCGTCGTACAAGTCGGCGACCGCTTGCAGTCGCCAGATTACAACCAGCTGATTCAAGATCTCCCAGAGCGAATGCAAGACCTCATGGCTGAATGGCGCGCGTTCACTGACGACATCGACAGTCGAATGGCAGAGATAGCGCGAAGTGCCCAGGACAGTGAATGACCAAAGCGAGGTGACCGCGATGCCCAAGAACGCCGCTCCGATCAAGGCCAAGGCCAATCACCCCTACTGCTGATTCGTCACCACAAGAACGTGACGATCTCCTCCAACCCCGGCGCGTACCCCTGCCAAGTCGAGACGCGGAGGGTGGGGCGGGCCAGCGAGGGCGGGTCGTACGGCTCGCGCTCCCCGAGGTGCCTGGGCGGGTCGGGGTGGCGGGCGGCGAAGAGCGAGCCGGGACAACCCGCCGTCAACGCTCCTGCGACAGACGGGGAGCGTGCCGCAGACTCCCTAGAGTCGTGTCCCCGACCCCGTTTCAAATCTCAAATCTGAGATCCACGCCACGGACCGCCGAGCATCCCTCTCCCGCTCCGCAGACCAACGTGCACAACAAACCCTGATGAGCGGGAGAGGTTAGGTGAGGGCCCCCGCGCGCCGAACTCCCGAACACTCCCGAACAAACCCGGACTTCCACAGCTCATCGCTCATCGCTCGCCCATCTCCTCCCCTATTCATCCTTCATCCTTCATCCCTCATCCCTCATCCTTCATCCCTCATCCTTCCCCCTCCCCTATTCATCATTCATCCTTCATCATTCATCATTCGCCCCCAAACTCACCCCTGCTTCGGCGGAGACTCCGGCTTCCTCGGCTTCTCCGAAGACGGCGCGGCCACGACGTGCACTACAGGCGCAGGCGCCTCGCGCCGAGGCCCCGACATCTCCTGCAGCTTCGCCACGACATCTATCCCGAACACCTCCTTCACCTGCTCCGACAAAGCGAGCAGCCGCGCTGGGTTCATGCCCGAACCACCGCTGAGAGAAGAGTCAATCACCGTCACCTTGTCTATCTTCGCCGTGCTGATCGTGTCCGTGATCTTGTCAATGATCGGCGATATCTTTTGCAGCAGGAAGATCTCCCGCGCCTGGTCCCCGGCCGCGTTCCACGATGTCGCCATCGAGCGCAGCGCCTCCGCGCGCGCCTTGCCGTCCTCGACGATGTTCGCGACGCCGGCGCGAGCGTCCTGCTCCGCCGCGTTGCACCCGGCCTTCGCCGGCTGGATCACGTCGGCGTCGAGCCGGCTGCGCACCTGGTCAATGCGCGCCTTCTGCACGTTCACTTCCGACTCCGCCTGAGCGACGAGCGCAGCGACCGCGGCCTTCTCCTCCGCCACCAGCGCGTCGCGCCGAGAGATGATGTCCACGAGGTTCTTCTCCGCGTTCGCCTTCGCGACGGAGATCGCCGCAGTCACTTCGGCGCGCACTTCCTGCTCGCTGTTCTCCGCGCTGCGCACGATCGAGTCCGCGCGCGCGATCGCCTCCGCCACCCGCGAAGTGCTCTGCAGCTCAGAGTTGCGGATCCGGCCGATCGAGTCCAAGTAGTGAACGTCGTCCGTGATGTTCTGGATCTTCAGCGTGTCCACCACCAGACCAAGCGCGGTCATGTCCGTCTCGACCTCCGAAACGAGCTGCTCGGAGAACGCGTTGCGGTCCTCGTTGAGCTGCTCCGGCGTCAGCGTCGCGAGCATTCCGCGCAAGGACCCCTCCAGCGTCGCCTTCGCGATCCCCATGATCTCTGCGCGCGACTTGCCGAGGAACCGCTCGATCGCGTTGTTCAGCACGGGCTGGTGCCCGGCGATCTTCACGTTCGCCACGCCGTGCACCGTCACCGGCACGCCGCCCTTCGCGTACGCGTTCGACGCCGA
Organism: Fimbriimonadaceae bacterium; assembly: GCA_040902435.1. Taxonomy (GTDB): domain Bacteria; phylum Armatimonadota; class Fimbriimonadia; order Fimbriimonadales; family Fimbriimonadaceae; genus JADFMN01. The sequence continues at coordinate 3,009 of JBBDXG010000019.1, forward strand.
CAGGTCAACGACCATGTTGCTCAGGTCGAGCGAGTCCACGCGCTCGAAGATCGGGACGCGGTAACCGCGCGAACCCTTGATCACGCGCGGCGTCTTGCTGATGCCGCTGAAGATGATCACCTTGTTCGGCGGTGCGATGTAAAGCAGGTTCTTGATCGCCGAAATGATCAGGAACACAAAAAACGCAATCGAGAGAACGATGATGAAGGCGGTCACTGTCGCACCTCCTTCCGACCGCGCAAGGCGCCGGGGATGTCAATCCCCACGGTCCTATCAACGGCGTCGAACACCTCGCCCAGCATCGCCGGGTAGGCGCCGATGTAGTTCGAGAGCGTCTTGCCCTCGCCGCCGTCAATCACGTTCAGCGACTTCACGTCAACCTTCTTCACGCCCCTCAGAGCGCTCTCCATGATCGCCTCAAGGTCCTCGATGATCGAGATCTGCAGCGCGTTAGGCCCGGCCTCCTGCCAAGCTTCGTACATCAGCCTCAGCGCCTCCGCAACGGCGCGGCCGCGCTCGCGGATCTCCGCCGCCTGGCCGCGCGCGATGAACTCCTGCGCCTGCCTGTCGGCGTCCGCAGGGAGCACCTTGTCAACCTGCAGCCGGATCGCCTCGAGCTCCGCGCGCACCTTCTGCAAGTGCTGCTCGGCCACGGCGCGCGCCTCGCGCGCCGCCGCCGCAGTCCTCTCCTCTTCCGACTTCACGCGCGACTCCAGGTCCGCTCGGATCGTTCGCAGCTCGTTGCGCATCTTTGCGATCGCCGCGTCCGCCTCGGCGCGACGAACGTTCGCGCGGCCCGAGTTCTCGGACTCCGACTGCTCCGCCGCGCGCTTGGCGTCCGACTCCGCGATCTCCGCCGCGCGGATGATGTTCGCGATCGCCTTGCGCCCCGTCGCGTCCAAATAACCGACCTCGTCGGTCACGTGCAGGATCTTAAGAGTGTCGAGGTGCAAGCCCAGCTTGTTCAGGTCCTCTTCCGACTCCTTCGTCAAAGACTCTGCGAACTTCAAGCGGTCCTCGTTCACCTGCTCCGGTGTGAGGTCCGCGACCACGCCTCGCAAGTGCCCCTCCAGAGTCTCCTTCGCCACGCGGCGCAGCTCGTTCGGGTCGCTCTCCAAGAACCGCTCGATCGCGTTGTTCAGCACGAGACGGTTGCTCGAGATCTTCACGTTCGCGATCGCGTCCAGGTTCATCGCGATCCCGCCACGCGAGTACGCGTTCTGGACCGTGATCGGGACCTCCATCAACGACAGCGACAACCGGTCCACCTTCCGGAACACGGGGATCGCCCACGCGCCGCCAGAAGTGATCGGCGTAGATCGCAGCACGCGACCGTCCGGCAACCGCTGCTTCTTGCCAGTGATCACGAGCGCCTCGTTCGGACGACAGATCTTGCGCCACGAGACCGCCCACATCAAGAAGATCAGGCCGGACACGGCAAGTCCGATGATGAGCGGCCCCCAGGCCGATATCGAGTCAAAGATGTTCTGAACCCATTCCATACGCTTTAGTCCAAGTAGTCTCCCTTCGGAGCGACGCGGACCCGGTCTCCCTCGAGCCCTACGACGACGATCTCTTCGCCCTTCTCAATGTCCCTCGCACCCTCGGGCAGTGCGATCAAGTCTAGCGTGTCGCCTTTGATACTCACACGAACCTTGCCGGGTTGCGACGCGCGCACCGGCACCAGCGTCAGCCCGAGCGCGCCGATGTAGTCGTTGCTCGTCACGCCGCTCGTCTCGCCCTCGACCTTCAAGTAACGGTTCAACAGCGACCCGCCATAACCGAGCACGAACGCCACAAGCGCGCTCCACAGCGCGACGCCCACCGGACCGATGCCTAACCACGTCAGCACCAGCCCGAACATCCCAAAGATCCCCGTGAAATAAGTCAGGAACCGAAGGCTCACGAACGCCAGCCAAAAATCGCCCGCGTCGAACCCCGTGTCCAACGAGCTCGCGATCTCGATCGAGCCGTGGTCCACCTCCGTCGCCCCCAAGTCGTGCGCGAAGTCAATCTGGTGGTCCGTGTCCAACGAAACGTCGTGGTCCATCCCCACGTCCCCGTGGAAAATGCCCCCGAATGCGGCCAGGGCCATCAGCCCACCACCTATCACGGCACACACGATGTACAGCGTCAGCATCGAACCCTTCCATTTGTACCTATCCCTCGCCCTCCCCCGCCGTTTCAACCCCCGCCGCTATCCCTACTTCACCAAAACCTCCGCTTTCACTCAATTCTGAAACTTCCTAAACTAGGTGGTGGATCGGGGGTAAATTGGGAGTTGGGAATTGAGAATCTAAGAGTGATGGGGACGACCGCCGAGAAGACGCCCTGGCTGGCCAAGGGCGAGGAGAAGAGGGAGGAGGTTCGCGGGATGTTTGCGGACATCGCGGGGTCGTACGACCTCGTTAACAGCCTGATCTGCCTGCGGATGCACCATCGGTGGAGGAGGGCGGCGGTGAGGGTGATTGGGGTTGGGGTTGGGGATCGGGTGGTGGATGTCTGTACGGGGACGGGGGACTTTTTGGTGCCGTTGATGCGGGCGGTGGGGCCTGGTGGGACGGCTTTGGGTGTGGATTTTTGTGGGCCGATGCTCGCCAGGGCCCGGACGAAGCTCCCTGGGGCGGGGCTGGCGCTGGGGGACGCTTGCCGGCTGCCGCTGCAGGACGGGGCTTTCGACGGGGCGACGGTCGGATGGGGGCTGCGGAACGTCCCCGACGTTCACGCCGCTCTGAAGGAGGTCGCCCGGGTGCTCAGGACCGGGGGCCGGTTCGTTACGCTCGACATGGCGCGGCCCAAGAACGGCTTCGTCGGGAGGGTCAGTGAGTGGGCCTTCCACACGGTCGTACCGTTCGTGGGCCGGGTTTTCGGAAAGTCGCGGGCCTACTTGTATCTGCCCAAGAGCACGCTTCAGTTCCTCACGCGGGAAGAGATGAAGCGCGCGATGGAGCAGGCGGGGTTTAGCGACGTCCGCGCGAGGGACTTCGCCTTCGGCAACGTGTGCATGCACTGGGGGACGAAGTCGTGAGCGGGGCCGCGTTCTTCCAGGCCGTGCAGGGCCAGGTTCCTGCGTCCTTGCTGCTCGAAGTGGGATCCGCCGTCGCCGATTCCGAAGAGGTGCTCCTGGCGGAGGTCGGCTCGCGCGTCGCGACGGTGAAGGGCTGCGGGGAGCAGACCCTCCTCGGTGGCGGAAAGCGGCTCCGCCCGGCGCTCGCGGTGATCGCCGCGCGGGCCACGGGGCTGCCGTTCGACCGCGACAAGGTGGTCCACGTCGGCGCGGCGCTCGAAATGATCCACATGGCGACGCTCGTCCACGACGACGTGATTGACGAGGCGCAGACCAGGCGCGGGCGACCGACGGCGAGCGCCGTGTACGGTGCGACCGCCGCCGTCCTGAGCGGCGACGTCCTGCTCGCGCGCGCGATGGGCCTGCTCGCGACGCACAGCGACATCGGGATCATCCAATTGGTCAGCCGGGCAGTCGTTGAGCTGGCGGAGGGCGAGGTCCGCGAGATCGAGTGCCGCGGCGACATCGCGCTGAGCGAAGAGGACCACATCGGCGTTCTGCGGATGAAGACGGCGGCGTTCATCGAGTGCTGTTGTCGCACGGGCGCTCGGATGGCCGGTGCGGACTGCGCGGTCGAGGACGCGCTGGGCGAGTACGGGCACAACCTCGGGCTCGCGTTCCAGGTGGTTGACGACCTGCTCGACTTTCGCGGGGACCAGGCCAAGACTGGCAAGCCTCAGGCGACGGACTTCCGCGAGGGCCAGGCGACTCTGCCGCTGATCTATCTGATGCCGTCGCTGAGCGACGACGAGTCGCGGTTCGCCGCCGACAAGTTCGGCAACGGCGTCACGGACGATGAGGTCCGGACGCTGGTTTCATGGATGGCCGAGCGCGGCGCGTTCGACGCGGCATCCGACCGCGCGGAGCAGTTCGTCGCGCACGCGGTGAAGGCGCTTGGTGCGCTGCCCCTGTCTGACGACCGGGTTTTGCTGGAGACGGTGGCGCGGTTTGTGGTTGAGAGAGAGGCGTAGGGGAGAGGGGGGAATCGGGTAACGGGTAACGGGTAACGTGGGGGCCTCACCTGACCTCTCCCGCTCACCGGGTCTTGTTGTGGTCCGGGTTTGGTGGAGCGGGAGAGGGATGCTCGGCGGGCCGGGCTTGCCGTGCGGATCTCAGATTTGAGATTTGATATCTGAAACCGGGACCGGGACACCAGTCTGAAGAGTGGAGCCACCCATCGTGGCCAGACTGGGTACCCGGTGGCGGAAAGGACTTTTGTTGTTCGCCCCTCACCCCTCCCTCTCCCCAGGATACGGGGAGAGGGAGCTCGTGCGGAAGGGACTTTGTTGTTTGCCCCTCACCCCTACCCCCTTTGGCGCGGGTTCAAACATGGGTCGCCATGTTTGAACGTGGCCAATCCCAGAGGGGAGAGGGGGTTCAGGAGCCGCCTTCCTTCACACGCTGTTGGAGCTCGTCTTCGGCTTCTTTGACTGCGGAGATTTCGCTGAGGACGACGTCTATGGAGTCCGCGGCCGTCCCGACCTCGATGTGGCTGCCGCTTTCGACGGCGGCCTCGGACGCCTTCGCCTCCACTTCGTCCGCGAGGCGCTTGAGCTTTTCGGCGATCACACGTCCGACCTCGAAGGTGCGCGGGGCGAGGGGGCTGCGGTGGGCGAAGCGGGTCCAGTCGGCGGTGGCCGCGTCCTTGATCCCGCCGATGGCGATCACAAGGTCCATCTCGAAGAGGTCCTCGATCGCGTTCTTCATCGCTTTGCCGCGGTCCGCCTGGGGCTCGCCCATGCACGGCAGCGCGAGCATGACGAGCTCCTCCATCGCCTGGTCCGCGGCCTCTTGCGCCTGTCCGCGCACGGAGCGCCAGTGCGCCGGCAGCGATTCGCGGTTCCAAAAGTCGCTCGACGTGGCGGCGTCTATTCGCGCGTAGTGGAACGCGGCGGCCTCGAGGAGCTGCGAGATCGAAGGGTCCATCAGCTTGTGCAGCCGTCGCTGCTGCTCGATGGAGAGCAGCGACTGCGCGCCCCTCCATGCCGCCATCCTCCGCGCGTGTTCCGCAGTCTTTGGCCGGTTCAGCCTCTTGTCAATGACGTACCAGGCGAAGAGGCTGAGCGGGAACGCCAGCGTCGCCGCCAGCAGCCCGACGCCCAAGGACCCGAACCCGACGCCGAAGGAGAGCGCCGCCAAGGGCGTGAGGAGGGCCACGAGCCCGACGCCGATCCAGTTGGAGAGCCGCTGCGTGCGCGTGAGGCGGCGCTCGACGACCTTGCGCAGGTAGCCCGCGAGGTTGGGAAAGCGCTTGCTGCTGCGGGAGCGGTCGGTGAACACGTCGTAGAGAGTCTACGCGAAGTCGGTGGGCGGGGTTGTAGCGGCTGGAGGGTTGGTCCCGAATGCGCCACTCAGAAGAGTACAACCACACGGGAAGGAACCTGCGGCGTGCGTTGCGAGTCTGCGGCAGACGGACACCCCCTCCCTAGCCTCCCCCAGGGGGGAGGGGTGACTTTGAAGAACTCGACAATCATCGGACCAATGACGGACTTCGAGGGCGCTGGAGTTCCAAAGGTATACAGCCACCGTGCGGCTATTCGACACCCACTGCCACCTCAACGACGCGAAGGCGTTCCCGGACCCGGCCGCGGCGATCGAAGAGGCGCGGCGGGCCGGAGTGGACCGGCTGGCGATCGTCGGAGTTGACGAGGAGTCTTCGCGCCGCGCGCTCGAAATTGCGGAGTCGCACGACGGCGTGTACGCGATCGTCGGCTGGCACCCGACGTCCGCCGCGTCGTACACGGGCACGCGCGGGATCGAGGAGATGCTCAAGAGCCCGAAGGCCGTCGCGGTCGGCGAGGTCGGGCTCGACTTTCATTGGGACAAGTCCACTCCGGAAGAGCAGTACCGGTGTTTGTCGGACCATCTCGATCTGGCGGCCCGGGTGGGCAAGCCGGTCGTGTTCCATTGCCGCGACGCGAACGACGAGCTGCTCGCGTTCTTAGAAGGGCGCGCTGCGCACGCGTACCTGTTCCACTGCTTTTCCGGCGACCAGTCGCACGCGGAGCGCGCGGTCGCGCTGGGCGCGGTGCTCGGCGTTGACGGGCCGATCACGTACCCGAAGAACGACGCGCTGCGCGCGATCTTTGCTCGCGTGCCGCAGGATCGGATCGTCGTCGAGACGGACAGCCCTTACATGTCGCCTGTGCCTTACCGCGGAAAGCCGAACCGTCCGGCGTGGGTCGTGGGGGTGAATGCTGCGCTTGCGGGGGTCTTGGGGGTCACGGCGGAAGAGTGCGCGGAGCTGACGACGGCGAACGCGGAGAGGTTCTTTGGGGTGACGAGTGACGGGTGACCGCGACTCGCTTCGAGACTGCGGCAGACGATCACCCCCTCCCTAGCCTCCCCCAGGGGGGAGGGGTGACTAGGCGACAGTGCGGAGTCTGCGAAACACCCAGGCACCGGCAGCCCGCCACCCCCTCCCTAGCTCTGCGCGGGTCGAGACCTGGGTTGCCAGGTCTCGACGCGGCATATCCCAAGGGGGAGGGGTGACCCTGCGGCCGTTGACAGGTCAGCGACACCGGTAAGGGCGGGTTTCGGTCCGAAGTCCTGCGGGACACAGTCCCACTTATAAAGTGCAGGCCATAGGCCCGCGCTCGGAGCGGCTTAGAAGCCGCCGCCGTTGCCACCGATCATGCCGCGGCCGAGGGAGCCGTCGTCGCCGCCTGTCGTCGGCGGTTTTGCGATCCCGCCGATGCCGGCCTCGTCACCGCCGTCAGAGTCTGGGGGCGCGACGACCGGTGGTGGCGAAGCGTCGTCGAACTGCTCCTCTGGAGGCTCCTCGTCCATCAGCGGCGTCACGGTCACGTTGACTTGCGGCGGCACGACGGGGATCCACTCGCGCTTGCCCTGTTCGATCGGTTCTGGCTCGACCATTGGCGTCGAGTCCGTCCCACTGGAAGAAGTCGTTCGAAGGTTCGAGGGCGCGGCGCTAATGACGGGCCCGACGACGAAGTAACAAAACGCGAACACCGACAGGGGCACCGCGACCCACTGCATAAGCGGCATGCCTACTCTCGTCCACCGGTCTTCCATACTGTGTGTGCCTCCGCTCCCCATTCTGACAGACGCCGCGCGGGGCCGATTCATCATGCCGAGCAGGACCCGCCACCTTGAAATCGAGCTGAAGGCGCCCTGCGTCGAACCTGAGCCGTTCGGTGTCGGCGTGCCCTCCTACCCCCTGCCTAGGCTCAGGCTCACGGGGGCCACGGACACGTTCAAATTGTCGGTCGTCGAGCTTGAGAACTCGCTCCTGAAGGCGACATTTTGCCCCGCGCTCGGGGGCCGGATGATCGCGATGCAGGGCGTGTTTTCGCCGGACCTGTCGCCCGTCGCGGGGGGCGTTCGGGGGCTTTGGCTTCCGCACGGGTTGCAGGTCTCGCTGAGTCCGGAGCTCGATTCTATGTCTCCGATGGGGCACATGCTGCACGAGCCTGCTGACGACGATGGGCCTGCCGCGCTGCTGTTGCACGGCTCGACGCCGGGCTCGGGGCTGTCGCTGCAAGTCGTCTATTCTCTCTTGCCGGACTCCGAGGAGCTGCTGGTGGAGGCGCGGGTGTTCAACCGGACGCTCGAACACCAGAGGATCGAGCTGACCGTTGTACACGAGGGCGGGCGAACGCGGCTCTCGCCTGAGTCTTCGCTGTCGCCGCGGGACACAGTCGCTTTTCAAGCGCGGCTTTCCGTCGCAGACGGACGCGTCGCTCTCGACTTTCCTCGTTTTTCCGAGCATGCACCGGCAGTCTTTGGCGAGCTAGTCGAGGCGGACCCTGCTTCGCTTCCGATCAACTTGCGCGGCGCGGCGCACATTCGGCTTGCGAACGCGGCCGCGCTCGGTCACGACTTCGCAAGTGCGCTCGAGCACGTTGACTCCGCGCTCGCGACGCTGGCGGACGACCCGCTCGCGTGGTGGCAGCGCGCGGTGCTCGCGCGGATCAACGGCGAGGACAACGACCAGGAGCTGACGACGGCGCACGCGCTCTCGCCGCTCGAACCGGCGCTGCGCGCCGAGGCGTTCCTCGCGATGCCGCAGACGCACTCGAAGGAACCGAGCGCGGTGCTCAAAGGTTTTTCTCCCGACGACTTCCACGAGACCGTACACCTGCTCATCGAGGCGGGTCTCTACCAAGAGGCGACGCGGCTCATTGACGAGGCGCAGCGGCACCAGGAGCACCCGCTTTTGCGATACATGCACGCGTGGTGCCTGATGCAGACGACGCGGATGGAGGTCGAGGCCTCGTTCGAAGTGCAGAAGGCAGGCAAGGCTCCTTTCGAGCCGCCGTTCCCGTGGAGGCCGCTCGAAGTGCGCGCGGTGCGCGAGCTTGCCGAGCGGTTTTCGAAGGACGAGCGGCTGCGCGCGCTCGTCGGCCTGCTCGACAAACGGAGCGGCCCCGCTACATAGAGCGGAGCCGCCGTCCTTGCCCTGTCCTTTCGGAGAACTGTTACTTGACGCTGACGCGGATCTGCTTGTCGTCGGTGAGCGTGTACTTGAGCTTGGTCGAGCGCACGATCACGTCCATCGCGTAGCCCAGCGACGTGTCAATGAGGTACGCGTCTATGCGGTAGAGCGGAACGTCGGCGTCGAGGATGATCTCGATTCCCGTCTGTTCCGACATTGACTTGAAGACGTCGGAGATCAGCGTCTTCGTGAAGCGCGTGGTGAGCTTCTTGTAGAGCTCGGACTCCGTGAGCTTGCCGCGCTTCGCGGGGTGATCAATCGGCTTTGCCAGCGGCTTGACTTCCGCGATAGACGTCGGGCCGAAGCCCGACTTCTTCTTTCCGATGAAGTGGATGCCGTTGTCAACCTTGTACTCTAGCCCAGCGAGGTTGCACACGATGTCGAGCGCTTCGCCGAACTCCACGCCGGCGAGCGAGAGATAGAGGATGAAGTAGATGTTCGGTTCGAGCACGAAGTTCGTGTTCGACTGCTTGAACAGGTCGAACAGCACGTTGCGGACGTCCGCGCCCTTCGACGCGATCGTGACCTTGCCGTCTGCCGTTTGGACGTCTTGGATGACGTCGCTCTGATCCTGCGCGAAGGCCGAAGTGGCGAGCGCGAAAAGCGTGATGATCGGGATGAGTCGTCGCATTGTTCTTGTCCTCTGTGTTCTTCTAAAAACTATTTGTCCGGCGGGTACACCTTCAGCGTCCCGACTCCGCCCGACTTTCGCGGGCTTGTGCGGGGTTGTGGCTTGGGCTCCTTCTTGACCGGCGCCGTTTCCACCTTGTGCGTGCCACTCAGCGAATCGGCTACGATTAGTCCGTTCGTCCTGAACGGCTCGAGCGGCTTGCTCGATTCGGCTGCCGGCTTCGTTTCGTTGTTTGTGTTGGTGGCGATGTTTGTCGGCACCGGATCGGTCGGTGGCTCGACAGTGTTCGTCTCGGGGGGCTTCTCTTCGTCCGTGGGCTCGGTGTCCGTCGCCGCGGGGCCAGCGACGGTCAGGGTGTCCGGCACGATCGAGGAGGCGCGCGGGCCGAAGAGCATTGTCGGGTCCTTGAAGACGGTGCTCATCAGGACGAGCACGAGCGCGAGCGCACCGCTGTACGCGAGCGTCTTCATGTTCGAGCCCTTCTTTAGATTTGCAGGCTTGAAGTCCGAGTCGGGCTGGCCGAGGATGTCGGCCGGCGTCTGCACGACGGCGTGGGTCGCTGCCTGTGCGGGCTCTTCCGGTTCGGCGGGCCGCTGGACAACCGGGGTTTCAGTCCGCCTGGGGGCGGGCTCTGGGAGCTTCGGCTCGGGCTTGCCCGCGATCTTGCGCGAGAGCACTCCCTTGAGGGACTCTCTTAGCGTCTGTGCGGCGTCCATGCACTCGGGGCAGTGCTTGAGGTGGGTCTCGAGCTCGCTCACCACGTTGTTCGGCATCTCCTCGCCGGTGAGGTACCGGCGGAGCTGCGCCTGCGCGATCTGGCACTCGATGTTCTTGACCTGCATCTCTGACGGCTCGCTTTAGGTTTCCGCCTGCCCTCAGGGGTCGGCGTAATAGGATCGTCGGCGGTTTTCCCAGGCATCTTTAGGGGGATCCGGGGGCGAGTCCCGAGTCACGAACCTCGTCCCAAGTGGGCCTTTTGTCCTGTTTTGCTAAAATATACTTGACAAACAGTCCACCTATGGTGGTATCCTGTACTTAGAGGGGAAGAAACGTCCGATCAGACCGATCCGTCCTATCGCACAAAAAACGGCCTTAAAACGGCCCCCCACCTTCAAACAGGCTTGGACGAGTCCGGCGTCCCGCCGCGGGACGAGCCCGCCGGTACACTTAACCCCATCCCCGCAACGGCGCGGAGGGGCACACATGGATCAGAACGGTCACCCCAAGACGGCCAAGAACACCTGGCGAGAGAAGGTCGGTCTGGCAGAGATGCTCAAGGGCGGCGTCATCATGGACGTCACCGACGCTTCCCAGGCGAAGATCGCCGAGGACGCCGGGGCGGTCGCGGTCATGGCGCTCGAGCGGGTGCCTGCGGACATCCGGCGCGACGGCGGTGTCGCGCGCATGTCGGACCCGGAGATGATCCTCAAGATCAAGGACGCGGTCACGATCCCCGTGATGGCCAAGTGCCGCATCGGCCACTTCGTCGAGGCGGAGATCCTGCAGGCGCTGGAGGTTGACTTCATAGACGAGAGCGAGGTCCTGACGCCCGCGGACCACGGCCACCACGTGGACAAGCACGCCTTCACCGTGCCGTTCGTGTGCGGCGCGCGAAACTTAGGCGAGGCGCTGCGGCGCGTCGGCGAGGGCGCGGCGATGATCCGCACGAAGGGCGAGGCCGGCACCGGCGACGTCGTCGAGGCCGTCGCGCACATGCGGAAGATCGTTTACGAGATCGGCAAGACGACCGTCGCGAAGTGGGAGGAGCTGCCGACCGTGGCGAAAGAGATCCAGGCGCCGCTCGAGCTGGTGCAGTTCTGCCACCAGAACGGCAAGCTGCCGGTGCCGAACTTTTCTGCCGGCGGAATCGCGACCCCGGCCGACGCGGCGATGATGATGAAGCTCGGCGCAGAGACCGTGTTCGTCGGGAGCGGGATCTTCAAGTCCGGCGACCCGGCGCGGCGCGCTAAGGCGATCGTCGAGGCCGTGCTGTTCTACAACGACGCGAAGAAACTTGCGGAGATCAGCCGCAACCTCGGCGAGCCGATGGTGGGGATCAACGTGTCTTCGCTCGACGAGAAAGAGCTGCTCGCCACGCGCGGCTGGTAGTCACGGCAGGCGAGGGTACACCAGCACCTCGTCGAAAGGTGCACCCTTCGCCTCCTCACGTGTCAGGCCTCCGTTGCTGTGCCCGTCCTCACCCACCGACCACACGCGAAACCCGGCGCCATCCAGGCGAAAGCGAAGTGGCGAACCGTCGTAAGGGTCTTCGAACTTTGCTCCAGCCTCCGACAGCGTCGTCGGCCACGCACTGGTCTTCGACCGGTGCTCCAGGATCCGAACTGCGGCCAGCAGATGGGCCTTTCGTGAACGTGCCCGGTCGAGAGACACTGTCAGATTGCGGAACCGCGGTCCGAACGCCGAGAACACGATGCCAGAAGGAGTCTTGTCGCGAGAGATTGACGTGGTGAAAGCGTCGAAGGCATCGAGGACCGCGCGTTCGTCGCCAGTGGGCTTGTACTCCCGCAGCAACTGCGTGTAGGCACCGAGCACCGTGATTCGCACAGATCGGCGCATGTACGCGCTTTTCTGTAACATATCGATTTCAGGCACAAACCCATCGGCGGGCTTCAGCCCTATCGAACGACGGAGATCAATGTCGTCGCGCGTCATCCAGAACATACAGAACGCCTCACTCCGCAACGTGAGAGTCAGGTCCCACTGCTCTGGCATCGCTTGTGCGACCCTCTCGACCATGGCCAGTGCAGCTTCGTCTTCACTCAATAGATGGTGGAGCGCCGAAGACACCATGCCATCGAGCGCGATCGAGAGCAAGGTAGCGATCATGGTCGGCTGTACTTGAAAGTGAGCTGCCGCACGCAGCGCACACAGCAGGTCGTCCTCGGCTTCGCCGAGCTTGCCGCCTCGAGCCTTCAGCCAAGCGCCGGCGGTCAAAGCACTCACGAGCGTCTTCGCCTTACCGTACTCGGGAAACGTTACCGCCATTCCCCTGTCCCAGTCCTTCTCAAAGTAGCAATAGGGCATTGCGGTCGCCGACTTGAACTCGGCGATTGCGGGCGACGCCTCAGCGAGATAAGTGGAGAGAGCTGCGTGCTCCATCGCGGTCAGCTCGCGCCGGTGCAGCTCGAAGACGGCCGACTCCCCTGCAGTCCGATCCGTGAACACTGTGGCGCGCAGAGTCGAGATCGCCTTTTCGTACACAGAAGCCGCGTTCTCGTGAGGCTGGAAGGCGATCGAAGGCACGAGATCCTGGCCAGTCAAGGGAAACCCGACCGCTTTCGCCGCGAGGGTGCGCTCGGTCAGCGCTCGGTCCTGCATCCCCGAAAGGACGAACACCACCACGAGCACCAACACAACGAGCACAGCCGCCGAAGCGAGCAGCCGCTGACCCCTCTTACTCTTTTGCTTCATCACGGTCTCCTACTCTGGTGGCCTGCGCAGACTGGGCGGCCACACGAACGCTGTGTCATCGCCGTCGCCCGGCTCTGACCGCTGTAGCCCGCCGTCGTCCTTTTTGTCGCGCCCGACGGACCAGACGCGGACCTCGGTGTCGGAGAACTTGGCCTGGATCGTCTTGCCTGGGTTGAACGGGTCGGGGAACGCCGACTCGATCTCTTCCAGGTCCTTGGGCCACTTGCCGTTCTCCGCGCGATGGCGGAACGCACGGACGAACGCAAGAGCCAAGTTTTGGTTGACTTCGTCGTTCGAGATCGCCAGCTGCGCTTGGGAGAACACGGGGAAGAGAATCTGCGCGAGTATTTCGCTGGCGCGATAGCGGCCCTCCATTTGCGCAGTGCGCCTCTCCATGATGTCGCCCCACGGCGCGTTGCGGTCTCCCTGGTCGCGGAACGCGGCGAAGACCTCGTTCCACGCCTCTGCGATCGTCGTCAGCGATGCGCGCTCGAACATCTTGCGCGGAAGGCCGGTGCGCTTGATCTTGGAGGGGTGGGGCGCAGGTCGGCTCACCAAGTCCATGCCCGAGTCGGTGAGCGCACGGATGCCGCCATAGAGCTGCAGGTTGCGGCAAGTGACGAGCTCCATGTAGAACTCGCCTCGGAGTGCGATGCGCGGGTCGCGCACGAACATCGTGCCCGCTACGGCGTCTTCGAGCGCTCTGAGCCGGGCCGCGTCGCCACGCCAACTGTCTGCATACGACTCGATCGTGCGCAGGCAGATCGAGTTAATCGCGATGGAGACCAAGAGACCGATCAGCGTCGGTTCTGTCGCGAGCTTCTCGGCGAGCCGTCGCGAGGCGACGAAGTCGTTGATCGCAAGGTCGGTGTCCTTTTCGCGCGCGCTCCGCACGCCACGAATGCCAAAGGTCTTTGCGACCTTCTTCAGTGTCGCAAACTCGGGGAGCAACAGATTAGGGCCGAGGTCGTAGTCTCGCTCGACGCGCCACGCGGGCTTTTCACGCAAGAGCGCAGAGATCGCGTCGAGGTGCGCGCTGTTGTTCTGCAGCCACGCCGCCTGTTGCGACTGCAGCGCTGGATCGCTTTCGAGGGTCGTCAGCATGAAGTCGTCGCTGGTGTCTTCGAGGAGCTCGATCGCAGCGAACACTCCCGGCGCCGCGTTGTCATCAGGAGAGGGCGCGGGGCCGAGGAGCTCCGCCGCGGTCATCGGCAGGCCGAGGCGCCTGCTCTCCGCGATCACGTCGTCCAGCTCGCGGGAGCGCGAAGGCAGGTCGTACGGCCCGACGCCGGTCACGAAACCGAGAAGCCCGATCAAGAGCAGGCACGAGCCCACCACGCCGCCGAGTATCCAGGGCCACTTGGGCCTCCCCTGTCTCTTAGTCCCCATGCCGACATTATAACGACAAAACCCGCGTAGTACAATCAGGCTTCTCCCCACGCCATGCACCCGTTCCAAGCCGTCTCTGACCCGCTCGCCATGCCTGTCGGCGCGCTGGCGGCGCACACGGACCCGATCCAGAAGGGCTCCTCGGTGCGCGCGGCCGCGCTCGCGCTGGCAGAGTCCGGAGTCCACGCCATCGCGGTCGCCGAGGGCCCACGGCTGATCGGGATCGTTGACGAGCCCGCCCTCCTCTCCGCGCTCGCACGCGGGCTGGACACGAACAGCCCGGTCGAGGAAGTGATGGACCCCAACCCGCTCGTCCTGCCGCCGCACGCGACGGGGGCAGAGGCGCTCAGGCTGTTCAGCGAGACCGGTCGGCACGCGATCGCGGTCGTGGACGTGATGGGCAACGCCGTCGGTGTGCTCACGCCATCGCGGCTCTTCCATCCACCGCGCGTCACTTATCGCCCCCAGGCGGTCGGTGGGCTCGCGACGCCGTTCGGCGTGTACCTGACGAACGGGATCGTGTCGGGCGGTGCCCAAGGGTTCGCGCTCGTCGCCGCCGGCACGCTGCTGTTCGGGCTGTTCTTCGTCGCGATGTTCACGGTCGTCGGGCTGGCCCACGCGTTCGGGCTCGACGTGCTGGACCTCACCGTGCAGGGGTGGATGAACGCCGCGACGTCGCTGCTCTTCTTGGCCGGAATCCGGCTCATCCCGCTGGCCGGGACGCACGGCGCTGAGCACATGGTCGTCCACGCGATCGAGCGCGGCGAGGACCTCGTCCCCGAGGTCGTGCGGCGCATGCCGCGAGTCCACCCGCGGTGCGGCACCAACATCGCGGTCGGCGCGATGCTGTTCCTCGGGCTCTTCACTTGGGAGTGGTCCGAGCACGCCGACCTGCGGCTGCTGGGGGCCATGCTCGCGACCCTCTTCCTCTGGAGGCCGCTGGGCAGCTTTGTGCAGTACTACTTCACGACCAGGCCACCGAACGATCGGCAGCTCATGAGCGGGATCAGGGCCGGCCGGGAGCTCCTGGCAGCCTCGACGGTGGCCCCGCGCTCCACCGGCGGGTTCTTCCGCAAGCTGGCCTCAAGCGGGATCATCCACGTGGTCTTCGGGGCGACCCTGGCCCAGGTCGTCGTGTACTTCGTCCTGGAACTGCTCAGGCTCCCCGACACCTGGCGGGTACTATTCTAAGCCGTCCGAGGTAGCAAAGTTGGTTTGGTACAACGTCATAACGGTCGTCGCGGTGGTAGTCGCCGTCGTGTTCACCCTGATCGTGCTGATCACGGGCAAGGGCGACGCGATGTCTGGCGGCACGTCGGGCGTCCGCACGTCGTTCAAGGGCAAGGCCAGCTTCGAGGACAAGATGTTCTCGATAACCATCTGGTTAGGGGCGATCTTCATGGTCTTGATGGTCGTGCTCGACTTCCTCGCCGAGCGGATCTTCTCGGCCTAGGGGCCGGAGCATAGGGTGGCCTCCATCACCCTCGTCCACACCAACGACCTGCACGGGAGGCTCACCCGTGAAAAGCTGCCGTTCCTGCTCTCGCTGCGCGATTCGGCCGACCTCTACTTCGATTCCGGCGACTGCGTCAAGTCCGGCAACCTCTCGCTGCCGATGAAGCCCGACCCGGCTTGGGCACTGCTGCACGAGGCGCGCTGCGACGCATCGTGCCCCGGCAACCGGGAGTCGCACCCGCTGGCCTCCGGCATGAAGGCGAAGTTCGCCGGGGCGCGGCACCCGGTGCTGTGCGCAAACTGGAGGGACAAGCAGGGCGCGCACGTCTTCGAAACGTCGCACTTCTGGATCGTGAAGGGCGTGAGGGTCGCGGCGTTTGGCGTGATGGTGCCGATCGTGACGGACCGCATGACGACGAGGGCCGCGAGCAACTACCTGTGGGACCAGCCGGTGCCGTGCGCCGTCGAAGCCGCAGGGGCGCTGCGCAAGAAGGCAGACATCGTCGTCGCGCTCACGCACATCGGTGTCGCACAGGACCGCAAGCTCGCGGAGGCGACGTCCGACATTGACGTGATCTTCGGCGGGCACTCGCACACTGTGATCGAAGCGCCGGAGGTCGTGAACGGCGTCGCGATCTGCCAAGGCGGTTCGCACGCGCAGTTCGTCGGGCGCTATGTGATCGAGCCGGGCAAAGGAGTCACGAAGGCGGAGCTGTTGCCATGGCCTTGATGACGGCGACGGGTCTCGGGCGGCGATTCGGGAGCCAGTGGGTGTTCCGTGGGGTGGAGATCGAGCTCTCGCAGGGCGACGCGCTGTGCGTGATCGGCTCGAACGGCAGCGGGAAGTCCACTCTTCTGCGCATCCTCGCGGGGCTGCTCTCGGCGACCGAGGGCAGCGTCGTGCGGCCCACGGCCCTCGGATACTCGGCGATTGACCTGGCGCTGTGGCCGCAGCTCACGGCGACCGAGCACCTCGAGCTCGCCGCGGCGTTGCGGGGGGTCGCAGTCTCGGACGGGCTCCAACGCGTCGGCCTCGCCGACGCCGCACACAAGCCGGTGGGACAGTTCAGCACGGGGATGCGCGCGCGGCTCAAGCTCGCTCTGGCCGTACAGCACTCGCCGGAGGTGCTGCTCCTCGACGAGCCGTCGGCGTCGCTCGACGACGATGGACGCGCGCTTATCACGAGTGCGGTGGCCGAACAACTTCGACGCGGTGCGGTTGTGATCGCCACGAACGACCCTGGGGACAGGAGGCATGCGACGCATGAGCTCGAGCTGGGGTAGGCAGGTCCGCGCGATCGTGCAAAAGGAGTGGCGCACAGAGCTGCGCTCGCGCCACGGCCTCTTCACGGCAGGGCTCTTCGGCCTGCTCACCGTGCTCGTGATGGTCTTCTCCGCGTACGCAGAGAAGCCGACGGCGACCCTCGCCGCCGCGATGCTCTGCGTCGCGCTCGTGTTCGCCGCGGTCGTCACGCTGCCGCGCACGATGATCGTCGAGGACGAGCAGGGCACGTTCGCGATGTTGCAGCTGCTCGCCGAGCCGAGCGCGGCCTACTTTGGAAAGCTGCTGACGAACTGCGCGCAGATGGCAGTGTCCGCGCTTGTGTTCGGTGGAGTGTTCGCGGCGATGGCGGACCTGCCGGTCGCGCGCCCGCTGGTGTTCGTCCTGAGCCTTGTCGCGCTGTCGCTGGCGCTTGCGGGCGGGACGAGCTTCTGCGGCGCGCTCGTGATCGGTGCTTCGAACCGGTGGGTGTTGGCCGGCGTCGTGGCGATGCCCCTGCTGGTGCCGGTGGTGTTCCTGGGCGTCGTCTCGCTGCGTTCGGGGTTTGGTGCCGGCTTCGAAGGGAGCGGTGTCGAGAGCCTCGTCGCGCTCGGCGGGTACGCGCTGGTCACGCTCGCTGCCGGGCCGCGGCTGGTGGCGGCGGTGTGGAGGAACGAGTGAGTCGCGAGCCCCGTTCAATGGAGGGTCGTGCTCCTGCGCGACCAAGTTCGCCCAAGACCGGCCGTCTGGGAGGCCGACCCTCCATGCGATCCGGCTCTTCGATCAGAATGACAGGGACATGAGCTGGAAGACGGTGGTGTTCGTGCTCGCCAGTGTCGGAGCGGTCGCCTACTCGCTGGCCGCCCCAGACGCGCAGGGCTTTCAAGATCCTTCCCTGGCGCGCCTCATCTTCTTCCACCTTCCTTGTGCGTTCGTGACGACCGGCTTGATCGTGCACTCCGCGTACCTGGGCTGGCGGTACCTGGCGACCAAGGACCACCGCTTCGACTCGCGCAACACGGCCGCGATAGAGCTCGCGCTGGTGTTCGCGGGGCTGACGATGGCCACGGGGATCCTGTTCAGCCGCGTGCAGTGGGGGACGTGGTGGCAGAACGACCCGCGGCAGACTTCGTTCCTGGTCGTGCTGCTGCTGTGCTGCGCCGGAGTCGCGCTGAGGAGCGGTCTGTTGGACGAACAGAAGGCGGCGAAGGCGGCGGCGGCGTACTCGGTCGCGACCGTGCTTCCGATGCTGTTCTTGATTTTCGCGCTGCCCAGAATCATCGATTCGTTCCATCCGTCGGACACGATCGTGCAGGGGAAGTTCGACGGGGCGCACTGGGGCGGGATTCTGCTGTCGCTCTTCGTCCTGGTCTGGGCGACGCGCGTGCTGTATGTCGAGCGCACGGAGCTGTCGGAGAAAAAGTATGGAGTTACAAACGATCCTGATCGCGCTGGTTCCGCCAGCCCTCATCCTCGCCGTCCTGTGGCTGTACCGAAGGTCGGTGAAGAAAAAGACTGAGGAGACGGGCCGCTAAATAGCGCGGGCCAGGCGGAGACCGCCCGGCCCGTCGGTGTGAGTGGTGGGTCCGCTAGAGCTTCAGGTCAACGATGCCGCTGACGCCCACGCCGTCCACGGCCTTGATCTTTTTGACGTCGGTGATGTTCGTCGAGTCAACCGGGATCATCGCACGCAGGTTGATCTCACCGAACATGCTGATCTCCGGCGAGGCGACGGCCTGTACCTTCTGCACTTGCGCCTTCGTCCCGACGACCTGTGCCGCGCCGATCGCGCCGCGCGCGTTCTTGACGCCGACGGTGATGATGGGCACGACCTTTGTAAATCGCGAGTTCGTGTCCTTGTGCCCAGTGATCTTGTTGAACTCCCGGTTGATGTCGGGGCCGAACTGCTTGACCGCGGCGCCGACGCCGAGGATCTTGATCACTTGCATGATCTGCGGCGTGGCCACGGCGGTCATCGCGGCGAGCACGGCGGCGAAGACTGTGATTCGAACTAGGTGACGCTTCATAGTGTTGGACTCCTATTCTGTTGGACGTTCGCGCAGACCCTAGGGACCAAGAATTGAGCCTGGCCCGGGACCGTGGTGAGGGAAAATTCGGCGGCCCCGGCCGTAGCCGGGGCCGCCTTGTCGCTGTTCTGATCCAGGATCAGAACCGGAAGGTGACCTGACTGCTCAGCACGCCGCCCTTGTAGCGGTCCTGCGCACCGAACGGGCCATTGGAGCCCGGGTCGAGCCCGGCGAGGTTGCCCTTGAAGTCAGCGTCGCTCATCATGTACATGATAGAGACCTTGGAGCTGTCGTTCATCGCGTAGTTCAGACCGACGGTGTACCACCGCAGGTTCGGATCCGTGTCCGCGTCGAACTTCCAGTCCACGTTCTCATAGCCGAGCATGAGGTCCCAAGCCGAGTTGATCTCGTAGTTCAACTTGACATTGAAACTCGTCACCGAGTCGTCGGTCGTCAGAGGCACACCGAAGAGTCCCGGAGCATCCTCGGCACCGTCGAAGAACGCGCCACCTGCGCTGAGCTTCAGTCGGCTACCTGCGTTGATCCAGGCTCCCACGCCGAAGCCTTCGACGTTCCTTGGGTTGTAGATCGTGCCCAGCCGGCCCCAGTTGCCGAACGCACCGAAGTTGCCCTCGACGCGCGCGAAGCCGCCGTCCACGCCAAAGTTACCGCCGTCGTACGATGCCCACGCGGCCCAAGCAGTGTTGTCACTGTTGAGCATGACGTCGGTGTTGTAACCGAAGTCAGTCTGCGCGTAGACGCCATAGAGGTCGATGCTTCCGAGGTCGAACTTGACTTCGCCACCGTAGACGTTCATGCGGTTCATACCGCTGTCCAGGTTGTCGCTGTCCTGCCACAGGTACACACCCTTGAGGTGGCCCTTGTCGCCCAGTTTGAGCTGCAGCTCGATACCGAGCTGCTTTTCGACCTCGAACGAGTCGCCGCCGAGGTCGAGGAACTGGTTGTTCAGTTCGAACGCCGCGCCGCTGACGGCCTCGAGACCCTCGCCTGTCAGACCACCCCAAACGGTGAGGTCAACAGTGCCGAGGCCGAAGCCGATCTTGGCGCCGTCCATGATATAGCCGCCGTCGTCCCACCGGTCGTTCGCATAGAACTCGGTGTAGTCGGGCCGCTCATAGAAGAACGGTCCGCTCTGGACCCGGATGCGACCGACGTGGGCGCTGAAGCCCTGGCCCGCGATGCTGCTGTCGAAGCTCGCGTTGAGCTCGTCGAACCACATCGAGGCGTCGTTGTCGCTGTTAATGTTGTAGCCCGCGTTCTGCGAGTTGAGGTCGCCGAAGGCGACGTCGTCCCACCAACCGAGCATGTTGCCGAAGTTCAGCGACGCCTTCCACGAGACGCCTTCGCCCGCTTCGCCGCTGAGCGTCGCGTTGAACTCGTTGAAGACCGACGAGTCGCCGGTCATTCCGACCGGGACTCCGTCGAAGTCGTCGCGGCCCACGCCGAGCAACCGGCCGGTCTTAGAGAGACCGAAGAGCTGGTCGGTGCTGTGGCCCATGATCCCGACGAAGTTCACGTCGCCGCCGATGTTGATACCGAGCCCGGAGCCCATGCCCTCGAGCTTGGAGAGTCGCGCGGCCATGTCGGCCATGTCGCGCTTCATCGCGTCAATGTTGACGCCCTGTTCTGCGAGCTCTCGCTCGAACTCTGCGGCGAGCCGCTTGAGGTTGTTGATGTCCTGGCCCCAGCTCTGCATGCCGTTAACACGGTTCGTCAGTTCGTCAACCTGTCGCTTGAGGGCGTCGAACTCTGGTCGAGGGACGCCACCCGTGCCACCGCCAGGGCGGTTCTCAAGGGCGACGACTCGCTGTGTGAGCGCGTCGAGGGCGGACTGAAGCTGATTGTCCTTCGCCATCATCAACTGGTAGAGCTGATTGATCGCGGCAGCGAACTCTGCGCGGCTCATAGGCCGTGCGGGGCGGTAGAGACCGTCCGGATAACCGAACAGAATCTTGCCCTTGAGGTTCGCAATAGCTTCGTACGCCCAGTGATTGTCCGGAATGTCCGGGAAGTTCTGCGCTGAGGCGGGCATCACAAGGCCGAGGCCGAGGACTGCGCCGAGCGCGAGCTTTAGCGTGCGATTCATTTTTTCGCTGTTTCTCCTGTGTGTTCACACGCAGAAACAGGAAGGTGCTAAGAGGGACCGATCTTGCAAAGAGCCTGACATACTTTCCTTCAGTTCCGTGTCATGCCTAAGCCGTCTCGGTCACAGCTTAGCGACGCATCCTGCGTCTGCTATAGCCCCCGGGCAAGCCCGGCGACTTCCCCCATTATGAACCAGATCGCGCCCCGGTGCAAGTGCTAGGGCCCAGTAATTGGGCCGATAGGTACAAAACTAGTGCTGTTTGAACTTACGACCGGACGAGCCTGAGGAGCCTTTCGGTCATGTTCGCCACCAGTTCGGCGTCCTCCCGGGCCTCGACGTTGAGCCGGATGACGGGCTCGGTGTTGCTCCCGCGCAGGTTGAAGCGCCAGTTCCGGAACTCCAGGCTGAGGCCGTCGGTCTTGTCTATCACGCCGTCCTTGAACTCGCGCTCGACGCGCTCCAGGACCTCGTGGACGTCGGCGACGCGGCTGTTGATCTCGCCCGAGCAGGGGTAGCGGCGGACCATGTCTCCAACCATTTGGTCGAGTGACTTCCCGCTCTCGCTGACGAGCTGGAGTATGAGGAGCAACGGCGCCATGCCGCTGTCGCAGTACCAGTTGGACCGGAAGTAGTGGTGGGCGCTCATCTCGCCGCCGTACACCGCGTCCTCGGCGCGCATCTTCTCCTTGATGAAGGCGTGTCCGGACTTGCACATGACCGCGCGGCCGCCTGCGCGCTTGACGATCTCGAGGGTGTTCCAGGTGAGGCGGGGGTCGTAGATGACCGTGCCTCCGGGGTTGTTCTTGAGGATCGCCTCGGCGAGCACGCCGACGATGTAGTAGCCCTCGATGAAGCTGCCCGAGCCGCCGAGGAGGAAGCACCGGTCGTAGTCGCCGTCCCAGGCGACGCCGAGGTCGTAGCCGCCCGTTTTGAGCCTGTCTTCGATGTCCTTGCGGTTCTCGGGAAGGATGGGGTTGGGGACGCCGTTCGGGAACTCCCCGTCGGGCTCGAACTGCATCTCGTCCACCTGGATCGGCAGGTGCTTCGCGAGCTTTCGCATGGCGATCCCGGCCGCGCCGTTGCCGGCCTTGGCCAGGACCCTGAGGGGCTTGATCGTGGTCGTGTCGCAGTAGCGCAGGAGGTGCTGGACGAAGTCGTCGTAGACGTCGCGCTGTTCGCTCTTGCCTTTGCCCGAGCGCTCCCACTTTGCCGCGAAGGCGCGCTCTTCGATCGCGAGGAGGCCGGTGTCGCTGCTGATGGGGCGGCTCTCCCTTTGCACCATCTTCATGCCGTTGTCCTGCGGCGGGTTGTGGCTGGCGGTGATCATGACGCCACCGTCGAAGCCGTAGTGCGCGGTGGCGAAGTAGACGGTCTCAGTCCCGACCATGCCGATGTCGGTGACGTCCACGCCGGCGTCGTTCAACCCTTTGGTCAGGGCGGCGCCGAGCTCCGGGCCGCTGAGGCGGATGTCGTGTCCGACGACGACCGTCTTCGCCCCGGTCTCATCGGCGTACGCCCGCCCGATGCGGTAGGCGAGCTCTGGGTCCAGCTCCTCCGGCACGCGCCCACGCACGTCGTAGGCTTTGAAGCACGCGTACCTGGAACCCATCGGTCTGAAGTTACCAGAAGGTAGCCTGACCGCCCATGCCAGCCAAGCTCATCGGTGCGCACATGCCGACGGGGAAGGGCCTGTGGGACGCGGTGCGCCGCGGCAAGGCGATCGGCTGTACCGCCGTGCAGGTCTTTACCTCCAGCCCACAGATGTGGAAGTCCAAGGAGCCGACCGACGAGCTGGTCGCGAAGCTGGCAGAGGCTCTAAAGGAGACCAAGATCGGCAGGCACATCGTCAGCCACGACTCGTACCTGATCAACCTCGCGGCCCCGGGGGACGAGCTGCGGGAGAAGAGCATCGAGGGGCTCAAGGGCGAGATCGCGCGGTGCTCGAAGCTCGGGATCCCGTACGTCGTGAGCCACATGGGCGCGCACATGGGGCAGGGCGAGGAGGCAGGGCTGAAGCGGGTCGCGGACGCGACGAAGCGAATCCTGAAGGAGACCCCCGATGACGTCACGCTGCTGATGGAGACGACGGCGGGGCAAGGCACGTGCCTGAACTGGTCGTTCGAGCACCTTGCAACCTTGCTCAACTTGCTCAAGGGGCACAAGCGGCTGGGCGTGTGCTTGGACACCTGCCACGTGTTCGCAGCGGGATACGACCTGCGGACCAAGCAGAAGTACGAGCGGACGATGAAGGAGTTCGACCGGCTCGTCGGGTGCAAGCTGATCAAAGCGGTCCACTGCAACGACAGCAAGATGCCGTTCGGGTCGCGCAAGGACCGGCACGCCCACCTGGGCGAGGGCGAGATCGGCGCGACGGCTTTCCAGTGCCTTGTCAGGGACAAGCGGTTTGAAGACACTCCGATCCTGGTGGAAACACCAGAAGCGGAGACGATGCACGAAGGAAACGTGGCGAAGCTGTGGAAGTGGGCCGGGGCGACCGTGAAGCGATAGTCCCCACTTGGCACGCGGGGTGCTCTACAGTTGTTGCAACCATTTCTTCAGTCCACCAGTCTGAAGATGTGAGAGGCCCGTACAATGACGTACACCAACGCTTCACACCTCAGAGTCGAGGTCGAACGCATCCTGCTCACGGAGTGGGACCCCATCGGCGTCAAAGGCAACCCCATGGCAGAGGGCGAGTACCTCAGCTTTGCCGGGGTCGTCACGACGATGCTCGTCGGAGGCGGGCACGAGGAGGCCATCGCGCCGTACCTCGCAAAAGTGCAGTCCGAGCGGATGCAGATACCTTGCGACTCCGCCGTGATCGCGCGGGCCGCGAGCGAGTGCGCGCGGCTGGTCGGGGACTAGTTCGGCGAAACCCCGCTAACTACCTGTGCGCCGCCGGCGCGCGGGAGGAACAACAGTTTCAGCGAAAGCGACGCCGCCCTTCTGCCCTTCGGGGCGGGCGGGGGCGACCACACGAAAGCGAACTGCCGTTCCCGGACTGTCCTCTCCGCCGGGAGCGGCTTTTTTCGTACTTTCCCGCGTCAGGGACGATCCACCGAGTAGTTGGCCCGCCGGACGCGCAAGAGCGCGTCCCTCCATGTTTCCTCCGTGCCGACTGTAGCGCGGTGAGTTCTGATACACTCCAGCCAGGCTCTTGTACTGGCTGACAGCGCAGCTCTTTGATCCCCAGACTCGGCAGGTGATCGTCAACTTTGTTGACATCCTGCTCGTCGCCTACGTCATCTACCGGCTGCTGAAGCTGGTGCGGGGAAGGCGCGCGTGGCGCATCGTCATCGGAATCATCGTTTTCATCGTGGCGCTGGTCGTGAGCGACTGGATGCAGTTCTACACGCTCCACTGGATCCTGGACAAGCTGACGCTGCTCGCCCCGGTCGCACTGGTGATCCTGTTCTTGCCGGAGCTGCGGCAGGCCGTCGAGGGTTTCGGCAAGCTCGGCGGATGGACCGAGCGGCTGATGAGCGCACACCACCAGACGGGGACGGACGCGGTCGTCGAGGTCTGTAAGGCCGTCGCGGAGATGGCGGAGCACCGGATCGGGGCGCTGATCGTGATCGAGCGGACGGCGAACCTGCAGGAGATCGCGGACAACGGCATCCCCGTGCATGCTCAGGTCACGGCGCCGCTCCTCGGCGCGATCTTCTACCACGGCAACCCGTTGCACGACGGTGCGATCGTCGTTCGCGGCAACGAGGTCGTCGCAGCGGCGTGCAGGCTTCCGATGAGCGACAGCCGTGTGCTGCCGCCGCACTACCACATGCGGCACCGCGCAGGGCTGGGCATGAGCGAGCACTCCGACGCGATCGTGGTGATCGTGAGCGAGGAGCGTGGCGAGATCGCTGTCGCGCACGAAGGCACGATCAGGTTCGTCGAGGACGATCTGGAACTGCGACGGCTCCTTGACCGCGAGCTTCGCGACCCGCGCGAGATCCGGCGGAGGAAGCGGCTCAGGCGGAAGTCCCGTCACAGCCATGACCCAGAGTCGCAGCAGGAGGCCGTGACCAAGTGAGCAAGGTCGTCGAGTACGTGTGGGCCAAGCGGGAGAACGTGCTCCTCTTCGCGGCTTCGCTGCTCATCTCCCTCGTGCTGTTCGCTCAGTTGCAGCGCTCATTCGTGCCGGACAAGGAGCGCGAGTTCGAAGTGACGCTGACGTTCGCGAACCAGCACAAGGACATCACAGTGCTGTATGCGCCTCGGATGGTGCGGGTCGTCGCCTCCGGCTCGCAGGGCATCTTGGACTCCATTGACACGTCGCGCGTGCGCGCCGTCGTTGATCTGGCCGGCGCAGAGCCCGGCGCCAAGACGTACGCGGTCGAAGTGCTGGGGCCGTGGCGTCCTGGGCTCTCCTTCACTCCCGCGCGGGCGATCGTCGAGATGCACATCGAGCGAAGGCTGCGAAAGGAGTTCGACGTCCAGCTCTTTGCCGTCGGCACTCCACCCGAGAGCTACACGTTCGACGGCGCGACGATCTTGCCGGAGAAGGTCGAGGTCTCCGGGCCAGAGTCCGTTTTGCCCAAGGTGAGGACCGTGCGCGCCGTGCTCGACCTGACCCGTGTCATGCCGAACCAGTCGCTTGAAGTACTGTTGGAGCCGCTCGGCGACGAGAACCTTCCTGTGCCGCTCGTCACGATCGAGCCCTCGACGGTACAGATCCGGCCGGCGGTCTCGATCGGGCCCAGCCGCCGAGAACTGCTCGTGACTCCGGTCTTTACGGGACAGCCCGCGTTCGGATATCGGGTGACGGGCTACAGCGTGTCGCCGAACGAGATCACGACGTCGGGCGAGAGCAGCGACGTTTCGCGGATGACGACGGTGGACACGGAACCGATCAGCCTCGAGGGGCTGACGAGCGACCGGACGTTCCGCGTGCGCCTCCGGCTCGCCGAGGGGCTGACCTCCACTGTCGGGGACCAGGTGACCGTGACGGTGCGCGTTCGTCGGGGTTAGCTCTGCTATCCTTGCCCGGAGCGCGCTTGATTGAAATCCGTCCCATCCGAACGCACGAGGCGGAGCGGTTCCTCACCCTCCTTTGCCAGGTCTTCGACCTGGACATCGCCCGCGCGCGCCACGTGTTCTTCAAGGAGCCGCTCTTCGACCTCGACAGGAAGTGGGCGCTGTTCGAGGACGGTGAGCTGAGGACGATCTTGACGACGACTCCGCTGGTCTTCGGCTTTGGGCGCGCGTTCGGGGTCGCGGGCGTGGCCACCGACCCTCTGCACCGTGGGAGAGGGCTGGCGCAACGCCTGATCGAGCACGTCTTGGAGCGGAGCGCAGAAGCGGGCGAAAGGGCGTGCCTCCTGTTCGCACACGAGGACGAGGTCTACCGCCGCGCGGGGTTCGAGACTGTGGACGCGGTGGTGCGGGGCGCGATCAGGGTTGATCCGTCGGTCGAGATCCCTGGCACGCTTCCGTTCGCAAAAGTGCGGCAGCAGTACGACGCGTGGTCTGCGGCGGAGCCGGGTCGGTTGCGCCGCGACGAGCGCCGTTGGAAGTACTGGCGCTGGATACCGAGGACGTGCGAGGTCGCGACTGGCGGGTACGTGTGCGTCGAGCCGCACTTGTGCCGCGAGGCGATCGTTTCGCCGGGCTTGGAGACGTGGTCGGTGATGCCAGGCACGAGCTGGCTGGGGCTGGAGACGATGACCGGCGCGCTGGGCGTGCCGATGACGGGCATGACCCGCGAGTTGCTAGTGATGGCGGTCGGGCTGCCGATGCCAGTGCAGATGTTCATGACGGACCAGTTTTAGAGTTACGGGTAACGGGAGACGGGTGACGAGTCGGAAGGCAGAAGGCCAATGGGGAAAGGCGAAGGGAATGAGACCCGAGGCGACAGTACTGAGTCCCGAATCCTGAGTCGAGATCCGAAAGGTAGGAGCTCCGCCACCCGTCACTCGTCACCGGTCACCCGTTTCCCGTCACCCGTCACCCGTCACCCGTCGCCCGGCCACCCACAGGTATCCTTGCCCCCTGCGAAATGGGCAACCTGCGGATTTTCACCTCGGAAAGCGTGAGCGAAGGGCACCCCGACAAGGTCGCCGACCAGATCTCTGACGCGCTTTTGGATGGGTTCCTTGCCGAGGACGACCGGCTGAGCGTGACGGCGGAGAGGCGCTGCAGGGTCGCAATCGAGACGATGCTCGCGCACGGAGTGGCGATCGTCAGCGGCGAGGTCACGAGCGAAGGGTACGTCTCGGTGCAGAACGTGGTGCGCGAGACGATCAAGTCCATCGGTTACACCGACACCCGCATCGGGTTCGACGGCGAGAACTGCGGCGTGCTGGTGGCGATCCAGCCACAGTCCCCGGACATCGCGATGGGCGTCGCGACGGGCGGCGCAGGCGACCAGGGGATGATGTTCGGCATGGCGTCGAGGGAGACTCCCGAGCTGATGCCGCTGCCGATCTCGATCGCGCACGCGCTGATGCGACAGTCGGCCTGTGTGCGCTGGCAGGACCCGAACATCGGCTTCCGCCCCGACGCGAAGTCGCAGGTCTCGATCGTGTACGAAGGCGACGTTCCGAAGCGCATTGACACGATCGTCGTCTCGCAACAGCACGAGGAGCGCATCGAGAACGAAGTCAAAGACCTGATCCGTGCGCACATCGTTGACCCGGTGCTCGCGGACTACTCAGAGTTCCTCGACGGCGAGGTGACGTTCCACTTCAACCCGACCGGGCGGTTCGTGAAGGGCGGCCCAGCGGGCGACACGGGCCTGACCGGCCGCAAGATCATTGTGGACACCTATGGCGGAATGTGCACGCACGGGGGCGGCGCGTTCAGCGGCAAGGACCCGACCAAGGTGGACCGCAGCGCGGCCTATATGGCGCGTCACGTTGCGAAAAACGTCGTCCACGCTGGCCTGGCGGACAGGTGCCAGCTCGCGGTCGCCTACGCGATCGGGGTCGAGCAGCCTGTGTCGGTGCAGGTCGAGACGTTTGGCACGGAGCGGGCAGACCCGGACAAGATTGCGAGCCGAATACGCGAGGTTTTCGACCTCTCGCCGCGCGGGATCATCCGTCACCTTGGGCTGCTCGACTTCCGCTACCGTCAGACGGCGAAGAACGGGCACTTCGGCAACCCTGCGTTCCCGTGGGAGCGCACGGCCGAGGCCGAATCGCTCAAAGACCTCGCCTAGTGGACGAGCTCGTTCGTGAGGGTCCCAAACTCCTGTGACCGCCGCGCGACACGCATCGCGTTGAGCGCGGCCAGCCGGTCCGGTCCGCCCCGCTGGAACCCCTCGATCGCGAGCAGGGAGTTCTGGACCTGTTGGAGGAAGACCGGGTTCTCGCTCTGCGCGATCGCTTGTCGGAAGTCGTCGGTCGCGCGCGAGAGGTGTCCCATTGACATGAGCGCCATGCCTCGCGTGTAGCGGTATCCCGGCTCGAGCGGGTTGAGCTTGAGGAGCCGGTTGGTCGTGCGGACGACCTCTTCGAACTGACCTTCGTACCACTGGGCCTGCGCGGAGACTTCCAGCGCGCCGAGGTGGTCAGGGTCATGCTTGAGCACTTCTCGACAGCTTTCAAGTGCTCCTTTCCAATCGTAAGTTTGTAGCATTGTCCTCGCCGTTGAATCAGCCATCGGCGACGCGTGGCCCTTTCCGCGTGGGGCACGCGCATCGCGGTCTAATCTGGTCCGAGGCGCCGGTGCGGCCAGTGCCGACTTGAACGCCCGTTCACAAACGACAGTTTGAGCACACGGCAAGACGGCGGCGATACCTGATTTACGCATTACGCGACCCTCTCATGGGAAATCCGGTGATTTTGCTGGTTGATGGGTGCGACCTTAGCCCGCAATGCTAGCGGGATGCGTGTCCGTCCGTCTGGAGTTCGGACTCCGACGAGCGAGGCGAGCGCCGTCGCGTCGTTCGCCCATCGGCGAACGTAATCTTCGTCGGGGGAGTGGACGAAGACGACGTAGTCGCCTTCGTTGCGCCTTGTGATGGCGGCGCCCGCTGGGATCTCGCTGCGGAGCCGCACGGCGAAGCGGCGGACGGCGTGCTCGACGGCTGGCTTGCCGTACGTCTCGTTCATCTCTTCCCGCTGCGGAACTTCTAAGTAGACGAGGTGTCCTTCGCCGTTTTGCCGGACGATCTCATAGAACTCTTTCGGGGTCGCGAGCCCTTCTGGGCCGCCTGCACCCGCGCTCAATCGGGCGAGCGCGTGGGAGGCCTCTGCGCAGACGACGCGGAGCGTCTCTGTCTCTCCCGCGCCGATTCCTGCCGGTCGCGAGGTGGCTGCGACTAGGAACCCGAACGGCGTCGCACCGAACTCGAGCGGCACGATGAGGAGCGCTCCGACCCTTCGGCGAACGGCCTCTTGAGGCGCGATCCTGGCGTCGCTGCGAGCGTCGGTGACGGAGAGGACGGGCGCGCCGCTGCGTAGCCAACCCTCGAGGCCCTTGCCCTGTGGGAACGCGACGTGCTCGAAGATGTTGATGTCGGTCCCTTCGCTCGCGAGCTGCGTCGTCGCGCCGCCTTCGACCGACCAGACGGAGACGTGGTCGAGCCGGACGGCGTCCTGCAGGTCCCGCACGATCCTTGCGGCGAGGCTGGCAGCGGTGGTCGCGCCGATCGCGGTCGTCGCGACCGTGTAAAGCATTTCGGCCTCCTTCATCCTTCGCCGCTCGTCTTCGCGAACGAGGCAGTCGGAGACGACCTCTGCAAGGAAGTCTGCGGTCTCCTGTGCACGGCGCAGGGAGGCTTCAAGCTCGATCTTGTCCGAGTGGAAGAGCGCGAGCAGGCCCACGACCTTGCCGCGGAGCTTGAGGACTACGCTTGCGAACCGCGTGGTCTTCGTCGGGTCGCGGAGAGACGCAAGAGTCGCGGCAACTTGGTCGGCGATCTCAGCGTCGGTCGCGTGACGAGCGATCTCGATCGCGGCCTCTTGGAAGGGGCTCTCGACGTGGCCGGCCGTGCTCCGCACCGCCATCGCCTCGCCAGACTGGGAGAGCGCGTAAACGCCGACTCCTTCTGCGCCGGTGAAGTCTTGGATTCTGATCGCGACGGCGGCAAAGGGATCGAGCGGCTGTCGCACGACGCCTTCGATGATCTGCACGCACGCGCGGTCCTTTCGCCCGCGCTTCTCCAGGTCGCGCGCCGTGTCGCTGAGCGTGCGGAAGCTCTCTCGGAACTCGAGGTACTCGCGTGCGTCGAGCGTGACCTGTTCCGAGGACTCTGCTTGCTCTTGCTGCTGCGGCTGTGCGGCGTACTGGTTGAGAAGTTCGAGCGTCTTGGCGACGTCGGGGATCACGACCAGCTTCGACTTCTTGGTCTCGCGCGCCGTGCGCGCCAAGCTCAGCACAACGCCGAGCACGAGCACGCCGAGCGCGTGCACCAGGAGCCCTGGCGTGAACGCGTTACCGCCACCAAAGAGGTTCGCTCCGATGAGGAGCCATGAGGCGACGAGTGGCGCCATCATCGCGGCGTTCGCCTTGTGCTGGAAGAACGCGACGACCATCGGCAGCGCGGCGACGGCGCCGAACTCTGTCATCAGGCCGAGGTCGCCAATGAACACGGCGACAATGCCACAGTCTGCGACTGCGGCAAGGCCCGAGACGCCGGCGTTGCGGGCGCCTTTCTGCCCCATCAGGTAGAGCAGGTACGAATAGGCCGCAAAGATGACCGCGGCCCGCCAAGTGAGGTCGAAGTCCGGCCGGCCCAGGATTCCCGAGGCGGCCATGGCCCCCGAGGCCAAGACAACGCGTACGATCAGCTCAAACATGAGTCACCACTTTAGGTTTCGGGGTGAAAACGCTGAACTGGAGGGTGAGGGATGGGGGGAGTTCGGAGGTTCGGGAGTCCGGGTTGGTTCGGGCTGGTTCGGGGGAAATGGGGGCGCGCAACCCGAGGGTGGCACGGGCCCTGCCGCCATAATCGGTCACCCGATGGCCGAAGACGCGAAGGGACTCGATGAGATCCGGGGCTCGATTGACCGGATTGACGCCCAGCTCGTCGAGCTGCTGCGGGAGCGCGCGACGCTCGCGCAGGCGATCGGGCGGCTGAAGGGGACGGACGGCAAGCCGTTCTTCACGCCAGAGCGCGAGCGGCAGATCTACGAGAAGCTGGGCAACGCCGACGTCGGGCCCCTGCGGCACGAGCAGGTCGTCGCGATCTTTCGCGAAGTGATCAGCGCAGCGCGCGCTTCAGAGAAGCCGTTGGGGGTCGCGTACTGGGGGCCGGAGGGGACGTACTCTCACATCGCGGCGATCGAGACGTTCGGGCGCAGCACGCAGCTCGCGCCGGAGGAGAGCATCGAGGACGTGTTCCGCGCCGTCGAGCACGGCCGCGCCGACTACGGCGTCGTGCCGATCGAGAACGCGATCTATGGCGTCGTGCCGGAGACGCTCGACATGTTCCCGCAGACGAACGTTCGCATTTGCGCCGAGACCTTCGTCGCGATCCACCACAACCTCGCGGCGGCGACGACGGACTTGGACGACGTGCAGCGCGTCTACGCGGGCCCGCAGCCGTACAACCAGTGCCGGAACTGGATCAAGGCGCACCTGCCGAACGCGGAGGTCGTGGACGTGACGCCGACCTCGCGCGCGGCACAGATGGCGAAGCAGGACATGAACGGCGCGGCGATCGTCAACAAGCTCTCGATCGAACTGTACGGGCTGAACGTGCTCGCCGAGAGGATCGAGGACCGGCCGAAGAACTCGACGCGCTTCGTCGTCGTCGGTTACAACGAGCCGGCGCCGAGCGGGCGGGACAAGACGTCGCTGATGTTCTCGCTGCGCAACAAGCCAGGACAGCTCTACACGGTGCTCGGTGCGTTCGAGCGCCACAACGTGAACCTGATGATGATCGAGTCGCGGCCAGCGCAGCGCGCGTCGTTCGAGTACATCTTCTACGTGGACTGCGCGGACCACCACACCGCGCCGCACCTCGCCGCCGCGATCGAGGAGATCAAGGCGTTCGCCCTGGAGACGGTGCTGCTGGGGTCGTATCCGAGCACGGACCCGAACTTGGTCTCGCTGTAGTTAGAGCGCGAGCTTCTCTCGTGTGATGCCGAGCTGCTTCTCCATCGCATCGAGGACGATCGCAGGGTCCGCCGCCTTTAGCGGCAGTCGCGGGTGCGGGGTCGCGATGACGCCGAGCGCGTGCAGGACGGCCTTGTTCGTCGCTGGCTGGGGCTGTGAGCGGACCGCCTTGATCACAGGCAGCAGAAGCTCGAACTTCGCCGCGTCGCGCGACGCGGCGATCTGGGAGAGCCACTGTGGAACACAGTTCGCGGCGCCGCTGATCGTCCCTGTCCACCCTTTGGTCAGGGCGTCGAGCAGGAGAGTCTCATCGCCGACGAACAGCAGCCTCTCCCCTGCCGCCTCTCGATAGCTATCGAGGTTTGCGGCCTCGCCGCTCGAGTCTTTGAAACCGGCGATGTTCGGGTGGGAGGCGAGCCGCGCGATGAAGGCCGGCGACATGGTGAACCCGGTCATCTTGGGAAAGTTGTAGGCCAGGACAGGGACGGGGCTCTCCGAGGCCAGCAGCTCGAACCACTCCGCGATCCCGTCTTCGCTCGCCGCGCGGAAGTAGGAGGGCGGCATGACCAGGACGGCGCCCGCGCCGTTCTTGCCAGCCTGGTCGCACGACCACCGGGCCTCGTCCAGGCTCGGGGTGGCGATGCCGAGCACCAGTTCGAGCCCGCCACGGCACGAGTCCGCCAGGCGCAGCAGGTCGCGCTTTTCCACAGCGCTGAGCGAGGGCCCTTCGCCGTTCGTGCCTGCGAGCACGACCCCCTTGCAGCCAGCGGCCTCGAAATAGGCGAGCAGGCGCGCGACGGAGGGCCCGTCAACCTGGCCCTGGGCCGTCATCGGGGTCACGGCCGCCGGGTACACGCCGGGTTCGAGCATCGCACAAGTATACGGTCAGCACGCCGAGCGATCCGGACTCTGATACACTAGTCCGTTGTTGAATGGAAACGGACAGTAGCACGACAGTGCTTTTGAGCGTAATCCTGCTGTTGGGCCACGTGTTCTTCGTCGCGGCGGAATACGCGTTGGTCGGGGCGAGGCGCAGCAAGATCGAGGCGCTCGCCCGAAGGGGGTCGAAGACGGCGCAGCGCGTGCTGAAGGCGATTGACGACCGCTCGACCTACATCGCCGGCACGCAGATCGGCATTACGATGATCGGCATCGCGCTCGGCGCCCTGACGGAGCCGTTCCTGTCCGGTCTGCTGCTGAGCGCGTTCGCCGCGCTCCCGCAGACGCTAGCAAGCGCGCTGGCGATCATCCTCGTGACCTATCCGATCGTCGTGATCGGCGAGCTGACGCCAAAGTACGTGACCCTGCGTTACGCAGAGCGCGTCGCGCTGGCCGTGATCATCCCGCTCAGCGTGATCATGCCGCTTCTCAAGCCGATGACGTGGCTGTTCCAGAAAACGACGTGGATGGTCCTGCGCCCGTTCGGCATCAACGGCGACGAGCAGGAGAGGCAGGGAATGTCGCGCGAGGAGTTCGCCGTCCTCGTGCGGACAGGGCACGACGAAGGCGAGTTCGACGAGTCGCAGGCGCAGTTCCTCACGAAGACCCTTCGGTTCGACATGCTCGACGCGGAGGACGTGATGATCCACCGGCTCGACGTCCTGTGGATACCGCTGCACACGCCGAAGCACGAGATCCCGATGCGCGCCGCCGAGATCCGGCACAGCCGCATCCCGGTCTGCGACGCGGACATTGACGACGTGGTCGGAATCGTCTACGTCTCGGACATCCTGGCGCGGTGGGACGATCCGGACTTCTCGATCGCACGCATCATGCGCGAGCCCGAGTTCGTGCCGGAGACGCTCACGCTCGACAAGATCATCGCACACATGCGCGAGACGAAGACCCAGATCGTGATCGTGCGCGACGAGTACGGCGGAACGAGCGGCCTTGTCACGCTGGAAGACCTCGTGGAAGAGATCTTCGGCGATATGGAGGACCGGCTCGAAAGCGAGCGGGCGCCGATCGAACAGACGAGCGAAGTGCGCGTCCTTGCCCGCTCCGACGTCCGCTATGACGAGCTTTTGGACTTCCTCCGGCTCGAGCCCGTCGGCGACGACGTCTCCACGCAGACGCTCGCTTCTCTCGTCGTGGACCACTTTGGTCGCGTGCCGAAGATCGGCGACAGCGTGCGACTGCCGATCGGAACGCTCAAGGTCGAGAACATGGCGCGGCAACGCATCACGCGGCTCTCGGTGCACCTCGACCCGACTGTGCTCCAGCCCGTCGAGGCGAGAGAGTAGCGCGTGGGCGCGCGCGCCTCGCGACTCGACCGCAACCGGCGAGAGACGGACAGCTTCGAAAAGCCCTCCAAGCTCTTCTTGCGCCTCGGTCGCGAGATCAGGCCGTACCGCCGGCTGCTCGTGTTCGGCATGGTGCTGACGATGTTCCAGTCGGCGTTCGGGTTCATCCCGCCGCTCATCCTGGGCGACATCGTGAACAGGCTTCAGTCGGGAGCGCCGATTGACACGTGGCGCTATATGGCGTACGTGATCGGCTTTGCGACCGGCGCGGGGCTGATGAGCTACGCGGTCGGGCTCGTCAACCAGCGCCTGGGACAGACGTTCCTGCTCGACATCCGCGAGCGGCTGTACTCGCACATGCAGTCGCTCCCGCTCGGGTACTTCGAGCGCCGCCAGCCCGGAAAGATGGTCAGCAACGTCATGAACGACCCGGGCACGATCTACAGCCTGCTGGTGACGAACGTGAACACGATGGCCGCGGACACCGTCCAGCTCGTGCTCGTGCTGTTCGTCTTGTTCTCGATCTCGCCGAAGCTCGCGCTGCTCGCGCTGATCGCGACGCCGCTATACATCTACAACGTCTGGGTCACGCTCAAGCCGATCTCAAAGACGAGCCAAGACATCAGGCACATGCGCGACGAGATGTTCGGCGACATGCAGGAGAAGCTCACGGGGATCCAGGTCGTCAAGGGCTTCGGCAAGGAGCGGTGGGAGGTGCGAAGCTTCCACGGGCTCACGCGCGGGCTGATGGACTCGAACGTCGAGCAGAGCGCGCTCGGCACGCGCATGTGGACGACCGCCGACGGGCTCGGCGGGATCGGGCAGGCGCTCATCCTGTACTTCGGCGGGCTCATGGCGCTGAACGGCCAGATGCAGTCGGGGACGCTCGTCATGTTCCTGCTCTACTCGGTCGGATACGTCTACGGCCCCATCGTGCGGACCCTGCTCGTGCTCGACCCGCTGGCACGGACGTACGCCGCGCTCGCGCGCATCTTCCGCACGCTCGACACGAAGAACCCGATCCTGGTCGAAGAGGGCTCGCCAGAGATCCCGCCGATCCAGGGCGAGGTCGCGTTCGAGGACGTCTGGTTCGAGTACGTGCCGGGCGTGCCGGTGATCAAGGGCGTGGACCTGCGCGTGCGCAAAGGCGAGCTCGTCGCGTTCGTGGGGTTCAGCGGCTCGGGCAAGACGACGCTCGCAAACCTGGTCATGCGGCACCTCGACCCGCAGTCGGGGCGCGTGGTGGTGGACGGGCACGACGTGCGCAAAGTGGACCTGCTGAGCTACCGCCGGCAGATCGGCTACGTGATCCAGGACAGCCTGCTCTTCGACACGACGGTGATGGAGAACATCCGCTATGGCCGGCTCGACGCCAGCGACGACGAAGTGATCGAGGCGGCGAAGGCGGCGAACGCCCACGAGGCGATCGAGTCGCTGCCGAAGGGGTACGACACCCCGCTCGGCGAGAAGGGCATTGACCTCTCGCAAGGGGAGAAGCAACGGCTCGCTATCGCCCGCGCGCTGCTGGCCGACCCGCGCATCCTCATCCTCGACGAGGCGACGTCGTCGCTCGACTCTCAGACCGAGTCGCTGGTGCAGCAGGCGCTGGAGCGGCTGCTCAGCGGGCGCACGAGCTTCGTGATCGCGCACCGCTTGTCAACCGTCGTGCGCGCGGACCGGATCGTTGTGCTGGAGGACGGCAAGGTCACGGCGATGGGCAAGCACGCTGAGCTGCTGCAGGACACGGACGGGCTCTACGCGCGGATGTTCCGGCAACAGTTCGCGGTCGCGCTGGCTACGCAGAACGGCGCTGGCGAGAGCTGAGCATCTTCGTGCGCGTGCGGTACTTGTTCACCGTCCGCCGCGCGACCTTTACGCCCTTCTCTGCGAGGATCTCGCGGATGCGC
This sequence comes from Fimbriimonadaceae bacterium, assembly GCA_040902435.1. GTDB lineage: Bacteria > Armatimonadota > Fimbriimonadia > Fimbriimonadales > Fimbriimonadaceae > JADFMN01. Next base: position 38,987 of record JBBDXG010000019.1, read on the forward strand.
TCGTCGCTGAGCGGGTTCGAGGGGTTCTCGTAGGTCAGGATCTCCTCGATCATCTTCTGAATCCGGAGCGCGGGCTTGAAGAAGACCTCGAAGTTGACGATCTCGCCGTTCGGGAGCTGGCAGAACTTGCCGTTCGTCGCACGGCTGATCGTGCTCTCGTGGACGCCGAGGTCCTTTGCGAGCTTTGAGCGCGTGAGCGGTTTAAGAAACTGGTAGTCGCCGGTGCTGACGAACCCGCCCTGCTTCAGGATCAAGTACCGTCCCATCTCGCCCAGCAGCCGCCGACGTTGTTCGAGCGCCTCCTTGAAGAGCGACGCACGGGAGACGTACTCTTCGACGTGGCGCTTCTCGTCCTTTGGCGGCTTGCGCATGTCGTCGAGCTGCGACCGGCGCCGCAGATACGCGCGGCTGACGCGAAGGCTCATCGGCGACGGCCCGAGGACCTCGATCACCCACCCGGCTTCGTCGAGCGTGAACTGGATGTCCGGCATGGCGGGCGACGTTCGGTCGGACGACGACGGGTGCGAGTGCAGAGCGTAGCCTTCGCCAGGGAACGGATTGAGCGAGAGGATGACTTCGAAGGCCTCTTCTACGATCTCCGGGTCGGCCTTGTACTTTCGCGCGATCGCGTCTCCGTTGCGCGCGACGAGGTCGTCCCAACAGCTCTTGAGCATGAACCTCGCCATCCGCTCGGCGTCGCTGTTCGCGTCGCGGAGCTGCAGGATGAGGCACTCGCGCAGGCTCGTCGCGCCGACGCCCGCAGGCTCGCACGACTGAAGCCGCCTCAGCACCTCTTCGGCGTTCTCCAGGCTCGTCTTGCAGTCGAGCGCGGCGTCCTCGACTGAGCACGTGAGGTACCCGCGGTCGTTCACCGAGCCGATCATGTATTCGAGCAGGTCGCGCATGTTGCGCGGCGTGTCGGGCTCGAGCTGCGCCCGCAAGTGGTCCCAGAGCGAGTCATTGCTCGGGGTGAAGTCCACCCAGTCTGTGTTCTGGTCGTTGGGCAGGCTCCGGTTGGCCTCGTAGTCGTTGGTCTTGTCCCTGAGCTCGGCGGGCGCGACGGCGCGCAGCACGTCCTCGTCGGTGATCGGGGTCTCCGGCTCGTCTATGCGCTCCAGCGCCGGGTTCTCGTCCAGCTCGCGGTCAATCGCCTGGATCAGGTCCGGCTGGCTGAGCTGCAGGATCTGGCTGGAAAGGACGACCTTGGGGTCAACCTTGGTCGTCGTTTTGAGGCTCTGCTTGTGGCTGAGTCTGTTCTGCAAGTCCCGGAACCCTCCAATCGGGCGGTGCCCACGCCCAAGAGAATCATCGGTGGATTTGCGGGCCGCCCTTCGCCGGTTGCTTTGCGGGGATGGGCTTCAGCCGCTAAACTCGGGCCGTGTTCACGGGGATCGTTCAGGCGGTCGGGACGGTGGCGGGGCTGGAGCCCGGAAGGCTCCGGCTCGAGGTACCTGACGCCTGGCCTGGGGAGGCGTGGAAGCTCGGTGAGAGCCTCGCGGTGGACGGGTGCTGCCTGACGGTCGCTTCGGCGGGGCTTGAGTTCGACCTCTCGCCGGAGACGCTCTCCCGCACGACCCTCGGATCCACCGTCGCCGGGGCCCGCGTGAACCTCGAACGCCCCCTCAGGGCAAGCGACCGGCTGGGCGGGCACTTCGTACAGGGTCACGTGGACACGGTGGGTCGGTTCGTAGGCCGGCTCGCGGACGAGTTCCAGTTTTCGGTCGGAGCGGAGTTCTCCAAGTACCTCGTGGACAAGGGCAGCGTCGCGATCAACGGCGTGAGCCTCACCGTCGTTCAACCATCCGGTGGAGCGTTTCGCGCCGCCATCGTGCCGCACACGCTGCTGGCGACGAACCTCGGGGACCTGCAGGTTGGCCAGGGCGTGAACGTCGAGTTCGACGTGCTCGCCAAGTACGTGCTCAACCCTCGATGACGATCTTGCTCAGGTCGCCGATGCGGAAGAGCAGCCGCGTGACGAGGCTGAGCAGCTTGAGCCGCTCGTTGCGGACCGCCTCGTCCTCCACCATGACCATCGTCGCCTCGAAGAACTCGTTGATCGGCCGCTCCAGCTTCTTGAGGGCGACGAAGATCGCGGCGGTGTCGGTGGTGCCGGCGGACGCCTTCATCGCCTCGTGCGCAGCGAGGTAGAGCTTGACGCCCGGCTCAGAGTCGAGCCTCTTGGAGTCAATGTCCTCCGGCTTTGGGTCGGCCGGGACGGGGATGCCCTTCTTGACGGCCGCGGCGACGATGTTGATCGGGCGGGTGGCGGTCTGGACGAAGTCGTGGTCGAGCGCGGCGCCCGAGACGAGCCGCAGTCGCAGCTTGACCTTCGCCGGCTCCGCGACGGCCTCCAACGACCTGTCGAGCAGCGCGGCGTCGAGCACGTCGTGCCGCGCGTCGGGGTTGAGCGCCTCATAGCGGGCGACAAAGAGGTCTGCGAGGAATCCTTTGGCAGCGGGCTCGTCGAGTGCGACGCCATCGTCCTTGTACCCAGCCATGGCGTCTGCGAACAGGGGAGCGTATCCACCATTTGGTAGAGAGAGGTGGTCGGCGGACTCGATCAGCGCGGTGGCGGCGCGGCGCAGGCCGTACGGGTCGCTCGAGCCCGAGGGCGCCTGGTTGGTCCCGAGGTACCCGGCGAGCTTGTCGAGGTTGTCGGCGACGATCACGCGCAGGGCGGTCGCCTTGTGCGGCCCCTCCGCGGCCTTGTCCAGGTCGTACTGCGTCGCGATCGCAAAGCAGACGGCGGGCTCGAACTTCTCCCTCGCGGCGTACTCCGACCCAACGATCCCCTGGAGCGAGGCGAGCTCGCTGACGAGGCCGCTACTGAGGTCGGCCTTCGCGTACAGCCCGGCCTTCTCGGCCTCGTCGGCCTCCTTTTGCGAGGCACCGGTGGCGACCGCGACCTTCTTTGCCAGGACGCCGAGGCGCTGCGCCCGTTGGCGGATCGAGCCGAGGCCCTCAGCGAACGTCATGCGCGCCGTGCGGCCGAGGAACTCCTCCATCGTGTGCCTGGCGTCGTCAGCGTAAAAGAACTGTGCGTCGTTGAACCGCGCGCTCAGGACCCATTGGTTCCCGCGCTTAACGACGTCCTCGCGGCCCCCGTTGCGGATCGAGACGAAGCGGTTCGTGAGCTGGCCGTGCGCGTCGCGAACTGGGAAGAACCGCTCGTGCTTGGCCATCGCCGTGACCAGCACGGGCTCGGGGAGCTTCATGTACTCCTCGGGGAAGTCGCCGAGCAGCGCTTCGGGCCACTCGGTGAGGAAGACGTTCTCCTCGACGAGCTCTGGAATGAGCTCGGGGCTACCTACGGAGACCCTTTCGGCGCCCTCACGGATCGTGCGCTCGCGCTCGGCGGGGTCGGGCTCCACTCGGCGCTTTCTGAGGCCCTTGACGAGCGAGACGAGGTCGGTCGCCTTGAACGCGCCGGGCGACTCGAACCTGTGGCCGCGGCTCTCGAGGCCCGAACTGACGCCCTCGATCTCAAACGGGACCAGCCTGCCCCCCAGCGAGGCGAGGAGCCACCGGACCGGACGGGCGAAGCGCATCTTCGCGGACCCCCAGCGCATGGTCTTGTCGAAGGTCAGGGCCCTGACCGCGGCAGGGAGGACCTCGGCGACGATCTCGACGGTAGGCCGGCCCTTCACGTGCTTGGTCACCCATACGTACTCGTCGCGCCTTTCCACGCTTGCCGGGTCCACGCCTTGCCCCTTGCAGAAGCCGAGGAGGGCCGGGGTCGGCTTGCCCTCTGCGTCGTAGGCCGACGCCACCGCGGGTCCCCGCTGCTCCTTGACGCTGTCCGGCTGGTGGTCGCCGACGGAGACGATGAGCCGGCGCGGCGTGCCGAGGGACGTGACCTGGCCGTGGCCGAGCCCCTGTTGGTCGAGGCGGTCGGCGATTTCCTGCCCGAGTTGCGTGTAGGCCCGGCGCACGGAGCTGGCAGGAAGCTCCTCGCAGCCGAGTTCGAACAAGAGTTCAGGCATGCCGGGGCGATTGTACCGCTGAGATTTTGAACCTAACCCAGCATCCCGGGGTCCGTTTCAATGTAGAATGCGGGTTGGCCCATATGGACAGGGCCAACACGTTACGTTACGGAAGGATTTATGATGAAGCGACTGTTTGTTCTAGCGGCCTTTGCCATTTCTGCGCTTGCGAGCGCACAGGGTGGATTTGGTACGCCTGTAAACCTGTCGTTCCGGGTCGGGTTCGTCTATCCCTTGGACGAGTTCACGCGGGACGCAACTGGGAACCTTATCGGAGTGGGTGCGGACTATTTCCTCGAACGGAGCTTGCTCCAGGGAGCCGGGGAAACTACGCTCAGTTTTGACTGGATGGGACGGGGCATGAACGGGGCAAAGGGCAACATGTTCCCGATCATGATCAACCAGCGTTGGTACCGGAGCGGGGACTACCAGAGCGCCAACCGACGGTACTACTTCCTCGGCGCCGGTGTCGCGATCATTGACGTGGTCAACACGAACACCGTCTTCGCCGCTCGCGCGGGAGTCGGCATGGAGCTCGGAGAGCACATCTTCGGCGAAGTGACCTTCGTCTGGAGCGACGCCTCGGCGGGCGCCCGGGCCACCTCGCTGGGTGCATACCTCGGGTATCGGTTCTAGAGCAGTCGCTCTATTGGGGCGCCGCGGTTTAGCCGCGGCGCCCTCAGCCGTTAAGCACGCGCTCGACGTAGGGCCGGATCTCCGCGTCGCCGAGAACCCGCGAGCCCTCGCGGGTCAGAACGCTGATGGACGGGAGCACCTTTCGGAACCCGCCGGTGGCGGAGTCCAGGTCGCTCGCGATGTCGAGCATGCGGAGCCCGTCGGTGAGGACCTCGTCGAGGCCCCGCCCGTGCCACTGGCCCTTCGTGCGCGAGAGGAACTCGAAGACGCCGCGGATTCGTTCGGAACCCGAACCGGCGCACGCGTACTCTGCCCCGCTGAAGCGAGCCCCGGCAAGGTCGAAGAAGTAGATGCCGAACTCTTGGGCGCGCCGGTCGTAGGTCGCGGCGATCGGTAGGAAGTACCCCGTGCCGCCATCGGCATTGACGATGTTCGAGGCGAGCGCCCGCGATATCTCCATCAGCTTCCCTTCGGCGGAGATCTCGTGGAGGTTGCGCCGCTCGTAGAACTTGAACGCGTGCTTGAGATAGCGGCATACCTCGATGCTCCGCGCGTACGCGCCGCTGATCGCAACGATCGTGCGGCGGTCCAGTGCGACGATCTTCTCCGCCTGCTCGAACATGATGAGGTTGCCCATGGTGGCGCGGCGGTCGGCGAGCATCACCACGCCCTTGTCGAAGCGCAGGGCCAGAACGGTCGTGCCGTGGACCTCGGACTCGCAAGTGGGCAGTCGCGAGGAGTCGAAGCCGACGAGCTTGGCAAAGTCTGCAGGCGCAGTGGCGTTCATTGGCCCGAGCGCTGCCTGTACTTTTTGGCCTGGTCGGGATCCACGCGCTTCATCCGCTTCAGCAGCTCGTTCGGCGCCGTCGGTTTCTTGACGTCGGGCTTGCTCGGGCCCTCGTCGTCGCCGAGCTTGCGTTCGGGGTCCGGGGTGAACTGCCTCTGCGTGCGGTCTGCTTGGATCGTCATCTCGGTGCTTCCAGTTCCATTATGAGTTCTTCTACGGTCCCGCAGTCGGCGAGCGTAGCAGAATACGCCCGTTCGGGGTCGAGCGCGACCGTCTTTTCGCCGTTAGCGGTCTTGAATGTCAGGGCGCCCCAACTGGCCGAGACGAGGCTCTCCTGGAACTTGGAGACAGCAATGGAGCGGGCCCGGGCGCGGGAGTCTTCGAACACCCTTGTCCGCCTCTTGGCCGTCTCCTCTTCCGGCGGGTCGGGGTCAACGAGCGAGGCGTCGCGGAGGGCCTGGAACACGCCCACGCCTCCGTCGAGCCGGTGGTACTCCAGGTCGAGCGACTGGAGCGAGCCGTGCCGCCAGCCGACCCCTTCCGACTCGACGTACTGCTCCAGGAGCGACCGCTTGGCGGCCCAGTCTACTGAGCGCGCGAACCTCTCCGGGTCTGCGAACCGCGCCTCTAGGAGCGAGAGTGCGCCCGTCAGCGCCTTGCGCAGCTCTTGTACGTAGGGATCCGTCACGTCCAGGGTACTCGCCAAGAAGGGCTCGACGTACGACTCGATCACGTGCCGGGCGGTCGTCCATGACCGCCCTTCGAGTTCAATGCGCCCCTCACCGTCCGGCTGTCGGCTGAGCTGCTTGGTTGCGCTGACCGGGTCTGCAAGCGGCCAGACCGGCTGATCCCCCGCTTCGATCAGGTGGATCGCGGCCTTCGTCAGTGCGAGCTTGATCCGCGTCGCGGTCGAGATCAGATTGGACTCGCCGCAAATCACGTGTAGGCGGACCCACTTCTTCAGATCGGCGTGCGGCTCGTCGCGCGTGTTGAAGACCGGTCGGCGATAGAGCGTCTCGGCGTTGACCGCCTCGGCGAAGAAGTCGGCACGCTGCGAGATCTGAAAGTCGCACCGTGCTCCCTGCTCCGACCCGACCTTCCCTGCCCCGGTGAGGACCTGTCGCGCGACGAAGAGCGGCATCAGCCCGGAAATGAGGTTCTCGACCGGCACGGACCTCGGCACGAGGTAGCTCTCGTGCGTGCCGTACGACGCGCCGTGGAAGTCTGTGTTGTTCTTGTAGACCCGCACTTCGCGACCGACCGACGCCGCGAGGGCGGCGGCCGAGGAGAGCACGGCGTGGTCGCCTGCGCGGTCGTGCATCACGAGCTCTTCGAGCGACCACGTCTCCGGCGTCGCGTACTCCGGGTGCCCGTGGTCGTTGTAGAAGCGCGCGCCGTTGCACAGCACGCGGTCGGCGCGCACCTCGTGGACCGGCTCCGGCGCGCGGTCGGCGTCGAACTTGGCGTCTTCTGGGTCGAAGCTCAGGCGGTCGAGGCGGAAGCCGCGCAGGTCGCTTCGCGGCGATTCAAACCGGTCGTCCCAAAATGGAAAGCACTCGCCCGGAAAGCTCCGGACGAGCGCTCTCGCGTCGTCAACCTGGTCGCCCGCCCCGCGGCCCTCTACGGAGAAACCATACTCCGTGTCGAGGCCCGCCAGGATCGGCCGCATTACCTGCGGAAGACTCTGAACTGCCCGGTGAGCGGCAGATTGAAGTCAGCGGGCAGGCCGAGCGCCGGGAACGTGAACGTCCCGACCGTGACCTCGCCGTTGAGCATGATGTAGTCGCTCATGACACCGACGGCCGGGTCAATCTCGGCCAGCGACAGCACGTCTCGGACGCGGGTCAGACGGATCTCGTTCGCGTCAGGGCCGGTGAACCGCGCGGGGCCGTGCCACAGCGCTGTGATTGTGCCCGTGTTGTCGCGCGCGATGTAGACCGCCGTGAAGTTCTCCTTGTCGTCGCGGCTGTTCGGCAACACGACCATCATGTTGCTGCCAATGTTGCTCAGCACCTGCCTGTACGGCCGCCACCGCCCCTGCAACGAGACGATGATGCCCATCGTCGGGTCAATGAGCCGCCAATCGGGCTCGAAGAGGGTGTAGGTGCCGTCCGCTGGGACGCCGCCAATGACGCTCGGCGAGCTGATCTGGCCCGTGTCAGTGTTGGCCATCGGGTCGAAGTTCGGGTTCAGGACCTGTAGCGTATCGAGGCCGTCAATCCCAGACGAAATGGCGACTGTGTCGCCGGTGAACAGGATCATGTCGCTCTCGCCTGCGGGCGTCGCATTGATCACGATGTTCGGGCGGTCCGCGGCGGCCATGCTGGAGATGTCGAACGCGACATAGTCGCTGAACAGGGCCTCCATCTTGTTCGTGTCGGGATTGTAGTTCTCGAGCTCGAACAGCGGGCGGTTAAAGACGGGGCCCGTGAACGGGTCGGCGGTCGGAATGATCCCGTCGTTGATGTTGAACTGGAGGACTGTGTCCCGTCCTCGGGCCAACATGATGTCGGCGTCGAAATTTTGACTGAAGAAGCCGGTCCAGGACACTGTGTTGCCGTTCGTGTCTTCGCCAGACACCTCCTGGATCTTGAGCGAGAAGATCGAGAATCTCTTGAACGGAACCCCCGTCGGGAGCACGAGCTGGTCGTTGATGGAGTAGAGCGCGAAGCTGTTTAGCGTCGCAAGGATGACCTTCGTCGTCATGAAGACGTCTTCGTTGCTGTTCCGCACGTCGAGCGCCTGCATCTTCGCCACCATTTCGCCAGGCGCGCGACGGCCCGTGCCGGTCACGGCCGTCCACTGCATGTCTCCGAAGTCGTTGCCAAGGTTGACGGTCGGTGCGGGTGCCGCCTGGCCCCCACCGGTCGTACCGCTTGTCGTACCACCTGGCGTCGTACTACCGCCGCACCCGAAGGCGACGGCCACGGCAAGAAACGCAATCCACCAATTCTTCAATGCTGAATACCTCTCTAGAGCGAACGCCCGCCGATGATACTTGCTTCTGGTCCAGATAGCAAGAACACTGCTCATCCGCAGCGCGGAGCCCGCGATTTCAGGCCCAAGACTACTCGATTTGACGCCCCGATTGGCAGCTTTCGTTCAATTCATGCCGCACTTGACCGGCGGCGCTGGGTGAAGTCGAGCGCCGCGGACAGCCTCCCAGACGCGTACTCCAGCACGCCCGGGCCGTCCGCTGGCCTGATCAGCGCGCCTTCCAGGGTCTGCCTGTCGAGCTCGACCGGCGGGCCGGAGAACCCAAAGTCGCCCCCGACGGCACCCACCGCCACCGTCGCCGCCTTGAGGACCTTGCCTGCCAGGTCCTGCTCGATCGAGGGCGCGTGGTGGTTGTGGGCGAAGCCGGCCACCTCGTCCGGGAACTTGTACAGCCTCAGCGCAGCCTCGCCGACCGCCTGGTGGTCGAACCCAAAAGAGGCCATTTCGAACTCTTGCAGGGGCAGGGCGAGCTTGCTCGAAGCGATCGAGGAGTAGACCTCGGGCAAAACATAGACCATCGCCACGAGCCCGGCGTCAACGAGCACAGCGGCCCTGAAGGCGTCCTCGGGCTCGATCACATGGCGGCCGGCAAGCCAGTAGGCCGTCTCGGCCGTCGCCAAGGAGGTCGCCACGATCTTGGAAGACGAGACCCCAGACTTGCCCGCGCTCAGGACGACGAAGTCCGTCCAGGCCGCGAAGAGGCAGGCTCGGCACACGACCTTGTGCCGGTCGCTGTTCAGGGCCTCTCGGAGCGACTTAAAGTTGGCGGGAGCCTCGTCGCAGAGGCCCCGCGACACCAGGGCGAGGACCTCGGCCGAGACGTCGTTCCCGGGGGCCATCACCCGATCAATCACGCGGGGGCTGAGCCCGGTGGTCCGCACGAGCGTGGACAAGCGGGTGAGCGCCGCATGGACGCGGGGGTCCGATTGCAGCATGTCGGCGACCTTCCGGGGCAGGAAGCCGTGGTCGTCCTCAGGCAAGCGAGAGCCCGACATCTCTATAGGTTTGTTCCTTGACTCGCGCCTGCGCGCACCTGGCACGAGTGCCGGGGGAACAGGGCATGGGGACATGAGAAGCCAAAGGTAGACTCGCGCTCCAACCATGAAACGCCATGGCCTGCTCGATCTGAACGAGGCCATTCAGCACCCGGGTAAGAAGCTCCACTTCGAGGTCACGACGAGCCTTCCCGCCGAGGAGGACCTGGACCTCCTCTCTCCCATCGAAGGGGAGCTCGAGGCGGTCAGCACGGGCAACATCCTGCTCCTCAAGGGGAAGTTCTCGGCCAAGTGCGTGGTCGAGTGCTCCCGGTGCGGGGAGCCCCTCGACCAAACGGTCGAGTTCCTCATGGCCGACGAGTTCGACGTCGAGGGCGTGCCGTCGGGGTTCGGCACCGGGGAGCACGCAAGGGTCGTCGAGGAAGAGGACTACCCGCTCTTCGACAAGAACTCGCTGCAGAAGGACGTGTACGTGCGGCAGGGCCTCTTCGTCAACATGCCTGTGCAGCCCCTCTGCGAGTTTGGATGGGACGGCCCGTGCCCGAAGGCGGCGGCGAAGGCGGCGAAAGTCGCACAGGCCGAGGAGCACGGGCACCCAGCGATGCAGAAGCTCCGTGACCTTGTGCGCCCGGAGGACGATTGAGGATCGCGCTCGACGCCATGGGGGGCGACCACGCCCCGAAGGAGATCGTCGCCGGGGCGATCGAGGCGGCACCGTTGATAAAGGGCGGGATCGTGCTCGTCGGCGACCCTTCGCAGATCGAGGACTGCACGCACGGTCCAATGCCATCGAACATAGACATCCACGCGGCGAGCGAGGTCGTCGGCATGGACGAAAAGCCGATGGAGGCGGTCCGCAAGAAGAAGGACTCCTCTCTTGCAGTGGCGGTCCAGCTCGTCAAGGACGGGCACGCCTCTGCTCTGGTCTCCGCAGGCAACACCGGCGCGGTGACGGCCGCGACGCTGATCTCGTGGAGGCAGATCAGCGGCGTGCACCGTCCCGCCATCGCGAGCCCGTTCCCAAACCGGCACGGGCAGTTCCTGCTCCTGGACGCAGGAGCCTCGCCCGACATAAACCCGGTCCAGCTCCTCGAGTTCGCCCTGATGGGCCGTGCCTACGCCCTGAAGGTGATGGGAAAGGAGGACCCCAAGGTCCACCTGCTCAACATCGGCGAAGAGCCGGGCAAGGGCAACGCCTTCGCCAAGCAGGCGCACGAGCTGTTGGCCGGCCACCCGTGGTTCGCCGGGAACATCGAGGGCAAGGAGATGTTCCACGAGCCTTGCGACGTCGTCGTCTGCGACGCATTCGTGGGCAACATCGTCCTCAAGACCGCCGAAGGCGTCGGCGAGTTCATCATGAAGGAGATCAGGGACGCGGTGCCCAAGGGGATCGGCAGGCTCGCCTTCTTGCCGCTCATGAAGGCGCTCGCGCCTATGCGAAAGCGCGTGGACTACGCGGAATACGGCGGATCGCCCCTGCTGGGGCTCAACGGCTTGTGTATCATCTGCCATGGGAGGAGCAACGCGAAGGCCATCAAGAACGCGGTCCTGACTGCGGCGATGGCCGTCGAGAACGAGCTGGTGCCCGCGATCTGTGAAGCGATCGGGCACGAACGGAAACTTAACTAGCAGATGAGCATTCGAGCAGTCGTCCACGGGATCGGTCGCTTCGTGCCGGAGAAGGTGCTCTCCAACGCCGACCTCGAGAGGATGGTGGACACGACCGACGAATGGATCATGCAGCGCACCGGCATCAAGGAGCGGCGGATCTGCAGCGACGACGAAAGCGCGAGCACCCTCGCGATCGCGGCGGCGAAAGAGGCGCTCGAGGACGCAAAGCTCGACCCGCTCGACGTCCAGGTCATCATCGTCGGGTGCGTGACGGGCGACTATCCGTTCCCATCAGTCTCCTGCCTGGTGCAAGAGGCGGTCGGCGCGAAGAAGGCGGCTGCGTTCGACGTCGGCGCGGCCTGCGCAGGCTTCATCTATTCGCTCAACGTCGCGACCGCGATGATCGAGTCGGGGCAGGTCACCAACGCGCTCGTCATCGGCGCGGACGCGCTGACGAAGTTCGTGGACTTCACCGACCGCTCGACGTGCGTGCTGTTCGGCGACGGCGCGGGCGCGGTGGTCCTGCGCGCAGAGAAAGGCACCGATCGGGGAGTGATTGACACAGTCCTGCTCGCAGACGGGGCCGGCGCAAAGCACATTGATCTGCAGTTGGGCGGATCGAAGTACCCGGTCGGACGGCCGTACTCCGAGGGCAAGCGGCCGCACATTTTCATGGCTGGCTCCGAGGTCTACCGCTTCGCAGTGACCGCTATGGGCGACGCGTGCTGCCGCGCTCTGCAGGAGGCCGGGATGGAGGCGAGCGACATTGACCTCTTCGTGCCACACCAGGCGAACCTGAGGATCGTCCAGTCGGCCGCGGACCGGCTCGGCCTGCCGCCGGAGAAGGTCTTCATCAACCTCGAGAAGTACGGCAACACCAGCGGCGCCTCGATCCCGATAGGCCTCTACGAGGCCGTGAAGGCCGGGCGCCTGAAGCGGGGCATGGTCGTCATGACGGTCGGCTTCGGCGCAGGCCTCGTCTGGGGCGCGAACCTCATCCGCTGGTAACAGCACTAACTAGTACTTTTGTCCTGTTTTGCTAAAATATATTTGACAAACGGTCACTAGGCTATGGTATCCTGTAGTTAGTGGGGGCAGATACGCCCAATCCGACCGACCCGTCGGCCTGCAAGAAAACGGCCTTAAAACGGACCCCCACCTTCAAACTCCCCGGGGCGCTAACTCGCTTTCCCTTTCTTGACCGAGACGGTGATCTCGCGCTTGAGCGACCACTTCTCGACTTCGCTGAGGTGTGCGCAGGAGACGCCGGGCTGGTGGAGCAGGAACGAGACGTACGCAAGGAGGTCTTCGGCCTCTTCTCGGGTCAGGACGATGTCTACGTCCCTGAGTTGTTTTCCCGATTCGAAGTCGGTGATCTGCACTGCGCCTCCTGCCTGTCCCCGTCCCCTGTTACCGGCTACGACGCTCGGAACGGTTCCCGGTTGCAGCAGACCGGGACCCTATCGGGACGTCAGGGATGGGCCGTCGCCTGGTACCAGTGGCCGTCGGGGTCTTGGAACGTCAGGCACTCGTCGTGGTTGGTAACGGCGACGCCGTTCGATTCCAGCCTTTCACGGAACCCATCGAGGTCTGAAAGATAGAGGACGGGCGCGACCGCGGTGGCGCGATAGGCGGCTGCGATCGAGCCGGAACCTGGCCTGAGAAGGATCTCGACCACACCGAGCGCGACCCACTGCGCCAGTCCTTGGTCGGCGACGAACTTCGCGCCGAGCACGTGGACGTACCAGTCGCGCGAAGAGACGGGGTCCTGCACGAAGACTTCCAGGTGGCCGATCCGTGGTTCCATCCCTTGACTTCCAGGATTGGACGACGTGCGGGCCCCGGTGTTCGAAAGTTTCTACGCGGTGACGGGGGCCTCGACCTGTGCGAAGGTCGCCTTGAGCGACTCGGCGCTCTTGATCAGCCCTTCGCGCTCCGCGTCGTTCACGGCCGGTTCGTAGATGTCCACGACGCCCTTGCGGCCGACGACCGTCGGGAGCGAGAGCGAGATGTCCTTGATGCCGAGCTTGCCGGTCTGCGCCGCGCTCACGGGGAGGAGCCTTCCGTCGTCGAGCGCGATGCCCTCGACGACCTCTTTGATCGAGATCCCGACCGCTCGGCCCGCGCCGCCCTTCTGCGCGATGACCGTGGCGCCGGACTTCTTGGTCACGTCGAACAGCGTCGCCGCCGAAGAGTCGTTCCATCCGGGGATGGACTTCACCGAGACACCGTTGATCGTCGCGCTCGACCAGATCGGCACCATCGAGTCGCCGTGCTCGCCGAGGATGAGCGCCTTGACGTCGAGCGCGCCGACCTTGAAGTGGTCGGCTATGAGGCTGCGGAACCGCGCGGTGTCGAGGACAGTCCCGAGGCCCATGACCTGCGACTGTGGCAGTAGCCCGCTCTGCACGGTCATGTGCGTGAGGATGTCCACGGGGTTGCTGACGACGAGGATCGTCGCGCCGCTGGCGAGCTTGACTTTCTTGAGCTCTTCGAGGATGCCTTTGAACAGCCCGACGTTGCGGTTGATGAGGTCGAGCCGGCTCTCGTCCGGCTTGCGTCGCAGGCCAGCGGTGATGACGACGCAGTCGCTGCCGTCGCAGACGCCGTAGTCGCCGCCAGAGAACGTCTGGTTTGCCGTGAGGCTCGCGCCGTGGCGCAGGTCGAGCGCCTCGCCTTGGGCGAGCTCGGCGTTCACGTCCATTAGCGCGATGTGGTTGACGACCTTGCCGAGCTGGAGCGCGTACGCCGCGTCCGAACCGACGCGCCCGCCTCCGCCGATGATGCTGACTTTCATTGTTGTTAGGAGGAGTTTAGCCGGGAGGGGGAGGAGGAACGAGGCGAAAGGCGGAAGGAGTAGGGAGAAGCGAGAGAACCCCTTCACCCGTCACCCGAGGCCCGTCATGTGTGGTACTCGGCGTTGATCCGCACGTAGCCATAGCCAAAGTCGCACGTGTAGACGGTCGCGGACTCGCCTGGGCCGAGCGCGAGGTCAATGACGACCTCGGTGGACTTGAGCGCGGTCGAGGCCCGCTTGGGGTCGTAGGCCGCTGGTGCGCCGTTTTCAAAGAGCAGGTGCTCTTCGCCTTGTGACACGACCTTCAGCACGGCCGTGTCCGGGTCAAACGCCACGCCAGCACGTCCCGCGGCGGCCAAGACACGGCCCCAGTTTGGGTCGCAGCCGAACATCGCGGTCTTGACGAGCGGCGAGTTGGCGATCGTCATCGCCACGGCCTTCGGGTCGCTCGTGCCTGTGACCCGGACCTCGATGAGCTTGGTCGCGCCCTCGCCGTCCCGCGCGATCTGCTTGGCGAGGCTGACGCAGACCTCTCGCATCGCGCCATCGAGCTCCTCGTCGGTCGGCTCGGTTCCGCTCGCGCCGTTGGCGAGAGCGAGGACCAAGTCGTTGGTCGAGGTGTCGGAGTCCACGGTGAGGCAGTTGAAGCTCGTCGCCACGGCCCTCCGGAGCGCCACGCCCAGCCTCGCCGGTTCCACGTTCAGGTCCGTCACGATAAACCCGAGCATCGTCGCCATGTCGGGCGCGACCATCCCGCTGCCCTTGCCTACCGCCAGGACCGTCGCTCCACGAACGTCCGCGGCGGCGCTCTTTTCGACAAGGTCCGTGGTCAAGATGGCCTCCAAGAACGGCTTCGGGTCGTCAGAGAGAGACTTGGCGGCCTCGGCGATGCCGTGCTCGACCTTGGCCATATCAATGAACTGGCCGATGACTCCGGTCTGAGCGACGGCGACCTCTTTAGTGGTGAGGCCGAGGTGGTGGGCGGCCAGCTCGGCCATGCGGCCGACGTCCCGGGCGCCTTGTTCGCCAGTGCAGCAGTTGGCGTTGCCGCTGTTCGCGACTATTGCACGGAGGCGTTGAACCTTGACCGCCTCCCGCGTGAAGTCCACGCTCGCCGCTCGGACGAGGTTCTGCGTGAAGACCCCTGCCGCCGCCGCTGGGCGGTCGCTGACGATGAGGCCGATGTCTTTGCGCTTGTTCTTGAGGCCGCAGCGGACGCCGGCGAACTGGAACCCGCTCGGCGCCACTACGGCCACACCCCGGCGGTCTGGAGCCCGGCGGTCTCTGGAAGCTCGAACATGAGGTTCATGTTCTGCACGGCCTGGCCGGAGGCGCCCTTGACGAGGTTGTCTATCACGCTGACGAGCACGGCGTGGCCGGTGCGCTCGTCGAAGTCTGCGAAGAGCGCGCACGAGTTCGAGCCGTGGACCTGCTTCGTCGAGGGCGGTTCCGGCAGTATGCGCACGAACGGTTCGCCCTCATACGCGCTCTGCCAGCATCCGATGACGTCGGCCGCGCCCTTGTTGGCAGCAAGCGGCACGTGGATGGTCGCGCATATCCCGCGTGAGGTGGGCAGCAGGTGCGGAGTGAACCGAACGACGTCGCCGAGCATCTGCTCGATCTCGGGAGTGTGGCGGTGGCCCGTGGTCTTGTACGGCTTGAACGATCCGTGCAGCTCGCCGAGGAGGTATTCGGACTCTCCGCGTGAGCGGCCAGCGCCGGAGACGCCGGACTTGGCATCAATGACTGGGGTCCCGCCCAGGACTCGCGCGCGCTGTAGCGGCATGAGTGCGAGAAGCGAGGCGGTGACATAGCAGCCGGGGTTGGCGACGACCTGCGCGGACGCGATCGCGCTGCGATCCACGAGCTCCGGCAGGCCATAGACCGGCCACGGCCTGAACCCTGGGCAGGCGTGTTCGGCGCCGTACCACTTTTGGTAGAGCGAGGCGTCGGCCAAGCGGAAGTCGGCCGAGAGGTCAATGACCTTCATTCGCTTGGCGAGCGAGGGCACGACCTTCATCGCGACGGTGTTCGACTGGCAGAGGAACGCGACGTCCGCGTCGAGCGACTCGGCGTCGAACCGGGTCAGTTCCAGTTCGGAGTCGAGCCACGGGCACGCTGCACCGAGTGGCGCGCCCGCCTGCCTTTCGGACGTCGCAACGACGACGCTTGCGAAGGGGTGTTGGGAGAGCAGGCGAACGGCTTCGGCACCGGTGTATCCGGTGGCGCCGACCACGGCGGCTCGGACCTGCTTTGCCAAGGGCAGAGGATACCTAGCTCAATCGAGGTCCCAGACGTACCTGCTCAGGTCGTAGACGTATCCGCCCCAGTCGGTGCGGATCCTGCATCCTTCGGCGGCTTCTGAGACGCGTATCCGCCTCGCGTGCCCGTCGGCGAAGATCGCGGTCAGCTTTTCGTTGTGCCAAGGCCAAAGCCCACCGGACAACTGCGGTGAATGTATCGGTGTGCCCGGCCCCTCCACGTCCCATTTGATCGCGTCAATGTAGAACGCGGAGTTCGGGACGTTCTCAAGCCGGAACGTGTCCCGCCTAACGCGGCCGACGAGGGCGTAGCGGCACGGTGGGACGATGAGATAGTTGCCGCCGCCTTGTGGACGTCCGTCCGATGTGACGTCGTGCACGGAGTCTCCGAACACTAGCATGGCGGACGGATCGTTGATCTCGACGTTCGACCGGCTCAGAGGGGAGATCGTTCCCTGCAAGCGGATCAGCGGCGAAAGGTAGATGTAGTTGTAGCCGATGTTGGTGTGCTTTGAAGCCGTGTAGTAGCGCGTGTACGTGTCGCCCGGGACGAGGTCTTCGTCGAAGACGGCCTTCGAATCGGGCCGTTGCGTGTAATCGCTAGGGCAACGGAAGAGCCGGAACTCCCGGCTGTAGGGCAGTACGAGCTGGACCCACGTGCGGTCGTCGGCGCTGGTCGCGCTGCTACTCGTGGTGTAGCGAGAGAGAGCGAAGCGGTCGTCGTAGTCGGACATGTAGAGCGTCGCGCTAAAGGTGGCCTGCTTGAAGTTGCTCATGCAGACGCTGGCCTGGGCCGCCAGTTTCGCTTGTCCGAACACTGGCAAGAGCACGGCGGCAAGCACCGCGACGATCGAAACCGCCACGATGAGCTCGATGAGCGTGTAAGCCCTACTTCGCAACACCGTCCAAAACCTGCTCTCTTAGACCAGTATATCATCGGTCGGGGCTTGCGCAAGCGTGAACGCGCCAATGCTTCCCACACGCTCGAAATCCAGGCTCGAATACCACTCGGCCAGATCCTCGCCGCACTGGAGGACGACCGTTCGGTCCGTCCGGGCGGCGGCTGACTGAACCGCCCTGACCAGATCGGACCCAAGGCCCTTGCCCCTGGACTCGGTCGCCACACAGAGGTTGAACAGCCCCACGGCCTCCGGCTGTTCGACGAGCATGACGGCGGCGGTGGGATCGCGGCCGTCCCCGACGACCCAGATCGTGTGCGGCGAGGCGGCGGTCGCTGCGGCGATTCCCTGCCGCGCCTCGCGCCCCATCCGCCAGAAGAACTGCCGCGCCATGAAGTCTCCCACGGCCCGGCGCTCGTCTGGCCCGGTCACGACGCGCGCGCCGACGTCCTTCGCCTCGACTGGCGCGCTGCTCGCCATGCTCACGAGCGACTGTCGGCACTGGAAGCCGCGCTCTTCCAACCGCTTGTCAAAGTCGGCGGGCTCGTCGCCCGAGATCGAGAAGACGTAGAACTCAAAGCACTCGGCCGCCTGACCGACGAGGAAGTCAACGGCCGCATCAACGTCGCCGGGCGCGAGGTCGAAGCCCGCGGCGAAATTGCAGAAGGAGAACACGCCTGGCCCGCGTACGAGCGTAAAGCCCATCGGCCTTCGCACGACCGCGCCCTCGACAGAACCGACGAGCCCGACGTACGTCGCGAGCGCGTTGCTCCGAACGAGCTGGACCGCGTTGCTCAGAGCACGATGCTCCATAGGACGCCCCACGTCGTCTTCTTGCGCAGTACAGAGACGCCGATCGCAAAGTTCTTGCTAAAGGTGTGGCCGATGAACCCCTGTCCGCCGCGCGGCGTGACCATCACGGCCGCAAAGGTCTCGCCGTCGGCGCGGAGCCGCCAGACATCGAGCCCCGCCATGACTTGCAGCCCGTTCTCCTGGTTGAACTCCAGGCCCCACCGGATCGTGGGCGCGTATAGGCTGGCGGGCGCGGCAAAGCCCGGGCCGCGAAACGTCTGCGCGAAAAAGCGCGCCACGGTTCGCACGAGCTTTGCCTGCACGAGCGCGCCGCCGTAGTGGCCCGTGTCCAGCCAGGTGACCTGCACGTTGCCGAGCGCTGCGATGAGCTTTTCTGCGTCGGCGGGCGGGACCACTGTGTCGAACTTGGCCGCGATCACGAAGCTCGGGCGGAGGTCGTCCTCTTTGAGGAAGTTGAGCGGTTCGATAGGCGCGAGCGCGCTCCGTAGCCTGTCTTCCGTGTAGCCGTTGCGGCGGAGCTCCTCCCTCTGCGACACGACCCGCGACGAGTGCCAGAGGATGTGTGCGACGTCCGCCCCGCCGAGGAGGTAGCAGGACGCGGCGAACCGCGGTTCGACGGCGTACGCCAGCGCGCTCACGAGCGCGCCGAGGCTCGTGCCCGCGACGCCGATCTGGTCGTGCCGAAACTCGCTCCTGGTCTCGATCCAGTCCACCGTGCGCCGGACGTCGGCGACGCTCTGGACCATTGTCGCGGTCAGCTTGGCAGGGTCGGGCTCGATGGCGAGCTCGCCGGAGAAGTGGCCTGGCGGCGTGCGATCTAGGTGGTACGGCAGCGGCACGATGACGCTCGCGACGCCGGCTTCGGCGAGGCGCCGGGCCACGCTGCGCTCGATTCCGACGTCGGAGGCGCCCCAATAGTGGAGCAGCACGACGACGGGCACGGCGCCGATCGAGTCGGTCGGAAGCACGACGCGGAGCCTTACGGTGTTGTTGTCCGCGTACTGGGTGACGATCGAACTCGGGAACGACACCGCGTAGTCCGTAAAGAACTCGCTTCTGCCGACCTCGCGCCACTGTTCGAACGCAATCGGCGGCGGCGGTTGCGTGACGTCAGCGTCCTGGGCCAAAGTGGGGATGGCCGACGCCAGCAGGAACCCGCATATGAACGCTTTCGTGATCGCCGCCCTGACCATGGCCCAGTCCGCACCCAGTTTAGACAACCGCCTCGACGACGCGCTCGGCGTGGCGGGACTCTCGACCAAGACGGCCAGGTACGACGCAGGCATCCTCTCTTTGTACGGCCAGGGCGACTTCGCGTCGCTCTATTTCAAGACTCTTCACGATAACCCGTGGCGCGCCCCGTTCGCGATGGAGATGAACCGCAGGCTCCTGGCGGCTACGAAGTCGGACCCGGCAGGCACGGTCTCGGTGCTCTCCCGCCTGAGCGGCGATGGGAGCCGACGGTCGCTGCTGGCCAACCCGATCGCGCGGGCCGAGCAGCTCGCGGGCGAGAGCGGCGCGCTGGTCAAGGCCCTCCAAACGATGAAGGCCGAAGGAATCCTGGTCGGCAACGTGCCCGCGACGGTGGGCGCCCCCGGCCCGGTGCAGACGGCGGCCGCGCTGGTCTTGTACTGTGCGATGGACCTGGTGCGCTATCGCCGGGCGGCATTTGCGCGCTTGAGCGACCTGGAAGAGGCGTACAGCCGCGAGACGTCGGTGCAACCGACCGACGACGACCCGCAGACCCACCAGCAACTCGTCGAGTTCTACCGTTTGGTTGACCTGAACTACCTCTATGCCGCCGGCCAGGACCTCGCCGCGGCGGTGGCTAAAGCGCAGGAGACCGTGCAGTCGGTCCCCGAGGGCGAGAAGTTCGGCGTGCAGTTCGAGACGATCTGGGGCCGCATCGTCCTCAGCGGAGGGGGCGACTCCCGGCACGACGGGCAGAACGTGCTCTTGCTCATTGACACAGGGGGAAACGACACGTACATCAACGCACCGACGAACGACTCGGTGAGCAACTGGCTGAGCGTGGTCATTGACACGCGCGGGGACGACAAGTACGTCTCCGACGACTACCTGGTCGAGAACGGGATCACGACCTGGGACAAGCGCAAGGAAGGGCGCGCAAAGCCCGGCCCGTGCAGCGCGACGTTCGGGTTCAGCTACCTGGTGGACAGCCGCGGCGACGACCTCTACCGCTCGCACTCCTCTGCGTTCGGATCGGCGTCGTTCGGTGTCGCGATGCTCGTGGACAAGCAGGGCAACGACTCGTACGACGCGTACTGCGACTCGTTGGGGTTTGGCAAGTTTGGGATCGGGATCCTCGAGGACTGGGAGGGCAGGGACCGGTACCTTGGGTTCACCCAGGTGCAGGGGGTCGGCCTGACCGGCGGGATCGGCGCGCTGATAGACAGGGCGGGCGACGACACATACATAGCCAACGACGGCGTGCTCGACTTCCCGTCGCCGCAGAGCGACCGGCACAACGTCAGCATGGCCCAGGGCGCGGGATATGGATCGCGTAGCGACTACCTGACGGGCCACAGCCTGAGCGGCGGCATCGGGCTGCTCTACGACCAAGAAGGGAACGACTCCTACTCTTGCGGCGTGTTCGGCCAGGGGACCGGCTATTGGGAGGGCGTCGGAATCCTATGGGACGAGAAGGGCGACGACAAGTACCACGGGATCTGGTACGTGCAGGGCGCGGCGGCTCACTATGCGATCGGGTACTTCGAAGACCTCGACGGCACGGACACCTACCGCGCGGACATGAACATGGCGCAGGGCGCAGGGCACGATTTCAGCACGGGCTACATGCTCGACCGCGCCGGCAACGACTCTTACACGGCGCCGAACCTCTCGCTCGGTGCGGGGAACGCCAACGGAATCGGCGTGTTCATCGAGTTCTCCGGCAACGACACTTATGTCTCGAACGGGCTCACTCTCGGCAAGGCCAGCGAGTCAACCAAAGGGTCAATGCGCGAGCGCGCGCTGTGCCTCGGGTTCTTCATGGACCTGGGCGGCAGGGACGAGTACCCAGGCGCGGCGAGCTGGGCGAAGGACGGTGCGCGGGTCGCCAACTGGACCGACAGGGGCCCGTACCCGGCGGAAAGCCAGCTCGGGGTCTTCTGGGACGGGGAGGCCCGGTAGACTCGGAGCCCGATGATCCCCCTCCGCGATAACCTCGAATCGCGCGAGAAGCCGATCGTCACGTGGACGCTGATCGGGCTCAACCTCTTTCTCTTCCTTTGGGACAGAGAGTGGTCGTGGAGCGGTTATAGCGTCGCGTTCGCCGACATGGCGATGCGCCCGTCCGAGGTCGTCGCCGCGATGACCGGCCAGGGCGACCCGATGGAGCTGGGAAAGCTCTTCACGAGCATGTTCCTGCACGGCTCGGCGTGGCACTTGATCGGAAACATGCTGTACCTGCTCGCCTTTGGGGGCAACGTGGAGACAGCTCTCGGCGGGCTACGGTTCGCGCTCTACTACCTCTTTTGGGGGCTCTTCGCGAGCGCGGCGCACATGTTCGTCAGCCCGGCTTCGGACATCCCGACCCTGGGGGCGTCTGGTGCGATCGGCGGTGTGCTCGGGTGCTATTTTCTGCTGTTCCCGGGCAACCGTGTGCAAGTGCTGATCCCGCCGCTGATTTTCTGGGTCTTCGCGTTCCCCGCGTGGATCCTGCTCGGTCTTTGGTTCGTATTCCAGGTTCTCGTGCCACAGTCTGGTGTGGCGAACTGGGCGCACGCTGGCGGGTTCCTGGCCGGGATGGTGACGGTGCTCGTCATGGGCGGTCGTGAGAAAGTCTTGAAGGACTCGGTGTTCGAGAAGGTGGAACTGGAGGAGGACTATGTCTAAGGCGCCGTGGTGGGTGTGGGCTTCCGTCTTCGCCTGCGCCGTCGCGTCGCTTGTCTCGATCTCGGCGCGTCACAAGTCCGAGTCGTCCAACCGCGCGGTCGGGCTGATGATGGAGATGTCCGACGTCGAGTCGCTCGCCCTAGCGGCGGGGGTCCCGACGTCCGAGGCGCTCGGGTCGCTGAAGCAGCAAGGGCTGACGGGCGTCGCGATCACCGAAGAGACCGTTCAAGACCTCTTGGACCGGCAGTTGGTCAGATGGGACGGCGATTCTCTTGTCGCAACTTCGCTTCCCGATCTCAGAAGCGATGCTACGTATGAAGACAACGCAGCCCCCTTCGCGCTAGCGAGAGCGGTGAACGCCTTCACTGTCAGAGATATCGGTGAACTGATTATCCGCCAGAGCGGCGCGAACGGAGGAGAACTTACGTGGAAGATCCCTCGCGTTACGACCTCGCGCGATGCGGCGATGGCGGTGATGCGGACCCCCGTCGGGATTGACCCGGCCTCGATCAAGACCGTGACCGACGCTGGCCTCGTCGCGGTCGCGCGGCTGTACAACGAGCCCGGCATACGGCCAGACATCATCACATCGAGCCTTCGCAACGCATCGCAGGCTGGCGCGACAGCGTTTCTCATCGGCGGCGACGAGGCGATCGGGAACCGCGACCAGATCGGCGTGACCGCTGAGTCTATAAGGATCCTCGGCATGACCTATCTCTCTCCCGAGTTCGTCGTGCTCGGCGGCGACGCGTTCCTGCGCCGCGAGCTGGCGGACAGCACGATCCGGCTGCACTCGATCTCACAGATCGAGGGCGAGAGGATGTCGCCGGGCGAGTTCCGCGAGAGGATGGCGAAGGCGTTCCGCGAGCGCGACGTGCGATGGCTGCTCTTGCGTCCGACGTCGAAGTCGAGCAAGGAGCCGCTGGCGCAAGCGGGCGAGACTCTCGCAACGCTTAACCGCGCGATACAGAAGGTCGGCGGAGTCGTCAAGGAGCCGCGCCCGTTCGAAGAGCCCGCAGTGCAAAGTTGGATGGCGGGCGTCATCGCGCTGCTCGCGCTGCCAGCGGTCGTATGGACGCTCTTCGCCGCGTTCGGCAAAAACTGGTTTGGTCTGACCTGCGCTGCGATCGCCGCGATCGCAAGCGGGGCTGCGTTCCTATCTGGGTACCGCGAGTACGCGGCGCTCGTCATCGCGACGGCGTTCCCTGTGCTCGGTTTTCTGACGATCGCTCCTAAGGGGCAGCTCAAAAGCTCTACTCACCCGATGCTCTCGTTTGGGATCGTTTCTCTCGTGAGCCTCGCCGGCGGGCTGTGCGTCGCAGGAATGCTCGTCGGGCTCGACTACATGCTTCGCAACGACGCGTTCATGGGGGTGAAGTTTGCGATGTTCGTGCCCGTGCTCGTCGTGGGGTTGTTGCTGTTGCGCTCTCAGGGCCCGATACGCGAGACGATGAACAAGCCGGTGACGTGGCTGGCTGCTTCGGTTTCGCTAGTCGGGCTGGCCGTGATCGCTCTGGTGGCGCTGCGCTCCGGCAACGAGAACCCGACGGCCGTTTCTTCTCTCGAGTTGCAGCTCCGCTCTCTTCTCGACAACATCCTGCTCGTTCGGCCGCGGTCGAAGGAGGTCGCGTTCGGGCATCCGGCGATGGTGCTCGGGCTCTGCCTTGCGGCCTACCGTCCGAACCTTCGGGGATGGGCTGCGCTGCTGATCGTGGCCGGCATGGTGGGCCAAACGAGCGTCGTGAACACCCTGTGCCACCTGCACACGCCGGTCTTGTTGAGCCTACAGAGGATCGGGGTCGGGCTTGTAGTCGGCGGTATAATCGGCCTTCTTGTCTGGCTGATAGCAAGGCGTTGGACCCCCAAAATGGAGACCGCAGACTGAGATGGCGAAACGCCTCGTGCTGGCCGGTTATTTTGGCAGAGGGAACTTAGGGGACGACGCGATCCTGTTGGGCTTTACTAAGGCTATCGCGGACAAGGGTTATGAGTACACGATCCTTGCCGGAAAGCCCGAGCTCTTGATGCGAGAGTACGGCCTGCGCAGCATCAGCCACGTTGACTTCAGGTCCATCCAGTCGAACATCGAGGCGGGCGACGCACTTGTCTTCCCCGGCGGCAGCATCTTCCAGGACGTCTCGAGCGCGCGGAGCGTCGCCTATTACGCCAACCTCGTGAAGATGGCCAAGAAGGCGAACAAGAAGGTCGTCATGCTCGGCCAAGGCGTCGGCCCGCTCAACGGCTTCATCGGCAAGAGGCTGGCGTCGGCCGCGTTTTCCGCCGCCGACGTGATCGCTGTGCGCGACAAGGAATCGGTGAAGACGCTGCAAGATCTGGGGGTGCGCGGTTCGTTCCGCGTGACCGCCGACATGGCGTTCCTCCTACCGGTGCCCAAACACGAGCAGGGCCAACAGCAGTACGGCGTCGGCACGATGAAGTCCGTCGGCGTGAACGCGCGGCCCTCGGGCAGCGACAAGCACGTGGTCAAGGTCTTCAGCAAGCTGTTGCGCCTGCTGTTCGAAAATGGATGGGTGCCGACAATGATCGAAATGGACCGCGAACTCGACCGACCGATCATTGACAAGATTGGAAAGGAGCACGGAGGCAAGGTGCCCGAGATCAGGAACATCGGGAGCTGCGTCCAGCTGCAAGAGCGGATCATGCGGATGGACGCCGTGATCGGGATGCGGCTGCACGCTGGGATCCTCGCTACCACCGTTGGGGTCCCGGCCTATATGGTGAGCTACGACCCAAAGGTGACGGCTTTCACGAACGCAATGGGGTACCCGACCCCTCTGAACATAGCGGACGCCACTCCCGAGAGGATCTTCGACGGGTTCCAGGGGTTTATAAAGGACCGGGAGCGCCTGGCCGTCACAGTCTCCCACAAGCGCGATGAGCTCAAGAACCTGGCCCAAGGGAACATCGAGGTGCTGGCCTCTACCGTCGGCACGTAGCCTGCTTGCGGCCGCCCTCCTTTGCGCCTGCGGCGACGTGGCGTTGGCGCAGGCGGGCCTCGGGCTACCCCGATGGATGCAGGAGCAGCTCGTCCAGCGAATCAGCATCAGCGGCTACCGCAGGCTCTCCTACCACGACCACGCGGTAAGCGGCGACGGCGAGGCGTTCGAGCTCGGCAACTACGGCGGTCAAGGCGACAAGGCGTTCACGGACTTCGGGAACGTGAGGGTGACCGGCAGAGAGGTGTTCGGTGCGGTCAACTTCGAGTTCGTGATCCAGGACAGCAGGTACCAGGATCCACAGGGCCAGCGGTTCAGCATTGACTACGAGCGGGGCCCCTGGAAGGCGAACCTGGGCGACATCCGCGGCAGCCTCTTGAACACGAACCGGTTTGCGACGTTCACCAAGACCCTGCGCGGCGTCTCGTTCGGTTACTCTGCCGGGGGGTTCAGCGCAAAGACCGTCGTCAGCGACGTCAAGGGCGCGCCGCGGACCGTGACGATCCAAGGGACGAACAGCGCCGGCCCGTACTACCTTCAGAGCGCGCAGATCGTGCGCGGATCCGAACACATCCAAGTGGACGGCGTGCCGAAGACGCTGGGCGAGGACTACATCATCAACTACGAGATCGGCGCGATCACGTTCGTGAACCGCTCGACAGGCGTCGGCACGATCATTCCGCCGACGAGCACGATCGTCGCGTCCTACGAAGTGTTCGGGTTCAGCGGGTCGCGCGGACGCATTGACGCGCTCGGTCTGCTCTACAACTTCAACGACGTCGTCTCGGTCGGCTTGACGGGGATGCAGCAGATGCGTGGAGGGAGCGGCGGGCTCTCGACGCGGCTGGAGAAGTTCCAGGGCTTCGGCCCTCCTTCTACGCCCTACTTCTTGCAGTTCGAACCGCTCGAGACCGAACCGATCATCGTCCGCGTCAACGGCATCCTTCAGACCGAGTTCGTGGACTACTTCTTCGACGACGAGAACCCGAGCATCTTCTTTTTCACGCGGTTCATGCCGGCGACCGACAACATTGACGTGATCTATACGCCCAAACCGACGTCCACGGTGGACGGCGACCGCCAGATCGTGGGGTACGACGTCAACTTCCCACTTGGTCGCGGCGGATCCGCAGGGAGCCTGAAGTTCAGCGAGGCCACGGGGCGGCTGACGAACACGCCCACGCCGACCTCCGGCACGGCCCGCGGGATTGACCTTCGCTACGGCACGGGCGGCCTAGCGTTCGTCGCCTCGCTCCGTCGCATACCCGCGGGCTATGTGAACATCGAGACGACAGGGTTCAACAGGAACGAAGACGCGATGGACTACAACGCGACTTGGCGGCCCGAGGGGCTGTTCAACTACGGGCTCAATTACACGAACGCGGCCATCACGTCGCGGTTTGTGGACTCCGGCGGAGAAGTGACCCTCCTTAAGAACCGGTTTACTAAGGCGGGCGCGAGCGTCGGCTACGGCGCGTCCACCGGCATGCCATGGACGATGGAGTTCGCGAAGACGCAATCGAGGAACCCTCAGGGCGAGACACAGGTCGCGACGACTAGCCTCTCTACGAGCCGCGCAGCAGCGAACTGGAACTGGAGCGTGGGAGTGCAGCACCAGGACGCGCGAGGGCCGGTGACCGAAGACACGGGCACGACGATCAAGAGCCTATCGATAGACACACTGAACCTGCGCGGGGCATTTCGGCCAAGCCCCGTCTGGAACGTATCGCTGAGCACCGGCCTGAGCCAAATCCGCTCCGAGGGCGATGAGGGGCTGGGACGGGACGTACAGGCCACCGTGCAATGGAAGCCGAACGACGCGTTCGACACGACGCTTTCGGTCCAAGACAGCGACGCCGGCCAGCTCGCCACCTTCGGTTTCATCAACGGCTATGGGCTGGGCTACAACGGCAATGGCTTCAGCGGTGGCACCGGCCAGAGCGGGCTGCTCAGCGCCACCAAGGTCCGCGCCTACACACTGCGCAGCACTTGGAGCCCGGGCAGCGAGCTCAGCTTCAACGCGCGAGGCTATACGCGCCTGACCGAGGGCTCGTTCAGCTCGAACACGCGGACCGACGGCGTCGGGTTCGACGCGAGCTGGCTGATCAACGACCACACGAACCTGCAGGGCTCGATTGACACGAGCCGCACGATATTCACCGGTTCGCCCCTGACCAGCGCGAACACGGTCCTGAGCGGGTACCTCGACTGGGCGCCGCCGGGGCCCTGGAGCTGGCACTCCGGGCTCAACTTCTTCGTGTCAAGCGGGGCTGGCGGTTTCAACCAGACCTCGTCCTCGATTGACGCAGCGCTCGGCTACAAGCTGAGCCAGCGCCAGACTCTCGGCCTGAACCTCTATCAAACAGCCAGCACCGGGCAGTTCGCGCAGGACGATTTCGATCTCTCGGTCGCCTACCGCTACCAGATTTGGCGAAGCGTGGCCCTCCAGGCCTCCTACAGGTTCCGGGACGTCACGAACAAAGACCCACTGGCGGCGACCGGCGCGTACAGGTCGCGCGGGTTCGACGTAGAACTTGTATTCAACTTCGGTTCGTAACGTAGGGCTGGGTTGGACGTTGATTTTGGAGCAGGAGGATTCAATGAAGAAGTCCACCGTTTTTTGCACTCTATCGCTGGGCCTAGTAGCCCTTTTAGCCGGCTGTGGCGGGATCACCGGGCCCAAGACGGCGACGATCACAGGCATCGTCCTCGACGTAGACAGCAACCCGGTCCGGGACGCGAGGGTCTGGACACACGACGCCGAGACGCGGACGTCGTCTAGCGGCACGTACGTCCTCACCGCCAACCGGGCGGGGGAGCTGCGCGTGCGCGCCGAGATCGTCAAGGACGGCGTCACCTATCGGGGCTCCAACTGGGCCCTCAACTTCGAAGACGAGCAGACCCAGAACGTCAACATCGTCGTCGGCGCGGTCCACACGCTGGCCACGGTGCGGGGCACCGTCCGTGACAAAGACGGGTTCTTCCTTGAGAACGCCAACGTGTTCGCCTACAACGGCATCGGCAGCTCTGTGCGGGTCTTTACGAACGTGAACGGCGAGTACGAGCTCACCGAGCTGATATCAGGGTTCATCTACACGGTCACCGCCTCCGCACGCACGTACAGCAACGACGCGGTAGACGTCGTTCTCACGCCTTTGGAGGTCCGCACTGTCAACTTCGTCTTGGGAGACCCGGGCGTACCCAACTTCGATCCACCGACGAACCTAGACGCAGTGACGTGGGTCTCTCCTGCCGACCCCGGCCGGAGCCCGACTGGCGGCCAGGACCCGTACGCTCACTTCAAGAAGAAGTACGACCCCCGCTATCGGCAGGAGTCGTTCTTGGCGGGCCTCACTCGCGTCCAGGGCCGCGGACTGGGCACCGGCCTCCTCGTCGAGACCGACCTCTTCTGGGACGAGTTCCTGCACCCTGAGCTCCTCGGGTTTGGGATCTACCGGGCCCCAGGCGCGACATCGTCCTTGAACTTCCTCGACTTTTCGTCCGACCCGATGGCTCCGTTTTACGTGGACATCGGGATCAACCCGGACTCGACGTACAGCTATGGCGTCACGGCGCTGGCGACGCTCTTCCCCGACTTTCCGAACACGGAGAGCGACCTGAGCAACATCGTCGTCGTGGACACCCTCAACGAGCTCGAGCTCCTCAACGTCACCTTCGGTCCGCTGACCTTCCGGTGGCTGAGCGGTTCGGGCGCGGACGAGTACCTGGTGTTCCTGTTCGACAGGTTCCCTGGGGTCGAAGTGGACTGGATCTGGGACAACCAGGGCGACCCTGCTTTTGGTACCAGTTACCAGTACGACGGCCCTGGCCTGACCCCGGGCCATACATACTACTATCTTGTCCTCGGAACGGCAAACGGCGGCTTTAGTCGAACGATCAGCCGCATTGGATCCTTCCAAGGATAGAGGTAGTACCGAACAGTGCTTCGATTGGACCGGACTCTGCGGCCGCTGCTGGTAGCGGCCGCAGTACTTGTGCTCTCCCCCCTCACGCTCGCGACAGAACTGCGGGTCGAGGTCGGGGGCTTGCGCTCTATGTCGCCGATCCGCGACTTGACGGACGAGGCCGTGCGACGGTTCGCGCGGCAGACTGCGCTGCTTGGGCGCCGGCAGCTTGAGGCGTGGTCGCTCACCGGTCGGCTGAAAACGGAGCACACCCTGCCATTGCGCGTCGTGCTGACGCAAAACGGGGTTCCGATCCGGCCGCCGTTTACGGTCTTCGCCGCCGGTGGCGGCGACATAAGCCTGGTTTTCCACACCTCGCCTCACCCGCGCGCGTTCCCCGCCGTGTACCAGACGCTGTTGCAGGACACGCTGACGTTGGCGCGCCCGGCGATGAACGCGGTGTTCGGCTCCCCCGCTGTCGGCGGAAACGTCACAGTCAGCAACTACGACGCCGACATCCAGGACCGTTACGCGGTCGCGGGCGGGTACTTCATCCCGAACGCGCTCGGCGGGCCGGAGATCCGCTTCCCCGTCTACAACTCGACCGTCGCCGCTTCGATCAACTTCGTCCACTGCCTGTTGCTCGCGTACCAGAACCCAGAGCCCTACGTGTTCGAGGCGTTCAACGAAGGGCTCGTGCGCGCAGCGACGATGCGCGTTGCGCGGACGCCAGGCAGCCTCCCCAGCGCGCCGACGCAGTCGGAGATCGAGGCGACCCTCGACAGCCTCTACGACGCAAGCGCGTTCTACGACTGGAGCAACCAGTCCGCGCTCGGTTGCGAGACGTTCATCGCGCCCAACCTGCTGAACACGCAGCTGCCTCCTGGCGGCAGCACAGGCGGGATCTACCTGCTGCGCTACTTGATGGCAGGGACCGCGTTCGCAAAGGTCATCGCAGAACATCCGGCGTTCATCGCGGTGTTCAACGGGCTTTATTACGCGGACCCCGGCGCGTTTACGACGATGCCCGCACTCGTCGTCCTGGGACAGACTGCGCTCGACACGGTCGCAGGCGGCACGGGGACGATCGAGGGCATGAGCTTCGCCGACTGGGTGGAGAGGCAGTACATCCTCGACACAGAGACGACGGCTGGCCTGAAGGTCATGCTCAACGCGTTTCCGATTGATGCGACCGGCGGCACGAGCGACTTCGGCGTCTTCGGCATCGAGGCCAACGTCTTCCGCACGGACCTCGACGGGAACGAGTCGCTCCTCGTGGGGACTGCGTACCCGATCTACTGGCGCCCCGACTTCTCGCGGTTCTTCATGACTGCGCAGGACGACAGAATGAGCATTACGGGCGCGTATGGCTCCGTCGCTCCCAACTTCCCTGCCGCGACGTTCGGCAACCAGGTCTATCGCGTGGCGGTGGACGTGCCGTTCGGCGGCATGAACTCGCGCGTCGTGCTGCCCGCCGGCGCGTACTCGACCGGATCGAGCCCGCTGCCCAAGAACTTCATCGGAACGCTCACGGGGTTCGCGCCACCGTCGAGCGGCGAGTACAGCGTCACGGTCGAGTGGACCTTTGGTGGCGGAGGCTCGCAAGCTACCATTCCTGTCCGCAACTTCGCTTTTGGCTTCAACATCACGAACGCGAACTTCGTCCCGGCGCAAGCGATCACCGTGCGGCTGTTCGAAGACACCGGCGGCGGGCCGGTGGAAGTGCACAGCCGACGCGTGAACAAGGGCCTCGGGATGCTCGCGATCAACCTCAGCCACCCCGACTCGGACGCGACGTGGAACGACACGCTGCAGCCGCGGCTCGAGATGCGCGGCGTGCCGCTACAGCCGTACCGCACCAGGCCGACGGGCGTGTTCGGCATCGCGGAGGGCGACCTGCTCTTCGCGCACTGGAACCCGACGACCGTCAGCTACGACCTCTTCCCCGACATCTCGCAGACGATGGCCGGCGTCGGCTTCTTCGTCCGGCCTTCTGTCGCGACGCCGTATTCGGTCAACGGCTACGCTCCGCCGCGGACCCCGGTCTCCGTTTCGCTGCTTCCGGGTTGGAACATGGTCTCGGTGCCGTTCAACGACACGCTCGCGACGTCGAACGTCAGTTTCACGGTGGCGACCGAGGCGGTAACGACCTACGCACAGTCGCTCGGGGCGACGATCGGGACGACTGTCTTCGAGTTTCAGCCCGACGGACTGAACCCCGACGAGGGGACGATGTTTCCTGCGACGACCTTTGTGCCCGGAATGGCCTACTACGTTCGCGCCCTGCGCCCTGACGGCGCCGTCATGATCTTCACCCCGACGGTGTTCAGCTTCGTCGGCGGCTCGCAGCCACTCTCGCCTGGCACGCCGCTGCGCGTGCACGGCGACAACATGTGGGAGTCAAAGCTGCTGATCGAGAACAGCCGCAGCAAGACGACGTATGCGGTCGTCGGCCAGAGCCGGCACACGTTCCGCGGCTTCGACCCGAGAATAGACTCCGAGCTCCCGCCGACTGTCGGCGGTCTGCAGGTCGCCGTGATGACCGAGCGCGCGATGTTCAAGGACGTGAACGTGCTCGGCGACACCGAGACGTTCCGCGTGCTGGTGAAGGGGCTGGTGCCTGGTGAGCGCTGCGTCCTCAAGTGGTCGCCGCTCGTCGGTCGAAAGTCCGTGACGCTGTACGACGTCGAGACTCGGCGCACGAAGCGCCTCAGCGAGGACGGCAGCTTTGTCTTCAACGCCGCAGGAAGCACGCACCGGTTTGAAGTCCGGGTGGGAGGACGATGATGAATCGCTGGTGGCTGCTTTTTCTCGGGCTCGTCCTGCTCGGTTGCGGCGGTGGGGGCGGCCCGGCGCCCGTCGTTGCGGTCCTTGTCGGCCGCGTGCTGTGGATCGAATCGAACGCCGCGCCCGACCCGGTCGCGAGCGTCACCTCCGGCGGCAACTCGACGACGACCGACGTCGTGGACGGGTCGTTCCAGCTCGACACCGCACTCGGCGCGACGAATGCGACGATCAGCTGGTCCGACGGCGGGGCTCCGGTCGTGTTCACGTTCACCTTTCCGCCCGCGAGCGGGGTCGTGGACATCGGCGACGTCTACATCGGCCCGGACACCGTCACCGTGCACGGGACTGTGATTGACTCTTCGAGCGGGCTCCCCGTCGAGGGCGCGCTCGTCAAGCTCGCTGGCCGGTCCGCCATAACCGCCGCGAACGGCGAGTTCAACGTGCTCGACGTCGCCTACTCGAACGCGGCCCCGGCCGCTTTCGGCGACCTGATCGGCGAGGTCTCGATGGTCCTTTACGTCACCCGCCAGTTCAGTCCGCCGGTCAACGCCGTCGCGGGCGTGGTCGAGGTCGGAACGCTCCAGATCACGCCCGAGAGCGCGGGCGACCCCCCGCCGCTACCGGCCAACATCACCGGCCGGATCCTGCCTCTGCCCGCTGGCGCAGGGGCCCTGGTAGAGCTACTGGACGGCCCGACGGTCATCCGTTCGACGATCGCCGACGGGGCCGGGGAGTACCGGTTCTGGGTGGGAGTCGGGACCTATACTGTGCGGGCCACGAGCGGGCTGCTGACTGGGTCCGAGAGTGTCACGGTAACCTCGCAGAACGTCCAACAGGTTGTAGATGTTCAGATCAGCTAGACCCTGGCTACGAAACGCCCTCCTGGTCCTTGGCGGAGCAGGGGTGGTCGGCATGGCTTGGGTCAGCCTCGCGCAGATCCTGAAGGTGGACGCCTTCGCCAAGTTCGGGCCGACCGGCGTCCCCGTCGGCGCGGAAGCCGGCGTCACGCTGACGAACTTTCGCATGAAGGCCTATGAGGGCGGTCGGCTCGCGGCGGAGGCCGTGATGGACGGCGTCGAGGTGCGGCGCGACAGGTCGCAGATGGCCATGACCGGCGTGCGCGACGGCAAGTTCTACGAGTCGGGCGGCGAGACTTACTCCTTCGACATGCCGAGCGCGACGTTCCACTATTTCCAGGACCGGCTCTCCGCCGAGAGCGGCGCGCACGTCGTCGGCAAGGACATGGACCTCACGTCCGACAAGTTCAACTACGACAAGACTTCGAAGACTCTGCTCGTGCGCGGAACTGTGCAGGGCGAGCTGCACGGCGGCGCCGTCAAGGCCGACGACCTTACCATCGTGTCGTCGTCCAAGGCGCTGAGCGCGAACAACATCCGCTGGATCGGCGAGGTCGAGCTCGAGCAGGACGGCCAGCGCAGACAGTGGGAAATCGTTGGCAAACACATGTCACGCAGCGCGGACGGCAAGACCGACATCTACACCAAGGTCCGTGCGACCGACGGCGAGATCATCGTGATCGCCGACAAGGGCGAGTACACGAAGGAGACGGACGTGCTCGTCGCGACCGGGAACGTCCGGTACTGGGGCGTGGACGCGAACATGACGTGCGACACAGCCACCGTGTACCGGAAGGAAAGGCGTGCGGTGATGACCGGCGTCGTGCGGATGATGATCAAGTCGGAGGACGACGAGAAGGTCGTCGAGTCTGAGATTCCCGCCATTGAACGCGTGACGAAGGAGTCTCTCAAGACAAACCCGCAGGGCGCGACGGAGGAGCAGATCAAGGTCCTGCGCGACTCTGACAACATCCGCAAGTTCCCGATCAAGGTCGTCTCCGACAAGATCGAGTATTGGTACAAGAAGGGCGAGCGAAGAGCGGTGATCACGGGCAGCCCGTTCGCCAGGCAGGACTTTTCCGACGGATGGCGCATCGGATGGGCGGTCGAGGCGTTCTACGACGGCGAGGCCGAAAAGCTGACGCTCAAGAGCAAAGCGGCCGAGAAGGACGTGATCATCATGGTCTCGATCGGTGACGTCTTCAACGCCGTGGACATCGTCCTCTCGACCAAGGAGGGCGACAAGTCGTTCGACGGCAACAAGATCGCTGCGCTTTACTACACTTCGCCCGACGAGGTCCCTACTCGCAACACTGGCGGCGGTACTGGCGGCGGCGCGACGACCGGCGGTCGCCCGTAACTGCCAGTCCCGGAGACCTTCGTCAGTGCGAAGCGGATCGCCCTTGCCTGGCTGATTTGCCCGCTATGGTTCGTTCGCTAGTAACTTCTGCCCTTCCCTAAAGTACAGAACGTAGACTCTTCTTCCCTGCAAGCTGATCTCGGATGGTGACTTCCGGAGCCTGCTCTTCGGCGTCAAGTCGATAGACAGTGTGTTTCCTTGCCAAGCAAGTCTTGGCGTCCCGCCATCCTGGACAACGACTTGAGCACCGCGCCAATATGTCGGCGCATAGCCACGAGCAACGACGATGTGATAGCCAAACGACGACATTGCTCCCGGATTAGATCGATAGATGACAGCCTTTACTGAGCTGTCACGATTACGCACCACTTGATGGCGCTCAGTGAGTAGCAGTGCGATGCAACCTTCCGGCAACACACAGCAGAATACGGTGCAAAGGAGCAACACTCTGACCACCTTCAACCACTTCGACTTCTTCCGCATCCGAAATCAGCACCCCGATTGGCGCGAACCAGTCCCACTCAATCCCAATGATTCCGCGCTCCCGCGCAACGCCGCGATACAGTTCGCGACGTGCTCCTCGAGCGGGACGCCGATCAGCTCCGCACCTATGTACACGTCCTCTCGCTTGACGCCGGCCGCAAACGCGGGGGTCTTCAGCTTCTTCGTCACACTTTTCACCTCAACCTCGTGGACGCTCTTCGACGGCCGCACGTACGTGACCGCGAAGATGAAGCCGCTCAGTTCGTCGCACGCGTAGAGGTGCTTGTCCATCGTCGCCGTCGGCTCGATGCCCGTCTTCGCGGTGTAGTGCGAACCGATCGCTGTGACGATCTCCTCCGGCCAACCGAGCGAGCGCAAGAGCGCCATCCCCCACAGCGGGTGTTCGTCCGGGTGCTGCTCGTAGTCGAAGTCGTGCAGCAGTCCCGCGATGCCCCACGCCTCGACGTCCTCGCCGAGCCGCTGCGCGTACCAGCGCATGCACGCCTCGACGCCCATGCAGTGCCGCCGCAACGCGTCGCTCGGCGTGTGCTCGCACAGAAGAAGGAACGCGTCCTCGCGGGTGTGCCCCATCGCAGGCCATTCTACGCGAAAGCTCCCCGATGGACGTATACTTTGCTCATGGAGCACTCGGCCCAGAAGGTCTGGAAGGACCTCATCTGGCAAGATAACGACAGGATGAGCGGGGCGCCATGCATCTATGGCACCCGAGTCCGCGTACAAGACCTGTTCGATTGGCTTGCTGGCGGTGGCTCGTTGGACGAGTTCCTAGTTACCTATCCGCTCATCCCCCGTGAGCGCGCCGTTGCAATTCTAAAGCTGGCCGAGCAAGACCTCCTAAAGGAATTTGACGTCGCGTGAGGCGAGTGTTCCTCGACGAGAACGTAGATCTCGCCCTCTCGGCCGCACTTGTGGGATTCGAAGTCGAGTCGGTTCGTTCGCTCGGCCTCTCTGGAATCTCAAACGGCGAACTGATCGCGCGAATCGAGAAGGACTTCGACGTGTTCATCTCGCACGACAGGGGACTCCCACACCAACAGCAGTGGTCGGGCCGCGACCTAGCCTGCATCGTCTTGGACTCGCGCAGCACGAGGTTCGCCTCCTACAATGAAGGGCTCCAAGTTCTGGTAGACGCAGTCAACGGCGCATCGCCTGGATCCGTCCAAGTTCTCAAGCTATGAGCGCAGTTCCAACGATGCGGTTCCGCGAGATGAAGCCAGAAGCTGGCTTAGCGCGCTTCGTCGCCTGCTACTGGGAGTTCGTCGTCGGGCCCGAAACGCCGGTCGGGCACGTGCACACGATCCCGCCAGACGGCTGCGTATCGGTCTCCTGCATGGCAGGGCACGGGTCGCCCGGCATGGTCGGCCCGCGCCTCGAGAGCCTGCACCAAGTCCTTCGAGATGTCGCTGAAGAAAGCCTGCTGAACGCACCAATGGAGGGCCGACCTCCCGGGCGGCCAAGGGCGGTATCCTCCCACCGATGCTCGCCCTGATCGTTGCGCTCGTCCTTTCGCAAGACGCCAAGCCGGTCAAGATCTTCGACGGCAAGACGCTCGAAGGCTGGACGGCGGTTGGCGGCGGCGTGTGGACCGTCGAAGACGGCGCGATCGTCGGTCGCAGCAAGCCAGGGCAACAACAGGGCCTGCTCGTCTTCAAAGACCCTGTCAAAGACTTCGACGCAACGATGAAGTTCAAGATCAGCGCGGGCGACAGCGGCTTCTATTTCCGCGTCAACCTCATTGACAAGGACCCGTTCTGCGAGGGCTTCCAAGTCGAGATAGACACGAGCGCAGAGACCGGCGGCATCTACGAGACCGAGGGCCGCGGCTGGGTCGCGTTCCCCGACGCGAAGCTGCACGAGGCTTCGAAGTACAAGGCCGGCGAGTGGGCGGAGCTGATCGTTCGCGCGAACGGCGACCACTACGTCGTCATCGTCAACGGAACCACGATCACGGACGTTCGCGATGCACAGGGCCGCCGCGAGGGCCGGCTAGCGCTCCAGCTCCACGGCAACATGGAAATGGACGTGATGTTCAAGGACATCGTCTTCAAGCCGCTCCCTACTGAATGACTCCGGCCAGCGCGGGTAAACACGCTGGATGTTCGCCTTTGAGACCTGGCTGAACCCGATCAAGCTGAGCAGCGACCGCATCCTGGAAGTCCGACGCGACGTCGAGGACATGAGCACGCCGGTCCGCTCCTACTTCGTCCTTGTGGTGCTTTCGACGGCGATCGCGTCCTACGGCCTCCTTGCTGGCTCGACGGCCGTTGTGATCGGTGCGATGCTCGTCGCACCCCTCATGGGCCCTATCTTCGGAGTCGCTCTGGGGCTGATCACAGGCTCCCGAAGGCTGCTCTTCCGCTCGGGCTTTTCGGAGTCAATCGGCGTGTTCCTGGTCGTTCTGATCTCCCTGCTTATCGCTAAGTTCGGCCCTGGCGTCGAGCTCGGCCCAGAGATCCTCTCGCGCACCCGCCCGACCATCCTCGACCTTGCCATCGCGCTTGCCAGCGGACTGGTCGGCGCCTTCGCACTGGCCAACGAGCGGACCAACGCCGCCCTGCCCGGCGTGGCCATTTCGACCGCCTTGGTCCCTCCGCTGGCGGCTTGTGGCATCTGCCTCGGATTCGGCCAATGGGCGCTGGCCGGGGGTGCTTTCGTGCTCTTTTTGGCCAACTTCCTCGCCATCGAGCTGGCGGCTGCGCTGGTCTTCACGATTTACGGCATGCGCCGCGAACGGGCGAGCTCGGGCTTTGGGGCGTTCGTCCGCCAGTTCGGGCTGAGCGGGGTGCTCTTGCTCGTGATGTCCTTCTTCCTCTACCGCGCCCTCGCTTCGACGATCGAGCAGAGCCGGCTCCACTCCAAGGTTGGCGGCGTCTTGGCGACCCTTGCCACCGAAATCCCAGGCGCCCGCCTCGACACGTACTCTATCGAGAAGCGGCCCAGGGGCACTGACGTCGCTGCGGTCTTCCTCACCCCGAGCGCGTTCGGCAGCGACTCCGTCTCGGCGATCGAGGGGCGCCTGCGTGCAGAGGTCAGCGAAGACATCAGGCTCGTCGTTCGCAGCCTAATCTCTTCGGACTCCGACAGTCGTGGGCCGGTCTACGTTCCAGAGGAGCGACGGGAGAAGCAAGCGGCCGCCGAACGGCGCGCAGAGTACTTCGCCTCGCTACGCAGAACCATTGACGATTACCTCGACACTCTTCCCGGCGCCGAGCTCGCCAACCTCTTCATTCCCGCCGAGCTGCCTGAGACGAACGTCACTGCGGTCGTCAATACTCCAATGGCGCTCGCGCCGGAGCAGGTCGCTGCGCTTCAAAACCTTTTGCGAAAAGCGACGGGCCGCGAAGTCTCGCTCACCGTCCGCTCGTTGCTCACCATTGACGCCAACTTCGAGAAGTACATCTACACCGCGGCCAAGCCTCCGGAGCCGACCGCAGAGGAGCGGCGCATGATCGAGCGACTCAGGGCGGCGTTCAAGAACCAACTCTCACGAAGGCAGCCGGGCGCATTTCTAGTGAACTTGACCGTGACGGAGGAAGAAGGTCGGTGGAAGGTGCGCGGGATCTGCCGCAGTCCGGCCGCGATCACTCCCGAAATGGTGAAGGAGATCGAGGACGACGTGCAAGAGTACATCGCGCCAAACATTGACCTCGTCGTGCGCACTTTGCTCGAAGCCGACGCGTCGTCGAGCCGATACCTCATCGCCGAGGACGAATAGCGGCGTCAGAGCATCGTTGACTTTCGCGCCACGACGAACGCGTCGCGCTCGCGGCCGCGCAGCTCGATCGTGCGGTTGCCGTCGCGGACGAACACCGACTCCTGTCCTTGTCCGTGCCTGTCCTTCCAGACCAGGTACGTGACGCCTGGCTGCGGTGAAACCGCCACGACGCACACGACCTGGCCCTGCATCTCCTCGAACCGCAACGCAACGCCGCCGAGCGGCAGGGGATCGAGCGCGTTCTTCATGAACTCCCGCAGACGGGACTCGAACTCATCTTCTGACTGGCCCGGATCCATCCCAACCGGCACCCCCTTGTCGTCCACGCCTATGTACAAGTCTCCACCGTCAGAGTTCAGGAAAGCCGCTATCGTGCGCAGCGTGCCGTGCCGCATCTCCGGGCTCGCCGCCCCGCGGCGCGGATCCCACTCGAAGCTCGCCTTGTACTCCACTTCTGGACCTTCCTTCGGCAACTTTGTCTTGGCGCCCTCCAGCGCACCACCGCGGCGGACGACCTTTCGCAGGTCGGGCAGCTCGCTCGGCCCCGCGTCCGACGAGACCAACGAAAGCGCCAATCGAAACTGTGCGACCTGCACCGCGAGCTCGTCGCGGTCGAGGCCGCGCAAGTTCTCCGATGCGATGCGTCGCTTCAACTTCGCACGGTCAACAGGAATGCCGAGCGCGACTTCCGTGCGCGCGGCGATGTCGGTCAGCTCCTCGAGCGCAGCAACGAGGAACGTGCCGTTGCCGCACGATTCGTCGAAGACGTGCAGGTCTCGCAGTCCCTCCTGCCACGTCAAAAGTGTCGCGCGGTCGGTGGGAAGCTCGAGCGACTCATGGGCGCCCAGGTGCGACGCGACCACGCGCCTGCATGCGCGCCTGTCCGCGACCGTGTCCACGTAAACGGGTACGTCGCCATCGGTGAGGAACGCGCCGAGCACTGCGCCCATCGCTTCCGGCGTCACAGCAACGACCGACTCGTTAGGCGCGCTTTCCGAAACTGAGAACGCGTACCGCGTCAACAGACCGTCTTGCGCGAACAGGTCGTTGCTGAGTTCTGGCGGCAGCACTGCTGTACCGTTCTTCGTCATGAACTCCTTCTCGAACTGCTCCGGAGCGAAAAGCCCACCACCGATGTACGGAACAAACCCATTTTGCTCCGACAAGAACTCGCGCGCTGCAGCGCGCGGCTCGTCGAGCGCGTTGAAGAACACGAGCGCCAGTCGCTGATAGAACGTCCGTGCGCCAGGCGACTCCGTCCAGTCCTCGTACAGCGCTTGCAGATAGTCGCGGCGCCCGCGAAACTCCATCCAGCCCTTCGTCTGCAAGAACGCGCCGAGCAGGATGCGCAACAAGAACCGGTTGAGGATCGCGCGCGCGTCGCCTTCACCAATTGGTCGGCGGCCCGCCACCAGGGATCCCTTGTACTTCTCGAACACTCGGCGGTAGTCGAAGAGAAACCCGCGAGCCACGGCGCGAGGGTCGAAGCACTCCGATAGCCCAACGCCCGGGCGCCCCTCGCGGACAGCCGGCACGTTCTTCAGGACAACCAGGCGCTCGATCGAGGACGCCGGGGGCCGGATTCGGTCTATTGGCAGGCGATAGCGCCGCCCGCCGTCGCGCCACACCAGCTCTATGGCGCGCTCGGACCCGAGCGCCACGATCTCCCCGTCCCCTTCTTCCGACACGACCCGGACCCCGCCGCGTTCGGCGATCGCAGAGTCGGACCTCTCCCAGCCGAGTCCATCAACGAAGAGGCGTTCTACGGCCTCGGCGGCCGTACCACCGTGCTGCAGGGCCTCGACGATCCCACGCATTGACCTGTATTCTGCCGGTTACAGGCTCCCGGGATGCAAGATGCAACGGTCCCAGACCGCCAGTAAAAGTGCCCGGATTGACCGCCCCGGGCCCGCCTTGAACCTGCGGGCTAATTCCTAGGGCAGCGAACCGCCGTCCCAGGCGTGCTCGGGATCGGGGACGAAGGTGGTCGAAACCCCCGCGTCCTGGTGCCCGGACGTATAAAAGACCGTCAAAAGCCAGCCGCCCGGGATCTTCGACCGCAGGGCGGTGGAGTAGGTGAACTCGTGCTTGGGCTCGGCGATCGCGAGCTTCTCCCAGTGGAGCTTCGTTTGTGACTCGACCATGGCCATTGCTCTGTACTCCGGCGGCGAGACTGCCGCCTACCGGGTTTGACGAAGGTTTTGAGCCGAAAGTCGAGATTGTTCGGCACAAAATCGCCGATGGAGGGCCGACCTCCCGGGCGGCCATGGGCCGATGGAGGGCCGACCTCCCGGGCGGCTAAGGGCCGATGGAGGGCCGACCTCCCGGGCGGCTAAGGGCCGATGGAGGGCCGACCTCCTGGGCGGCCAAAGGCGCACGGGAGCGCGCCGCTCCATGGGTGGCCACGCTGGCAGAACGCCAACCGACGACAAGCAGGCGGCTACATGACGACCACTAGGCGACGCCCTCACTTCAGCCACTTCCGCCACCACTTGACGATCTCGCCCAGCCGTCGGGCTTTGGTCTTGGTTGGTGACTTTTTTGGGTGCGGCTGTCCGGGGGCGACGGTGCCAACCCGTGGCTATCTTTTTGCACCCCTTCGGGATCCCCGGAACGACCTCGCACCAGTCTGGTCTCCGGCGGAAGTCGTAGGCGTCGGACGTGCCTGGTGTCGCCGAGCGTCGATCAGTCTGACGTAGCCCAGGCTGAAGCCACTCGGATCACTCTTCACCGGGCCACGCGTCGGTCGAGACGGGTTGGAGCTTGGCAAGTTGAATTAGGCTGTCCGTGGCGCCCCTTCTTTCTTCTCTCTTCGATTGTGCAGCCTTTCCTTGCCATGTTCCCCTTCGCTATGCTCATGTTTTGCGACTGAGGCTCTTCTTCTAGGCTTTGGGATTTTGCCAATTCGGTTTGCTCCGATAAACTGAACCACCGGAGGTAGCTGACCATTTTGCCAAGGCTCTGCCAAATCCATGGTGACGATGTTTCTGCCGTCGCATCCGATGGATTCACCTTCGTCCAAACGGACCGTCTCGCCTTTTAGCGTAAGGAGAACCGACCCGCAAAGCACGAAGTAGATCGCGTCACGATAGTTTTGAGAGACGGGGTCAGTGGGGCCGTGGACTTCATAAAGCAGGATTCC
Source organism: Fimbriimonadaceae bacterium (assembly GCA_040902435.1). Classification (GTDB taxonomy): domain Bacteria; phylum Armatimonadota; class Fimbriimonadia; order Fimbriimonadales; family Fimbriimonadaceae; genus JADFMN01. Next base: position 79,851 of record JBBDXG010000019.1, read on the forward strand.
CGGACCGTTTGGCATTAGGTATTCCAGACCGCTGCCAAACAGAGTGGCAAACCCTAGGCGCCCGAGCCGAATTCGCTCTTGCACGTCTTGAATTAGTTGCAGATTGTTTTCCGGCACGCGGCGCCTATGATCGCCATACACATACCACGTTGTTCGATCTCGCGCATGCTTTGCATACAACGCATCATCTGGTTTGAGATTGCTGAGTCTTGGGGAGCTGTTGGCTTCCTCAAGAAGTCCGTCCAGGCCGTCCTCAACGATTTTCTTGAGATACTTCCTGCGCACTACTTTGCCTTGCTCGGCCTTATAGATCGTCGTGATGCCGACGCCAGCTCGGGCGGCGAGTTCTTCTTGAGAAAATCCCCGAATGACTCTCCAGCCGCGGATGTTTTCGGCAAGCAGCTCACGATCGAGATCGACATCGCGCACGGGTTCCATCGCTTCATCTTATCATAATTTGAGCCCATCGCACCGATAATTACTCAACAATCGGTGTGTATGAAGTGTGAGTCTCTGGAGCGGGTTTGAGGTGAGATTTCTCTCGTGTAACCTCACTTCGTTCGACTAAAGCGCAGAAATTGACTTTCCTTCGCTTCAAGGAGTAACCGACATGATGCTCACTATGATTGCCGCTATGGCCCTGGCTGGACCTCCCCAACTCTCTATCTGCGACAAGGCTCCCCCACTGAGATTTGGGGCGGCGATCAAGGGCAGTCCTGTTCAGGCCTTCAGCAAGTCCAGGGTGACGGTCGTTGAGTTTTGGGCGACTTGGTGCAAGCCTTGCATCCAAATCATGCCTCACCTTTCGGAGCTGTGGGCCAAGTACAAAGGAAGTGCAGACTTTGTGAGCGTGAGCGTCATGGAGGACGACCCTAGCAAGGTCAAGCCGTTTGTGAAGAGCATGGGCGACAAGATGGCTTACCCGGTCGTCATCGACAAACTGGATGGCGAGGGCAAGGGCTACATGTATACGAACTGGCTCCTTGCCGCGAAGCAGGAAGCGATCCCCGTGGCGTTCATCGTGGACAAGGAGGCCAATATCGCATGGATTGGCCATCCGAGCCAGCTGGAGGCTGTGCTGCTAAAGGTGATCGACGGCAGTTGGGATGCAAGAGCCTACAAGTTAAGGTTCGAGGCTCAAGCCAAAGATGAGGATGCTTCCTCACGGTTGGTGGACGAGGCTTATGGCACGATTTCCGGCACACCACGCACACACAGCTACGTCGCAACTCTTACGTGGATCGAAGACAACCGAAGCAAGTACGACGGCCCTGAGACTCAAGCCGCGCTGAATGAGTTCAAAAGTCTGTTCTCGGCCTTTGCCGAGGAAGAGTATGAGACCGCTCTGAAGCTCTCGGAGGCCGAACCGAAGAACGGGCTCGTGTGGACCTACTTTCGCCCAATGTTGGTGGTCGCACGGATCGACGCGCTACAGAGTTTGAACAGGAGTGAGTGGAGGGACGTTGCCAATGCTGCGGTCGATGGGCCGCCCGATCCCAACATCCTGATGGCCTTGGCAGATTCGTTCACGCTCCCAGACAGCAAGTTGGCGCAGAAGGATGCGGCGATCTCGCTAAAGGCAGGAGAAAGGCTTGCAGGCTTGGCTCGCGTCCCAATGTTTCTATTGCGCCTTGCATGGGCGCAGTACGCGGACGGACAAACGGACGTAGCGAAGGCGACGTTGACCGAAGCGCTTTCTAAAATGGACGAGGAGAAGAAGCGTAACCCACGCTCGTACGACGGGCTAATGGCGCGGCTGAAGGAAGCGAAGTCTTTCTTTGACCAGGGCAAGCGGTGAACCCAAAGGACGCAGAATTCATCGTCCTTTGGCGCTTGCGTCTTGACATGTGTATAGAGGCCCCTCGCTATCTGTGGTGGGTTGGGGGTCGAAGGCGCGAGGTCTCCTGGCGACGTTCGGACGGGCCGCGGTCGTCGCCTTGCGCAGGTGCTAGTGTCTGGTTGCGTTTTCTTGACCGTCTCCGTCCATTTACTTCAGCCACTTTTTCCACCACTTGACGATTTCGCCGAGGCGGTGAAGCCGCAGGTCGGGCGGGCCGTTGCGGGAGAGTCCGTGCGACGAGTTCGCCGGGTAGCGCACGAACCGCGTCTTCACGCCGACCGACTTCAGCACGTAGAACACCTGCTCCGCCTGCTCGACGTTGCAGCGCATGTCCCCCTCCGAGTGGATGATCAGCGTCGGCGTCTGGACCTTGTCGAAGTACGCCGCCGGCGACTGCCGCCACAGGTCCTTCAGGTTTGAGAGCGGCCCCCACGCGCAACCGCCGAAGTAGTCGTCGCGGTTCAGCGGATAGTCGCTGTTCCCTGCCATCGAGACCCAGTTGAACACGCACCGGTCCGTGATCGCGCCCTTGAAGTCGTTCGTGTGGCCGATCACCCAGTTCGTCATGAAGCCGCCGTACGAGCCGCCCATCACGCCCATCCTCTTCGAGTCAATGAACGGCTGCTTCTTCATCCAGTTCCGCACTGCGGCGATGTCCTCCCAGTCCTTCACGCCCCAGTTGCGACGGATCGCCTCGCAGAACTTTTCGCCGTAGCCCTTCGAGCCGCGCGGGTTGCTGTAGACGACGACGTAGCCCTGCGCCGCGAGCAGTTGGAACTCGTGGAAGAACGCCCAGCCGTACTGCGTGTGCGGCCCGCCGTGGATCTCCAGCACCGCCGCGTGCTTGCGCGCCTTCTTCGACGGGCGCATGCACCACACGTGGACCTTCGTGCCGTCCTTCGACTTCACCCACGTCGCCGTCGGAACTGCGACCTCGACCTTTTCGATCAGCTCCTTGTTGAAGCTCGTCAGCACGCGCACGCCTTTGCCGTCGTAGACGGCGATCTCAGCCGGAGAGGCGGGTGTGCCGAGGGTCAGCGCCGTCGCCTTGCCGTCGCGCGAGGACGACCCCACGCCGAGCACGTGCTCGCCCTTCGTCAGCAACTTGACCGTCCTTTGCGAGACCGAGGCTTCGCCGATCTGCGCGGTCCCCTCCGTGCCGACCATCACGCGGACCGCCTTGCTGTTCGGCGTCCATTCGACGGTGCCGTCGCTTCCCGCACCGGTGTCGCTCAGAGTCGCGACGTAGAGGCAATAGTCGGACTTGTCCGAGAGGCACTTCTGCTTGCCGCCCTTGATCGGTGCGACGTAGAGGCGCGTGTTGCGCATCCCCCAGACCTCTTCGTCCTTGTCGTCGCCCAGCCATGCGACGAGCTTTCCGTCCGGCGATACGCGCACGTCGCCCTTCGACCCGCGCGGCAGCCCCGCCAGCTTGCGTGCGCTCCCCTTGAGCGGCACCACGTAGATCTGGTCGTTCGGCTTCTTGAGCAGCGCGTCGGTCCTGTGCGCGGTGTGCGCGACCACGAGCGCCGACGAGTCCGGCGTCCAGTCGAACGAGTAGAAGTCGAGCGACGCCTCGTCATAGAGCAGGCGGTGCTTGCCGGTCTTCGTGTCCACGACGTAGACCGCGTACCGCTGGCCGCCGAAGTATCCGTCGCCGTCCTGTCGGTACCACAGGTCGTCGAGCTCCCACGGCGGCGGGCTACCGCCCTTCTTCTTGCGCTCCTCGACCGCCTTCTTAGTTCGGTCGGGGTGCACTTCGCGGAAAGTGAACGCGATGTGCCGCCCGTCCGGCGACCACGCGATCGCGCCGATCGAGCCCTCTAGCAGCGCCGTCAGCTTTCGTGCCTCGCCGCCGTCCGTCGGCAGCAGGAAGACCTGCGCGCTCGGCCCTTCGCGCCCGCTCACGAACGCGATCGTCTTGCCGTCGCGCGACCAGCGCCCGATCCCGCCCGGCTTTTCGCCTTGCGTCCACTGCTTGACCGCCCCTGTCTTCACGTCCACCGTGAACAGGTTGCCGACGTACTTGTTCTTCTCCTTGTCAACGTGGGTCTTGACGAAGAGCACGGACTTCCCGTCCGGGCTCATCTGCGGGTCTGTCACGAACTGTATCGCGAGCAGGTCGTCGGCCTTGATCGGTCGCTTTCGCATGCGCTGATTATGCCGAAAGCTGCCCTCCCCTCGAACGTGTGATTCGAGGGGAGGGGGTGGGGGTAGGGCCTAACGCAGGTCCGACACCGACCGCAGCAGCCCGATCACTTCCTCTCGCGTACCCTTCAGGTCGTTGAGGACTCGCGTCAGCTCCGACCGCCATTCTTCGTCGGCCGTCTTCATTACTTCCTCGATCGCCATGACCTGCGCCTTCACCAGCGCTTCCGACGAAGGGCAGTCCACGTCCGGCTTGACGCCCGTCCCCTCCCAGTTCGTCTTCGTCACCGGGTTGATCGCGCGGCCCATTGGCACGAACACCGCAAAGTGGTCGTTCAGCCGCACGTTGCCGCCAGGGTTCGCACCGCCCCACGTCGTTTCTCCCACCAGCGTCGCGCGCTTCCGGGTCTGGAGGTTGTAGGCGCACTCCTCCGCGCCGCTGCCAGTGCGCTTGCTCGTCAGAACGAACACCGGCTTGCCCACGTACCTCGGCCCGTCCAGCTTTTCGAGCGTATAAAAGTCGTTCGTCTCGTTGGTCGGTCTCCAGTAGATGCTGTTGAGGTGCACGGGCTTCTCGCCGAAGAGGTACGAGCACAGGATCCGCACCGCCTCCGGGCTCCCTCCCCCGTTCCGGCGAAGGTCAATGATGAGGGCGTCCGTGTCCTTGAGGAACTCGAACGCCGCGGCCGCCGGCCTGGCGATCGCCTCCGCTCCCTGGAAGCTATCGACATTGAGATAGCCGATGTTCCCTGAGAGCACGTCCGCGGCGGCGATGCCGCCGTTGCGGCGCTTGACCATCAGCTCATAGGACTCGATCTCCTTCTGCGAAGGCTCGGCACGGTTCTCGCGCACGGGCAGCTTCTCGGCGCTGTAGCGCATCCTGAAGTGCGCGTCCTTCAGCACGGCGTTGACGTCTGCGCTCAGCTTGGCCGCGAACGCCGGGCCGGAACCGATCTCTTTGTACGCCCCGGCCTTCACCGCCGCGCGGACGGCTTCGTCGGCCTTCTTCGCCAGGTCCGGGAAGACGTAGCTCTCGTTCAGCGCGTCCAGCAGCGCCTCGATGGTCTGCGCCTTCTCTGTCTCTGTCAACTGCGCAGGCTGCTGCTGTAGTGCGATGGCCGCGAATGCGATGAGTGTTGTGAACATGGTTATCTCAGAATCCCGGCCACGAGGATCGTGGCCATCTTTTCGATCCGGTCGAGGAGGTCGCCGGGCTGGCGCATCTCCTCCAAACTGAGCGAGTACGGCAAGTAGGCGTTCGTCGCCTGGACCAGCAGCCGAGCGGTCTCCATCGGGTCGGCAGTGCCAAAGACGCCTGTCTTCTTTCCGTCCTCGATCACGAGGGCGAGCATCCTGGCCTCTTCCTCGAAGTACTGGCGCCTGCGCTGCATGTAGGCCGGCCGCACGACCGCGAACACCGAGTCCAGGCTCTGGGTGATGTCGCGGACCTTTTCGATCCGCACGGCGACCCGGGCGACCAGCATCCGGTAGATCCGCTCGGCGGGCGCGTGGTCGCTCGCGGCCTCCTCGGCCATCCTCGCCTGCGCCTGCCGCACGACCCGGTCAATCGAGGCCAGGGCCAGCGCCTGCTTGTTCTTGAAGTACAAGTAGACGGTCCGGCGGCTGACGTCGGCCTCCTGGGCAACGTCCTCCATGGTCATCTTCTTCAGCCCGAACCGCCCGATGAGTCGGTCGGTCGCGTTGAGGATCAGTTCCTCGGTCGAGCCTTCCGTCGAGCCCTGAATCACCACAGCCGCAGACATGCAAACAGTCTACGACACGTTTGCACATAAAGTGTGATTCTGTGCAAAAACCTGGGTCCGATGGTCGGTTTGAACCTGAATCGAGCCCCGTCTCCCATCACTCGTCACCCTTAATAGATCACTTTGTTCAGCGGATACTCGACCAGCCCGGTGGCCCCGGCCTTCTTCAGCTTCGGCACCAGCTCCCGCACTTCGGCCTCGCTGAGGATCACCTCGACGGCCAGGAACCGGTCGTCTGCCAGCGGCGAGACGGTCGGGTTCTGGAGCGCCGGCAGGAGCCCGAGGACCTCCTCGCGGGCCGCGGCCGGGAGGTTCATCTTGAGCCCGACCAGTTTGGCGGCGTTCATCGCGCCCTCGAGCAGGATCGCCATGCTCTCCAGCTTTTCCCGCTTCCTTGGGTCGGCCCAGGTCGCGTGGCTGCAGACCAGACGGGTCGTCGAGGTCAGCAGGGTCTCGATCACTTCCAGGTTGTGGGCGCGAAGGGACGAGCCCGTCTCGGTGTTCACGACGATCGCGTCCGCGACGCCCTGGGCGATCTTGACCTCGCACGCGCCCCAACTGAACTCGACGTCCGCCTTCACCCCCTGCTCGCCCAGGAACCTCTCAGTAAGGCGCACGTACTCGGTGGCGATTCGCTTGCCCTCCAGGTCGGCCGCCGTCATGATCCCGCTGTCCCTGGCCACAGCCACCACCACCCGGATCGGGCTGTTCGTGAGCTTCGAATACCGCAGCTCGCAGACCTCGTGGACGTCGGCGCCGCAGTCGGTGATCCAGTCGAGCCCGGTCAGGCCGGCGTCAATGACGCCCTCTTCGACGTACCTCGGGATCTCCTGCGGCCGCAGGAGCGCGGGCTCGAGCTCCGGGTCGTCCACGACCGGCTGATAGCTCCGCGAGTCCACCCGGAACCGCCAGCCGGCCTTCTCAAAGAGCGCGAACGTCGCGTCCTGCAGGCTGCCTTTCGGGATTCCCAGGCGGAGGATCATGGGGGGACATTACCTGCGAGGTGCGTTGAGCGGAGGGTCGAGCGCCTGCGCGGCCCATGGACGCCCTGGAGGTCGTCCCTCCATCGAGAATAGTCAGGTGCCACAATTGCCACATGCCCAAGGTGCGCGTGTACGTCACGCTCAAGCCCTCGCTGCTCGATTCCGCGGGCAAGACGGTGGCGGGGTCGCTGGACAAGCTCGGGTTCCACGAGGTCAAGGGAGCGAGGATCGGAAAGCTGATCGAGCTCGAGGTCGAGACGGCCGACGAAGGGCGCATCAAGGAGATGTGCGACAGGCTGCTCGCCAACCCGGTGATCGAGGACTACCGGTTCGAGGAAGTCAAGTGAAGGTCGCGGTCCTGCAGTTCCCCGGCTCGAACTGCGACCAGGACGCGCTCTGGTCGCTCCGCGACGACCTCGGCTACCAAGCCGAGTACGCCTGGCACGAGTCGGACTCACTGGACGGCTTCGACGCCGCGTTCCTCCCTGGCGGGTTCACCTACGGCGACTACCTCCGCTGTGGCGCAATCGCCTCGCAGTCGCCGATCGTCGGCGCACTCAAGGCGTTCGCGGCCGAGGGCCGGCCCGTGATCGGGGTCTGCAACGGGTTCCAGATCCTGTGCGAGGCGGGGCTGCTGCCCGGCGCACTGCTGCTCAACGCGAGCGAGAAGTTCGTCTGCCGGACGGTGACGCTGAAGGCCGTCAACCGGGACTCGCCCTGGACCCGGGGGGCAGAGGGGCTCATCCGGGTGCCCGTCGCCCACGGAGAGGGCCGGTACGTCTGCGAGGAGGAGACCCTGAAAGAGCTCCGGGAGGCGAACAGAGTGGCCTTTTTATACGTCAACGCTATGGGAGAGCCGACCGAGGAGGCCAACCCCAACGGCTCGACCGGCAACGTGGCAGGCGTCCTGAACCAGGCCGGGAACGTGCTCGGAATGATGCCGCACCCTGAGAGGGCTACCCGTAACCTTTTGGGTTCTTCGGACGGTCTAGTGATATTGAGAGGCTTGGACCTCGTCTGTTCCGGGTACAAAACCCGGTAGTTCTGCCGACCATTGGCTTAGAGATGAACCTAAATCGCCTGCTTGGACTGACGATCGCCCTGAGCGCGCTTGCCGCGCCCGGGTTCGCGTTCTCCCAGGAGCAGGGGCGGGTGGCGCTGGGCAAGCTCGGCCAGGCCATCGAGCCGGCGAAGATCCACCAGTCGGCCAGCGCCAAGTCCAAGGTCTACTACACGACCAAAGAGTTCGAGTACCTGGTCATCAACCCCTACGAGGACGCGGCCTGGATCAAGGTCCTGCTGACGAACGGCAAGCACGGTTTCATCGCGGCCGACTCGGTCGCGCAGCTCCCCTACACGGTGACCGCACCGAAGCAGCAGGCGCGGGGCACGTCCGCGAGCCGCGACATGAGCAAGGCCGTCGAGATTTCGTTCGAGTACATGGGCGCGCCGTACAAGTTCGGCGGGACCAACGCGGCGAGCGGGATTGACTGCTCGGCGTTCGTGCAGGACGTGTTCGAGAAGATCGGCGTGGACCTGCCGCGAACGGCGGCCGAGCAGTACAAGGTCGGCACGCCGGTGACCCGGCTGGAAGACCTGCAGGCCGGCGACCGGCTGTACTTCTGGGACAAGAAGCGCGGGCTGATCGGGCATACGGGCATGTTCATCGGTTGGCGCGAGGACGGCGGGGCCTACTTCATCCACTCTTCGAGCAACAACAAGGGCGTCGCCACCGACGACCTCCGCAACGCGAAGTGGCGCAACCTGCTCGTCGCCGCCCGGCGCTAAGCCGGAATTGGGTGACGCGCCTGTTTCCCCCTATAGTCTCATTCTACCAGATCGTGTAGCTAATTTGTCAAGCCTGTTTCGCGAAATCAGGTAGTAAGCCCTAGCTTGGTTGACAGACTGACCTTATCGCTTTGTATCCACCGCTAAGTGGTGAATATTTCACCGCCGCCGTGGTAGACTCGTCGCGGTGTATCCGAGGCTTGCGGAGGAGCGGGTGCGGGCGGCGATGGGGGACACGCCGGTCGTGGTTGTCCAAGGCCCTCGGCAGTGCGGGAAGACGACGCTAGTGCGGCGGTTCGTAGGGGAGGGCGTTCCGTTCGTGACCTTGGACGACTCGCTCGCGCTGGACGCGGCGGTGCGGAACCCGGACGCGTTCGTCTCACAGTTCCGCGGGTCGGTCGTGATTGACGAGGTTCAGCGCGCGCCGGGTGTTTTCCGCGCGATCAAGAAGTCGGTGGACGCGGACCGTCGGCCGGGCCGGTTCTTGCTGACCGGTTCGTCCAACGTGCTGTTGCTGCCTCGGCTGTCGGAGTCATTGGCCGGTCGGATGGAGGTCGTACCGTTGTGGCCGCTGTGCCAGGCGGAGGTGGAGGGCGTCGAGGGTGGTTTTGTTCAGAGGGTGTTTGCGGCAGGCGACCCCTCACCCCTAGCCCCTCTCCCCCGGAGGGGAGAGGGGGATTGCTGGGAGCGGGTCTTGCGCGGGGGGTTTCCGGAGCCGCTGTCGCGCTCGACGAAAGACCGGGCGAGCGCGTGGTTCGATTCGTACATCAAGACGGTGACGGAGCGCGACGTGCGCGACCTTTCGGACATCGAGGGCCTGACGGCGATGCCGCGGCTGTTGAAAGTGTTGGCGCGGCACTGCGGCGAGTCGGTGAACGTGTCGCGCGTCTCGCGCGAGGTGGGGATCCCGCACACGACCCTGACGCGCTACTTGTCGCTGCTCGAGTCGGTGTTCGTGCTGCGGCCGTTGCACGCGTGGTCGCACGGCGCGAAGACTGCGAAGCTCCAGTTCTCTGATCCCGGCGTGTTGGCGCACTTGCTTGGCATTGACGACGTCCGTGCGGCGGACGAGTCGTCGCTGTTGCGGTTGTTAGAGTGTTTTGTCTCGTGCGAGATCGTGCGGCTGGTTGACGGCTGTGGATCGCGGACGCTTGTTCAGCACTTTCGTTCGTTGCGGACTTGGTCTGTGCCTGTGGTGTTAGAGTCTGCGTCCGGGGAGGTCGTGGGGGTGTCGGTGACCGCTGATCCCGTTCCCGCGCCTTCGGCGTTTCGCGGGTTGGAGGTTTTGGCGGACATCGCGGGGGAGCGGTTTTTGCGCGGAGTAGTGTTGCACACGGGCGCTTCTTCTGCGGTGTACAAGGACGGGTTTGTTGGGTTGCCCGTTTCGTCGTTGTGGGAGTGAACGCGGAAGGTCCGGTGAACCTGTTTAAGTCTCACGTCGCGCTGCGACGTTCGACCTTGGTCGTTCGGCCCGCTACCAGGGGTGTCGCTTCGCTCGACCCCTGGCTATCGAACTGTGACCCCTGCCGGGGTCGGTCTCTGGCAGGCCGGACCTAGAATTCTCGGAACACGGATAAGCCGTGCGTCGGAGCAGGCGTTGGCCGGCGGTGCACGGCCGGCCTGTCCGTTCAACCCGGAAACTAAGCCTCAGGACTCTGTCTGGCCCTCGCCAGGTCCTGCGTATGCGCGTCCTGAGGCATGGAATGGCTCACGCGGTTCTAAGCCTCAGGACTCTGTTCGACCCTCGCCAGGTTTTGCGTTCGCGCGTCCTGAGGCATGGAAGGGCTCACGCGGTTCTAAGCCTCAGGACTCTGTTTGACCCTCGCCAGGTCTTGCGTTTGCGCGTCCTGAGGCATGGAAGCCCGCGCTCCGATTAGCTCAAAAGGGAGTCCAGAAGGCGGGCGGTACCGAAGCGGACGGGGTCGGTGGTGGGGAGGTTGGTTTCGCGCTCAGTTTCTTCGCAAGCGGCGAGGGCTTCGGCGTCCGGCGAGAGGTGGGCGCAGTTGAGGGCGATGCCGACGGCCTGCGGCCGCACGTAGGTGCCGCAGACCTCGGCGAGGTCCTGGTAGAGCCTGATGAACTCGACGAGCGGCGGGACATGGACCCAAGGCAGGCGAGGCAGCGTGTCCATCCCCGCGCGATGGCAGAGCACGAGGTGCGTCGGCTGCGAGCCGCGGATGAGCGGCAGGGTCGAGGTGCTGCCTGGGTGGAGGAGCGAGCCCTGGCCTTCGATCAGGACGAGGTCCGCGTCTTTGCACGCCATCACTTCCCTCTCGATCGCGCCGCAGGCGAAGTCGAGACGTATGCAATCGAGCGGCACGCCCTTGCCAGTGATCGTGATACCGATCTGCCCTGTCGCGACAAACTCCGCCTTGATGCCCCGCGCGAGCGCCTCCTTCCACATCACGAGCCCCGCGGTCATCTTTCCGACGGCCATGTCGGTACCGATGAAGAGCACGCGGGTGTTCGTGAGGTGGCGCGCTTCGGCGTAGCCGACACCGATGTCGGGGGGCTCGGTGCGGATGTCGTAGATGAATTGGTCCGGGTTGGTACGGGTTGGTTCGGATTGGTTCGGGGGTACGGAACTCTGAAGGAACGGGTATCGCGGTGCGAGGCGGTCGTGGAGGCCGTTGACGATGTTGAAGCCGAGTTCGACCGCGCGGTCCAGCGTCGGGAACCAGCTTTCAGGAATGAGCCCGCCGGGCGGCGCGATGCCGAGGAGCAGGACGTCCGCGCCGAGCGCGCGCGCGTCCTCGACGCTCCCGACGATCGGAACTTTGCGATCAACGCGCGTGAGCGCGACGCTGTCCTCGCCGACGTTCTGCGAATCCACGAGGCAGACGATCTCGTGCGGCGAAAACCGCAGGACGCCGAGGCCCATCTTGCCTGTCTTTTCGGCGAACGCGCCCTCCATGTAGACGGCGATCCTGTGCGCGCTCGTGAGCACTTATTTGAGGAAGGCGCCGTGGCCTGGGTGGTTGGTCGGGACGACGACGCCGGAGACGAGCTTGGTGCCCCCCGCCGGGTCGGGATCCAGGTTGAAGTGCGCGTCGAGGTCAATGTAGTCCATGAGCGCGCCGATGCTCGCTCCCGCGGCGATCGCGACGCTGCTCTCGCCCATGCATCCGATCATCGTCTTGAGGCCGTGCGCGCGCGCGGTGTTCACGGCGCGTAACGCCTCGGTCAGTCCTCCGGTCTTCATGAGCTTGAAGTTTATTCCGTCGCAGCGGTCGGCTACTTTGGGGACGTCGGCCGCGGTGTGGACGCTCTCGTCGAGGAAGATGGGGAGCTTTCTTTGGGCGAAGACCCCCGGCAGCGCGTCCTCGTCGCCCTTTGCGAGCGGCTGTTCCACGTATCCGCAGCCCCTCTCCGCGAGCCAGGCGATCATGTGCGTCGCGTCCTTTTCTGACCAACCGCCGTTGGCGTCCACCCTCAGCGCGACGTTGTAAGGGGCGGCGGCTTCCCTCGCCGCTTCGTACGCTTGCTTGTCCCTTTCGATGCCTTCAGGGTTGCCGAGCTTGACCTTGAGCGCCTTCGCCTCGTTGTTCGTCCAGTTGAGGATGATTTCGGGGACCCGTTCTGCAATGACTTCCGGGGGGTTGATGCCGACGGTGATGCTGGTCGGGACGAAGGGCTTGCCGAGGCCGAAGAGCCTGTAGAGCGGGAGGCCGGCCTGCTTGCCGAGGAGGTCCCAGAGGGCGATGTCCACGCCGGCCATTGCGGGGCGCTCGATCCCCATGTGGAGCATCTTCGTGTAGACCTCGTGGATGGCGAGCTCGTAGAGGCCGGACTTGTTGAGCTGTCCGATCTGGTCTACGGCTCGCTGGGCGAGGTCCTGGTCGTCGCCTGTGCCGGGGGCGCACTCGCCGAGCCCGGTGTGGGCGCCGTCTGTGGCCGTGACGAAGACGTTGCGGCTGCCTGTGCTCGTGCCTCTGCTGATCTGGAGCGGGTACTGCTTTTTGAGCTCGATGACCTTTGTGGCGAGGGTGAGCATGTGTGGCGAGGATACCGGGGGTGGTCCGGGGGTTCGGGAAGGGGCGGCGGGAAGGGGCGGGTTCGTGATGAGAGTGGTTCGGGGGTCAGGGAGTCGAGGGTCGAAGAGTTTGCGCTGTGTGCGCCCCTTGCCAGGACCACCGGCCTGATAGAATGAAGGGTGGAGGCCTGCAGTGTACGGTGTCACGTTCTTAGCGATCGGCAGAATCGTCGCCCTTGTTGCGTCTGGAGCGCTTCTGTTCGTGTCTCTGACGGGGACGTACTCTCCTGATCCCGCGCTCGAGCGGAAGAAGATCGAGCTTTATGACAACCAGATGCTCATTTGTCCCTTCGGGTTCCCCACTTTTCTCGACGAAGACTAGCTTCGGCACAATGGGGCGTTCGGGGTAGTTCGGCGGGAGTCCAGACGACGAGAACCGTGATAGTATGAGGGTGGAGTATCACATGACGGACGCTAGAGCCCGCTTCCTGAAGCGCACTGCGATCGTGTCTATCGTCGCCGCGCCGTTCCTGTGGTTTGTTCTCGCTCCGTTCCCGGGGCTGGGTTTGATCTACTCGATCACGGACCCGTTGCGCGGGCATCCGCACTCCAAGCACGGCACGCAACCAACGAAGTTCGTAGGACTGTGGGTGCAGGAGGTTACCAAGGAGTTTGGCAGCAAGGAGAAGGCTTTCTTTCTCATGGACAACTGGGATGTCGCAGACATCCCATCTACGTCCCAGCGGACATGGCACTATGACGATGGTCGTCTCGTCATCGACAGCGTCTCCGGCTGCGGCAACTGCTATAGCGGGATTGTAACCGGTGAGTACACCGTCACGTTCGATGGCGCCGATCGAATGGAACTGACCCACGTAGACGGGCACGACCACCACTACTTCGGATGGTATCGGCGTGTCGAGATCACCGATGCGCTGAGAGAGGCGATCGAGCAGCAAATGAGATCAGAAAGCGATCTTGAGGCGCGCCAGGCAAAGATGGTCATGTTCGCGATCGAGCAGTATGAGCACAAGTCGAATCGCTGAGTGGTGCGATCCGTTCGATGTAGCTTAGCGCTTCATCGAGTCGAGCTCTTTGGCGAACTTTTCCTTGACGACCTTGCGCTTGACTTTGAGCGAGGGGGTGAGTTCGCCGGTTTCCACCGAGAACACGACGCCAAGGATGGTGTGCTTTTTCGCCTTCTCATAGTCGGCGAGGGTCTTGTTGGTGTTCGAGACCTCCCCTTTGATCAGCTCGCGCACGTCGTCGCGCGCGGCGATCGCCGCGAGGTCGCTCTCTTCGACGCCCTTCGCCTTCAGCCACGTCTTCACTCGGTCGAACTCGGGGACGATGAGCGCGCAGCAGTACTCCATGCCGTCGCCGAAGAGCACGGCCTCGTTGATGAACTCGCTCTCCTTGAGCTTGTTCTCGATCGGCAGCGGCGCGACGTTCTTCCCATTGCCGAGCACGAGCAGGTCCTTCTTCCTGTCGGTGATCTTGAGGTGCCCGTCGTCGAACTCTCCGATGTCGCCGGTGTGGAACCACCCGTCGCTCTCGATCGCGGCGGCAGTGTCCTCGGGCAGGTTGTAGTAGCCCTTCATCACGCTGCTGCCGCGCTGCAGGATCTCGCCGTCGCCCGCGATCTTGATCTCGACGACGTCGAGCGGCGGGCCGACGGTGTGCGGGCGGTTGTCCCACGGCCTGTTGATGCAGCTCGCGGCCGTCGTCTCCGTGAGGCCGTAGCCCTGCAGGACCGTGAGGTGGAACGCGTTGTAGAACTCGTTGACGTGCGGCGGCAGCGCGGCGCCGCCGCTGACGAAGAACCGCACGGACCCGCCGATCTTGTCGCGCAGTTTCTTTCCGACGATCTTGTCGAGCAGCCCGTGGAACGGCGCGGGCTGCTTGCGGTACTTCTTGATGCCTTGGTCGAGCGCCCAGTAGAAGAGCTTTTTGCGGAGCGTCGGCGACTTCTCGACGCCATCGAGCACGCGCGCGCGCATGGACTCGAGGAAGCGCGGGACGCAGAGCACGATCGTGGGGCTCGTTTTGAGGAGGTCCGCGCCGATGCTGGCGATCGAGCCGGCGTACACGGTGCTGCCGCCGATCGCGACGGGCAGCGCGTGTCCCGCGTACCGCGCAAATACGTGCGCGAGCGGGAGGAAGATGAAGAAGCGGTCGTTCTCGTCCACCGGGAACCCGCTCTGGATGCTCGCGCTGAGCGAGATGAAGTTGTCGTGCGTGAGGATGACGCCCTTCGGGCTCCCCGTCGTGCCGCTGGTGTAGATGAACGTCGCGTTGTCGTGTTTGCCGATCTCGTCAATGCGCGCGTTGAGCTGCGCTTCTGTGAGGCCCGACTTTTCGGTGAGCAGGCCGGCCCAGGTTAGCGCGCGCACGCCGGGCATGCCGCGGACCTTCGCCGACTGCTTTTCGTCGCTGCAGACGACGACCTTCGCGCCGGAGTCGGCGACGATGTACTGCGCCTGGTCCTCCGGGAGCGTCGGGTAGATCGGGACGGTGACGACGCCGAGGCACTGGCACGCCCAGTCCACGAGCGCCCACTCCTTGCACGTTTCGCCGATGATGCAGAGGCGGTCGCCTCGCTGGACGCCGAGCGCGTTGACGCAGATCGCGTACTTCAGCGTCTCTTGCCAGAGCTCCTTGTACGTGACCGTGTGGAAGTCCTTGTTCTCGGGATAGACGAGCGCGGTGCGGCCGGCGTGTTTGACGCACGATCTGCGCAGCATGTCTGCGAGGGACTTGGCTTCCGCGATGAAGGGGTTCATGGGGGGAGTTTGGAAGTTCGGCGGGATCGGCGGGTTTGAGTTTGTCGAATCTACCCGGAACTAATCCGAACCAACCTGAACCTCAGATCAACGCCAGCTCCTTCACCCTGAGATACGCGCTGACGAGGGCGGCGGAGAGGTCCTCGGGCTCGGCCTCGATGCTCTGGACGCCGCCGGTCGAGAGCCGCACGTCGGCCTTCTTGCGGTCGCGGAAGTACCAGAAAGCGGCCGCGCGGTGGTAGAGGTCGGTCGGCTTTTCGACGCCGGTCGCGAGGACCTCGCGCAGGCGCGGGTCTGCGACGCGCACGACGAAGAGCAGGTGCCTTCGCCGGAGGATCGAAAGCGCGGCGGAGAGTTCTGCGGCCTGTTCCTCGTTCTCCGCATCGGTGAAGACGACGACGAGCGAGCGCCGCTTCCAACGCGAGGCGAGGTATGAGAACGCGGCCAGATAGTTGGGCTGCACTGGCTCGGCGTGGACGCCGTGCACGGTGTCGAGGATCGCGCTGACCTGCGCGCGGCCCTTCTTCGGCGCGATGTAGCGCCCGACGTAGTCGCTGAACATGAGCAGCCCGATCTGGTCGCCCATCTTCTCAGCGGCGTGCATGAGCATAAGCGAAGAGTCAATCGCGTAGTCGAGCTTTCGGCGTCCGGCGACCTCCGCGAGCATGTGGCGTCCGACGTCGAGCGCGACGATGACACCCTGGTTCCGCTCGACCTCGTAGTTGCGCACAACCAGTTTTCCTGTCCGTGCGGTGGTCTTCCAATCTATGATGCGGTAATCGTCGTCGTTGTACTCGCGCAGCGACTCGAACTCCGTGCCGAGCCCTTTCACGCGCGAGCGCCGCACTCCCATGAGCGCGAGGTGGCCCTTCTGCTTGAGCAGGTCGTACTCTGCGAGCGCGCGGACGTTGGGATAGATCGGCGCCTTCTGTTGGTTGGGGACGAACTTCTCGACCCACGCGAGGCCGAGCGGCGCAAGCACGCGGAGGTACGTGCCGCCGAAGGCGTCGTTGCCGCGGTGGCGCGGCGTGATGGTGTAGGAGAGCTGTTGCGCACGCCCCGGCTCGAGCGCGACGGCAAACTCGTGCCGCGTCGCGTCGGAGTCGGACGGCGGGGCGTCCCGGACGAGGAGGCGCACCCGAATGTCGCTGGCGTTCTCGACGTCGAGCCGCACGGGGTTTGGGACGCCGACGCTGAACAGCGGCGCGGTGACGCGAGTGACCGTGAGAAAGTCCCACCGGCGAGCAACGAGCCAGCTCGTGACCAGAGCGACCAGGAGCATGGCGTTGTACGGCAGCAGCACGGCCTCGAATCCGGGCACGACCGCGCCGATGAGCGCCAGCGGTATGCCGGCGGCGATGAGGAGCCAGAAGCGCGTGGTCGGGACGGGCATGGGTGATAGAATCTAGATTGTGAACGACCAGCACACGGTGCTGACTCCAGAAAAGGCCGTGGTGAGCTTTCGGGTCGCCGGGGTAGGTGGCCGGATCGGGGCGCAGATCATTGATCTGATGTTACTCGCGGCCACCATCTTTGCGGCGACGTTTCTAGCGGGGCTCGCGGGTCTCGTCTTGGGCGAGTTCGCCTTTGGGCTCTACGGGTTCTTCCTGGCGGCGTCGTTCTTCCTCTATTTCATCCTCTTCGAGTGGTTGTGGAACGGCTTGACGCCGGGCAAGAAGGCCGCCGGGATCCGGGTCGTCTCGGACGACGGGACCCCGGTGACGCTCCGCTCGGCGGTGTACAGGAACTTTCTGCGCGTGGCCGACTTCCTTCCGATGTTCTACTTTGCCGGGTTCATCGCGAGCTTCATGAACGAGAAGTCGCAGCGGCTGGGCGACCTCGCGGCCGGGACGATCGTGATCTACGACGCCAAGCCGAACCCGCAGTACCAGGTCACGCCGCACCACGCGGGCGTGCACCCGTTCGAGGAGACCGTCGGTGAGCTCACGACCATGACGATGGAGGAGTACTTCGCGATCAAGCGGCTGTGCGACCGCTTCCCGGAGCTCCCGCCGACCGTGCAGATGCGCAGCGTCGAAGAGGTCTGGAAGCCGTTCGCGACAAAGGAGCGGATCGAACCGCTCCCGGGAGTGCACCCCGTGTACCAGATGGAGGCCGTCGTGATGAAGTACGGGCGCAAGAGAAAGTTGTTCTGAATCTGTGGGGACAACGCGGCGGAAAGCGGCGTGGGGGATTCTGCAACGCTTCCGCTGGGGTTTTCCGGTCCGGTTGTCGGCAGGTTGTCCGGGCGAGGGTCCGAACCTGAGCCAGGTTCAGCCCGACACGCTTTCCCCACTATTCACACCTTAGTAACTGTAATAAGGTTGTCTATATACGAGATAGGATTTACGAACAGCTGTGGAAACACGCGTCGCCGCGCCGGTCATCGAGCGCCTTTCGTTGCACTTCTTCCGGAACTACCGGGACGCGTTCGCGCGTCCGGGGGCGGGGTTCAACATCGTCTCGGGGGCGAACGCGCAGGGCAAGACGAACCTCCTGGAAGCGGTGCACCTGGTCTCAACTGGAAGGTTGATACGCGGGACCAGGGACGCGCAGGCGGTGATGCACGGCGAGGAGACCGGTTCGGTCAGTGCGGAGCTGGCCGGTTCGGGGACGACGGTCGCGGTCGAGCTGCGGCGCGGGGTGCGGAAGAGGGTGCTTTTGAACGGGGCTTCGCTTCCCCGCCCGAGCGACGTCCTGGGACGGATCCCGACGGTCTCGTTCTCGGCCGGGGACCTGGAGATCGTCCGCGGCGATCCGAGCGAGCGCAGGCACTTTTTGGACAGCGAGCTCTCGCAGCTCTACCCCGGCTATCTTCGGCACCTGGCCGTCTACAAGCGGGCCCTGGAACAGCGCAACGCGCTGCTGAAATCGGCTCAGGAGACGTACCAGCCGCCCGACGTCTTCGAAGCCTGGGAGGAGCAGCTCGCACAGCACGGGACCGAGATGCGGCGGTACCGGCGGGACTGGATTTCGGCCATCGCCCCGCTCGTCGCAGCGGCGCACGCGGACCTAGGCGCCGGCGAGGAGGTGGCGCTGCGGTACGTCGAGCGCGACGCGGGCGACCTGCTCGAGAACCTTGCGAGCGGGCGCGTGGACGACCTCCGCCGCGGCACGACCGGCACGGGCCCGCACAGGGACGAGCTCGAGATCGAGATAGGGGGGTCGGAGGCTCGACCATTTGGTTCACAAGGGCAACAGCGGACGGCGGTGATCGCGCTGAAGCTCGCAGTGCTCGCCTCTGCCAGCGGCGTCCTGGGAGTGCCGCCGGTGCTGCTGCTCGACGACGTGTTCTCGGACCTCGACCAGGGCCGCCGGTCACGTCTCGTCGAACGCTCGCTCGAACTTGGCGGACAGGTGTTCCTGACGTGCACCGAGCCGGAGCAGGCGGGCGTCGAGCTCGTCGGCCGCTCAAAAGTCTTCCGGGTAGTCTCCGGCACGGTCACAGAGGCATGAAGAAGGTCGAGGGCATGCTGGGAGCCGCGCTGGGCCGCCCCGAAGTCTTGAAGGCTGCGAGGGCGCAGATCGCCATGCGCAAGTGGGGGGAGATCGTCGGCGAGGCGCTCGCGGACAAGTCCGAGCCCGACAGGTACGAAAAGGGGACCCTGTGGGTGGTGGCGAGCGGGTCTGCCTGGGCGCAGGAGATCCGCCTCAGGAAAGAGGACATCGTGGCCCGGCTGAACGAAGCAGCGGCCGAGCCAGGGCTCTTTCGGGACATGCGGGTCGGCGTCCGGTCCTTCAGGGTCCGCTAGGAGGAGGCGTTGCGAGAGGAGCTGGACCGTCGCCCCCTGGTCGCGGTCTTCCTTGGGCTCGTAGCAGGGTGCGCCGGCGCGGTGGTCGGGTGGTTCGCGCTCTTCGCCGTGCCGTTGGTGCTCTTCGTCAAGCGCTGGCCTGTGCGGCTCGCGTGCGTGCTGGCCTGCGGGCTCGGGTTACTGATCTACCCACGCCTGGACGAGGCGCCCGTGGTCGAGGAGGCGTTCCTCGAGACCGAGGTGGACGTGCTGACGATGCCGGTCACGACTGCCGAATCCATGCGGACGGTTGTCGGCCACGGCGACGAGCGGTACGTGCTCTACCTCGACGCCGACTCCGGCGTGGTGCTTGGGGACAGGCTTAAGGTGCGGGCCGACATCAAGCCGCTGAGCGAGGGGCAGATAGCGCACCGCGGGGCGATCGGCACGATGAGGGCCATCTCAGAGCCGGCGGTCGTGGATCGCGGCTCGTTCGTTTGGCGGGTCGGGATGGCGCTCCGGCGGAGCTTCCAACGCATGACCGACGGGTTCGCCGACCCGGCCGCGGGACCGCTGCTCGACGGCATGTGCTTCAGCATGACCTCCGACATCCCGCTCGACCTGCGCCGTGCAATGGCCAAGACCGGCACGTCGCACATCGTCTCGACCTCCGGCTTGCACATCGTTCTGGTCGCGTTCGCGCTTGCCGGCCTGCTCGGGACGATGCCCGTTCCCCGCCCCGCCCAGATCACCGTGCTCTTCGCGCTGCTGGCCGTCTACGCGGCCGCGGCGGGGTTCCAGCCGCCGGTCATGCGCGCGATCCTTATGACGCTGGTGCTCGTCAGCGCCTACCTGTTCCGTCGTGGCCCGGACGGCCTCTCGGCCTTGGCGTTCGCTGGGATTGTGTCGCTGCTCTGGGCGCCGGAGCTGGTGCGAGACATCGGGTTCCAGCTCTCGATGGTCGCGGTGGGCTCGCTCGTGCTGTTCTCGCGCCTGCCAGAGGCCACGCCGCTCGACTCTCACGCCGGGCTGCGCGAGTGGGCGCTGCAGTACACCCAGGCGAGCGTGGTCGTGACCGTGGCGACGGCCCCGCTGCTCGCCTACCACTTCGGCATGGTGCCGCTGATGAGCGTGCCTGCCAACCTTTTGGTTGTGCCCGTACTGGGGATCGTGATCTCGGGGGCGCTGGCGGCCTGGGGGCTGTGGGCGATCGTGCCCGCGGTCGGCGTGGGGATGCTCAAGCTGTGCGTCGAGCCGATGACGGGGTGGGTCGGGCTCGTGATCGAGCGGCTCGGGTCGCTCCCCTTCGCCGCGCTCGACGCGCCGGAGTTCTCCGCCTATTGGCTGGTCCCGACCTACCTGCTCGCCCTGCTGCTCTGGAGGCCGCATGTCCGCCCGGCTTAGCGCCTTTGCGGTCGGGCTTGCGGCCCTGCTCGGCGGGGTCGCCTACGAGGGCACGACGGGCAACGTGGGGGTGAAGGTCGCGTTCCTCTCCGTCGGGCAGGGCGACTGCACGGTCCTGATGAGCGACGACCGGACGGTCGTGGTGGACGTGGCGGCGAGCACGGAGGACTTCGACGCGGGCGAGCGGTTGGTCGTGCCGGGCCTGAGGCGGCTGGGGGTGAAGACGATTGACTGTTTGATCTTGACGCACCCGGACCTCGACCACGTCGGTGGGCTGCTGTCCGTCGCCGGCCGGTTCCGGATCGGGCGGGTGATCGTGTCGCAGGCGTTCCGCAACGACCCGGAGATGTTGAAGGCGCTCGGAGAAGCGGGGCTGCGCGAGTCGCAGGTGGAGTGGCTCGATGGCAGCACGCGCGCCCAGATCGGGGAGTTGTCCCTGTTGATCGCAGCGCCCCCGTGGTTCGAAGGCATCGAGGCGAACGAGGCTTCGCTGTTCGTGCGCGTTGACGTCGGCGGTGCGTCGCTCGCAATGACAGGGGACGCGAACTCGATCGTCGAGGGCGCGATGTCTTCGGTCGGTGACTGGGACGTTGACTTGCTGAAGGCCGGGCACCACGGCAGCCGACACTCGACGTCAACCGAGTGGCTCGAAGAGACTTCGCCTTCGTTCGTCGTCGTGTCGTGCGGACGTCGCAACACGTACGGCCATCCTGCCGTGCAGATGCAGGACCGCGTGCGAGAGCACGGCGCCCGGCTCATGCGCACCGACCGCGACGGCACGATCGTGTTCGTGCCGCGCGGCGACGAGTTCGTGCTGGCGAAGGTGTATAGATAGGCGCTACGGAGGGTCGGCCTCCCGGACGACCTGAATCGTGCGACCTCGGTCGCGCAGGAGCGCGACCCTCCATACCTATCCACCGAACAGCTTCTTGCGCGACTCGAGCTTCGCGATCATGTCGCGCAGGTCGTTGGTGGTCGCACGCTCCTTCTCGACGACCTCCGGCTTTGCGCGCTCGACGAAGTTCGGGTTTTCCAGTCTTTGTTCGAGCTTCGCCAGTTCCTGCGTCGCCTTCTCGATCTGCCCTCCGATGCGCTCGCGCTCCGCGACCTCGTCAATCAGCCCCTCCGTCGGAAGGTGCAGGTCAATTCCGGGGATCGAAGTGGAGACGAACTTCCCTTCCGGCCGGCCCCTGCGAAGGTCCTCGATCCACGCCTGCCCCGCGACCAACGATGCGCCGTCGCCGAGGTCGCCCTCGTAGTAGGCGACGGGCACCGCCTTCATCGCGGCCAGGCCGAGCTCGGCGCGCAGGGCGCGCAGCGCTCGGGTCGTCTCTAGCCACGATTCGACCAGGTTTTCGGCCCTTTCATTGACAGTCCCTGCCTGCTCGGGCCATGTGGCCTGCATGAGGAGCGCCGACTTGCCGGGGACCGGTAGGTGGCTGTAGACCTCCTCTGTTATGTGCGGCATGACCGGGTGTATCATGCGCAGGAAAGCGTCGAGGCACGTGACGAGCACCCACTGTGGCGCGCTCCTCTGCGCCGGGTCCGCGAGCCGGCCCTTGCTGATCTCGATGTACCAGTCGCAGAGCTCCGACCAGAAGAACTGGTAGAGCGCCTGGCACGCGCTCTGCACGTCGTACGCCTCGTAGCTCTCGCGCACCGTCCGCTCAGTGCGCGCAAGTCGCGAGAGGATCCATTCGTCAACGACCTGCAGCTGTCGCGACCGACTGTGGTCATAGCCTTCGAGGTTCATGAAGACGAAGCGCGAGGCGTTCCAGATCTTGTTGCAGAAGTTGCGTGCTTCTTCCGTCCGACGGTCCGAGTAGCGGATGTCCTGGTTGTATCCCGTCTGGCTGAAGAGCGTGTACCGCAGCGCGTCCGCGCCCTTCGTCCCAATGATGTCCATCGGGTCCACTCCAGTGCCGAGCGACTTCGACATGCGCTTGCCGTCCTCCGTGAGCACGGTCGCGTAGATGTAAACGTCTTTGAAGGGGACCTCCTTGACGAAGTCGAGCCCCATCATCATCATGCGCGCGACCCAGAGGTAGATGATGTCGCGCGCTGTGACGAGCACGTCGGTCGGGTAGTGCGTCTTGAGATCGTCCGTCTGTTCCGGCCAACCCAGCGTCGCGAACGGCCACAGCCCGCTCGAGAACCACGTGTCGAGCACGTCGTCGTCTTGGCGCACTATCTTTCTGTCGCCCGCCTTCTTCTGCGCGTCCTCCCAACTCAGCGCGGCGAACGGCGCGTTGTCCTCCGTGTAATAAACGGGAATGCGGTGCCCCCACCAGAGCTGTCTGCTCACGCACCAGTCGCGGATGTTGTTCATCCAGTCGAGATAGACCGACGTGTACCGCTCGGGCACGAACCGGACCTTGCCTTCCTCGACCGCCTTGATCGCCGGCGCGGCGAGCTGCGTCTGGGAGACGAACCACTGCTCCGACGCCATCGGCTCGACGGGCTCGTTCGAGCGAGTGCTGACGACGAGCGCGATCTCGTGGTCCTCGGTCCTTTCGAGGAACCCCTGCTCCTCTAGGTCGGCGACGATCCTCTCCCGCGCCTTGACGCGGTCGAGGCCCTTGTAGGCGCCCCCGAGGTCGTTGACCTTCGCCGCCTCGTCGAAGACGACGAGGGTCTCAAGCCCATGCCGCTGGCCGACCTCGAAGTCGTTGGCGTCGTGGCCGGGGGTGATCTTGACCGCCCCCGTCCCAAACTCCGGGTCGGGGTATTCGTCGGCGATCAGCGGCAGCTCGCGGCCGACGAGCGGGAGCACGAGGGTCTTTCCAATCAGCTCGGTGTAGCGCTTGTCCTTGGGGTGTACGGCGACGGCGACGTCGGCGAGCATGGTCTCTGGCCGCGTCGTGGCGATAGTTAGGTGACCTGAGTTATCTTTGAACGGATAGCGGACGTGGTAGAGCTTGCCTCTCGTGACGCGGCGCTCGGTCTCGATGTCGCTGACGCTGGTCTTGAGGATGGGGTCCCAGTTGACGACACGGAGCCCGCGGTAGATCAGGCCCCTCTCGAACCATTCGATGAAGACCTTGAGGACGGCCTGGACGTAGCGGTCGTCGAGCGTGAACCGCTCGCGGTCCCAGTCGAAGGCGCAGCCTAGCGACCGGAACTGCCTGAGGATCGTGTCGCCAGACTCGGTCCGCCACTGCCAGACCCGCTCAACGAACTTCTCCCTGCCGATCTGGAACGCCTCAACGCCCTCCTTTTTGAGCTGCTTGGTCACGACCGACTGGGTGGCGATCCCGGCGTGGTCTTGGCCGGGGAGGATCAGGACGCTGTAGCCGCGGAGCCGCTTGTACCTGCCAAGGAGGTCCTGGAGCCCGTAGCACAGGGCGTGGCCCATGTGGAGCGACCCGGTAATGTTGGGAGGGGGGATGGTGATCGTGTACCGGCGGTCGCCCGGCCCGGGCTTGAAGAGGCCGGCGTCCTGCCAGGCCTGGTACCACTTCGACTCGACGATCGAGGCGTCGTAACGGGTTGAGAGATCCGTGTCCATGTTGTAGCTTTCCTGTCGTGAAAGTTGGCCGGAGTGTATCTCATGCCGGGCGGTGAGCCTAGGCCCCCGTATGTTTCACGTGAAACTAACCAAATGGAGAAGCAATGTGTTTCACGTGAAACACTGCTAGTGGCCGTGCTCGAAGAGCCTACGGACGACCTCTTCGACAGAGACCTCCTCAACGGCGATGTCCACCACCGGGAGGGTCTGGAGGATCTTGCTGGCAGCCTGGGTGACCTCGGCCTTGGGGACTGAGACAGTCGCCACGCGGCCCTCTGACTCAAGCACCTTGCCGTAGGCGCTCAGGTCTGGAATCGGGTCGGTTCCCCCGAAGGTGAGCCTGAGCTGCTTGTCTGCCCCGTACCGATCCACCAACTGGTGAATTACCCCGCTAAAGACCAGGGCTCCTTTATCAATAACGATCACCCTCTGGGCCAGCTCCTGGACGTCCTGCATGTAGTGGCTGGTCAGGACGATGGTGCACTGGGTGCGCTTGTTGAGGTCGCGGAGGAAGTCCCTCATCCGCTTTTGGGAGACTAGGTCGAGCCCGATTGTGGGCTCGTCCAGGAAGAGGACTTCGGGGCTGTGAAGCAGGGCGGCGATAAGCTCGCACTTCATCCGCTCGCCCAGGCTGAGCTTGCGGACCTGGGTGTCCAGCTTGTCGGTGAGCTGGAGCTGCTCGGCCAGGTAGTCCAGGCGCTCCTTGTAGTCGGCGTCTGAGACGTCGTAGAGCACCCGAAGGACGTTGAAGCTCTCTACCGCCGGGAGGTCCCACCAGAGCTGCTGCTTGTTCCCCATGACGAGGGCGATCCGGCGGAGCATGTCCGGGTTCCGCTTCCAGGGCTCAAAGCCGAGCACCGTGGCCGTGCCCGAAGTAGGGAACATGATGCCGCTGAGCATCTTTATGGTGGTGGTCTTCCCGGCCCCGTTGGGGCCGAGGAACCCGACGATCTCGCCCTTCTCGATATTGAGGTCTATGCCTTTGACCGCCTCGACCTCGTCTTTGATCGGCTTCACCAGGCCCTTGACCGTGCCCCAGAACCCGGGCTGCTTGCGCGTCACCTCGTAGACCTTTCGGAGGTTCTCAGCTTGGATGACGGGCATGGCGGTTGACTTTACCAGGGCCACTGTTTCACGTGAAACAGCTCCGGCGCGAGCAGGTAGAGGGCCAGCAGGCTGGGGTAGCTGCTGAAGAGGAACGAGTCCAGGCGGTCGAGCACACCGCCGTGACCGGGCAGGATCGTGCCGGAGTCCTTAACATTGGCCAGCCGCTTGAGGCGGCTCTGGAGCAGGTCTCCGACCTGGCCGAGGATCCCGGTCGTGAGCCCGACGGCGATGCTTGCTGCGAGGGGGACACCGAGCCAGGCTCCGATCCCGTACGCCGCCCCCAGGCATCCGAGCAGGTTGGCGGCCGCCCCCTCCCAGGTCTTGTTCGGGCTGATGCTCGGCGCCATCTTGTGCCTGCCGATCGCCTTGCCGACGAAGTAGGCCAGCGAGTCGCCGACCCAGAGCGGGAGCAGGGCGAGGAGAAGGAGGTTTGGAGCAAACGAAGCCGATTCGGAGAAGAATTGAGGTTGGAGCAACAACCCCGAAGCAAGTCCAGCCGCCGGCCAGATGACAATGCCGGGGCTAGACCACATACGTTTAGGAGACCAAACTAACAAACCGACGAGCGCCGGCACCCAGAGTATCGATAAGTTGAACGGATTCGACAGCGATTCCGGCATTCCGAAAGCTGGAATCAGCGGAATGAACGCTAGCAGGCCCCAAGGGCTAACACCTACGAGGTGAGCGGCCTCTGCCCCGGCGAGCAGGAAGATGAGTACAGAGAGAACGATGATCCCCCACGGCTCCCGCCACAGGATCGCGGCGAGCGCGATCGAGCCTGCCAGGACTGCCGTGACGATGCGGGAGAACATGAAGCGCCACCGGGTTATACCGGGGGAGGATGGGTGAGGTTCGGTTTGATTCGGATTCGGGGTGGATACGAACCCGAACACAAAGGCGCCCAGCCACCGAGGGCGGCCGGGCGCTTCAATTGAACCAGTGGCCTAAGGGTTGACGACGACTTTGATCGTGCTGCTGTGCGGCTTCTTCAGGCCGAACTGGTCGTGCACGCTCACGGTGATCGTGTAGTTGCCGGGCTTGCGGAACCGCCGCCTGACGTACTGGCCTTCGGCGTCCACGTCCACGCCGTCCGCGGCGTCGAAGTCCCAGGTGTACCGGAGCTGCGAGGATCCACCGCTGCCGTAGGCCGACAGGACGATCTCGTCGCCTAGGGCCAGGTTCAGTTCGTAGACGCTGGGCTCGACGTAGAGCGGGGTCGTGTCGTTCACGACCTTGAGCTCGCCGACGTAGAACGTGCCGATCGTGTCGCCGGAAAAGGCGATGGACTTAATCATCTTGTTGGTCTTGTCGAACCCCGGGATGCTGACGAGGGGGACGCCGACCGACTTCCAGCCGCGCGAGTTCGCAAGCGCTCCGCCCACGTCAACGTAGACCTCCGACTTCTTGCCGTCGGACGTCGTGATGATCATTCTCACCTTGGTGAGGGTCGTGTCGAATGTGACCTGCCGCTCCGTGCCGCCGGTCTGGCCTCCGGCCGCACCGCCGCCGCCAGCCGCTCCACCGACGCCGCCCGCACCGCCGACTCCGCCGACTCCGCCGGCTCCACCGAGTCCGCCTCCTCCTCCGCCCTTGATGCCGCCCCCGCCTCCGGCGAGGCCGCCGCCGGATTCGACGGTCGTCGCGGCCGGGGCGCTCAGGGTGATCAGGAACATGTTGGCCTTGTCGGCCGAGGCTCCGGCCAGGTTCACGGGGTTCTCGAAGTGCACGATCCCGCCCTGGAAGAAGTTGCGCGAGGACACACGGATCGAGCCTCCGCCGTCAAAGGCCGTTTCGGAGGTCTCAGTGATCGTGCCGGAGCCCCACGGGGTGAGGGTGATCCGCTGGTCCGCGATCGCGATCGTGGGAGCGTAGATGACCTGGGCCTGGGCTGCAACAGCCAGGGCGGCCAAGGTCGCCGTCGTCAAAAGGGTCTTCATGTCGTATGGTCCTCGGTCGGAGCGTCAAGGAACGCGCCGGATTGATGTGGCGCGCCCTGTATCGCTTTGGACGTCTACCACCACGCCAGAGATTACACCAGGATGCTCCGCCACGACAAACCTGGTGGGCAGGCTCGTGCGGAATCGCTGTAGGATCACGTCCTTGTCCATGCCAATTACGCTAGGCTGGGGGCCGCACATTCCCACGTCGGTGATGTAGGCGGTCCCGCCGGGGAGGACCTGCTCGTCGGCAGTCGTCACATGGGTGTGGGTGCCGACGACCGCGGTCACCCGGCCGTCGAGGTGGAAAGCGAAGGCGACCTTCTCGCTAGTGGCTTCGGCGTGAAAGTCCACGAATACGTGCGGAGTGCCGAGCTCCTTCAGGATCGGCTCGATCGCGCGGAAGGGGTCGTCGTAGCCGTCGAGGAAGACCCGACCGCAGAGGTTGGTGACGCCGAGCTTGACGCCCTGCTTCTCGACCGTCGTGTAGCCGATTCCGGGCGTGCCGGGCGGAAGGTTCGCCGGCCTAACGATCGGGGCGCCCGAGCCCAGGTAGCCATAGACCTCCTTTTTGTTGAAGGCGTGGTTCCCGAGCGTGATCGCGTCCACTCCGGCCTTGAAGAGCCCCTTTGCGATCTCCTGAGTGATCCCGACCCCCGCGGCGCTGTTCTCGCCGTTGACGATGACGAAGAGCGGGCTGTGCTTCTGGACGAGGCCCGGCAGGGCCTCTTCCACCGCCTTGCGGCCGGGCTTGCCGACGATGTCGCCGAGGAACAGGATGCGGTACTCGCTCAAGGGGGGAAGGATACCGGGGGACGGCGGGGGCGGCGGGCGGCGGCCGGAACGGCGGGGGCGGTGCCTAGTCGAACTCGGGGAAGTGGCGCTCGATGACTGTGCGGACCGCGTCCTCGTCGAAGCCCTTGCGTGCAAGCCGGGCCGCCGCACGGGCGGGGGTGTCGCCAGGCTTCCGGTGCTTCTCGAAGGCGGCCTCGGCCAGCTCGGCCTCATTGTCGAGCTGGACGAGCGCGGCGGAGATGGCTTCGTCGTCCGTGCCCCGGTCCCTTAGGCTCTGCTCGACGAGCAGGTGCCCCTTCGGGTCCTGCTTGGTGGCGAGCTCGACGGCGCGCTGCGCGATGCGGACGTCGTCCACGTACCTCGCGGCCTTGAGGGACTGCAGGACGAGGCCGAGCTCTGGATCGGCGAACCCTTTGGCGGATAGCGCGTCCGAAAGCTCGGCCTCGGTGCGGTCGCGGGAGCGAAGCAGGCGGAGCGCCGCCTGCATCGCTTCGTAGTACCGCTCGTGGGCGGGGGTTGTCACTCTTCGATCGCCGCAACGATGGCGGGGTCAACGACGGCCTTCGCGGGAGCGAGCACCGCCTTGACGGCGGCCATGAGCTCGGTGAAGACCTCGGGGTTCTGCTCGAGGTAGTTCTTGGCGTTGTCGCGGCCCTGTCCGAGCCGGGTGTCGCCGTAGTTGTAGTAGGTGCCGGCCTTGCCGACGAGGTCTCGCTCGACGGCCAGGTCGAGCACGTCTCCGGTGGCGCTGATGCCCTTGCCGAAGATCATGTCGAACTCCGCGGACTTGAACGGCGGCGCGACCTTGTTCTTGACGACCTTGACCTTGGTGCGGGCGCCGTAGGCCTCGGTCCCGGTCTTGAGCAACTCGCCGCGACGGACTTCGAGCCTGACGGATGCCCAGAACTTGAGCGCGCGGCCGCCGGGGGTGGTCTCCGGGTTGCCGAACATCACGCCGATCTTTTCGCGGATCTGGTTGATGAAGATCGCGCTGGTGTTGGTCTTGCTGATGCTGCCGCCGAGCTTGCGCAGGGCCTGCGACATCATTCGGGCCTGGATGCCGACGTGGGCGTCGCCCATGTCGCCCTCGATCTCGGCCTTGGGGACGAGAGCGGCGACCGAGTCGAGCACAACGATGTCCATCGCGCCGCTCTGGACCATCGAGTCCATGATCTCGAGCGCCTCTTCGCCTGTGGATGGCTGTGAGACGTAGAGCCTGTCCACGTCCACGCCCAGGGCCCGGGCGTACTCGACGTCGAGCGCGTGCTCGGCGTCCACGAAGAGCGCCATGCCGCCGGCCTTCTGGGCCTCGGCCACGATGTGCAGGGCCAGGGTGGTCTTGCCGCTGGACTCTGAGCCGTATATCTCGGCGATCCGGCCCCTGGGGATGCCGCCGCCGAGCGCGACGTCCAGGCTGAGCGCGCCCGTGGAGATCGTTTCGATCGGTTGTCGGGCGCCCTGCCCGAGCTGCATCACCGCTCCCTTGCCGAAGGACTTTTCGAGTCGCTGAAGGGCCATTTCTAGGGCCCGGTCTGTCTTGGATTCGTTGCTCGCCATTTCGTTCTAAACCTCTGTGGTGTGAATATAGTAGCGTCTCGTCTACCTGTTGTCAAGGGTTTTGTCTACTTTTTATTCACAGCTGGGGAAAAGTGTGTGGATATTGTACTGGACGTTGGGGAGTTCGGGAGTTAGGAAGTTCGGGGGTGCGGCGGAACTGCGGCGGGGAGCGGAGGGCT
>JBBDXG010000020.1:0-103247 GCA_040902435.1 Fimbriimonadaceae bacterium
CCCCCCCCCGCCGCGTGCCTGCCAGAAAACCCTGAGGACATCCAAGCAATCAAGCTCGCCGACTCGATCGCGCTCGATCCGCACAAGTGGCTCTACGCGCCGCTCGAGGCCGGGTGCGTCCTGACGAAGAAGCGCGAACACCTGCTCGGTGCGTTCTCTTATCGCCCGCCCTACTACCACTTCCACCGCGAAGACTCGCCCGAGTGGTGCAACTTCTACGAGCTCGGCGTCCAGAACTCGCGCGGCTTCCGTGCGCTAAAGGTCTGGGCCGCGCTGAGACAGGCTGGCCGGCAGGGCTACGTCGCCAGCATCCGACAAGACATCGCGCTCGCAAAGGCGATGGCCGACCACGTCAAGACAGTTCCCGACCTCGAGCTGCGCTCTCATCGCCTCTCCATTGTCACGTTCCGGTTCGTTCCGCTCGGCGGCAAACCCGAACTCCTCGACATGATAAACGAGAGGATTCTGGCCACGATGCAGCGCGGCGGTGAGGCGTTCGTTTCCAACGCCGTCCTCAGTCCCCTCTCCACTGTCCATGCTGCGAACGTTGGCCCGAGCAGACAGACCGCAGTCCAGTCCGAACACGCTTACTACCTCCGCGCGTGCGTCGTGAACTTCCGCACCCAGCTCCGCGACGTCCTGGAGACTGCTGACCTCGCGGCCAAACTCGGCCGCGAAATCAATGCGGAAGTGCGCGCGCCGGCCCCATAGCCCGAATAGTCGCCTATTGCCCTTTGCCTTTGGCCCTCGACCTACGTCTCTGGACTCACGACCGCGGGCTCCCGAACCGATAACGATAGGTACAATCCACCCCGCGTTGCCGCGTAGCTCAGTTGGTAGAGCAGCTGACTGTTAATCAGCGGGTCGTAGGTTCGAGTCCTACCGCGGCAGCCACTTCTGATCAGGAACCGGTCAAGCTATGGCACCCGATGACCACAGCCGTCCTTCTCACGGGAGGCAGGAGCGCCAGGCATGGCAATGACAAGGCCAGCGTAACGATCGCGGGGCGCACGGTTCTCGAACGCATGCTGGCTGAGCTCGACAGGGCACAGGTTCAAGTCACGGTCCTCGGCACGGATCCGGTCGAGGGCAGAGCCTTCCAAAGAGACGAGCGCGAGCACGCTGGCCCGGCCGCGGCGCTGAAACGGTTCCGACCGACCACCGACCTCGTCTTCGTCGCCTCCTGCGACCTCCCGCTCTTTCGCGCGGAAGTGATTACGGTCCTAAAAGACAAGATTCGCGACCACGACGCAGCGATCCCGACAATCGCCGGCCGCCCCCAATTCCTCTGCGCGCTCTACACGAAGAACGCCTTCGAGAAGTGGGCGACGAAAGAGGACGACAGCATGCACGACCTCGTCAAAGCGATCCTCGTTATGGAAGTCAACGAGAGCGAGCTGGAAGAATCCGGAATAGACCCGCGCTGGGTCCGCGGCTTTAACACCCCTGAAGAGCTCACGGACCTGCTCCGCGAACGGTAACATCCCACGCATGGCGCGGCACGGCGGCGGCTTCGCCGCCATCAAATACACCCTCGCCAAATCGCGAAAGGCCGGCGGGCTCTTCAAGATGCTCCGCGCCCTCCGTTCGCGCAACGCGTGTAAGACCTGTGCGCTCGGCATGGGCGGCCAGCTCGGCGGAATGACCAACGAAAAGGGACGCTTCCCCGAAGTCTGCAAAAAGTCCGTGCAAGCGATGGCCGCGGACATGCAAGGAAGGATCGAAGCCGAGTTCTTCGAGAAGTTCTCGCTGGAGCAACTGAAGGCGCTCTCGTCCAGGGAGCTGGAAGCTGCGGGAAGGCTCACCAAGCCGCTTTATGCCGGGCCAGACGACACGCACTACAGAGAAGTCACATGGAACGAAGCGCTCGAATCAATCGCAGAAAGGCTGAAGACGACTAGCCCGGAAAAAGCGTTCTTCTATTTCAGCGGTCGCTCATCGAACGAAGCTGGCTTCTTGCTCCAGCTCTTCGCGCGGCTCTATGGCACGAACCACGTCAACAACTGCTCGTACTACTGCCACCAGGCGAGCGGGGTCGGGCTCGCTTCGGCAACCGGTTCCGGCACTGCGACGATCGTGCTGGAGGACCTGGACCACTGCGACCTCGTCGTCCTCATCGGCGCGAACCCGGCGAGCAACCACCCGCGCCTGATGCGCACGCTTCTCGACCTGCGGAGGCGAGGCGGCAAGGTCGTCGTCGTCAACCCGATCCGCGAAGCGGGGCTTGAGCGATTCAAGGTCCCGAGCAACCTGAGAAGTCTGCTGTTCGGCTCGCGAGTGAGCGACGTCTACGTCCAGCCGCACGCGGGCGGCGACGCCGCGTTCCTCCTCGGAGTCGCGAAGTCCGTGATCGAACAAGGGGCGTCGGACGAACGGTTCATCAGCGACCACACAGAGGGCTGGCAGGAGTTCAATGACCAAGCCGCGCAGACTTCTTGGAAAGAGATCGAACGCGCGAGCGGCGTGTCGAAACAAGCGATCGAAGAAGTCGCGCAGCTGTACTCGCGTTCAGAGAAGACGGTCTTCTGCTGGGCAATGGGTGTCACGCACCACGCGAACGGCGTGAACAACGTGCAGATGATCGCGAACCTTGCGATGCTTCGCGGGATGCTCGGCAGGCCGCACTGCGGACTCCTGCCGCTGCGCGGCCACTCGAACGTGCAGGGCATCGGCTCGATGGGCGTCGTGCCGAAGCTGAGGGACGCGGTCTTCGACCGCTTGCAGTCGCACTTCGGCGTGACGCTTCCGACGTGGCAGGGGCTCGACACACTGAGCTGCATCGAGGCGTCGCACGAGGGGCGGATGGAGTTCGCGTGGTGCCTCGGCGGCAACCTCTTCGGCTCAAACCCCGACGCGCACTTCGCGCACGAAGCGATGTCGAAGATCGGATCGGTCGTGTACCTCTCGACGACGCTCAACACCGGCCATGCGTGGGGCCGCGGCAAGGAGACGATCGTTCTGCCCGTCCGTGCGCGCGACGAGGAGTCGCAGGCGACGACCCAGGAGAGCATGTTCAACTACGTGCGCCTCTCAGACGGCGGACCGAGCCGACTGACCGGGCCGAGGAGCGAGGTCGAGGTCACCGCGGACGTGGCCGAGCGAGTGCTCGGCAAGTCCGGCCCACTCGATTGGGGTGCGCGGCGGCGGCACGGCAAGATCAGAGAGGCGATCGCTGCGGGCGTGCCGGGCTACGAGCAGATCGGCGAGATTGACCGGACGAAGAAGGAGTTCCACATCGGCGGGCGCACGTTCCACGAGCCGCGCTTCCCCACCGCGACGGGCCGCGCAAAGTTCCACACTGTTTCATTGCCAAGTTTCGACGGTGAGTTGCGGCTGATCACCGTCCGGTCGGAGGGGCAGTTCAACACTGTGGTGTACGAGGAGGAAGACGTCTACCGCGGCCAGTCGCGCCGCGACGTCGTGATGCTCCATCCCGACGACATCGCGCGGCTCGGGCTGCGCGTAGACCAGCGCGTGAGCGTGCGAAGCGAGACGGGGACCATGCACGGGCTCTACGTCAAGGAGATTGACGTCCGGCCCGGCAACGCCGTGATGTACTACCCGGAGGCGAACGCGATCATCCCTCGCAAGGCGGACCCGCTCTCGCGCACGCCCGCGTTCAAGAACACCGTCATCGAACTACTTGTGGAGCCCGGTCTGGCCGACGCGACAGTACAAAACTGAGGTTGAAGACCCAAAGAGCGAGAGATCCGAGAAAGCCGATTCCGATGATCTCCCAGAACTGAGGCAGGAACCCGGCTACGAACATGAGCGTCGCGACGAATGTGGCGATGCGCCAGCGCTTTAGGCGCGGCTCAAGGGGGCGCATCGCCCAAAGCGCCAGCGGTATGAAACCGAGGAACGCGTATACCGCGTACCGTGCGCGCGTTTCGGGCATGCAGACCCAAAGGGTCGAGGACCACATCGCGGACATGACCAGAAGGTCGTAGACACCGAACACAGGGCGATTGGCCCGCCATCGCAATGTCGCCTTGATCGTCGCAAGAATGAACATGATCCTGACCGCGTGGCCGAGCATCCGCACCAAGTCGAGGTCCCAGTTCGCCGTCGGCATCCAGCCGTAGCGGTCGTGGAACTTGGGATAGTAAGAAAGATAGCGGATCAGCGCCGCGTCGAGGCTCTGGTTGGCGTTGCTGCCGAGCGCCTGCATCCACTTGACGCGCCCGCTCGGGTCGAGCACGACGTTCTCGAAGAACGATGCGTTCAGCTCCCATACACGCGTGCCGTAGAACAAGGATGGAACGATGAACCAAAGGAAGAAGAGGGACAGCACGAACCAGCCGACCCTTCGCAGCGCTGCGCGCCGGTCCTCGCTCGTCGCGAGCGGAACGGCGAACATCAAGAGCGGATAGAGCTTGATCGCCGACGGGACCGCCCACACGAGCATCGAGCGACTCTCCTTGCCAATCACTACAAAGTAGAGCGCGAACACCCAGCACGCGACGAACAGCACGCTGAACTGCCCGACCTGAACGCTCCCACTCGCCAGGACGAGGAAGACCGAGCCAAGCCAGGGAAAGGCGATCGAAAGTTCGCTCCGAGACGCTTCAGACCTTTCAAAGATCCGTCTCAAGGCAAGAAGCGCGAGCGCACAGAGCAGCAGGTTGAACGCGCCCCACGCTGCGCCCGCGACCGCAGGCCGCAGATAGGAAAAGAGCTGGAACATCGCCATGCCGGCCGGTGGGATCGAGATCGGCCAACCGGTCGCTGAGTCGCGCTCTTCGTACAGTTCTCCGCCGGCGCCGTCAGCCAGCAGGTGCGCGGTGCGGTAGAAGACGCCGAAGTCGCTCTCGCCCCGAGCAGCCCGGTTCGTGAGCGAAACGGCCTGCACGACCACGAGCGCGGCCGAAAGCCAGAACACCACCCACGCCAGCCGGCCCCACATCGGCTCTGATTATGGGTGACAGCCCCCCAGAACCGCCCATACTTGTTGCCGTGCCGAAGGCCGTCGTCCTGCTCAGCGGAGGGCTCGACTCCGCGACATGCCTCGCGGTCGCGCGCGAGCGAGGCTTCGAGTGCCACTGCCTCAACTTCCTCTACGGCCAGCGCCACGCCTATGAGTCAGGCTGCGCCCTGCGCATTGCAACGGACCTCGGCGCCGCCGATTTCCGCACCGTACAAGTTGACGTGGGGCTGTTCAAGGGCTCGGCGCTAACCGACGACATCGAGGTGCCGAAGGGCGGGGCCGAGCAGGGCATCCCTGTCACGTACGTCCCTGCGCGGAACACCGTGTTCCTTTCCTATGCGCTCGCGTGGGCGGAAAGCCTTGGCGCGGAGGCGATCTTCATCGGCGTGAACGCGCTCGACTACTCTGGGTACCCCGACTGCCGGCCCGAGTACGTCGAGGCGTTCCAAAGGATGGCAGACCTGGCAACGCGCGCGGGGATTGAAGGGCACGGCCCGCGCATCGAGGCGCCGCTGATCGCAATGACCAAGGCCGAGATCATCCGCGAGGGCGTGCGGCTGGGCGTGGACTACTCGGCGACGTTCTCGTGCTACGACCCGCAGGCTGGCGACGAGCCGTGCGGCCTCTGCGACTCGTGTCGACTTCGCGCGAGGGGGTTTGCAGAAGTCGGCGTCGCCGACCCGGCACTCTCATGAGACTTCGGATCGCAGAGCTGTTTCGGAGCGTGCAGGGCGAAGGGCTCTGGGCAGGCACGCCGTCGGTGTTCGTGCGAGTCAGCGGCTGCAACCTGCGGTGCGTCTGGTGCGACACGCCGTACGCCTCGTGGTCGCCGGAGGGCCCGGTGATGTCCGTCGAAGACATCGCGCGTCAAGCGTCTGCGATCGCAGACGGCGCGACGCATGTAGTGCTCACCGGCGGCGAGCCGATGATGTTCGACGCGATCGCCCCGCTCGCGTTGCTATTGAAGGCGATTGACTTCACAATCACAGTCGAGTCAGCGGGGACTGTGTACCAAGAGCTTCCCTGCGACCTCATGTCCATCAGCCCAAAGCTCACGAACTCGCTGCCGCCGACCGAGAGCGGATGGCGAGAAAGGCACGATGCGACGCGAACGAACACCACCGTCCTCTCGCGGCTCGTCCAGGACTACCCCTATCAACTCAAGTTCGTCATCGGCGACGACCCGTCACAGGACTTGCGCGAAATAGACGAACTGCTGTCGCAACTTCCTTCGCTAGATCCGGCGCGGGTCCTGCTCATGCCGGAAGGCACTGACGTCGAGACCCTGCGGCGCCGAACACAAATCCTTGGGCCGCTCGCCCAGCAACGCGGTTGGGGCACGAGCCCGCGCCTGCACATCGAGATGTTCGGCAACGTGCGGGGCACCTGACGTCGTCCGTCCACGTCACGGAGTAACATCCACGCCATGCCGTCGCGAGAGTTCGAGCCTGGAATCGTCACCGACCTCAAGGACAAGCTGGACTACAGCAAGTACCTCCGGCTGGACAGGCTCCTGACCGCGCAGGAGCCGCTCAGCGACCACCACGACGAGACGCTCTTCATCATCCAGCACCAGACCAGCGAACTGTGGATGCTCCTCGCCATCCACGAGCTCAGGGCCGCGATCGGGTGGATCCAGAAGGGCCAGCTCGAACCGTGCTTCAAGATCCTATCGCGGATCAAACAGATCCAGCGCATGCTCTTCGAGCAGTGGAGTGTGCTCGAGACACTCACGCCAAGCGAGTACGTGCAGTTCCGCCACGTGCTCGGCCGCGCGAGCGGGTTCCAGTCGCACCAGTACCGCACCGTCGAGTACCTCTTCGGCAACAAGGACCGCGACGCCGCACAGGTCCACAAGCACCATCCAGAGGTCTTCGCCCAGCTCGTGAAAGACCTCGAGTCCCCCAGCCTCTACGACGAGTTCCTCATCCACTTGGGGCGCAACGGGCTGCCGGTCCCAGCGGCCGTAACCGACCGCGACTGGTCGCTGCCTTACGAGCCTCACGCCGCGGTCACGCAGGTCTTCAAGTCCATCTACGAATCCCCCAACGAGCACTGGGACATGTATGAGATGTGCGAAAAGCTGATTGACGTGGACGAGGCGATGGCGCTCTGGCGGTTCCGGCACGTCAAGACGGTCGAGCGCATCATTGGGTACAAGCGCGGCACCGGCGGCACGAGCGGCGTCTCGTTCCTGAAGCAGGTCGTGGACATGCGGCTGTTCCCCGAGATCTGGGACGTCCGGACGGAGATCGAAGGGTGATCGAGGCGCCGGAGAGGCTCACGACCGAGTACGTCGCGAACGAAGTCGCGCCGCTCTTCGACCTGTGTCTGACCGCGTGCCGCATGCGCGAGGAGACGTACCTCGCCAACCACTCGCTCGGCCGGCCCCTCGACAGAATGGAGCACGACGTCCACGACGGCCTCGCGCTCTGGTACGCGCGAATGGACCACTCGTGGTACGACGACGACGGGTGGATGGGAGAGATGGACCTCTGGCGCTCGAACACCGCGCGGCTGCTCGGGCTGTCGTCCTACGATTGCGTCGTGCCGAAGGTGAGCGCGGGCCAGGGGCTGCGCGCGGTGCTCAATGCCCTGATCGGTACGCAGAAGGTCAAGGTCGTCGCGACGACGGGGGAGTTCGACTCGATAGACTTCATCTTGCGCACGTACGCGCTACGTGGTGTGATCGAGGTGACGCGGGTGCCGCCGTCGAGTTCGGAGAACGGCGTGCCGCTCTTCTCAGCGGACGACATCGCTGCTGCGGTCACTGCCGACACAGACCTCGTCGTGTTTTCGCGCGTGTTCTTCACGACCGCGCAGGTCCTTGCCGACCACACGAAAGTCGTCGAGGCAGCGCACGCGCACGGCGCGCTCGTCGTCTGCGACCTGTTCCACGCCGTGGGCGTCATCCCGCTCGAAATGGAGAGAGAAGGGTACGACTTCGCGATCGGCGGATCATACAAGTACCTGCGAGGAGGGCCCGGCGCGTGCTGGCTCGCGATCCATCCAAAGACCTTCGACAAGCGCCTACGCTCGCTCGATACCGGGTGGTTCGCGAAGGCAGACCACTTCGGCTTCCGGCGCGCGGACGCTGCACCGGAGTTCAAGGACCGCGGCGACGGCTGGCTCGAGTCAACCCCGGCGGTCATCCTGCCCTACCAGGCCAAGGCCGGCCTGGAGTTCGCGCTCGACATCGGCGTGCAACGGATGCGCGCGTTCGTCCTCGAACGCCTCGCCAAGATGCGTTCTGTGTTCAAGTCCCACGGCATAGACCTGCACAGTCCCAACGACCCCAGCCAATTCGGAAACTTCACCCTGCTGGCTCACGCCGACGCCGCGGGGCTGTGGAAGCGGCTGTTGGAGAAGGGCGTGAACGTGGACGCGCGGCAAGGGTTCGTGCGCTTTGGCCCCGACCTCCTGAGCACCGACGAGGACTTCGAAACGGCCGCGAAGACCGTAAAATCTCTGCTGTGAACTGCGACCCCGCACGATGGCTGGAGGAGCACGGCGACGTGCTCTACCGCTTTGCGCTTTCACGCTTGCGCGACCGGACATTGGCCGAGGACGTCGTACAAGACGCGCTCTTGGGCGCACTCAAGAACGCAAAGGACTTTGAAGGACGCGCCGATGTGCGCACGTGGCTGATCGGAATCCTCAGAAACAAGATCGCCGACCAGATGCGAAAGTTGGGCCGCACGCGGGAGGAGGCCATTGAGCAGGAGTTCGAGAGCGGCCGCTGGGCCGCCCCGCCCGGCGAGTGGCACGACCCTGAGGGCCAGCTCGAGAACGAAGAGTTTCGACAAAGGCTCGCCGAGTGCATGTCACTACTGCCTGAGTCCCTGGCAGACGCGTTCGTCCTAAGAGAGGTCGAAGGGCTCGAATACGAAAAAGTCTGTGACGCCTTGGGCTTGACGGCGACCAACCTCTCGACCCGCCTGTACCGCGCCCGCCTTCTCCTGCGAAAGTGCCTTGAGGACAACTGGTTCGGGGAGGCCGTGAAATGAAGAACGTGTGGAGGATCCTGACCCTGCCCTGCGAGGAGGCGGCGCGCCTGATGTCCGACGAGCGCGACGCCCCGCTCTCGCGCCTCGACCGGATGGCACTGCGCGCGCACCTGCTCTCGTGCAGGTCCTGCAAGAGGTTTCGGCGGCACCTGCGCGTTATAAGCATCGCCGCCAAGAGCGCAGAGCCTATGTCCGAGGACGCGCGAGAACGGATCAGCAGGGCTGTCAGTGAGCCCGAAGACTAGCCGGGACCACGGAACTGCGGAGCCATTGCCCCAGTCCCAGTACAAAGACCGGGCCGTGCGCGGGGATACGCCGCCTCAAGAATGTAAAATGCCCGCGTCATGCTCCTCGCAGGGATGCTGCTGGCACTTGGGATGACGACAGGGATCACCGAACCGCTTGTTTCACAGGACTCGCGCCTCGACTGGTGGCGCGAGGCCCGCTTCGGCATGTTCGTCCATTGGGGGCTCTACGCCGTCCCGGCCGGAGAGTGGGGCACGGGCACCGACCACGGCGAGTGGATCCTCACCACCGCGCAGATCCCCGTCGCAGAGTACGAGAAGTTCAAGGGCCAGTTCAATCCGGTCAACTTCGGCGCCGACGCGTGGGTGAAGCTCGCCAAGGACGCGGGCATGAAGTACGTCGTCATCACGACCAAGCACCACGACGGCTTCGCGCTCTTCGACAGCAAGGCGAGCGACTACGACGTCATGGCCTCGCCCTTCAAGCGCGATGTGATGAAGGAGATGGCCGAGGCTTGCCGCAGGCACGGCCTCAAAATGGGCTGGTACCACTCGATCATGGACTGGCACCACACGGACTACCTACCCCGCCGCGAATGGGAGCAGCGCAGCGCCGTCGGAGCGGACATGGACCGCTACGTGCAATATCTGCACGCCCAAGTGACCGAGCTCCTGACCAACTACGGCGACATCGGCGTCATGTGGTTCGACGGCGAGTGGGAGAGCACGTGGAACGAGCGCTACGGCGAGTCCCTGTACGACCTGTGCCGGCGGCTTCAGCCGAACGTCATCGTTAACAACCGCGTCACGGTCGGGCGCGACGGGATCGAGGACGCGACAAAGCGCAAGATCGGCGACTTTGGAACGCCGGAACAAACGATCCCAGCGGAAGGCATCCCCGGCCTCGACTGGGAGACCTGCATGACGATGGGAAGGCACTGGGGCTACAACAAGCGCGACACATTCAAGACCCCGCGCCAGCTCCTGCGAAACCTCGTTGACATCGCCAGCAAGGGCGGCAACTTCCTCCTCAACGTCGGCCCGAAGGCCGATGGGACGTTCCCGCAAGAGTCCGTAGAGATACTGCAGAACTTTGCGAAGTGGATGGGCAAGAACGGTGAGGCCGTTTATGGAACGTCCGCGTCTCCCCTCGGCGCACTGCCGTGGGGACGCTGCACGATGAAGAAGGTCGGAGACAAGTGGCGGCTCTACTTGCACGTCTTTGACTGGCCCAAGGACGCAAGGCTCCGCGTGCCGCTCGTCGGCAACGACGGCTCCCAAGCATGGATGCTCGATGGCGGCGCGGCGCTCAAGGCGAGAAAGGCCGGCAACGACATCGTGATTGACGTGCCTCGATCTATGACCGACCCCGACGCGACGGTCGTCGTGCTCGAGCTGCCGACAAGGCCGATCATCTACAAGCCGCCGGTGATCGAGGCCGAAGTGGGCATCTTCGTCGAGACCCTCCAAGTCTCGCTCTCGGGCTCCGCAGATGCGCTCGAAGTCCGCTTTACCACCGACGGCTCGGACCCGACGCCGACGTCGCAGGTTTACGAACAACCGATCACCTTGTCCGCGACAGGGATCGTCAAGGCGCGCGCCTTCCACAACGGGCGACCTGTCAGCGACGTCGCAGAGCGCAGGTTCGTCAAGGTCGAGCCGCTGCCGGCGACGAAGGCGGCAAAGAGCAAGGGCCTCATGCGGCTGGTGTTCGAGGGCGACTGGAACGATCTGCCCGACTTCGGAACGATGACGCCGACGTCCTCCGGCGTGGCGACGAAGGTCGAGCTGGGCCAAGAGCGGTTCCCTGAGTACACCGGCCTGCGCCTGGAAGGAACGATCGAGGTCCCCGCGTCGCGCGTGTTCCGCTTCGCGCTGAACTCCGACGACGGAGCACGGCTCTGGATCAATGGCGAACTGGTCGTAGACAACGACGGCCTGCACGGGCCGACGACCAAGGTCGGTGCGATCGCGCTCTCCAAGGGCGCGCACCACCTGCGCGTGGACTACTTCAACAAGTCAGGCGGCGCGGCGCTCTCCCTCGGGATCGCCGCATCGGGCAAGCCGTTTGAAGAAGTGCCTGCAACGGCGTTTCGGCACGATTGAGCGCCGCAACGCCGAACCTGGCCAAACGTATGAGACGTGTGGGCAACGTGCTTCAGAACGACCTTCGCAACCTCATCAAGGCGAAGCCGCGAATGGCGCTTGCCATCAACTTGCTCGGCCCGCTGGTTGCATCTGGATGGGTTCTACTGGCAGTAGGGCTATCGTTGCATCAGACTCTGTTTCTTACGATGCTCTTTGCAATCTTGGTGCTGTGGGCGTTCTGGGCATGCCTTACCCTCGCAGTTTTCGAGGACCATGCTTGGTACCTCATCATTCCAGAACTTCTACTACTGGTTTTCTATGTGATCGCATTGGTGAAGCTCCTTCAGGTTGTCCGAGGCAAACGAGTGATCGAATATAAAGACTGACGCCCGCGCCATAATTGCTGCGTGTCAATGTTGAAGGTACGCGGGTTGTGGTGCGGGGCGGACGACGCAGGAAGGACGCCCGAGTCCGTCCACGCCTTCGTCGCGCACGTCGCTGGCGCGGGCTTCAACCTCATCCTGCCCAACCTCAAACAGGGTCATGGCCGACTGTGCTGGCCGAGCAAGCTCTTCCCGGACCGCGTCGCCGACGGCTACCAGGACTTTGACCTCCCCCGACACTTGATCGAGGCCTGCCGCCAGCACAAGGTCGAAGTCCACGCGTGGTTCATTGACTTCATGGACGGCAAAGACCACCCCCGCGAGGAGTGGGCGATGCGCGACCGGAACGGAGACCCGACGGACAACGAGGTGCTGCGCGGCAAGCGATTCAACGCGCGATGGATGTGCCCCGCGCAGAGGCCCGGCTACACCGACCAGTGGCTCGTGCCCATGTACCGAGAGTTCGCCGAGACCTACGAGTTCGACGCCGTGCACCACGACTACGTGCGCTACCCTGGCGACCTCGCGCCAGACCAGTACTGCTTCTGCGACGACTGCCTAGAGAGCATCCCCAAGTGGGCGGGGTACGTCACGAGGGCGTTCCCGGACCGCGCTTTCACACACCCGACCTTCGACCGCGAATACCTGGAGTCGCACTGGGAACCGAACCCGCGCGTGCTGCCAGGCGACTGGGGCTCCATGTCGCGGCAAGAGAAGTCGGCGTTCTTGCTAGAAGAAGGGTTCTTCGAAGGCGGACGAAAGGACCTCGACCTCTTTTTCTATGAGTATCGCACGCACTGGATCACGGAGTTCAACCGAGAGTGCGCTCAGGCCGTGCGCGCCGCGCGCCCGGGGATGAAGGTCTCGTCCGCCGTGTTCAAGAACCCAATCCACAGCGGGCGCTTCATCGGCCAGGACTGGCGACAGCACGCGCCCTACGTGGACGCCGCGATGCCGATGAACTACCGCGATCACTTCCCAGGATCGTTTGACGACTACCTCGCCATGCTCGCCGAAACGATCGAAGACCAGAAGGTGTGGGCGAGGGACTTCAAGGAGTACTACCCCGGCGCAGCGATCAACTTCCTGTTCTGGGAAGAGGAGCTGCCGCTCAAGGCGCTCGCGATCTCGGCAGAGCTGGGCGACCGCACCAACGCCACGGTCTTCTTCGGCCAGGTCGCCTCGCACATCGCAGAGTGCGACAGAGCGCTGCACGACCAGGTCGCGAAGTGGATCGGGTTCGGCGGCGCGGGCGACCTACGAGACGCGCAGCGCTACGTCTCGCACAAACGCGACCAGTTCTTCGCCGTGCCTGCCAGCGGCACGCCGCCGCACTTCGCCGCGGAGCTCCGCGTCTTCGCAGACAGTCCGCCAAAGAGCTACTGGCCAAAACAAAAGCTGGAGAGGCTCGTCGAGACGATCGAACGGTCCGGCGTAGACGGGATGGTCCTCTTCTGCGAGGGCCACCTGCACCAGTACGGGCTCTGGGAGACGGCTAAGGGCCTGTTCGCCGGTGCGCGAACCGGCTAGACCCGAGCTCCTCCATCGCCGCGCCCTGCTTGCCCATGGCAAGGTTGAGCGCCGCTTCGCCCCCGCTCTGGAAGTAAACGATACGAAGCGCGTGCCACCCCGCGCGCAGCGCGACGAGGCCCGTCTTCATAGAGGCGCCGTGGAGGCCGTCGTGGTCAACGACCGTGAGGTCGCCGATCGAGAGCCGCGCGCCATCGTCGCAGTAGAGCCCGAACTGATACACCCCCTCTTCCTCCACGTGCACATACCCCGTGTACTCCAGCGCGAACCCCTCGCTGGCACCACCGACCCGCTCAGACGGCCTACCGGCGACCCCCTGGCGCGACGGCGACGAGAACTTCGCGTCGTCCACCGACTTGAAATCGCCCTCCACAAACCGGTACCGCAGCCCCGCCTCTGGCGGACGCGCAGCGAGACCCGAGAGGTATCGGGCCTGCACCCGGTAGTGCGCGGCCGACGACGGGCCGACTGGCTTGCCGTCCTTGAACGCGCGCGCACGAACGAGCGTCTCGGCCGACACCACGACCCCGCCCGCCTTCATGGAACCCGCTTTCGGGAGCGTTGCGTCAACCGTGAACATGATCTCGAGGCCAGGCTCGGCGACTAGCATCCGAACGGTCTTCTGACCGACCACGAGCCCGCCAGGCGGATCGAACTCGACCTTCCTTCGGTCCCGCACGTCCGACAGGGCCTTGCTGTCCACGCCCTTCAGCCCGACCGGCACTCCGTCCCAGTCCACCTCCGGCCCCGGCGCGATCCCCAAAAACGCGAAAACGGTCGGTGCCACGTCGCACAGCGTCGGCACCACGCCGAAGGACCCCGCCGCAGACGGACCGCTCACGATGAACGGGACCTCCATGTGTTCAGGGATCGGCAGACCGTGCCCCTTGCCCGTCCCACCGTGGTCGGACGTCACGATCACCAGCCACTCCTCCCTCGAATACGCGTTCCGGTCGCGCACCTGGGCCATGATCGCGCCGATGTGCGCGTCCGTCTCCTCGATGCTCTTGATGTATTCCGGCACGTCGAGTCCATATCCAAACGTGTGCCCCGCATAGTCCGGCGCGTCGAAGTGGACGAACACGACGTCCGGCTCCTGGTGCCTCAGTTGGCTGCGCACTTCATACACGGCTGCCTCGTCGCCCTTGCCCAACTTCGGGCCCTCGTAGTCCGCGGTCGCGACGATCTGCTCCGCGATAGGCGACCAAGACGTCACGACAACGGTCTGTAGCTCCGGACGGGCCCGCTCAAGGAGAGTCACAAAGTCCGGGTACTCGCCATAGTTCGCGCCGACGAAACTGTTGTCCCGGACGCCGTGCTTCCCAGCCCACACGCCGCACAGCACCGTGCTCCAACAGGGCCCAGAGACCGTCAGAGGGTCCGCCTTGCCGACCGCGTAACACCCCTCGGAGACCAGGCGGTCAATGTTCGGCGTCGCCGCCCTCGCCAGCGCGTCCGGCCGGCACCCGTCAATCCCGATCACGAGCACCTTCTTTACTGGCGCCGGCTGAATCAGCGCGATGCAAGCAACAATCGCCGCGATCATCGTCCTGTGAGGTTACCGCTGCCAAGTCTATCTGCCCAAACCCCCGCATTTCTCCCAGGCCTTCGCCGTCGTGGGAACCGTGCGACCCCACCCTGTGTTGAACCTGAC
Organism: Fimbriimonadaceae bacterium; assembly: GCA_040902435.1. GTDB lineage: Bacteria > Armatimonadota > Fimbriimonadia > Fimbriimonadales > Fimbriimonadaceae > JADFMN01. The sequence continues at coordinate 14,835 of JBBDXG010000020.1, forward strand.
CGAGAGGTAGACTCGCCCGGCTAATGCGCTTCAAGACGGGTGGTCCCGACAGGGAACGCTTCGAGCGAATGGCCGAGGACGTCTTCCCCTCCCTCTACGGGACGGCCTTGCGCCTCACCCGCAGTCCGGAGGACGCGAGCGACCTCTCGCAGGAAGCGCTGGTGCGCGCCTATGAGGCCTTCGGCCGCTTCGACGGACGGAACTTCAAGGCGTGGATGCTCCGCATCCTGACGAACCTATACATCAACAGGTACCGCAAGCTGCAGCGGACGGGAAAGTCGGCCAGCCTCGACGAAGAGGACGCCGCCGAACCCGTCGCTCCAGCGGACGAGGCGCCCGACAGGCTGGTCTTCGACAACTTGCTCGGAGCAGAGGTCGAGGACGCGCTCGCCAAAGTCCCGGACGTGTTCCGGGCGGCGGTGATTCTGAGCGACATAGAAGGCTTGAGCTACGACGAAGTCGCGGAAGCGACCAACGTGCCGGTCGGGACCGTCAGGTCGAGGCTGGCCCGAGGACGGGCGATCCTGAGGAAGGAATTGGAATCGTTCGCCCGAGAAGAAGGTTATCTAAAGTACGGATCAAACGAATGAGCGACTGGCTGGAAAAAGTACACGCGCACGCCGACGGCGAGCTGGACACAAGAGACGCCGCCGAAGTCGAGCGGCTTCTCGCGGAGGATCCGCGAGCGGCCGCCGAGCACCAGTGGGCCGTCTACCTGCGCCAGACCCTGCGCGACAAGTGCGCCGCGCCGGACTGCGAGCACGCATGGAAGGCCGTGCGCGAACGGCTGGACGCTATAGACGCGGTGAGCGGCAGTTCGCGCGTCGAGCGGTTCGTCGGCCGCTTCAGTTGGGGAATCGCAACCGCGCTGCTCGTGGTCATCGTCGCTGCGGGGGTCTTTAACCGCTCGTCCGGCCAGCAACAGGTCTCCGAGCAGCAGCTCGCGGGGCTCTTCTCCGGAGCGCCGTTCACCCAAGAGCAGGACGTCACAGGCGCGAGGGACGCGCAAAGGCTCATGCGAGAGCAGCTCGGCGCGGACCTTCCCCCGATCGGGCCGATCTACCAAGTCAACCACGCGGCCGCTGGGCAGATTGACGGCAACCCGTTCATGAAGCTCGACCTGCAGGACTCCACCGGGCCGCTCGCGCTCTTTGTCTTCGTCGGCGTCAAGAGCATCGAAGGGTTCTCGCCCGTCTCCGCCAGAAACGAATATCAAGAGCGCACCGTCAACGGCCTGACGTGCATCACATGGAGCCAAGGCGAGGTCCTCTACATGGTGATGGCGCCGCGCTCGCTCGACGAGGTCATCGCGATCGCCGACGGCATGGCGCGCTAAGGGGCGGTCACACGCAAGAACTGGTCGGGCTTGACGTCCGCGATGCGTTGCACCTTGCCGCCGGGCCATGTCACTTCCAGATCAACGAGCCCCGAATAAGACCCAAGGCCAAAGTGGAGCGAAAGGTCGTTCTGGTTTCCCTCGCCCGTCCCGGCTTCGACTTGGCGCGCGATCGTCTTGCCCTGCAAGACGATCCTGACTTGTGCCCCTACCGCCGATCTGTTAATGAGTTTGCCGTCGCCCACGAGCTGCACGCTGAGCCAGTGAGTGCCGCTCGTTTGGTTCACGAACAGCTTGCCGTTTGAGACCAGGTCGAGATCGCCGTCCTTGTCGAAGTCCGCCCACGCTGCCTGATACGTCGCCCCCAGCTCGGCGATCCCGGCCTCTTTCGTCGCGTCCTCGAACTTGAAGCCGCCGTCGTTGCGGAACAGTACCGGGAAGTTCTTGCGACCGAACGAAGCCGAAGCGTAAACGGTGGTGAAGAAGAGGTCGAGGTCACCGTCGTTGTCATAGTCCGCCGCGGCGGGGCTTGCGTACGACTCCTGGTAGAACACGCCGCACGTGCCCTTGTCATCGAACATGTAACCGCCCGAAGCGCCGAGGTTTCGAAGAAACCGCGACTTTGGCTGGTCGCCACGCCCGTCAACGTGCGCGAAGTTCCCTGCAAAGAGGTCAAACTCCCCGTCGCCGTCAAAGTCTCCCCAGGCCGCACCGATCGAATGACCGCCGTCAAACCCGGCAGACGTGGCGATTGCGTTGCGTTTGGCGGCTTCGTCGGTCAATGCGCCCTTGCCGTCGTTAACGAGCAGCAGGTTGGCCTGCAGCCGGTAATTGGACACGTAAACGTCTGGATCGCCGTCGCGGTCGAAGTCGCAGCCCGTGACACCCCGGGCGCGGTACTTCGCGACGTTCGATGCCAGTTCGAAGGACTTTCCGCCCTTGTTGATCAGTACAAAGCTCGGGAAGGTCGCCTGCGTCTCCCAGTTTTCGTATCCTCCGACGTAGATGTCTACGAACCCGTCGTTGTTGAAGTCGGCGCAGCACGCCCCGCGAGAGACGGTCTTCGGCAGTTCCGGCAGGGGATAGGGGACGAACTCACCGTTCTTGTTGCGATAGAGCTTCATCTCGGACCAAGAGAAGAGGTCTACGAGGCCATCGTTGTCGAAGTCTGCCGCTACGACTTGACCGACGGAGGCCAACTTGACGAACCGCTTCCCTCCCAGGTTCTTCCAGACTGCGCCGCCGGACACGAGGTCGGTCCAACCGTCGCCGTCCAGGTCGGCCCAGCACGCCGCTGTTTCACCTGGGGCGATGCCTAGCTCCGACGACTTGTCCAAGAACGTCGTGGCGTCGGCGAGGCTGGAAAGGAGCAGGCAGATCATAAGTCCAGTATGTCTTCATCTTGGAACGGCGCACCGAGCAGTGAGGTTGATGAAGAATGGCAGGGGCAACAGGATTCGAACCCGCGACCTACGGTTTTGGAGACCGTTGCTCTACCAACTGAGCTATACCCCTGCGAGCAACGGGAATATACCGCACCTTTTGAACCTAGAATCAGTCCCGTCCCGCCTCGGCGGGCTCACTTGCGAATAGGCCACAATGAGGAACATGGATTGGCGGAAGGCGCTCGTTTTCGTCGCCCTCGTGGCGCTCCTCGTCGGTTGCCGGGGGGAGGACGCTGGGATCACCGACCGCAAGCTGCCAAAGCCGTACGCCAACATCGTCAGCCTTAGCCCCAGCACCACAGAGGTCCTCGCAGGGTTCGGCGCCACGAACTTTCTTGTGGGACGCACGGAATCGTGCGACCGGCCACCCTCCATCGCGAGCGTCGCGATCGTCGTCCGCAGCACAAAGCCAGACTACGAGGCGATCCTCGGCCTCGAGCCGGACCTCATCATGTACGACAAGTCGCTCTACAGCGACGACGAGATCGCCAAGATCAAGGACCTCGAGATCGAGACCCTTGAGTACGATCCGAAGACCATAGACGACTATGCGAGGTTCTGCCATGTCCTCGCCTCAAAACTGAGCATGGAGGTGCAGGTCTCAAAACAGGTGGACTATATCTACGCTGCGGTCGAGGCGGCCAAGGGCCACCCGACGACAAAACCGAAGACCACCGTCCTCCTCGGCGACGGCAAGAGCTACGACTACCTCGTGCTCGGCAAGGAGAGCTTCCACGCCCACATTCTTCAGGAGTGCGGCGCGACAGTCGTCGGAGCCGACGGAAGGCCGTTTCAAAGCCTAAACATCGAACGGTTCATAGACATGGACCCCGACGTCATCTACAGCGACGGAAACGCGCAGAGCATCTACAGCGACCCGAGGCTGCAGAGCATCAGCGCGGTCAAGAACATGCACGTCTACGACGTGGACGCAAAGACGATCGTCCGGATCGGCGACCAGCTCAAGGCGCTCATCGAGCGCTTTGACGACGACCTCCACCGCCTGCCCGCCAATAGGCCGCAGGTCGCAGCGCGATGAACCGCGCAGAGATCGGCGTTTTCGGCGGCTCGGGCTTCTACAGCCTGCTGGAGAACGTCACCGAGATCAAGGTGGACACGCCCTACGGCCCGCCGAGCGACAGTGTGATGCTCGCCGAAGTCGCTGGCAGAATGGTCGCGTTCCTCCCCCGCCACGGGCGGGCGCACACGCTCCCGCCACACATGATCAACTACCGTGCGAACGTGTGGGCGTTCCACTCCATCGGCGTCCAGGCGGTCATCAGCCCGTGCGCCGTCGGTTCGCTGCAGCGGCACGTCGAACCGGGGCACTTCGTCCTCGCAGACCAGTTCGTGGACCGGACGCGCGGGCGCAAGGACACCTTCTACGACGGCCCGATCACCGCGCACGTCTCCCCCGCCGACATGTACGACAAGACCATGCGCGAGATCGCTGCCAAGGCTGTCCGCAAGCACGGCGTCACCTGCCACGAGGGCGGCACAGTTGTCGTCATACAGGGCCCGCGGTTCTCGACCAAGGCCGAGAGCACGTGGTTCACAAAGATGGGCTGGGAAATCATCAACATGACCCAGTACCCCGAGGCGTACCTCTGCCACGAGCTCGGAATGGCCGTGCTCAACATCTCGCTCGTCACCGACTACGACAGCGGGGTCGTCGCCGACACCGAGGCCGTCACCGCGCACAGCGTGCTCGAAGTCTTCAAGAAGAACGCCGAGAACGCCCGCAAAGTCGTGCTCGACATCATCAAAGAGCTGCCCAAGGACCTCGGAACGATCGGGTCCAAGGAGTCGCTCCAGTTCACGCGCGGCGACGGACACGCCGCCAACCCCCTGGACGTCAGAATCTTCGAATAGCCATGGTACTCGCGCTCGTAACCCTCGCCCTCGCCACTGCGCAAGACGTCCAGCTCGGGACCGTGGACGTCGGTGGACGGCAGGTCATGGTCACCGTGCCGGCAGAGCGCGGGCCGTTCACCGTCTCGACGCCGAACATTGCGGCGGACGGCTGGAAGTTCCAGCTCTTGCCCGATGGCTCGGCCGGCGTGCGCTATCGCAGCGACGGGGGGTGGGGCGAAGTCGCCGATTCCTACCTGGCTGCCGCAGTCAGCGCCGCCGCAGCGACCGAGTACCGCATCAAGGTCTTCCTGCTCACGAACACGATGCTGCTCGAACTCGGCCGCGACGGCGTGTGGCGCAGCCGCACGGGCTCGATGACTGCGGTCGAACAGGGCGAGGTCTTCGCCGCGCTCGCGCGGTTCAAGGCGCTCGCCGAGACCGCGACGAACGGCGCTGTGCGACTCACCTTCGACGTCACAGTGGACGACGACCTGCTCTTCCGGGTCGCGAACGCCAATGCCAAGTCAGTCGGTCCCGAAGTCCTGAGGATGACCGCGACCGACAACCCGGCCAACGACTCGACCCTCGGCCCGAGCTTCATCCACTCCGAGATCGGGCCGCGCGTCAACAACGACGCGTTCCAGTCCGAGGACGGAAAGTACAACGGCCCCTACTCTTCAGTCTTCGTCGTCCACGCCATGCGAACGTGGGACGTCTCCTCCTACCTGCTCGACCGCACGCCCGTCACAAGCGTCAGCTGGGCGACGTTCACCGACCGAGAGCCCGGCACGGCCCTCAGCATCCAGCTCTACTATGCGTGGGCACAGCACCTCACCCTCTCGGCGAGGGCGCACGGACGCACGAACGTGGTAGAACGCGCGCTTCCGACCGGCAAAGACCTGCCGCAGACGCCGCAGGTCTACAACGTCGCCTACCCAGAGTCCCTGTTGCGATTTGGGAACCACTTCGCCAACCCGGCGTTCTCCGACGGCCAAGTGCCGGGCGATGCCGTCACCTCACAGCCCGCGCTTCCCAAGACCACGGGCACACTGCTCGCACAACCGATCTACTCCCCACCGCCTGCGCAGGGACTCCTGGACCTCTCGCCCGTCGGTCGCGGCGACTTTGACGCAGAGATGACGGACGACCCGATCGTCAGCCGCGCAGTCGTCGTACAAGAGTCCAACTACCTCCGCCGGGGGTACGTCACCTTGGCGAAGTCCGACGCCAGTGCGCCGCTCTTCGTCGTCGCGCCCGATACCGGGGTCCAGCTCCGCGTCAGCTGCGACCTTCCAGACTCCTTCGTCGTGAGGTTCATCACCTCCGACGGCGGTTCGCTCGACGCCTTGATCTTCGGCGAAGTGCTCGTGCCGCTGGAAGCGGACGAGACCGAGACTCGCACGATTGACGTCAGCAGGGAGCCGGGGCCGTTCTGGAGCGAATTCAAGATCGCCCTCGGCACCGCGCTCGCGGGCAAGAGCGTCGTCGAGGTCCAGCTTGCGCCACCGCAGTTCGCGCAGTTCTACGACCGAAAGTCCGACGGCGTCAAAACGCTCAAGATCGGGCCCGTCAGCTTCGGCCCAATGACCAGCCCCGATACGGCGATGCCAAAGCCCGAAAGTGAAGACCTTACTTGGCTCAAGGAACTGCAGGGCACGGTCCCGGACGCGGACCTACAGCGCATGAGGAACCTGCTGGTCCACGCGGACCCTAGCCTCCGATTGAACGCCCTCGGCGCGATGAACAGGATCAAGCGGCCAGAGCTCATCCCCGACTTAGCCCGCTCGCCAGGCAGCGGCGACTATGGCACGGCTTACCTCGCGATCAACGCGCTGAGGCACCAGGACGAAACCGCCGCGTGGTCGCACATCGCAGTAACCGCGATCAACGGGCCGTTCGGCCACAACTACCAGTTCGTCAGCGAGGCGCTCGGCGACAAGGTCGAGGACACGACCCTTCAGGTCCTTGGGGTCTCGCTTCTACAGCGCAGCTGGCACGCTCGCCTGAACGCGGTGCGGACCGTCAACAAGATTGACAGCGAAGTCGCGGCCATCATCGCCTCCACCACGCTCACCGCGCCAGAGCCCGACCCGGCCGTCCGCTTCGAGCTCGCACGGAAGACAAGGCCGCAGAGCGACCTCTTCGCACGCCGCATCCTCTGGTCCGCCGTCAACGACGACAGCGAGTGGGTCCGCGCGATGAGCTACGTCTCGCTCCTCGACTCCCCCTTCGAACAAATCCGCGAACAGGCGCTCCGCGGCGTGCGAGCCGAGAGCGTCGCAGTCCGTCTGGCGGTCCTCGGCGCCATGACAAAGTCGCCGAAGGCCCACTACCGCACAGCGCTCCGCGCGGCCGTCGTGGACACCGAGGCCGTCGTCCGTGCCGCCGCCCTGCGTGCGTTCGCCGTACAGCCGGGCGAGGTTGTCATCGGCGAGGTCCAGAACACCGTCACCGATGCGAGCCCGCTCGTCAAGGCCGCGCTACAAGAGCTCGCAAGGGCCAAGGGGCTGCAGATCCCTCCGAAGCCATGACGATCGTCCTTACTTCCGACCACGCTGGATACGACCTCAAGCAAGCGCTCGCGGAGCACGCCCACAAGGCTGGCCACACCACGATCGTCGTCGGGGCGCCCACCGACGAGGCCTACGACTACCCCGACGCAGCCGACGAGGCCGTGCCCTTCATCCTAAGCAAGCAGGCCGACTTCGGCGTCTTCGTCTGCGGCACCGGCACGGGCATCTGCATCCGCGCCAACCGCCACCACGGCATACGTGGAGCCTCGTGCACCAGCGTCGAGCTCGCCCGCCTCGCCCGCGAGCACAACGACGCCAACGTCCTCTGCCTGGGGGCCAGGACCACACCCGCCCCCCTGGCCGTAGAAATACTGGAGGCCTTTCTCTCCACCGATGCTAGCCACGTGGACAGGCACAAAAGGCGCGTCGCCAAGCTCGACGGGAACGTTTGACCCCGCTTCGGCATAGAATCTGATTGAATAAAGGCATGCAGGACACAAAGCGGAGCTTGATCGCCACAGGAGGAGTCCTCGCCGTCATTGCGGCGACCGTCCTCGGCGCATCGCTTCGCAACAGGATGGAGATCGGCCCAGGCATCGCCGTCGGCGGCTCCATCACCCTCGACGGGCTCGTCACCAGCACCAGCGGGATTCCAGGCGCCGCCGAGAACGCCGACGTTCCGATCAGCGAGAGCACGTACTTCTACCAGCTTACGCTCTTGCTCGAAAAGGAGTTCGTTGACCCGATCGAGGACGACCAGGCGCTGGCGATCGGTGCCGTGCGCGGCATGGTCAACTCCCTCGCCGACAGCAACAGCGCCTTCCTCAAGCCCGAGCAGATGGCCGCGATGAAGGAGCGGCGCAATGGAACCTTCCAAGGCATCGGCGTCGAAGTCAAGCTCCAGTTTGACGAGGCCGAACTACGAAAGCTGCAGAACCAGTCCATCGGCAGCGCAGGTGCGGACTCTGACGCGAACTTCGACCCCGTGCTCCTCATCCCTACCGTCGTCGTCACGACAGTCGTACCCGGCAGCCCCGCAGAGATCGCGGGAATCCTGGTCGGCGACAGGATCATGCGCGTCAACGGCAAGTGGGCGCTCTCAAGCGAAGAAGTCGCGATGATCCGGGACCTGCGCGGACAGTTCGACGCCGGCAAAATCACCGCCGAACAGCTCCAACGCACCACCAACGACTTCCGCGAAAAGTTCGAGTCGAACATCAGCCCGGCTCGCGTCGCCGACGAGGTCCTCATCGGAAAGGACGGCGACATTGACCTCGAATGGAGGCGGCCCGACGCGCGCGACTACAAGGCCACGCTCACCAAACGGGTCAGCGAGCTTCGCGCACTGCGAAAGTCAGGCGACTCCGTCAGACTCCGCTTCTTCACCGGCACGCCCGACATCCTGCGAGATACCAAGCTTCCCAAGGAAACGCTCCTCCTCGACCTGCGCCAAAGCACCTCTGGTGACTACGAGGCCATGCGCGAGTGCCTCGAGATCCTCGCGCCAAAGGGCGAGTACGGCACTATCCGCCGAGAACAGGCCGGAGCGCCGCGAAAGCTCACCGTCAAGGACGGTACCGACCAACCGCGCAAGATCAGGCTGATCGTGGACGGCTCGACCCAGGGCGCCGCCGCGATCTTTGCCATGGCGCTCGTCAGCGCAGGCGTGGCACAGGTCGAGAGCGGCGAGCTTTCAACCGATCTCCCGTGGATCGAAGTCTTCGACCTCACGGACGGCAGCGGGTACACGCTCCGCACCGGCACGTTCTTCCCCAAGGAGGCGACAAAGTGAAGATCGCACTCAAGCTCGGCCTCTTCCTCTTCGTCGTCTCGCTCGCCTTCAGCATGGGGTTCGTCTGGCGCGACGTGCGGCTCGGCGTCTCGCCGTCCAAGCAGGCGTTCCAACGGCTCCTCGCCGGAAAGATTGACGACGGCGTCACGCCGACACAACTCTTCCGCGACAACTACAACGTCATCCTCAGCCAGTTCCATAGGCCGATTGACCAGACAAACCTGCGAACGTCTGGGATGGAAGGGCTCTTCGCCTCCCTCGGCGACCCGCACACCGTCTTTATGGAGCGGCAAGAAGCCGAGAACTTCTCGATCGAGACCCGGGGCAACTACGCAGGCATCGGCGCACGGCTCGGCCCCGACCCGCTCGGCGCGCAGGTCTCCACGGTCTTCGAGAACGGCCCGGCCTTCAAGGCCGGCCTCAAGCCCGGCGACGTCGTCACGCGAGTGGACAAGACCGACATCGCTGGCATGTCCATTGACGAGACCGTCAACTTCGTCCGTGGAAAAGAGAACAGCAAGGTCACGCTCCGCGTCCTCCGCGAAGGCGAGCCGCAGCCCCTACGAATCACGATCACGCGCGCCGTCGTCATCGTCCCGACCGCCGAAGGAACGATGATCGAGGGCACCAGCGTCGGCTACATCACGGTCTCACAGTTCGCTGAGACCACCGTCGCACAGTTCGACGAGGCGCTGCGAGAAGTCCTCCGCAACGACCCGGACGGCATCGTCATTGACATGCGCGGCAACCCCGGCGGTCTCCTCGAGACAGCCGTCGCAATGCTGAGCAACTTCGTGGACGGCAAGCCCGTCGTCTCCATGCTCCAAAAGGGCGGGCGCAGAGAACAGTCCGCGACCTATCGCGGACGGACCATCGGCTACACCGGACCGATCGTCGTCCTCATTGACGAGTCTTCCGCGAGCGCCTCCGAAATCTTCGCCGGCGTCATGCGCGACTACAAGAAGGCCACCCTCGTCGGAGTCCACAGCTACGGCAAGGCCTCCGTGCAGACCGTCATCCTCCTCAAGGACCTCAACCAGGCCAAGGTCACCGTTGCACGCTACTACCTGCCCAGCGGTGAGAACATCAGCCGAGTCGTGGACGAAGACGGTATGTACGTCAGCGGAGGCATCAAGCCCCACTTCGTCGTCGAGCTCGATCGCAACGTCGTCTGGGAGCCTGGCAAGCCCGAAAAGGACGCACAGCTCGCCGCCGCGATCAATCTCATCAAACAGAAGCGGGGCGACTAGCCCGACTTCGGATCGGCCAGTGCGCGCAGCCCGTCGCCGACGAAGTTGAGCGCGAAGATCGTGAGGCTCAGGATCAGGCACGGCCAGAACAGCATCATCGGATAGCTGTTCATGTTCACCCGCCCCGACTCGATCATCGCGCCCCAGCTCGGCGTCGGAGCCTGTATGCCGATCCCGAGGAAGCTCAGCGCGCTCTCGGCAAGGATCACCGCCGCCACATCAATCATCGCGACCGCCAGAAGGATCCCCCACAGGTGCGGCAGGATGTGCTTCAGCACAAGGTAGGTCGTCGTGCCCCCCAGCGCGCGCGACGCCACGACGTAGTCGCGGTCCTTTAGGCTCGCGATCTGAGTCCGCACCAACCGAGCCACCGCGGGCCACGCCGTGATCGCCAGCGCGACGATCATCGCCTCGAACCGCTTGTTCCAGATACCGACGATCAAGATCGCGAGCAGGATGTCCGGGAAAGCGAACATCCCGTCCGTCAGACGCAGCACGGGGATGCTCACCCACTTCGGCCCGAAGACTCCGACGGTCCCCATCACGATCCCCACCACCAGCGCAATGATCTGAACAGAGAAACCGATCGTAAGAGACATTCGCGCGCCATAAGCGAGCCGCGAGAACACGTCCCTTCCTTGCTCGTCCGTCCCAAGCCAGAACTCCTCGGAAGGCGGCATGAACGGCCGTGCGTCAGGCACATAGCTCCGCTCCAACGAGATCGTCTCCGGCAGCGAACCGCCCTTCAGCAGAGACACCGACACGCTCGTCCCTCGCGGGCCGATGAACATGTCCTCGACCTCCAGCGTGCCCAGACCGCCGACGGGCTTCCCGTCCACCTGGGTCACGATGTCCCCGGCCTCGATCCCAGCGGCTGCCGCCGGCGACTCGCGCAACGCGACACGCACCGTCAAGCCACGAGAACCCCCGTCGCCCCTGATCCCGACGTCGTACACGCCGCGCTTGGCGACGACCGACACAGGGTGCCGAAGCGTGCCGAAAGCCGAGAACAACAACAGCGCGGCCAAGTACGCCACGCCGACCCAGAACAGCCAGTCGAGCCGCCTCTTCTTCAAACCTGCGACTCCCTGATCCGTGGGTCAATCACCTGCTGCACAAGGTCAACGAGCAGGTTCACTGTGATGAACATGAACCCCGTAACGATCACGCACGCCATGATCACAGGCGTGTCGCCCTTCTGGATCGCGCTGATCGCCTCGCGGCCGATCCCCGGCACGATGAAAGCGTTCTCCACGATGAAAGAACCGGTCAACAGATAGCCGAAGCTCGTGCCGATCCCCGTCAGCACCGGCAGGATCGCGTTCCGCAGCCCGTGCTTGAAGTAGAGCCGCAGCGACGGCACGCCCTTAGCCACCGCGAGCCGGATGAACTCCTGGTTCAGCGTGTCAATCATGCTCGCACGGGTCAGCCGCGTCAGGGTAGCCATCGGCCGAGCCGCCAGAACGAGCACCGGCAGCACCATGTAATAGAATTTCGGCGCCTCCATCTTCGACTCGATCTCCCACGTCAAGGGCAGCATCCCTAACTTGATCGCGAAGAAGTAGGCCAGAACGGGCGCCAGAACGAAGTTCGGGATCGTTACGCCGAGCGTGCTCACGCTCAGGACCGCGCGGTCCGCCGTGCGGTTCTCGAACACCGCCCCGACTGTCCCCAGCACCAGACCGATCGCCGCCGCGAACAGGATCGCGAGAAAGGCGAGCTGCATTGAGACCGGCAGCACCTTGCGAAGGATGTCGCTCACCTCGTCCCGAGTGCCCGTGTGGCTCTCCCCGAAGTCCCCCTGGGCCGCGTTCACCATGTACTCGCCGTAGCGCACGGGCCATGGCCGGTCGAGCCCCATCTCCCGCTTCAGCGCCTCATACCGCTCGACCGTGAAGTTCTTCTCCCCCATCCGGAGCATCGCCGGGTCGCCCGGCGCGATCTCGTCCGCCAGGAACGTGACGAGGGAGATGAAAACAACGCTCGCGGCGCCATAAAGGAGCCGGAGCAAGACGTTTCGGAAAATTCGTGACCCGGGTCTGCCAGACATCAGCCGCGAACGATCGTGACTGACGTTACCTTATCGCCCAAGGCGACCTTCTTCACCGAGTCCATGCCGAACACGACCTGGCCGAACACGGTCGAGGTCCCGTTCAGGAACCGGCTGTTCGAAAGAAGGATGTAGAACTGGCTATCGCCGCTGTCCCGGTCGTTCTGCTGCGTCGCAAGCCCGACCGCCCCCTCCACGTTCGCAAACCCCGACTCCTCGAACGCGACGCGCGTGCCCGATCCGCCCGTACCGAGCGTCCGGTCGTCCATCGCCTTCGTCTTCGAGCCCGGGTCGCCGAACTGCACGAGGAACGGGCGAGGATCAGTCACCACCTTGTGGAACTTCTGGTTGTTGTAGAATCCGCGCTCCGCCAGGGCGATAATGTGCGAGGTCGTCTTCGGGGCCTGCTTCGTGTAAAGCAGGATGTCCACCATGCCCTTGCCCTCGACGTTGAGGCGCAAAACCGTCTCGCCCGCCTTTGGCCGGTATTGGCCGAAGCTGAGCGCGGCCAGGGCTACCAGTATCAATACCAGGATGAACCTGCGCATCTCGAACCTTCCTCACATTAGACGAGCATATCCCGCCAGTAGCACGTAGGGCTCAGTCTTCGAGCCTACGACCGTACCCGTCCAGCTTCACACCCCCGGCAAGAATATAGATGCCGTCAATGAACGGCCAGATCGCCCCGAACCCGAAGGTACAGACGGTCAGGAAGATCTGCAGCACCCCGTGGGCCGCGTACCCCAGGTACAGCCGCCCGACCCCGGGGAGCAGGATGTTCAGGACCCCGCCCGCAACCCGGCTCTTGTCGCTCTTCGGCGCGTGCGCCTGGATGTACTGCCACTCGCTCTGGCTGGACAGGCCGTAGCTGTCCATCGGGGGGACCGAGGCAGACGCGATCGAGCGCACAGGCGTCGGCGGGGGGCGCAGCGGGGACGGCGGTGGTGCCTCGGGAAGAAGCGACGTGCCGAGCGCCGAGCGAAGGTCGGCGACCGCCTCGGCGGGCGACCAGTCCGACATCCCCGCGCGCCACACGTACGTGTCGTTCACCACCACCCCGTCCGCGGCAAGCTCTTTCATCTGGTCGAGCGTGAGCGGACCGAGTTGGCCATAGTGGCCCACGTAATACCATTCGGCCTGCAGGCTGGCTTCACTCATACGGCGTCGGTCGGACTGGCTTGGAGTCTATCTGATACCGCTTCGAGCGGTCCTAGGTTGCGACCTCTGGCCCCAGGGCTTGGGCGAACGGCCGACAGACCCCCTGGTATCGTCATTGCGATGTCCGTCCGAGTCCGCTATGCGCCAAGCCCGACAGGGAGCCCGCACGTCGGAAACATCCGGACGGCCCTCTTCAACCACCTCTTCGCCCGCCACCACGGCGGAGTCCACATCGTCCGCATCGAGGACACCGACCGAGCCCGCCTCGTCCCAGGCTGCGAAGACGAGATCATCGAGAGCCTCCAGTACGTCGGCTGCCAGTGGCAGGAGGGGCCCGACGTCGGCGGGACCCACGCGCCGTACCGACAGAGCGAGCGAAAGGAGGCCGGGCTCTACCAGTCCGTCATTGACAGGCTCGCCGAGCTGGGGGCCGCCTATTGGGCGTTCGATACGCCCGAAGAGCTCGCCGAAATGCGCGAGTACCAGCAGATCAACAAGCAGCCGATCGGCTACTACGGCGGCGTCTGGCGCGACGCCACCCCTGCAAAGGTCGAGGAGGCACGGAGCGCGGGCAAGCCCGGGGTCCTGCGCCTTCGCATACCCCGCGACGAGACGATCGTCGTAGATGACGCCATCCGCGGGAGGGTCGAGATCGCCTCCAACGGAGTGGACGACCCCGTGCTCATCAAGGCCGACGGCATGCCGACCTACCACTTCGCCGCCATGGTGGACGACAACCTCATGGGCATCACACACGTCTTCCGCGGCGAAGAGTGGATCAGCAGCGCGCCAAAGCACGTCGTCCTCATCCGTTCGCTCGGTTGGGACCCGCCCGTATTCGTCCACGTGCCCGTGATCAAAGGCAAGGACGGGAGCAAGCTGAGCAAGCGCCACGGCGACACCGCCTGCCTGGACTTTCGACGCGCGGGCGTACTGAGCGAGGCCCTCGCCAACTTCATCGCCCTGATCGGCTGGTCGCCGGGAGGAGACCGCGAGATTATGACCATGGACGAGATGGCCGAGGCGTTCGATCTCAAGGGCATACAGCCCTCGCCAGGGATCTTCGACCTCGACAAGCTCAACTGGATGAACGGGAGCTACATCCGAAAGTGCGACCCCGCCGCGCTCGCGCTCAACGTCCGCGACTATTCGTCGTGCGACGAAAACCAGGGGTACTGGGCGAACCGCCAGCCGGACCCGCAGGCACCTAAGGGCAAGCCGACGCCAGCAGAGATCCTCGCCGGCATGAAGCTCCTCGTCGCGACCTTTGAAAAGGACCCGGAACTGGTCAAGCAGGCGGTCGCGCTCGAACAGGAGCGCGTCACGAGCGTCGCCGAGTTCGGCGCGCTGTGCGAGTTCTTCTTCATCGAAGACCCCGGCATGGACCAGGACGCGGTCGCAAAATGGAAGGGCCAACCGCACGTCGGCCCGATGTTCGACGCGTTCATCGCGTTCTTCTCCGATAAGAAGGCGACGACCGCCGAGGAGTGCGAGAAGCTCCTGCGCGACTATCATGCCTCTGCCGGGCTCGACAAGCTCGGGCCCGTCGTCCACCCCACGCGCGTCGCGCTCACCGGCAAGACCGTCGGGCCAGGGCTGTTCGAACTGATGGCGGCGCTTGGCCCAGAGAGGATCGTCAAGCGACTGACGAGGGCGAAAGGGACCCTGATCTGACATTCGGCAGTGCCCTTGCCTTACTTTAGAACGCTGCTGGATCGCGGGAAACCGCTGTATAATTTAGCCAAGCGGTATCCCGCTAGTAGAAGAAAGTGACTTGGTTCTACAAATTGGTTTACGGTATCGGCGTGGGAGTCCTGCTAGCCATTGCAGGCATCTGCCTCGCTAGCCCAAGGCTCGCGCACACAGACACAATCTGGGCTGACCAACAAGACTACGAAATTCTTCCTGCAACCCCTACTTGCTTCGGGTGCAGCTCGACGACTCCGATTATCCCGAAAGAAGAGCACGTCTTTGACACCAACTGCTGGAACACCGATCCTGAGGTGCCGTTCCGAATTGTCTTCTTCGACTGCGAGAAGCAGCAGTGTGCCAACGGGTTCTACTACAAGCGAATAGGCGATTCGTACGGGGATTGCGACGATGAGCAGGTCTTCGCGAGCTGTAGCTCTGGTACGTGCTTGGCTCCTTAGCAGATTATGCCCACCGCCGGCAAGCGACCAGCGTCCAATGCACCATGATGGAGGGACAACAGATGGATGGAATCGGAGTCTCGACCACGAGACAGAATCGCGGGCTCTCACTTGTAGAGATTCTGGTCGTGACTGCTATCCTAGCAGTAGTTGCCGGAATCCTAATTCCCGTGCTCCTGTCAAGCAAACGGCAAGCGGGACTCGCCGTGGACATCTCAAACCTCCGTCAGATCGGTCAGGCGGCGGAAATCTATCGGCAAGATACGGACGGCGCCTGGCCCTTGACCGTTTTCCCACTTCTCGACGGAGGGATCCTCAAGGGAGACCAGATCCTTCGTAGCCCGCTCGATGCAACGCCGAGCGGAATGAGCTACCTGTTCTCCCTGGAGTGGGAGACGCCGGCCTATCAACGCACGGACGTTTTCGTCAGCTACGTGGGCGTTCTCCAGGTCGGTTTGGATCGCGATTACTTTGAGAGCGACATCAGGCCCGCCACGAACCCTGGCTGGCTCGTGAACTTGACTTCAACCGAGCGCTACCGACCCAACTCCAAAATCCGGATTGGCCGGTACCACAGGCTGTTCCTCGACGGTTCCGTCGCTGTCCGACATATTGGACTTGTCTCTGCGTTCAATCCGAATGTCGGGAGCGCGGAACGGATGTACCATACGGCACTGCTCTTTGTAGACGAGGAGCCCGAGTGGCTAAAAGAGCACTTCTAGCTCTCCTTGCTGCGCTCTACGGCGCGCTCTTCCGCTCTGCGTCGGTTTTCGCAACGGCGTTGGCAATGCATCGCCCCATTACGTTCGGCAGCTGGAAAGTGCTGGCGATAGCGGCACTTGTTGTTGGAATAGGAGCTTGGTTGGCATACAGGCCGAACCGGAAGTTGACAACCTTCGTCCTCCTCTCTTCAGCCTTGTCCCTGTTGCTGTCTCAGGCGTACATATACGGCGTTACAGCTACGATGAATGCACAGGTCTTTGGCTACCTCCAAACGCTCGACTACGTTACGACCGCGATCCAATGGACACTCGTCTGTGCCCTGTCATCGTTCTGTGCGTTCCGAACCCTCGAGGCACTGGCATCGCGGACACAAATCGACCCGTCTTAGCCGACCTCCCGAAACATCGGCTTCAGATCTCTGCGACCTGTGTTCTGCGGCTCTACCGATGAAGTACATTTGTGGCCAATGCCATTTTGCTCCGTTGTTCCGTTCGGCGACCCGGCCCTCCTCAAGTGGTACGACCGCAGGCCGGCGTTCGACGCGCGCCTTGTCCAGGGCGTCGCGCAGACCATTGACGACGTCTCGCGAAACGGCGCGGAAGCCGTCCTGCGGCATACGCGACAGTACGACGCCCCGGACCTGCAAACCCTCTTCATTCGCCCCTCCGAACTCCCGAACCCCCGAACCCCCGAACCTCTCCTAACCGCCATCCATCGCGTCACAGAGTTCCACGAGCTCCAGCTCGAAGCCCTCACCGAAGGCATGGCCGCGACCGGAGACGGCTGGGGGTGGCGCACATTCTCGAACGACGAACGGGAGTCCGGAATGGTCGGCCAAAGGCTGTTGCCGGTTCGGAGCGCCGGCATCTACGTCCCCGGCGGAAAGGCCGACTACCCCAGCAGCGTGATCATGAACGTCGTCCCCGCCAAGGTCGCGGGCGTCGAAAGGATCGTCGTTGCAACGCCGCCGGACCTAAACGGCGAAGTCTCCGACGCAGTGCTCTCCGTCTGTCACGACCTTGGCGTCAAAACGCTCATCAAGGCTGGCGGCGCGAGCGCGATCGCCGCGATGGCGCTCGGGGTCGAAGAGCTCGAGCGCGTTGACGTGATCGCCGGCCCAGGCAACAAGTACGTCAATGAGGCCAAGCGGCAACTGTGGGGCGCAGTCGGGCTCGACTGCTACGCCGGCCCGAGCGAAGTCTGCGTCTTCGCCGACGACGAGGCGAACGCCGAGTTCGCCGCCGCAGACCTCGTCTGCCAAGTCGAGCACGCAGAGGACAACGTCGGAGTGCTCGTCACGCTCTCGCTCGCCAAGGCCAAAGAAGTCCTGTCCGCAGCAGAGGCGATGCTCGCAGGACAACCGACCGAGGGCCGCGTCCGAGAGTCGCTGCGCGAAAACGGCGTCGCCATCGTCTGCAAGACCACGGGCGAGGCGATCGAAGCAATCAACAAGCTCGCGCCCGAGCACCTCGCCCTGCACTGCGAGGACCCGCCCGCCGTCCTAAGCGAAATCAAGAACGCCGGGGCCGTGATGATGGGCCCGTGGACCGCCCAGAGCGTCGCCGACTACTGCGAGGGCCCCTCGCACACGCTCCCCACCTCCGGCGCCGCCCGCTTCGCCAGCCCCGTCAACGTCCTCACGTTCCTGCGGCTCCAGACCGTCTCCATGCTCGAACAAGAGGACGCCCAAGACCTCGCCACCACCGCACAAGGGATTGCCGACCTAGAATGGCTCCCCCTCCACGCCCACGCCGCCCAGGTCCGCACGAACCCCAAAACCCCTTAGCACTGGGACCAACGCCCTGTTTTTGAAAAGTAAACTTGACAAACAGTCACCCTATGCGGTTAAACTGTAAGTAGGCGAGAGAAGAAACCAGCGACAGATCGAGCCAGCCTGTCCAACATCACGGGCCCCGTGCATGAAGAAAAAAACGGCCTTAAAACGGCCCCCCGGGGCATTTGTGAGAAAATCGGTCTAGTTTTGGGCCTCTGTGTGGGCCGACAATCGAGGCAGCCATGGAGCGACAGGCGCCCAGTTTCGAAGAAAGGCTCGACCGGCTGGTCGAGGGCTTCCTGCAACAGGCCTCGACCAAGCCGAGCGGGCCAGAGATCGCCGCGAGGGTGCTCTACAGCGTCGCACAGACGCACCGGATCTTCAAGTCGGCGTACGGCGAACCGCCCGGCGCTTTCCGCCGGAGGCTGGTCCTAGAGCGGGCGGCGGACTTGCTCGCAAGGACGCAGCAGAGCGTTTGGAAGATCGCTTTCGAGAGCGGGTTCGAGTCGTCGGAAGCGTTCGGCCGGGCGTTCCGCCGGGCGTTCAACACCAGCCCACGGGCGTTCCGGAAAGCGCCGACCCACGGGTGGCTTCCCGCACCGAGCACTGTCCATTACTGGCGGGGCAGCCTGCTGAAGACCATGGCGACAGGAGAAACAGACATGAACCTAACAGAAAGACTCGTCGAACACGACCTCGCAGACACGCGCAAGATGCTGGAGCACGCGCAGACGCTCAGACCTGAACATCTCGACAAAAAGGTCGCGCCGCAAAAGCCGACGCTCTTCCTCGAATGCGCCGAGAACACGCTCCGAGGCCGGCTCTCGTACATCGTCGCGACAAAGGAGTGCTGGCTCGCAGCCGTCTATGGCCGAACGAACCCGATGACCCAAGGGACCGACGACTCGGCGACCGGGATGCTCGAGCGCTGGAACGCCGTGGAGCCAGAGTGGCGCGAGCTCGTCAAGAGCGTCGAGAGCGAAGGGCGCTGGAACGAGAGCTTCATAGACGCGCTGTGCGAACAGCCGACGACGTTCACGCTCGGCGGCATGATCGCGCACGTGATTGACCGCGCTGCGCGCGACCGCGCGGAGGCGTACAGGATGTTCACCGCACTAGGCCGTGACGACGCGGCCTACGGCGATCCACTGACCTGGGAACTCCAGCGGGCCTGACCCGCAGTCGGGCCCTCCACCACGGAGGGCCCGCTTGAATTCACTTGCCGCGAACCTTCTTCGCCAGTTCTTCCCCGTCCTGGAACCCTATCCAGTGATCAATCAGCCTGCCGTCCGCGCCGAACAGATATGCATGCGGGATCGCTGAGACGCCCATCGTCTTCGTGAGCACTGACGTTGCGGCCTCGCAGTCCGGATCAATGGCAAACATGAACGGGTACTTTTCTCGCTCAGCAAACGCACGAATGTTCTGCTTCGAGTCGAAGCATCCGACGGCGACAACGCGAAGGGCACCGCTCTTGACCTCAGGCAGTTCGCTAAGCGCCTTCATTTCTCCGATGCACGGCCCACACCAGGGCGCCCAAAAGCTCACGAGCGTTCGGCCCTTAATCAGAGACTTGAGCTTGACCGTCTGCATGTCCTGCTGTTGCACGTCAAGGTCCGGGCATGCGTCGCCGGGCTTCATGTTGCCAAGAACGTCCTGCTCCACCTCTGGCCGCTTCATGGTCCGCACTGGTGCTTGTTCGGGCACGTCGAACGCGCTATCGTCCCAGGCCGGATTGATGCTGGTCGCACGTATCACGATCTTTGGGGCTGCTCCCGCCCGTCCGCGAGCAAACGACACTCGATGCGTGGCAAGCGGGAGGTGCGTCTCGCGATCAATCCAAATGTGCGTGACGCCCGCAAACGTCTCGTCGTTTCGTACTTCGGTTGAAACGAGCCCGACAAGATCGCACGTGCGGCCCTCTACCTCTTCGGCAAACACGTAGAACGTGTTTTCTTCCGTAGCGTTCCGGTATCGGTCCCGATCAAAGAACAGTTGCCACAGTTGAACCGCCGGCGCAGAAGCGTGGTTCAGGAGTGCGCGGTAAGTAGGGACTTCTCGGACCTCCCTCTTGCCTGCGTCGCCCGTGTATGACACTGTTGCTCCACTGAAGCTGGCGTACTCGGTGTCGATCTGCTCCGTGCCTTCAAGCTTCGCCCAATAGCGCATCGGCGTTCCGGTGGCTTTGACCGTCGCGGTATAGGGCTCGAGCTTCCCGACCAGATTGACCTCTCCGGCGATCTGGAGCTCCACCGACTCCACCCGCTCAAGTGCCGTCATCATCGCACGGATGGCTGACAAGGCTGAATCTGGCTGCGCTTGCGCGCCGGTCGCAAAGGCGAAAATAAGTGCAAATGTCATTGGTAACTCTCCGTCTCGCCCCTACGTTTTGCTCCCCATCTTCCTCTTGGACGCGGGGATCTCCTTCTCGTACATCGCGACGTAGTCCTTGAGCTTGATCTTCTTGATCGTCTTGCCCAGTACGTCGAGTGGGACGTCATCGAGCTTCTTGACGCGCACACAGCTCTTTCCCATGTCGAGCTTCTTGCCCGCCTTCTTCCAGCCTTCCACGAACTCCCTGTGCACGCTCTCGTCGAAGTAGATGCACATGAGGTAGATGCCGATGTGGTTCTTCTGGTTGCCGATCCCGGCGAAAGGCAGCGGCTGCTTCGGGTCGCAGTGGTACCCGGCAGGGTACAGCCTGTGCGGCACCGAGTACCCGATACCGCCGTACTGGATCGTCTCCTGGAAGCCTTTGTCCAGGTTCTTCAAGATCGTGTTCCTGATCGCCTCGACCGCCTCGCGACGGTCCGCGGGAAGCTCCTTTAGGTACTGCGCAACGGTCACGGCCTTGCTCGTCATAGATGAATACTACCGACTGCCGGGCGCACAAGGTTGCGCCCGCGGCTGCAGGGCCGCTGGCCCAACGAGTCAAAGGCGCACTAGCGGTTCGCCGTTGACTTCTTGGCGACCCACTTGTCGCCCGACTTCTCGTACTGCTGCTTCACCGCGGCCCACGCGACCTTTGCGGCGACCTCTTCCAGGTCGTCGGTCCGGTCGCGGCGCTTCGCGGGGTCGCTGTAGTCCTCGGCGGCGCTGTTGTACGCGGCCATGTAGATCTCTTGGGCGTGCTTCGGCAGGTTGTCCGAGACGCCATCGGGCAGTTCATTTAGCTTCTTGTACGGCACTTCTGTCTTCCTCGATCGGTCGCGCGTTGAGCCGGCCTTGCTTCTTTGGACTCCGAAGGCGCAAGCGCGGTTTTCCACAGGGACCAACGACCTTGCAGCCGCGGCGGTAACCTCCAGGCATGGCCCATACGCGAAAGAAGGGCGGCGAACGAAAGGACAAGAAAGTCGAGCGCATGCGCGAGGCCCAAGAGTTCAAGAAAGGGATGGAGGCGCCCAAGAAGAAGACGACCGACCAGGACGACGTCCAGGTCCACAAGCCCGGCGGCCCGAGCGACCGCATGAGCCCGCAGAACAAAGCGAGGCCCTCTAAAAGAAAGACCTAGGCGAACGGCGTCGTGCCGAGCACGATGTCGAACTTCGCGGCTAGCTCGCCGATCTTCGACTCCTTCAACGGGTCGAACGGCACGATCACGCTCTGCCGCTGTCGCGCGTCACGGATGCCGAGCAGCACGCCGTCCCGGTCGTTGCGGGCGTCGCCCTTCACGTAACACTGCGTCGTCAGCAGCTCCCTTTGCGACTTGCTCACCTTCACATGGATGTGCGGAGTGCGGCCGGGGTACGCGACCGGCTTGATCGTGCGGAACCTGTACGCGCCGTCGCTGGCGGTCTCGAACTTTCCATAGCCCTGGAAGTTCTTGTCGAGCCTCGCGCGGTTGTCGCTGCCGGAGTGGATGTACGCGCCGTTGCTGTCCACCTGCCAGATCTCGATCAGCGCGTTCTTCACTGGTTCGCCCTTGGCGTCGAGGATGCGTCCGGTCAAGTGCGTGACCTCGCCCACCGCTGGCGTCGTGTCCTTGCCGATCACGAGCAGGTCGTTGTCGGTGTCGAGCGGAAGCTTGTCGGGGAAGAACGGCCCCTCGGTCTGAGCGGGCGTGCGGACCAGCTCCTGTGCCCAGCCGCCGTCCTCGACCCACCGCAGGGCCTCCTCCGTGAAGAGCTTGAGCGCTGGCGCGGCGAGCGCCCCGACGCCGAGCGCGGCAAGGAAGTCACGGCGGGAGAACTGTCGGGTGAAGTGGTCCATCTGGCTCCTAAAGGGATATTACGGCCCTGCGCCGCAATTGTGCGCCCGTATCTATTGAGAGTTCTGGACGTTAGGATCTTGTGAGCCCGGGACCAACGGGCGATGTAGACTCAAGTGAGAGCCATGCTCAGCCTGATCCTCCTGATGACCACGATCCAAGACCCGGTCGGCCCGCTGCCGAGCGCGAACCAGATGGCCTGGCACGCGCGGCAGTACTACGCGTTCGTCCACTTTGGCCCGAACACCTTCACCGGCATCGAATGGGGCCACGGCACCGAGGACCCGAAGGTCTTCGACCCGACCGCGCTCGACGCGCGGCAGTGGTGCCGCACTTTCAAGGAGGCCGGCATGACCGGGGTGATCATCACCGCGAAGCACCACGACGGCTTCGCGCTCTGGCCGAGCAAGCAGACCAATCACAGCGTCGCAGCGAGCAAGTGGAGGGACGGCAAGGGCGACGTGCTGAAAGAGCTGAGCGAGGCGTGCAAGGAGTACGGCCTCTGGATGGGCGTGTACCTCTCGCCGTGGGACCGCAACCACCCGACGTACGGCACGCCGGAGTACAACGACGTCTTCGTCGCGATGCTGGAAGAAGTGCTGACCAAGTACGGCGACATGAAAGAGGTCTGGTTCGACGGCGCGAACGGCGAAGGCCCGAACGGAAAGCGCCAGGTCTACGACTGGCCGCGCTTCGAGGCGACGGTGCGAAAGTTCGCGCCGAACGCCGTGATCTTCGGCGACGGCGGCGACGTGCGGTGGGTCGGCAACGAGCAGGGGTTCGTCGGCGAGACCAACTGGAACTTCCTCCCGTCCGGCCACTGGCCGGGCGACCAGGCGATCTACCACCTGCTCAACAGCGGCGATCCCAAAGGCGACAAGTACTCACCGGGAGAGTGCGACGTCTCGATCCGGCCCGGGTGGTTCTGGCGCGAGTCGGAGAACGACAAGGTCAAGTCGCTGGAACAGTTGCAAGAGATCTGGTACCGCTCGATCGGCCACGGCGGCAACCTGCTGCTCAACGTCCCGCCCGACACGCGCGGACTGATCCACGAGAACGACGTGAAGGCGCTGATGGAGTTCAAGCGCTGGCGAGACGCGACGTTTGGCCAAGACCTCTTCCGAGGACATGTTCCGCCTCGCAGTGATGAGGCGAAGCATCTCTATGACGGAATGAGCGACACGTTCTGGAGTGGTCGCCCAAGTGAGTTGTCGGATGGCACGGTCCGGTACGTGTTTCCACTCAAATACAAGACACTAGTGGATCACCTGGTGATACGCGAGCGACTTCAGGGCGGCCAGCGGATAGAGAGCTACTTCGTGGACAAGAATCCGCCCGGTAGCGGACACGTGTACATCGTCGCTGACGGCACCACGGTTGGCAATGCGCGGATAGTAAAGTTCGAGCCAACTGACTCGCTACTTGAGCTCGTTGTCTCTTCTAGGTCGGGCCCACCGCAGATTGCCTCCATCGAGGCGTACCTCGGCCCACCGAGCGTCGAGATCGTCGGCAGCGGTGCGTTCATCGGCACGACGATCGTCGAGATCAAGTCCGACAACCCGCAGGCGGCGATCCGCTACACGCTCGACGGCACCGACCCGACGTCTCGCTCGACCGAGTACACCGGGCCGGTCGCGATCGACCGCACCTGCACGTTGAAGGCGACCGCGATCTACGACGACAAGCAGAGCTTCAAACCTGCTGTCGCACACTTCGAGAAGTTCGACAAGCTCGACCTCTGGCCCGCGACTATTTTCATCCGCGAGCCCGATCCTGGACTACGGTACAGCTATTACGACCGGCGCGTACAGACGCTCGACCAAATCAAGGACCTGCAGGCGAGCGGAACAGGCGTAAGCACGAGCGGGCTCGACCTCATGCTGCGAAAACAAGACGAGAACTTCGCGCTCGTTTTCACCGGCGTCGTCTCGGTGCCGCAGGACGGCATTTACAACTTCAAGCTGACGAGCGACGACGGGAGCCGGCTGTACATAGACGAACATCTGGTCGTTGACAACGACGGCCTGCACGGGATGGAGACGAAACAGGGCATCGCGCCGCTCGCCGCCGGGTACCACCGCGTCCGAATCGAGTACTTCAACGCGACGGGCGGGATGGGGCTGAAGCTGGATTGGCAAGGGCCCGGGGTCCAGACAGGGCCGGTCCCCGCGAGTGCATTTCGGCACTAGGAGTCCAGGTCTGTGGCAAGCGGACACCCCCTCCCTAGCCTCCCCCAGGGGGGAGGGGTGACTCGGCGACGGCCTGACAAGCGATAAGACCGTCACGTCCTGTACGTCCTAATAGTCGTATGTTCGCCCGCTTGGCCATGCCCGCCGTCGCGCTCGTCGTCATCGGCGCGTTCGTCGTGAGCGAAATGGCCGTGCGGAAGGACTTCGACGACGGCAAGGTCCACATCACCTACTGGGAAAAGTGGACCGGCATCGAGTTCGCCGCGATCAAGGCCGTGGTGGACGACTACAACGCCTCGCAGGACCGAATCCACGTGGACCTGCTCAGCGTCAGCGGCATCCACAACAAGACCCTGATGGCGACCGCGGCCGGGGTGCCGCCGGACGTCGCGGGGCTATTCGGCCCGAACGTCGCGCAGTACTTCCACGACCGCGCCGTCATCCCGCTCGACGCGATGTGCGCCGAGGCCGGGATCGTGCGCGAGGACTACATCCCGATCTATTGGGACATCTGCACGTTCGAGGACGTGCTCTACGCGCTCCCGCTCACGCCGGCCAGCACCGCGCTGCACTACAACACGCGCCTGTTCAAACAAGCGGGACTGAGCGAACCGCCGCGGACGATCGAAGAGATGGACGACTACGTCGCGCGGTTGACGAAGCTCGGCGCGGACGGACGCATCACTCAGGCCGGGTTCATGCACCAAGAGCCGGGATGGTGGAACTGGGGCTGGGGCTTCGTGTTCGGCGGCGAGCTCTGGGACGGCGAGTCCAAGATCACGTGCGACTCGCCGGACAACGTCCGCGCGTTCAAGTGGGTGCAGTCGTACGCAAAGGAGTACGGCGCGAGCCGGATGCAGACCTTCCGCAGCGGGTTCGGCGCGTTCGCGTCGCCGCAGAACGCGTTCATGGACGAAAAGGTCGCGATGGTGCTGCAGGGCGGGTGGATGGGCAACTTCATCGCGCAGTTCCGGCCAGAGCTGCAGTGGGCCGCCGCGCCGTTCCCATACCCGTCCGACAAACCAGAGCTCGAGGGCCGCACGTTCGCCGACCTCGACATCCTCGTCATCCCGCGCGGGGCGAAGCACCCGAAGGAGGCCTTCGAGTTCATCACGTACATGCAGTCGCAGAAAGCGATGGAGAAGCTCTGCCTTCTGCAGACGAAGCACTCGCCGCTGGCGCAGGCGAGCCCGTCGTTCTACGCGAACCACCCGAACCCGTACATCCGGCTGTTCACCGACATGCCGAAGAACGACAGCGTCGTCTCGCCGCCGAAGATCGCGATCTGGCCCGAGTACTCGTCGGAGCTGCGCAACGCGTTCGACCAGGTCTTCGTCGAAGGCAAGGACCCGCAAGAGGTGCTGACGCGCGTGCGCCTGCGGATGCAGCCCGCGCTCGACCGCTACCTTAAGGAGAAGCGGCTGCGCGAGGAGGCCGGCGAGTGAGTTCCCGCAACGGATACCTCTTCGCGATGCCGTGGTTCATCGGGTTCGGCGTGTTCCTCGCGTACCCGATCTTCGCCTCCGTCTACTTCAGCTTCACCGAGTACTCGGTCCTCAAGCCGCCGATCTGGGTGGGGACGGACAACTACTCGACGCTGGTCGGCGACGAGGTGTTCTGGAAGACGCTGGTCAACACGCTGCTCTTCGCGGCGATGTTCGTGCCGCTGGCGACGGTGGTCGCGTTCGGCCTCGCGCTGCTGCTCAATACCAAGGTGCGGTTCATGCCGTTCTACCGAACGGTGTTCTTCGTGCCGTCGCTGGTTCCGGTGGTGTCGCTGGTGATCCTCTGGATGTGGCTGTTCAACGGCGAGCACGGGCTGATCAACGTCGCGCTCGGGACCGTCGGGATCGAGGGCCCGAACTGGCTGGGGACGGTCGAGTGGTCGAAGCCCGCGATCGTCCTGATGTCGCTGTGGGGCGTCGGGAACGCGATGGTGATCTACCTCGCCGGCCTGCAGGGCGTCCCTGCCTCGCTCTACGAGGCGGCGGACCTGGACGGCGCGAGCGCGTGGCAGAAGACGAAGAACGTGACGGTCCCGCTCGTCTCGCCGGTCATCCTCTTCAACGTCGTGATGAGCGTCATCCACTCGATGCAGATCTTTACGCAACCGTACGTCATGTCCGAGGACGGCTCGCCCTCGCGCTCGATCTATTTCTATTCTATGTACCTCTTCGACAACGCGTTCAAGTACCACAAGATGGGCTATGCGAGCGCGATGGCGTGGATCATGTTCCTCGTCATCTTTTTCCTGACCCTGGTCGCACTAAAGTTCGCGGAAAAGCGCGTGCACTACGAGGGGGGCTAGTTGAAGAGAGAGGTCTGGCAGCACGTCCTGATCCATGCGGTGCTCGTCCTGCTCGGGTGCGTGTTCATTCTGCCGCTCGCGTGGATGGTCGGCACGTCGCTGAAGACCGCGACGGAGGCGACGGCGGACCCGCCCGTGATCGCCCCGGCGGTCGCACAGTGGCAGAACTACTCGGACGCGATCACCTACGGGCAGGAGTCGCTCGGGTACGTCCCGTTCTTCGTCTATGCGCGCAACACTCTGCTGTACTGCATCCTGTTCGTCGCCGGCGTCGTGGTCTCGAACAGCATCGTGGCGTATTCGTTCGCGCGCCTGAGGTGGCGCGGGCGCAACGTCGCCTTCGCAGCGACCCTCGCGACGATGATGATCCCGTTCCCCGTGATCATGGTGCCGATCTTCACGCTGTTCGTGAAGCTCGACTGGGTCGGGACGTTCCGGCCGCTGTGGGTCCCCGCGTGGTTCGGCAGCGCGTTCAGCATCTTCTTGCTGCGGCAGTTCTTCCGGACGATCCCAATGGAGCTGAGCGAGGCGGCGAAGATTGACGGGTGCTCGGAGTGGGGCATCTTCACGAAGATCGTCGCTCCGCTGGCGAAGCCCGCGATCGCGGTGGTCGCGCTCTTCGCGTTCATGGCCGCGTGGAACGACTTCCTCGGCCCGCTCATCTATCTGCACAGCCAGGACCAGTTCACGCTGTCGCTCGGCCTGCAGTTCTATCGCAGCCAGCAGGGTGCGCAGTGGCACCTGCTGATGGCGGCCTCGACGGTCGTGATCGCGCCGGTCATCGTGCTGTTCTTCTTCACGCAGCGGCTGTTCATCCAAGGCATCGCGGCGACGGGGCTGAAGGGCTAGCGCGGCTGGTCCAGCGTTAGCGTGAACGTGTGGTCGTCCTTCAGGATGTGGCGGCCGTAGAGCGGCGAGTACGCCTTGATCTTGACCGTCTTTCCGTCTTGCAGGAACTCGAACACGCGCAGATACGCCTCGCCGCCGAGCGTGCGGAACTGGTAGTTCGCCAGGATCTGGTGGGTCGTGAAACCTAGGTCGTTCTTGGATGCGACGTAGCCGGTTCCGTCACCGAGCACGTGGCCGTTGATCGTGAACGCGAAGTTGTGCCGTCGCACCAGCTTCTGCCAGAGGTCTTCCCCGTCGTTCACTCCGCCCTCCGTATCATAGGCGTAGGGGTTCCAGCTCTGCTTGCTGCCGTGCGTCTTCCAGTCGTAGCGCGTGCTGTCGTTGTAGACATAGGCGTGAGTGATCAGGATGCCAGTGCGATCCCTGTGAGCGGCCATGACTGTGTTCGCCCACGCGACGACCTCGTCCCTCGGGCCCCACTCGAGCGACAGCACGATCCAATCGCGGCCGCCTGCCTCGAAGAGGTGGAAAGTGTTCTCAAGCTCGCCATCGTGCATAGCGCCGCCGAACGTCGGCATCGCCGCCTGCTGCGCGAACGGGAAGTAGTCGTTGAAGTACGTGTGCCTCGTCTTGGCGTTTCCGCCAGGGCCGAAGTCGTGGTTGCCTGGAGCGATCGCGTACGGCACGACCCCGTCGAGCAGCGACATCGCCTCGCGAGCGACCCGCCACTGTTCCGGCGTGTTGCGGTTCGTGATGTCGCCCAGCTGGAGCACGTACTTGACGTCCAGCCGGTCCTTGTTCGCGACGATCCAGCCAGTCTGGGCCATGAACAGACCAGGAAAGCTCTCCGCGTAGACCTGCGTGTCCGGCAGAACGATGAGCGACCACGAACCGGGGTCGAAGTGCGCGACGTCGGCCTGGCTCGGCGTCGGGCTCACGGCGGCCGCGCGCCCTGCACGAACGTCTTGCACGTAGGCGAGCAGGTTCTTGAAGAACGCCGTGCGAAACCGCTCGAACTCTGCGTCGGCGGCCGGCGTGCGGCCCTCGGGCGGTGCGATCGTCTTGTCCAGCGGCATGGACGTGAGGACCACGCGGCCGCTGCCGTGCGCGCCCTCGAGCAGCGACGGGCCGACGTTGTCCGGGTGCGACGCCATGACGACGCGGAATCCCTTCTGGTCGGCGAAGCCCTCCCAGACCGTCCGCTGAGAGTGAAAGCTGAACTGCATGTCCGGCAGCCCGGCGAGCAGCGGGTGGCCCCCTGCGATGACGTGCGACGCGCTGAAGTCGGGGTCGGTGCGGCGCGCATAGAGCGCGTCCGGCAAGAACGGCGGCGAAGACTCGAACTGGTCGGCCTGCGTCAATTGCAGGGCCACGTTCCCGCGCGCGATAAACGCGAGCAGGTCGTCCTTGTACCGGCCCATGTACTCGGGATAGCCCGGCATCTCGCAAGAGAACGACCCGAAGACGATGAGACCGTCGGGCAGCTGCGACGGGGATGCGTCCAGCGGGAGCGGCTTCACCTCGAAGCCCGCATCCTGCAAAAGCCGCGCCGCGTGGGCGCCGCCCGTCCACTGGTCGCTGTGCTCCAGCACGTAGGCGGTTGGCGCCAGGAGGATTGGAAGGAGGGCTCCGACCATGACCATCCGGCACGTTACCTGTCGGGGCCGCCGTGATACACTCTCTGATAGCCGATGGACCGATCCGCCTTCGAATCCCACCTCAAGCCCGTGCTGGACGTGGCCTACGGCTATGCCTACAAGCTGACCCACAACCAGGACGACGCGATGGACCTGGTCCAGGAGGCCGCCGTGCAGGCCTTCCGCAGCCTCGGGACCTTCCAGGAAGGCACGAACTTCAAGGCCTGGTTTATGAAGGTCTTGACCAATAAGTTCTACAAATCCAAGGCCCGAGAGACAAGGAGGGGCAGGACGGTCTCGCTCGACGACGCCGAGGACATGTACCTCTTCCGCGAGTCCGAGAAGGCCGGCGTCATGGACACGTTGGACACGGTCTTCGACAAGCTCGAGGAGGAAGAGGTGCAGCGGGCGATTGACGACCTGCCCGAGGAGTTCCGCGTCGTCTGCCTTCTCTACTTCATGAACGACTTCAGCTACGAAGAGATCGCCGAGGCCGCGGGGATACCGCTCGGCACGGTGCGGTCACGGCTGCACCGCGGGAGAAAGCTGTTGCAGAGGGCGCTTTGGGACGTCGCGGAGTCGCGCGGGCTAGTCGGCGCCGCAGCGAAAGGAGGTCGCGCGTGAGCGAGTGCTCCTGCAGGGAGGCGTTCGAGCGGCTCGACGACTTTCTCGACCGCGAGCTGACGGCCGAGGAGATCGCGCGGGTCGAGTCGCACCTGTGCGAGTGCGTCGTGTGCGCGGAGGCCTACAAGTTCCAGGGCCGTGCCTTGGAGTGCGTGAAAGCGAAGGTCGGGAAGATGAAGCTCCCGCAGGACCTGCACGACCGGGTCATCGCCGCGCTCGACGAGTGCGAAGCCTAGGCCGCGCGGCGCACTTCTTCTTCGGGCGCAGGTGCGGCTTCCTCTTCCACAGGCTCGGACTTCTTGAACACGGCAAAGACGCTGCGCATCTTGTTTAGGACGGAGACGCGCTCGTCGGCCTCTGCCGCTTCTGGCTCGCCGACCAGCCACTCGACCAGCGCGTCCATCTGCTTCGACGCCTTGCATTTCGGATACTTGAGGATGAACGGCTCGCGCGCGCGCGTCGCGTCTGCGACCGACACGTCCCACACGATGACCGCCGCGAGCGAGACCTCGCGGTTGAGGAACTGCCCGACGATCGCCTTGAACCGCTCGAACACGATCGCGCCCTGCCGCTCGTCCTCGGCCATGTTGACGACGAGCGCAACGTCTGCCTTCGGATTGTCCTCGAAGAGCACCTTCGTGGTCGCATAGGCGTCCACGATGCTCGTCGGCTCGGGCGTTGCGACCACCAGCACGCGCTTCGCAGCCCGCAGGAAGGCCATCGCGCCCTCTCCGAGCCCCGAGGCCGTGTCGTAGATGACGTACTTGTAGCCTGAGGCGAGCGACTGCGACTTTGCCACGAGGTCCTGCAACTGTTCTGCAGTCAGGTCTGCGAGCTCCTTCGAGCCTGCACCGCCGCTGACGACGTCAATCCCCTCCGGGCCGCTGACGACGGCGCTTGCCATGTCCGCCCCGTCCTTCACGACGTGCCGCAGGGTCGTCTGTGGGCTTAGCCCGAGCATCAGATCGAGGCTAGCGAGGCCGAGGTCCGCGTCGAAGAGCAGGACCTTGTGGCCGTGCTCGGCGAGCGAGACCGCCAAGCTTGCGGAGAGGCTGCTCTTGCCGACCCCCCCCTTTCCGTTCGCGAGCGCGACCGCCGTTGCGCTCAGCTCGCCCTCCCGAAGAGCCCCCGCTTCTGGGGCTTCTGGTTCGCGGAGTTCCAAACTGCTTCGCGCTCAAGGTCGTCGGACTCGTCGCCGTACGCCTTTCGTAGCGCGGCGAGGACGTCCTCGGTCGGAGCGGTTTCCGCTGTGACCTTGCACGCAGTCGCGTCGGCGATCATGTCGAGCGACGCGCGGTCGAGCGGCGCGACAGCCTTGCACAAGATCGTTCCGTCGGCAATGCTCACCGGGATCGCGAGCGCGCCGATCGCGAGGTGAGAGGGCACCTTCGCCACTGCCGCCCGGTCGAACTCGATCGCGACGGCCTGCGCGAACTCTGGCGCTGCCTCTTCGATTCGAAGGACCGGGCCTTCGGCGACCGCCACTTCGGGCTCCAACTCTTCGACAGCGACCTCGGGCTCTTCGGCCTTCGCGGCGTCTATCGCGCCGAGCGCGGCCTGTGCGAGCATTTTCTGGATCTCTTCGTCGGAGAGCGGACCGCTTACGGCCGGAGCTTCTTCTTCGGCCCGCACCGGTGTGCCGCTCTCTTCGAGACCGGCTCCTCGCAACTGCTCGATCAAAGCGTCCTCGTTCACGTCCTCATGGTCCAGTTTTGGTTGTGGGACGGGAGCGGGGGCTTCTACGGACTTTGCCTGCGGCTCTGCCGTCACAACCACTGGCGGCGCGAGCGGCGGGGGAGCACCGCCGAAGTTGCGGCGCTCATGTTCTGCGATCCACTCGGCCATCTGCGAGCGCAGGCGCTCGTTCTCGCCCTTGACGGTGCCGACCTCTTCGCGCAATCGGGCGACTTGCTGCGAAATCTCTGTGACTTGGTCGAGGAGCTGCGCCATCGCGCTGTCCGATGGCAAGACCTCGCGCGGCGGCTCGCCGCCGTCGCTCGGCTGTCGTCTGACGAACTGTTGCATATCCTCGGCCCCGGGGCGGCACGCCGCCCACAGGGTGATTTTCGGTTCAAGGCCCCTCCGAGTGCAGGTGTTTTTCAGGGGATCGGGACGACCCACAGGCTCCTTGGGCCGTGGACTCCCATAACCATCACTCCTTCAACGTCGGCAGTCCGGCTTGGGCCAGAGACCAGCACGCTCGTCTGGGGCGAGAGCCGGGCCAGGGCTTCGTCCAGGGAGGCGACGATCTCAGCCCGGCGGACGAGAACGACGTGGGTGGGTGGGGCGAGGCTGTTGAGCCTGGAACGGCCCGGCAGGGCGGCCAACAAAACGCTCCCGGTCTCGGCGACGGCCAAGTCCCCGAGGGTCACTCCAGCCGCCGCCTCCCAGACGTCGGCGACCGGATTTCCGAGGGTTTCTCGGACCGCCTCCGGCAAGTCTTCGTCGAAGATGGCGTTGTCCCGAAACTGGCCGAGGCTTTCCAGGGACATGACTCTTGCTCCGAGGGCGTGGAGCCTTTCCTCAAACCTCTTCCAAAGGTCTCCTACAGGCACCGAGCGGGCGCGGACAGCGGGCGTCGGTCTTTCCCCGCCCTTCGGATCGGGCAGTCGCTTCAGGATCTGCTCACGGTCTGCCACGCCACCACCTCCTAAAGTCGTTTTGTCGCCGGGGCGGGTCTCGGAACTCGCGCCACGCGCGTGGCATTCGCATGAGGCGCACGCCGACGCGCCAGAACATCGGGTTCTGTGCGCCGAAGGCGAACCACTTCCACTTGTTCTCGCGGTTGCGCTCGTCCTCCGATCTCAGGCGAAGGAGCATGTCCGGGATCGGGATGTCCACTGGGCAGACCTCTTTGCACTCGCCGCACAGCGACGACGCCTTCGCGAGCGCGCCGAGCTTCTTGACGCCTTCCAGCGCAGGGGCGAGCACCGCACCGACGGGGCCCGGGTAGACGTGCCCGTAGGCGTGCCCCGTCGAACGGCGGTACACGGGACAGGCGTTCAGGCACGCGCCGCAACGGATGCACCGCAGGATGTCGCGGTACGGGCCGTTGAGCACGCGGCTCCGCCCGTTGTCGAGCAGGACGAGGTGCACTTCTTCCGGCCCGTCGCCCTCGGCCTTGCGCGGCCCCGTGATGAAGTGCGTGTAGACCGTGAGCCGCTGTCCCGTCGCAGAACCGGCGAGCAGCCGTAGGAAGAGCGCGAGGTCGCTCTCGTCCGGGAGCAGCTTCTCGATCCCCATGAGCGCGACGTGGACGCGCGGCGCGGTCGTGCAGAGCCGGTTGTTGCCCTCGTTCTCAACGAGCACGATCCGACCCGTCGAGGCGACGGCGAAGTTGACGCCGCTGACGCCGACGTCGGCGGACTTGAACTTCTCGCGCAAGTGCGCGCGCGCCTGCATGGTCAGCTCTTCGGGCTCCTCCGTGTACGGGCCGAGGCCCTCTCGCTCGAACGAGCGCGCGATCTGACGCCGGTCCTTGTGGATGATCGGGGCGACGATGTGGCTCGGCGTGTCCTCGTCAATCTGCACGACGAACTCTCCGAGGTCGGTCTCGATCGGCGTGTGCCCAGCCTCGGTGAGGTGCTTGTTGAGGTGGATCTCCTCGGTCGCCATGGACTTGGCTTTAACGACACTTGCGCCGCCCGGCGCGACGCGGGCGCAGATGCCAAGGATGGTCGCGTTCGCGCTCGCGGCGTCGTCGGCCCAGTGGACTGTGACGCCGTTGCGCGCGCAGTTCTCCTCGAACTGCAGCAGAAGCGCCTTCAGGTTGTCGAGGACGTAGGCCTTGACGGAAGCGGCTGCGCGGCGGGCATCGTCTACGTCCTCGAACACGGCGTCGAGGGTCGAGCTCCTTGCATTGAACACGCGCAGGGTCGAGGCGCGCACGCTGCGGACCGCGTCCTCGTCCAGCCCACGGACGAACGTGTCGAAGCGGCCGCTCACGCGCCCTCCGCCTCGGCCAAGACCTGTGCGACGTGGGCAAAGGCCAAGTCCACACCGTTGCGTGAGGCGAGCCCCTGCATCTGCATCAGGCACCCGACGTCGCCGCTGACGACCTGTTCGACCCCGGCGAGCTCCAACTGGCGCAGCTTCTCCAGCCCAATCCCTTCGCTCACCTTGCCGTGCGTCACGGAGAACGCGCCGCCGAACCCGCAGCACTGGTCCTGAGAGGCGAACTCGACGACCTCGACCCCGGAGACGGAGTGCAACAGCGCCTCCTGTTGGTCGCGCAGTCCCATCATGCGGGCGTGGCAGGACCGGTGGAACCCGACGCGGCGCGGTTGCACGGTACCGCCCCACGTGGGGATCTTCAGCACGTCCACGACGAACTCGCACAGTTCGTACGCGCGCGGGGGGACGTTCACACCGAGCATCGCATAGCCGTGCCGAAGCATCGCCGCGCACGACGCGCTCGGCACGACGACCGGGTCGCCCTCGTCGCTGTCGAGCCCGAAGAGCCGCGCGGTCCTTCGCGCGACGGGCCGCGCTTCGTCCCAGTCCCCCGCGTTGAACGCCGGTTGGCCGCAGCAGGTCTGGTCGCGGTCGAACACGACGGTACAGCCGGAGCGCTCGAGAACTTTCACAGCGGCGACCCCCACCTCGCCGTAGAACGCGTCGCAGAGGCAGGTCAGCATCAGCCGGACCGTCATAGCCGAGCACCGGGCTCGTAGGTCCGCGTCTCGCTGCTTGCGTCGAGCACCCCTGCCAGCTCGTCCGCCGAAATCTCGCCGGCCGCCACCATTTGCACCCCTAAGTTACCAAGGACCGTGGCCTCGACCGGCCCGGCGACGACCTGTAGCCCAGTCCCGTCCGCCAGGGTCTGGCAGAGGAAGGGGTTCTGCGACCCTCCGCCCGCGACGCGGATCCGCGAAAACTGCCGCCCGACGAGCTCGCCGAGCGCGCTCGGCTGGTCGAGCATCGCTTCCGCGAGGCTGCGCAGCGACATCGCCGCCCAGTGCTCCTTTCTTGTGGGCGTCTTTGTGGCGCGCTCGAGCACCTCGACGGACATGGACTCTGGGTTGTACAGGTCCCTGTCGAGGTAGTCGAACCGGCCCTCGAAACCGAAGTCCGCCATCGCCAGCCACTCGGGGATCGGCTCTTCGATCCCGATCTCGTCGTGCAGGCGGTTAATGATGTAGAAGCCTGGGATGTTCTTGAGGAACCGCACGCGCCCGTCGTGGGTGCGCTCGTTCGTCCAGCCTCCGGACTCTGCGGTCGCAGAGACGAGGGGCCTGTCAATCACGGTGCCGAGGAGGGTCCACGTGCCGATGTTGAGGAAGACGTCCTCTTCACCCATAGTTCCGAGGCCGCACACGGCCGACGCGGTGTCGTGGCTGGCGACGCTGGCGAGGTCCACGCCAGGCACGATCGGCCCGACGATTTGGCCGGGCAGCTTTGGCTGTTGCAGAGGAACGGGCCAGCCTGCGATCGCGAACGCCTCTTCGCTCCACTTTCCGTCGAGGCCCATGAGCTGCGACGTCGAGCACTGCGTGTACTCGTAGTGGACGCGCTTGGAGAGGTCGTGACCAAACAGGTCCGGCAGGAGCTGCCACCGCGCGGTCTCCGGCCAGTCGGGGTGCTCGCACCGCCGCGCCGACAGCTGATAAATCGTGTTGAACGGCTGGTGCTGGATGCCCGTCAGTTCGAACAGCCGCTTGCGGTGGCCGACCATAGCGTCGAACGCCCTTGTGTGCGACTCGTCGCGGTATGCGACGGGGTGCTGTACGAGCTTTCCGCTCGCATTGAGGAACCCGTGGTCCACGCCCCACGTGTCAATGCCGACGGTCGCCTTTTCGAAGTTCGCGAGCGCGTACTCGACCGCGCGGTGGCAGAGCCCGGTCAGGAGGTCGTGGTCCCACTTTCCTCCGACCGGCCCGTGGGTGAGCTGCTCGACGACCTCGTATGTGATCTTGCCTTTGTCCAGCCGTCCGGCGGCGAAGCGCGCTGACGACGCACCCATGTCTACCGCGACCGCACCGAACCGGCTTCTGGCCACGCTTAAAGGCTACCTTTGAGGGAGCGTCGGCCGTTCCACTTTGTCGTCAACTGACGGTCGCCCTATCGGACGAAGCCTTCCCGGTTGCCGCCGTCCACGGTGATGGTGCACCCGGTGGTGCGGGAGGAGCGGGCCTCGGAGGCCAGCCACGCGACCGCCTCGGCAATGTCCGCCGGTCGGACGTGCTCCTTGAGCAGGGTCCGATCCTTGTAGTGGTCCTCGATCTCGTCGGGCCTGATGCCGAGCGACTTTGCGGTCTGCTCTCGCCAGGCGTCGTTCCAGATCCCGCTGCCTTGCACGACCGCGTCGGGGTTGACGGCGTTGCAGCGGATCTTGTGCTTGGCCATGTCGGTCGCGGTGCAGCGCATGAGGTGGAGCTCGAACGCCTTGGCCGCGCTGTAGAGCGCGGCGTTGGAGCCGACCGCGGTGCCGTTCTTGCTGCCGACGACCACGATCGAGCCGCCCGTCCCCTGCGCGATGAGGAGCCGGCACGCTTCGGCCATCGTGTCGAAGTACGCGTCAACCAGGAGCTCGCGAAGGAACTTGTAGTCTTCTGGCGAAGTGTCTGCGACAGTGCCGCGCCGCGCGTTGCCGGCGTTGACGACGCACACGTCGAGACCGCCGAAACTCAGTACCGCCGTCTCGAACGCTTCCTTCAACTGTTCGCGGTCGGTCACGTCGCATCTTACAGATCGGACAGATTCGACCGATCCGACCGATTCGACTTCGGCCTTCGCTTCCGCGAGCTTCTCCTCGTTGATGTCGAGCATGACGACGCACGCGCCGAGCGAGGCGAGCTTGATCGCCGTCGCGCGGCCGATCCCCTGCGCGGCGCCGGTCACGAGCGCGACCTGTCGCGACATCTCCTTCTCCGTCGGCTGGCGCTTGAGCTTCGCCTCTTCGAGCAGCCAGTACTCTATGTCGAACGCCTCCTGCTCTGGCAGCGCGGTGTAGCGCGAGACCGCCTCCGCGCCGCGCATGACGCGGATCGCGTTGCGATAGAACTCTCCCGTCACGCGGGCCTCGGTCGGGTTCTTGCCCATCGCTACCATCCCGACGCCTGGGACGAGCACGACGCTCGGGTTCGGGTTGCGCATCGCTGGCGAGTCTGGGTGCTTGCAGCGCTCGTAGTACGCGGCGTAGTCCTTTCGGAACGCCGCGAGCGCGGCGTCCAAGTCGCCGTCCGCCTTGAGCACCATCGGCCTGATCTTGGTGCGCAGGAAGTGGTCGGGGCACGAGGTGCCGAGCGCGACGAGCGAAGGCATCTTCTCGCTCGAGAGGAAGTCGAGCACTTCGTCGCTCTGGTCAACGTTCGCGACGAGTCGCTTCCCTTCGTGCATGGCCTTGCCGCGCAGCCTTGGCAAGAGCCCGATCAGCGCTGCGCGCGCGTCCTTCGCGCCGCGCTCTCGCACGACCGGGCCGAACGCCGCGTCCGCTCCGCGCGAGCCGATGAACTCTTGCGCCATGTTGATCATCCGCAGCGTGTCGGCGTAGCACTCTTCCCACGTGTCCGCCCAATTAATGAACCCGTGCGAGCCCATCAGCGCGCCCTTGATCGCAGGGTCCGCCTTGATCAGGTCCCGCAGCATGAGGCCGAGCTCGAAGCCCGGCCGCTTCCACGGCAGGTATCCCATCTCTGCGCCCCACACGTCTTTGGTCAAGCGTTCCGCGTTCGCCGAAGCGGCGATCGCGATTACAGCGTCCGAGTGCATGTGCGAGACGGCCTTGAACGGCACGAACGCGTGCAGCGGCGTGTCAATCGAGCACGCGCGGGGGTTGAGCCCGAAGACGCAGTGCTCGTAGAGCGGCACGACCTGGTCCTCGTGCAGCCTCCCGTGCTTCTCTTCCAACGAGAGCACGCGGTCCAGATACAGCGACGCAAACCCGTCATTCTTGGCGGTCCCGAGGTCTCCGCCGGAGCCCTTGACCCACATCACGCGCGCGCTCTCGCCGGTCAGCGGATCGGCCGCCTCGGTCTTCACCGAAGTGTTTCCGCCGCCGAAGTTAGTGATGCGCGGGTCTCCGCCGAGCAGGTTGGAGGCGTAGACGAGCTGGGCGAGGTCGTCCGTGCCCGCCTCTTTGGCGTCCCACTTGTTTGGCAGTGCGTTCGACGTCTCGGTGGCGGGCATTGGCCGGTAGTTTACAGGTTTTGGATCAGGGCGAGCGGCCCTACTCGTCGCCCTCGCGCCGCTTGCGCTTGGCTTGAAGTAGCCGAGACGCGGTTTCTCCGGTCACCGCCGGCGCCTTGGGCTCGGGACGGGCTTGCTTCGGATCGGCGTGGACCGAAGCGACGGTCGCCTTCGGCTGCTCGCCGGTGGTCGTCGGGGCTGGTTCGGACGGCCGCGCGCGCTTCGCAGTGCGCAGTCGCGCCATGCGCTCTTCCGTGGCACCGGAGGAGGGCGCTTCCTTCCGCCGTCGGAAGAACGCAAGCGCCTTCATCCACATTTCGCTCAGCGGCAGGGCCAGGCGACGGACGCCGATATCGAGGGGCAGGAGGAACGCGGCGAACATGAGGAACCGGAGCCACAGGTCGGTAATGGAAACGCCCGGCCTCGAGACGGGCCGCAGGGCCTGTGCGGGGTCTGCCAGAGACTGCCCCCCACTGACGCCCGACATTCCTTCCAGCAAGGGCGTGTTGGCCGCCTGATACTGGTACTCGGGTGGATAGGGGATCGAGAAGCCGCTGGACGAGACCCTGGTCTCACCGCCCGCGCCCTCTTCTGCGACCGTGACGATGTAGCTTCCCAACTCTTCTGCGGAGAACCGGCCCTTGAAGACCCCGGGGGCCTCTTGGGTGAGCTTCACTTCCCGGCTTTGGCCGGTCGGCGTGCTCACTCGGACGTTTGTGGCGTTGCTGACGATCGGGTTTCCAAGGCGGTCGTAGGCGTGCACGGTGATCTCGCCGAACCCTCCCACCGGCCTGACTTCGACCTGATAGTCGTTGCGCGTCGCTCGCCTTGAGACGGCGCGCATGGCCTGCGCCCAGAACTGCGCAAAGCCCGGCCAAGTCACCCATTGCCGCGCCCACTGCGACTTCGCGTCGCTCATGAACGCGAGTGAGGAGCCAAGGCCGTACTGCCACGTTGCGAGGATCGGATCGTCCTTCGGCGACCGCATTCCAAGCCGCGCCAAGGGGCGGACGTCGGCGAGGCAGTAGGCGTAGAGCGCCGGGAAGGAGGCGGGGTCAATGCCGCTGACGATCTCTTCCCCGATCGCCGGCTCGGGGAAGAACGCGCCCTCTTCTATCGCCGACCGAGACATCGTTGCGACGTCTTGCGTAAAGATCTGCGGCAGCTTCCCGGCCCTGTCCGCGAGGTGGAACTGCCCTCCGCCGGTCGCCGCCAACTGCTTGAGAAAGTTTATGTCCTTGCCGTCGCCGATCGCAACGACGGTGATCGTGATCTTTTCGGCCTTCATCTGGCTTGCGAGCGAGAGCGAGCTTCCGTACGTGTCCGTGTCTGCGCCGTCCGCGAGGAAGATTAGGTGTCGGACCTTCGTGTCCTCGGCCCTGAGGGCGCGGAAGGCGAACTCGATCGAAGGCTGGGCATAGACGCCCCCGCCGCCAGGGCGCAGTTTGCGAATGTTACTGATGACGCTGGCCTTGTCCGTCAGTTCCTGTATAGGCGCGACGTACTCGATGTCGTCGGTGCTGCCCGCGACCCCGATGCGGTCCTTCGGAGAGAGAAGCTCGGCAGTCCGCTCCGCCGCCATGATCGCCAGCCTGTACTTGGGGTAGCCGTCCTCGACCATGCTCATGGAGCCCGAGGTGTCTACGACGATCAGTACGGTCGTGCTCGGAAAGCTCTTGCGCTGCCGGATGTTCAGGTCCACGGGGAGGGCGTCCGCGACCGGGGTCCCGTACCAGCCGCCCGGTAGAAAGCTCTCTTCACCGCCAATCATCGCGAGCCCGATCCCCGTGTCGTTGACCGCCGACTCGATCAGCTTCATCTGTTGATCGGTGAAGAAGACCGCGTTGATGTCGTTGAGCACGACTGCATCGTAGGGCTGGATCTCCTCGGCCCGGACCGGTACGCCCTCGGGCCCATAGAGGTCTACGCTCATGCCCTGGTTTCGCAGTGCTGTCGCGAGCTCGGTCTGGGTCGCGTCCTGTTGTAGGACGAGGATCTTCGGAACACCGGAGACGTTGACGAACGCTCCGCCGACGTTGTTGCGGCGGTCGGTGTCCTCTGGGACCTGCAGGTCCGCGCGGTATCGGTAGAAGCCGGGCTCGGTCAGCTTCTGGTCAACTGCGATCCAGGACTTTCCTTCGGGCAGCGTGACCTCGACTTGGTTTACAGCCCGACCGTCGCGCTCGATCACAAGGACGCCCTGCTGCACGGCGCTCGACTCGACCAGGACGCGGAGCTCGAACGGCTGGTCCGCCTTGCGCTCGCTCGGAACCTGGGTCTCGAGGATCGAGGCCTCCACGCGCCTCCGCATTGTCCCCAAGGCGACGTAGTCGAGTTCGACGCCTTCGACCGCCGCGGCTTCGGCGGCGCGCGCCGCGTCGCCACGGGTCTCGTTACCGTCGGAGACGACGACGATCCGCCGGGCCTTGCCCTCGGGGAACGACGCAGCCGCAAGTCGGACGGCCGCCGCGATGTCGGAGGCGCTGGGGTCAATCACTGAGATGACGCGGTCAAGGGACCGCTTGCCGCCCGTCGCCGACTCGACCACGGGCTCTGCGCCAAAGGCGATGACGCCTGCGACATCGTCGGGCCCGAGCGCCTGCAGTGCGCTGTCAACGAACTCCAGCGCATCAGCGCGGTCGGCCTCGGCCACACTGTCGCTGCGGTCAATGAGGAACACGACCGCCGTACCCACATTGTCGCGGTATGCCTGTGGGCCCATCAGGGCGACAACGACGCACGCAGCCATGACGAAGCGCAGGACGAACGCGAGCCGCTTTCTAAACTTCGCCAGACCATGGAAGTGCCGCCAACTGACGACCAGCCCAGCGACAAGCGGCAGAAAGAGCAGCGCCCAGAGGGGATCGGTGAACCGCACGATTACGACCTCCTCGCGTACATCCACCACTCGACCCCAAGGACCAATAAGGCCAGCAGGGCCAGCGGCTTCCAAAAGTCCGAATAGCGCCGCAGGTCTGAGACTGCGGCGACTTTGTTCTTCTTGATGCTCACGAAGTCCTGAGAATTGACGCTCGATTCCAGGTCGTCTCGGAGCTGCGCGTACACGGTGACCTCGCGGTCGCCGGCCTGGAGCGCGTAGGTGCCGACTCGGTCAACGCCGCTAACGATGTAGCGCCCTTGCAGCGGCTCAACTCTGGTCGCTCCTCCGTCGGGCCCCGTCAAGGTCGCAGGTTGATCGGTCGAAGCGGGAAGCTGGAACTGCTGCCCGGCCAGGATCGCAAACGAGTCGCTGACCGTGCTCCCGGCCAAGTAATCGAGCGCGTTCGCGACGAAGATCGGGAACCCGGTCTGCAACGGAAAGTCGGAGTCGAGCGGCGAGAACCCTACGAAGACCTGTCGCTTGTCCGTCTCGGACACGACTATGAGAGGGCCGCTGCTCCCCTCGGCGACGACGCGGCCCGCAGGCTTCGCGGTGACCCTCTCGACGTTCTCGATATAGACGCCGCGAAGATTGACGCCACGCATGACGTCGTGCTCGTCTGCGCGAAGGAAATCGAAGCTAGGCGACCTGCCGAGCGAAACAACGCCCGAGCTGGCGCCAGCCATTCCAAACGTGAGCACACCGCGAGCCTTCACGGCCGTCTCCTGGGCACCGTCGAAGACGACAACGTCGTACGAGCCAGTCCCCGCAGTGCCCGCCCGCTCGCTCTCAGGGACTTCGCTCGCTTTGTCGAGCGTGACCCTCGGATCGAGCGAGAGCGCCCGTTCGAGAAAAATGTCGCCCGGCGAGACGAGCAGGACGCGCAGTGACGCCCCAGGATCAATGACGGTGACCGCATAGTCGTCCGCGCTCAAGATGTCGTCACTGTTGATCCTCGCCTCGATGACCTTTACGCCGGGCGGCGCGGGAAACGTCCGTCCCCAAGTCTTGTTGGAGGCGATCGTTGCGACCTCCGAGTTGATCGGCTCGCCGTCCGCCAGGATCGTGATCTCGACCCGGGACTCGTCGAGCGCGTGGTTCTTGACGCCGCAGTACACGATCCGCCCGTCGGGGCCCTCAGTGCTCCCAAGCGCCTCGATGGCCACGTTCTTCCTTTGGGTGCCGAGCTTGTGGTACACGAGCTCGGCCTTGCCGCTCGCGAAGTTCTCGACTTCGTTGAAGACGCCGTCGCTCAAGAGCACGATCTTGGAGCCATCCACCTCGCCGACGCGCGCGGTGGCAAGTCGGAGCGCTTCTTCGATGTCGCTCGGGGCGTCCGATCTTCGCACTGCCTGGAGGGCACGGCGTTGCGCGGCCGGATCGGAACTGAGCGGGAACACGACGCGGGGCGAAGGGCCGGCTTCAATGAGCATGAGCTGGTCGCCGGCGTTCGCGCTCGCGATCATTCCTCTCACGATCTCGACCGCGGCGTCGAAGCGCGTGGGCTTGGCGTCCGTCGCGCCCATGCTCGCGCTCGCATCCAGGACGACGACCGTGGTCGTGCCTGCCAGCCCTCTTTGGAGGGTCTGTGGCCGCGCCAACGCGAGCACGAAGAGCGACATCGCGAGGAGCTGTAGGACCAGGAGCCAACTGAACCGGAGCCGCTGGAAGAGCGCGTTCGCGCGGACTTCATCGGTCCGCTCCGGCCAGAGGAACGTCGCGGGGACGAGCACGTCCTTCCTCCTCATTCGCAAGATGTAGAGAGCGACGATGATCCCGCCGAGCGGTATCAGCCAGAGCAGCGCGGCCGCGTTTTGAAAGCTCATGCGGCCACCCACCCTTCGCGCTTGAAGACGTTCTTCACGACCTGGTCAAGCGGGGTCCCCGCCACAACGAGCGTGTAGCGCCCGCCCATCCGCAGGCACTCCTCCGCCAGGCTCGCGTTGTGCAGCGCGAGGCTGTCGGCGTAAGCCTTGAGGGTGATGCTGTTCGCGGTGATCTCGACCGCACCGCGGCCCTCGACGTCGAGGAGCCGCAGGTCGCCTTCAAGGTCGGGGCGTAGCTCGACCTCGCTGAGGACCTGCACGACGCACACCTCGTGCCCGCGCCCCGCGAGGATTCGCACGCCCTGAGCGGCGTCACGGTCCATGGCGTCCGTCACAATGACCGCCAGGCCCGGCCGCGAGCCCGTGCTCGCAAACGCGCGGAGGTCCGAAGAGAGCGCCTGGGTGCCCTCCGGCGCGAGCCCAGTGGCCCACATCGCAACGCGAGGGAACGAGGAGCGGCCGCGCAGCGCCGCCGCAGGCTGTTGCCGCGCGCCGACGGCGCGGGGGTAGACCGCGTCGCCCCCGGCAAGTGCGACGTACGCGAACGCGCAAGCCAGGCGCTTCGCGTAGTCGAGCTTGCTCGGCTCGCCAAAGGACATGGACGCGCTCACGTCGAGGAGCAGGTGCACGGCAAGGTCCTCCTCATCGCGGTAGGTCTTGACGACGGCGTGCTCGAGGCGCGCTAGGACGTTCCAGTCGAGGTGCCTGAGGTCGTCGCCCTCGCTGTACTCGCGATAGTCCGCGAACTCGATGCTTACGCCCTTCTTTTTAGTGAGCCGTTCGCCGCGGACGCGCCCAGAGAACGACTTGCGCGGGTTGAGGCGCAGTCCTTCGAGGATTCGGAGCTCGCCAGAAGAAAGAACGAGCCGGCTCAATGCTCAAACCCCGATCGGATCCTTGTCGCCGGCCTCGACGTGATCGAGGACCTCGCCGACCACTTGGTCCGGCGTAACGCCGTCGGCCTCCGCTTCGAAGTTCAGAATGATCCGGTGCCGCAGGGCGGGCTTCGCCGCCCGCTTCAGGTCTTCCTTCGAGACGTTATAGCGGCCGTCGAGCAGCGCATAGATCTTCCCTGCCGTCACCAGCGCCTGCGCCCCGCGCGGCGAAGCGCCGTACCGACAGTACTTCCTCGCCGCGGGCGAAGCGTCCTCGCCCGTCGGGTGCGTACCGACGACGATCGAAAGGCCGTACTGGAGCACGGCCTCGGCGACGGGGACCTCGCGAACGATCTCTCGGATCTTGAGGACGTCCTCTCCGGTCGCGACGTTCTTCGCCTCGCCGCTGTGCGTGCCGGTCGTCGTCGTCACGATTCGGGCAAGCTCGTCGCGCGTCGGAAACGGAACGATCAGTTTAAAGAAGAACCGGTCGAGCTGCGCCTCGGGCAGCGGATAGGTCCCTTCCTGCTCGACGGGGTTTTGGGTCGCCATGACGAGGAACGGTTCGCTCAGTTGGTGCCGGTGGCCACCGACGGTGACGGACCGCTCCTGCATCGCCTCGAGCAGAGCGGACTGCGTCTTCGGCGTCGCCCGGTTGATCTCATCGGCGAGCAACAGGTTCGTGAACACTGGCCCGCGACGGAACTCGAACCGTCGCGCCCCGGCTTCGTCGCTGGCGAGGACGTTGGTGCCTGTCACGTCGGCCGGCATCATGTCGGGTGTGAACTGTATGCGGGAGAAAGGCAGGTCCACGGCCTGGGAGAGCGTGCGGACGAGCAGCGTCTTGCCAAGTCCGGGCATCCCTTCCAGAAGAGCGTGGCCGCTGGCGGCAAGGCAGACGAGGACGCCTTCGACGACCTCGTCCTGCCCGACGATGACCTGTCCGATCTCGGCTCTGATCGCCTTGATCGTGTCGCGGAAGTACGTTGCGGCCTGTTCGCCGTTCAATTCTTGCCTCCCCCAAGGCTCTCGAAGTACTCGCGCA
This sequence comes from Fimbriimonadaceae bacterium, assembly GCA_040902435.1. Lineage (GTDB taxonomy): Bacteria > Armatimonadota > Fimbriimonadia > Fimbriimonadales > Fimbriimonadaceae > JADFMN01. Next base: position 59,448 of record JBBDXG010000020.1, read on the forward strand.
CGCGCTTTTCGTGCTCTTTCGGGATCTCTTGCCTCTCGATCGACTTTTCAGCCGCGTCCTTGTACTGGGGGAGCACCTTGCCGTACGGCACGGACGTGCGGTCGCCCATCGCGCTCGGTGCCTTGACCTCGATGAACCACTCCTCTCCTTCGTTCCGTCGCTGTCCGCGCACTCCGAGCAGGCTCGTCTCACCTTCGCCTTTCTCTTCTTGGTCGGACTTGTTGATGCCGCCGTAGCCAGCGAAGAAGTTGTCCTTGCTCCGGCCACCCTGTCCAAACCCACGGATCGGACTGATCCCCAAGTTCAGCCCGAAGGGGCTCAGGCAAGCGCCCTGACAGAGCGCGAGGGCCTTCCCTTGCTTGAGCATCTCAAGTGCGGCCTTGAGCTGCTCGATGACCATGTCCCTGTACTTGGAGTCCTTGAGCAGTTCGGCGAGCTCTTCGATCATCTGCTCGAGCTCTTTGATCTGCTCCTCGGTCAGCGGCTTGCCGTCGTTGACCTGCTGCGCTGCGTCCCGCATTTCTTGAACGGCCTTCATGATGTCCTTGTACTCGGGGCTGTTCATGAATTCTTCTAGGGCCTTCCGCGCCTCCTCGCTGATGTCGAGCTGTTCTTGCATCTCCTGGAGCGCCTGCTTCTGGTCAAGGAGCTGCCGGAGCTCGTCTTCTGAGAGGTTCTGCGAGTTGGCCAGTTTCTTGTCTATGTCGTTCAGCTTCTTCTGGATCATTTCTCGGAGCATGTCGCGCTGCTCGTCGGTGAGGTTGAGCAGCGACGGATCCATGTCCTGCAGGCCAAGTTCCTGCATCGTCTCAGAGTTGAACTTGCTGTCGCTCTGCCGCTGGTTCGGCCCCAGCTCCTTCTGCAACTGGTCGAGGAGCTGTTTTTGCGAACTGTCTAGGTTGAGCTTGTCGAGCTGGTCCTTCTTCAGTCCCTTCTCGCCCAGCTTGGCCATCGTCAGCTGCTCGCGCGCGGTCTGCATCTTCTCAAACGCGCGCTCCGTCCGCTTTTCCGAGAGCTTCTGCGCCTGCTTGGCGAGCTCGTTGGCGCGCTGCATCGCTTCCTCTTTCGTCATGCGGCCCTTTTCGAGCCTCTTGGCGAACGCGTCGAGCTGGTTGGCGAAGTCCCTCTCCTCTTCCGTGGCGTCCTTGCGGTCGAGCACGGGCTTTGCGACGCGCTCGATCTGCGCCGCGATCTTCTCCATTTCCGCCTTGGCCTTGGACGCCTCTGGGCTCAGGACGTACCACGTGTTCCCCAGTAGGAAGACGAGCGACGCGAGCGCGACGGCACAGGCAGCGATGTACTGCCAGCGGCCGACTCGGACAGGGAAGACGCTGCGGGCCCGGAGCTCGGACACGTGCCGGGTGGCGTCGTGCCGCAGTGCCTCGTCAAAGGAGTCGTGGGCCTCGTTTCGCTCGATCATTGTGCCGAGCCGGTCCCGGAGCCCGGCGCGGCGGTCAATGCTCCGGGCCACGGCGTCGTCGCTGACAGGCAGCAGGAGCGCCACAAGCGCGCACAGGACGGCCGGGCCTGCGAAGACGAGCCCAAGCCACGACCACTCCGTGAACCAGACGCCAGTGACGTCAAGGACGGCCCAAACAAGGCCGCCGACCCCGCCCAGCAGAAGGCCGAGCGCCAGGCCGCGCCAGGCCCTCAGCACCCTGACTCGGCGGCGGAAGGGACGGAGATCGAGCTTATTGTCTTGCATTGAGAGCCCTCTTGTATAAGGATACGACGGATCGTCGCCGGAACTCGGCCCAAATGGTGAGTGCTGCGGCGGCGACCCAGAGTTCAAAGACCATGAGTACTACGGTGTCTAAGTCGCTTAAGTTGTACAGAAACCCGGCAAAGGGATAGATTCGGAAGACATCGAGCCAATCGGCCTCAGACATGGCTGTGACGATGCTCAGGAACGGCCACGGCAACAGCCCGATAATGACGGTGGAGGCAATGTGCGACTTCTTGGCCGTGCCCGCTCCGGTCCTTGTAAAAGAGGAAACCAGCCACCCGATCGCCCAGACGAACACCCAGCAGCCAGTCAGCCAGACGAAGTACACGATGCTCACTGCGTCTATCGCGCCCCCGAAGTAGACCAAGACGCCCGACCCGACCGCGAACATCGTCGCGAGCAGCGCGAGGAGGTAGGGCAAGCCGCCCTCTGGCGCGCCTGAGAGGAGCTGCCGGACGTCAAAGATGCCGCCCGGCCTGTGCTTGTGCTCGTCCACGTAGCTCCAAGTGCTCAGGTTTGGAAGAGCGAAGATCAGTGGGAGCGAGAGAACTGTGAAGAAGATGCACAGCTCTTGCGCGCCGCCGCCGCTGCTCGAAGCGCCCATCGTCGTAAAGGTGCCCATGATACTGAACTGCGACAGTGCCGCGATGCCTGTGATGACGGCTGTGATCACCAAACCGTGGATACGGAGCGAGGCCGTTTCTTTCGATCCCTTCCTCGTCATCGCCGACCCCGCGCCGACGACCATGAAGCGAACGATGACCAGGATCACCGCCGTCGCCAGTATCCAGTTAGGGACCGAGAGCTTGCCCAGCGACGTGTGCGCGTCAACCGGGGTCTCGATCATCGCCGGAGTGAGAAGCGCATAGAACGGAGCCTCTTCTTGGGGGCCGCCCATCCACATCGAGCGCGACATGTACATGGCCGCGCCAGCGCTCGCGAACAGCGCATAGCCCCAGCACGCCGTGTAGCTGTAGATGACCGCAGGCACGACCTTCGTGCTGATCACGGCGATGGGGAGCGAGATCGCGATATAGAGCAGGCCGTGCATGGCGATCATGAAGTACGAAATGAAGACCTCACCGTACGTCGCCCCACCGAGGACCACCGCAGCGGCCGTCACCGGCAGCGAGAGAAAGATCAGCATCAGGACGTAGCGATAACCGCTGAGGACCTTCCCTATCAAGTAGTACTTTGGCGTGACTGGCGAAGTCGCAATGAGGTCATACGACTTGCGCTGCACCTCAGATTGAATGGACATCGCGACGATCACCGGCGCGACCAGCGCGACCATGACCTCGAGCATCCAAAGAATGGACTTGTAGAACGATTTGAGCTGCGTCTGGACGACGGTCACCGACTGTTGGCCCTGCGCGACGATGTTTGAATAAGCGAGGACCACGAACAGAACGAGGAGCCCCAGATAGATTGACCAAAGAAGGATCGGGCGGTTGCCGCGCAGCTGGGCGCGGAAGTCGCGGACGGAAGTCGCGTTCCCCAAGTAGACGCGCCTCTGGACCCTCGCCCACTCCGCGAAGCCCTTCACTGCACCGCTCCGGTCGTGACGCGGAGGAAGACGTCCTCCAGGTCGGCGGACTCCTCGCGGAACTCGGTGACCTGGAAGCCTGCGTCAACCAGGGACTTCAGCATCTCCGCCTGGTCCTGCTCTGTGCCCTCGAACTCGACTTTGAACGTGGTCGAACCCAACATGTGCGTGTTGGTGACGAAGGGCTTTCCGTGCAAGAACATGCTCCCCTCTCCCGCTCCCTCGATGACATGGACCTCTATGACCTTCGCCGCCTGGATCGTTTTGACGACGTCGCGGACGGAGCCGAAGGCCATCAGGTCGCCTCGCTCGATGATGCCGACCGTGTTGCAAAAGTCGGCGAGCTCGGGGAGGATGTGGGAGGAAACGATGACGATCTTGCCCATGCGCCCGAGCTCGGCGATGAGTTGTTTGAGCTCTGCGCGCGCCCTGGGATCGAGCCCGGAGGCAGGCTCGTCGAGGAGAAGGAGCTCTGGGTCGTGGACGAGGCACTTGGCCAGGCAGAGCCGTTGCTGCATGCCCCGCGAGAGGGTGGACACGAACGAGTCCTTCTTGACCGTGAGGTCGGTCAGCTCGAGGACGTTGTCAATCACCGAGGGCCGTTCTCGGACCGGGACCTCGTAGAGGGTGGAGTAGAAGTCGAGGTACTCCCAGACCTTCACGTCGTCGTACAGGCCGAAGAAGTCCGGCATGTAACCTATCCGCCGTTTGATCTCCATCGGCTCCTTGACCACGTCGAACCCGTTGAGCCGCGCAGTGCCGCTCGTCGGCTCGAGCAGCGTGGCGAGCATACGGATCGTCGTCGTCTTTCCCGCCCCGTTCGAGCCGATGAACCCGAAGATGTCGCCGGGTTGGAGCGCGAACTCGATGCCGTTGACGGCGATCAGGCTCCCATAGACACGTCTGAGGCCCAGCACTTCGAGCATGGTCAGTCCGTCCTCCCCAAGGCGATCCTTTGCAGGTTCCTGGTCGCAAGGACCAAGAAGAGCACCGTCAACAGAGCCATGGCGATCATGGTCGGCAGCACGTAGAACGCCGATTGCGCCCGCTCTTCGTACCCATAGCCGTACGAATAGCCGTAGTTGTCCGCGAATCCCATGTACGCCCAATAGAGCAGCACGAACGGGCTCGTGCTCGTCAGGGCCTCCGAAACTCCGGGATAGACGAAGTTGACGACCCCTCCGATCGAAGGCACGACGATGAAGAGCACGAAGAGCGCACCGATGGTCCCAAGCATCGCACCGGCCTTAGACTTGGTCTTGGATGAGACCCACATCGTGATCGCACCGATCATGAGCGACGTGACGACGACCAGTGCGAGCGACGTGAAGTAACCGACGAAGCCGTTGCTATCCGGGCCATAGTTGTACTGCGCGTAGGCCGGGCTCGACTGGTGGACGAGCTCGATGAACATTGCGGGGAGCCCTATGAACACCACGAGCAGCCCGATGGTCAGGAGTGCCTTCGCGAACTTTCCGACGACGATCTGCCCAGGGGTCACGGGGGCGACAAGCAACATGTCGAGCGCACGCTGTTCCCGCTCGCCCGCGATAGCACCGTGGAGGGTCGAAGGAAGCACGATCGTCGCCAAGCCGAGCATGATGTACATCACGAGGAACGGCTCGATGTCGTCCACGAAGCTCATCGTCATGACCAGCAAGAACAGATAGAACACCGCTATCAACAAGCGGACCGCGAGCTGGCCGCCCCGCCAATTGTGCTCGGAGAGCAAGCTCCTCTTGGCTCTCTGGACTTCGGCGAACATTGGGTTCTGCAAAAAGAGCTGCTTGAACTTGGACTGCGTCATTGGCCCTCCAGAGAGACTGAAGCATACGTGAACAACAGCCTCGTTGCGCCGCCGCCCTTCTCTTCACCGAGCGAAGTCCCGGCTCTTACCTCAGGGACCGCCCCCGTCAGCGCGACGACGCCCTTGCCGGACCGTGGAGCCCCTTCGCGGCGCATGAGGATCGGGTCCAAGCCGATCGCCGCGCTGAATTCGCGCGTATCTCCCGACTTGACCTCTCCCAGATTGACTTCCCTCCCTTCGATCCACAGCGTCGCAGCCGTCAATGCGTACGGCGAGTCGTTAGTCAGCGAGCCAGTCGCCCTCATGGCCTCGCCGTCGCGTCTGACCTGAAGCTGTAACGGGAACTTGTGCGACCAGTCTAGCGACTGGCCGAAGTAGAACTCGCGGAACGAGAGGTTGGAGACGCCTGCACGCGGAGCGACGACCTCTCCGACGTCAACAAGGTCGCCTGAGAACCCCGTGTCTTCTCTCGGGCCGTAGTACTGGTAGAAGTCGGACTGGGTCGAGACGAACTCGACCCCCTCGAAACCGAGGTCGTATCTGCCCCCGCTCGGGAAGAACAGCTGTTGGCGACCGACCACGTACGCGCTACCCGAGCCCTCATGGGCGACGACGAGCGCGCTCGTTGCGCGGGAGAGGCTGGTCGAATAGAGGTCTCGTGCGACGAACAAGAAGAACGAGGCGAAGACAATGCCGACGACCGGCGACGTGACCCACGCCAACTGTCCGCGGCCCATTCGGCCCAACACGAAGAAATTGAGCGGCACGACGACGAAGAAGTAACAGGCAAGAATGACGAACAGCTTGCCCGTGGAAGGCATCTCAACCCGAAAGACGCTGTCTTCGTCCACGCCATAGTCGTACGGGTCGTACTCGTCGCGCGCGCGCTGGACGACGCCTAGCTCCGACTTGTAGTCGCCGGACTCGTTGTCGGCCGCGATCGCCGTGTCCATAAAGAGCTTCGCACGCCCCGCATAGGTCCGGACTGGAGCCACGAACGGGTCGAACGCCCAATACGCGACCGTCCCGAGGCCGCAGCGCCTGTACCAAAGCAGCGGCACGCCGCCCTCCATCAGGCCCGTCGTCCCCGGCGCTGGTGTCAGCTGCGTGAGGGTCGTGACGTCCGTGAGTGGGAACCCGGTCAAGGACGAGAGGACCCGGCTGCCCGCGACATTGACGACCTTCGGGTCCGTCCCCGGAACGAACGCCGTCCACCTCTCGTCGCGCAGGATGGGCGAGACGGCGCCGCCTGTCATGACGAGCGTGCCTCCGGAAAGCACATAGCGCTGTACGGCAGAGACCTCGTCGTCCGTCATCCGTTCCGCGCCTTCTGCGAGCACAAGGAGCTCAAGGCCCTCATAGCCAATCGCGCGGTCGGGTGCATGGCCCGGGCGCGCAGAGAAGTCTCGCAGCACCGTCCGCTCGATCGTCTCGTCACCTGCGCGAGCGACGTTCGCGGCACGCACGAACCGCATGAGCGAGGGAACGTCGCTGACAAGTCCGATGTCAATCGTCGCTTGATACTCGGAGCGTGGGGAGATCGGAAGTCGGATGTTCGCCTGGCTGCAATCGAGTTCGACGATGGATTCCATGCCGTCCGAGCTCGGGAGGTACGCGACAAGGCTGCGCCGGCTCCTCGCCGGCAGCTCGATCGGGTACTGCATGCGGTACGTGCCGCTTGAGACCGTGACGACTCCACGGTCGTTGTTCAGGGGGTTGTCTATCTCCAGTCGTACTGGGACAAACTCACCAAAGCTCTCGTCGTTGCCCCAGACGTACTCGAACGTCAGTGAGACCTCGTCCAGCGGCAACCGCCTCTCGCCGCCTGGATCTTGCGGATGAGCGACCGAGCCGACGAGCGCGGCCACGACAACCGCCCCTAACCGGAACCCCGCCCCATCTCGCATCGCATCCCTACTTCGCATTCTAGCCGGTTCCTCTCCGCCTTTGGGTTCAACAATGCAAAAGCGGCCCGCGCTCCTGCGCAAGCCGCCCAGCTTGACCGATGACTCTAACTCAGGCCCTGCGCCTTCTGCGCAATAGCGCCAGGGCGCCCAGACCGAGCGCCGCGAGCGAGGCGGGCTCGGGGACCGCCTGGTTGATCGAGCCCGGTGTGTTCAGCGCTTCGCCGAAGACAGGCGTGCCCGTGAAACCGGGGATGCCTTCGCCGTCGAAGTCGTTGCGCATCCAGTCCACGACCGTGTTCGTGTCAACTCCGTTCGGAATGCGCGACGCGCCGCCGACAGGTAGCGTCCCACCGTCGAAGTTGGGGTTGAGTGTGGTGCCGCCGTAAGTGAAGTCCGTCGCGCCGCCGTCGGAGACCGCGATCGCGTCGAGCACGCTCGACCACGGAGTCACGTCGAAGACGCCGTCGTTGTCTGTGTCAAGGTCCTGGCCGTCGGCCCCGGTGAAGTTCGAGACGAGCAACAGCGAGATCGTGCCGTTCTCGAACTCGTTGTTGAAGAACGTCGAGAGCCAGAACCCGCCTGCGTCGGTCGTGCCGATGCCGACGACGGTGTCAATGACGCCCGCGCCAGTCGTGTCGCCCTCGATGTGCAAGAGCGTGAGCGACGACATGTCCGTGTTGGCCGTGCCAAAAATCTCGACGTACTCGTTCGTGTCGGTGCCTACGTGGTTTGCGACGAACTCATTGATGACAGCCTGGAACTGCGCGCTTGCGACGCCAGCGAGCACGAACCCAGCAGCAAGAAAGAAAGCCTTTTTCATTGTGTCCTCACCGGCTAGTCTGCGACATTCCCGCGCAGGCCCGCGACGGTCCTCGGGACCGATTTGGACCGCTTAATCCGCCGTTAGCCCAGGCCCCGGCAGTATTGCGGGGGGTCAAGCTCCCAGGATCTTGCTCAGGATCGCCTTTTGCACGTGCAGCCGGTTTTCCGCCTGGTCGTAGACGACGCTCTGCTCCGAGTCAATTACGTCGTCTGTGACCTCGTAGCCGCGGTGTGCGGGGAGGCAGTGCATGAAGACTGCGCCGCGGTCCGCCATCGCCATCACCTTGGCGCTCACCTGGTATGGCTCGAACACCTTCATCCTGTGCTCCTGCTCGTGCTCGTCGCCCATGCTGATCCAGACGTCGGTGTAGACGACCTTCGCGCCGGCGAGCCCGTCCTCGAGGCTCGAGGTCTGTCGCACGCCTTCGATCTCTTCCATGCGGAAGTTCTCCGGGCCACAGATGGTGAACGGATAACCGAGTTTCTTTGAGAGCTTCGCGAGCGAGCGGGCCACGTTGTTGCCGTCGCCGACGTACGTGATCTTCACCTTCTCGTCGCCGAAGCACTCTTGCACCGTCATCATGTCGGCGAACGCCTGGCACGGGTGCTCCATCTCCGTCAGCGCGTTGATCACGGGCACTGTGGCGTCGTCTGCCATCTGCAGGAGGTCCTTGTGCCAGTAGAGCCGCGCGACGATGGCGCTGCACCAGCGGCTGAGGTTGCACGAGACGTCGCGGATGGACTCGCGAGACCCCATCCCGATCTCGCTCTTGCCGAGGAACACGGCGTCGCCGCCGAGCTCGCGGATCGCGGTCTCGAAGGCAACGCGCGTGCGCAGGCTGGGCTTTTCGAACACCAGCGCGACCGTGCGGCCCTCCACCGGGACGATTATCTTCGGCGACTCGCGCCTCTGGAGCTTTAGCTCCTTCGCCAGCGAGAGCACGTCGTCGCTCATCGCCGCCGAGAGGTCGTCAATCGCGAGGAAGTCGCGGATCGGCATCGGCCGCTCGGTGACCACCGCCGCTGCGGAGACCCGATAGTCGAGCCCGAGGGCGTCGGCCAACAGGGCGACGGCGCGGTTGACCTGGGCCTCGCTCACGATCAGCGGCGGGACGAACCGCAGGGTGCTCTCGTCGGGCGCACTGACGATCAGCCCGGCGTCGAAGCACTTCTGGCAGACCTCCTTCGCGATCGGCTTCTCGAGCGCGGCCGCGACCAAGAGGCCCTTGCCCCGCACGGACGCGATCGGAGACCCGAGCGAGAGCAGCGCAGCGCGCAGGTACCCGCCGACGCGCTCGACGCTCTCCAACAGCTTCTGGTGCTCGATCGCATCGAGCACGGCGAGGGCGACCGCGCACGCGAGCGGGTTGCCGCCGAGCGTCGAACCATGGTCGCCCGGCTCGAAGACGTCCGCCGCCGCGCCGCGCGCGAGGCACGCGCCGATCGGCACGCCGCCACCGAGGCCCTTCGCGACCGTGACGACGTCCGGCACGACACCGTGCTGTTGGTAGTTGAACCACGTCCCCGTGCGACCGATCCCGGTCTGCACTTCGTCGAGGACCAGCAGTGCGCCGTGCTCGCTCGCGAGGCGCCGCGCCTCGCGCAAGAACTCCGTCGTCAGTTCGCGCACGCCGCTCTCTCCCTGGATCGGTTCGAGCAGGACCGCGGCGGTCTTGTGCGACACGGCGCTCCGCAGGGCGGCAAGGTCGTTCGCCTCGATGAACACGAACCCAGGGACGAGCGGCTCGAAAGGGCGCTGGAACTTGCGCTGACCCGTCGCGCTGATCGCGCCGAGCGTGCGGCCGTGGAAGCTCAGTTGCAGGGCGACGATCTCGTAGTCGCCGTCCGGGCGCTTTTGCAGCCCGTGCTTCTTTGCGATCTTGAGCGCGGCCTCGTTCGCAGTCGCGCCACAGTGCGCGAAGAACGCGCGGTCCATTCCGGCCAGTCGGCACAGCCTTTCCGCGAGCTTCGCCTGCGGAGCGGTCAGAAGAAAGTTCGAAGTGTGCAGGAGCTGCTGCGCCTGTCGGGTCAGCGCGTTCACGACCGCCGGGTGGCAGTGCCCGAGCGAGCAAGTCGCGATTCCGGCGAGGAAATCGAGGTACTCGTTGCCCTTGTTGTCCCAGAGCGTGCAGCCGGAGCCCTGCACGAACAGGGCTTGCTGCCGACGGTAGGTCTTCATTAAGAAGTCGTCGTCCAGCGCCTTGATCGTGTCGTACTTGACCATTTCTATTACCTTCTTGAGCCTGCGGATTGAGGGAAACGGCTACCTTACCGCCTCAAACCTGTCCACTTCACTATACTGGGCCAGAGGGGGCCAGGAGCCTGGGAAAGCGTTTCCTGCAACCTGGCGACCTAGCAATCCGTCGCTAATAGTGTCCTTGTCCTGGGTCGCAGGTATTCTTGCTGGCGACTCGGTACAGCGCGGACTCCGGTTGATTGCCGGCCTGCGCGACTGAGGAGGTCTGTTACGAACATGAAAAAGCTAATTCTTGTGTTGCTCGCCCTCGGTATCGTGGGCACGATTGTCAGCGGCTGCTCTGGCGCCGAAGAGACGACTGAGCCCGCGGCGGACACCACCGCCACCGAGTAAGGTCTCGATCCATTCGTAGTTTCGAGGCTCGGCGTTCGCGCCGGGCCTCTCGTCTTTAAGTCCCGTACTGGACTTCATCGCGGAGCCCTTTGGCAGTGACGCTTCCGCCCAGCAGGCATCCGCTGATCTCTCCGTCCACTCTGACGACGGAACCCGGGAGCACGACGGTGTCCGAAATCTTGGTGCACACGACGTGCGCACCCGCGCCGACCACGGTGCCGTCTCCGACCTCGCCCTCCACTCTAGCGGTCGGATCAACAAGCGGCACGCCCTTCGTCAAAAAGCGGCTGGTGGCGAGGAACGAAGGCAGCGTCCCCGTGTCGAACCACTCGCCCTCGTACACTCCCGCGACAACTTTGTGCCCTCGGTTGATCAGCTCTTGGATCGCGTCTGTGATCTCGTACTCTCCGCGCGCGCTCGGCTTGACGTGCAGCATCACGTCCCAGATCTGTGGGCCGAAAACGTAGAACCCCGCCATGGCCAAGTCCGACTTCGGCTCGGCGGGCTTTTCGACGACGCGCACGATGACGCCGCCCTCCACCTCTGCGACGCCGAACCGCCGAGGATCGTCCACGGCCTTGACGAGGTTGAGGTTCGCCGCACCGCTCGCGTGGAACTGCTCGACGTACGGCGCAAGGCTCTCCCCGTAGATCGCGTCCCCTAGATAGAGGATGAACTCTTCGTCGCCCACGAATGGCCTTGCGCTGAGGGTCGCGTGCGCGAGCCCTTTGGGCTCCGTCTGCACCGCGTAAGAGAGCGACATCCCGAAGGCGGACCCGTCCCCCAGCGTCTCGCGCATCTGCGGCTCGTTGTCCACGCCGACGACGACGCACACATCGCTGACCCCGCAGGAGCGGAACTGGTCGAAGGCGTACTCCATCGTCAGGCGGTTCGCCAGCGGCAAGAGCGGCTTGGCGACGACCTTGGTCACGGGATAGAGGCGGGTCCCCTTCCCCGCGGCGAGCACGACTCCTCTCATCGGTCTCCTTAACTTACTCTCCCTGCTGTAAACTCCCGGTCGTATGGCACGGTCACGGATGATCGCCGCCTGCCTCGCGTTGGCAGCCGGGCTTGTAGGATGCGACAAGGAGCCCGAGCCGGTCCCCTACTTGGAGGTCCCCACGGACCCTCCCACGAAGGCGAGCACAAGCGGGCCGAACGCATTCGACGCCTACGCCGACCTTGCCAGAAGGGCCGAACGCGTCTCTACGGTCCCCCTCGACGCCCGCGACACCCCCGCCACCCGCCGCCGGTCTGTGGACCAGCTTTCGGCCATCCTCCTCGGGCTGGAGGCTGCCACGAAGCGCGACTGCGCGTTCCGGTTCGAGGCGACCGGCCCGTTCGACGAGCGGCCGCACCAGATGGGTTGGCTGTACCTCGGCCGGGCGATCGGATGGCGCGTCGAGGCGGCCGCAAAGAACCGCGAGTGGTTCGAGGCGGCTCGTTGGGCGGTCGTCGGGACGACGTTCGGGCTCGACCTGAGCGGCGGGTCAATGTCGGACGCCACCGCGGGCTTCGGCGCGCTCGACGGCACGCGCCGCGCGCTCGCCCCGCACATTGGATTGATGGACCCCGGTGCGCTCGCTGAGCTGGCGAGCGGGCTCGACGCCGCGCTCGCGCGCCTGCCGGAGCCAGCGACGACCATAGAGAACGAAGGGCGGCTCATGCTCGCGGCGATCAGCGCGCTCCAAGACGCGCACCAGGCAGGAAAGCTCAAGGAGTTCGCAGACAAACTGTACGGTGCGCCGCGGGACGCAGTCATGGCGCTGGAGGACATGCCGGGCATCGAGCGCAGCCTCTTCTTCCAGTCGCTGTTCGACGAACAGAAGCTCGTGGTGTCCAGGCTTCTCGAGGCCGCGAGCGTGCCCGGCTCCCGCCGCGGGCCGTTGACGACCCAGCTCTCAGGCAGGGCGCAGACGATCGCGGACCAGTTCTTCTCGGCGGGCGAACCGTGGCTCCGAATCAGGGACAGGGTGCTTGCGCGCACGCGGCTTTTCGCGCTGTCCGCGCGCATCGCCCACGACAAGGCGGTGAGGGGCACGGTGCCCGAGTCGCTCGCCCAGTACCCGGCGCAGTCTGTGTCAGACCCGTACACGGGCCTCCCGTTCGGATACTTGGGCGTCGGGCAGGACTTCCTTGTCTATAGCTACGGCATGGACGGCAAGGACGACCGCGGCGACACGGACGGTGCGCGGCTGGAGCCCGACCTCCTGCTTGAGGACAGCAAGAACTGATCAGTTCACGGCCGCTGACGGCGATACGTGGCTCTTGGGACGCCACACGACGCCCTTGACGTCCTGCGCCTCGATGAACTCCGTGCCGACCGCGTCCTTACCGCCAGGCAGGTAGAACGCCGTGGTGTCGCTCACCGCTAAGCACCCGATGGGGCATGCCTTCTGCATGTGCGCCGCGATGTCTATGACGTGCGCGAAGTTCACGCTCTTGATGTCCTGTCCCGGCGCGAGGACGCTGCCGGTGTGCAGCCCTGCGCGGAGCTCGATCGGCTTGCTGAGCTTGTTGCGGAACGCGTTGAACTCGAAGAGCCCGGCCATCAGCGCGCGGCCCGCCGCGTACGCGCGCTTCGGCTCGTCGAACACGACGGTCACTCCGTCGCCTGCGGTCGAGTGGACGCGGCCGCCGTGCTTGTACGCGACCGCCTCGACGAACTTGTGGTACTCGTTGAAGGTGAACTCGACAGAGAGCGGGTCGCTCTCCCCCTTGATCCGCGTCGAGCCGACAATGTCAGTGCTGAGGAAGGTCACGAACTTTTCGTCCGAGCGAAGGCGGTCCTGGATCTCCAAGAGCTGCCCGAGCAGCTCGTGCCTCTCCTTGGCGGGGTCCTTGAGGCCGAGCTTTGCCCGCATCCAGCTCACGACCCCGTAGACCCCCAGCCCCACGAGGGCGCCCGCCGGCATGAAGAGCAGGATGAAGCCCGGGATCGGTCCGGAGCTCGGCACTGCAGGCAGCATCCCGAGCAGGAACGTAAAGAGCGTCATCATCAGGAACGCGAGCCCAGCGGCGAACGCGCCTGCGGCCGCGGCGGTGCGCGCATTGCGCGCGACCGCGCAGTTCCACGCTGCGCCGACGATCCCAATGATCGCCAGCGTGCCGGAGAACCCCGATACGTCGCCGAGCGAGTGCGCGAGGGTAAGGAGGAGGCCTATGAAGGTCGCGAGCACTCCGGCCATCGCATATCGGCGGGTGGTCGTGTCGAAGGCGAAGAAGGCGGAGCGGGCCTTGTCTAGCGGGGTCCCCGAGCGCTCTTCCGGCAGCGAGCGCACGGCGAGGCGGACGTAGCCGACGGGAGCGCCGGTGGCCTCGGCGACGGCAAGGATGGCAGAGTCGTCCAGCTCGCCTCCGGTGCTCTGCCTGATCCGGCGGGCGAGCATGACGACTTCTTGAATCGAGTCGTCACTGAGATCGTGGTCCGCGCCCTCGCGCGGCCTCAGCTCATCGGAAGCGTCCACCAAGCCAGATTGTACTGTTTGGACGGGCCGCTACGGACATCCAGTCGGGGGCGGAGGCGGCCCACCGGCCACTTGCGGCAGCGCCATTGAGCCGGGCATGGCGTTCACGCCGTTGATGAGGGCACCGAGGGCGATGCGGCAGTTCACGTCGAGCGGGCTGTAGTAGTCGGACAGATAAAAGATGGCGCGGTAGTACTTGCTCGTCTTGATCGTGTCGCTGACCAGCATGACTTCGACCGCCGTGAGGGGAACGATCGCGCTGAAAGTTCCGTTCGGCATCGTGCGCGCGCTGCCTACGATGGTGCCCGAGCCGTTGAAGAAGTCCACCTCGACGTGAGGGACCCCGGTGTTCGACGGGAGGCCGCTGAAGAGCCCGAGTTCAACGACCCGGCCCGTGACGACCGGGGTGCTGAGCGGTGTCCTTGCGCGCTGCTCGAACAGCGTCGGCACTCCTGCGATCAGCGTAGTGCACTGGAACTTGAACTCCGCCGCGGGAGTGCCGATCACGGTGAAAGAGGCAGTCGTGCCGCTTGTTGCGGCGATGTTGACCGCGCCGCCAGACGTCGTCGCCCAGCCGCTCGTGGCCAGGAGCGTGCGGTTTCCGAGGCTGTCGTAGTTCGCCAGCACCACCGTTCCGGAGTCGCCGAGCAAGAGGTTGAGAGGGTCGAACCACGCGCCGCTGGAGCGGAAGAACTCGAAGTACTGGCCGGGCTGGATGTTGCTCGAACCAACGCCTGGTCCGGGCGAGCCGCCGCCGCCACAGCCAGAGACGAGCGCGATCGCGCCAACGATAAAAACAAAGACCAAGTTCCTAAACATCTGACTCCTCTCGCTCCAGGCCGAACCCGCGCGGCAACAGCGCCGCAAGGCTCGTTTCCTCGACAGACCCGTCTTCACCCGCCAACAGGACGACGACCTCGCCTGTCGCGAACTCCTGCATCACTTGCAGGCACGCGCCGCACGGTGCCGCGCCGTCCCGCGTCGCGACCGCGACCGCGACGAGCCTGCGCGCCCCGGCCGCGACCATATGGAAGACCGCGTTCCGCTCGGCGCAGACCGTCAGGCCGTACGAGGCGTTTTCGACGTTGCACCCGCCGAAGACCCGCCCGTCCGAAGCGAGCGCCGCCGCGCCCACCTCATAGACGCTGTACGGCGCATAGGCGTTCGTGCGGGCGGCCCTGGCCGCCTCGATCAGGGCGCTCCTAGCTTGGGAATCCATGTCATTTGAGCTCGGCGACCGTGGCCCCAACGCCGCCTTGCTCGGGCTCGGCGTCACGGTATTGGCCCACGTGGGGGTGCCGCCTGAGCAGCTCGTGGGTCATTTTACGCAGAACCCCCTCCCCCTTGCCATGGATGATCCTCACGCTGGGCAGGCCGGCCAGGACCGCTTCGTCCAAGAACCGCTCCAGCTCCTCCATGGCCTCCTCGGCCCGCTTCTGCCTCAAATGGATCTCGCTGGAGGCCGTCAGGCCCCTTTGGAGCCGCATCCCTGAGTTCCCCTTCCTCTTGGCGGGCTCTGCGGAGCGGGCGACGAACTCGACGTCCGTTAGCTTGACCTTCATCTTGAGCGCGCCGGCCTGGACAGTGACGCTTCCGTCCTTGGGCGGTTCGAGCACCGTCGCCTGCTGGCCGAGCTCGGCCAGGCGCACGATCGTGCCCTTCTTCAGCTCCTGCTCGGGCGCCTCGCGCTGCTTCTTCTTCGGCTTGAGGCCCTCGGAGGCGGTCGCGCCCTTTGTTTGGAGCGCTTTGAGCTTCGCCCTCGCGTCTTCGATGTCGCGCTGTTCCGCGCCGGGCTTGAGGGAGTCAAAGATCTCCTCGGCCTCGCTCCTGATCTCCGCGAGCGCTTCTTCGAGCTCGCTCGCCGCCTCAGTCCTTGCCCGCTCGCGCGCCTCTTGCGCCTTTTGGATCTTCTCTTCGGCCTTCGCCTCCAGTTCGCGAACGCGCGAGGAGAGCTTGTCGGCCTCGCTCTGCGCGCTCTGCGCCTGGCGCTGAGCGCGCTCGAGCTTCTCGATCATCTTTGCGACGTCCAGCTCTTCGTCGCGGACGCCTTGCAGCGCGTCCTCGATCACGTCCTTTGGCACGCCGTGCCGTTCGGCGATCTTGAACGCTTGGCTGCTGCCCGGGATGCCGAGGTGGAACTGGTACGTCGGTCGCAGGGTCTTGGGGTCGAACTCCATCGCCGCGTTCGTGAACCCCTTCTTGTTGCTCGCGAAGATCTTAAGCTCGCCGTAGTGCGTGCTCGCGAGGATCTTTGCGCCTCCGCTCTGGAACTTGAGCAGGAGCGCCCTGGCGAGCGCTGCTCCCTCGTCGGGGTCGGTGCCCGCGCCGATCTCGTCGAGCAAGACGAGCGCTCCAGGCCGGAGCCCCTTGATCGCTTCTGCGATGTTGCGGACGTGCCCGCTGAAGGTCGAGAGCGACTGTTCGAGAGACTGTTCGTCACCGATGTCGGCCCAGAACTGCGCGAACACGCCGAGCTTCATTTCCCTGGCGAACGGCATCAAGCCGGACTGCGCCATCGCGACGGCGAGCCCGACGGTCTTGATCGCGACCGTCTTGCCGCCGGTGTTGGGCCCCGTGATGAGGATCGCGTCGTGCTCGCGCCCGAGCGCGATGTCGAGCGGCACGGCCGCCTCCTTCGGGATGAGCGGGTGCCGCGCCTGCATGAGCGAGACGAACGCGGTCCCCTGCTTAGTCGGGACGCAGCAGTCGTTCTGTTGACCGAGCCTGGCCTTTGCGACGACCAGGTCGAGCTCAGTGACGGCCTCCAGGCCGTCGAGGACCTCGTCGGCGACCGCGCCTACCTCGCCCGAGAGCTCTTCGAGCACGCGCTGCTCTTCTGCCCTCTCCTTTGCCTCCGCCTCGCGCAGCTCGTTGCCGAGCGCGACGACTTCTTCCGGCTCGATGTAGACGGTCTGGCCGCTGGCGCTCGTGTCGTGGACGATGCCTTTGATCTTGCCCTTGTTCTCGGCCTTCAGCGGGACGACGTACCGGCCGCCGCGCTGTGTCACGACGGCGTCGCTGAGTAGGTCGCGCGACTTGCCGGTCACGTAGGACTGGATCTTGTCGGTGATCCTTCGCTCGGTCGCCGTCTTCTTCTGTCGGGCGGCGCGGAGCTCCGGGCTCGCCTCGTCGCGGACCGAGCCGTCTCCGTCGAGGCTGGCGAGGATTCGCTGCTCGAGCTTTGCGACCTCTGGGAGCCGCTGTCCGAGCCGCCACAGGAGCGGGGATTCTGTTCTTCGCCTTTCGAGGACGGTCCTCGCGGCGCGCATGACGCGCAGCGATTCTCCGACCAGCCAGAGCGAGGCGCCGTCCACTGTGCCCTGCTTCGCCGCGCGCTTGACGGCGTTCTCTAGCGACTTGACACCGGCGAACGAGATCGAGGCCGCGTCGAGCAGGCCACAGGCCTCGGCGGTGCGGCCGGCCTCGAACCAGACGCCTTCGTCGTCGAACCTCGGCTGGAGGTCGAGCGCGAGCGCCTCCCCTCCTGGGGTGTCGCAGCAGGCCGCCAAGAGGGTCAAGACGTCGTCATATTCGATCGTCTTGAGCGCGTGCATCGGCCCATTCTGACAGGGCCTGCTGGCGTAGACTGTACACATGCTCATCGCCGTGCTGCTTGTCTCGACGCTCGCTGGCTACAGCCTGCCTGCGACCGACGACGTGTGGATCTATCCGCACGCCTACGACCAGACCGGAGACCCGGTGCTGCGGGCTTGGGGCGACGGCGCGACGTCTGTTGGCGACCCGAACTCGTCGGTGCACTCGTACAGCATCGTTCGGTTCGACCTGAGCGGCGTCAAGGAGGTTTCTCAGGAGATCAAAGAGGCGACGCTCGTGCTCTGGCACGAGAGCGGCGCCGGGTTCTCTTTGGCCGAGTCGAAGGCCGCGCCGCTCGAGGCGCGGTTCGTTGACGCCGGCTTCGACGAGAAGAAGTGGACGTTCGAGCAGCTTGCGAAGCACTCGCCTTCGGCGGGGGAGGAAGCGCTGGTGGGCAAAGGGTTCGGCGCACCATCGGCCGACGGAGCGCCTTTCAAGGTTTCGATTGACCTGCTCGGCGGCAAGGCGGACTTTCGCAAGGCGCTCGACGGGAAGAAGGCGGTCGCGTTCGCTCTTTGCACGAAGATGGCGCCGGACGGTGCGGAGGGCGTGTACTACAAGCTGCTGTCGCGGTCTGCGGAGGAGAAGTACCGTCCGACGCTGGTCTTGGAGTACTGAGGGCGACGGGACATCGGTCCGGGGCGTGAGGAATCTTCCCGTTTTAAACGGGAATTTGAGTTTGGGAGATTGGGGAGTTCGGGCGGGGTCAAGGGGTTAGAAGTCTATGTCTGTTCCCCTCTAATCTTAGAGAGTACCACACTGTAGGACGATCTGTCAAGTGTATTTTTCAGAATTGGTTCGAAAGGCCCAGGGAAAACGGACAATAGGTGAGACTGGGAGGTTCGGGGGGAGGGGAGGGTTAGGACTTTCTCAATAGGCGGAGGCCGTTGAGGATGACGAGGACGGTCGAGCCTTCGTGGCCGACGACGGCGAGCGGGAGGATGAGGTTGCGGGAGGCCGGGAAGAGCGAGTCCCAGACGATCGAGCCGACGACGAGGAGGCCGATGACTCCTGCGCCGAAGGCGAGGTTCTGCTTGATAATTCCGTTCGTGCGCCGGCCGAGCTTGACGAGCATCGGGAGGCGGTCGAGGCGGTCCTGCATGAGGACGACGTCGGCAGCGTTGAGTGCGACGTCGGACCCGAGCCCGCCCATCGCCACTCCCACGTTCGCGCGCGCGAGGCTCGGGGCGTCGTTGACACCGTCGCCGACCATCATGACGCGGTCACCTTTAGCGACGAGGTCCGCGATGATGCGCTCCTTGTCGTCGGGCATGAGGCCGGCCTGGACGTCGCGGATTTCGAGTCGCGCTGCGACGGCGGCGGCGGTCTGCGGCGTGTCGCCGGTGAGCATGACGACGTTTTTCACTCCGAGGGTGCGCAGCTCTGCGAGGACTTGCTTCGCCTCTGGCCTCACTGCGTCCTCGAGCCCTAGCGCGGCGAACTCGCCGTCGCACTCTGCGATCGCGACGGTCATGCCGTGGCCCTGCATCTCGAGGACGTGCTCGGCAAAGTGTGCCGGCAGCCGTTCGTCGCCCTGTTCGAAGAACCTCCTTTGGCCGACGCGCACGCGCTTGCCGTCCACCGTTGCGACGACTCCGAGCCCGCTGAGCGACTGGTGGTCCGTGGCCTCGGGCACGTCGAGGCTCTCCGCACGCGCGGCCTCGACGACCGCCTGCGCGATCGGGTGGGTGCTGTACTGTTCGGCGGAGGCGGCGATGCGCAGTATCTCCTTCGAGTCGCCCGACATCGCTTCTCCGGACCGCCAGCACGCGTCGCGCTCCGCGCACTCGATGTTGGATCCGACTGCGACGGCGACGGTGTCGCAGACGCAGATCTGTGCGAGCCGCGGGCGGCCCTCGGTGAGCGTGCCGGTCTTGTCCACGACCGCGGTGTCCACTCTTCCCATCTCTTCGATGAACTGTCCGCCCCGAACGAGGATGCCGCGGCGCGCGGCCCAGGCGAGCGCGCTGAGGGTCGCGGCCGGGACGGAGATGACGAGGGCGCACGGGCTGAGCGCGACGAAGAGCGTCAGCGACGCGTAGGCCGCGGCGTCGAGCGTTTGTCCGAACGCCAGCCGCAGTGCCATTGAAACGCCGAACGCGACGATGACGAAGAGCGTGTACTTGGAGCCGAACCACGCGCTGATGCGCTCGCCGCTGGCCTTGTTCTGTTGCGCGTCGTGCACGAGCGCGACGATCTTGTCGAGGGTGGTGCCTCCGTGCTCGGACGTGACGACGACGAGGACCATGCCGTCGCCGTTCTGCGTCCCCGCGAGCACTTGGTCGCCTGGGCGCTTGTGGACGGGCTGCGACTCGCCTGTCATCGCGGACTGGTCTACGCTCGTCTCTCCCTGTACGACCTTGCCGTCCGTCGGTACGCCTTCGAACGGGCGGACGCGGACCGTGTCGCCGACCTTCAGTTGTTCGACCGGGACCTGTCTGTCGCCGTCCTTCGTGACGACGAGCGCGGTGTCGGGCCGGAGCTTGATGAGCCCCTCGATCGCGGAGCGGGTGCGCGCCATCGCGTACTCTTCGAGGGTGCCGGAGAGCGCGAAAAGGAAGAGGAGGGTGGCGGCCTCGACGTGGTACTTGAGGACGACGCTACCGATCGCCGCGAGGACCATAAGGACGTTGACGTCAATCTCGCGGTCGGCGAGAGAGCGCCACGCGGACCGGAGCGCGATGACCGAGCCGGCGGCGATGGAGACGAAAGGAACCCAAGGGTGCAGGCCGAAGAAGCTGACGACGAGGGTGATCCCGCTCGCTATCGTCAGTCCAGTTTGGAATCGTCGGTCCACTAGAGTAGAAGGATATTCGATGGAGGAGGGTTCGGGGTGGTCCGGGGGTTCGGGAGCGTTCGGGTTGGTTCGGGGGGACGGGGGTTCGGGGTGGTTCGGGTTGGTTCGGGGGATGTTCAGGTCACCTGCAAGCGGATACCCCCTCCCTAGCCTCCCCCAAGGGGGAGGGGTGACTCGGCTGTCGTTGTAAGGTCAGCAGAACTGGTAGGGGCTCGTGGCAGGCCGAGGTCCCGCGGGACACAATCCCGCATAAGGTGCAGGCCACTTGCCTGCTCTCCGCGGGCGGCCAGGCGTACGCTCAGGGAGCCGCGCTGAAGCTCTGGGTCTGTGGACGGCGCTGCTATGTAAAAGCGAGGCTGAAGCTTCGCACTCCATAGGCACCACTCTGAAGAGTGGAGCCACCCGTGCAGGCCAAGAGCCAGCGCTCGGTTCACGGCTGCGACGGCTCTTGCTCTCGTTCTGGTTCTGATTCTGGTCGCGGGTGGGTGCGGTAGGCGCTGACGTCGGCTGGCGAGCGGGTGTACTTTCGCAGCTTGCCACCGAGCGTTTCGGAGAGGTCGTCGAAGATCGAGTAGGAGCACGGGATGACGAACAGCGTGAGCAGGGTGGAGAGCAGGACGCCGCCGATGATCGTGATTCCGATGGTCTCGCGGAACTCTGAGCCGCGGCCGATCGCGAGCGCGATGGGGAGCATGCCGAAGATGAGCGCGAGGGTCGTCATCATGATCGGGCGCAGCCGCGTGCGGCCGGACTCGACGAGCGCCTCGAAGCGCGTCTTTCCGCGCGCACGGAGGGTGTTGGTGTAGTCCACGAGCAGGATCGCGTTCTTGCCGACGAGCCCGACGAGCGCGATGATTCCGACCATGCCGACGATGTTGAGGGTCTTGTCGGTGATGACGAGCGCGAGGATCGCGCCGACGAGCGCCTGCGGCTGCGCGAGCTGGATGATGAACGGATAGAGCAGGTTGTCGTAGAGCGACGCGAGGAGCATGTAGACGAGGAGGACGCCGAGCCCTAGCGCTCCGAAGAGGTAGCCCGACTCTCGCGCTTGCACGTTCGCCTGTCCTTGCGGCTGGTAGGTGACGCCTTCCTGGATGAGCTTCTCGTCGCGCATCCAGTTTTCGATCTCGAGGTTGACGGTGCCAGCGGCGAATCCTGGAAGGAGGTCCGTCGAGACCTGGACCTCCTGCGCGCGGTTGCGTCGGTCAATCTTGTCAACTCCTTGGCCGCGCTGGATGGTGGCGATGTCGGTGAGATAGACGGGGCTGCCCTCGCGGAAGACGACGGGGACCTGCGAGACGAGGTTGAGGTCGTTGCGGTCCTCGATGTCCATCATCACGCGGATGTCGTACTCGCGCCCTTGGACGCGGTACTTGGATTGGATGTCGCCCTCATAGAGGACTCGCATGGTCGCGCCGACCTGTGCGACGTTCATGTCCGCGTCGCCGAGCTTGACGCGGTCGGGGACGGCCTGGAGCTCGGGCTTGCCGGGCTTGGAGGAGATTTCTGGCGAGATGACGCCCTTGATCGCGCCGCTTGCGAGCCCCTCTTGGATCGCGACGGCGGTGGCGAGCAAGGCTTCGCGGTCGTTCGACTGGAACGAGAGCTGGATCGGCCGTCCGAAGCCGACGTTGGAGCCCGCGCTGACGGTGACCTTCGCTCCGGGGACCTTTCCGATCTGTTGGAGGAGGTCGGCGGCGACGGAGGTGTCGGTCACGGTTCGCAGGTGCTCTTCGGACTTCTTCCAGAAGGCGAGGGTGTCAACGATCGCCTTCTTGTCGTGCAGGGTGACGCCGACGCGTCCGAAGTTGGTGCCGAGGCTGGCGGCGCTGAAGCCCCCGCCGCCGCGGCGACCGATGTCGGAGCGGACGTACTTGGCCTCTGGGTGCGCCATCGCGACGGCTTCGATCCGTTCGATGACCTTCTGCGTCTCCGGGAGGCTCGCGCCCGGCGGGAGCTCGACGCTGACGTCCACTTGGCCGGAGTCGCTGGGCGGGAAGAAGGCGAACTTGAAGACGGCCTCTTTCTTCCATGCGCCGAACTGCTGCCCACCGACTGCGACGAGCGCGAAGAAACCGACGAACACAAGTGCTGAAGGGATCGCGCTGTATCGCACGATGTTCTTGGTCCTGTTGGCGACCAGGGTGTAGACGAACGCGGCGATCAGCGCGAGAACCCACCCGACAGCGAGGCGCACAGGCGGCAAAGCCGGCAAGATGTCTTCTGGTATCGGCGCGACAACCATGGCGACCATCGGAACGATGAAGAAGAGGTTGCGCCGTCGGACGCTCCAGACCTTCCTCAAGAAGGTGATGGTCGGGATCGCGATGCCGATGACGACGCTTGCGATCGCCAAGAAGAGGAAGAACTCACTCTGAAGGGCATCGCCGATGGATTCGCTGCCAGATGTGGCGATCAGCAGGAACACGGCCAAGAGCGCGGCGAAGCCTGCGCCGAAGACGTACCAGCGGTTGTTGAGCGCTGTCCGGAGCGTCCGGCCGTAGAAGTCCCGCAGGCCGTTGAACTGCCTCTCGAACCACTGCGCGAAGCGGCCGGACGGGTTCTCCCAGTCCTCGCCCTTGCGGTACCAGCGCGATGCGAGCATCGGTGTGACGGTGAATGAGACGAAGAGGGAGAAGAGGACGGTGACGGCGAAGCCGATGCCGAGCGCCTTGAAGAACTGGCCGACGATGCCGCCCATGAAGGCGATGGGGACGAAGACGACGACGTCCGCGAGCGTGATGGCGATGGCGGCGAGGCCGATTTCCATTCGTCCGTTGATCGCGGCCTCGACCGGCTCTTCTCCGTGCGTAAGGTGGCGGTAAATGTTCTCGATGATGACGATGGCGTCGTCCACGAGGACGCCGACCGCGAGCGACATCGCCAGCATCGTCATGTTGTTGATGGTGAAGCCGCTCATCCAGAGGACGATCATCGCGCCGAAGAGGCAGAGCGGGATCGCGATCGCGACGATGAGGGTGCCGCGGAAGTTGTGCAGGAACGCGAAGACGACGCCGGTGACGAGCAGGATTCCGAAGAAGAGCGCGAACTGGAGGTCGAAGAGCGACTCCTCGATCTGTTCGCTGGCGTCGCGCGTGACGACGAACTCGATGCCGTGCTCCTTCTCCATGGAGGCGAGCATGGTCAAGTCGTCCACGCCCGGGGTCTTGCGTATGGCGTGCGAGATCTCGACGGCGTTGCCCTCCTTTGCCTTTTGGATCGTGACGACGACGGAGTCGGAGCCGTCGAGGCGGCTGTAGCTGCGCCGCTCGGCGTTCGCGTCCGCGATGTCGGCGACGTCGCTGAGCCGGACCTTTCGCTTGGCGCCGTTCTGGCCGCTCTCTTGGACCGTGATGTATGTCTCGCCGATCTCTTCGGGCGTGCGGAACTCGCCGAGGACGCGGACGGAGAACTCTTCCGCGCCAGCCTGCACGCGGCCCGCAGGGACGTTTAGGCTTGCCTGTTGGACGGCCTGTTGAACATCGAGGATGCCGATGCCGTAGCGCAAGAGCGCGTCCTTTTTGACCCGCACCTGGATCTCGCGCTGGTCGCCGCCGGAAACGTTGACGCTGGCGACGCCCGAGACCTGCGCGAAGCGGTCCTTGAGGACGTTGTCGGCGAGGTCGCGGAGCTCGCGGTTTGAAAGCGTGTCGCTGCGCAGGGTGAGGAAGATGACGGGGTCGCTCGCGGTGTCGAGCTTCTCGATGATCGGTTTTTCGACCTCGTTGGGGAGCGAGCCGAGCGCGGCGTCCACCTTCGCGCGGACCTCGTTGAGCGAGGCGTCCATGTTCGTGCCGACGTCGAACGAGAGCGAGACGAGGGAGACGCCCTCTTGCGAGGAGCTGGTGACCTCGAGGAGGTTGGCGACGCCTGAGACGGCCTCTTCGAGCTCGCGGGAGACGAGGTTGTTGACCTCTTCGGCTCCTGCGCCGGGGTAGATGGTGGTGATCGAGATGAACCCGAAGGAGACGTCGGGGTTTTCTTCGACGCGCATCGAGCGATAGGCGGTAAAGCCCATCATCACGATGAGCAGCATCAGCATCAGGATGAAGACGGGACGCTGGATCGCGAGCTTAGTCAGGCCCATTCGCTACTATCCACCCTCCTTGGGTTCCGTCGGGTCTTGCAGCTTGATCGTCGAGCCGTCTGTGAGCGTGCCCTGGCCCTTGACGATGATTCGGTCGCCCTCTCCGATCCCGACGACCTCGGTGCTGCCGTTGCGCGTGACTCCGGTGGTGACGTCGCGGCGCTGCGCCTTTTCGCCGAGGGCGATGAAGACGTAGGACTTGTCACCGTCCTTGAGGACGGCTTCGGACGGCACGAGGAATACGCCGTCGCGCCGACCGAGGACGGCGACGCCGCGCGCGAACATTCCTGCGCGGAGCCCAGCGGGGACGGAGTCTAGGCGCACGCGGCCGAAGAAGAGCCGCCCGGCGCCGGTGGCCTGCGGGTTGATGGCGATGACGGTGCCTGCGGCCCTTGCGCCGGAGAGCGCGTCCACAGAGACCTCGACGGTCATGCCTGGCTGCACGAGCGCGATCTGCGATTCGGGGATCTCTGCCTCGAAGTACGCGCCGCCCGTTCCGACGATCCGCGCGACCTCTACGCCCGGCGAGACGTAGGTGCCTGCCTGGAGCGGCTTACCGCTGAGGCGCCCGCTGAACGGTGCGCGCAGCGTCGTGTTCTCCATCGCGATCTCGGCGATGCGGAGGTTCTGTTGCGCGGACTGCAGGTTTGCCTGTGCCGACTCTACGCGGTGTTCGTAGAGGACGTCGAGCCTCTTGTTGGCCACGTCAATGGCGAGCTGCTGTTGTGCGGCGGCGACGTCCTGCTGCGCGGCTGAGATGTCTTCTTCCCTCGAGGCGTTCTGCACGAGCCGCAGGTTTTGTAGCGCGGAATCGTAAGCGGCGAGCGCGGAAGCGTAGGCGTTCTCGGCCTGTTCGAGCGCGGCCTTGGGGATCGCTCCCTCTGTGAAGAGCCGCTTGGCTCGGTCGAGTGCGAGCTTGGCGGTGTCGAGGTCGGACTTGGCCTTGTTGACCTGGGCCTCGGCCTGTGCGCGCTCTTCCGGCCTTGCGCCGTTGATGAGGCGCTGGAGGCGCGACTGGGCTTGTGAGAGGCGGGCCTCGGAGGCTTTGACGGCGGCGGTGCTGCGCACGGGGCCGATTTCGGCGTCCGCCCGGGCCTGGTCGAGCGCGGAACGTGCGGCGTTCGCCTGGGCGCGCGCCCCTGTCACTCTCGCCTGGTAGTCGCTGGCGTCCTGCTTGGCGATGGCTTGTCCGGCGCGGACTTGGTCGCCGTCCTTGACGTAGACCGCGATCAGCGGCCCGCCGACGATTGCGGTGACGCTCACGTCGTCGGAGGTCTCGATCGTGCCGGTGATGTCGAGGGTGTCTTCGACGGACGTCGGGGCGACGTCCATGACCGTCACGGCGATCGTGGGGTCTTTGATGAGGTCTTCGGTCTGCTTTGCCTGGACCTGCGCCTCGCGGTCCACGCAACCGAGTGCGAACAGAGCGAAAGCGGCGAAAGCGAGTGGGAAGGATTTCATTTGGAGTCACCCTGTGGGGTCAAGTCGTCAGAGCCGATCGCGCGCTGGAGCGCCGCGACGGCGGACAGGTACTGGTACTGCGCGGTGACGAGCGCGGCGCGGGCGCGAGTGAGTTCGCCTTGCGCGGTCGTGACGTCGAGGAGGATGCCTGCGCCCTCGTCGTAGCGGAGCTGCGCGAGCCGGAGCGATTCGCGCGCGAACTCGAGGCCCGCCTGCGCGACCTCGTAGCCTTTCTTCGTCGTTTCGAGCCGCGTGATCGCGCCGCGGACGTCAGAGGAGACTCCGAGGCGGACCTGTTCGAGCCTGATCTGCGCCTGTTCGCGGACCGCGCGCGCTGCGGCCGTGCGGTTGCGGGTGATGCCCGAGTCGTAGAGCGGAAAGCTGAGGTTGAGGACGCCAAAGAGGCTGTTCTCAAACTGTCCCGGCGCGGGGTCAATGACCCGCGAGTACTGCGCGCTAAAGCTGAGGCTCGGCTTGAGGCCGCCGGCCTGGACGCCGACGAGCCTGTCCGCGGCCTGGACGAGGTAGTCGTTGGACTTGACCTCCGGACGGTTCTCTTGCGCAATCGCGACGGCATCGTCGGCGGCGACCTGCACGTCCATCTTCGGTGCGACGTCGGCAGGGTCAAAGTCGGTCTCGATCGGACGGCCGAGGATGCTGTTCAGGTTTTGCCTGGCGAGGGTGTACGCGCCCTCTGCGTCCACGAGGGCCTGCTCGCTGCGCTTGGCGTCTGTCTCGAGGCGCATGACGTCGAACCGCGAGACGTCGCCAGCTGCTTCGCGGAGCTTAGCGTTCGCGAGCCGCTGCCTTGCGCTCGTGAGCTCGTCGCTCTGCACTTGGACGAGGGCCTTGGCCTGCAGCGCCTGATAGAACTGTGCTCGGACGAGGCTCTTGACCTCGTTGACCTGCGCTTCGACGAGCATCTCGCTCGACATTCGTTGGAAACGTGCGGCCTGGACCGAGTTGCGCGTCACTCCGGAGATGTCAATGAGCTGTGAGAGCACGAGGCTGACTTGTTTGGAGTCCGCGGTCGAGCCGCCGAAGCCGCCGGAGCCTGAGCCGGTCGAGACGCCCTCGGCCAGCCGGACGTACTGCGCGGTGCCGGAGAGCTGCGGGCCCAGCGCGCCGCCTGCGGCGGCGTGGTTCGCTTTTGATTGGTCGAGCTGGCTCTGTGCGATGCGGACGGCGAAGGCGTTTTCGACTGCGATGCCGACGGCCTGTTCGATCGTGAGCTGCTGCTGCGGAAGGAGCGTGGCGACGAGGGCGACTCCGGCCAGGAAGCCTGTCACTCTACGGCCTCCGACTGGGGCTCCTCGCTGTCCATGCGCTCGACCTCTTGGGCGAACTCGTCGAGGAAGCCGCGCAGGGCTTCGATTTTTGCGACCATCAGTCCCTGGTAGACGGGGTGCTTCATGATCAGCAGCTTGTCGCCGGGGCGGATGCCCATTTCGTTCCTCGCCTCGGCAGGGATGACGACTTGGCCGCGCTCACCGACGGTGACCGAGCCGTAGAAACAGGCCTCCATGTTCTTTGTGCAACCCATAGCAAACCCCTGCATGACAAATCATGCAAATCACACCGTTCATACCCACCTGGGACAAGCGACCGTCAAAAAAGCGGGACAAAGTCCCACGGCAGACTCGCGGGTATGCGTTGGGACCTAGTCTGGCCAGTCGCGCCCACACACGCTGGCTCCCTCCTTTTCGTTGTTGGTGGGAAAAGGGTTTCGGCGGTCAGGACTTGTGCGCGCAGATTCGTCGGTCGGCCCCGACCTGGCGATCGGGGAGCGGCCGGCGAAGAGGCGGTAGCGGCTAGTCTCGGCGCGTGCGCCGGCCGAGGCCGTCGTCGGAGCCTGCGCCGCCGCTGCTGGCGACGAACGGCAGGAGCGCCATTTCCCTCGCTCTCTTGATCGCGCTGCTCACCATGCGCTGCTGCTTGGCGGTGTTGCCGGTCTGTCGTCGCGGGAGGATCTTGCCCCGCTCGGTGAGAAACCGTTTGAGTACGGCGACGTCCTTGTAGTCCACGACGTCAATCTTGTTTATGGTCAGGTAGCTGACCTTGCTGCGGCCCCGGCGTCGGATCTTGGGCTCGCGCGGCTCGTCCTTGTCGTCGAGCATCGCGTCGGCGGCGTCGTCGGTCATGGCCACCATTGGGGCCTCGCCCTCGGGCTCCTTCCTTCGCGATGGTTTCTTTTTCGGCTCCCCTCTGGGAGCGGCGCCGGACTCGTCTTGCGCCATGGTCGTTGATTCTTGGCTCATGCGGAGTGAGATTATAGCATCGGGGAGTCCGGGGGCTCGGGAGTTCGGGAGTTCGGACTGAGGGCTGGGCTCGCTCTGAGGCTGGTTATCTGCGATCTGCCCGGACAGTCTAATCAGGCGTATCTCTTCCTCACTAACTACAGAGTACCACGCTAGGTGACAGTATGTCAAGTTTCTTTCAGCAAAACAGGACGGAAGTACTAGAGGAGCTCGGAGTTAGGGGTGTTGTTCGAGTCAACGGCAGGCGGACACGCCGCGCTAGCTTTGCCCGAGGGGAAGGGGTGACCGTACCGACGTTGAGGGCCCTCGGCACTGGTGGTGCGGGTGGCGGGCCGAAGTCCCGCGGGACACAGTCCCGCCCGGAGCGCGGGCGTGGGCAATAAGGGGGTCGTCCTTCCCTACTAATGCTGTGCGGGCAGGCATGTTCACGCGCGTAAAAGTCCCCGAGTTTGGGGCAAGTTGGACCGACCCTCGCAACAACACAAGCGGTGATGGCACGCGGCGCTGGAACACTCCCCGTGCAAGCTTTCTCGGCAGATTAGAAAGCCGTAGACCCATGGAGGAAGCCCACTCCTCCGAACATACACCCTCCAGCCCACCTGGGCCGGCCTACCCAGCCGGCCCTTCTAACTTTAAGGCGCGTCGGAGAGCCACTCGTCCCAGAGCGAGTCGAGGGCGAACTGGAGCGGAAAGTACTTTGCCGAGGTCCCGCCGAACGAGGACGCGGGCGAGAAGTCAATCGCGACGCCGTTGCTGTTCGGGCTGTTTCCGTTGTGGCCCTCCCAGAGGACGGCGAGTGCGACCTGCGCGCGCGTCGCTGCGGCGGCGTTGACGATGGAAACGGGCATCCCTGGCTCGGCCTCGAGGTTCTGGCAGAGGTGTACGAGGTCCTTGTAGTGGCGCGACGCGTTTGGAGAGTAGGACTGCGTCACCAGCGGATCCCGCACGTTCTGGAACCTGGGTGTCATCCCCGGCGGGTCTGCCAGGTACTCGGTGCGGAGCGCGACTCCGAGCGTCGAGACTGCCGCGCGCAGGTCGTTCAATTTCGTCGTGTCAATGGAACTTTGCGTTATCTTCCTCGACGCGTAGGGCGGGAAGGAGAGCATGCCGTCCACAAACGCTTCCGTGAGGTCGCCGGTCGGAAGGTCCGGGTTGTCGCGGAAGTTGTCGAAGACGAGGTGGTAGGGGTAGCCCTCTGCTGGCGGGCTCTCCTCGCTGCCGACGACGAAGTCCGTGTAGTCGCGAAGCTCGTAGGCGACCTCCAACATCTGCATGAGGCTCGCGTCCCAAGCGATGATGTCGAACGTGTGGCCGGCGAGGGCGACGTCCGCGTCGTAGACCTCGATCGCGTTCCCCGTCTGGTCGTCGAAGCTGAACGCTCGCCCTGGCGGTTCGAGGCCCCGCATCCAGCCGTTGCCGTGGTTCCACAGGACGAGGCAGTACCGGTCGGCGGGATAGAAGGTCTTCGCCCAGTCGAGGAAGTCCTTGAGCGTGTCGGGGTCGCCCATGTCGAGCGGGTTGCCGAGGCCGTCTACGAGGTTGGACTGCACGACCTCGCTCACTACGGTGCTCGTGTTGTCGGGCTTGACGAGAACTCGGCGCACGCCGTCGAACGACGAGCCCGAGAAGAGGTCGCGCGACTGCTTCCACTGGATGACGAACCGGACGTCTGGGTTGCCCGCGACCTGCTCCATCTGGTTCACGTTCAGATCGCTGGCAAACCAGAGGTCGTTGGCGGCGTTCATGAAGACGAGGACCGTCCACTTTGTCTGCGTGACGACGAACGGGTCCACGTTCGCGATACCCGCCGCAGAGATCGATGGCGAGGCGAGCTGTGCGCGGACCGAGCCGCTTCCGGCTGTGGTAGCGGTGAAGTTGCCGTTGGCCGTCACGGTTCCGACCCCGCCGAGGACCGACCACGCGATCGAGCCCTCAGGGACGAACGCCGAATCGCCGGTCGGCGCGAGCGCCGTGGCGATGAAGCGCCGCGACTGTTGCTCGAGCAGGGTGATCGTCTTCGGGCTGACCTTCATGCTGTTGGGCGAGAACGCGGCCGACGTATTGACGTTCGCCGTCTTTCCGCAAAGGTCAATGACCTGCGACGAGACGCCGATCAGGACGCCCTGCGCGTTGTCCAGCGAGTAGAGCGATGAGCGGATCTCGTAGACCCCCGGAGTCACCATCGGGATCGTCTGAGTGGAGACCGCGAGCCCTTGTCGGTTGATCGCCGCGGTCCGGACCGGGATAGCGTCCGCGTCGAGCACTTCGATGAAGACTGAAGCGGTCGCCGGTGATCCGCCCCAAGTCACCTTGTACTGGACGGTCCCAGTCCCAGTGCCTTGGGGGCACCCGTCCCCGAGGATCCGGATCGTCGTCGTACCGCCGCCCCCGCCACAGCCGACAAGGAGGGCGAGGGAGAGCAGTGCCAAAAGGGCGCGAACGGAGGCCACGTCCGTTAGACGCCATTTTTGGGCCCAGTTGCTCAGATTACTGGTGCGGTCCAAAACGGGCAAAAGCATGGTGCCTGGCACGCTAGATTCAACCCTAAGGGAGCCGACAATCTACCTTAGTGCCTGCCCAAAACCAGTTTCAGGCCCTTGTCCAGGCGTTGAGGGACGCGGGCGTCAACGTCCGCGACGGTGCGTCGAGGCTCGACGGCTTTCCGCTAGTGCTCAACATGGCGGCTTGGCCGCCGATCGTTCTCGACGTGCCCGACCCAGGGGTGCTCTCGCTGTTCGACCCTGAGAGCTTTGGTCTTGCGATCATTGACACGAAGGGCCATACGAGGGCCCGCTGGGGGATCGTGTCGCGCCTGAAGGAGTTCAGCGACGTCGAGTCGCTGACCTCGTCGGCCGTGGGCGCATTGGTCGAGAAGGCGCTGCACGGCGAGGACGGGTCTGCCTACATTGATGGCCGCCGGTTCTACGCGAGCGCGTACGCGGTCGGCGACGTCAGCGAAGTGATGGTCCTGGTGGCAGAGGCCGCGGACGAGGCGCAGGCGCGCGAGGCGAGCAAGCTGCACCAGCTCTCGACAAAGGCGCTCAAGCGGATCGGCAAGGCGCTGAGCAGCAAGCAGACGATCCGTTCGCTCGCGATCCCGGCGATCCACGCGATCTACAGCACTTATGAGCTCGCGGCGGCGCTGCTTTGGGTCAAGCAGAGCGACGAGTCGCCGCTCAAGCTCCTGGCGAGCATCGGCACCAACCGCAGCCTCTCTGACATTGAGACGCTCGACGAAGACTCTCCTTGCATAGCCGCGCTCGCAGTCAAGAGGTCCCAGCACATGGTGCTGAAGGACGTGAAGGAGAGCCCGGTGACAGCGAACATCGAGGCGAAGCTGTGCACTTCGACCCCTGGGAGCGCGATCGTAATCCCGCTGATGAGCGCAAAGAAGCTGATCGGCGTCCTGGAGCTCGTCGCGCGGAAGGAGGACGTACGGTTCGCCGAGAACGAAGAGATATTCACGACGATCGCGGAGCACCTCGCGCTAGCGATCCACAACGCGATCATGTTCGAGGAGGCGGAGCGGCTCGCTGCTTTCGACCCCCTGACTGGGATCCAAAACCACCGCACGATGCAGGAGTACCTCGCCAAGCGAATCAGCGAGGCGCAGCGCAGCGGCGACCGGGTCGCGGCGATCATGGTTGACGTAGACGAGTTCCGATCCTTCAACGAGCACGAGGGCCACGACGCAGGCGACCGTGTGCTGAAGCTAGTCGCGCAGTCGCTGAGTGCGCACGTGCGGGGCTATGACATGGCGGCGCGATACGGTGGTGAGGAGTTCACGATCGTGCTGGCGAACGCGGACGTGGCGACGGCCCTGGAGGTGGCTGAGCGGGCCCGGAAGGCCATCGAGGCGCTGCACATCACCTGCAACGACGGGACTGAGCGGCAGATCACGGCGAGCTTCGGGTGCGCGTCCTTCCCTGACAGCGCCCACGACGCCGCGAGCCTGCTGAAGGCCGCCGACCTGGCCCTCTACGAGGCCAAGCGGAGCGGCCGGAACTGCACCGTGGTCTACGCGCCCGGCATGGACGGCCCCCAGGGGCCCAAACGGCGCTCAGACGCGGCCTGAGGGCCCTCCAGCGGCCTCTAGGGCGGGACCCCTCAGGGCCTTGCTTGACCGCCCCTTCGGGCCGGTGCCATAATGGACGTCCCCACCCAAGGAGCCAGGGGGACAAGCCATGTACGCGATCGTCAAGACCGGAGGGAAGCAGCACAAGGCCGAGAAGGACTCGGTGCTCATCGTCGAGAAGATCGAGGGCGAGCCGGGGTCGCGCGTCGAATTGGACGAAGTGCTCATGGTCAGCGACGGCAAGGCCGTGAAGGTCGGGACGCCGTTCGTGGCAGGGGCGATGGTCAAGGCGGAGATCGTCAAGCAAGGCAAGGGCAAGAAGATCAACGCGTTCAACTACAAGCCCAAGAAGAACGTCCGAAAGCGGTGGGGCCACCGACAGCCGCAGACGACGCTGAAGGTGATCGAGGTCGTCGGAGGCAAGTAAATGGCACACAAGAAAGGACAAGGCTCGACCAAGAACGGCCGCGACTCGAACAGCAACCGACTGGGCGTAAAGCGCAGCGGCGGCTCTGTCGTGAAGGCGGGCTCGATCATCGTGCGCCAGCGCGGCACCAAGTTCCACCCAGGCAACAACGTCGGTATCGGCAACGACCACACGCTTTTCGCGCTGATAGACGGCCAAGTGCGGTTCGAAGGTCCGGACAAGCGCCGACGCGTCGCCGTCTACGCTGAGCAGTCTGGCTAGACGATCCCGGTCCGCAGCAGGTCTTTCACCATCAGCAGGCCCACGACCTTGCCACCGTCCACGACCGGCATTTCTCCGATCTTTCGCGGGTAGTTCTGGAACGCCTCTAGCGCTTCGAACGCCAGCATCCCCGGTTCGATAGTCGCAGGGCTCTTGCTCATGAGGTCTCTTGCGACTGCGTCGCGGGGGCTCGCGTTGCTCTCGAAGTGCCGTCGCAAGTCGCCGTCGGTGATGAACCCGAGCAGCGCACCATTTTCGTCCACCACGCACGCTCCGCCGGCGCCCGCGTTCGTGATCGAGTGCATCACGTCCACGACGTTGGTCGTCGGCGAGACGAGCGCGAGATCCGCGCCCTTGCGCATCACGTCTGCGACGCGCATCGTCAGGCGCTTGCCCAGGGCGCCGCTCGGGTGGAAGGCGGCGAAGTCCTCGCTACCGAACGAGCGCCGCTCCATCACTGCGACCGCAAGCGCGTCGCTGAGGGCCATCATGACGGTGGTCGAGGTCGTCGGTGCGAGGTTGTTCGGGCACGCCTCTTTGTCCACGCGGACGTCGAGCACCACGTCGGCCTCGCGGCCAGCGCTGCTGTCGGGCCGGCCAGTGATGAGGACGGTGCGCGCGCGCAGGTTCTTGAACGACGGAAATAGCCGCACGATCTCGTCCGTCTCACCGCTGTAGGTGTAGAGCAGGACGATGTCCTTGTCGGTGACCATTCCGAGGTCGCCGTGGACCGCTTCGGCTGCGTGGAGGAAGAGCGATGGCGTGCCAGTGCTCGCCAGGGTGCCCGCAGTCTTGCGCGCGACGTGGCCGCTCTTGCCGACTCCGCAGGTGATGACCCGCCCCTGGCACATTTCGACCATCCCGATCGCCTTCTCGAATTCCGGCCCGAGCCTTTCAGCGAGCGCAGCGACGGCCTCGGCCTCTTGCTTGAGGACCCGCCTGAGTGTGTCCAGGGACATCGTGTCGAGTCTACCGCTCGGTGCGGCCGGGGTCCTCTGGGTGCAGGATCGTCTTGCCGAAGAAGCTGAGGGTCCACTCCATTGCGATGTTCGCGGTCTCGTTCTGCGTGTCTGCGAGCGGGTTGACCTCGACGATATCCAGTCCCGCGAGCCGGTAAGGCGCGTTCTTGGCGTTCAGGAGCGCGTGCAGGGTCTCGGCAATGAGGTGGCCTTCGCGGTAGGTGAAGCCGCCGCGGACGGCCGTCCCGGTCCCGGGCGCGAAGACCGGGTCGAGGCAGTCCACGTCGAAGCTGACCCAGAGGGCCTTCGCCTTGGCACGGCGGAAGTGCTCGTCAACTTTCTTCAATGCCCCCGCGATGCGCATCTCGTCCACGTCCTGCATGGTGAGCGGCAGCGACCCGGGCACGCGCTTGAGGTTTAGGATCTCGCCCTTGTCAACGTCGCGGAGCCCGATCCATGCGAGCTTCTTGGGATCGAGCTTCGTCGGTCCGACGATCTTGGCGAGCTCGTCCCACTGTCTCTTCATCCCGCCGGTCGTCTTTGACTTAAGGCCCGTCAGGGCCGCGAGCGGCATGCCGTGCAGGTTTCCGGACGGCGAGACCTCGGGCGTGTTGATGTCCACGTGGGCGTCCACCCAAAGGACCGCGAGGTCGCGCCCGTAGTGCGCTAGCGCGCCGGCGACGCTGCCGATCGCGACGCTGTGGTCGCCGCCGATGACGACGGGGGCGCGCCTCTTTTTGATCGCGTCGGCGACGCGGGCCTTGGTTTCCCGGTAGACGGCGTTGGCGCGGTCGAACTTTTCCTTGTTGGTCTTCGGTGCCCAGGAATCCAGCTCTGTGACTGCGCCGGTGTCTTCGACCTTGTGCCCGAGCCCTTCGAGGCCCGTAACGAGGCCCTCGACGCGCATGGCGATGGGCCCGAGCCTGCTTCCCACTCGTCGGCCACAGGCGTCGAACGGCACACCGATGATTCGGACCATTGTTAGGGAGTGTACTTGGGCGCGGATCCGGGTTCGGGGGTCGCCGGGCGGAAGGTAGAGTCAGATTCAGGATGAGCGGCGTTCGGAGGTACTCACGAAGGGACGTGCTGGGCATGGGCGCGGGGCTGCTCGTTTCGAGCGTGTCCCGAGTCACGGGTCCCGAGCCCCGAGCGACGAGGTTCGGCGTCATTGCGGACGTCCATCACGGCCTGGCCGAGAACACTGAGCAGCGGCTGGCGGAGTTCATTGAAGAGGCTTCGCGCCGCGAGCTCGACTTCATCGTCCAACTCGGCGACTTCAACCACCCGGTCCGCGCCGCGCGGCCGTTCCTCAACGAGTGGATGGCGTACCGCGGACCGCGGTACGGTGTGCTCGGCAACCACGACATGGACATGGGGTCGAAGCAGCACGCTGTGGACATGTGGCAGGTGCCGGGGAGGTATTACTCGTTCGAAGCCGGGCACGCGCACTTCGTCGTCCTGGACGCGAACAACATCTACCAAGACCGCAAGTTCGTGCCGTACGCGGACGCGAACTACTACATTGACGGTTCGATGGTCTCGTTCGTTGACGACGAGCAGCTCGACTGGTTCGCCGCAGACCTGTTCGAGACTAAGAAGCCAACGGTCGTGTTCGTCCACCAGCCGATAGACGACTCGTGGAAGGGCGGGACGTGCCAGAACCGGCACCGCGTCCGCGCGATCATGGAGGAGGCGAACCGCCGCGCGGGGCACCGCAAGGTCATCGCGTCGTTCGCGGGGCACCACCACGACGACGGTTACGAGGAGCGGCGCGGGGTCCACTATTTCCGCGTCAACAGCTCTTCCTACCTCTGGGTCGGCGCGGCGTACGGGCGCATGGCGCACTACGACAGGTCGCTCTTTGGGTTTGTGACCGTGACGGAGAGCGAGATCGTGTTGGAAGGGCGTTCGGCGGCGTGGGCGCCTCCGACCCCAGCGGAGAGGGGCGTCCCTGACGCCGAGCACTTCGTGCCCTCGATCCGCGACCGGCGCGTGCTGCTCGGATAGGACCTGTACGACCTGAGCGGGCCCGTTGAGCCGTAAACTCGCGCCGTGGGCACGGTAGGGGTTTTAGCGATCCAGGGCGACTTCGACAAGCACGCGGCTGCGTTTGCGCGCTGCGGCGCCACGGTTTCGTTAGTCCGCACGGTCGAAGAGCTGGCAGGCGTTGACCGCCTTGCGATCCCTGGCGGCGAGAGCACGACGGTGGGCAAGCTCTTGGAGCGCTTCGGGCTCGGGGACGCGATCAAGGAGCGGGTCGCCGCTGGGATGCCGGTGTGGGGGACGTGCATGGGGATGATCCTCCTGGCCAAAGAGGTCGAGGGCCACGAGCAGTACAGGCTCGGTGTGCTCGATGTCACGGTGCGGCGCAACGCGTTCGGGGCCCAAGTCCACTCGTTCGAGGACGAAGTCTGCGTCAAGGGGTTTGACCAGCCCGTCACGGGCGTCTTCATCCGCGCGCCGATCGTGGTGCGGTCCGGCCCTGGCGTGGAGCTGCTCGCGGAGTATGAGGCAGCGACCGTCGCCGCGCGGCAGGAGAAGCTGTTGGCGACGTCGTTCCATCCGGAGCTGACTGACGACACCCGGATGCACGAGTGGTTCTTGGGCTTCTGACGCTCAGTCGGGGCGCACGGTCGTCAGCACCCGGTAGGTCTCGTGCCTGTCGGGGCCGAGCGTTTTCTCCGCCGTCTTCTCTACTTCGAACTCTGGCGGGTCCGTGCCGAGCCAGAACACGCCGTCACCAAACTCAGTCGGCGCAATAAACCGCTCGATGCGGTCTACGAGGCCCTGGCGGACGAAGGACGCGATCGTCTCGCCGCCGCCCTCGACCAAGACGCCGATGACGCCGCGTGCGGACAGAGCGCCCAATACCTCGGCGAGGTCGAACCCGAACTCGTAGGCCGCCTCGACGTCGTAGGGCCGAGTTGCAAGGCCCTTGGCGACGAACCGCAAGGTCTCGCCTCCGTCGCTGAAGAGCTTATAGTGTGGGGCCAGCTTCCCCAGAGGATCGAGGACGACGCGGAGCGGCTGGTTGACGACGCCTGAGACTCGGGCGGTGAGCGACGGGTCGTCGAGCTCGACGGTCGCGCGGCCGACTAGCACGCAACCTAGCTCCGCGCGCAGCCGGTGGCCCGCTTCGCGGGCTTGCTCCCCAGTTATCCACTTGCTCGTGCCGTCCTTGCGCGCAATGAACCCGTCGCTGGTCGTGGCCGCCTTGACGACGACGGTGGGGCGCCCGCGCTCCATTGCGGCCAAGAAGAGCTCGTTCGCCTCCCGCGCTTCGCTTGCGAGCAGCCCGTCCTCACAGGCGACTCCGGCGTCGCGCAAGACCTGCAGGCCGCCTGCGGCCATTGGGTTCGGGTCGAGGAGCGCGACGGTGACACTTGCGACTCCGGCCCGGATGATCGCCCCGGCACAAGGCGGAGTCCTGCCCTGGTGGGCGCACGGCTCGAGTGTACAGAACAGCTCACTTCCCTTCGCGCGGTCGCGGGCGAAGGCGAGCGCTACGGCCTCGGCGTGCGGGCCACCAGCGAAGTCGTGCCAGCCCTCGCCGACGACTTCGTCTCCTTGCACAATGACGCAGCCCACGCGGGGGTTCGGTGCCGGAAACCCGCGGCGCGAGAGCTCGATCGCTCGCCGCATGTATGCTTCACTTCTGGCGTTCATGGTCCCGCAGTGCGCCTTCGATCATCTCGGTGAGGTTCTTGCGCTGCTCTTCGATGAACTGCCGGCGCATTCTGCGCATGAGTATGACGGCGCAAGTCGCGGCGCCGAGCCATGTGATGCAGGTAAGGCCAAAGTACGCGAGCATGCGCGTGCCATAGCGCGCAAGCTCGATCTGGTCGGTGTTCGGCGGGCGCTCGCCGAGGAGAGACGGCATCGCGAAGAGGAGCGCGAGGCCGAAGACGACGAACGTGGTGGTCAGGACTTTGAGGAACACGCTGCGCGAAGCTCCTCGATCCCTTGCGCTATGCTTGGCGCCCTCATGAGGTAGCTGCCCACGACGAACACGTTGGCGCCGGCCTCCCAAGCGCGGCCGATGGTGGTGGGATCTATACCGCCATCAACCTGGATGTCAAGGGCGGGCGCGGCCTCGCGCAGCCTTCGTACTTTGCTCAGAGACTGCTCGATGAGCCGCTGCCCGCCCCAGCCGGGGTTGACCGTCATAACGAGCGCGAGGTCCATCGTGCCGACGAGCGGCAGGATCGCTTCCACGGGCGTCGCTGGGTTGATCGCCACGCCGGCCTGGACGTCGTTCTCGTGCAGCTCCTGGCAGAGGCGGTGGGCGTGGTCGGTCGCCTCGGCGTGGAAAGTGACGCGCGTGCACCCGGCCTCGATGAACGCGTTGACGTGCGCCTCCGGCGTTCGCGTCATGAGGTGCGCCTCGAAGGGCGTCGGGGCAAGGCCGCGCAGGGAGCGGACGAGCTCGGCGCCGAAGGTGATCGGCGGGACGAACTGGCCGTCCATGACGTCGAAGTGCAGCCAGTCGCACCCGGCGTCGAGCATCTGCTTGACCGCAGGCCTGAACTGCGACGGGTCGCAAGAGAGGATCGAGGGCGCGATGAGTGGCTTCATGCTCCGTCGGGGTCTCCGTCAATCCTGCGGACGGGCGGACCCTGGCCGTCACTTTGGATCGTGTCCTCGTCTCGCGCAGACTTGACGACCGTCTGGACAAGCTCGTTGTCGTAGAAGATGTGGAACGTCGCCTTGGAGCCGAGCCCTTCGGCATTGATCTCAATCTTGGAGTTCGGCCCCTTCATGTCCTCGAAGATCGTTCGGGTGCCGGCGTTGTCGGTCATGTCCACTCGCACCAGGATCTCGCCGGCCATGTCGGGAAGAGTCCAGCTCAGATGATAGACGTAGGAGGAGTCGGGCGGCGGGATGGCTTCGTCCGGCGGAGCGCCCTCGCTGACTTCGAGCACGACTGCTGACTTCCTCTC
This sequence comes from Fimbriimonadaceae bacterium, assembly GCA_040902435.1. Taxonomy (GTDB): domain Bacteria; phylum Armatimonadota; class Fimbriimonadia; order Fimbriimonadales; family Fimbriimonadaceae; genus JADFMN01. The sequence goes on from JBBDXG010000020.1 coordinate 98,172, forward strand.
GGCCTGCGTGTGCTTGCGCGGGTTCTGTGAGACGACGTGCCCCTCTGGGACCCTTGTCGTGCGGACGTAACGGATGTTTCGCGAGACCGTCAGCCCCATCGAGGCCAAGAGCTGCCTAGCCTCCTCGAGCGTCTTGCCCGAAAGGTCTGGAACCTCGACCATCTTGCTGCCCGACGAGACGACGGCGTCAACGAAGGAATACTCCTTGACATCTCGGCCGACGGAGGGCTGCACGGAGATGACGATGCCCTCAGCGAGCTCTTCGCTCGGGGCTTCGCGCACTTTGCGGAGCTTGAGGTTCATTCGGTCGAGCTGGCTGCCCGCTTCGTTGAAGCTCATCCCGACGATGTTGGGGACCTTGAGGGTTTGTGGCGCGGTCAGGTTGAAGTACGCCCACCAGCCAATGGCCAGAACGGCGCCGCTCATGAGCAGCACGCCGATATAGACCACCCATGCGGGCATTCCGTCCCCTGTCTCCTTCGCTCGTTTCATGGCCACCTTCTGTTCCTTCTGTTCGCCCCTGACCACGTTCAATTTTGGCCCCACTCGGCCCGGCGGTGCCGCCGAAACGGGCTTCAGGGGCCAGGAAAGCGGCTTCCCGAACCTCATGGCGTCCTGGAGCAGCCTGACGTCGGCGAGCATGGCCCCCGCATCCTTATAACGGTCGAGGGGGTCCTTCGAGAGCGCCTTGTGCATGATCTTCTCGAGGGCCTCTGGGGCCGCAGCGACCTTGTCCTTGATCGAAGGGGGGTCCTGGGCTTCGTGGGCCCGTGCGATGTCGGCGGGGGTGCGGCCAGAGAACGGCCGGTTTCCAGTGAGGAGCTCGTACAGCATCACGCCGACGGCGTAGACGTCGCTCGCCGGGCTGGGCATGGAGCCGAGGGCGACCTCTGGCGCCAGATAGGGGGCGATCAGCGCAAGCATCTCTGCGCCGGCCGTATCGCTCGACGAATAGGCCTCCCAGACGCAGGGGTTGATGACGGTCGGGTCGCCAGAATTCGAAAGGACGACGTTTCGGACGCTGACCTCGCCGTGGACCAGTCCGCACTTGTGCAGCGCGTCGAGCCCTTCCAGGACGCCCAGCACAGTCGTGACTGCGGTGGAGACGCCCATCGCAGACGCGCGCTTCATGCGTTCGCCGAGCGATGTGCCGGGAGAGTACTGGTAGACGAGGAACCAAGTACCGCCGTCCTCGTCCATTTCGATCGCCCGCGCGACGCGCGCGTGGTCCGGGCGCTTGCTCTTCTCGAAGACCGCCTTGAGCTTTGCGATGAACTCCTGCTCCTCGCTATACGAGCTCTTGACAATGCGAACGACGACGTTTCGCTCCGCAACGCGATCGTGCGCGACGAAGGAGCGGAACACCGGGCTGTCCCCGATCTCTTGGAGGACTTCATACCGAACGCGCAGGAGCGTCCCGATCACTTTCGATCCTCCTCTCCTTGCTTGAGGCAGGCAAAGACGGCGCAAGCGATGAGGACGGCGAGCGAGAGGGCGCGGATCGCGGGCGAACCGAAGGCTGTGGCGTGTTGGGGCGCGGTGCCCGAGAAAAACGCGCCCAGGCTGGCGAGATAGCCTCCGGCCAGCAGGAGCGCGGCCGCACCCACCACGAGCGCCCTGACTAGGTTCACTGAGCCTCCAATGCTCTTAAGACGTCGGCCTCCGCGACGTTCGTCTGAATATGACACGTCCCAATTTCGGAAACAAGACTGAAGGCTAGGCCGTTCCGCCCAGCCTTTTTGTCCCGCCGCATGGCTGCGACGAGGCTGGCCGGATCCAGGCTTTCGGGCAGCCGAGTCGGGAGCCCCTGGCTGGCAAGGCCCTCCTCGATTGTTTTCGTCGTCCCTGCCGGCGCGATGCCGAGGTTGTAGGCAAGGCGGGCCTCGGCGACCATCCCGATCGCGATGGCTTCGCCGTGCAAGAGCTCCGCATATCCCAAGTCGTGTTCGATGGCGTGGCCTACGGTATGGCCGAAGTTGAGCACTGCTCGGCGGCCGGTCGTCTCGTGCTCGTCGGCCTCGACTACCGACTTCTTGAGCTCGATGCACCGGAAGACCGTCTGAGCGATGTCTGGCGACTCGGGTCGCAGGGGGGCCCGCGCAAGTCGCTGGAAGAGCTCGGGGTCTAGCACTGCGCCGTACTTCCAAACTTCGGCGGCCCCGTTCGTAAAGTGCCGGAGAGGGAGGGTCAGGAGGGCGTCGAGCGGGACGATCACGGACGTCGGGGGCCAGAAGGCGCCAGCGAGATTTTTGCCTGCTGCTAGGTCAATACCGACCTTGCCGCCTACCGCGGAGTCCACCATGGCGAGGAGAGAAGTCGGGATCTGCAGCAGGTCCACGCCGCGCATGAAAGTCGCGGCGGCGAACCCGGCAAGGTCGCCGACGACGCCGCCGCCTAGCGCGACGACCCGCGACGAGCGGTGTGCGCGCTGGGCGAGCCACTCGAGGAGCGGGCCGTAGACGGCGAGCGACTTGCTCTGCTCTCCCGGCTCGGCGACAAAGCACTCGCCGGGCACTCCGGTCGCCGCTCGCACGTTCGAGTCGGTGACGACGTAGTCGTCTGGCCCGAGCGCCGCGAGGGCGGTGCGCAGGTCGGTCAGCTCGATTGGGTACTCGCCGCGCGCGTGGCGGACGGTGGTTCTCATGATTGCAGCGCCTGTTGGACCAGGTCCGCGACCTCCGGCGCTTCTTGTCCTATCAGACGGACGACGATGTCGGCTTGCTCATACATGGGCCTGCGCTCTTCGAGGATCTGTTCGACCCGGTCCTCCCAGCCAGGGACCTCGAGGAGCGGCCGTACTTTCCTTGCGACCTTGAGCCGGGACTTCAGCACCTCGACGTCCACATCGAGGAAGACGGTCGTACCGAGTCGCCGGAGCTCCTTCCAGTTCTCCTCTCGGAGGACGGTGCCGCCTCCTGTAGAGATCACACAGTCCTCGTCAGGAAGGTCTTGCAGAACCCGCGACTCGTGCTGCCGGAAGGCGTCCTCGCCGTAGTGAAGGAAGAGCTGGTGGACCGCACGTCCGAGCTTGTGCTGGATGAGCTTGTCGGTGTCCTTGAACGGCACTTCCAGGCGCGCCGCGATGATCCGGCCGACGGTCGTCTTGCCGGACCCCATCATGCCGACGAGGACGAGGCTTGCCATATCAAAGAGAAAAGGGGCGGCAGGGTTTTTCACTGCCGCCCCATTTTGTCCGGATACTGGGAATCCGTCTCGGTCTACGCCTATGGCCCGAGGCCGTAGTTGTCCTCATCAACGATCGTCGGAGTGACGAAGATGATGAGTTCGCTGGTCGAGGTGTTGGTGTTCCGTCCTCGGAAGAGCTGCCCAATGATAGGCAGGTCGCTGAGGATCGGGATCCGCGACTCGGAGTAGTTGTCAACCTTGTTCACGAGTCCGCCGAGGGCGATGGTCTCGCCGCTCTTGACCCGCGCAACGACGCTGATCGCCTGCGACAGGATGTCGGGGATCTCCTGGCCGTCTGGACCGCGCTTGAGCTGGCCGAAGCCCTGGAGCTGCGGCGTGAGGAACACGGTGATCGTGTCATCGTTGTTGATGCGCGGAGTGACGGAGAGGAACGTCGTGGCCGAGACCTGGACCGGGTTCGGCGTGATCACGATGCCGCTCGGGCCGTTCGTGACCTGGTTGATGAAGATCGTCGTCGTCGCGATGTTCGCGATCGTCGCCGTCTGGTTGTTCAGCGTGCGCACGAGCGGTGACGTGACGGTGCGGCCCCAGCCTTCGGTAAGGATGGTGCGCAGTCGCGTCGAGATGTTGCCCGTAGCGTAGTTCAGGAAGATCGGGTCGGCCGCTCTGGCAAACGTTCCCGGTCGGACGCCGGCGAACACCGAACCGCGCTGGTAGAACCAGTCAATGCCCAGTGCTCGGTCGAGCGACGTCGAGGTCGTGATGAACTCGACCTTGATGATGACCTGCCGAGGAGCGACGTCGAACTGTGCGATGAGCTGCTCGAGCTCTCGGATCGCTTCGTCCGTGCCGCGAACGATCAGGCTGTTGTCGGTCGGGTCGTAGGCGACGCTCGTTATGCCCTGTGGCACGAAGCCTGATCCGCCCGTCAGGCCTTGCGTAGATCCGGCCTGGCCGCCGCCGCCGCCGCCGAACTGGCCGCCACCGCCGCCGCCGAACTGGCCGCCGCCGCCGCCGCCGAGCTGACCGCCGCCGCCAAGGCCCTGTCCGCCGCCGGCGACGCCCTGGCCACCGAACGTACCCATCAAGTTGGGGTTCTCGTCGGGGAGGGAGATGCCGTTCGTCGAGGACAGCTGTGCCGGTTGCGTCTGAGCCATCGGGTGGAAGACGTTGGAGGACGATGTGCCCACCATGACGAGGGGTGAAGTCGGTATGCGGTCGTTGCCCCGCAGGTACTTCGTCGCCTCTTCGTTCATCAGCTGGATGCTGTCCTTGCCCGAGGCGTTGACCGGGTCAACGAGCATGTCGTAGACGTGCTTCGGGTCGGCCTTCATCAGCTTGATCTTCTGCACCCTCGAGGGCGCTCGTACCGGAAGCTCGATCGGAGGAGCGGTCTTTATGCCCGATCCGTCCTTGCTGTTCGAGATGATGTAGACGCCGTACTCGTCCACGTGCCACTGGGCGCCTGCCGCCTGGCAGACGTATTCGATGGCCTTCTCAGGTGAGACGTCCTTGATGTTCAGGGTGATGAGCCTGAACTCTTGGGTCGTGTCGGCGATGACGAACTTGATGCCCGTCTGGAGTGTCAGTGCGTGCGTCGCGGTATGTAGGTCCGCGTCCTTTAGGTTGATGTCAACGCGCGATGCGTGGCCGTTGCCTTGCGCCGCCGCGGCGCTTCCCAACGCCACGGCGACGGCACACGCAATGAGAGCGCCGACAGATTTCAGTCCATTCAATGTCATCCCAGTATCCTCCTCAGGAAACGTAAAAGTCGGGCCTATAAGCTCAGCGGCCGAATCCGCCGCCGCCGCCGCGACCGCCCATTCCGCCGCCGCCGCCGAAGCCGCCGCCGCCAAAGCCGCCGCCGCCGAAGCCGCCACCGCCGCCGCCGAAGCCGCCGCCGCCGAAGCCGCCGCTCATGCCGCCGCC